>JBHIWH010000002.1:52204-206137 GCA_041987545.1 Phycisphaerales bacterium | reverse complement strand
GCGACGCGGGCGTCGAGGCCCGCGGCCCGCGCGCGCTCCACCGCCGCGGCGTCGACGTCGAGCCCGACGCTGCCGGGGCCGAAGTGCGCGAGGTGCGCGCCCTCGCGGCAACACGCGTCGAGCACGGCGCGCTCGCCCAGCCCCTCGACGCGGCCGAGCAGGCGCAGCGGTTCGACGAGCATGTCTTCGGCCAGCGGGCCGGGGCGCCGATCATCGAGTTCGCCCACGACCCGTCGCAGTACCCGCTGATCGTCAAGCGGGGGCACGTGCTGCAGTACGACGCGGCCAGGCGGATCCCGCTCTGGGTCGCCTACCGCGTCGAGCCCGAGTGGCGGGACACGCCGCCGCGGTCGGGCCGGTTCAAGACCTTCCGGACCGAGGACGACCCGGCGGTGACCGACCCGGTCTCGACGACCGAGTACAACGGGCTGTTCGGCGACATCAACATCGCCCGCGGGCACATGGCGCCCTACGCCGTGATGGGCGGGGACCGCGACGGGGACTCGGTCTCGGCGGAGCTGGACAGCGGGCAGAGCGACCCGTTCGATGAGACGACCGTGTTCCACGCGAACACGATGACCAACATCGCGCCGCAGTACCACGACTCGTTCAACGGCTCGCCCGGGATCTGGTATTGCCTCGAGCGGTGGGTGCAGGACTGCGTCGTGCTCGAGAGCCAGTTCTCGGTCTGGGTGATCGCGGGCCCGGTCGTGGGGCCCGGCCAGACCTGGCTGGTGGGGTCGGGCGACGACATCGCGATCCCGCACATGTTCTACAAGATCGTGGTGCTCGACGACGGGGCGACCAACCCGCCGCTCGTCTTCGCGTTCCTGCTGCCCCACCACAGGACGGCGCACGGCCAGATCGAGGACTATCTCGTCTCGATCGACGTGATCGAGGGCGTGAGCGGGCTGGACTTCTTCTCGCAGTTGGACGACGGCGTCGAGGACTTCTTCGAGGACCAGGACACGTACGAGTCCTGGATCGAGCTGTGGGACCGGATCAACGTGTTCGGGGCGTGCGACCCCGATGACTCGGCCGCCCGGTGGCGCCCGGAGCGCGAGGACGTGTTCAACGACTCGCCCTGAGGTCCCTGCCGCGAGGTTGCTACCGCTCGTCGCGGAACATGCGGAGCGGGCGGGGTCCGGAGCAGCAGCCGACCGGGCGGCCCTCGTCGTCGGCGGCGCACCCGCACGAGGCGCCCGCCTCGGCCTTGGAGCGGGCGGCGCCGGGCAGCAGCGTCAGGAGCGTGCCGACGGCGATCGCGACGAATGAGAGCAGGAAGACGATCGGCGGGACGTGCACGTTGAGCTCGGCGACGAGCACCACGAACGCCGCCATCAGCACGATCGTCAGGAAGAACGCGACGACGAGGCGGCGGACGAGGGCGCGGGCCTCGCGCTGCTCGTCGTCCTCTCGCTTGGCGACGGCCCGGGCGCGGTCCATCAGCCCGTCGGGCCCGATGAGCGGGCGGGCGCCGTCGTCGAGGCCCGGGCCGCTCAGGCCGGTCGTTGGGGTGTCGTAGTCGGTCCGCCGCACGTTCGAACGCCTCCGGGAAGATTGTACGGATCGGGGGCCCGTTTTCTTCCAGAATCGCGGTTCTGAGCGTGCGGGGCGTGTTCGCGGACGTTCAGCCGCGGTCCGAGAGGGCGGCGTCGAGGTCAGTGCGCTCCGCCGCCTTGGAGATCACCGCCGCAACGACCAGGCCCAGGGCGATCAGCGCGAGCACGCCCGCCGCGATCCAGTAGGGCATCGCCCTGGCCTCGAACCGTTCCATCGTGGACGCCGGGTGGCGGAAGAGCGCGAAGTCCTCGGCGCCCCCGCCCTCCTGCGTGTCCACGCGCAGCTCGATCGGGCCGGGCTGGGTCGGGAGGATGTTGATGACTCGTCTGTAGCGGCGCCCGAGGATCGAGTGCCAGCCGTCGGCCTGGCCCGTGGGGACCTCGGCGCCGTCGGGCGTGCGGACGGTGACGCTCAGCGGCGGGACGGGGTCGTCGAACGACTCGACGACGATCGAGAGCATCGCCGGGATGTCGTCCTCGCCCAGCTCGATCGTCTTGAGCTCGCCCTCGTCAAGCTCGGCGATGGGGTTGGTCATCGCCGGGAACCCGTCGCGGACAAAGAAGAACGTCGCGGGCCCCGCGACCGCCAGCGCGAGCGCGAGCAGGACGCCCCCGGCGGCGAGCATCAGCTTGCGGCGGCTCATTCGACTCGTCGTAGGGTCGTCGTGGGTCATGCGGGCTAGATCGGGCGCCTCACCTGCGCGGCAGCGGAGAGCATGGCCCAGTTCGGTTCGTCGCTCGGTCCCCCTCCGGATGGTGGATCGGGTCCGTCGTTTCGGCGCTTCCAGAATATCGCCGCGATCAAGAACAGGCAGAGTCCCCCCATCGCAAACATGACCCGTCCAGCGATCGGCGTGCCGGGCAGAAACACTGGCACGCACGCCAGGATTCCGAGTGCGAGCATCGACAGCACCGCGAAGGCGAGAAGCCACCGGTAGATCCGGCGCTTGGGCGTATACGGGGCCGAGTCCCGCGGGCTGCGCTCTTCGGACTCTGCCTGCTCGGTCGTGGGCTTCACACCAGCAGCGTCGCCGGGTTCTCGAGCAGCTGCTTGACCGCGCCCAGGTACTGGGCGGCCATGGCGCCGTCGATGATCCGGTGGTCGGACGACATCGTCATCGACATCTCGAGCCCGACGACCAGCTCGGGATCGCCGTCCTCGCCCGTCTCGACGAAGGGCTTCTCGACGGCGCGGCCGACGGCGAGGATGGCGGCGTTGGGCGGGTTGATGATCGCCGTGAAGTGGTCCACGCCGAACATGCCCAGGTTCGAGATCGTGAAGGTCGAGTCGGACATCTCCTCGACGCTCAGGCCCTTCTCGCGGGCCTTCTTGGCCAGCCGCTTGGTCTCGGTCGAGATCTGGCGGAGGCCGATGCGGTCCGAGTCGCGGATGGTCGCGACGACGAGGCCGCCCCCGCGCTCGGCGGGGAGGGCGACGGCGACGCCGATGTTCACCCGGCCGTGCAGCTGGATCTTCGGGTTCTGGCCCTTCGCGTTCGGCTCCACCCAGGACGAGTTGACGAACGGGTGCTCGTGCATCGCCATGCCGCACGCGCGGACGAGGAAGTCGTTGACGGACAGTTTGACGCCCTGGGGCACGAGCTGCTCGTTGAGCTGGGCCCGGAGGTCCTCGAGGGCGTCCAGGCGCGCCGAGACCGTGACCTGGTAGTGGGGGATCGTCGCCTTGGACTCGACCAGGCGCCGGGCGATGGTCGCCCGCATGTTCGACAGGTCGACGGCCCGGTCCTCGAGCGCGCCGCCCGCGGGCAGGGGCGCCGGCTCGGGGGCGCCCGAGACGCCGCCGGCGACGAGACTCGTATCCGCCGGCCGCGAGGGGGCGCGCGTGCCGGCGCCCGCGGCCTCGACGTCGGCCTTGACGATGCGGCCCGAGGGGCCCGAGCCGCTGAGGCTAGCCAGGTCCACGCCGCGCTCGTCGGCGAGCTTGCGGGCCAGGGGGGAGGCAAAGACGCGATCGCCGTGCGACCCGTTGCTGGAGGGCGCGGGGGCGCTGGCGGGCGCGGCGCCGGCCGCGGGCGTGTCGGCCACCGCGGTGCTGGGCCCGCTCGAGTCTTCATCGCCTCCGCCGTCGGACTTGGCCGCCTTCTTGGCGCCGCCCTTGGACGCCCCGGCGGCGGCGTCCTCGGCGCTCTCGCCCTCCTCGGCGATGATCGCGATGACCGCGCCAATGGGCACGTTCTCGCCCTCGGCCGCGACGAGCTTGGCCACCGTCCCGTCGTCGAAGGACTCGAGCTCCATCGTCGCCTTGTCGGTCTCGATGTCGGCGATGACGTCGCCCGAGGAGACGGTGTCCCCCTCCTTGACGTGCCACGTCACGACCGTGCCCTGCTCCATGGTGTCGGAGAGGCGTGGCATGGTGATCTCGATCGGCATGGCTCGTCGTCCTTGGTCGTGCTCGGTCGGGGCGATTCTAGAGGGTGGGCCCGGGCGTCAGCCCGTGAGGGCGGCGGTGGAGTCGTACAGCGCATCGGCGACGCGGTGGGCCCCCTTGAGGGTCGCCTCGTCGGGCCAGTCGGCCGGGGTGTCCATCGGGGCGCCCGGGCAGGCGAAGTCCTGGGGGATGACGGTCACGCCGATGCCCGAGAGGATGCGGCGGACCTCGGGCAGGCCCCGTATCCCTCCGAGCCGCCCGCCGGAGGTCGCCATGAGCCCGGCGACCTTGCCCCGGTAGCAGGCCAGGCCGCCCTTCTCGTCGGACCGGCGGGAGCACCAGTCGATCGCGTTCTTGAGCGCGGGGCTCAGCGACGCGTTGTACTCGGGGCTGGCGATCAGCAGCGCGTCGGCGTCGAGCATCATGTCCTGCAGCCGCGTGACCGACTCGGGCAACGACTCGCCCTTGGCCTTGAGCGCCGCCTCCATGTCCTCGTCGAACATGGGGAGCTTGAGGTCGCGGAGCTGGACCTCCGTGACGTCGGCGCCGCGCTCCTTCAGGCGGGCGACGGCCAGGAGCATCAGGCGGCGGTTGATCGACTCGGCCCGCATCGAGCCGGTGAACGCGAGGATCTTCATCGTGGGCTCCGATTCAGGTCGGTCAGGCGATCACGCGGCGCACGGCCTCGGCGATCCGCTCGGGGTTGGGCAGGTAGTCGTACTCCAGCGGCTTGGCGTAGGGCGTCGGCACGTCGCGGGTGTTCACGCGCACCGGCGGGGCGTCCAGCCAGTCGAAGGCGTGCTCGGTGATCTGCGTGATGACCTCGCTCGAGATTCCGGCGAAGGGCCAGGACTGATCGACGACGACCACCCGGCTGGTCTTCTTGAGGCTCTCGACGATGGAGTCGATGTCCAGGGGGCGGATCGACCGCATGTCCAGCAGCTCGACCTCGACGCCGTCGGCGGCGAGCGCCTCGGCGGCCTCCATGCAGAAGTTGACCGGGCGCCCGAACGAGATCAGCGTGCAAGCGTCGCCCTCGCGGACCTTGCGGGCCCGCCCGAAGGGGATGTAGTACTCCTCCTCGGGCACGTGGGCCTTGTCGCCCAGCATCCGCTCGGACTCGAGGAAGAAGACGGGGTCCGGGTCGCGGATGGCGGTCTTGAGCAGGCCCTTGGCGTCGTAGGGGTTGGAGGGGATGACCATCTTCATGCCGGGGACGTTGGCGTACAAGCCCTCGACGCACCAGGAGTGGGTGGAGCCGAGCTGCCCGCCGGCGCCGTCGTTGCCGCGGAAGACGATCGGGCAGCCCCACTGGCCGCCACTCATGTACAGCATCTTGGGCGCGTTGTTCAGGATCGGGTCGGCCGCGACCAGCGAGAACGACCAGCTCATGAACTCGACGATGGGTCGGAGGCCGGCCATGGCGGCGCCGATGCACGAGCCGGCGAAGCCGTTCTCGGAGATCGGGCTGTCGATGATCCGCTTGGGCCCGAACTCGTCGAGCATGCCCTGGGAGACCTTGTAGGCGCCGTTGTATTCGGCGACCTCCTCGCCGATGAGGAACACCCGCTTGTCGCGGCGCATCTCCTCGGACATGGCCTCGCGGAGGGCCTCGCGGTACTGGATGACGCGATCACCCTCGCGCGAGGGCAAGTCGCCCTCGGCGACGAACTCGGGCAGCTCCCACTCGCCGACGGCGGGGTGGATCTTGGAGTCGATGGTGGGGGGGAGGTCGAGTGTGCTCATGGCGTCGGGCTCTGGCGTGTTTCACCGGTCATCATCCCGGCGGTGTTCTTGGTCGTTCCGAGACAGTTCAATCTTCAGCATCCAGGCGGCAAGCACGATCAGGGCGAGAACGAAAGGGACCGCGAAGCAGGAGACAAGGAACTCGATCGGAGGCACAAATGGGATCGTGGCCGCGAGTGTCATGTGGCCTGTGGGTCAGTTGTCGGAGTCGTGTGTCATGATCCAGACGATGAAGGCGATGATGACGAAAACAATGATCCAGAACCACCAAGGGGCCGCGTTGAGATAGGACGTGAACATCCTGCTACAGCAGCGGGTTCCTCACCCCGTGCCGGTACTCGGCGGTCGGGCTCAGGTTCGGCTCGGGGTTGGCGTAGACGTCGGTGTACAGCTCGCCGGGCTCGGGGTCGGGCGCCTTCTCGGCGAACTTCACCGCCTCGCGGACGATCTTCTTGATCTCGTCCTGCATCCCCTTCCAGTCGTCCTCGCTCAGGCACGACCGCTCGTTCATCAGGTGGCTCGCCAGGTGGGCGATCGAGTCCTGCTCCTTGAAGCTCTCCACCTCGTCCTTGGTCCGGTACTTCTGGGGGTCGGACATGGAGTGGCCCTGGTACCGGTAGGTCTTCAGGTCCACGAAGGCCGGGCGCTGCATCTCGCGGCACTCGTCGGCCAGCGGCTTGAAGTGGTCGTACAGGTTCAGGATCGAGAGGCCGTCCACCTCGAGCGACTTCATGTCGTAGCCGATGGCCCGGCTGACGAGGTTGTGGGGGTTGGCGGTGTGGCGGTCGATCGCCGTGCCCATCGAGTAGCCGTTGTTCTCGATGATGTAGATGACGGGCCACGAGTACAGGGCGGCGAGGTTGAGGGCCTCGTGGAACGCGCCCTGGTCGATGGCGCCGTCGCCCAGGTAGCAGAGGCAGACCTTCTTCTTGCCCGTGCCGAGCACCTCCCACTCGTATCGGGCGGCGAAGGCGAGGCCGGCGCCCAGGGGGGTCTGCGCGCCGACGATGCCGTGCCCACCGAAGAGGTGGTTGGGCTTGTCGAACATGTGCATCGACCCGCCCTTGCCCTTGGCGCAGCCGAGGACCTTGCCGAACATCTCGGCCATGCAGGCCTTGGGGTCCATGCCGCGGGCCAGGGCGTGCCCGTGGTCGCGGTAGGCCAGGACGATGGGGTCGTCGTGCTCGACGCTGTTGATGGTGCCGACGGCCGACGCCTCCTGGCCCGAGTAGATGTGGCAGAAGCCGCCGATCTTGGCCTGCTGGTAGGCCTGCATGGTCCGGGACTCGAACTCCCGGATGAGCTGCATGTCGTAGAGCCACTTCTTGAGGGTGTCGTCCGGGAGCTTGGACGAGGGGCCGTCGGCCTTGGGCTTGGGGGGTCGCTTGGAGGCGGCTTGCTGGGCGGTCATGGTCGATTCCGTTCGGACGGGGTTCGTGGCCCGTGTGGAGGGATTCGAGGGCTCTGGCTTGCTTGATGCGGGGCGGCTGGCGGGCCCTGGCCCGAAGCCTGGGCAGAGTCTAGGAGGGCGGCGGCGGGCGCAGAAAAACGCCGCCCTCGGGGGCGGCGTGGGGGACGCGGGCTGTCGCCGGGCTCAGTTCTCCCGCTGGGCGGTGAGCTTGCGGCCGGACCGCTGGGACTCGCAGAGCATGACGGCCGTGTGCACCTGCAGGTCGATGCCGTCGGTGATCAGGGTGTCCGGGTCGGGCCTCTCGGCGTCGGCGATGATCTCGCCGTTCTCGTCCAGGGGCAGCACGTCGGCCTCGCGACGGAGCAGGAGGCTCTCGGTGATCTGGTCGGGCAGCATCTCGACCTCGAGGTCCGGGTCGATGCCCCACTCGGTCGAGCCCGGGCGGCGGTGGATGATGCGGGGCGAGTCGATGCGGTAGTACTGGGTGGTGAGCTTCATCGCGGCCTGCCCGCCGTTGAGGGGGTAGACGTTCTGCACCGAGCCCTTGCCGAAGGACCGCTGCCCGACGACGAGTGCCTGGAGCTTGCCCTGGTGGGCGGCGGCCTGGATGGCGCCCGAGACGATCTCGGAGGCCGAGGCCGAGCCCTCGTTGATCAGGACGACCACCGGGATGTCGGTGAGCATCTTGGACGACTCGACGTACTGGGCCAGCTGCGGGGCGCTGGCGGGCAGGCCGTCGGCGTCCTCGGTCCGCACGATCAGGCCCCGGTCCACGAAGTGGCTGGAGATGGAGACGGCCTGGTCGAGCAGTCCGCCCGGGTTGAAGCGGAGGTCCAGGATCATGGCCTCGAGCCCGTCGCGGCGCATCGCGTCGATGGCGGCGTCGAAGTCTCGGGTGGTGTGCTCCGTGAATCCCGTCAGGCGGACGTAGCCGATGCCGTCGTCCACGAACCAGTCCCAGTCCATGTCGCCCGGGCCGGTCTTCTCCCAGCCCTTGACGGTCGGCAGGTCGATCCGCTTGCGGACGACGGTGAACTCCTTGGTGATGGTCTCGGGCTCGCCCTCGGTGGCGTCCTCGTTCTCACGCTCGATGGTCAGGACGACCTTGGTGTTGGCCGGGCCCGTGATGACCTCGACGGCCTGGTTGAGGGTGAATCCGACGGCGGACCGCCCGTCCACCTTCTTGATGATGTCGCCCGAGCGGATGCCGGCCCGCTGGGCGGGCGTGCCCTCGAGCGGGGTGACGACCTCGATGTTCAGCAGCTCGTCGAGCTGGATCTGGATGCCGACGCCGATGAACTCGCCCTGGGTCGAGCGGCGGAAGCGGGCCAGCTCGTCGGGCCAGATGATGGCCGAGTAGGGGTCGAGCTCCTCGAGGGCCCCGTTGCCGAACTCGTGGAGGATGGCCTCCTCGGAGACGGCGATGGTCGCGTCGTTGGCGTCGAGCAGGTCCTGGATGACGGTGGTCATCTTCAGGGCGCCGACGTTCTTGTACGTGTCGATGTCGTGCTGGATGGTCTCGAGGGCGGCCAGGAAGTCGGCCCGGCGCCCCTCGTTTGACAGGCCCTCGAAGGCCCGCTGCAGGTCGGTCGTGGTCGCCATCGTGCGGAGGGCCGTCACGCCCGAGGTGAGCATCTGGCGCATGTCCACGCCGTCACGCCCGTCGGCGGCCCGCTCGACGTAGCGGATGGCCGCGTTCTGGAGGGCGCGGCGGACCATCATCTCGTCGATGCCCGAGAGCTTCTCCTGGTAGCTGTCGCCGTACTCGTTGTACGCCGGCAGGGGCTCCTCGCCCTCGGCGATCTGCCGCTCGTTGCGCAGCTCCCAGAGCCGCTCCGGGGCGTACAGCCGGATCATCGTCAGCCGCTTGGTCAGGCGATCGACGTCCTCCTTGTACGCGCCCTCGTCCTCGAGGATGGTGGACAGGCGGTAGAACAGCTCGTTGGCGACGAGCCAGTCACCCCTCGCCTCGGCCGCCTTGGCGGCCTTGTCGGTGCGCTCCAGCAGGCCCTTGATCCGGGCGTCGGCGAAGAACGCGTCGTCGTTGCTTGTCAGCAGCTGCAGCTCGACGGCAGACGTCAGCGCCTCGCTGAGGGCGACGTCGCCCTTGCCCTCGGCCAGGTGCTCGTCAAGCTCGGCCGAGACCTCCTCGATCCGGGCCAGCCGGTCCTGCTCCCGCTTGTCGCGGTTGGCCTTGAACAGCTCGATGTCGCCCTGCAGGCCCGGGTCGGTCTCGGGCAGGCGGGCCAGGGCCTCGCTCAGCGCGGACTCGTCGTTCGTGCGGGCGACGGACCAGACGTCGTCGGACCAGTCCGCGATGGACGCGGTCTGGACCGGCTGCTGGGCCTGGGCGAGGGGCGTGAGCAGGGCCAGGGACGCCGCGGCAACCCCGGCGAGAACCCTCGTGCCCGCCCGTTCGGTCTTCCTGTTGATCATGCTCGCTCCAGGGCTGTGTGGCGCCTCGTGCCCAGGGTTCGCCCCTGGCTCGGGCGGCGACGGTCCATCATCCCACCAGTTCGTCCATCCGAGGCCACCTGGATGAACCCGTGTCCCGATCGTCCTGTTCCGGCGCCGTGTCGGGGTGTCGTGCCGGTCATTCCGCGTCTGGTACCGAAGATACCGGGCCCGGACGAGGGTCATACGCCCAAGAGGTGTCAAAGTTTCCCGCGGGCCCAGCGGCGCAGGATCCAGGGCGCCGAGACCCCGAACAAACCCGCAACGAGCACCGTCAGCCCCACCATCGCCCCCTCGAACGCGACGCCGTCGATCAAGGCCAGGGCGACGGCCCCGAGCCCGCAGATGGGCCCGAGCGTGTACCCCAGCCCGATGCACGCCTCGTGGGCGCCCCCGGAATCGACGTCGGAGTCGCCGGCCTCCATGGCGTAGAAGATCGAGCCCGCGTACACCGTCGCCCCGCCGAGCCCGAACAAGGCCAGCGAGGCGACCATGACGGCCAGCCCAACCCCGGCATCCCCCATCAGCGGGGCCAGGACCGCGGCGACGAACCCGCCGACGAGCATCAGCGCGCCGAGCTTGGGCATCAGGCGGCTGCCGTGCCACCCGTGCCAGCGCTCGAACAGGGCGAAGCCGACGAACCGGGCGACGAAGTACGTGCTGCCGACGATGGGCTTCCAGGACGGGTCGGTCTCGAGCCGCTCAAGGGCCCCGGGCAGCTGCGGCAGCAGCGCCGTCTTGAGCAGGTAGCTGATGGGCAACAGCACGCGGAACCAGCCCAGCAGCGCCCTCGACGTGTCGCGCTGCTCGCTCGAGAGCTCGGCGTGCTCCTGCAGACGCGGAGCGGGCTCGCGGGGCAGCCGGGCGAGCAGCGCAGCGCCGGCCAGGTGGGCCCCGCCCACGCCCAGCAGCACGAGCGTGGGGTGTTCCTCGACCAGCGGGCCCATGAGCCACAGGGCAACGATCGTCGCGGCGGACCAGGACAGGTTGAACCGCCCGATCGCGGCCCGCAGCGGTTTGTCGTGCCGCCCGCCCGAGACGTACGCCTCGGTCACGGGCCAGAGCACGCCGCTGGCGACGGCGAACAGCGCGATCAGGAGCCAGAACGTCCACGCGGGCGTGCGGCCCGATCCGTCGGCCCACGCGCCGACGAGGGGCAGGGCGCAGACCACGCCGACAAGCACCGCGCTGGCCGCGAGCACGCCTCGGGTGGTGAGCCAGGGCCTGCCCCTGGCGGCGCGCCGGATCGCGGGGCCCGAGGAGGAGGAGACGCCGACGTAGAGGGCGCCGAAGAGGATCGCGAGCAGGAAGTTGAGGGCGGCGCCGTAGCCCAGGGCGGACTCGGCGAGGAAGTAGACGCCGTTGGTGATCGCGCCGGTGCCGAGGCTGGCCAGGAAGGCGAAGGCGAGGATCCCGGGGAGGGGCGCCGTCGGAGCGCGGGCGGGGGTCTCACGGGTCGTTGCCATGCGTGGGGGGCGATCGTAGACTCCCGCGTCCGAAGCCGTGCCCGTAGCTCAATTGGATAGAGCGCTGGCCTCCGAAGCCAGAGGTTTTGGGTTCGAGTCCCGACGGGCATATTGAGGCGGGGGCCGCGGGAGACGCGGTCGGCGCCGCGTTTGCGAACCCCCGAGTCGCCGCCGCGTACTTCCTCGGTCGGCGGCGCACGCACGCACGACCCAGCCCCGAGGAGGACGCCCATGGCGCCCCGTCTCCGCACGATCGTCGGCATCGCCGCGTTGGTCTCGCTCACGCCGGCCGCCCTGGCCCAGTCCGACGCCCCCGCCCAGCCGGAGTCAGAGCAGCCAGACGCTCAGCCGGCGCCCGACGCGTCGCCCACGCCCGTGCTCAACGAGGAGTCGCCCGAGGCCTCGCTGCCGGAGGCCGAGTCGCTCTTCGAGACGCACATCGAGAAGATCGGCGGCCGCGAGAAGGTGTTCGCGCAGAAGAACCGGCGGATCTACGGCGTGTTCGAGGGCCAGCCCTTCAAGTTCGCGGCCAGGCTCACCACGTGGATGGATGCGCCCGACAAGATGCGGACCAAGATCTCGGAGCCCGCGGGCACGACGATCGAGATCGGGTTCGACGGCGAGACGGCGTGGCGCCACGTCGCCGGCCGCGACGCCGCGCTCCTCGAGGGCGAGGCCGAGGACGCCACCCGCGACGCCGCCGACTTCCACGGGCAGGCCAACTACAAGGACCGCTACATCAGCATCCGGACGATCGGCTCGGGCGAGCTGCTGGGCCGCTCGGTCTACATCGTCCGCGCCGCCTGGCCCTCCGGGAAGACCGAGCACGTGCTCTTCGACCGCGACAGCGGTCTGTACGTCGGCGTGCAGTACACCATCCCCACCGATGACGGCAAGGGGCGGGACATCCTCACGATCGTGGACGGGTACAAGCCGTTCGGCGGCGTGCTCTACCCGACGACCATCACCCAGATGACGACCGACGGCGGCGTCCTGGCCAAGTACACGTACCGCGACGTCGAAGTGGACGTCGACGACGGGTTCGACGACTACGGGCCGCCCAGCGACGGCTGAGCCCTACTTCGGGCATCGAACGCCGAACGACTTGCAGATCGGGTGCGTGTGCGGCGCGGTTCCCCGGGCCGGGCATGCGCGGCGGCCGTGCCAGATGATCTGGTGGCTCAGCTCGCACCAGCGCGCCCTCGGGAAGAGCGCCATCAGCTTCTTCTCGATCTTCTTCGGGTCGTCCTTCTCGCCCTTGGCCACGAGATCGAACCTCCAGGCGAAGCGCTGGATGTGCGTGTCCACGACGAAGCCTACGTTGATCCCGAACGCGTTGCCCAGGACGACGTTGGCGGTCTTGCGGGCGACGCCGCGGAGCTCGAGCAGCTCGTCCATCGTCCCCGGGACCTGGCCGCCGTGCTCCTCGGCGACGGCGGTCATCGCGGCGTGCACGGACTTGGCCTTGCTGCGGAAGAACCCGAGCGACTTGATGTACGGCTCGATCTTGGCCGGCGCGGACTTCGCGTAATCACCCGGCGTGGGGAACTTCTTGAACAGCGCGGGCGTGGCCTTGTTGACGCCGACGTCGGTCGTCTGCGCGGAGAGGATCGTCGCGACGAGCAGCTCGTGCGGGCTGGTGTAGGCGAGCTCGCAGTGGGCGTCGGGGTAGTGCCTGGCCAATGCCGCGGCGAGGCGGCGGGCCCGCTTCTTCTGTGCGTCGGTGACGCTCGGCAGCTCGAAGGGGATGTCCTTCAGGCCGCGCGGGTTCGTCGGCGTGCGTGCCGCGGCACTCGCCGGCGTCATCGGTTCGCTCCCTTGGCCAGCCGTGGTTCCTCAAGGCGCGAGCCCCCGCCCTTGGCGGCACGGGGGCGCCGCCCGACGGCGCCCTCCTCGGTCGCGGGCCCCGTCGCGCTCCACAGGCCCGAGATGAACATCACGAGCACGCCGATCGTGATGACCGCGAAGACGTTGGTCGCGGTCGGGTGGTCGGCGTCAAAGAGCGCACGGAACCGCTCGGCGGTCTCGACCTCGCCGGCCTCGGCGGCGGCGTAGAACGCGCGCAGGTTCTCGCTCATCCGGGGCGTGAGCACGAGGATGTAGTAGCTCAGCGCGCTCAGCCCGAGCATCAGCGAGACGAGCCGCACCGCGCCGACCAGCGACCGGATCGGCAGCCGGTACAGCGCGATCAGCCCGATCATCGTCGCCAGGCAGATCAGCGAGGCGACGAACTGGGTCAGGTCGGTGAGCTTGAAGACTTCATTTTGGACGTATCCCGCGGCCAGGCGGGCGTGGTCGCCCGGGTAGGCCGCGAACCGGCCGAGCGTGGGATCCAGCTCGGGCGTCTTGGTGAACACGACGCCCGCGACGGCCCCGCTCATAAGCAGCGCCCCGAGCCAGATCCCGGCCGCGGCCAGGTGGATCGTCTCGCACAGGCGGCGCCCGGTCGTGCGTGGGGGGGTCATCGCCGGATCCTATGAGGCCCGGGCGGGGGTGCGGGCGCTCGGCTACAACTTGGCCCATGCCCGACGCGCCGCCCCTGAGTGTCTCGCTGGCCGGACTCGACGACTCGCCCGGGGCGCCGTGGTCGGGCGGCGCCAGAGGAGCGGTCGCGTGGGCCGCCTCGGTCGGCGTGCGGAGTGTCCGGCTCGACGCCGCGGCGGCCGGCGTGCGGGCCCGGGAGCTGGACCGCTCGGCCCGACGCGACCTGGCCGCGCTGCTCCGGCGGAGCGGGCTGGCATTGGGCGGGCTGGACCTATGGATCCCGGCCGCGCACTTCGCAGACGCGTCGCGCATCGATCGGGCGCTGGCGGCGACGCTGGGCGCGATCGATCTGGCGGGGGACCTGGCCGGGCTGGTCGGGGAGTCGAGCCGGCGCTCGCTCTCGCTCACGCTTCCGGCCGGTATCGACGCCGGGGCCGTCCGCGCTATCGCGGCGGCGGGCGAGCGGGCGGGTGTCATCGTCGCGGATCACGAATGGCCCATCGACGAGCGCGGGGGACTGCTCGGAGTCGGGATCGACCCGGCGAGTGTCCTGCTCGCGGGCGATGACCCGGCGGCCGCGGTCTCGGCGCTCGGCGATCGCCTCGCCGTCGCCAGGCTGAGCGACGCCAACGCGCAGGGGCGGTGCGAGCCGGTCGTGGGCGGGGGTCGGCTGGACTTCACGGCGTACGCCGTCGCGATCGAGACGGGCGGGGGCGCGCCCGAGGTCGTCGCGGACCTGCGGGGCCTGCCACGCCAGGACCGCGCGGCGCGGCGGATGATCGAGTCCTGGCATGGCGCGCTGCCAGACCTGACCTAGATCGCCGCGGGCGCCCTGTACGCGACCGGCTCGAGATCGGCACGCAGGTAGAGCGGGTGCTTGGGGTGGCCCGCGGCCGTCAGGCCCAGGCAGACCGGCTCGCACATCCCGTGAACGATCTCCGCGACGCGAGCGCCCCGGTCGAGCAGCTCGCCGTGCGTGCCCCAGCCCGCGACGGCCAGGTCCGAGCGACGTACGGCCTTGCGGATCGCCCGATCGTTGCCCGGGCCGACGGGGTCGTCGCACGCGCGGAGGCCCGCCGGGTCGGTCGATCGGAGGGCGAAGATGTTGACGACCTCCATCGCCGCGAATCCCCACCGTTGCGCGTACCCGAGGCAGCGGGTGAGCGTCGGGTCGAGCACGTACTCGTCGGCCGTGGACGGGTTGAGCAGGCAGAAGCAGACGCGGCGGCCGCGGGGCGCCCAGCGCCGGTGAAGCGTGTAGCGGTAGGTCCTGGTCTCGTCGAAGGTCGCCCAGCCTCGCACGGGAGGAGTTGTACCCGACGGGGCGATCGGGCGCCGGCTACTCGATCGCCGCAAGTTCGGCGTCGTCGATCGAGGCGTTGTTGTAGACCTTCTGGACGTCGTCGTTGTCCTCGAGCGCGTCGATGAGGTTCATCAGCTTGCGGACGTCGTCGCCCGTGACCTCGACCGTGTTGCCCGGGATCTTGGTGACCTCGGCGTCCTCGATGGGCACGCCGGCGGCCTCCATGGCCTCCTTGACCGCCAGCATCTCGGTGGCGGGGGTCAGCACCGTCCAGAACCCGGGCTCGTCGTCGGTCGGGTCCTCGGGCGCCTGCACGTCGTCGGCGCCCGCCTCGAGGGCGTTCTCCATGACGTCGTCCTCGCTCACCTTGTCCGCCGGCACGAGGATCCTGCCGCGGGTCTCGAACATGAACGCGACGGCGCCGGACGCGCCCAGGTTCCCCCCGCCCTTTGTGAAGATGCTCCGCACGTCGGCGACGGTGCGTGTCTTGTTGTCGGTCAGGGCGTCGACGATGATGGCGACGCCGCCGGGCCCGTAGCCCTCGTAGGTGATCGATGCGAAGTCCTCGCCGCCCCCGGCGCCCGCGCCCTTCTCGATGGCGCGCTTGATGGTGTCCTTGGGCATGTTGGCGTACTTGGCCTCATCGATCGCGTAGCGGAGCGTGAGGTTGGTATCCGGGTCGGGCCCGCCCTGGCGCGCCGCGGCCATGATGGCCTTGGAGCACTTGGACCACATCTTGCCCTTCTTCTTGTCCTGCCGCTCCTTGCGGTGCCTGATGTTCGCCCACTTGCTGTGTCCGGCCATTCGCCGCGCTCCTCGATCTCTCGCCCGCCGGCGCCCCGCGGGCGCCACCGGTCATTCTTGCCCGTCGTCTGTCCCCGTCGCCGCCCGCTCGTCGCCTGAACTCGGCTCGGCCACGCCCTCGCCGAGGGGCGCCACCGGCGGGGCCTCGCCCGCCTCGATCGCCAGGAGCTTGGCCCGGATCATGTCCCGGCGTTGCTCGAGCCGCCTCACCGTCGGGTCGTCCCGGCCGGCGCCCCGGCGGGCGATGCGGATCTGCTGCCCGCCGACCACCTCGGCGTCGAGCCAGGTCTTCTCGGCCTCCTCCCGCCGCCCGGCCCGCCACAGGGCGTCTCCCAGGTGGTCGTGGAGCGTCGAGCTGTTGGCGCCCTCGCCCATCGTGATGGCGCGGGAGAGGATCGTGATCGCCCCCTCGCGCCCGCCCTCGTCCTCGAACCGCCCGAGCTTGTACCGGACCCAGCCGAGCGAGTCCGTCACGTTGTGGCTGTCGGGCTGGCGCGCGTACGCAGACTCGATCATCCGCTCGGCCTCGGCCAGCTCGCGCCCCGCGTCGGCGAGCATGTACCCCAGGTCGTTGCTCGTCCACAGGTGATCCGGGACGTGCTCGAGGGCGATCCTGTACATCTCCTCGGCAGCGTCGTCCCGTCCGAAGATCGACGCCCGCCCCGCGGCCTGGTACGCGATCTCGGCGCGGACGTCCGCCGGCCCCTTGCCCTCGGGCGGCGGGTCGTTCCAGATGTGGCGTGCCGCCTCTAGAGTCCGCCCGGACTCGTCGAGTCTGGCGAGCAACGCGCGGGTCTCGGCCTCGCCGCCGAACTGGCCTGCGATCGCGACCGCGTCGATCAGGAGCCCGCCGTCGATCGTGCCGGCCCGGGTGGCGCCGATCACGCACAGCTCGGTCGCCTTGAGGTACTGCTTGGTCGTCAGCAGACCCCCGACGATCGTCCCGAACGTCGTCGTCAGCCGTGCGTCGTCGCCGCCGGCGACGCGGGACGCGAGATCCGCCAGCTCGTCGGCGTCGCGGCCCGGGTCCAGGGCGGCGATCCGCAGGCGCCCGTCGAGCACGGGATCCGAGAGCGGTGCGCCCCGGTCGGAGGCCAGGTCGATGATCGCCAGCACGGGCCCGGCCCGCGACCCGAGGTCGTCGCGGGAGAGGTCGCCCGCGTTCAGCGCAACCAGGGCGGCCGTAGCGACGTGGCCCAGACGCGTCCTTTGGTCGGTCGTCAGGGTGGCGAACGCCGGCAGCGAGGACTCGAGCGTCGCCAGCGAGCTGGCCGCGTCCCCGCCCTGGGCCTCAAGAAAGGCCCTTGCGATCGCGTCGTCGATCGAGAGCGCCGGCCGGTCCAGGCGGGCCAGCGACATCTCCCGGGCCCGCTCGGGCTCGCCCAGGTCGCGGGCGATGATCTGCTCGCGCATCGAGGCCAGCACGGGGGCTCCGATGCGTCGATCGACCTCCTCGAGTACCTGGACCGCCCGCTCGGGCCGGCCAAGCTCGACGAAGACGCGCGCCAGGGCCGCGCCGATCGGGGGCGACCCCGGGCGTGCCGCGAGCCGCTCCATGAGCCAGGCGGCGGCGTCCTCGAGCACTGGGTCTTCGGCATTGACCGCACGCTGCATCGACCAGACGCGGAGCAGCAGCTCGTACACGCCCGGCTCGTCCGGGTCGCGCAGCGCGATCTCGCGCAGCCGCGCCTCGGCCTCGACGACCAGCCCGTCCTCGGCCATGTCCCGCGCGTCGTACAGCGCCGCCAGCACGCCGTTCGGCCGGTTCTCGCGGAGCAGACGCCGCAGCCGCGTCATCTGGGATTCGTCCGCCAGCGGGCCACCGGGGGCGTACAGCCCAAGCAGCGCCGCGTACACCCGCTCGTCGAACGGGTCCAGCTCGCTGGCCGTCTGCAGGAACAACTCGGCGTCGCGGGGCTCGGGCAGCTGCAGCGCGATCTCGCTTGCGAGCAGGAGCGTCTCGACGTCGGGGTCGAACTCGGTCAGCAGGCTCTCGGCCAGGGCGTAGGCGCGGCCCAGCTGCTGCGTCCCGCGGAGCGCGCCCAGGAGGAGCACGGGGTCGGCGTCGGGGTCCTGCTCGAGCCTGGTGATCGCGTCGGTCGCCGCGTCCCACCGCCCCGACTCGGCGCCGGCCTCGGCCCGGAGAAGCATCGCCGCGTCCCCCCGGTCGCCCTCGCCCAGCCCGGCCAGGATGCCCAGGGCGTGCCCCGGGCGCTGACGCTGCAGCTCGGCCCCCGCGGCCAGCATCGACACCGCCCAGCCAGTCTCGTTCTCCAGCTCGGCCATGACCTCGGCCGGCGGCGCCTCGCCCGCGAGCAGGGCGGCGCCCCATCGCCTCGCGTGCTCGGGACGCAGCCTCGTGAGCGAGACCGCCTCGCGGACGCGCCCGCGGGTGGACGCGGCGCCGTCGAGCAACTGCATCGCCACGCGCACGTCCGGGGAATCGACCGCCAAGTGCGCCCGCAGTGCCCGGCCGCCGTCGGCGCCCCCCAGCACGAGGGCCGCGGCCCTCGTCATCTCGGCCCGCACCGTCGCCGGGCCACCCTCGAACTCCGAGCGCAGCTCGAGCAGCGCCCGCCCGAGGGTCTCGCGAACGCCGGCTTCCTGCGCGCACCGCTCGAGCACGGCGATCTCGCCCCGGGTGGGCGGAGATCCGTCGGCGCGGACGCGCTCGATCACGCCGAGCGCGGCCGAGGCCGGTCGCCCGGTGCGGATCTGGGCGACGGCCGAGCGCTTCGCGGACTCGGCGCCCGCGACACCCGAGTACGCCCGGAGCGCGGCCTCGGGGTCGCCCGCGCCGAGCAGCGCGTCGCCCGCGGCCAGCCGCAGCTCGTCCGTCCGCCCGATTGCGCGGACAAGGTCTGGCCTCCAGGGTGAGTCGGCGGTGGGGGAGGGGAGCGAATCGAGCCCGTCCAAGATCAGCCTTCCGCCCGCGCTCAGCCAGCCTCGCTCGATGAGCGCCTCGCCCGCGGCGATGGCGCCGAGGCTCCGGGGCGCCGCGTCGAGCGAGCCCGCGTCGGCGAGCGCGACCAGCAGCGGCGCGAGCGCCGCGTCGCTGGCCGATCCCTCCGGCGCGCCGAGCCATCCGAGCAGTGCCACGTCGCCGGCGCGCGAGCCCAGGGCCCGGGCGGACTCGGCCGCCTCGATCGCCTCCAGGCGCCGCCCGCCCGCGAGCAGCGCCCGCATCCGGGTCTCCGCCGCCTCGGCATTTGTCGGATCGAGCGACTCGGCCTTTGCGAGCGCAACGAGCGCGTCGTCAATCTCGCCCGTCTCGATGTGCTCGCGGGCCACCGAGACGAGGTACGCGGCGGTCTCCCGGTCGTCGGGCGTGACGACGCGCATGTCAGGCTCGGGCGCCTCGCCGACCTGGCCCTCGATCGCGCTCGTGGCCTCGTCGATGCGGGCGGCCGCGCGGGCGGGGTCTGTCGGCTCGTCAATGCGACCCAGCCCGAGCGCCTCGGCGAGACCGGGCGCGTCCACCCGGCGGCCGGGCGCAGCTCGCTCACGCTCGGCCGTGGCGGCGAGGGCGGCGATGGCCGGCCGCGAGGCGTCCGGGGCGAGCAGCGCCTGCGCCCTCTCCAATGTCATGGCGCCGCGTTCGGGCCCGGATGGCGAAGCGCAACCCGAGAGGAGCAGGGCGATCGCGCCGGCCGCCCGCGTCGCCCGCGGGGTGCTCACGACGCCCTCGTCTTGGCGCGCGAGCTCTTCGAGGAGCTCTTGGCGCTCGCGGCCGACTTGCCCGACCGCCGCCCGTCGGCCCACGCCTCGAGCAGGAGGTAGGCGTTCTCCGCCTGGCCCGCGCGGAAATGCCGCTCGAGCCGTCCGCTCACGACATCGGGCGCCTCGCCCGCCTCGCACACGCCCTGGTTCGCCAGCTTCTTGACCAGGCGGTCGTCGAGCGGGAACGCGTGGGCGCCCAGGGCGAGCAGGCTCACCCTGGCGGCGACGAAGTGCGTCATGCCGTCGAGCGCGTCGAGGTACACCCGGGCGTCGCGCTTGGACATCTCGTGGAGCGGGGCCAGTGTGAGCGCGTGCTGGCCCGAGAAGACCTCGTTGAGCGCGACGCGCACCCGCTCGCACCGCTCGGGACCGTCCGGGTATTTCTTGGGCAGCAACGCCGTCAGCTCGTCGCTCATGCAGATCCGAAGCTCGTTGTAGTCCACGAACTCCTCGGCGAACGCGGCGAGCGCCTTGGCGGCCGACTTGGCGCCGGCCTCCCAGACCAGGAACGAGAACACCAGCTCGTGCACCACCGGGTCCACGCCCTCGGGCGCGGGCGGCGTCCGGGCCGCCTCGGCGTCCGGGCCGCCCTTGCCCTCGAGCCGCTTGATCAGCGCGTCGAGCTTCTTCGCCTGCTCGGGGGTCATTGCTGGCCCGGCTCCTCTCCGTCTGGATCCTGCCCGTCGTCGCCCCCGCGCTCGGCGCGGGCCTTGGCCAGCAGGCTCATCACCTCGGCCTGCTGCTTGAGCCCCTCGTCGAGCTCGAACGTCAGCCTCGGCATCTCGCGCATCTCGATCGTGTCCATCAGGCGGCGGCGGATGTGGGCCGAGGCGTCCCGCAGGGCGTGGATCGTCACCGACTCGTGCTCGTGCGGGAAGACGGACACCTTGACGCGGGCGGTCTTCAGATCCTTGGCGATGCTGACGTCCGTGATCGAGACCATGCCCTTGAGCCTCGGGTCGTTCAGGCCCCGGGCGAGGATCTGGTCCAGCCCGCGGCGCAGGTTGGCGTCCAGCCGCTTCAATCGCCGCGAGGCGCCGTCCGCGCTCACGCCCGCTCCCCCGCCCGCTCGAGCATCTCCCTGGCGATCGCCTCGCCGGGCAGCGAGTCGTCGCCGTCCGGGCCCGCCTCGGCCGCCTCGCCCTCGATGACCTGTCTCGACGTCGCGCCCAGTTCGGCGTCGTGCAGGCCCCGGAGCTTGGCGCTGACCTTGTCGAGCACATCTGCGACCCGCTTGCCGTCGGTCCCGACGACCGCGAGGCCCATGACGGCGAGGTTGAGCGTGTCCTGGGCCGCGACCTCCGCGACCGAGACCATGTGCTCCCGGTGCAGGCGGTCGCGCACGGACCGGACCACGCGCCGCTTGTCCTTGAGGGACTCGGCGCCGGGCACGTGCAGCTCGAACTGGAGGATGCCGACGACCATCGCGATCTCTTAGAGCGTCCTCTTGACCTCGACCTGCTTGTAGCACTCGATGACGTCGCCCTCCTTGATGTCGTCGTAGCCGGCGACCTTCATGCCGCACTCCATGTTGGACTTGACCTCCTTGACGTCGTCCTTGAACCGCTTGAGCTGCTCGAGTTTCCGGTCGTTCTCCACGACGATGCCGTCGCGGGTGACGCGGACCAGCGCGTCGCGCTCGATCGTGCCGTCCGTGACGTAGCAGCCCGCGATCCACCCGGCCTTGGTGACCTTGAACACCTTGCGGACCTCGGCGTGCCCGATGACCTCCTGGCGAAGCTCCGGCGCCAGCAGGCCCTCGGCGGCCTTCTTCATGTCCTCCACGATGTCGTAGATCACCTGGTAGTTGCGGATCTCCACCCGCTTCTGCTCGGCCAGCGAACGCCCCTTCGCGTTCGCGATGACGTTGAAGCCCACGATCACCGCCTCGGACGCGTCGGCCAAGAGGATGTCCGACTCCGTGATCCCGCCGACCGCGGCGTGGATCACCCGGACCTTCACCTCGTCGCCCGAGACCTTCTCGATCTCGTTCTTCAGGACGTCCACCGAGCCCTGCACGTCCGCCTTCAGCACGACGCGGATCTCCTTGAGCTCCGCCTCGGCCATCTGGTCGAACATCCGGTCCAGCGTCAGCTTCGGCTGGGCCAGCTGCTGCTCGCGCTCCGAGTGGCGGCGCTGCTCGGCGGCCTGCTCGGCCTTCTTCAAGGTGTCCACGCAGAAGAACTTGTCGCCCGCGTCGGGCAGCGTGTCGATGCCCGAGATCTGCACCGGCATCGGCGGCAGCGCGGACTTGATCCGCTTGCCCCGGTCGTCGGTGATGTCGCGGACTCGCCCGAACGCCCGGCCCGCGACGATGAAGTCGCCGACCTTGAGTTCGCCGTCCTGCAGGAGCATGTTGGCGACGGCGCCGCGGCCCTCCTGGGGGCTGGCCTCGATGACCGTGCCCCGGGCGGGCCCGCCGAAGTCCGCCTTCAGCTCCAGCACCTGCGCCTGCAGGTCCAGGATCTCCAGCAGCTCCTCGATGCCCTCGCCCTTGATGGCGCTGGTGCGAACGACCTCGGTGTCCCCGCCCCAGTCGACCGGGTTGAGCTCGTGCTCGGCCAGCTGGCCCAGGATCTTCTGGATGTTGCTGTCGGTCGCCTCGGGCTTGTCG
The DNA here is from genome assembly GCA_041987545.1 of Phycisphaerales bacterium. GTDB lineage: Bacteria > Planctomycetota > Phycisphaerae > Phycisphaerales > UBA1924 > JAJRXR01. The sequence goes on along the minus strand of JBHIWH010000002.1, from coordinate 184,184 downwards.
ATCTTGTTGAGCGCGACGACGATGGGCACGCCCGCCGCCTTCGCGTGGCTGATCGACTCGGCCGTCTGCGGCATCACGCCGTCGTCGGCCGCGACGACCAGGACCACGATGTCCGTGACGTTGGCGCCGCGGGAGCGCATCTCCGTGAACGCCTCGTGGCCGGGCGTGTCGATGAAGACGATCTGCTGCTCCTCGTCGCCCACCTTGACCGGCACGCGGAACGCGCTGGTCGCCTGGGTGATGCCGCCCGCCTCGCCCTCGGCGACGTTGGCGTTGCGGATCTTGTCCAGGAGCGACGTCTTGCCGTGGTCCACGTGGCCCAGGATCGTGACCACCGGGCCGCGGGGCCTCTGGTCGATCAGCTCGCGCTCGGCGAACTCCTCCGACACCTTCTGCTCGGCGGTCTTGGCCTCGACCACCTCGAGCTCGATGTCGTACTCCATCATGATCTCTTGGGCCTTCTCCGTCTCGATCGGAGAGTTGATTGTCGCCATCACGCCCTGCATGAACAGCATCTTGACAATCTCGGCGCCCTTGACGCCGGTGGCCGCGGAGAGATCCTTGATCGTGAACGGCTCGGAGATGGTCACCTTGCCGCCCTGCTGGGCCGGCGTCGCGAGCCGGTCGGACTGCGACTGGCGGCGCAGCTGCTGGCGACGCTGCTTCAGGTAGCCACCGGCGCGCTGCAGGCGCATCTCACGCTCGGCCAGGTCGGCCTCGGTGAAGCCCGAGCCCTCCATGTCCGCGCGCCCGCGCCGCTTGGCGGGCACGCCGGCCCCGCCACCCCCGGGCGGGCCCGAGCGCCGGCGATTTCCACGGCGCCCGCCCCGGTCGTCCATCGGCCCGCCGGGTCCCGCGGGCGCAAAGCCCGGGCCGCCCCCGGGCCCGCCCGGACGCGGCGCGCGGCGCCGTGGCGCCTCGACCCGCTCGGGCGCCTCGATCCGGACCACCTTCGGGCCCGACAGCTTGACCTGCTGCTTCTCCTCGAGCTTCCGACCCGCGGGCGCGACGACCTTCGGCCTCGACGGCACGTTCATCGTCGGCGCGGCGGGCTCGGCGTCCGGCTCGGGGCTTTCCTCTTCGGCCGCGGGCCGCGCGGGCTCGTCGGCGGGCTCGTCCTTGGCCTCGGGCTCGTCGGCTCCCGGCGCCTCGTCGCCGCTCGCGGCCGCGGGCGGCGACGCGCCCACGCTCGTGGGCGCGAGCTTCTTGGGCGCGGCGCGTGCCGGCTTGGCCGCCTTGGGCGGCGGCTCGGCGACGGCGGTCTGCGTCGAGCCGCCGGCGTCGTCCTCCCCGTCCGTCGGCGCCTCGGCCTTCTTGGTCTTGGCCTTCTTCTTGGGCTGCCGCGCCTTCTCGATGTCCACCTTCTCGGAGGTTTCCACCGCCGTGTGCGGCGACTCCTCGTCCGAGCCGGCGAACCACTCACGGATCGTCTGCTCCAGACCCACGGACACCGTGGACATGTGATTCTTGATCACGTCCTCGGGGATGCCCTCGGCGCTGCACTTCTCGACGATCGCCTTGGACTTGATGCCCAGGTCCTTCGCGATTTCATAGACTCGTTTGGCCAACCGATCCTCCCGGCGTGTGCGCCGGCTCCGCGTATCTCGATCCGTGTCTCCCCGACGCGGCGCCGCGCGCCGGGGGGTGGTGTCCGCTCTTGCTTACTCGTCCTTCGCCCCGCCGCCCAGGATGTCCGCGGCCCGCGCCTCGGCGTCCTCGTCCGGCTCCGGCGCCGACTCGGTGTCGCCATCGCTCGCCGAGTCCGCCGACGGGGAGGGGGCCGCGACCGACCCGGCGCCCAGGATCGCCGCCGCGGCGGTCTCCGGGTCCACGTCCGCGTCGCCCATCTCGCCCGAGAGCAGCCGCTCGGCCGCCTCGCGCTCCTCCGCCTTGCGACGCTCCGCCTCTTCCTTTTCCTTCTGCTGCTGCTCGGCGACGACCTTCGCCTTCTCGGCGCACAGCTGCACCGCGTGCTCGGCCTTCTCCGTGTCCAGCTCCAGCTCGGCCTCCAGCACGCCGGCGCCGACCTCCTCGATGTCGAACACGCTGACCATGCCCAGGGCCGCCAGCCGGTCCACCATCTCGTCGGTGACGCCCTCGACCTGCGTGAGCGTTTCGGACAGGATCTCCAGGCCCTTGTTGAACTCCTCGGGCGTGAGGATGTCCACGTCCCAGCCGGTCAGGCGGGCGGCCAGCCGCACATTCTGGCCCCGCTTGCCGATCGCCAGCGAGAGCTGGTCGTCGCGGACGACCACCGTCGCCCGTCCCAGCTCGAAGCACAGGCTGATCTCCTGCACCTCGGCGGGCTTGAGCGCGTTCTGGATGAGGATCTGACTCGACTCGTTCCAGCGGACGATGTCGATCTTCTCGCCGTTGAGCTCGTCGACGATGTTCTTGATGCGCGAGCCCCGGACGCCGACGCACGCGCCGACCGCGTCCACCTTCGAGTCGATCGAGCTGACGGCGATCTTGGTCCGGAAGCCGGCCTCGCGTGCCATGGCCTTGACCTCGATGATCCGCTCGGCGACCTCGGGCACCTCGACCTCGAACAGCCGCACGATCAGGTCCGGGTGCGCGCGGCTCAGGTAGATCTTCACCTGCGAGCCCATGTCCTTGATGTCCAAGACCATCGCCCGCACCCGGTCGCCCGGCATGAACTGCTCACCCGGGATCTGCTCGGAGCGGAGCATGACCGCCTCGGCCCGGTCGATCTGGACGATCAGGGCGCCGCGGTCGTACCGCTGGGCGGTGCCCGTGACAATCGTGCCGACCCGCTTGGAGTACTCGTCCATCAGCGACTGCCGCTCGTCGTCGCGGAAGCGCTGGATCATGACCTGCTTGAAGGTCTGGGCGGCGATGCGCCCGAACGCCTCGGGCTCCATCTCCATGGGCTCGCCGTGGCGCGTGATCGCGATCTCGCCCGAGATCGGGTCGACGGTGCACTCGAACTCCTCGGTGTCGAGCGTGTTGTAGTGCTTGCGGCAGGCCGAGACCATCGCGGCCTCGAGGTCGCCGATGAGCAGGCTCTTCTCGATGTTGCGGTCGCGGGCGATCGAGTCGAGGATCCGCATCATCTCCTGGGTGTTCACTGTCGTTCTCCCGGTTGTCGTCGGCGTCTGTGCCGAGCTGCTGAGTTGTCCCGATGTCGGGTTGCCGTGATGTCGATGCCCGAGGCCCAAAACGACACGGACCACGAACGCGGTTGGCACGCTCGTGGTCGCCAGCGCCGGGGGCAGACCCCCGATGCGGATTGCGGGCCGGCCCTACGGGGCCCGGCCCTCCGATTCTTCGGGGGGACCGGACGCCGGGCCGACGCCCGCGCGCGAGCCGACCGCAGTGGTCAGCCGCTTACCGCACATCGCTGATGACCGTCGTCATGCCGATGTCCTTCCGGGCGCTGGGCGCCCCAAACGTCCCCGAACTGTAGAGATGCCCGCGGGGTGAGGTCAACCAACCGGCCCGGGCCCCGGTCCGCCCGAGGGCCTGGGCGGCACGGCCCCTAGTCCCGGTCCTCGGGCCGCCGGGCCCGGATCACCCGCAGGGCCCGGGACCGCCTGTGCTTGCCGACCTCGGCCAGGAACTTCTTCTCCCCGCCGACCGTCAGCATCACGGGCTTGTCCGCCCGCTTCTCGGTCAGGATCAGGTCCCCGACCTCCAGCCGCATCAGGTCCCTCAGGGTGACGCTTGTCTCGGCCAGCAGCCCGCTGACGTCCACCGCGGCCCGGCTCAGGGTGCCGCCGATCCGCCCCTCGAGTTCGGCGGACTTGGCGTTCTTGGAGGCGGCGAACCAGCTCTGGGCCGCCAGCTCCTCCATCACCGGCTCGATCACCGCGTACGGGATGCACAGGTTCATCGTGCCCGCCCGGTTGGCCATCTTCAGCTCGAGGCCCACGACGATCACGACCTCGTTGGGCGGCACGATCTGCACCAGCTGCGGGTTGCTCTCGGTCGCCGCGATCTTGAACGTCATCGCCCGGACGCCCTCCCAGGCCTCCGATAGGGCCGCCAGGCCCCGCTTGGTCACGTTCTCGATCAGCCGCCCCTCGATCTGGGTCACCGGGCGCTGCGGGATGAACAGGTCCTGGTTCGTCCCACCCAGCAGCCGGTCGATGATCGGGTAGATGATCAGCGGGCTGATCTCCAGGCAGATCTGCCCCTCGAGCGAGTCGGCCTGGATCAGGTTGAAGCTCGTCGGGTTGGGCAGGCCCGAGATGAACTCGGCATACGTCATCTGCTCGCACGTCGCGACCTTGATCTCGACGATCGTCCGCAGGAAGCCGGACAGCGAGGCGCCGAAGTTCCGGGCGAACGCCTCGTGCAGCGTCTGCAGCGCCCGCATCTGGTCCTTGCTGACGCGCTCGGGCCTCTTGAAGTCGTACGCCCGGACCTCGGGGTTCTCGTGCTCGGGGCGACGGCGGGACGAGAAGATCTGCGTGGATCCCTCGTCCTCCTCGATCTCGCCCGAGTCCACCGCCGCGAGGAGGGCGTCGACTTCGTTCTGGTCGAGCACGTCAGACAAGGCGCGGCGTGTCCTCTTTCGGCGCCGGCGCAGCCCGTGCGCTGGCGGGGGATCCCCGGGGGTCTATCGGACCGCCCGCCCGGGCGGCTTGAAGCGGGGGGCGCCGCCCCGCCCGGAACAATCCCGCACCCGGGGGCATTTGACCCGCACGCCGGGGCCAGATTCCATTCCGCGGCGTCCATGGAGGCAGCACCCGTGCCCACGCTCGCATCTCACCTAGGTCTCCGGCGAACCGCCGGGGCCCTCGCCGCGCTGCTCGCGGTGCTCGCGCCCGCGCTCGCCCTGGGGGGCCAGCCCGGCTCCGATCTCTTCGGGTCTGATCCCTTCGGCGACCTGGACGCCGGCGCCGAGGTCACGCTCTCGGTCGAGTCCTCGCTGGAGCGGGTCTCGCCGGGCGACCAGCTCGTCGTCGCGGTCATCCTCGACCACGCCGAGGGCTGGCACTCGCACACCAACGAGCCGGACGTCCCCGCCAAGCTCAGAGAGAGCGGCTTCGTCGCGATCCCCACCGAGGTGATCGTCGAGGACACGCTCGGCGCCACGCCCGGCCCCGTCCAGTGGCCCGCGACCCACGTCATCGACCTCCAGGTGGGCGACGGGCAGACGGCGCCCTACACCGTGTTCGACGGCCGCGCGATCATCTATGTCCCCCTGCTCATCGACGACGACGCGTCGGACGCCGTGCGTATCAAGCTCCAGATCAACTACCAGGCGTGCGACGACTACATGTGCCTGCCGCCCGAGTTCACGAGCAGGACGCTGGAGTTCGAGGTCGTCCCCATCGCCGAGCGGGGCGAGCAGAGCGAGTCGCCCGACTTCGCCGGGTTCGACGCCTCGGTGTTCGCCGACCGGTCGAGCTTCGGCGCCGACGCGTCCGTCTCGGCCTCGGCCGACGTCGCCCGCCCCAAGTTCTTCGGCTTCGAGCTGCCCCGCCCCGACGGCGCCGCGGGCCTGGCGATCGTCGCCCTCCTCGCCGCCGCCGGCGGCCTGATCCTGAACCTGACCCCGTGCGTCCTGCCCGTCATCCCGATCAAGGTGATGACGATCTCCAGCCACGCGGGCTCGCCCGGCAAGAGCATGTACCTGGGCCTCTGGATGGCCGCGGGCGTGGTCGGCTTCTGGGCCGCCCTGGGCGTCCTGGCCGCGACGGTCACCGCCTTCGCCGACCCCTCCCGGGTCTTCGGGCTCTGGTGGTTCACGCTCGGGGTCGGCCTGCTCATCGCCGCCATGGGCATCGGGATCATGGGCGCCTTCAGCCTGAACCTGCCCAAGGCTGTCTACGCCGTCGATCCCAAGGCGGACTCGGCCACCGGCTCGTTCCTGTTCGGCGTGATGACCGCGGTGCTGGGCCTGCCCTGCTTCGGCTTCGTCGCCGGGGCGCTGCTCGCCGGCGCCGCCACGCTCCCGCCCGCCGTCGTCGTGACGATCTTCGCCGCGATCGGTGTCGGCATGTCCCTGCCCTACCTCGTGCTCTCGGCCAAGCCCTCGTGGGTGGACAAGATCCCACGCACCGGCCCGGCGTCCGAGTTGGTCAAGCAGGTCATGGGCCTGCTGCTGCTGGCGGCCGCCTCGTTCTTCATCGGCGCCGGCGTGCTGGCGCTGCTGGGCGGTTCCGAGCGGTTCGTGACCGGCATGCCCTGGTGGGGCAAGGTCGTGCACTGGTGGTTCGTCGCGCTGTTCGGCCTCGCCGCCGGCGTGTGGCTGTTGGTGCGGACGTTCCAGATCACCAAGAAGGCGCCGCCCAGGCTTGCGTTCGCGGTCATCGGTCTGCTGCTCGCGACCGGGGGCGTCGCGGCGGCCGCCGACCGCTCGTCCGACGCGTACAACGACATCTGGCTGCCCTACTCCGAGGGCACGCTGACCCAGGCCCGCGACGAGGGCCGGGTGGTGGTGCTGGACTTCACGGCCGAGTGGTGCCTGAACTGCAAGGCCCTCAAGGCCGCCGTCCTCTCCCGCGAGCCGGTCAAGGGCCAGCTGCTGGGGACGGACGTGGTCCCCCTGGTCGCGGACCTGACGAGCACCGCCGCCCCCGGCTGGGAGAAGCTCCGCGACCTCGGCCAGACCGGGATCCCGCTGCTGGTGATCTACGGCCCCGGGCTCGACGAGCCCTGGCAGTCCAACGCCTACACCCCGGAGCAGGTCACGGGCGCCATCGAGCGGGCCAAGGGCGGCGGGGCGGTCGCCGGCCTCGACTGAATCGCCCGCCCGGGCAGGCCCGATCATCCGGGCCCCCGGGCCGATCGAGGGGCCAACCCATCAGACTCGTTGACGCCCCGCGGCCTCCGGGCTACGTTTCACGGTCCCCGGGACCGCCCGGGGACGACAGGCGGGTGTAGCTCAGTGGTAGAGCGTCACGTTGCCAACGTGAATGTCGACGGTTCGAATCCGTTCACCCGCTCTTGACCCGCCTCCGAGGCGGGTTTTTCTTTGACCATGCCCGACGCCCCCAGGCGATCCCGATCCGCCGGCCCAGAGCGGTGGAGGTCCGTGCGCACCTGTCTGATGAGCGCCGTGCTTCTGGTCCTCGCCGGGTGCGATCGGCCCGACCCGGCGATCTCGCGCGGGCGGACCGAGTTCGCCCGCTCGTGCGCCGCCTGCCACGGCGTCGACGCCCGAGGGCTCGAGGGCCTGGGCGCCAACCTCCGAACGTCTGAGTTCGTCGGCGAGTCCACCGACGCCGAACTGGTCGAGATGATCAAGCAGGGCAAGGACGCGACCGAGTCGCACCCGGCCATGCCCGCCAAGGGGGGCAACGCGACGCTCACCGACGAGCGCCTCGCGGACATCGTCGTCTACATCCGGTCGCTGCGGGACGGGTGAGCCGCCTCAGCCGGCGCGCCTGGCCTCGTCCTCGTCGATCCCCAGGGCCTTCATCTTCTTGTAGAGCGTCGTCCGGTTGATGCCCAGGTCGTCGGCCGTCTTCTGCCGGTTCCACTCGTTGGCCGCCAGGGCGGTGAGGATGATCCGTCGTTCCGGCCCGCGCAGCGCGTCGGCCAGGGGCTGGGGCGCCCACTCGCCCGGGTCCACGCCCTCGTCCTCGGGCGCGTATCCCACGCGGTCGATCGCAGAGGCGTTCGGCTCGAGCACGTGCCCGGGCAGGTCCTCCCGCTCGATCACCTGGCCCTTGGCCAGGACCGCCGCCCGCTCGACGATGTTCCGCAGTTCCCGCACGTTGCCGGGGAACGGGTACCGCGTGAGAGCCTCGAGCGCGCCCGCCGAGAATCCCACGAGCGACCGGCCCAGCTCGCCGGCCTGCTCGCCCAGGAACCGCTCGGCCAGCGCCGGCACGTCGCCCGCCCGCTCGCGCAGAGGTGGCAGCTCGATCTCGATCACGTTGATCCGGTAGTACAGGTCTTGGCGGAACGTGCCCGCCTCGACCAGGTCCTCGAGCGGCTGGTTCGTCGCGAGCACCACGCGGACGTCTGCGTCCACCGGGCGCGACGAGCCGACGGGCTCGAACTTCCGCTCCTGGAGGACGCGGAGCAGCTTGAGCTGCATCATGGGGCTCGCGGAGTTGATCTCGTCGAGGAAGATCGTCCCGCCGTGGGCCGCCTTGAACCGCCCGGGCTTGTCGGCGTGCGCGCCGGTGAACGCGCCCTTGACGTGCCCGAACAGCTCGCTCTCCAGGAGCGTCTCGGGGATCGAGCCGCAGGAGATCTCGACGTACGGCCCGTCGCGCCGGGGGGACTTCTTGTGGATGGCGCTGGCGATCAGGCTCTTGCCCGTGCCGCTCTCGCCCGTCATGAGGACGGTCGTCTTGCTCGGGGCGACGGCGTCCACCATCTCCATGACGCGGCGCATGCGCGGGTCGGCTCCCACGAGCCCGACGGGGGCGACGCCGGGCGTGCGCGGCGCCGGCCGCGACGCGCTGGTCTCGATCAGCCGGCTCCGGGCGCGCCAGGCGCGCTTGAGCGCCCCCTCCAGCTCGGCCTCGATCAGCGGCTTGGTCAGGAAGTCGGCCGCCCCGGCGCGGAGGGCGCCGGCCGCCGACTCGATCGTCCCGTACGACGTGAGCACGACCATCGCGGTCGGAATCGCCCGGCTGCCGACGCTGCGGACGAGCTCCAGCCCGTCCACGCCGGGCAGGGCCAGCTCGCAGACGCACACGTCGATGGGCTCGCCGTCGGCCGAGGACCGCTCGATCAGCTCGAGCGCCCGCTCGCCGGTGGCGGCGATCTCGACCTCGTGCCCGCGGGCGCGCAGGATCTCCGACAGTGATCCCGAGAAGATCGGGTCCGCGTCGGCGATCAGGATGCGCCCCGTGTCGGGCACGCCGCCTCCTCTCAGGCCGCTTCCTGGGCCCGGAACGGGCACCGGATGCGCAGGTGCGCCCCGGGCCGGGGCCCCTCGTTGGTCCCGTCGCGGTCCATCAGCTCGACCGACCCGCCCGCCTCGTGCACGAGCTGGCGGGCGACGGAGAGCCCGACGCCGCCGCCCTCGGCCTTGATCGAGAACCCGTGCCGGAAGGGCCACTCCCGGTCGGCGCCCGCGGGCAGGCCGTGACCGTCGTCGATCACGTCCACCTGCACCCAGCGCATGCCCATGTCCTCGACGACGCCCGCGTTCACCTCGACCCGCCCGCCCGAGTCAGGCTCGCCCGCGTCGCCGCACCGGGCGATGGACTCGATGCCGTTGACGATCGCGTTGAGGATGACCGAGTACAGCGGACCGGCGCTGGTTCGGCCGGCCTCGGGCTCGATGTCCACGTGGATGTGCACCCCGTGCGTCGCCGCGTGCTGCGCCGCCACGTCCACCGCGTGATCGATCGCCTCGCCCAGCGAGACCGCGATGCCCTCGCCCAAGAGCGGCGAGCCGATCGGGATCGTCCGGGACTTCATCGCGGCGCCGACGATCCCGCTCATCCGCTCCAGCGTCCCCTGGACGGCCTGGATCTGCGCCCGCGCGGACTCGATCTGCTCCGGATCGCCCGCGCCGGCCGGCCCACCCAGCGTGTCCGAGGCGGCCCCCAGCTCGCGCCTGGATCCGTCGAGCATCGAGACCAGCTCGGAGACGAGCAGGGAGAGATGGTCCGCGGCCTCGGGGGAGGCCCCGGGGTCGCCGGCCGGCTTGCGGGCGCTGCCCGTGGGGGCGCCCGGACGTCCGTCGTTGGTGTGGTCGCTCATCGCACGCTGGATCGGAGCGTGGGCGGGGGCGATCCAGCCCGCGTGTCGCGTTCGGGCAACACCGCCCCCCCGGATCGGCGTCGCGTGCGGGCAACACCGCCTGTGACGCGCCGAGGGGCGGGCCGATTCTCGGACCCCAACCCCGACCTCAGGCCTAGCCCTACGAGACGCCCACCGCCTCCGCGTCCCGGTCCGACAGCGTGCCCCCGTCCGACCGCTCGCGCACGTCCGGCGTCCGCTTCCAGCTCCGCTCGCAACGGGGCCGGTCGCGCAGGTCGAGGACACGTGGCTCGGTCGCTGCCGCGTCGAGCTCGACAATGCTCACGCCGCACAGGTCGGCCAGGTCGCCCGCGTCGAAGCGGGCGAGCACGCCGTCGGGGTCGGGCAGGACCAGCCCGGCGTCGAGCGGGTTCTCCAGGCCCAGGCCGCCCGCGTCGGGGGCCCGCTTGGCCTGCTCGAACGCGACCATGCCCGCGTGCCGGGCCTTGAGGGCCGCGGCCCAGGCCCCGTCGGCCTCGGCGCCGAGCGACATCGCGAACTCGAGCAGGTGCACGCACGTGCCGCCGTCCTTCTGGTCCACGCCGTGCAGCGCCCGGTATGCCTCGTCGGCCGTGTGGCACAGCACGGGCGCCAGCAGGCGCACGCAGCCGTCGGTCAGGGCGAACAGCGTCGCCTGCGTCCGGCGACGCCGGGGCGAGTCGGGCTTGTCGCAATAGAGCCGGTCCTTGACCGCCGCCAGGTACGTCGCGCTGAGCGTCTCGTTGCAGAAGTCGTACAGGGCGTTGTGGGCGGCCTTGAAGTCGTACCGCTCGTACGCCGCGACGACCTTGCCTGCCAGCCTGTCGAACTCGGCCAGCGCCCACGCGTCGATCGAGGTGGGGGGGACGTCGGAGACGTCGGCCCCGCCCTCGTAGTCGCCCAGGTTCGAGAGCATGAACCGGAGCGTGTTGCGGATCTTCCGGTAGCTCTCGCCCGCGAGCTTGAAGAACTCGTCGTCCACCTTGACGTCGTTCTCGTAGGCCAGCGAGCAGACCCACCAGCGGAGCACGTCGGCGCCGTACCGCTCGAAGAGGCTCTCGATCGTGTGACCGGCGCTCTTGGACAGCTTCTTGCCGTCCTTGTCGTTGCAGAACCCGTGGGTGAGCAGCGCCTGATAGGGAGGCCGCCCCATCACGCCCAGCGCGGGCAGCATCGAGAGCTGGAACCACCCGCGGTGCTGGTCCGATCCCTCAAGGTACAGCTCGACCGGGAAGCCCGCGTCGCCCAGCCGCTCGCGCATGACCGCGTTCCAGCTCGAGCCCGACTCGAACCAGACGTCCAGGATGTCAACGCCCTTCCTGAGCGTCCCCACGTCCACGCCGTCGGGCGCGTCCGGGTCGTCCGCGGCGTCGTAGTGCGCGAGCAGGTCGGCGGGCGAGGCCAGGAACCACGCGTCCGAGCCCTTCTCGCGGAAGAGCCTCGCGACGGCCTTGGCCGACGCCGCCGTCATGAAGGAACTCCCGTCCGGCATCGTGAAGCTCGGGATCGGCAGGCCCCAGGCCCGCTGGCGGCTGATGCACCAGTCGGGGCGGCTCTCGAGCATGCCCCGCATCCGGTTGCGGCCCCACGAGGGCACGAACGCCAGCCGCTCCGGGTCGCCGGCCACGTCCAGGGCCAGCTCGCGGAGCGTCTTGCCGTCAACCGCGCCGCCTCTGGCGGGCGTGTCCACGCCCACGAACCACTGCTCCGTGCACCGGAAGATGACGGGCGTCTTGCTCCGCCAGTCGTGCGGGTAGCTGTGCGAGAAGGTGTGCCCGAAGAACAGGTGCCCGGACTCCTCGAGCCGCTTGGCGATCTCCGGGTTCGCGTCCCAGATCGAGCGGCCGGCGAGCCACTCGGGCGCGGACGCGTCGTACGTGCCGTCGGCCAGCACCGGGCAGTAGATGGGCAGGCCCACGCGCTGACCGGTCTGGTAGTCCTCGGCGCCGTGCCCTGGCGCGGTGTGCACCAGCCCCGTGCCGTCCTCAAGCGTGACATAGTCAGCGCTGACGACGGTGTAGCACTTCGATGTATCCGCGTCGGGCTCGCCGACCGGCCTGGGCGCCTCGTCGATGAACGGGTGCGTGTACGTCAGCCCGACGAGCTTGGCGCCCGTCGTCGTCGCGAGGATCTGAACTTCCTCGCTCTTGGCCGCCTCGGTCACCCGCTCGACGGCGTCCTTCGCCATGACCGTGACGTTGCCGTCCACGCGGACCAGCGCGTACTCGAACCGCTCGTGGACGGCGACCGCGAGGTTCGCCGGCAGCGTCCAGGGCGTCGTCGTCCAGATCATGAGGCTGGGCGTCTGGCCCGGGTGCTCGTCCTCGGAGAGCCCGAAGGCGGCCAGGACCGCCGCCGCGTCCGCGGCCTCGAAGTCCACGTACACGGACAGGTCCTCCCGGTCCATGTACTCCAGCTCCGCCTCGGCCAGGGCCGTCTCGTTGGCGACCGACCAGTGCACGGGCTTGAGCGCGCGGAAGACCAGCCCCCGCTCCAGCAGCCCGGAGAGCACCTCGATGACCGCGCCCTCGTACGCCCGGTTCATCGTCAGGTACGGGTCCTTGTAGTCGGCGCAGGTCAGCAGCCGCTCCATCTGCCCGGTCTGCAGCTTGACGAACTTGCCCGCGTACTTCTTGCACGCGTTGCGGACCGCCATCCGCCGAGCGTCGTCGTCCAGGCCCTCGAGCTTCTTGATGTCGCCCGACTCGACCAGCTCGGTCATCACCTTGTGCTCGATGGGCAGGCCGTGGCAGTCCCATCCGGGCACGAACGGCGTGTCGTAGCCCATCATGGTCCGCGTGCGCACGACGAAGTCCTTCAGGCACTTGTTCATCAGGTGCCCGAGATGGATCGACCCGTTTGCATAGGGCGGCCCGTCGTGGAACGCGAACGTGCCCCTGGGCTTGTCCTGTGCGCGCAGGGCGGCGTAGAGCCCCTCCCCGCCCAGCTTCGACCAGCGTTTCATGCTCGCCGGCTCGTTCTGGATGAGGTTGGCCTTCATCGGGAACGAGGTCTTGGGCAGGTTGAGCGTCTTGCGGTAGTCGGGCTTGGACTCTGCTCTGGATTGGGTCTCGGACTCGGCCATGGTGGGGCGCCTCCGCCCACCCGCCTCTGGACGCGGGGGGTCAGGATCGTATCGGTCTGGTTCTGGAAGCTCGCGCCGAGGAGAGGAAGCTGCTCGGGCCCCGGACAGCGGGCGGCGGCGCGACGACGCCCGCCCCGTCAGCGGGGCCTGCTAATTCGGCGGCTCTGGAGCCTCCCGAGCTGGCAAAGCGTCGGCGTCATCGGGAAAAGCCTATCCACGCACCCCGTATCGACCATCCGGGCACACGAAAAAAGCCCAGGGATCCCCATCCCTGGGCATTCGTCTCTCGATCACGAGGATCCCCGGGGGCCGATCAGACCTGCTCGAAAATCGTCTGCGTCCGGACGACCACGCCCCCGGCCGCCAGCAGGTGGTAGCACTGGGCGTGGACCTCGCGGCTGAACCGCTGCACGTCCACGATCGACAGGCTGTGCCCCCCCTCGCCCTCCCACTCGAAGGCCAGGGCGTCCATCTCCACCGCGTGCTGGCGCATCTCGTCCAGCGTCGCCAGGTAGATGTTCTCCGAGAGCTGCTCGGTCTGGACGTTGGTCATGTAGTTGATGCCCAGGGCCTTGAAGCACTTCTCGTACTCGTGCTCCCCGGCCGCGAAGAAGGCCTCCACCCGCTCGGCCTCGGGCAGCCGGTCCTCCTGCTCGGTCACCAACTCGCACACGCAGGCCCCGCCCCGCTCGAAGCGGAGCACGTGCCCGGCGGGCATCAGCCACGCCTCGAACTCGTAGTCCGCGTGCCTCAGGGTGCGCCGGTCCTTGAGCGTGAACAACTCAGGATGCAGCGCCCTTTGGTACAGTGCTACCTGATAAGTTTGGAGTGCGTTCGGGTTGGCGGGAATGTGCGTCATTGCTTCCCCTCTTGGGCGCCCAGCGCCGGTTGTGATGCGACGGCAGCGCACGTGTCAACTCGGCCGGACCCTGTTCCTCGCCCGAGAATTCACGCGTTCTTCGCGGCCGAACCCTGGTTTGTCTTCCCCCGAGTACGCAGGGTTATTGGACGGACGGCACAACATATGCGAAAGCCCCGGCCGAAATCTACAATAAGTTGCATGAAACCCGTCCCCGTTTTCACCGCTTCGGAGCAGAGCGTTCGAAGTGCGTGAACAGACTCCACATACGAGCAGCGCGCTCGACGCGCTCCGGAGCCTGCCCCCCCGCGAGCGGGTGGTCGCGCTCGCGGGCGCGATCCGGGTCGCCCCCGACGAGGAGCTCGGCGCCCTCGCGGTGGAGTTGCTCGACCTCGCGGTCGCCGACGACGGGGACCTGCCCGCGTGGGTGCGTCGCCTGACCGCGCCCGGGACGTCGCGGGTCGCCGACGACGCCCTGCGGACGGTGGTCGCGAGCTGGAGACGTCTGGAAGAGGAGACCCGCCGGGCCGCGCTGGCCGTCGGCGCCGGTCGCTGGGGTCCGGTCGCGGACACGATCATCCGCGAGGGGACCGCCGAGGAAGCCGTGTCGCTCGGCGAGCTGCTGTTGGACGAGCCTGACCCGGGACTCGCGCCGCAGGCCGCGGCGTTGATCGCCTCGCCCGAGCCGTCCGTCGCGCGGGCCGGCGAGCGGGCTCTCACCCGCATGGTCCTGGAGGCGATGGAGGACACGAGCCCCGCCGAGCTTGGCGCGGAGCTCGGGGCGCTGGCGGCGCGGCCCCGACTGGGCCGGGGCTCCGGCCTGGCGCGGCAGTCCGACGCGCGGATCCTGATCCGCGCCGTGGCGGACTCCGCGTGGTCGTACGCCGAGCACCGCTGCTCGGGCCCGCTGCTCGCGGGCCTGCTGCTCCTGGACCAGCCCCTCGAGTGCGCGAGCGAGGAGGACGCCGAGCAGATCCGGTCCTCGATGGCCAGACTGCACCGGCTCCTGGACGAGTCGTCGCACCCGAGCCACGCCGCGGCGAGCACGGTCCTGCGTCGGCGCGAGGGCGCCGTGCTGCGGGAGCGCGCGTGGCGCCTTCTGGCCTCGCCCGGGCTGGCGGCGGCGGCGGCCGAGCGGGTTTCTCGCGCGACGAGCCTCGCCGAGCACCAGGCCGTACTCAGAGAATCACACCTGATCGTCAACCCGAAGCGCCGGCGCGCCTGCCGCCTCATCGACGCGCGCACCAAGCGCGAGACCACGTCCACGGGCGCCCTGGAGCGCCTGGACCCGACGGGGCCGATCCCGCTGGAGGCCGACGTGCGGTCGCTGAGCGCGCGGGAGCGGCTCGGCGTGGTCGCGTTGCTGGGCGCGGTCCGCGCCGCCGAGCCGGCCCGCCGTCTCGCCCGGGCCCCCTTGCTCGCGGATCCCGACCCGCGGGTCCGGGTGATGCTCGCGGCGACGGCGGACCCGATCGAGCTTGCCGACCTGTGCTTCGACGCCGACGAGCGGGTGGCGGAGCTTGCCGCCCACCGGTGGTCGGTGGTCGGCGACCCCGGCGGCGTGCGGTGGCCGCCCAGGATGCGCGAGGCGGGGCGGGCGCGGATCTCGACCCTGCTGACGATGAGCCCGCACGCGTCGGTCCGGGCCGTCGGGTCCGCGGAGCTGGCCCGCCTGAGCCCGTTCTCCCCGGGGGCGCCGGCGTCGCGTGTCGCCGCCCGTCGCTGGCTCGCCGAGGACCCCGAAGGCTTCGGCGAGCAGCTGGAGGCCCGCCTGAAGAGCCCGGTCGCCGGGGACCGGATCGACGCGCTCAAGCAGATCCGGGCCCTGCGCGCCGTGGACCGGTTCCTGGATCTGGTGCTCGGGCGGCTGAACGACGAAACAGAGGACGATCGCGTGCGCGCGACCGCCGTCGCGGCGCTCTCGAGGGCGACGGGCGAGGACGCGATCAGCGCGACGCGGTCCGCGCTCGACGACCGGGACGACCGAGTGCGCGCCAACGCCGTCGAGTCCGCCGCCCGCCAGAGCCGCGGCGCCGGCGACCTGGCGACGTCGGCGCCGGAGCTGTACGGCTCGCTCATCGAGCTCAAGGACGATGGGCGCCACCGTGTGCGGGCCAACGCGCTGCGGGCGCTGCTCGGCTCGGGCGCGCCGGTGCGCGACCGCGTGTACGAGCCGGCGGCGGTCGACGCGCTCGAGTCGATGCTCGCCGACCCACGGGCCGAGCACCGCGTCGCGGGCGTATGGCTCGCCGAGCGGGCGATGTCCGGCGC
Source organism: Phycisphaerales bacterium (assembly GCA_041987545.1). Classification (GTDB taxonomy): domain Bacteria; phylum Planctomycetota; class Phycisphaerae; order Phycisphaerales; family UBA1924; genus JAJRXR01. The sequence continues at coordinate 168,309 of JBHIWH010000002.1, read as the reverse complement.
TGGGCAGGAGAGGCTCGGCCAGCGGTGGGCGGAGCTGGCGCGACGGGTGGCGCGGATCGCTGGCGAGGACCCGAGCGAGGCCGCCCGCGGCCGCGCGGGCCGGTGCGCGGCACGTCTGCTCGGGGAGATCAGGGTCCGCCACGGCGAGGCGGCGATCGGGGGACGCGGGGCATGAGCCAGACCGACTTCTCGACTCCCGCCCGGCTCGTCCGCGAGGCGCCCGCCCCCGCCGGCTTCGACGCGGGCATGGACTGGCCCCTGATCCTCGCGGTGCTCGGCGCCCTGGTGTTCTCCGCGCTGACGATCTACCTGTGGATGCGCTCGCGCGAGCCGGCCGAGCCCGAGGAGCGGGCGTTCAGGAGGCTCGCCTCCCGGATGGGCCTGAGCGAGCGCGAGCGTGAGGCCGTCCGCGCCGCCGCCGCCGCCCACGGCGAGGCGACGCCCGCGGCCCTGCTCCTCTCGCCCTCGGCCCTCCAGCAGGCCCTGGAAGCCGTCGGCGCGACCGGGCCGGGCGCCAGGGCGGTCTCGGACCGGCTGGGCGAGGAGCCGGGCGAGGAGGCGCGGGAACGCCTCGAACTGATCGCCTGAGGGCGGCCCGAGCCCGCCGGACGCCACCCCGCCGCAATCCGCGGGTACCGTTTCTCGAACAAGAGGCCGTGCATCCGCGTTGTCCGAGGGACGACGGGCGTGACCCGCCCGGGCCAGGAGGGATCCGCATGTCGATGACCAAGACGCTCAGGACGATCGCGGCGGCGGTGGGGGCGCTGGCGCCCGCGCTGCTCGGGCACGCGGCCCAGCCGGACGCCGAGCCCGCGGCCGAGCCCAAGTACATGCGCGTCGCCGACGAGAACGACGGGGCCACGGTCGCGCTCGAGCTGTCGGTTCGGACGCTGACGCCGACCGAGGGCGACGGGCCGGTCGTGCACCTGGTGGGCGTGGCGCACATCGCCCAGCCCGCGTACTACCGCGCGCTGCAGCGGTTCCTCGACGAGCAGGACCTGGTGCTGTTCGAGGGCGTGGGCCCGCCGTGGATGAACGTCCCCGAGGACGCCGACGACGACCGCCGACGCGCCGCGACCGACGGGCGGATCCGCTTCGTCGCCGCGGCCGCCGAGGGCGTGCGGCGGAAACTGGGCGAGTACCCGGCCGACGCCGCGGCTCTCATGGAGCTGGCCGAGCCCTCGTCGCGGCGCCAGATCCGCGACGCGCTGACCGACGCGTGGGGGCGCCCGCTCGTGTACGACGCGACGGGCGGCGAGCTGGAGCTCTCCAGCCTGGGCGCCGACGGGCGGCCCGGGGGCGAGGGCGCCGGCGCCGACGCGCTCTGGTCCGAGCAGGCGCCGCTCGCAGACGCCGAGATCGCGCCCTCCGACGGGCTCCAGTCCCAGTTGGCCGACGCGGCCGGGCTGGTCTTCCAGCTTGACTCCATCGACTACATGCGCGACGACTGGATCAACTCGGACATGACCGTGGACGAGCTGCTCGGCGTCACGGGCGACGGGCTCGCGGGCGAGGATGGCGAGGCCGACCCGCTCATGGGCCTGCTCTCGGGCGAGTCGTTCATGGCCAAGGCCGTCGGGCTCGTCCTGAAGCTCGTCGGCTCCAGCGAGTACTCGCGGGCGATCCTGCGGCTGACGCTCATCGAGATGCTCGGCCGCTCTGAAGATCTCATGGAGATGGCCGTCCCCGCGATGGGCGAGGGGATCTGGGAGCGGATCCTCGACGGACGCAACGAGGTCGTGCTCGACGACCTGCGCGCCGTGCTCGACGAGCCCGGCGACGTCCGGTCGGTCGCGGTGTTCTACGGCTCGGGCCACCTGCCCGGGCTCGAGTCGGCCCTGATCGACCAGGATGGGTACGCCGTCTCCGAGACCACCTGGCTGCCGGCGATCGTGGTGGACTTCGACAGCTCGGGCATCCCGCCCGAGCAGGGCGAGTTTTTCCGCGGCACGGTCTCGTCGATGCTCGAGCGGCAGATCGAGATGGCCAAGCGGATGGCCGAGATCCAGCGATAGCCGTGTCCCGCCTCCGGCGGGGCGCCTAGGGCCCGACGATCCCCTCGAACCGCAGGTTCGACCAGTCGTCGTGGTCGCGGACCAGATCTCCGCCGCCGCACGGCTCGTAGAGCACGTCCACCGGCTCCACGTCGAGCTTGCCGTTGCCGTTGAGGTCCACCGGGAAGCCCGGCGCGGCGCAGATGCCGCGGCTCTCGTCGGCGCCGTGGGCCGGGATCGCGATCCGCGACCCGTCCGAGTAGTCCAGGCGCCCGCCCGGGAACGTCTCGGTGCAATCGAACGGCGCGCCCCGGGTGCGGTACGCGTCGTTCATGACGGAGTGGTAGTTGGGCTTGCGGTTGGCGCACTCGTCCCCGCCGTGCTCGAGCCCGAGCGTGTGCCCCAACTCGTGCATGAACGTGCCCGCGATCGCGAGCGTGTCCGACGCGTGGGACATGCCCACGACGAACTCGTCGCTGACCAGCTCGAACGTCACGCCCGTGCCCTGGCCGCAGAACGGGCCGCGCCGGATGACGTGGGCCATGAGCGCGTATCGGAAGTACCCGCGCCGGGCGTCGGCGAAGTTGGCGGTCCGTACCGCATCGAGCGTCGCGGGGCCGGTGATCGGGCAGGCGCCGGCGAGGATCGCGTTCCCGCCGCCGAACCCGCCGCCCTGCCCGGCGTCCAGGTGCAGGCTGATGCCACTGCTGCCGTCCGCGTTGACGACCGGGGCGGCGGCGAACGCGTCGGTCAGCGCGTCGATGACCGCCTGGGTCGGCCGGTGCGAGTGGAACTCGCCGCCGCCCGCGCACGGGCAGCCGAGGGGCTTCTCGTCCACCCAGTCCTCCTCGTACCAATCGACCTCGACGAACAGGTCCTTGCGCAGGGGGCTGGCGCCCAGCGCTGGCAGGTCGAGCCCGTCGGGCGTGCCCAGGACCTCGTCGCCGTCGGGGATGGCGTCGCCGTCGGTGTCCGCGTTGCACGGGTCGGTCCCGGTCTGGCTCGGCGAGACGTACACGCCGTCGTTCGTCTCGGCGCAGTCGAGGAGCCGGTCCCCGTCGGCGTCGAAGCCCCCGCACCCGCCGGCGAACTCGGCCAGGAACACGAGCACGTCGGTGTAGTCGAACACGCCGAGGGGCGGGGCGAGGTCGGCGCCGGGCTCGCCCAAGCCGAACGCGTCGATGAACGCCGAAGCGTCCGAGGCGTCGAGCACGCAGTCTCGGACCACGTCCGCCGGGCACCCACACCCATCCGCGGCGGCAAGCCGGACGAACGCCGGCACGAGCAACGCCGCGAACGCGGCGCGGTGGGCGACGATCACTTGCCGGGCCAGTTGTCGCACTCGGCGATCTCCCGGTCGGGGCCGAGGGGCCGGTCGCCCGACGCGCTCAGCCGCCCCCAGTTGATCGAGCCCCAGTCGTCGTGGTCCCGCAGGATCACGCAGAACGGGTCGGCGCACCCGCCGCCTCCCTGGCCGCACGGCCCGGGGAGCCCCGAGCAGTTCAGGTTCAACTGGTACGGCGCCGCGTCGATCTGCGCGTCGCGGTCGAAGTCGATCGGGATCCCGATGACGCCGAGACTCTCGTCGACGGCGTTCTCGTCGAGGTCGAAGTTCAGGCCGCGCGAGTAGTCGGTGACGCCGTCGCCGAACGAGTCGCCGTCGGTGTCGGCGCCCGCGAACTGGTGGCGGTAGTTCATGACGGAGTTGTAGTTGGGCTTGTAGTTCGTGTTCTCGAACCCGCCGTGCCGCAGGCCGAGGTTGTGCCCGATCTCGTGGACGAAGGTCGTGGCGGCGTTGTAGTCGGTGAACAGGCCGTACAGCGTGACCATGAAGTCGTCGCCGTTGATCTCGGCGATCCCCGAGCTCGGGTTGCCCGCGAAGTCGTACCGGTTGGCGAAGATGGCGTAGTGGAAGTACCCGTCCCGGTTGCTGGCGAAGCGGAGGTCCTTGTAGACGTTGAAGTCCTCGTCGAACTCGATGAAATCCGGCGAGCCGGGCAGCTGCTGGCCCCCGAAGAACGGGTCGCCCTGCCCGTAGTCGATGATGATGTTGATCCCCGTCGAGCCGTCGGGGTTGACGATCGGCGCCGAGGCGAACGCCGCCTTCACGCGCGAGACGATCCCGGGCGTGGGCCGGAAGTCGCGGAACACGCCGCCCTCGAACTCGCCGGCGAACCAGTCGACCTCGACAAGGATGTCCCGCCGCAGCGGGCTCACGCCCATCTCGTTCAGGCGGAGGCCGCCCGCGGTGCCCCGGGCCTCGTCGCCGTCGCGTATGCCGTCGTCGTCCGTGTCCGTGTCCAGGGGGTTGGTGCCCGTGTCCCACGGGCCGAGGTAGACGCCCGTGCCCGTCTCGACACAATCGCCCAGGCGGTCGCCGTCCGCGTCGCCCGACTCGCACCCCTCGCCGAATGCCACGAGGAATGCGAGCACGTCCAGCCAGTCGAAGGCGCCGTCGTCCTCGAGCTGCGCCTCGGGGCGCCCCTCGTTGAACGCGGTCAAGAACGCGAGGACGTCGGTGATGTCCAGCACGCAGTCGCCCGTGTACTCGGCCGGGCACACGCGATCGCCGGCCCGCGCAGGCCCCGCCCATCCGGCCAGCACGAGACCCGCCGCCACCCACGACACCACACCCTGGCCCGCACGCATCGACACTCCTCCTACCCCTCACGAGCCAGCCGCAATCTAGCGGATCGATTGGCGCCCGCAAAGCCCCGTCCGGCCCCGGCCCTCCGGATTCCCCGTGGGGGCGGATGCCGGGCTACGAGCCGCGGACCGTCAGCGGCGTCACGCCGTCGCGGAGCCGCTCGCTCGCCATCTTCTCCCACCCGCTGCCCAGCTCGCCCTCCGGATCCGGCGGGACGATCTCGACCTTCTTCTGCCCCAGCTTCGCCTCGCCGTCGAGCACGCGTTGCTGGAACGACTTGCACTCGGCGAGCAATCGATCGAGGATCTCCCCCTCGCCGACGGTCGCGACCCGCTCGCCCTGGACGTAGATGATCCCCTTGCGGTCGCCCGCGAAGACCGCGACGTCCGCCCCCTCCGCCTCGCCGGGCCCGTTGACGACACACCCCATGACGGCGACCTTCATCGGGACGGTGATCTCCTCGGCCAGCTTCGCCCGCACGTCCTGCGTCAGCGTGAACAGGTCCACCTGGATACGCCCGCACGTCGGGCACGCGATCAGCTCGGCGCCCTTCCGCTCGCGCAGGCCCAGCGACCAGAGCAGCTCCAGCCCGTCCTCGACCTCGTAGACCGGGTCGCTCGCGTAGCTGATGCGGATCGTGTCGCCGATGCCGTTGGCTAGCAGCGTGCCCAGCGCGACGACCGAGCGGATGCAGCCTGTTTCCTTCGGCCCCGCGTGCGTCACGCCAAGGTGCAGTGGGTGGGGGAACCTGGCCGCGATCTCCGTGTACGCGTCGATCACGACCGTCGCGTCCATGCTCTTGGCGCTGATCGCGATGTCGAAGAAGTCCCGCTCGTAGAAGATGTCCAGGTACTCTTCCAGCTTGGCGATCATGATCGCCAGCATGTACCCGTGTTTCTGGTCGCTGAAGACGGCGCCCAGTTCCTTGGCCCGGGCCTGCTTGTCCTTCCGCTCGATGATCGAGCCCTCGTTCACGCCCACGCGGATCGGGATGCCCCTCACCTTGCACGCGTCGATGACGGCCTCGACCTGGGCCCGGTCCTGGATGTTGCCCGGGTTCAGCCGGATCTTGTGCGCCCCCGCCTCGACGGCCTCGAGCGCCCGCTTGAAGTGGAAGTGCACGTCCGCGACGATCGGCACCGTCGTCTGGTTCAGGATCTCCGCCAGCGCCTCGGTGTCCTTCTTCTCGGGCACCGCGACGCGGACGATGTCGGCGCCCGCCGCTGTCAGCTTGTGGATCTCGGCCACGCACTTGTCGATGTCGTGCGTGTACCCGGCCGTCATCGTCTGGACTGAGACCGGCGCCGGCTCGGCCGATCCGTCCGCGAACCGGTGGCCCGCGGGCAGCCCGCCCCCGATCGCGACGCGCCCGACGTGGTCGTCGCCGACGACGATCTGCCTGGTTGGGCGGCGGGGCTGCATCGGGTGATCCTATTCCGCCGGTCCCGCGGCGGTTCGCGCGGCGTGCCTACGGCGAGACCGTCTCCGCCTCGGTCTGGGCCTCTTCTCCGACCTCATCGCCGTTCTCCTCGCCGACCGGCCCCGCCAGCGTGTGGACCGCGCCCGCGACACCCCGGACCACGAGCGTGAACCGCTCGAAGTCGAGCGTCTCGATCGTGTCCGAGGACTGGTGGTAATGGGGGTTGCGGAAGTTGGCCGTGTCCGACAGCAGCACCGCCGGCACGCCCTTGGCCCAGAACGGCGCGTGGTCCGACCGGGCCATGTCCGGCAGCGGGAAGGGGATGATCCCGGTCGAGATGACCTTGAGCCCGGGCGCCGAGTCCATCATCGCCTCGGCCAGCGGCACGTGGAACGCCGCGTGGGGCAGGATCGCCGCCATCCCGATGAAGTTCCCCGTGTCCGTGATCCGCAGCGCCCTGGGCAGCGCCTCCGGGAGCTGCTGGGAGCCGGGCTCATCAGAAAAGTACCCCAGCATGTCCAGGCTGATCATCCCGACAATCCGCTCCTCGCCCTCCGCCGGCGAACGCTCCACGTACTCGGCCACGTACCGGCGCGCCCCGACCAGCCCGACCTCCTCGGCCGTCGTGAACATCAGCCGCACCGTCCGGTCCATCTCCTCGCCCCGCAGCACCCGGGCCAGCTCGAGCACCGCGGCCACGCCCGTCCCGTTGTCGTCGGCCCCGGGCGAGCCCACCACCGCGTCGTAGTGGGCCGCGATCAAAAGGACCTCCTCGGGCGTCGTCTTGCCCTCGATGTCCACCCACAGATTGCGGCTCGTGCGGACCTCGCTGTCCCGCGAGGGCGCCCAGGGCACGGCCTGCTCGCGCACCTCGTACCCCATCTCGGCCAGCGCCGCCTCAAGCAGGTCGGCCGTTTCCGCGAGACCGGCCTGATCCTCCTCGCCGCCGCGGATCGCCCGCCGCTCGGGCAGCGACGCCACGTCCGCGCGCAGGCGGTCGGTCTGGACCCGGTCCTGCGGCGGGGCGCCGAACGCATATGGGACGAACGCGAGGCTGAGCAGTGCGAGGCGGCGGGAAAGTCTCATGACTCGATTGTAGAGGCGGGCCGCACCCGGTTGGCGAACTTGCAGCGGCGCAGACCGAGCCAGGCGAAGACCTCGAAGAAGAGGAATCCGGCGAGGAGAAACGAAATGCCGAGTAGGAAACCGATAGGCATCAAAGTCGGCTTCCCTGAACCAACAAAGAGGAGAGACGCGAGCACAATGCTCCCAGAGAATCCCGCTCCTCCGAGCGCCCAGCCAACGGCGCCATGCGCGCAGATCTCGCGCGCAACGTCTTTGCTGACCCTGCCACCTCGCCTCGAACTGAAGTACTGCAACCCCCGCCTCTCGACGTGGGTGAGGAGTTCAAAGACACCCGCGAACGGTAAGACCAGGATCGCGCCAAAGATCGCGCTCATGATGTATCCGGCGTACCACAACGGCTGTATCTCCCAGCCGCCCAGTGGACCGAACCCTGGATGGAAGGTGACCAGCAAGCACGCGCCATATGCAAGCGTGTACCCAGCAATGACCGAGTAGCGAAATGAGAGCCGCTTCGAGTTCGAGGGGCCGAACTTGATTGTGTCCAGCGTGGCGAGCGGGTCGCGAAGCGTCATAAGGGCCGTTGCCCGCAGGTTCGCGACGGATGGCCCCTGCTGCCACGCCGTCCCCACCCGCCGCTCCGGCAGACTCTCGGCGATCGGCTTGCCGCACTCCGGGCAGGCGCCCGCCGTCTCCAGGCCCTCGATCACGTAGCCGCACCTCTCGCACAGCAGCGTGTACTCGTCCTCCCAGGGGCGCTCGGGCATCGGTCCAATGTACGCGGGGGGCTGCCCGCCCGATTCCCTTCCGATTCGCTGGCGCCGGATCAGTTCTCGGGCATGGTGTGACTGACGCGACGCGGAACCGCACGCCGCGGCGTCCGAACAGACAGCCGCCTCCCCCGCCCCCACGAGGGGTCCCGCCTGGGAGGCATTGGCCGGCCCGTGGGGGTTCGCCGGCCCAGCACCGGGGTCCGACATACCAGACTCAGAGGAGTGATCACATGCGCCCAGCGTTCCTTGCCGCCGCCGCCGTCGTCACCGCCGCGCCCGCGCTCGCCCAGACCGGGCTCTACGGCATCTCGGGCGAGGGCGACGGGCCCGCCGTCCTCTACCAGATCAACCCCGCGACCGGGGCGGCGACGCACGCGCTCACCCTCAACGCCGACGGCGGCCTGCTCATGGGCCTGACATCCCTCGGGGGCGAGCTGTACGCGACCTGGCTCAACAACTACCCCGGCGGGCCGCCCAGCGGTCCCTCCCTCGGCCGCATCGACTTTGCGACCGGCGACGTGACGTTCGTCTCCGACCTGGACACCAACTTCAACACCCAGGGCCTGGCCTCCAACGAGGCCGCGGGCCTGATGTACACCGTGGACAACTCGACGCTGTACACCATCGACGCCGAGGGCAACCTCTCGACCGTCGGCTCGACCGACGGGATCGACGGCCGGGGCCTGGCCTACGACGACGCCGCCGGCGTCCTCTACGCCATCGACCTCAACGACAACCTCTACACGCTCGACACCGCGACCGGCGCCTCGACGCTGATCGGCGCCGTCAACATCCCGCCCACCGGCTTCGACTGGGCCGGCCTCGCCTTTGACGAGGCGACACGCACGCTCATGGTCGTCGACGGCGTGGGCCAGAACCTCTGGTCGATCGACACCGCGACCGGGGCGCCGACCCTCATCGGCGCCAACGGCGTCAGCGGGATCACGGGCCTCGCCTGGATCCCCGCGCCCGGCGCCCCCGCGCTGCTCGCCCCGATCGCCGGGCTGTCGGCGCGCCGGCGTCGCTAGCAGCTGACCTCGAAGAACCGCGCGTCCGACCCGCCCTCGCCCACGCGGAACCGCACCTCTCGTCCGCACGCGGGGCACCGGGCCAGGTACCCCGACCCGTCCACACGCCGGTGGACGCGGACGTACCGGTTCGCGCACGTGAACTGGACGCCGATCCACGGGCGGGTCTGGGCGCTCGACGGGGCCGGGGTCGCGGCCTGGCGTGGGTCGGTCGGGCGGGGGTTCACGATGGGGCTCCGGCGGACGGGTCTGACGCCGCGTCTATCGACAAGAGCGGCCCGCCGCGCCCACTGGCGGGGAGGCCCGATCCCCCCGCTCCCAGCCCGATCCTGGAGCCGGAGGGTCCCTCGGCCCGACTGGATTGAATACAATCTCCGCCGGGGCCAGATCTTGCCTCATCTCGGAGACCCACGACCCCGCGTATGAGCGGCCTGCTCTCCATCCTGCCCGACCCGCCCCCGCCCCCGACCCCTGTCGGTCTGATCGCCGGCGGCGGGCGCCTCCCGGTCCTCGTGGCCAAGGGGCTCCGCGAGTCCGGGCACCCGGTCCACGGCCTCGGGCTGGCCCGCCAATACGAGGCGGACCTGCCCCGACTGTGCGCCAGCTTCCGCGACGTCGGGCTGCTGCGGGTCGGCACCTGGGCCAAGTCGCTCCGCAAGGCCGGTTGCCAGCACGCGATCATGGTCGGCCGGGTGGACAAGGCCAGCCTGATGCACGACCGCTGGCGCCTGGTCCGGAATATCCCCGATGTGCGCACGCTGATGGCGTGGTACCGTCACCTGCGGCACGACCGGCGGTCGCACGCCGTCCTGGCCGCCATCGCCGAGGAACTCGATAGGGAGGGTGTCTCCTTGATCGACTCGACAAGCCCCATCCCCGACCACCTGTCCCGCGCCGGCGTGATGACGCTCACGCGGCCCAGCCGCGAGCAGGAGTCGGACATCGAGTTCGCCTGGCCCCTGCTCACCGAGCTGCTGCGGCTGGACATCGGCCAGTCGATCGCCGTCCGCGAGAAGGACGTGATCTGCGTCGAGGCCGTCGAGGGCACCGACCGGATGATCGAGCGCGCCGGCGACATCTGCAAGACGCCCGGCTGGACCCTCTGCAAGGGCGCCCGCGCCGGGCACGACCGCCGCTCGGACGTCCCGACCGTCGGCCTGCAGACCCTCGAGAACATGCACAGGGCGGGGGGCCGCTGCCTCGCGATCGCCGCGGGCGACGTGATCATGCTCGACCGCGAGGAGATGATCCAGACCGCCGACCGCCTGGGCATCTCGATCGTCGGCGTGCCGGTGAGCCACGGCATCCCCGAGCCGTCGGTCGGTCTCAAGACCCGCGGCGTCACGCCCGTCCACTCGCCCGAGTGAAGGGCGATCCCGCGAGTCCGCCGCCCGATCCCGCGGGCGACCCGTCACGCTACGTCAGCCGCGGCGCCCTCAAGCTCGAGCACGCCCTCCGCGAGTTCGGCATCGACCCGACCGGGTTCGTGTGCGCCGACCTGGGCTGCTCGACGGGCGGGTTCACCGACTGCCTGCTCCAGCACGGCGCGGATCGCGTGTTCAGCGTGGACACGGCGTACGGCCAGCTCGCGTGGAAGCTCCGCAGCGACGACCGCGTCGAGGTGATGGAGCGCACCAACGCGCTGCACGCTGAGGCGCCCGAGAGTGTGCGCCGCGGTGGGGGAGTGGATCTGGTCGTCATTGACCTGGGCTGGACGCGGCAGAACAAGGCCATCCCCGCCGCCCTGCGATGGGTGAAGCTGGGCGGCCTCATCATCACGCTCATCAAGCCCCACTACGAGGCGGGGAAGAGCCAGCTCGGCGAGGGGGGCGTGCTCGCCGACGCGGACGCCGAGCGCATCGCGACCGAGACCCGCGACGCGATGCCGACGCTGGGCGCCCGCGTGCTCGGGTTCATCGAGAGCCCGCTGCTGGGCGGGGCGGTCTCGGGCAAGCGCAAGAAGAAGGGCGCGGGCAACCGCGAGTGGCTGGCGCTCGTTCGGCCGGCGTGAGGGGCTGCCGCGTCCCGCGAATTTCATGTGCAGCGCGCGAACCCGCTCCCCGGGCCGGCGTACGGGGGCAAACGCCCTCGATGGGCGGGGAGACCGCCGATGCAGATCGAGATCAGCTCGAACGGATTCGACACGACCGAGGCCATCCGCGAGCACGTGCGCGCGCAGGTGGACGCCGCCATCGGGCGGTTCGCCGACCGCCTGACCCGTGTCGAGGTGCACCTGGGCGACACGAACGCGGGCAAGGGCGGGCCCGCCGACAAGCGGTGCATGATCGAGGCCAGGCCCCGGGGGGGCCAGCCGATCGCCGTCGAGCATCACGCCGATGACTTGTACGACGCGATCGGGGACGCGGCCTCGAAGATCAAGCGCGCGCTCGCGCGGCGCCTCGAGCGCGGGGACTGAGCGCGCCGCGGTCGCCTAGGCCTTCTTCCAGCCCTCGACCTCGGCGCCGTGGTGCAGCATCTCCCACAGCGCCTCGAGCAACGCCCGGATCCCCTCGCCCGAGGCGCTGCTGATCGCCAGGACGCGCTGGTCGGCGCCCAGCCGCAGCTCGGCGCACAGGTCCTGCATCACCTCCCGCTGCAGCTCCTCGTCGCCCAGCAGGTCCACCTTGCTCAGGGCGATCAGCTCGGGCTTCTCGGCCAGCTCGGGCGAGTACCCGGCCAGCTCCTCGCGGATCGCGCGGTAGTTGGCCGCGGGCGAGCCGCCGCCCGGCGGGTCGCAGTCCAGCAGGTGCAGGATGACGCTCGTCCGCTCGATGTGCCGCAGGAAGTCGTGCCCGAGCCCCGCGCCCTCCGACGCGCCCTCGATCAGGCCCGGGATGTCTGCGAGCACGATCCGCCGCGACGGGTCCAGCTCGGCGATGCCCAGCTGCGGGCTCAGCGTCGTGAACGGGTAGTCGGCGATCTTCGGGCTCGCCCGCGTCAGCGCCTTGAGCAGCGTGCTCTTGCCCGCGTTGGGCAGGCCCACCAGCCCGACCTCGGCGATGAGCTTGAGCTCCATGCGGAGCATGAACTCCTCGCCCGGCTCGCCCGGCGTCGCCTGGCGGGGCGTCTGGTTGGTCGAGCTCTTGAAGTGCTCGTTGCCGAACCCGCCGTGCCCGCCCCGGGCGATCAGCACGGTCTCGTCGGGCCCGATGTCGGCCAGCAGATCGCCCGAGTCGTCGTCGTAGACGAGCGTGCCCGGCGGGACGCGGATAGTCAGGTCCTTGCCGGCGGCGCCGAACTGCTGCTTGCCCCGGCCCGGCTCGCCGTTCTCGGCCCGCCAGTGCCGAGCGCCCCGGAAGTCCACGAGCGTGTTCAGGCCCGGGTCGGCGTGGAGGTGCACGTCGCCGCCGCGCCCGCCGTCGCCGCCGTCGGGCCCGCCCTTGGGCAGGCCGCGGCCGCGGTAGAACGAGACGCACCCGTCGCCGCCCTTGCCCGCGTTGACCTGGATGACCGCCTGATCGACGAACACGGCCCAAGCGTAGGAACGCCGCCCGGCTCGCCCGGGGACTCAGACTCCGTGTTCGTGCAGTCTCGGCTCAGGCGGCCCGCAGGAACTGCCCGGCCGACAACTGGCGGAGCAGCCGCTGCTTGTCGCCCTCGCGGGGGTACCGCGTGACCGCGGCGGCCATCTTCGCCGGCCCCGGGTCCTCGGTGTCGCACCAGACGACATTCGCGATCACGAACACCGCCCGGCCCGGGCCCGTATCGGCCTGCGAGCGGGCGCCGCCCCTGGGCAGCTCAATCTGCAGCGCAACCGGAGTCCCCGCCTCGATCGGGTCGTCCAGCTCGAACCGGATCCCGCCCTCGGACACGTCGTAGGCGTGCCCCTCGCGCGTGAACCCGTCCTCGCTCAGCAGGCGGGCCTTGACGGGCGTGTACATCGGGCTGACGGCGAAACGCTCGTGCTGGCGGCGGTTGATCGTGTGGCTCACGTCCGGCTCCGGTCTGGGGCGCGCCGGGGCGCGCGTTGTCCTCGCGCCCGGATATCGGAGCATGCGGCCGCCGCCTCCAGCCCTCGTGGGCGGGTGGTCAGACGCGAGTAGTTCTCGGACCCGGTCGGCGCCGGGTGATCGCGGGCCGCCGGTCAGGCGTCCTTCGCGTGCCCGAACAACTCAAGATGGATGCTCGTGACGCGGACGCCCGTCAGCCGCTCGATCTCGTCGATCAGCTCGGCCGAGAGCTTCCCGCCGAGCTTCTCGCCGACCTCCGCGGGCACGTCCAGCACGCGGCCGTCGTCGGTCGTGATGTGCATGTGCTGCGAGACGTCGGCGTCGTACCGGCACGGCCCGTTGCCCGAATGGCTGGGCAGCCGCCGGGCCAGGCCCTTGGACGTGAAGACCTCGAGCGTGTTGTACACAGTCGCCAGGCTCAGCCCGGGCTCGCCCGCGCGGACCATGACCAGCAACTCCTCGGCCGTCGGGTGGGCGTCCGTCGAGACCAGCGCGCGGTAGATCAACTCCCGCTGGCGCGTGCACCGGAGCCCGTTGGCCCGGAACAGGTCGCGGGGCTCGGGCGCCTGGCGGACGCCCGGATCATCGCTCGGGTGGGCGAAGTCCATCAGCACCATCATTGCGCGGCGGGCCGCCGAGGGCCAGTCTCCCCTGATCGGCCCAGCCCGACGCCCCACGGGCCGTCGGGTTCTCGGACGGCTCGGCTACGGCTCATCGCCCCTTGGGGGGAGGCCCGCGGTCGGCTCGAAGAGCGTCATCCGCCGGTGCGGGATGCCCGCCTCGACGAACTCGTCGCTCGTCGTGCGCCACCCGAGCCGCTCGTAGAAGGGCAGGGCATCGACCTGGGCGTGGCAGTAGAGCTGCTCGAGCCCGAGCTCGCCGAACGCGCGGGCCTCGATGGTCGTCAGCAGTTGCCGCCCGACGCCCTCGCCCTGGCGCTGGCGATCGACGCAGACCTGGGTGACCTTCCCGGCCCGCGGGCTCTCGCCGTCCTCCGGGGGGAGCAGGCTCGCGCACCCGACGACGCGGGCGCCGCTCGGGTGGTCGGCCAGCGCCACGAAGTGCTCGGCCCGCTCCTCGCGCCCGGGCATCTCCCGCCGGTAGTCGTCCATCGTCCAGTCGACGACCGACAGCAGGACGTCCTCGCGCAGCGCGCACTCCTGGGCGTACAGCGGGTCGTCGGTCGAGATTCGGCGGATGCGGACCAGGACTTGGCTCCGGTTCGGGCCAGACAGGGTACCGCCCCGGGCCCGGCGCGTCCGGGGCCCTGGGCCCCGCCCCCCGGGCGGCGCCGGCTAGACTCCGATCGATGCAGCCGACTTCGTTCTCGCAGGACGTTGCCCGCCCGGTGGGCCGATGCGCCGCGACCGGGCGCGAGCTCTCGCCGGGCGAGCCCTACGTCGCCGCCCTGGTCGAGGAGCCCGGCGAGGAGCAGCTCGCCCGGCTCGACTTCTCCGCCGACGCCTGGGAGGGCGGGGCCCGGCCCGAGGCGCCCGCGGCGTTGTTCGCCCACTGGCGGTCGGTCGTGCCCGAGCCGGGGCGCCCGCAGCGCCCGCTCATCGGCGAGGGCGAGGTGATGGACCTGTTCGAGCAGCTTGAGGGCGCCGACGAGCCGCAGAGGCAGGCCTTCCGCTACGTGCTCGCGCTGCTGCTCATCCGGAAGCGACGACTCGTCTACGAGGGTGGGCGGCCGGCTGACACGAAGCGGGGCGTCGAGGGCGTCATGTACGCCAGGCCCTGGACCCGCAAGGACCAGACGCCCGCGCCCGTCACCGAGGTCATCGACCCCGGGCTCGACGAGGAGACGATCGCCGCGGTCACCGAGCAGATCGGCCGCGTCATGAACCTCGAGGCCGAGGGATGAGACGCGCGGCGACGGCGATCGCGATGGCCCTGCTCGCCGCGATCGGCGCCGCCGGATGCCAGACGACCAACCGCCCGGGCGGCGGGGGCGAGGCCCGCGAGGCGCCGCCCTACCCCGACGTCGCCGCCCTGTACAACGAGCGGGTCGCGCCGATCGATTCGCTGTGGGCACGTGCGAGCGTGCGCGTCGAGGGACGCGACGCGGCGGGGGGCCGCCTCCGCGAGCAGGCCGAGGGGCACCTTCAGATCGAGCCGCCCGGCAACCTCGCGCTGTCGCTGGGCAAGCTCGGCGAGACTCACCTGTACCTCGGCTCCAACGACGAGTTGTACTGGTGGATGGAGCTGATCGAGGACGACGACCGCCCGCTCACCTTCGGGCGCCACGACCGGGCGACCCCCGCGAAGGTCGCGGCCCTGGGTGTCCCTGTCCACCCGCTCGACCTGATCGAGGCGACGGCGATCACGCCGATGCCCGACGAGGGCGGCGACGCTGAGTGGGGCGACGACGGCCTGCTCGTGGTCCGCACGCCCGCGCGCTGGGGCGAGCGGACGCTCTGGATCGACCCGGACACCTACGAGCCGGCGCGGGTGCAGATCACCGACGCGGGCGGCGGGGTCGCGTTGACGGCCGAGCTGTCGCGGTACTCGACGGCGATCAAGCAGGGCGACGCGAGCGTGAGCGTCCGCGTCGCGACGAGGTACGAGATCCGCGTCCCGGACATGGACGCGCTGGTCCGCATCGAGCTCTTCGAGCCCCGGATCAGGCCGATCCGTGCCGTCGCGTTCAAAATGGAGACGCTGAGCAAGGCGTACGGGGTGACCCGCCGCGAGGACCTCGACGCCCCGCGCGCCGAGGGCTCGGGCGGGTGAGGGGGACGTTCGTGGGCTGGGCGCGGGCCGCAACCCGGGTCGTCATCCTCGCGGCGATCGCGATCCTGGCATGCCCGTGCGCGGCGCAGGTGGGCGCCGGCTCGGAGAAGGGGCATATCTGGCTGGTGCTCCCCGATGCCGACTCGGGCGGCGCCGTGCTGGCGCACGCGCCGCCGCGCTCCGCGGCGGCCTCGAACGGCGAGGCGGGCTCGGACGAGGGCGTGCTCCGCGTCGCCCGCAGGCTCACGTTCCTCCCGGTCGGCGCCGGCGCGGCCGAGGACACGGTCATGCTCGTCGCCGGCCCGCGCCTGCCGGTCGATGAGTCGGCCGACCCGGTCCGCGGGCCGAGCGCGCTCTCGCTGCGGGCGGCGCCGACGCCGATGAGCGACTTCTGGTCCTACGTCCCCTCGGGCCGATTCCTGCCGGAGGCCCCCCTGCCCGACGGGCTGGAGGTGGTCGGCGTGTCGAGCGGCGCCGGCTCGCCCGTCGTGCTCGGGCGGCTGGCCGGCTCGTGGTGGCTCGCGGCGCTGCGGGGCGGCGTGTGGGAGCCGATCGCGCTGCCCCCGGACGCCTCGAGGGAGCCGCGGCTGGTGCTCACCGGCTCGACGGGAACCGGCCTGGGGCTGGTCGCGCCGGGCTCCGGCTCGGTCTGGCGGGCCTGGGAACTGGCGATCGGGGATGACAGCCAGTCCGACCCGCCGACCGGCCGGACGCTCAACGCTGCGGCGCCCCTGAACGATGGCGAGGTCTTCCGGGTTGGGTCCCGGTGGATCGTCGTCCGCACCGTCCCCGGCGGCCTTGAGATCGGGGCGATCGACGTCGGCGCCGAGCGCCTCGTCGCGAGGATCGATCATACGCCGTCGGACGCCGTCGTCGGCGTGAACGGGGTTGGAGGCGGACGGCTCATCGCCGTCTGGACGAACCCGGCCCGGTCGGGCGAGAGCGGCGACGGTGAGGTCGAACTCGTCGAGGTCTCGCTGGGCACCGGCGACACGCTCTACCGGGGGGCGCCGGTGCACGTCTCGCCGATCAGCGCCGCGCAGTTCAGGATCCTGGCCGCCTCGCTTGTGGGCCTGGCGGTCATCGCCCTGCTCATCGTGCTGGGCCCGGGCGAGACGCCGATCGTGCTGCCGGAGGGCGCGTCGCTCGCCGAGCCGCCCCGGCGTCTGCTGGCGACCGTCGTCGACGTGATGATCGCGGTCGGCGTCGCTTCGGTCGTCTTCCGGGTTCCCGTCTTCGACCTGCTGACGCTGCGCGTGATCTTCGCGGGCGACGGGTCGTGGATGGCGCTGCCCGCGACCCTCGGGATCGGGCTCGCCGCGGGGACACTGCTCGAGTGGCTGATCGGGTGCACGCTCGGGAAGGCGGCGACGGGCAGCCGCGTGGTCAGCGTGCGGCCGGCCGACGCCGAGCGCGCCGCGGGCGAGGGTCGCTCCGCGGCCCGTGTCCACCTCTGGCAGGCGCTGGTCCGCAACGTGATCAAGTGGGTCCTCCCGCCGGTGGCGGCGTTGGCGCTGCTCGACCCGTCGGGGCGGCACCGGGGCGACGTGCTCTCGCACAGCGCCGTCGTGATCCCGACGCCCCCCGAGCCAGACGACTCCTAGCCCGGCAGGATCTGCGCCGAACAGCCCGAGATCGGCTGGAGGCGGGTCGGCGTCGAACCCGATAATCTTGCGCAGGATCAGCGCGGCTCGGAGGCCGCGTGTGGTGTCGCAGTGCTGTAAAGCCGCGAAGGAACGCGGGTTATGAGCGACGCAACAGAACCAAAGCCCCAGACCCAGGGCGAGGGTGAGCCGGAGGCCCCCGGTCCGCGCGCCGGGCAGGATTGGCGCAGCCTCTGGCAGATCCCGACGCTGCTGGTCGCGGGTCTGCTGCTGATCCTCGGGGTCGTCTACGCGTTCTCGACCGCCCCCAAGCCCGATCTGCGCCCGCCCCTCGACCAGGCGGACCGGCTGATCTCGCAGGGCAAGGGGGAGGCGGCGCTCGAGGTGCTCGAGCGGGCCAAGATCCACAAGTACTTGGATGAGGAGGACTTGCCCTCCACGATCCGTCAGCGGTACCACCTGGCGGCGGCGAGGGCGGTCTACCGCGCCCAGCACGAGCTGGGCGTCGACCTTGAGGACAACCACCGGACGGTCGTGACACACTATCTGGCCGCGGAACGCGCCGGGGCGTACCTGGGCGCCGACGATCTGTTCGCGCTGGGGAGCGCGTACCTGGCGCTGGGCGAGTTCACGCCGGCGCGGGTGCGGGCCGACGAGATCCCGGACACGAGCGCCGAGCGTCGGACGGAGCTGCACAAACGGCTGGTGGACGCGTGGCTCGCCTCGCCCTCCTCGCACGAGGAGGAGGCGATGGAGCTGCTGGCGTCGATGCTGGCCGACCCCGGGCTCCCGGGCGCCGACCACGCCTGGGCGATCAACCGCCAGACCCGGATCCGGCTGTCGCAGGGGTACGCCGACGAGGCGATCACGAGGCTGCTGCGGGCGATGCCGAGGCTCGAGGGCGTGCCCCGCGGGCAACTGGGCGAGCTGCACCTGCTGCTGGGCCAGGCGTACGTCGGGGTGGGCGCGTGGGAGGAGGCCGAGCGTCAGCTGGAGACGGCGACGGGGCTGATCTCCTCGGGCGACGCGCTGCAGGGCGACGCGCTGTACCACCTGGCGCTCATCGACGTCGAGCGAAGCAACATCGACCGGGCGCGCGAGCGGCTCACGGAGGTCGTCGAGCGGTACCCGGACAGCGGGTTTCTCGCCCGTGCCGTCCTGCTGATGGCCGAGACGGACACCGCGATCGGCGCCGACACCGAGGCCAAGGCCGCGTACGCGCGTCTGGGCGAGATCCTGGGCGAGGGCGAGCCCGAGATGGGCCCGGCGAGGATCGAGGTCGCCCGCAGCCTGCTGGCCCGATCGAGGGAGCAGCTCGAGGCGGGCGACGCCGAGGATGCGCTCGCGTTCGCGATGCTCGCCAAAGACATGTACACGCTGAGCGAGACGCCGACCGAGGTGCTCGCGTCCCTCGCGCTGGCGCACGAGCGGAACGCTCGGGCGCTGCTCGGCGACCAGGCCGACGGTGAGATCGACCCCGCGGCGCACGACCCGTCCACCCGGGCCGAGGCCCAGCGGCACCTGATCAGCGCCGCGACCTACTACCGCCTGCACGCCGACAAGCACATCCTGACCGACAACGACCAGTACGCCCGCTCCCTCTGGGCGGCGGCGGACCTGTACGACCGGGCGGGGGACACGCAGGAGGCGATCAACGCGTTCCGCGACTACGCCGAGGGCGTGCCCGGCGACGGGCGGAACGCCGAGGCCCGGTTCCGGCTCGGGCGTGCGTTCCAGGCGATGCGTGACTACACGACGTCGGCCGAGTACTTCCGCGCGTTGATCGACGAGCAGCGCGCGGGCGACGGCGCCGAGGTCGGCCCGTTTGCCGACCGGAGCTACGTCCCGCTGGCCCAGGTGCTGCTGGCCGACGCCGACGAGGCGAACGACGAGGAGGCCGAGGGCCTGCTGCGGCACGTGGTGAGCGGGGCGCTGGGCGACGCCCGCACGCCGGAGTACCGGGGCGCGCTGCTCGCGCTGGGCGATCTCCTGTACAAGACCAAACGCTACGAGCGGGCGATCGAGCTGTTCGAGGAGGCGCGGGCGCGGTACCCGGACGTGGACGGCGTGAACATGATCCGCTTCCGCCTGGCCGACGCGTACCGCCTCTCGGCACGCTCGCTCCAGGACACGCTCGAGACCGAGGCGATGCCCGACTCGCGCCGGCGTGAGATGGAGCGGCTGGTCCGTGAGCGGCGCCAGGCCGCGATCGCCGGCTTCGAGCAGGTCCGCGCCGGGCTCGAGGGCGTGGACCCGCGCCGCCGGACACCCCTGGAGAGCGTGTACCTGCGCAACAGCTACTTCTTCCTGGGCGACCTCTCGTTCGAGATGGGCGACTACCAAGAGGCGATCCGCCAGTACGACCGAGCCCGCGAGCGATACCCGGAGGACCCGGCCTCGCTGGTGGCGATGGTGCAGATCGTCAACGCCCACCTCGAGTCGGGCGAGGACGCGCGGGCGCGGACCGCCAACGAGCGGGCGCTGCGGTTCTTCAACTCGCTGCCCGAGGAGGTCTGGGACGATCCCAACCTGCCGATGGGGCGTCAGGAATGGGAGCGGTGGCTCTCGGCAAGCTCGCGGCTGTACGCGGGCGCCGAGGCGACGACGGAGTAGCGGGATCACACGCCCGCGCACGGACGCGCGGGCGACGGCTCGGAGGTCACGGATGACCGACACACAGGCGGGCGACGCCCGGCAATGGGCCGAGTCGCTCGGGCGGCGGATCGAGGAGTTGTCCGCGCTGCTCGTGCGCCTCGAGCGCCTGGGCGAGGGCCAGGAGCGGCTGATCGCCGACGAGCGGACCGACGAGCTGCTCGCGCTTCTCGCCGATCGCGAGCGGCTGGTCGAGCAGGTCGTCGGCGCCTCCGAGCAGATCGACGCGCTGCGGCGCCGGTGGGACGAGATGAGCCCGGGCCTGGGCGACGCCGAGCTGGCGCCCCTGCGCGAGGGGCTCGACTCGCTGACCGACTACGCCGCGCGGATCGCCGCCCGAGACGACCGGGACCGGTCCGCGCTCGTCGTCAAGCGCGACGAGCTGTCGAAGCGCCTCGCCGGCGTCGGCGTCGGGCAGCGGGCGGTCAACGCGTACGGCGGCAAGCCCCAGGGCTCGTCCCCGCGATTCCAGGACCGGGAGGGCTAGGGCGTGAGCGACGCGGCGACGCGACATGCCGATGCCCCCGCGCCGCCCGTCGAGGTGGGCGCCCTGCCCGCCGCGGGCAAGATGTCGCCCGCGGACCTGGCCGAACTGGTCGAGGCGTTCGGCGGGGTCACCGCGCGTCTCGAGGCGACGCACGCCCAGCTCCGGGGCGAGGTGTCCCGCCTGAACGAAGAACTCCGGCACGCCAACGACCAGCTCGAGCGCTCGCGGCGCCTCGCGGCACTCGGCGAGATGGCCGCCGGTATCAGCCACGAGATCCGCAACCCCCTCGCCTCGATCCGCCTGTACGCGCGGATGCTGGAGGAGGACCTGGCCGACCGGCCCGAGCAGCGGGAGACGGCGGGCAAGATCGCCGGCGCCGTCACCCGCCTGGACGCGATCGTGGGCGACGTGCTGACCTTCGCCCGGGAGATCCGCGTCCGCGCGCACGCGTGCGAGCCGTCGGAGATCCTCGACGAGGCGCTGGGCCTGTGCGCGCTGGGCGGGGTCGAAGTCGACCGCTCGGGCGTCGAGGACGTCGAACTCGCCTGCGATCCGGGCCTGTGCGTCCAGGCGCTGGTCAACCTGATCCGCAACGCCGACGAGGCGATGCGGGGCGAGGGACGCGCGGCCGGCGACGGCCCGGGCCGGATCTGGCTCTCGGCCCGCGACGCGGGTGACATCGACGGCGCCGGTCGGGCGCGGCGGTGGACCGTCCTCTCGGTCCGCGACTCGGGGCCCGGCATCCCGGACGACGTCGTCGAGCGGATGTTCAACCCCTTTTTCACGACCCGCGCGACGGGGACCGGGCTCGGGCTGGCGATCGTGCACCGCATCCTGGACGCGCACGGCGGCCGGGTCGAGGTGGTGGGGGGCAGGCAGGACGGACGCGGCGCGACGGTGGAGCTCTGGTTCCCCGCCCCCGCGACAAAGGACAACGCCGGCGACGCGCCGGGTGGGGACTCGGGGACAAGCACAACGCAGATCGGCGCCAGGACGGCGGCCGCCTAGGTGTATGGAGCGCACATCATGAGCAGGGTTTTGGTCGTCGATGACAAGGAACTGATGCGGGACAGCGTGGGCGCCACGCTCAGGCGCGCCGGGCTGGAGGTCGTCTGCGCCGGCGACGGCGAGACCGCCCTCTCGCTCGTCTCGGCCAAGCGCCCCGACGCGATCGTCTCCGACCTCCGCATGCCCGGGATGACCGGCGTGCAGCTGGCCGCCAAGGTCCGCGAGATCGACGAGGACCTGCCCGTGATCCTGATGACCGCGTACGGCACGATCGAGACCGCCGTCGCCGCCATGAAGGAGGGCGCCTTCGACTACCTCACCAAGCCCTTCGAGGGCGACGAGCTGATCATCACGGTCAAGCGGGCGCTGCGGCACGCGGGGCTCTCGCGCGAGAACGCGATCCTCCGCGCGACGACCGCCGCCACGCCCACCGCCGGCAGGCGCGGGCTCGACCGCCTGGTGGGCTCGTCAGTCGCCATGCGGGGCGTGAAGGACCAGGTCGGGGCGATCGCCGGCTCGCACGGCACGGTGCTGATCACGGGCGAGTCGGGCTCGGGCAAGGAGGTCGTCGCCCGGGCGATCCACGACATGAGCCCGAGGGCCGGGGCTCCGTTCCTGGCGGTCAACTGCGCGGCCCTGTCCGAGAGCCTGCTCGAGAGCGAGTTGTTCGGGCACGAGAAGGGCGCGTTCACCGGCGCCGACAAGCTCCGCAAGGGCCGCTTCGAGCTGGCCCACGGCGGGACGCTCCTGCTCGACGAGGTCTCCGAGGTCCCGCCCCAGATCCAAGCCAAGCTGCTGCGTGTCCTCCAGGAGCGGGCGTTCGAGCGCGTCGGCTCCAGCGTCACCATCGGCGCCGACGTCCGAGTCATCGCGACGAGCAACCGCGACCTGCCCAGGGCCGCGGGCGAGGGCGAGTTCCGCGAGGACCTGTTCTTCCGGCTCAACGTGCTCCCCGTGCAGCTGCCGCCCCTGCGCGAGCGGCTCGAGGACGTGCCCGAGCTGGCCAGGCACTTCCTGGGGCAGATCGCCTCGCGCGAGGGCCGCCCGGCGCCCGAGCTGAGCGAGGGGGCGGCCGACCTGATGACCGGGTACGCCTGGCCCGGCAACGTCCGCGAGCTGCAGAACATCTGCGAGCGGGCCGTCGTGCTGGCGGGCGAGTCGATCGAGCGGTCGATGATGGAGCCCTGGCTTGTGGGCGCGGCGCCCAGGCGGGCGACGCCCCTGCGTCCGAGCACGCCCCCGATGCCCGGGACGGCGGGCGCCGGGTTCTCCGGCAACGGGACGGCCTCGTCCATGATCGAGTCCAAGCTCGCCTACGTCCCGGGCGACCGGACTCTGGCCGAGATCGAGCGGGAGCTGATCGTCCACACGCTCAAGCGGTTCAACGGCCACCGCCAGAAGACCGCCAAGGCCCTGGGCATCGGGGTCCGCACTCTGGGCCTCAAGCTCAAGAAGTGGAAGGAGCAGAGCTTGGTCGCCCAGTCGCTCTAGGACGGCCTCGGCCCGCGGTTTGCGGAGGACTCGCACGCGATGATCAACGACCTGTCCAGCTCCGGCGCCATCCCCGCACTGGAGATGACGCTGCGCTTCGCCGGCGCCCGCCAGCGGGTCATCGCCCACAACGTCGCCAACATCGACACCCCCGGGTTCCAGCCCAAGGACGTCTCGCCCCGGCACTTCCAGGAGGTCCTGGGCGAGGCGATCGACGCCAGGCGGGCCGGCGACGCGGGCTCGGGCGATGGGTTCGAATGGCGTGAATCTCGCCAGATCCGGCACGACGGGCGGGGCGGGCTGACGCTCGAGCCGCTGTCCGAGTCGCCCGGCGTCCTCTTCCACGACCGGAACAACCGCGACCTGGAGCGGACCATGCAGGCGATGGTCGAGAACGCGGGGATGTACCGCGTCGCCTCGGACCTGCTCCGCCAGCGGTACTCGATGCTGAGGGCCGCGATCAGCGAGCGGGCCACGTGATGAGCGATCGGAGGGACTGACCCGTGTACGGCGCCCTGGACATCTCGACGAGCGGCATGGTCGCCCAGCGGACCCGCATGGCCGCCATCGCCGCCAACATCGCCAACGCCAACACCCTCGTGGACGCCCAGGGCGCCTACGCCCCGTACCGACGGCGGGCGGTCATGTTCGCCCCGGGCGACCCCAGCGCCTCGGGACCCGGCGGGCGGTCGATGGGCGTGCACGTGGCGGCGATCGACATCGACCAGTCGCCCCTGACGCCAAAGTACGACCCGACCAGCCCGTACGCCGACGAGGACGGGTACGTGCTCACGCCCAACATCAACCCCATCGTCGAGCAGATCAACGCGATGGAGACGGCCAGGGCGTACGAGGCGAACGTGGTCGCGGCCGAGACGACCAAGACGATGATGGCACAGGCCTTGCGTCTGCTGGCCTGAACCCCGCCCAGGGCGGGCGGATTCGGGAGCTGATCGATGAGCGATCCTCTGGGACTGGTCGGGTCGGGCGGGAGCGCCCCGCTGCCGCCGCGCCCGCCGCACAACGCCCCGGGCCAGGACCCGGGCGCCCCGAGCTTCAAGGACGTGCTGGTCCAGAACCTCGAGCAGGTCAACGCCGCCGAGCAGGACGCGACCCGGGCGGTCGAGGACCTGCTGACCGGGCGGCGGGACGACCTGGAGGGCGTGATCCTGGCGACGGAGAAGGCGGACAACGCCTTCCGGATGCTCCAGGCGATGCGGAACAAGGTGATGGACGCCTACGAGGAGATCAAGCAGATGCGGGTGTAGCCCGCGGCTGATCTCCCCCGATCCCCCGGGCCCCGGCCCCGTGCGCACAAACGGCCGATGGGGGCAGTTCCTGCGCACCGCCCTGACATTGCTGCGCGGTTTCAAGCGGCGCGCGCGCTCTGTCCGACAGAGTGGGCTCGGGACGGCACTTGCGCCGTCCCGGCGATCGCGCGCGGAGCGCGCGCCGAGGCGGCACGGAGGCCGGCGGACCGATGGGCAGGCTGCGGGACACGCTGGAGACGATCCGGGCCCGGTTGGGCTCGATGTCGTCCACCCACCAGCTGCTGGTGGGCTCGCTGGCGGTCATCGCCCTGATGGGCCTCTTCCTGGTCAGCCAGTACGCGGGCTCGCCGGCCCTGGTCGAGCTGATGCCCGACGACCCCGGGGCCCAGCGGGTGCAGATCCTGCAGGCCGCGGGCGTGCCGGCCAGCGTCGAGTCAGGCCGTGTGATGGTCCCCGAATCGTACCGGCGCCGGGCCCTGGCGGTCCTGGGCGAGTCGGGCAGCCTGCCGGACAACACGGTCACGCTCTTCGAGAACCTGTCCGAGAAGCAGGACTGGAAGAACTCCCGCCAGCAGAACGAGCAGATCGCGACGATCGCGCTGCAAAACGAGCTGTCGAGGGTCATCTCCAAGTTCCGGGGTGTCCGCTCGGCCAGCGTCATCATCGACTCGCCCGCGCCGTCCGGGCTCGGGAGGGCGGCGGTCGCGCCCACCGCCTCGGCGACGATCTTCACAGAGTCGGGCGGCGCGGTCGGCCAGGACATGGTGGACGCGGTCGCGAACATGGTCGCCGGCGCCCGGGCGGGCCTGGACCCGGCCAACGTCCGGGTCATCGACGGCTCGACGGGCAGGCAGCGCAAGCCCACCAGCGAGGACGAGGTCCTGGCGTCGACCTACCTGGAGCAGCAGGCGTTCGTCGAGTCGAACACCCAGTCGAAGCTCGCGACGCTGCTCGGCTACGTCCCGGGCGTCGTCGTCGCGGTCACCGCCCAGGTGGACGTCCGCCGGATCAACTCGCAGCAGACCACGGTCCTGCCCAAGGGCGAGGGGTCGCTCTCGCTGCCGGCGAGCGAGACGATCGACTCGGAGAGCTCGACCCAGCGGACTCGGGGCGCCGAGCCCGGCGTCCGCTCGAACGCCGCGATGGATATCAACGCCGGCTCGAGCGTCGGGGGGACGAGCTTCCAGCAGTCCACCGAGTCGATCACGTTCGAGAACGAGTTCGGGCGGAAGGTCGAGAGCGTGCAGGACCCGCGCGGGGCGCCGACGTTCCTGGCCGCCTCGGTCGGCATCCCGAAGGGGTACGTCCGCGAGCTGGTGCGAGACGCGAAGCTGGCGGCCGACCCGGAGGCGGACCCGGCGTCGATCACGGTCAGCGACCCGGAGGTGATCGACCGGTTCGAGCAGGAGCGGCGGGCGATCGAGGCGCAGGTGGCGCCGCACCTGAAGACGACGACGCCCGACGGGACGCTGGTCGAGGGCGAGGTGAGCGTGTCGATGATCCCGGTGGCGCTGCAGGCCGCGCCGGTCGCGCCCGCGCAGGCGGGGGTGATGAGCGTCTTCGGGTTCGGCTCGGGCGGCGGGGAGGGATCCGGGATGGCCGAGACGATCCTGGTGGGCCTGCTCGCGGTGATCGCCGTGGGCCTGATGGTGATGATGGTGCGCAAGTCGGCGAGGCCGCCCGAGCTGCCCAAGGCCGACGAGCTGGTCGGGCTCCCGCCGGCGCTCAGCGGCGACGCGGAGATCGTGGGCGAGGCCGACGAGTCCGACTCGCCCTTGTCGGGCATCGAGCTGGGCGACGACGAGATCAAGCACAAGAAGCTTCTCGAGCAGGTCGGCCAGATGGTGAAGCAGGACCCGGACGTGGCGGCCAGGCTGGTCGGGCGCTGGGTCGAGGTCGCCGAGTAGGAGCGCGAGCGTGCCCCGCAAGCCGCACGAGAAGCTGCCGACGAGCCCGAGCGAGCTGGAGGGGGTCTCCAAGGCGGCGATCCTCCTGCTCGCGGTCGGCGAGGAGGGGGCGGCGTCGGTGCTCAGGCGGATGCCGACCGAGCAGCTGGAGGAGGTGACGCGCGAGCTGGCGAGCCTCGGGCGGGTGGCGGACAACCTGCAGTCGGCCGTCATCGAGGAGTTCTACGCGATGTCGCTCTCCTCGGTGGGCGCGCCCGAGGGGAACCTGGACTTCGCCAAGCGCGTGCTCGAGGACTCGCTGGATCCCTCGCAGGCCGACCGGGTGCTGGCGCACATCCAGACGCAGGTGCAGAAGACTCCCTTCGCGTTCCTGCAGCGGGCCGAGTCTGAGAACCTGCTGACGTTCATCCAGGACGAGCACCCGCAGACGATCGCGTTGATCACGTGCCACCTGCCGTACCACAAGGCCGCCGAGATCATGGCGGGCCT
The DNA here is from genome assembly GCA_041987545.1 of Phycisphaerales bacterium. GTDB lineage: Bacteria > Planctomycetota > Phycisphaerae > Phycisphaerales > UBA1924 > JAJRXR01. The sequence goes on along the minus strand of JBHIWH010000002.1, from coordinate 141,772 downwards.
GCCCCTGCAGAAGCAGATCGAGGTGATCAAGCGGATCGCGAACATGGAGCAGACCAACCCCGAGGTGATCCGGGAGGTCGAGCGGGGGCTGGAGTCTCGGCTGAGCAACATGCTGATGCAGTCGATGGAGAAGGCCGGGGGCGTGCCGACGGTCGCGGAGGTCCTGAACCTGGCCGACCGGGCGACGGAGAAGTCGATCATGGAGGGCCTCGAGGCCGAGGACCCGGACCTGGTCGAGCAGATCCGGCGGCTGATGTTCGTCTTCGAGGACATCCTGCTGGTTAACGACAAGGGCATCCAGGCGGTGCTCAAGGAGGTCGAGAACGACGAGCTGGCGCTGGCGCTCAAGACGGCGTCGCCCGAGCTGCAGGACAAGATCTTCACGAACATGTCCGAGCGGGCCGCGGGCCTGATCAAGGAGGACATGGAGTACATGGGCCCGGTGCGCGTCGCGGACGTCGAGTCGGCGCAGCAGCGGATCGTGGACATCGTGCGGCGGCTCGAGGACGCGGGGGACGTCGTGATCCAGGGCCGCGGCGGCGACTCGGACCTGGTCGTCTAGGCGGGGGCGCGCACGATGGGTCTGATCAGGCGAGCCGACGCGCAGAGCATGACCCGCGACGCGGTGGCGCTGGACCTCGCGGACCTGGCCAGCCGCGGGCAGGCGGTCCGCGAGCAGGCGGAGCGCGAGGCGGAGAAGATCCTGGCCGAGGCGCGTGCGGAGCGCGAGCGGCTCGTGACCGGCGCCAGGGAGGAGGGCTTCGAGTCCGGGCGGGCGGCCGGGCACGCCGAGGGGCTCGAGGCGGGACGCGCGGAGGGCAGAGAGGCGGCGACGGCCGAGTGGCGGGAGAAGCTCGCCGCGCTGGACTCGGCCTGGGCGCGGCTGGCGCGCGAGTTCGCGGCGGCCCGGGAATCGATGCTGACCGAGGCCCGGACGGACGTGATCCGCCTCGCGGTGCTGATCGCCGAGCGCGTGATCAAGCGGTCGGTCGAGCACGACCCGTCGGCGGTGGTCACGCAGATGGAGGAGGCGCTCGCCCTGCTCTCGCGCCGGACGCGGGCGCGGGTGTTCGTTCACCCGGACGACGAGGCGCTGGCGCGTGACGCGGCGCCCGCGCTGCTCGCCGCCTTTGAGAAGGCCGAGCACCTGGAGATCGTGCCCGACGAATCGCTCGCCCGGGGCTCCTGCGTCGTGCGTACGGGCGAGGGTGGCGTGATCGACGCGTCGATCGGCTCGCAGCTCGACGGCATCGCGCGCGACCTGCTCCCGGAGGACGCCGAGGCGGCCGAGGAGCGGGCCGGCCTGGTCCGGCCTCCCGGGGACGAGCCCGGGGCGGAGGCGGCGTGAGCGTGCTGGCGCCCGAGATCGAGTCGGTCGCCAGGGCGCGCCCGATCCGCGTGACCGGCCGCGTCGCGTCGATGCGGGGGATGACGCTGGTCGTGGACGACCTGCCCCTGCCGACGGGGGCGCTGGTCCGCGTGGGCGACGCGACGCTCGGCGAGGTGGTCGGCTTCGAGCGCGACAAGGCGCTGGTCATGCCACTGGGCAAGACGGGGGGCATCCGGTCGGGCGAGCCGGTGGTGGGGGAGCACGCCGCCCCGGTCGCGCCGGTGGGGCCCAGGCTGCTGGGGCGGGTCGTGGACGGTCTCGGTCGCCCGATCGACGGGCGGGGCCCGGTGCACGAGGCGTTCGCGCGCCCCATCGACCCGGCGCCCCTGAGCCCGATGGACCGGGCGCGCATCGACCAAGCCGTGCTCACCGGCGTGCGCTCGATCGATCTGATGACGCCCGTGGGGCGGGGCCAACGGATGGGCGTGTTCGCGGGCCCCGGCGTCGGCAAGAGCACGCTGCTCGCCCAGATCGCGCGGAATACTTCGGCGGACGTGAACGTGATCGCCCTGATCGGCGAGCGCGGGCGCGAGGTGCGGGACTTCCTCGAGCAGGCGCTCGGCGCCGAGGGCCTGGCCCGGTCGGTCGTCGTCGTCGCGACCGGGGACGAGTCGCCCGTGCTGCGCGTGCGGGCGGCGCGGTACGCGTGCACGGTGGCCGAGTACTTCCGCGAGCTGGGCCAGCACGTGATGCTGATCATGGACTCGGTGACGCGGTTCGCGCACGCCCAGCGGCAGATCGGGCTCTCGATCGGGGAGCCGCCGGCGAGCAAGGGGTACACGCCCAGCGTGTTCGCGGAGCTGGCGTTGCTGCTCGAGCGGGCGGGCGCGGTGCGCGAGGAGGCGGGGGGCGGGTCGGTGACGGGGATGTACGCCGTCCTCGTCGAGGGCGACGACATGACCGAGCCGGTCGCGGACGCGGCCAGGGGCATCCTGGACGGGCACGTGATCCTGTCGAGAGACCTCGCCCGCAAGGGGCACTACCCGGCGATCGATGCGCTGGACTCGGTCTCGCGCGTCGCCGACGACGTGTCCGAAGGCCAGCACATGGCGGCGCGGCGGCAGGTCATCTCCCTGCTGGCGGCGCACAAGGAGATCGAGGAGCTGCTGCAGATCGGGGCGTACGTCGCCGGCTCGGACCCGGTCGCGGACACCGCGATCGACCTGAAGGAGCCGCTCGACGCGCTGCTCCAGCAGGGCGTGGACGAGCGCCCCGACTTCGAGCAGGCGCGGTCGATCATGGTGCGGCTGGCGACGCAGGGGGCCGAGCTTGTCCAGGCCCGGCGCCAGCAGCGTCCGCCCGTTCCGCAGGCTCAGCAGCAGGCGCCGCAGGGCGCCCAGGCGCGGGGGGGCAATGGGTAAACCATGGCACGCTTCGTGTTCGATCTCGAACCCGTGCTGGAGCAGCGCCGCCGCGAGGAGCGCGAGCGGATGCGCAAGGTCGCGGAGCTGGAGCGCGAGCGGCTCTCGCTCGAGGACGAGATCCGCACCTGCCGCGCGGCGATGGACCAGGAACGCGACGACCTGCGGGACCTGCTCGCGGTCGGGCGGCGTGTGGACCTGCGCGGGGCGCGGATGCAGGCGTCGGTCTCGATCCGCGAGATGGCGCGGGCCCAGCGGGCCGTGCTCCGGCTGGCGGGCGTGCACAAGCAGCTGCTGGGGGCACGGGCCGAGCTGCTGGAGGCGTCCAAGCGGCGCAAGAGCGTCGAGTCGCTCCGGGATCGACGGCGGGAGGAGTGGGAGCGGGAGCTGTCGCGGCGCGAGGACCGCGAGCTGGATGACCTGGGCGTGATGCGCGCCGGATGGGAGGCCGCCGGATGAGGATGCTCAGAACACTGATGACCGCGATCAGCCTGGTCGCGCTGCTGAATCTGGCGGCCGTCGCGGGCCTGGCGGGGTGGCTGGTGATGGACGACCGGGTGGACGCCGATCGGCTCCGCGAGGTCCGCGAGCTGTTCACCGAGACGCTGAGCGAGCGGGACGAGCGGCTGGCGGCCGAGGAGGAGGCGGCCGCGACGCCGGTCGAGACGGGCCCCTTGGACCGACCGGTGACGTTCGAGCAGTCGCTGCAGCTGGTCGGGCAGGGCGCCGAGATCATCGAGCGCCGGCGCCAGGAGCTCGAGAAGCAGAACGAGCAGCTCCAGGCATCGCTGGCCCGGGAGCGGGCGTTGCTGGAGAAGGAGCGGGACGCCTTCGAGGCCCAGAAGCTCGCGTTCCAGCAGACGCTCGAGCGGCTCAAGGACACCGAGGGCGACGAGCAGTTCAAGAAGTCCCTCTCCCTGCTCGAGGGGGTCAAGGCGGACCAGGCGAAGGCGACGCTGACGCAGCTCCTGGGCCAGGGCAAGCGCGAGGAGGTGGTCTCGTACCTGGACGCGATGGACGAGCGGAAGCGGACGAAGCTGTTCGCGCAGTTCATCGCGGACGGCGAGGAGGCTCTGGCAGCCGAGTTGCTTGAAGACCTCAGGACCAGGGGCGTGTCGCCCCCCGGTCCCTGAGGGATTCACTCGGTGACGACAGGCATTCCGCTGATCCAACCCGCGCCCGCACGCGTGGCGTCCCAGGTGCTCGGGGCGCAACTCTCGCCCTCGGGCGCCCGTCTCGACGCGCCGGAGCCGCGCACCTTCGAGCAGTCGCTGCGCGACGAGCAGGCGGCGCCCCCGCGTGAGGAGCCCGTCACCGAGGAGCGCGTCGAGAGACCATCGGACGATCCGCCGGAGAACGGCGGGGGCGTGGGGGCCGACGCCGACCCCGGCGAGGACGCCGCCATCGAAGAGAACACGTCCGGCGACACGAAGCCGGGCGGGGGCCCGATCGACGAGGAGCCCACGCGTCCCGACGCCTCGGACTCACCCGAGGGCGGCGACGACGCGGAGGACAAGAAGCGGGCCGCGGCCAAGCAGGGCGCGGGTGTGGAGGGTCCGGCCAGCGCCGGGCCCGGCGGCGGGAACGGGCCGACGGGCGGCGAGGGGATCGACGGCGCGCCGACCAACGGCGCCGGATCGCAACAGGGCGCGACAGCGGGCGTGGACCGCCCCGTCTCGCCCAACCCGCCGGCGACTCCCGACGGCGGTCAGCCATCGGCGGGCCGGCCGGACTCGGCGACCAACCCGGGCCAGACTCCCGGCGCCGGCGCGTTCGAGCCGGACAACGCGGGTGTTGCACGACCCACGAACGACGACGCCGGCGTGCCGATCCGCCCGGGGCGGGGCGAGACGTCCGGAGCACGCCTCGCGGGTGAGCCCGCGCCGCCCACGGACGGGCAGATCAGGCTCCGGTTCGACGAATCCGTGCGTGCGCAGGTGAAGCGTCCGGCGCGGATCGACCTCGATCAGCTCGCGGCCGAGCAGCTCACGACCCCGACGCGCGGATTCGGTTCGGGGAGCCGTGTCGATGCCCAGTCCGGCCGGGCGTGGTGGGGAGAGAGTAGCACCGACAACGCATCGGGTGAGCCCGCGCGTCAGGCGACGGAGTCGCGCGAGACCGTGAGCACCCGGGCCTTGCCGATCCAGGCCCCGGCAGCCGAGAGCACGCCCCAGAACCGCCAGCCGGCCGCGGCCGGCGACCGGCTCTCAGGCGATCAACCCGGCGCCGTTTCGGGCGCCCAGGGCGGGAACGAGAGCCAGAGCCAGGGCCGGCAGGCGGGCGGCGAACCGCGTCCGGGCGTCGCAGCCCCGACGACCGCGCCGACCCGCGTCGTCGCGGACCCGGGCGCGGCGGCGGCGTTCCGCGTGCAACTCCAGAACACGGCGGGCGTCGGCGAGGCCCGCGGCGTGCCGCGGATCATCGACGCGAGGGGCGTGGACAAGGCGGGGTCGCCCCCGCCCGGATCGCGCGCGGCCCGCGGCGAGGCGGCGGGGCGCGTGCTCGCGCAGGTCTCGCGCGGCGTGGCGTCGGTGCTGCGCCAGCGGGGTGGGTCGCTCACGCTCAGGCTCACGCCCAGATCGCTGGGTGAACTCAAGATCAACCTCCGCCTCGAGGGCGGGGGCGTGAATGCGAGCTTCAAGGCCGGCGGCGCCCAGGCACGCGAGTTGCTCCAGAACAACCTCGACTCGCTCAGGCAGACCCTCGAGCAGCACGGTGTGCGCGTCGAGCGGCTCAGCGTCGAGGGCGAGCACGACGGGGCGCGGGACGCGCCCCACGCACGCGCGGAGGATCCGCGGGACCGGGGCTGGGAGTCGGCCCGGAGGGAGGGCCAGGCGGAGTCTGGCGGAGACGGGCGGAGCCCGGGTGACGAGCGGCACGGAGGCCGAGCGGGCGACGACGCCGGAGGCGAGTCGCGGGCACACGACGGGCGAGGGCAAGGCGCCGGAGGCGCGGCCGAGCGCGAGGACGCGGGGCTGATCGGGGTCGGAGCGCTGGGGCGCGACGGCCTGCCGGGTCTCGACACGCTGGCCTGATCGGGCGGGCGTGCACAGGCGGCGCTGTCTCATGCGCCGGGGGCGACGATGAGCGCGATCGGATCGATCGGTGGGGCGAGCCAGACGCCCGGCGTGAACGCGTTCTCCGACCTGACGTCGGCGGACTTCATCGAGATCATCTTCGCCGAGCTGACGAACCAGGACCCGTTCGAGCCGGCCGACTCGAAGGCGATGATCGACCAGCTCGCCGGCCTGCGCTCGATCCAGGCCGATCTCGAGCTCGAGGACAAGCTCAACGCGCTGGTAAGGCAGAACGAGTTCGCGGCCGCGGCGACGCTCGTCGGGCAGGTGGTCGGGGGCGTGACGCTCGCCGGCACGCGTGTGCTCGACCTGGTCGTGTCGGTCTCCAACACGGGCGACGGGCCCGTGCTCAACATGTTCGACGGGTCTCAGATCCCGTTCGCGTGGGTCGAGGAGGTCCTCGGGCCCCTGGTCGAGGAGCCGGACCCTGATCCAGACCCTGATCCCGATCCGGATCCCGATCCGGACCCCGAGGGGCCCGGCGGTGTTCAGAAGGACCTGGGCGGGGATGAGGGCCAGATCGGCGACGGCGGCGACTCCGAGCAGGGCCAGCTCGAACGCAACCCGTTCCGGGGGCTGACCCGGTGAGCGCGCACGGCTCCGAGATGCTCCGGGCGCTGGGCGCCGGGATCCGGCCGATCGGCACGGAGGCGGCCGCGCCGACCGCCCGCGCGTCCGACGCCGGCTTCGCGAGGATGCTGCAGGACGCGCAGCGGGGCGAGCTGCGGACGGGGGTCCCCGTGGCGGTGGCGCCCGGGCTGGAGCTGTCGCTGAGCCCGGCGCAGGAGACGGCGCTGTCGGCGGCGGCGGACAAGGCCGAGGGCGCGGGCGCGTCGCACGCGCTCGTGCTGCTCGACGACATGGCGCTCGTGCTGGACGTCACGGGGCGGCAGATCGTCGACGCGCCGGACCTGGCGACGGCGGCGTTCCTGGATGGGATCGACGCCGTCGTTCGGGCCTCGACGGGATGCGAGACATGCGAGGGCGAGGGCGAGGCACGGCCCGCCCGCGCGCCCTTCTCGAACGCGTCGCTGCTGGTGGCGCTGGCGCGTATCGACGGCAGGCGGGGCGGGTTCCAGCGGGCGATCGGCTGAGCAATCAACAGATGACGCCGGGCGATCCGGCGAGACAAGGACGAGCAGATGGCTTCCTACACCGCGTTGTTCACGGGCCTCTCGGGACTCAGCGTCCACGCTCGCAAGCTCGACGTCATCGGCAACAACATCGCCAACACGAACACGACCGCGTTCAAGAGCTCGCGGATGCTGTTCCAGTCGAGCATCACCCGCGACTTCCGGCTCGGCTCCTCGCCCGGCGCCTTCGCGGGCGGGACCAATCCGGTCCAGGTCGGCCTGGGCGTGAGCATCGCGGGCACGGTCCGCAACTTCAACTCCGGCGGGTTCAGCCCGACGGGCGACCCGCGGGACCTGGCGATCGACGGCGCCGGCTACTTTATCGTCGAGCAGAACGGCAGCACGTACTACACCCGGGCCGGCTCGTTCCGCCAGGACCTCGAGAACAACCTCGTGAACCTCAACGGGGGCAAGCTCCAGGGGTACACCGTCGACGAGAACTTCAACATCGTCGAGGGCCAGCTCACGGACGTGAACATCCCGCTGGGCAGCCAGACGATCGCCGAGTCGACGAGCGAGACTCTGATCGCGGGCAACCTCGACGCGTCGGGCGACCTGCCCACGCAGGGCTCGAGCATCGACCTGACCGCGGACTCGGGCGGGAGCGGGTTCGTCACGGTCTCGGGCGGCACGCCGATCACGGCCGCGACTCCCCTGACCGACATCGAGGACCCGGACAACCCCGGCAACCCGCTGTTCGCCGCGGGCCAGACCATCCAGCTCACCGGCGCGGAGAAGGGCGGGAAGCAGCTGCCGGACGCCGAGCTGGTGCTGAGCGGCGCCGAGACGGTGCAGGACTACATGGACTTCCTCGTCGAGGCGCTGGGCATCCACGACACGGGCATGCCCAACCCCGACGGCCTGACGCCCGGCGTGACCGTCGATCCGGCGACCGGCATCATCACGATCGTCGGCAACGCGGGCTCGGAGGCGGACCTGTCGATCGACGCCGGCGACATCCGGACGCTCGACGGGGCGGGCGTGCAGCTCGACCTGCCGTTCGTGCCCGACAAGCAGGCCTCGGCCGACGGCGAGTCCGTCCGCACGACGCTGGTCGTGTTCGACTCGCTCGGTGCCCAGGTCAGCGTGGACGTGACGATGGTCCTCGAGTCCAAGGGCGCGACCGGGGGGACGACCTGGCGGTACATGGTCGACTCGGGCGACGACACGGACCTCGACCTGCGGATCACGAACGGGACGGTCGACTTCGACAGCTCGGGCCAGCTCGTGGACGACATCCCGATCAGCCTGACGGTGGACCGGGTGGGCACGGGCGCCGAGTCGCCCCTGACCTTCGAGCTGCAGCTCCAGGGCGACGCGGGGCGGATGACCTCGCTGGCCGACGAGCCCTCGACGATGGTCAACGTCTACCGCGACGGCCTGCCCCCGGGCACGCTCGACTCGTTCAGCATCGGTGAGGACGGGATCATCTCGGGCATCTTCTCGAACGGCGCGATCCGGAACCTGGGCCAGCTCGTGCTCGCCAACTTCACCAACGAGGCCGGCCTCGTGGACGCGGGCGACTCGAACTTCACCGTCGGCGCCAACTCCGGGCCGGCGATCCTGGCCACGCCGGGCATCCTCAACACCGGGCGGATCATCTCGGGCGCGCTCGAGCTGTCCAACGTGGACCTGGGGCAGGAGTTCATCGAACTGATCCTGACCCAGACCGGGTACTCGGCCAACACCCGGATCATCCAGACCGCCGACGAGCTGATGCAGCAGCTGCTGGTTCTCGGCCGATAAGGCCCTTCTCGGGGATCCGGATCGGAGGCGTCGGCGTGATCAGCCTGACACGGCTCAACGGGCAGCGGTTCGTGCTCAACGCCGAGCACGTGCGCCTCGTGGAGGAGAACCCCGACACCGTGATCACGCTGGTGACGGGCGAGCACATGGTCGTGCGGGAGAACACCCGGGAGGTGGTCGCCCGGGTGATCGAGTACCACCGGCACACGCGGCGCCTGGGCTCGCCCGCCGAGCTGCGCGAGCAGATCCGCGACCAGTACCCGGCGGGCCGGGGCGGGTCCGAGAACCCGCCGGCGCAGGACGCCCGGCGGCACGCCTGACGCGCGTCCGGTCTGCGCGGGCTGGGGGCCCCGCGTCGGGTGGGACGCCTGTCCCGGGCGTCAAGTGCCCTCCCCCGAATTCCGATCCACCCCGCGGGTTGTTGCCGACCCAAGGGAGTGCGTCGGCGTGGACATTGGAACCGTCGTAGGTCTCATCATCGCGGTCGTCGCCATCCTGGCGTCGATGATCCTCGGCGGGGGAAACCCCGTCGGGCTGATCGACGCGCCGTCGATCCTCGTGGTCTTCGGCGGCACGATCGGCGCGATCTCCGCGTCGTTCCCGCTGGCCAAGGTCCTCAAGGCGCACAAGATCATCTTCAAGGCGGTCTTCGCCAAGAAGGTGGACGCGGCCGAGACGATCCGCGACCTGGTCAACTACGCCGAGGTCGCCCGCCGCGAGGGCATCCTCTCGCTCGAGAACCTCATCCCGGAGATGAAGGACGAGTTCATCGTCCGGGGCGTGAAGATGGCGGTGGACGGCGCCGACCCAGAGCTGATCCAGACCATCCTCGACACCGAGCTCGAGGCGCTCATGGAGCGGCACACCGTGGGCAAGCAGGTCGTCGAGACGATCGGGCGGTTCGCGCCCGCGTTCGGCATGATCGGGACGCTCATGGGCCTGATCTCGATGCTGTCCAACATGGACGACCCGTCGGCGATCGGCCCGGGCATGGCGGTCGCGCTGATCACGACCCTGTACGGGGCGCTGATCGCCAACATCTTCGCCGGCCCGATCGCCGAGAAGCTCGGGGCGAGGGACGCCGAGGAGGTCATGATCAAGACCCTGGTCGTGACGGGCGTCATGTCGATCCAGTCGGGCGACAACCCCCGCGTGGTCGAGAGCAAGCTGATGACGTTCCTCCCGCCCGCAGAGCGGAAGGCGTTCGAGGAAGCCCAGCAGAAGGCGGCGTGAGCCGGGGAGCGAGGGCCCGTGGCCAAGCGCAAGCCACCCCAGAAGCCCGGCGTGCCCGAGTGGGTGCTGACCTACGGCGACCTGATGTCGCTGCTGCTGTGCTTCTTCATCCTCCTGGCCGCGTTCAGCGAGCTCAAGAAGCCCCGCGAGTACATCAAGGTCATCGAGTCGATCCAGGAGGCGCTGGGGTTCAAGGGCGGGCGGGGCATCATCAGCTCCGACGCACAGATCCAGCAGCAGATGCAGACGCTCGGGATCGACGCCGCGCGTCAGCTCGAGACCCAGAACGACCGCGACGAGGCCCACGCCGACAACGTCACGGGCATCCAGCCAACGACCAGCGTGATCCACGAGGGTCGGCTGTTCGCCCAGGGCGGGTCGATCATGTTCGCCTCGGGCTCGTGGGAGCTGGACGAGGCGGCCAAGCAGCTGCTGCGCGAGGACGTCGCGCCCCGGATCCGGGGGCAGCGGTTCATCTCCGAGATCAAGGGGCACGCCTGGGGACTGGAGGACAAGTCCTCGGGCCTGTCGTTCGACGAGCTTGGGTACCGGCGGGCGGCGGCGGTCAAGGACTACCTGGTCCGGGAATGCGCGATCGAGAACGAGAAGCTGCGGGTCGAGACGGCCGGGGCGACCGAGCCGGCGCAGATCGACCCGACCGTGGTTGAGGCGGGGTCCAGGAATCGCCGAGTGCAGGTGTGGATGACGGGTCGGGAGCCCGGGGCGACGCACCCGGACCCGAACCTGACGAGGGGCCCCGCGCCCTGACGGAGCAGAGCCATGGCCGACGATGACAAGAAGCCCGAGGGCGGCGAGGGCGAGAGCCCGAAGAAGAAGCCCCCGATCATGATGCTGGCCGTCGTCGGCGCCCTCATGCTCGCCGAGGCGGGCGCGGTCTACGCCGTCGTCTCGATGACAGGCGGCGGGGCGGCCCAGGCGTCGGCGGCCCAGGTCGCCGACGAGGCGACCGACGAGAACCAGCTCGTCGAGGTCGAGCTGATCGACGAGCAGTTCCAGAACCTGCAGTCCGGACGCGTCTGGGAGTGGCAGGTGCAGATCTTCCTGAAGGTCCGCAAGAAGAACCTCGATGGGCCGAGGGGCGTCGAGGCGACGCTCGAACGCCGCAACGCCGAGATCAAGGAAGGCATCGCCCTCATCTTCCGGCGCGCCCAGCACCGCCAGCTCCAGGAGCCGGGGCTGCAGACCATCCACCGCCAGGTAACGGCGTACGTCAACGACGTGTTCGGCGAGGACGCCGAGGGGATGGACAAGGTCGAGCGGGTGCTCGTGCCGGTCTGCAAGGGCTTCGAGATCTGAGATCCGTCCCCGGCGGGGAGCGCCGCGGGCAGTTCTTGCGCGTCGGGGCTCATCCTGCGCGTGCGATCGGCAGTTTTGATGCCCCCGGACCCCCCGGCCCGATGAGGCGTGGGCGGGGCGCAGGCCCCCGGAGCGCGGCGGAGCCGCAGTTGATCGCGAGGCACGGATGCCCGAGGAAGAGAACACACCCGACGAGCAGGCCGGCGCGTCCCCGGAACCGGAGACGCCCGAGAGCGGGTCGCCCGGGGCGACCGGCGACGCCGCGCCCGCAGAGGGCGGGGTGGACGACGCCCTGAACGACGCCCAGGAGTCGGTCCGCCAGACCCAGGCCGAGGTGGACAAGGCGGTCGCGGGCGAGGCGGCGCCGTTCACCCCCCCGGAGTTCACCGACGCCGGGGTCCACGGCGCGCCGGCGAGCATCGAGCTGCTCTCCGACGTCAACCTCAACGTGAAGATCGAACTGGGTCGGACCCGGCTGCTCGTCGAGGACGTGCTGCGGCTGGGCGAGGGGGCGGTCGTCGAGCTGGACAAGCTCGCGGGCGACCCCGTGGACATCTACGTGAACGATCGGCACGTCGCCAAGGGCGAGGTGCTCGTGCTCAACGACAACTTCTGCGTCCGCGTGTCGGAGATCCTCGAGGGGCTGACCGACGCGGCGCGGGCGGCGGCGAAGGACTGATCTCGAACCCACCGGCGGCGGAGCCGTCGATCGCAGGCCAGGAAGGCGAATCGTGCTCGGTTCAAGGTCACGCGTGCTCATGATCGCGTTCGGCGTCGCGGCGTTGGCGGCGCCCGTGCTCGCGCAGAGTGACGGGCTCGTCGGGCCACGCCCGGACGAACAGTCCGAGTCCGGCTGGTCGATCGCCGGCTGGACCCCCGACGCGCAGCCAGACCGGGCCGCGGCCCCGCAACCCCGATCGTCGGCGACCGGGGAGGACGCGATCCCGCTGGGCGTGCCTGCCGAGGGCGCGTACGTGGGCGCCGCCGAGATCGAGGCTCGCGAGAGCGCGACCCCGCTGGGCGGGGAAGGCTCGGAGAGCTCGTCCATGACGGCGGGCGCGGTCCGGACGATCGGGGCGCTGGCGATCGTGATCGGGCTGATCGTCGCGCTCGGGTGGGCGAGCCGTCGCGTGCTCGGCGGGCGAACGGTGGGCCGGTTCGGCGCCCGGTCGCCGTCGGGGCTCGTCGAGGTGCTCGCCCGGTACCCGCTGCCGCCCAGGCACGCGCTGGTCGTGCTGCGGTTCGGGCAGCGTGTGCTGCTGGTCTCGCACGGCGCCAAGGGCGGCGACCTGACGACGATCTGCGAGCTCGATGACCCGGCCGAGGTCGCGGGCGTGCTCGAGCTCGTGCGCGAGAGCGAAGGACGTTCGATCAACGCCCGGTTCCGCGAGGCGATCTCGCAGGCCGACGAGCGGTTCGAGTCGGCGATGGCCCGTCCGACGGCGGAGGCCGAGGCGTGGCGCGGGTCCGAGGCAGCGGCCCAGCCCGTCGACGAGCGCGGGGCGCTGCTTGCGGACCACGGCGAGGACGTCAGCCCGCTGCGTCGGCGTCTGGACGCGATGCGCGGGGGCGTGTACGCATGAGGCCGGGCCTCGGGTGGGTCATCGTGCTCGTGCTGGCGCTGGGCGCGCTGGCGGCGCCGGCGGCGGCGCAGGCGTACGGGCCTGGGGTCGCCGACGCGCTGGGCCAGGCGGCGCCGGCGGACGGCCCGGGCTCGCTCGATCCGTCCTCGCTGAATCCGGCGAGCGTGCTCGCGGGCGCGGGCGCGGCGTTGCCCGGGGCCACGGGCTCGCCCGAATCAGGCGGGCTGTCGGTGGCGCTGAACATCATGATCCTGCTGACGGTCATCGCCCTGGCGCCGTCGGTCATGCTGATGACGACCTGCTTCGTGCGGATCATCATCGTGCTGGGCTTGCTCAAGCAGGCGCTGGGCACGCAGTCGATCCCGCCGGCTCAGGTCGTCACGGGCCTGGCGCTGTTCATGACGATCCTGGTCATGTCGCCGACGATCGACCGGGTGTGGACCGAGGCGGTCCAGCCGTACCAGGCGGGCGAGATCTCCGACTACGACGAGCTGTGGGTGCGGGCCAAGCAGCCCCTCCGCGACTTCATGTTCGACCAGATCGAGGCGACGGACAACTGGTCGAGCGTGTACACGATCCTGAACTACCGGGGCGTGGACACGTCCGAGCCCCAAGAGCTCACCCGGGCGGACGTGGACATGGTCACGCTCGTGCCGGCGTACATGCTGAGCGAGCTGAAGGTCGGGTTCATGATGGGCTTCCGGGTCTACCTGCCCTTCCTCGTGATCGACATGGTCATCGCGACCATCCTGATCTCCATGAGCATGATGATGCTCCCGCCCGTGCTGATCTCGCTGCCGTTCAAGCTGCTGCTATTCGTGCTGGTGGACGGGTGGTCGCTGGTGGTGGGGAGTTTGCTCGAGAGCTTCGTGAGCGACGGCGGGCCGGCGCTGAGCGCGCAGGCCGCGGCGTTGCCCGTGCTGATGGTCATGGCGATGCCGAGAAAACGGCCGAGATGGAGACCCCCGGATGGTCCACGACGAGACGATGGTGCAGATGGTGCAGGACACGCTGATCACGGTCCTGAAGATCGCGGCGCCGATCCTGCTGGCCGGCGTCGTGATCGGTCTGCTGATCAGCCTCGTGCAGTCGGTCACGAGCATCCAGGACCAGACGCTGACGTTCGTGCCCAAGATCGCGACCATGATCATCGTCGCGATCGTCCTGCTGCCCTGGATCACGCTGCGGCTGATGGAGTTCGCGGCGGAGATGCTGAGCCTGTTCTAGCCGGCGGCGCGGGGGGCGCGGCGTGAGCACGCTGGCGCCGATCATCGAGTCGCTCGCGCCGCTGACGCTGATCACGGCGAGGATGGGCGGGCTGGTCGGGTCGATGCCGATGGTCTCGGGGATCGCCGTGCCGGTCCGGATCCGAGCGATGCTCGCGTTCGGGCTCGCGGTGGTCGTGTTCTCGGCCAACCCGGCGCGGACCGAGGGGATCGAGCTCGACCTGGCGACCTACCTGCCACTCATGCTGGGCGAGACGCTGCTCGGGGTCTGCGTCGGGCTGATCGGGGGGCTGCCCCTGGCGATGCTCCAGCTCGCCGGTCACCTGATCGGGTACCAGATGGGACTCAGCATCGCCCAGACGTTCAACCCGAGCATGGACAGCCAGGGCGACGTCGTCGGCCAGATCCTGTTCTTCCTGGGCATCACCCTGTACATCGGCCTCGGCGGGCTGGACGCCCTGCTGCTGACACTGCTGCAGAGCTACGACGGCGTGCCGATCGGCGCGTTCGCGGTCACGCAGGCGCCCCTGGACCTGCTGGTGGGCGTGATCCGGAGCGGGTTCGAGGTCGCGATCAGCGTCGCGGCGCCGGTGATGGGCGTGGTCACGCTGCTGATGGTCGCGATGGGGTTCATCATGAAGACGATGCCCCAGATCAACGTGCTGAGCGTGGGCTTCGCGATCAAGATGCTCGCGGGGCTGCTGATGCTGGCGTTGACGGTGTTCGTCGTCGCCGAGGTCGCGGGCGAGCACATCGTCGACGTGGTCGGGCGGGTCGGCCTGTGGGCCGAGTCGCTGACGGCGGGGGGCGCGTAGATGGCCGAGGACCTCGGGGAGAAGACCGAGCAGCCGACCGCGCGCCGGATGAGCGAGTCGCGGCAGAAGGGCCAGGTCGCGCGCAGCCAGGATCTTGGCGCCGCCGTGGGTTTGCTGGCGGCCGTCGCGCTGCTCGTGCTGTTGGGCGGGGGGATCCTCGAGGGCTTCGCACGGCTCATGCGTCAGATCCTGTCGGGCCAGACCGCGGGGGATCCTCTCAGCGTGGACTCGCTCTGGCTGGCGATCGAGTACTCGTTCGGCGAGGGCGTGCGGGCGCTGGCGCCCCTGGCGCTGATCGCGGCCCTCGTCGCGTACGCCTCGCAGTTCGCCCAGGTCGGGTGGCTGCTCACGGGCGAGCCGATCCGCCCGAAGCTCGAGAAGCTGGACCCGATCAAGGGCGCCAAGAAGCTCTTCAGCCGGCGCAACCTCGTCAAGACGGTCGTCAACCTCCTCAAGCTCGTGATCGTGATCCTGGTGGTCTGGTTCGTCGTGCAGGGGCGCCTGGCGATGCTGGCCGCGACGCCGCGGCTCGGGCCCGCCCCGGCGATGTACGTCGTCGCGAAGGTCATCTTCGAGCTGGCGGTCTGGCTCGTCGCGATCCTCATGCTGCTCGCCCTGGCGGACTTCTTCTACCAGCGGTGGCAGCACACGCAGGACCTGAAGATGACCAAGCAGGAGGTGAAGGACGAGCGGCGGAGCATGGAGGGCGACCCGGAGATCAAGGGTCGGCGCCTGAAGCTGGCGCGGGAGATCGCCCAGCAGCGGATCGCGGCCGCCGTCCCGACCGCCGACGTGATCGTGACCAACCCCGAGCACTTCTCGGTCGCGATCAAGTACGACGAGGACTCGATGGGCGCGCCGCGGGTGGTCGCCAAGGGCGTGGACTTCCTGGCCCTGCGCATCAGGCAGCTGGCGCGGCTGGCAAACGTCCCGATCGTCGAGAGGCCGCCCCTGGCGCGGGCGCTGTACTGGGGTGTGGAGGTCGGGCAGGAGATCGCGCCCGAGCACTACAAGGCGGTCGCCGAGATCCTGGCGTACGTGTACAGGTTGGACGAGGACGCGGGCCGCACCCGGCGGGACGAGCCCGTCGGCGCCGGGGCGTAGGAGACTGATCGACCGTGGCGGATCGCGCGAGGACAACCGGCTTCACGCTCCCCGGCTGGGTGCACGCGGTGGCCAGGCACCGCGGGCTGATCGTGCCCATCGCCTTCGTCATGCTGCTCGTGGTCATCCTGATCCCGATGCCGCCGGCGGCGATGGACCTGCTCATCAGCGCCAACATCTCGCTTGCGGTCATCATCCTGCTCACGACGCTCTACATGAACCGGGCGCTGGACTTCAGCGTGTTCCCGTCGCTGCTGCTGGCGACGACGCTCATCCGACTGGTGCTGAACATCGCCTCGACGCGGCTGATCCTGACGGCCGACGCCGACAGCCCCGAGGAGGCGATGGGCGTCGCCGGGCATGTCATCAGCGCGTTCGGGTCGTTCGTCGCGGGCGGGAGCCTGTTCGTCGGCGTGATCATCTTCGGCATCCTGCTGATCGTGCAGTTCATCGTCGTGACCAAGGGCGCGGGACGCATCAGCGAAGTCGCGGCCAGGTTCACCCTCGACGCCATGCCCGGCAAGCAGATGGCGATCGACTCGGAGCTGTCGGCCGGGATCATCAGCGAGGACGAGGCCAAGCAGAAGCGCGAGGACATCGCCCGCGAGGCGGACTTCTACGGGGCGATGGACGGCGCCAGCAAGTTCGTCCGCGGTGACGCCGTCGCCGGCATCCTCATCACCGCGATCAACATCGCGGGCGGGTTCGCGGTTGGCATGATCGAGAAGGGCTGGCCCGCGGGCCAGACCGCCGAGGTCTTCACCAAGCTCACCATCGGCGACGGGCTGACCAGCCAGATCCCCAGCTTCGTGATCTCGATCGCCGCGGCCCTGATCGTGACCCGCTCGAGCGCCAAGGCCGACCTGGGCACGGAGCTGACCGGGCAGGTCGCCAGCCAGCCGCGGGGCCTGCTGATCACGGCGGTGTTCCTGGGCGTGCTCTCACTCTCGCCCCTGCCGACGCTGCCCTTGCTTGTCACGGCGGTGGGCCTTGCGGCGCTGGCGGTGGCGATGATGAAGACGACCAAGCAGCGCGCCGCCGAGGAGGCCGAGCAGGCCCGCGAGGCCGAGGCGCCCCCCCCCGAGCCCTCGCCCGTCGAGGACCTGCTCAAGGTGGACGTGCTGGAGCTGGAGGTCGGGTACGCGCTGGTCTCGCTGGTCGATCCGAACCAGGGCGGCGACCTGCTGGACCGGATCACGGCCGTGCGCCGCCAGATTGCCGTCGAGCTCGGGCTCGTCATGCCCCCGGTGCGGATCCGGGACAACATGCAGCTGGAGGCGAGCGAGTACCGCGTGCGGATCCGAGGCGCCGAGATCGCCCGCGGGCGCGTCGAGCCGGGCAAGCTGCTGGCGATGGACTCGGGCGTCGCGACGGGCAAGATCCCGGGCGAGGCGACCAAGGAGCCGGCGTTCGGGCTGGACGCCTGGTGGATTGACGCCAAGCAGCGCCCGCGTGCCGAGACGATGAACTACACGGTCGTCGAGCCCACGAGCGTGCTGGCGACACACATCACCGAGATCGTCAAGACCCACGCCGAGGAGTTGCTGACCCGCGAGGAGGTCAACAACCTGCTCGAGGGGCTGAAGGAGAAGGCCAAGAAGCTGGTCGAGGACACGGTGCCGGCGGTCGTCCGAGTGGGGGATCTGCAGAAGGTGCTCCAGTGCCTGCTCCGGGAACGCGTGCCCGTCCGGGACATGGAGACGATCCTGGAGACGCTGGCCGACTGGGGCGCCAAGTCCAAGGACCCCGACGTGCTCAGCGAGTACGTGCGGCACGCGCTGCGGCGGACGATCTGCCAGAAGTTCGCCGTCACCGGCGCCGACGGCGTCCCGAGGATCGTCTGTGTCACGCTCGACCCGGCCTTCGAGTCCCAGATCGAGGCGTACATCGACCGGTCGGGCGGAACGACGAGCGTCAGCCTGCCGGCCCGGGCGGCGTCGATGTTCGCGACGAGGATGATCGAGTCGCTCCAGCAGGTCACCGCGGCCGGACACCCGCCCGTGGTCATCGCTTCGCCCCAGGTGCGGGCGGTGGTGCGGCAGATCCTGGAGCCGCACCTGCCGCAGGCGGCGGTCCTCGGGTACAACGAGGTGGTGGGGGGCGTGGAGGTCGAGTCGCTCGGGCTGGTGACTCCCGCCGAGCCCAAAGCGCCGGCCGCGGCGGGGGTTGGGGCGTCGGCGGCGTCGCATTCCGCGGCCTGACCACAGGCCGTCCAGACCTCCCGACAGGCGTCTGTGAGGGTCCGGGCGAGGGCTGTGGAAAGTCGGTACATTGCCGGCCGCCCTCAGAGGGCCAGGGACGGCGCCGACGATGCTCAAGACGTACAACGCTCGGACCATGGCCGACGCGCTCGCGCAGGTCAAACGCGACCTCGGACGCGACGCGGTCATCGTGCATACCCGCTCGTTCCGCGTCGGGGGTGTCCTCGGATTCGGCGGGCGCCCGATGGTGGAGGTCACCGCGACGACGGGCGCCGCAGCCGGCGAGCACGCCCCGCGCCGGGTCTCGACCCGGGCGGTTGGTCGCGTGCCGGTCTCGCCCCGTGGCGAGGACACCGAAAACCCGCTGGCTTCTCTGGCCTCATCGATCGTGACCAAGCCGGTCCGCCCGGCGGCGCGGCCCGCCGAGCCAGAGACGGCTCCCATCGGGGTCGAGTCGGGTGTCGGCGGTCCGGCCCCGGAGTCGCCCGGCGAGGCGCTGCAACGCGTCGCGACGCACCCCCAGGCAGAGAGCCACAGCCAGCCGGAGCATCCCACGGCCACACGCCCGCCCGAGCCGGGACGCGACCATCCGGCTGACCGAGGGCTTGCCACGGCGCCGGAGCCGAACGGGCTCGGACCGGACGCCCTGCGCGGCGCCCTGGACCGGGCCGCGACGCTGCTCGCCCAGCGGGCGGCAAGACGAGACGAGCCTGCCGCCCCGGCGCCAACGCATCAGAGCCCGCAGCCCGACCATTTCGCGCCGACGCCCTCCGAGCCCGAGCCGGCCGAGCCGGATCCGGATCGTGGGCCGGCGCCCGACCAGTCGCCGCTGCGGCTCCGGGAGGCGCCCCCGCGCCCCGAGTCTGAGCTGGAAGCCAAGCCGACGAGCCCTGAGCGGCACGCCGCCCTTGAGCAGGAGATCGGCGACCTCCGTCGCATGATGGGCCAGGTGCTTCAGTCCACGAGGCGGGCCGAGGCGCGGAGCGGCGGCCCCGGCTCGTTCGGCGGCGCGACGCCCGAGCCATTGCTCGACCTGTACACGAAGCTCACCGACGCCGAGGTCAATGCAGACGAGGCCGAGTCGATCGTCGGCGAGGTCCGCGACGAGCTCGGCCCCGACGAGCTGCGGGACGAGCGGATCGTCCGGGAGACCGCGCTGCGGCGGCTCGAGCGGCGCCTGCCGACGAAGGTCGAGGCGCCGAGCGGTCGGGGCGAGTCTGGCCGCCCGAGCGTGATCGCCCTGATCGG
Source organism: Phycisphaerales bacterium (assembly GCA_041987545.1). Taxonomy (GTDB): domain Bacteria; phylum Planctomycetota; class Phycisphaerae; order Phycisphaerales; family UBA1924; genus JAJRXR01. Next base: position 122,338 of record JBHIWH010000002.1, on the reverse strand, counting down.
CCCGACCGGCGTGGGCAAGACGACGACGGTCGCCAAGCTGGCCGCCACCTACAAGCTGCGGCACGCCAAGCGGGTGGGCCTGATCACGACCGACACGTACCGGATCGCGGCGGTCGAGCAGCTGCGGACCTACGCCGGGATCATCGGCCTGCCACTGAAGGTTGCGATGACGCCCGCGGACGTGGCGGCGGCGGTCGAGTCCCTGAGCGACTGCGACGTCATCGTCATGGACACGGCCGGGCGGAGCCAGAACGACGCCAAGCGTCTCGACGAGCTCAGGTCCTTCCTCGGCGCCGCCAAGCCGGACCAGACGCACATGGTCCTGTCCACCACGGTGGGGCGGAAGGTGCTTGAGCGGACGGTCGAGCGGTTCGGGGCCCTGGGTCCGGACCGGGCGGTTCTGACGAAGCTCGACGAGGCCGAGAGCTTCGGCATGATTCTCGAGGCCGCCCGCCTGTGCGGGCTGCCCATCAGCTACGTGACGACCGGGCAGGAGGTGCCCGACGACATGGAGGCGGCCCGCCCGGAGCGGCTGGCACGGATGGTCCTCGGAGCGGGAGTGGAGGTCGGGAGATGACGCAAGCTGTTCCGCGTCCCGCGGCGGGGCACGAGGCCCCGGACGTCGGCGCGCACCCGCCCGCTGGGCGGCAGGAAGACCAGGCCTCGCGCCTGCGCGCGATGGTCCGGGCGCTGGATCCGGACCGCGAGCCGCCGCGGGCGCGCGCCGAGTCGCGCGACGAGAAGCCGAAGAAGGGCCCGCGTCGCCGCGCGGCGCCGGTGATCGCCATCGCCTCGGGCAAGGGCGGCGTGGGCAAGACCAGCACCTCGGTCAACCTCGCGATCGCGCTGGCCGGGCTGGGCAAGAAGACGACGCTCCTGGACGCCGACCTCGGCCTGGCCAACGCCGACGTCCTGTGCGGCATGCTCCCGAGCACGCGTCTCGAGCACTCGCTGGTCAACGGCTCGCGCCAGAGCCTGGACCAGATCGCCCTGACCGCCCCCGGCGGGTTCCGGCTCGTGCCCGGCTCGGTCGGCGTCGCCCGCATGGCCAACCTGCCCCGGGCGGCCCGCGACTCGCTGATCGATCGCCTGATCGAGATCGAGGAGACGAGCGACCTGGTGCTGATCGACACGAGCGCCGGGATCCACGACAGCGTGACCTCGATGATGTGGGCCGCGGACCTGTGTCTGGTGGTCGCGACGCCCGAGCCGACGTCGATCGCCGACGCGTACGCGCTGATCAAGTGCGTGGTGCAGCCGGCGCGGGAGAAGCGGAGAGAGCCGCCGAAGATCGCGTTGATTGTCAATCAGGCGGGGACACGGGAGGCCGACGAGGTGCACGCGCGGGTCGCGGGCGTCTGCCGCCGGTTCCTGTCCTACGACCTGCCCATGCTGGGCTCGATCCGCAAGGACCGGAAGGCGTCGGCGGCGGTGAAGCGGCGCAAGCCCTTCATGATCTCGGCGCCCCGGAGCGGGCTCAGCCGCGACGTCGCCCGCCTGGCCAAGAGCCTGCGGGACTGGAGCGAGCAGGGGCGGGCCTCGGCGTAAGCGGCGCCGAATGTGCGGGCAATCCCGGGTCCGACCCGGGCCGATCGGCGGGTTTTTCTCACGACGCCCGTGGATCGGCTCGATAACTGCCCGTGTGCGCCCTCGCGGCGCGCTTGCCGCATGACCAACCCACCCCCCATACGTGTGATCGCCGGGATCGTCGCCCTGTCGGCCTTCGCGGTGGCCTGCGTCGCGGGCCTGGGCGCGGGGCTGGACGCGGCCTCGATCCTGACGCGCGCCCTGTACTCGATGGCCGGTGGGTACGCGCTGGGGGCGGTCCTCGGGTGGGCCGCGGGCCGCGCGGTCCGGGATCACGTCGAGGCGATGCGCCGCCAGCGCCCCGTGCCCGAGGTGAAGCTCCCGGAGGACGAGGTTGAGGCGGCGGGGGACGCGCAAGAACCGCGCAGCCCGCACGACCCGACCCCCGAGGCGGCCGAGGAGGCGCAACCCCGTGCCGCGGCTTGATCTGTTCGAGACAACTGACCCCGCGCCGGCGTGCGGCGCCGCGGATTCCTGTATACTCGCCGAGTCGGGCCAGGGACGGCCCGGCGGAGTTGGCGACGCGTTCGTGGCGCAGTCTCTCGCGCCGCGTCGTGCGAGTGGGTCAAGGAGTCGACCATGACGGCCATGAAGTCTTCGGCGCGCGCCCGGAGCGGAAGGCACACGGCGAGGCACGCCGAGCCCTCGGGCGCCCCGACGCCGTTCGACAACAAACCGGTCGAGCGACTCTGGGTCGAGTACAAGAAGAAACCGACCCAGGAGCTCCGCAACTTCTTCATGGAGAAGTATCTCCACCTGGTGAAGTACAACGCCGAGCGCATCTACGCGCGCCTGCCCGACGAGGTGGACATCGAGGACCTGATGTCCGCCGGCCTCTTCGGGCTCATGGACGCGATCGACGCGTTCGACCTGGAGCGCAAGGTCAAGTTCGAGACGTACTGCGCCCCGCGCATCAGGGGCGCCATCCTCGACGAGCTCCGCTCCATGGACTGGGTCCCCCGGCTCGTCCGCCACCGAACCTCCCGCGTCGAGCAGGCGCGGCAGAAAGTCGAGATGGAGACGGGCGAGAAGGCGACCGACGACGACATCGCCAAGCGGCTCAACATCGCCCGCGACGAGTTCCTGAAGTACAAGCGGGACTCGGCCGCCGTCGGCGTCACGAGCATCACCCGCCGGGCCTTCAACTCCGACGGCGGGCGTGAGCTCCGCGAGATCGACATCATCAAGGACGACACCCAGGGCGACCCGATCCTCGACGTTCAGCGCAAGGACATCAAGGAGATGATGACCAAGGGCCTCACCCGGGCTGAGCGGCTCATCGTCATCCTGTACTACTACGAGGGCATGACCATGAAGGAGATCGGGGCCACGCTCGACCTCTCCGAGTCCCGGGTCAGCCAGATGCACAGCTCGATTCTGGCCCGTCTCAAGGCCCAAATGCAGCACCGGATGCGGGAGCTCGAGCCCACCGGCTGAGGCTCCCCAGGGGGCCCGTCCCAGCCCCCCTCAGACCGATGCCTGGACCCGCCGCCCCGCCCGCACGCGGGGCGGTTTCGTTTGTCATCGTGCCCCCGCGGGGCTTGAGTTGGGCATGGACTCCGGCGCCGGCATCACCTGGACGACGTGCGCGGTGGCGCTGGGCGCCAACGTCGGCGATCGGGCCGCCAACATCCGCGGCGCGGTCGCGATGATCGAGGCGACCGAGGGGGTGCTCGGCGTCCGCGTGTCGTCACTGCACGAGACCGAGCCCGTCGGAACGATCGAGCAGGGGATGTTCTTGAACGCGGCGATCGTCTTCGAGACGACGCTCGACGCCCGGGGCCTGCTCGACCGCCTGCACACGATCGAACGCGAGCACGGCCGACAGCGCGACCAGGAGCAGCGGTGGGGGCCCCGCACGCTCGATCTGGATCTGCTGCTCTTCGGCGACGCCGTCATCGACGAGCCGGGGCTGTGCGTCCCGCACCCAAGGATGCACGAGCGGCGGTTCGTGCTCGCGCCGCTCGCCGAGGTCGGGCCCGGGCTGGTCGTTCCAGGGCTTGGCGGGAGCGTGAGCGAGCTGCTCGTGGCGATGCCCGGGGAAGGCTGAGGCCCGGGCGCACGAAACACCCCGCGGGTTTGCGGCGGCCGCGGGGTGCAGGGTTCGGACTCGGTTTGTCGCGTGGCTCAGCCGGCCTCGGCCCGCGGGTGCGCCTGGTTGTAGGCGTCGCGGGCGTGCTGGGCGGACAGGTGCGTGTACACCTGTGTCGTCGAGAGCGACTGGTGACCCAGCAGTTCCTGGACGGAGCGGAGGTCGGCGCCGTTCTCGAGCAGGTGAGTCGCGAAGCTGTGCCGCAGCGTGTGCGGGCTGATGGTCGGGTCGAGGCCGACCTGGCGGAGGTACTTGTCGAGCTTGCGGCGGACCGAGCGGGAGCTGAGGCGGCTGCCGTGCTTGTTGAGGAAGAGCGGGCAGCGACCCTGGCCGCCGGACGCGGCGCGCCAGGCGTCGGCGAAGCGGGGGTCCTGCGAGAGCATCTCGATGTAGCGCCGGATCGCGCCCAGGGCGTGCGAGCCGAGCGGCACGAGGCGCTCCTTGCGGCCCTTGCCCCGCACGTGCAGCGCCTCGCCCTGGACGTCCAGATCCTGGGCGTCGAGGGCGACGAGCTCGGAGACGCGGATGCCCGTGGAGTACAGGGTCTCGAGCATCGCGCGGTCGCGGCGCCCGAGCACGTCGTTATCGTCGGGGGCCGAGAGCAGACGCTCGACCTGCTCGATCGTGATCGCCTTGGGCAGGCGCTTGTTCTGTCGGGGCGTGCGGATCAGGGTCATGGGGTTGCCGTCCACGAGGTCGTGGCGGTCGGCCCACTTGTAGAAGGAGCGGAGGGTCGCGATCTTGCGGGCCATGGTCGCGGGCGAGTACTGCTGATCGCCCAGGTGGGCCAGGAAGCCGCGGATCGTCTCGGCGTCGGCCTTGCAGACCGTGCCGGTGATGGTGCCGTTGGCCGCGTCCTTGGAGCCGTTCTCGCGGGCCTGCAGGGCGGCCTGCTCGCGGGCTTCGTCGACGTCAACACCCAGCTCGGTGGAGAGGTACTCGACCAGCTGGCGGAGGTCGGCGCCGTAACACCGGGCGGTGTATGGGCTGAAATGACGCTCCTCGGTCAGGTACCGGGTGAAGGCCTGGGTGATGGGCAGGGTGGACATCTGGTCGCTCCTGGGCGTCGGGAGGGCGTTTCCTGGGCGGGAGTCGCCTGTGCTCACGCTCTATCGGGCGTAGCGGGGGCCTTGTTGACTCCGATCCTGAGGACGCCCGCGAGTCGGGCCCGGATCAGGGCCACGTCCTCCAGGCGGATGGGGGCGTCGTCGCTCAGGGCGTGCTCGACGAGGCACTCGAGCATCGCCGGCTCCTGCCCGCGGGCGCAGGTCACACGCCAGCGGTGACGCCCGGAGACCAGGCGGACGCTCAGGTCCGAGGCGTTGGGCTCCGCGTCCGGCGTGGACACCTGATGTGGGGAGGGGTTCAACACGGGCTCCTTCCCGGGCGATGCCCGGGGCGGGAGCGCCGGGCGGGGTCAGTCGTCGATCCTGGCGACACGCGAGAGGCGGACCCACTCGTTGTCGAGCAGGACGCGCACCGCGTGGTGCGCCGCGAACTGGGTGAACAGCTCCATGCTGGCGGTGTAGATCTTCCAATCGAGGGCAGACTCGGGGTCGGAGCGCCCGCGGGCGTAGTCCTTGAGTTCGAGCAGCACGCCGTGGTCGCGGGCGTCCAGGTGGTCGGACGCGACGTTGACGGGCCTGCCCGCGAATCGGGAGCGGGCGTCGTCGTGGTACTCGGTGGACAAGCGCGAGAGCTTGAAGGGGTCGATGTCGTCGTGCCGCCCGGTCAGCGCGCCGGGCTCGGCGTACAGGGCGACGCTCAGCCCGACGACGGGTGGGTCGTAGGGGTCCCAGGCGGTGACCGAGCCGACGATGATCGCGTCGGCGCCGAGGGCCCGTGCGAGCGTGCGGGCGTCGTCCTCGCTGGACACGCCCCGCATGTTCATGGCACGCATCGTCTGCACGACGCGGTTGACGGGCATGGCCCGCAGCCCCCGGGCCTGCTCGACGGCGGCGGCGAGCTGGTCGGCGACCCACAGCGTGTCCACGTTGCTCACGCCCGACTCGTTGCGGAGGGGCGCGACGGCCCAGATCAGATCGCCCCCGCCCGACTCGTAGGGCGCGACGAGCACGCCGGGCGAGTAGAGCGTCTGCTTGGGCGCGCACGAGCCGAGCACGAGGGCGAGGGCCGCGAGCGCGACGAAGGGAAGCAGCCGGAGCTGTTCGGTTGTCATGGCGTCCCTGCCTGTCACGCGAGGCCTCCTGCCCCGTGTCCGATTGGGGTCCCTCGCGGGACGTGCGGTCAATGCGTGCCGGGCCCGGTGGGGCCCGGCACGTGGAGGGTCGTGCTCGGGGCGATCAGTCGGTGAAGCTCGGAGCCTCGACGTAGGGCCTGTCGTTGGGCTGGATCTCGGGGATCTGGGCGGAGGCGGCCTGGACGGCGGGGCCGATGTCGAAGGACCAGAGGTTCTCGTTTCCGCCGCGGTCGGAGACGAAGTAGATCTTGCCGTTGGCGCCCCAGACGGGCATGAGATCGACGGCCGAGCCGCCGGTGAGCTTGACGCGGCCGCGGCCGTCGTCGGCGATCATCCAGAGGCTGGAGGTCTCGGGGCGGTCGGCGTTGCCGTTGTTCCAGGAGCTGGTGTTGGGGACCGAGGCGTAGAGGACGAACTTGCCGTCGGGGCTCCAGCTCGGGTTGATGAGGGCCTCGGTGGGGCTGGCGATGAGCTCGGTCTCGCGGCCGGCCTGCGACGGGCTGTCGGTGTACTCGATGGTCCAGATGGAGAAGGCGCGGTCGCCGCGCTCGCGGGAGCGCTGGAAGGCGATCTTGTCGGCGCCGTTGCGCCCGGTGCCCGGGACCGGGCACCAGTCGGGGAAGAGCCCGTAGCCGATGAACTGGGCGCCCGACGTGTTGTGGACGTCCACGATCCACATCTCCCAGCGCTGGCTGGTGGCGCCGAGGCGGGAGAAGACGACCTTGGAGCCGTCGGGGGACCAGGACGGGTGCAGCTCGTGGGAGTTGTCGCTGGTGAGCTGGACGGCCTTGCCGCCGGCGACGGGCATCATGTACAGGTCCCAGTTGCCCGAGCGGTTGGACGAGTAGACCACATACTGCCCGTCGGGGCTGATGGCGGGCATGACGTCCTGGTTCGGGTCCTCGGTCAGCCGCGTGATGACGCGGGAGTTGGCGTCCTTGATGTAGATGTCGCTGGTCGGGCGGTGCTGGGTCGAGGCGAAGACGACCTGGCGCCCGTCGGGCGAGACGGAGGGGTCGAAGTCGGCGCCCTCGGGCGAGTAGGTCACCTGCCGCATGTTGGCGACGGCCTTGGAGAGGGCGTCGGGGTTGACCTCGCGGGGCAGGGTCGTGCCCAGCTCCTCGCCGTAGAGCCGGACGGACAGCTCGCGGTTCGCCGGGTCGTGGGTGCGGAAGGTCGAGCCGGCGAGGGGGTCGGAGCGGCGGGCCGCGGGCGGCTCGGCGTTGGTCGCGACGCCGACCATGGTCCAGGCGCCGTCGATGTGCGACCAGGAGTTGGACGAGAGCCCGGCGCCCTGGGCGTTCTGGGGCTGGTACTGGCCCGGCGTGCGGCTGACCGCCTGGCCCTGCTGGTGCTGCGGGGGCTGGCCGAAGACGGCCTGGCGGTAGCGGGGCTGGCGGGTCTCGGTCTCCTGGTGGGAGGTCGAGTCGGCCAGGTCGATGGCGGGCTCGCGGTCGGCCTGGCTCTGGGTGGAGGACCCGGAAGAGGCGCAGCCCGAGATCGCGGCGGCGCCAGCCAGGGCAGAGACGAGCAGTGCGGTGCGTGCGTGGTGGGTGGACAGGGGCATCGGTGGAATCTCCGTTCTCGCTGACAGTCCGACGCGGGCGGTGGATCCCCGTGCCGCGCTGTGTCCGCCCACCGGGCTCCCCCCGCACGGGCGATGGTCAGAGGCGTCATTCGTTCCCATGGGCTCCGCCCACGGCAGACCTGGGGGCCTTATCGGACGGCGGAGAGCCGCCGCTTGAGGACCCGGGCCCGGGCCTGACCATCGGCACGTCGGTGTCTCGTCCGAGAACAAATCGCCGGGCGGGGGCCCACCACGCCCCCGCCCGGCGCGTCAGCGACTGCTCACGGGCGGCGGCGCCTCTCCTGGATCGCCGGCGTGTCCCCGGCGCGGGTCCAGCGGGCGTCGCGGCCCCGGGGGGACTCGGCGGCGACGAGGCGGTCCAGGTAGTCGCCCAGGCGGCGGCGCCCGAACTGCTCGAGGAAGGTCCGGCCCGCCGAGGGGTTGATGGAGAGGATGTGATCGATGACCTGATCTCGGCTCAGCCGCCCCGGGGCGGGGTCGGCGGGGGGGTCGGTCGGGTCGGCGTCGAAGAGGGTCTGCATCGCGGGGGTCTCCGGTCCGCCGGCTCCGCCGCGGGCGAGTGGGTATCGGACCCGCCCCCGGGAGGCCTCCAGGGTGTAACCCGCGCGGACATTGCCGGCGCAGAACCCGCGCCGCGCACCTTCGGCTGATACAGTCCCTCCCCTCTCCAGGGAGCGAGCCCATGGCATCAGACAACGCGCCGAATCTCGACCACTCGACGTTCGCGGCCGTCAAGGAGGCGTTCGCGGGCAAGACGCTCCGCGGCACGGAGTTCCGCGGCCTCTCGACGCTCATCGTCGAGCCCGCGGACCTGCACGCGGTCATGACGTTCCTCCGCCAGGACCCGCGCTGCGACTACGACTTCCTTTCCGACGTGGTCGGGCTCGACTACCTCGACTACCCCGCGCCCACGCCCGGGCGGTTCGGCGTGGCGTACATCCTCTGCTCGTACGCGCGGACCGATCGCTTCTGCGTCAAGACGCACGTGGACCCGTCGATGCCGACCGAGGGGATCGACGAGGACCCGGCGCTCGTGCTGGACTCGGTCACCGACATCTGGCCCGGCGCCGAGTGGCCCGAGCGGGAGGTCTTCGACATGTTCGGCGTGCGCTTCCGCAACCACCCGGACCTGCGCCGCATCCTGACGTGGAAGGACTACCCGGCCCACCCACTGCGGAAGGACTACCCGCTGCGTGGCCGGGGCGAGCGCGAGTCCTACCGCGTCGTGGACCGGACGTCTACCTGAGATCAAGATCGAGCACGGGCGGGCCGCGGGTCAGGGCGAATCGCCCGGACCAACCGGGATCGCCGACGACACGGGCGCGTTGACGTCGATCCGGTCCGAGACCAGGTCCCAGATGATCGCGCGGGAGCGCACGGGCGCGGGCCGCGATGCGTCGAAGAGCGTGACGCTGTTGGCGCCCGAGCCGACGGCGGCCAGCTCGCCCTCGTTGGCGTCGTAGCGGGCGCGGTCGGCGATCAGCTCGCGCGAGCCATTGCGGAAGTAGACGGCGCCGGTCGCGTCGGCGTAGATCAGCTCGCCGCGGAGCGCGCCCGAGTCCGAGCCCTCGGCCAGCTCGCGGAAGCGGATCACCAGGTCCTCGGCCTCGAGTTCGGTGTACCGCCCGTCGAGCAGGCTCTGGTGCACGATCCGGGTGGCGTGGTGCAGGTGGGCCTCGCCGGTGTCGCGCTCGAGTGTCATCGAGCCGCCCCAGGTGATCAGCGCCTGGCCCGGGCCCCGGGCGATCAGGGGCAGGCCGTCGGGTCGGTCGGTGTCGATGGCCTCGGGGCGGCGATCGAGCGAGAGCATCTTGCCGGGCGAGGGGACGAGCAGCGTGTTGCTGGCCGCGTCCGCGTCGATCTGGGCGCCCTCCAAGAAGTACACCTGCTCGGCGCGCTCGGGCGAGTCCTCGGCGTAGATCCGCGTCTCGACGCTGGCCTGGGTCGCGACCGGCCCGGCGCGGCCGAAGGCGCGGACACGGATCAGGTCGCGGGCCGCGGTCTCGCCCTCGGCGGAGATCGAGCCCGGCTCGGGCAGGGGCGTGAACTCGATGATGACGCGGTCGGCGGACAAGGCGTCGAGCGTGAGGGCATCGGGCCTGGACTCGGCCTGGGCCGCGCCGGTGAGCTCGATGCGTCCGGCGTAGTCGTCGAAGACCATGCCCTCCTGCCACGAGGCCCAGGCGATGCCGGAGAGGCGGTCGGGGGCGTCGACGGAGTTGTCCTTCTCGAAGCGGCCCGGGCCGTAGACCTGGGCGCTGCGGCCGATGCCGTCGAGGTCGATCTCGAAACCGGAGATGAGCGCGCCGCCCTTGCCGACCTGGGCGGGCGAGCCGAGAACGGTGACCTGCTGCAGGACGCCGTCGCCCCGCATCTCGTCGGCCTTGGCCCAGGTCTGGTCCTGGCCCCGGTAGTCCACGGCGCCGGCGGCGTACACATCAGTCACGATCACGTCGCCGTCGGCGTCGCGGGCGAGCCCCGCGTCCACGCGTTCGGCGCCGAGCGAGGCGTCCGACGAGACGAGCCGCACCGAGCCGTCGGCGATGAACCGCGTCGGGTCCAGCTCGTCGCTCCCCTCGCCCGGCGCCAGGTCGATGCGCATGCGGTCGGCGGACGCCGACTGCCCGTTGCTGTCGGTGGCGGTCCCGCCCTCGACCTCGAGCTGGGCGAGGCGGCTGGGCGCGCCGTCCACGGGGACGAAGAGGGCGGTGAGCGCCTCGGCGCCCTCGAGCGTCGCCTCGCCGTCGGTCGCCTCGACGTCGCCCAGGAACGTGACGCGCTCCAGATCGCGGGTCATCATGCCGTCGACGACGGTGAACTGGAAGTCGGCCTGCTCGGTGCAGCGGATCTTGCCGCGGGGGGCGGACGGGCCGGAGGCGCCCGGGTCGATCACGCCCTCGAGGACGGTGGGGCCCCGAGAGTGGATGGTGCCGGCCGAGAGGCTGAGCATGGCCCGGGAGCCGACGTACCGGCCCGTGCCGGGCCAGTCGAGGTCGATGGTGCCGCCCGGGCCCGAGAGGATGAACTCGCGGGTCGCAGCCTTGCCCTCGATGGCGACCATGCTGCCAGTCGCGCCCAGCTCGGGGTCCTCGGCCTTGACGAGGCCCGTCTTCTCGGCGGTGAGGCGGAAGGCGAGGTCGGTCCCGTCCAGCTCGTCGGGAGAGGCGTTCAGGGGCTTGGCGACCAGCGGGCCCGTCCACTTGAGGGTGATGGGCTCGTCGGGGCTCGCCGGCGTCGACGCGAGCGTCGTGGTCGAGTCCGCGGGCGCCGTCTCGTCGGCGTCGGTGGTCTCGTCGGCGCCGGACGCGGTGAGCGGGCCGCCGAACGCGTCGGCGGCGATGGTGTTGTCGTGCAGGCGGACCCACAGGTCGAGCTTGTCGGCCCAGGCGCGCTGCGAGGCGCGGGAGATCTCGACGCCGTCGAGGAACGAGATCTGGTACTCGTCGATCTTGACCGCGGGCGGCTCGCCCGCGGGCGAGGGCGCATCGGTGTTGGGCGCCTCGGCCGACGCGACCTGCGTCTCGCCGGCTGCCGTCGCCCCGTCGGACGCGCCCGGTTCGTCGCCCACGTTGTCGCCCGGCTCGGTCGGGGTGAACGTGATGTACTCGCCCTTGCGGACCTCGAGCAGCTCGAGGCGCTGCTTGACCTGGTTGATGACCGCGGTCAGGTACGAGCCGGCGAACTCGACCTGGGGCGTCGAGATCTCGACGCGTCCGGTGGTCGCCAAGCGGGCGTTGCGGATGTCGAACTCGAGAGGCTCGGCGACGCGGGCGGTGAGCATCGGCTCGTCGCGTTCGAGCACGGGCCGATCACCGCCCGGGGCGGCGTCGTAGAGGCGGATGACCACATCGCCCTGGATGTGCCCGTACTCGGGCGCGGAGTTCGTCTGGCCGCCCGGGAAGAAGAAGCGTCCCTTCTCGGCCTGGACGTGCAGGCTCCGCCCGTCCCGGAGGTAGTACCAGACGCGGGGCTGGGTGACATCGGTCTCGGTCGGGCCCAGTGGCTCGACGGACTCGGCGGTAATCAGGCCGGCCCGGCGCGTCGGGTCGTCCTTGTCGGCCATCTCGATGTACATGCCCGAGCCGCTGGCGCCCTCGGTGATGTCCTGGATGCCGGGGGGCAGCTCGCCGTCGTGCGTGTACTCGCTCCCGCCCGACCCGCCCCCGCCGCGGACGGCGAAGACGAGGACCAGCAGGATGAAGATGCCCGCCATGGTGGCGGCGACGTAGAGGCCGGTCCGTTCGGCCATGCCGCGGCGTCCGTTCCGTGTCATGGCCTCAATCGTACCTCAGGCGGGCGGCGTCCATCAGGCCCCGGGCCGCCAGCAGGTGCTCGCACGCATCCCGGACCGCCCCCCGCCCCCCGGGGCGGGCCGTCACGTGCCTCGCCCGCTCGCGGACCAGGGCCTCGGCGTCGGCGACGGCCATCGGGTAGCCCACCCGGTTCATCATCGCCAGGTCGGGCCAGTCGTCGCCCAGGCAGGCCATGGCGGCCAGGGGCACGCCGGCCTCGGCCGAGAGACGTTCCACCGCGGCGCCCTTGTCCCGCTCGCCCTCGATGACGCGGGCGATCTTGAGTTCCTCGGCCCGCCGGCGGACGTGCCCGCCGCCGCGGGCGGTCAGGATCGCGGTCTCGAACCCGGCCTCGTGCCAGAGGCGGATCCCGAACCCGTCGCGGACGCTGAACGCCTTGATCTCGCGTCCCTGGTCGTCGTAGACGATCGAGCCGTCGGTCATGACGCCGTCCACGTCGAGCACGAGCAGGCGGACGTCGCTGGCCTCGGCCCGGTCGGCGCCCATGGGTCGCTAGTCCCGCACCAGGCGCATGGTGATCAGGTCCTGGACGTCCAGCAGGCCCACCGGGCGGCCCTCGGCGTCCACGACCGGGATCTCGTCCTGGCGGTGCTCGCGGAAGGCGGCGACCGCGTCCCGGGCCAGCGCCGTGTCGCGGAGCGTCCGCGGCCCTTTGGTCATCACCTCGCGCATCGGGCGCTTGAGCTCGCCCGGGTCGCGCAGGACCAGGCGGCGGAGGTCGCCGTCGGTGAAGATGCCGGCCAGGCGCCCGTGCTCGACGACGAGCAGCGCGCCCGGGCGGCGCCCGTCCCGGCCCGCGTCGTTGAGGGCCGCCTCGACGCTCGTGCCCGGATCGACCAGGGGCAGGTTCTTGCCGGCGCGGAAGCGGAGCAGCTCGGTCACCGGGCGGAGCATCCCGCCCAGTTGTCCACCGGGGTGGCGCTTGGCGAAGTCCTCGTGCGTGAAATCGCGTCGGCGGGCGACGGCCAGGGCCAACGCGTCGCCGATCGCCAGGGCGGCGGTGGTCGAGGACGTGGGCGCGAGGAACTCGCCCCCGGCCTCACGCTTCACGAGCGCCGGTAGCACCACGTCCGCGACGCGCTCCAGGCGAGACGGCTCGTCGCCGTCGCCGGCGCCCCGGGTGATCGCGATGATCGGCAGGCCGTCCTGCTTGAGGCTCGCGGCCAGGGCGACGACCTCGTCGGTCTCGCCCGAGTGCGAGAGGCAGAGGACGACGTCGGCCGGGCGGAAGCGGCCCAGGTCGCCGTGGGCGGCCTCGGTCGGGTGCACGGGGTGCGAGGGGATGCCCAGGGAGGCCAGGGTCGCGCTGATCTTGGCGCCGACGAGTCCGCTCTTGCCCAGGCCGGAGACCAGGACCGTGCCGTCCTGCGTGGCGCAGCGTTCGATGAGGTCGCAGGCGTCGTGGAACGCGGGGGCGAACGAGTCGGCCAGGGCGCGGACCGCCGCGGCCTCGTCCTCAAGGACGCCCCGGATGAAGGCGGCCTCGGCGCCGAGATCGCGGCCCGCGGGCGCGGCTCGCTCGTCGGCCTTGTGCTCCTGCGCGGGACGTCCCATGGGGGAAGGGTACACTGCCCGCGGCGGGCGAAGGGCCCGGGAAAGACCACGGAGGGCGGTCGTGAGCGAGCAGGGATACCGAGTCCGGCTGGATGCGTTCGAGGGGCCCCTCGACCTGCTGCTCTATCTGATCCGCCGGGCCGAGGTGGACATCACGGACATCCCGGTCTCCGAAATCGCCGAGCAGTACATCGCGTACCTCGAGCAGATCGACCGGGTGGACATCGACCTGGCGGGCGAGTTTCTGGTGATGGCGGCGACGCTGATGGAGATCAAGTCGCGGCTGATCAACCCGGAGCCGGCGGGCGACGCGGAGCGGTCCTCGGTCGAGGACGAGGACCGGGAGCGTGAGGACCCGCGGGCCGAGCTGGTCCGCCAGCTGCTCGAGTACAAGAAGTACCGGGACGCGGCCGACGAGCTGGACCGGCGCCGCGAGGAGTGGGAGCGCCGGGCGCCGACCGCGCCGGCGGGCGCCGACCGGGACCTGGTCCGCGAGCGGATCGCCGAGCTGGACGACCTGGAGATGGAGGACATCGGGCTGTCCGACCTGCTCGAGGCGTTCCAGGGGATCGTGGCGTCGATCAACTTCGAGCGAGTCGGGGCGCACGAGGTCGTCGCCGACGACACGCCGATCGAGCTGCACGAGGCGGACCTGCTCGACCGGCTCCGGCGTGACGGCGAGGCGGGCGAGGACGGGCGGCCCGCGATGCCGTTCCGTGGCTTCTTCGAGGGACGCACCCGCGGCGAGATGATCGGGATGTTCCTCGCCCTGCTCGTGCTCATCCGCGACCAGCGCGTGCGCGTGCGCCAGGAGGCGGCCGGGGGGGAGATCACGGTAAGCCTGGGCGACCCGGACGAGCGCGGCGTCTCTGACGAGGCGGGCGATCCGCACGCCGAGGCGTCGAACTCGGCCTGAGTCTCATGCGCCGGGGCGTGGGGTCCGACGAGCGAGCGCGAGAGTTCCGCGGCCGGCGACGAGAACGAACCCGCCCGCGACCACCGGCAGCGTCCATCGCATCGCGTCGTACCCGCCCGCGAGCGTGACCCACCAGAAGTTGGCCGCCAGCAGGAGCGTCCACGCCGCGAGCACGCCGTGGGCCGCGAGGCCCGTTCGGCCTCGCGTGAACGAGAGGGGAAGGGCGGCGAGGACGGCGAGCATTTGGGCCCACAGGAGCACGCCGCCCAGCACGCCCTCGTAGGTCATGGCGAACCCGTCGTACACCCGCCCGTCGGGCTTGGACGTCGAGACGACCGTCGCCCGCTCGCCCGGCCAGCCGCCGGCCGTGGCGACCAGCAAGACAAGTGGCAGCACGGACAGGCACGCGTAAAGCGCGCCGGCGGCGCGGACAGTTCCCGTGAGGGTGTTGCGTGCGGTCGTGTCGCGAGCCGCCCGTACGGGCATGGCGTCGGCCCTCGCTGGTGGTCCGGTCCTACACCGTGCCCCGGCCGGGGGCGCCGCCGAGGTACCTGTCGTCGATCGCATCGCGCAGGGGCCCGATCCGGCCCGCGTACTTCTCGTGCCGCCTGACCGACCGGGTGTAGATCGGCTGGTCCACCTGGAACTCGCTGGCCGTCCGGACGACGCGTTTGCGCTCGTGGAACCGCTCGCAGGCGTCGTCCCAGCCGAGGCCGACGAAGTCGAGGAGCTTCTTCGACTCGCCGAGCCGGTCGGCGACCATGTCCTCGTACACGACCGTGTGGATGGGCGTCTCGAGCACGGCCTCCCAGTGGGCGACGACGCGGCGGTAGTCGTTGAAATACCGCCCGAGCCAGTCCATGTCCCGCGCGAAGGCGGTCGCCCGCGCGTCTCGGAAATCCTGGAAGTAGCAGGACAGGCAGGTGTCGAGGGGGTCGCGGACGCAGTGGACGAGCTTGGCGCCGGGTAATGCCGCGGTGATGAGCCCGAGGTGGAAGCACGAGTTGGGCGCCTTGTCCGTCGCCCGGGCGGCGGAGCGGTCCAGGTCGGAGAGCCGCTTGAGCACCTGGCGCCCGAACCGGGAGAGCCGCGAGCGGTTGAGCGCGGCCGGGTCGTTGAGCAGCGCGAAGCCGCCCTGCTCCTCGGGCTGGATCTGGGCGGCGAACTTGTGGGCCAGGGACAGCTCCCCGCCGCCGGCGGCCTTTGGGTGGCTGGCGATGATCTGCTCGGTGAGCGTCGTGCCCGAGCGGGGCATGCCGAAGATGAACACGGGCAGCTCGGAGGTCACGCCCGAGTCGGGGAGAGCCGCGACCGCGTCGGGCGTCCAGGCGTCGATCATCGCGTCGCACGCGGCGGTGAACGCGTCGGGATCCCAGTCGGGCTTGGCGGCCTCGTTGAGCCAGAGGAAGCAGTTGAAGGCCTGGTCGTGCTCGCCCAGGGCGTCGAGCAGCTCGCCCAGCGCCCACGTCAGACGGCGGACGTAGAAGGGCCAGACACCCTCCGTGCCCAGATGGCCCCGGACGGCCTCGACGCCCTCGCGCTCGCGCTTCAGTCGCTTGGCCTGCTCGGCGAAGAGCAGCACGCCGGCGCTGCTCGCCGTGCCGGCCTTGACGAGTGGCTCAACACAGGCCATCGCGCCCTCGTGGTCGCCCTGGAGGCGTCGGAGTGAACCGAGCGCCGCCGCCGCGTCCGGGCTGCCGGGCGCGATCGCCAGACTCTGCTCGTACGCCGCCTCGGCCTCGTCGAGTCGGCCCTCGGCCTGGTAGGCGGCGCCCAACTCGAGGTGGGCCTGGGCGCGTGATGGATACTGGTCGAGGATCTTCTTGAGCGCGGGGATGGCGCGGCGGGCGTCGCCCATGCGGGTCATCGCCGCGGCGCGGATCAGCATCAGCGTGACCGAGCGCGGGGCGTCCCGGAGCGCCGCGTCGCAGACCCTGACCGCCTCGTCGTAGCGTGCGGCGGCGAGCATCCGCTGCGCACCGGCGATCGCCTTCTTCTCCTGGGGCGAGGGGGCCATGGGGGCGATCCTAGCGGTGCGCCCTACGCAAGCTCGATCCGGACGAACCGCGTCATCGCGCCCGGCTCGTCCTCGAGCGGGTCCGGCGCCTCGAGCAGCCCGCGTGCGGCGCCGGCGCCGGGCGCGGCGATCGCGCCCAGCCCGGGTTTGGTCGCCGCGGCGACCAGGTCGCACGCGCGGGCCGTGCTGTCGGTCTCCAGCGCGCGGGCGCCGGAGGACGCGACGAACGCCGAGCACTGCGCCAATGCCTTGGCGTGGCTGAGGATCTCCGCGAGGGGGCCGTCGTCGCCCGCGCGACGGCAGAGCCGGAACGTGACCTCGATCGCGTGGTCGTCCGTGATCCGGACGCGGTCGCCCAGCCGGTCGAGCAGGTCGCCGGTGGCCTGAACGCCGCCGGCGCGGGAGTTCATCAGGGGCAGGATGCAGGCGTCGATGCCGCGGGCCAGGAGTTCTCGCTCGATCACGCCCGTGTCGGCGAGCGGCACGAGCGTGTCCTCGGCGCTGGACATGGCGAGCGCGGCCCGGTGCGTGAACGTCCCCTCGGGCCCGAGGTAGCCGATGCGCTGGCTCATCGCGTCCGCCCCCGCCTCAGGTCAGGCCCTCGACGAACGACGCGACCCGCGCGAGCCCCTCGCGGATCTGAGCGTCGGAGCAGGCGAAGGAGACCCGGACGTGCTCGCGCCCGCACCCGCCGAACGACTCGCCGGGCGTGGTCGCGACGAGCTTCTCTTCGAGCAGCGCCTCGGCGAAGTCGAGGGCGGAGCCGATCGCGCGGCCGCCCTGGGACGTTTTGCCGAAGTGCGCGCGGACGCTCGGGAACATGTAGAACGCGCCGGTGGGCGTGGGGGCGTCGAGCCCCGGGATCTGGTCGAGCAGGCCCTTGGCGAGCACGGCCCGCTCGGCGAAGGCGGCGCGCATCGCGGCGGCGTCGTCGCCGCACTCCTCGAGCGCGACGCGGATCGCGGGGTAGATGAACGACGTGATGTTGGTCGTCATCTGGCCCTGGAGGGAGCCCATCGCCTTGATGAGCCTGGCGCCGAACTCGCCCGGGCAGGCCGTGTACCCCACGCGCCAGCCGGTCATGGCGAAGGCCTTGCTCAGGCCGTTGACCGTGATCGTCCGTTCGGCGACGCCCGGAACCGAGCCGATCGAGAAGTGGGGGATCCCGCCGTAGATGATCTTCTCGTAGATCTCGTCGGAGAGGATGGTGATATCGGGCGCGACCGACGAGGCGGCCTCCTCGACGACGGCCGCGATCTCTCGCAGCTCCGCCTCGGTGTACATCGTCCCGCACGGGTTGGAGGGCGAGTTGAGGACGAGCAGCCTGGTCCGCGGCGTGATCGCGTCTCGAATCTGCTCGGGGCTGGCCTTGAAGTCCGACCCGGGCGAGGTCGGGACCTCGACCACGCGCCCGCCCGCGAGTTCCACGATCGGGGCGTAGCTGACCCAGGCGGGGACAGGGATGACGGCCTCGCCCGGCGCCTCGCCCGGCGGGACCTGGTCGAACAGGCAGCAGGCGATCGTGTACAGGGCGTGCTTGGCGCCGGCGGAGATCGCGACGTGGTCGGCCGACAGACCCGGGATCGCGTTCTCCCGGGAGAGTTTGTCGGCGATCGCCTGGCGGGCCTCGGGCGTGCCGAGGGTCGCGGTGTAGTGCGTCTGGCCCGCGTTGAGGGCGGCGATGGCGGCGTCCTTGATCCGCCGGGGCGTATCGAAGTCGGGCTCGCCGAGGGCGAAGCTGATGACGTCCTTGCCCGCCGTCCTCAGCGCCCGGGCCTTGGCGCCCATGGCGACCGTCGCGGACGGCTTGAGGGTTCGGACGCGGTTTGACAGGGCGGGGCTGCCCGCGATCTCCGGCATGGGGGCGATGATATCGCGGGGGCCCACGGGCGCCGGGGTGGGGACAGCCTCAATGGGAGGCCTGGCGGGCGGCGGGCGAGGGCCCGGCGCCGGGCCCGGGAGGGGCGGCGAATCTTGATCCCGGGGGCGCCCGGGCCTAGCGTTCGCGTCCCGGAGTGGACCTTCTACGACCCGAACAGACCCGGGCGCCGAGCCCGGATCCAGGAGCGCGACCGACCCATGCCCCTCGCCCCCGAACTCAAGCAGGAGACGATCTCGCAGTTCGCCCGCGCGGACGGAGACACCGGCTCGCCCGAGGTGCAGATCGCGCTGCTGACCAAGCGGATCCAGCAGGTTGCGATGCACATGCGTGACAACACGCAGGACAAGCACACCCGCCGCGGCCTGGTCATGATGGTCTCGCGGCGCAACCGACTTCTCAGGTACCTGCAGAAGAAGGACCGGGCCAAGTACTTGGAGACGATCCAGGCCCTGGGCCTCCGCAAGTAATCACGACCCGCGGGCGTTGACGCGTCCGCGGGTTTTTCGTATCGGGCCGCGGGTCGGAGCGGCAGTGGGCACGGCGCACTGGATGACAGTGCTTCATGCCTTCTGCCTCTCGGGCAGACTCGCGACCCGATGGACACACATCCCGGCGCGGCCGATCCGACGTGCGATCCCCCGCCCGGGCTCACGCGACGCGGGGCGTATGGCCCAGCCCGCGCGTCACAGTCCAGGGTCCAGAACACGATGACAGACACGAAGCACTTCCTCTCGACGCATTCGGTCGAGACCGAGATCGGCGGCCGCACCATGCGGATCGAGACCGGGCGCGTCGCCAAGCTGGCGTCGTCGGCGGTCCTCGTCACCCACGGTCAGACCACCGTCCTCGCCGCCGTCGTCCGCGCCGACCCCCGCCCGGGGCTCGATTTCTTCCCGATGCAGGTGGACTACCGCGAGCGGACGACCGCCGCCGGCAAGTTCCCCGGCGGCTTCCGCAAGCGGGAGGGCGCGCCCAACGAGAAGGAAATCCTGACCATGCGGATGATCGATCGCCCGATCCGTCCGCTCTTCCCCGAGGGCTTCATCGACGAGGTCCAGATCCAGTGCTGGGTGATGAGCCACGACGGGGAGAACGACGCGGACGTGATCGCCGCCGTCGGCGCCTCGGCCGCCCTCGCGCTCTCCGACGCGCCCTTCGAGGGCCCGGTCGCGACCGTCCGCGTCGGCCGCATCCACACCGACGACGGCGTCCAGCACGTGGTCAACCCGACCGTCACGCAGCTCGACTATTCCGACATCGACCTCGTGCTCGCCGGGCACAAGGACGGGATCAACATGATCGAGGTCGGCGCCGCCGAGGTTGACGAGGCGGGCGTCCTGGCGGCGATGGAGTTCGGCTACGGCGAGATCAAGAAGATCCTCGGGATCATCGACGAGCTGGTCTCCGAGTGCGGCGTCGAGAAGCGCCTGGGCGACAACCTGGCGATCGTCCCCGACGACGTCATGGCCGCCGTCAAGAGCGCCTGCGAGGCCGACCTGACCAAGGCCCGGCAGGTGCCCGGCAAGGCCGACCGGGACGAGGCGGTCAAGGCCGTCCGCGACCGGGTGCTCGAGGAGCACTTCAAGGTCAACGCCGAGGGCACGCCCGCGCAGGCCGCCGAGAGCGAGCAGCGGCACCGCCAGGCCAAGGAGGCCTTCCGCACGCTCGAGAAGAAGATCACCCGCAAGCTGATCGTCGAGTCCGGCAAGCGGGCCGACGGGCGCGGGTACAAGGACATCCGCCCGATCGAGGGCGAGGTCGGCGTCTTCGAGCGGACGCACGGCTCGGCCTTCTTCCAGCGGGGCGAGACCCAGTCGCTGGTCACCTGCGCCCTGGGCACGGGCAAGGACGAGCAGATCGTCGATGGGCTGCTGCCCGAGTACTCCAAGAAGTTCTACCTGCACTACAACTTCCCGCCCTTCTGCGTGGGCGAGGCCCGGCGCATCATGGGCCCGGGCCGGCGCGAGATCGGGCACGGCGCCCTGGCCGAGCGCTCGCTCCTCGGCATCCTGCCCACCCCCGACGAGTTCCCCTACACCATCCGCCTCGTCTCCGACATCACCGAGTCCAACGGAAGTTCCTCCATGGCCTCGGTCTGCGGCGGCTGCCTCGCGCTCATGGACGCGGGCGTGCCCATCCGCAACACCTGCGCCGGCATCTCCGTCGGCCGCTTCACCGACGAGGACGGCGGCAACGAGGTCTTCGTCACCGACATCATCGGCGAGGAGGACTTCTTCGGCGACATGGACTTCAAGGTCTCGGGCACCCGCGACGGCATCACGGGCATCCAGCTCGACCTCAAGGCCCGCGGCCTCTCGCTCGAGCAGGTCAAGGTGATCTTCGAGCAGGCCCGCGAGGGGCGGATCAACATCATCGAGACCATGGAGTCCGTGATCCCCGCGCCCCGCGAGAAGATCAGCTTCTACGCCCCGCGCCTCGTCACGCTCAAGATCGACCCCGACAAGATCGGCAAGCTCATCGGGCCGGGCGGCAAGACCATCCGCGCCCTGCAGGACAAGCACGGCGTGGGCATCGACGTCGAGGACGACGGCACGGTCACCATCTCCTGCCCCGACGCCTCGGGCATCGAGAGCGCCGAGGCCGAGATCTCCGCGCTGTGCGAGGAGGTCAAGCCCGGGACCATCTACGAGGGCAAGGTTGTCTCGACCAAGGACTTCGGCGCCTTCATCGAGCTGATCCCGGGCACCGACGGCATGTGCCACATCTCCGAGCTGGCCGACGGGTACGTCGAGAAGGTCTCGGACGTGGTCAAGATCGGCGACGTCGTGCGTGTGAAGGTGATCAACGTGGACGACCAGGGTCGGATCAAGCTGAGCCGCAAGGCCGCCCTGGCCGACGACGCGGCCAAGGACGGCTCCAAGGCCGCCCAGACCGCCCCGGCGGCCGACTGAGGCGGTTTACGTCACTGGCACGGCAGACTTTGTGCATCCCGACGCCCGCCCCCGGTTCCAACCCGGGGGCGGGCGTTTGACCTTGCGCGAAGGTCTGGTAATCTGGGTGGGCCGCCGGCGAGAACTCGGCGATCGGGCGATGTGCCCCCAGCAGGCGCCACGAGCGCGCCTGTGTTCGCGTTTGCATGGGGCATTCCGACGGGCCGACTGGCCGCGGCGAGGGGGTTCGCGGGGCGTCCGATCTCGGGCGTCGGCAAGGGTTCCCGGGGGGGAGCCCGGGCCGTGGTCTCTCGGGGTGCGGGGACATTGGCATGACACAAGAGCCGCAACAGCGGATCGAGGGCATCGAGGGCGAGGTGAAGTGGTTCGACCCTCGGAAGGGGTTCGGCTTCATCGTGGGGCCCGATGGCCAGGACATCTTCGTCCACTACACGGTGATCGCCGGGGACGGGTTCCGGGCGCTCAAGGACGGGTCGAAGGTGAACTACGACGCCGAGAAGGGCGACAAGGGGTGGCGCGCGACGCGCGTGGCCCGGTCGGAGTCCGACCCGGAGGTCGTGGTCCCAAAGCGTTCGTACACGAGGACGCCGCGCCGGTGACGCCCGATGAGCGTCGATCGCCGCGTGGCGTTCGGATGGCCAGTCCAAGGGGTGAGTGGTGCTCGTCGCCGGTCTGCTGATCGGGGCGGCCGTCGGGGCGCTGACCGTGGCGATCGCTTCGCGGCTGATCGTGCGCCGGGCGGTGGCCCGTTCGATGGCGGCCGAGCGGCGTCTGCGGAGCGCCGAGCGTCAGGCCGAGGTCGCGTCGATGACCCGGGGCCTGGCGCACGAGATCCGCAACCCGCTCTCGACGATCGGCCTGAACGCGCAGCTGCTGGCCGAGGGGATCGGCGACCTGGACCTGGAGGAGTCGGACCGCGCGCGTCTGGGGCGGCGGGTCGAGGCGCTGGCCCGCGAGGCCGAGCGGCTCCGGGGCATCCTCGAGGACTTCCTTGAGTTCGCGGGCGAGCTGCACCTGGAGCCGGCGCCGGGCGACCTGAACGCCGTGGTCGAGGAGCTCGTGGACTTCTTCCTGCCCCAGGCCCAGAGCCAGGGCGTGCGGCTGCGCGCGGAGACGGCGACGGGCGAGGCGCCCGCCCGGTTCGACGCGGCCCATCTGAAGCAGGCGGTCCTCAACCTGATGCTCAATGCGGTCCAGGCGATGGGCGGGCAGGACGACGGCGTCCCCCGCGAGCTGATCCTGCGGACCGAGCGGGCCCAGGGCGTCGGCCGCGACTCCTCGGTCCGGCTGCACGTGATCGACACCGGGCCCGGCATGGACGAGGCGACCCGGGCCAAGCTCTTCGACCCGTACTTCACGACCAAGCCGGGCGGGACGGGCCTCGGCCTGCCGACCGCGCGCCGGATCGTCGAGGGCATGGGCGGGGAGATCGGGCTCCACTCCGAGCCCGGGCGGGGGACGGACTTCACGATCACGCTGCCCGCGGCCGAGGCGTGACCGGCCGGCTCGCTCTCCGGCGCCCCTAGATGTGCGTCCGCACGTCCCACAGCTCGGGGAAGAAGACGTGGTCGATCATCTTGCGGAGGAAGTTCACGCCGGATGACCCGCCCGTGCCGGTCTTGAACCCGATGATGCGGGCGACGACCTTCATGTGCCGGAACCGCCAGACGGAGAACTGCTCCTCGACGTCCACGAGCTTTTCGCACATCTCGTAGGCGTCCCAATGCTGCTGAGGGCTCGTGTAGATCGTCTTGAACACCTCGACGATGCCCGGGTGGGCGTCGTGGGCCTCGGAGACGTCGCGTTCGAGCACCTCGGCCGGGATCGGCAGCCCCCGGCGCGAGAGGTACCGCAGGAACTCGTCGTAGATGCTGGGGGATTCCAGGGCGGCGGTCAGGGCAACGGTTGCATTCTCGTCGTGCGTGTGCACGCGGAGCATGTTCCGGTCCTTGTTGCCCAGGATGAACTCGACCAGGCGGTACTGCACGCTCTGGAATCCCGAGCCCGTGCCCAGGACGTGGCGGAACTGCACGTACTCGGTCGGCGTGAGCGTCGCCAGCACGTCCCACTGGCTCAGCAGCTGGTGCTGGATGTGCTTGACGCGGGCGAGGATCTTGAAGCAGGGCTCGAGCTCGTCGGCACGGATGTGCTCGATCGCGGCGGTCAGTTCGTGGATCACCAGCTTCAGCCACAACTCGGTGGTCTGGTGCTGGATGATGAAGAGCATCTCGTCGTGGTGGTCGGAGCGGGGGTGCTGGGCCGCGAGCAGGCGGTCCAGGTCGAGGTAGCCGGAGTAGGTGATCGAGCCGCCGAGGTCGGTGTGGATGCCGGGCTCGAGTTCGCGTGGGCTCATGGGCGGATGCTACCCGCGGGGGCCCGGGCGGGGGCGACGCGGCGGCGGCGGGGCGGTACGATCCGGTCTCGTTCCGCCGGCCCCGCCGGCGCCGCCGGAGCCGACCGACCGATGAAGTTCGCCTTCTCCACCATCGCCTGCCCGACCTGGACGCTCGAAGAGGTCTGCGAGGTCGCGGGCCGCCTGGGGTACATGGGTGTGGAGCTGCGGACGTTCGGCAACGCCTCGAGCGAGCTGGCCTGCGAGCCCCTGCTGACCGGGGCCGCGAAGGTCCGCGGCCTGTTCGAGGACGCGGGCGTGGCGCCCATGTGCCTGGCGACGTCGGTCCGGTTCGACAAGCCGGTCTGGCCTCCGATCATCGGGCACGCGATCACCGACACGGAGAAGCCGATCCGAGAGGCGCGGGCGATCGTCGAGGCCGCGGCCCAGCGTGAGATCCCGGCGGTGCGCGTGTACGGCTTCGAGCTGTCGGCCAGGGAGCCGCGGCGCTCGGGCGTGCGGCGGATCGCCGAGCGGCTGCGTCTGGCGTGCGCGACCGCCCGGAACACGGGCGTGAAGATCCTGCTGGAGAACGCCGGCTCGATCCCAACGGCCGAGGCCTTGGCCGGCATCATCGAAGAGGTCGACCACCCGCTGCTCATGGCGGCGTACAACCCGGCGGTGGCGGCGGCCGCGGGCGAGCGCCCGGCCGACGGCGTCCGCGCCCTGGCCGGGCGCTTGGCGAGCGTGAAGCTCACGGACCTGCGAGACGGTCGGCACGTGCCCCTGGGCACGGGCGAGGCGGACGCCGAGGGGCTGCTCAAGACGCTCGCCGAGGCCGGGTTCGACGGCTGGGTGGTGTACGAGTGGCCCCGGCTCTGGCTGCCGGACCTTGACGACGCGCACGAGGCGCTGGCGGGGGCGGTCGAGACGCTGTACCGGTGGGGCGTGCCTTCGCGCGAGCGGCGCGGTTCGCTCACGGGCGCGCCGTAAGGACGCCGGAGCCCCGGGCGTGGACACCGAGCCGCGGCAGAACGCCCGACTTCTCCTGGACATCGCCGATGACTTGGGCTTCGCACTCGCTGGCGTGTGCGGCGTCGCGCCGACCGAGCGGCGAGACGAGCTGCGGGCTTGGCTCGCTGAAGGCCAGCACGGCGAGATGAGCTACCTGGAGCGGAACGCGGAGCTGCGCGAGGATCCGTCGGGGCTGCTCGAGGGCGCCCGCTCGCTGCTCGTTGTGGCCGACCGGTACGCCGACCGGGGCGATGAGGACTCGCTGGCACGCGACGACGCCCCGCCCCGGGGCCGGGTCGCCCGCTATGCCCGGGGCGACGACTACCACCGCGTCATCAAGCGGCGCCTGCACGAGCTTTGCGACCGGGCCCGCGAGGCGCTGCCCGACGCGGGCTTCCGGGCGTTCGTGGATACGGCGCCTGTGCTCGAGCGCGAGTTGGCCGCCCGCGCGGGGCTCGGCTGGGTCGCCAAGCACACGCTGGTCATCAACCCGGCGCTCGGCTCGTACCTGCTGCTCGGCGGCGTCGCGACCACGCTCGAGCTCGAGGCGCCGGCCGACCAGCCCGTCGTCACGGACCACTGCGGCACGTGCACCCGGTGCATCGACGCCTGCCCGACCGACGCGATCACGCCGTACTCGGTCGATGCGCGGCGGTGCATCAGCTACCTCACGATCGAGAAGCGGACGCCGATCGGGGTCGAGTTCCACGAGGGGATCGGCGACTGGGTGTTCGGGTGCGATATCTGTCAGGAGGTCTGCCCGCACAACTCGCCGAGGCGAGGGACGGGCTCTGGCGGGCCTTCGATCCCGGATGCCTACGCGCCCAGGAACGGCTCGTTCGACCTGCTCGAGGTGCTGGGGTGGTCGGAGGAGGATCGGCGCCGGGCGTTCACGAAGAGCGCGATGAAGCGGGCGACGCTGTCGATGATGCGACGCAACGCCGCGATCGCGGCGGGCGCCGCCCTGCGGCGGGCCGACCACCCCGGGCTCCGCGGGCGGCTTGCCGAGATCGCGGGCGACGATCGCGAGGACGACATGGTGCGGCAGGCGGCGCGTGACGTGATCGGCGGTCTGCCGAATCCGGACTGATCGCGGGGGGCCGTCAGCGGGCGAAGAGCCTGGCGAGCAGGACGACGCCGATCCCCGGCGCCAGCCAGACCTCGCGCCCCGCGACGAACCCCATCCAGAACATCGGCGCGGCGATCCCCACGCTCAGGGCCCAGACCCGCAGGGCCCGCCGCATGAACCCTGGCTCGCCCGCGTTCCGCCCCGGGATCATGACGATCCAGACGTACGCGGGGAAGACGAGCCCGTAGCAGCCCATGAAGCAGCGGTAGACCACCTCCGCCCCTGAGTACGCACCGACGCCCGGGACATTGTCGTGCGTCAGGCCGAGGATGACCGCGGCCGCGGCGAGGATGATCGTCAGCACCCGCCCGCTCTGGCCCAGCCTCGTCTCCGCGATCCGGTGCTGGTGGGCGATGACCGTGAAGAGCAGCTGGGCGACGACGTGCACGAGGATTGCGACGCCGACCCACGGCGCCCAGCTCAGCGCCGCGCCCGTGTCCCCCGCGAGCAGTGCGATGAAGGGCCCGGCGTAGACGAGCGTGAGCACGATCATGACCGGGAAGAGCACGAGGAAGCCGGCGCCGAAGGCCAGGGGCCCGCTCGTCGAGTCCTGGCGGGCCTTGTGGAACGTGAGGTCCAGATAGGGGCAGAGCGCAAAGCCGAACACGCACACGGGCGCGAGCCAGAGGAGTGACGCGGTGTCGGCGGTGAGGGGGAAGTAGCGGGGGGTTGCGGGCGCGAACGCGGGCCGGGTCAGCAGCAGCGCGAGCACGCCCGCCGAGACGACCCAGATGAGCCAGGACACGCCGCCGAGGGCGGGTCCGCCGGAGCGCCCGAACAGGCGCATCAGCGCGATCACTCCGACCGCGGCCCCGGCGACCGCGACCAGGCCCCAGGTGGGCGCCTGCCCGATCCGGTTGGACATGCCCAGGGCCCAGATCAGGAAGAAGACGTGGAAGGCGATCGTGACGGCGCCGAAGAGGACCATGGCCGCCTCGTGCCGCTCGACGAGCGAGCGGCTCGACTCCCGCGAGGCGAGCACCCAGCCCATGGCCGCGGCGCCCAGGGCGTTGGGCGCCAGGAACACCGCGACCGCCGGCCAGCCGTAGTCTCGGACCAGCAGCGCCGGCAGGAACATGCCGATGCACCACGTCCAGGAGCAGGCGAGGTACGCCGCCCAAAAGACGGGGCTGGTCTGCTCCTGGGTGTGGGCTTGGCTGGCGCCCGGCGCGTCGTCCATGGCCCGAGACTACCTCAGCCTCAGCGGCGCCGCCTCTTGGTCTTCTGGTGGGCCTTGGGCGTGACGTGGAAGACCGCCGTGCACCGCCCGACGCGCTTCTCGCGCCCGACGATCCGGTCGCGGCCCTTCTTGGCCTTTCTCTTGGCCGCCTTGGTCTCGCTCTTGCGCCCGGTCAGCGTCGGGAGCAGCTGCACGATCTCCATCTCGATCGTGATGTTGAACTCGCCGCCCTCGGCGACCAGCTCGCTCACCGGTTGCTCGGGCGTGATGCGGTACTCCGCGGGGCCGAAGCAGGGTCTGAGGAACGTGTACTCGAGACGCTTGCAGACGACCTCGTAGTCCCCGCCGCACTCGCCGAAGACGTACGCCCCGCCCGCGATCTCGGAGTTGCCCAGAAGGGCGGCGCCGGCCATCGCGTTGTACCAGTTGCGGTTGAAGCGGCGGAACGGGAGGGTGGCGCTGAACGTCTTGTCGTCCACCCGCTTCATGCGGATGCCCGAGCGGAACGCGTAGGGCAGCCAGATCAGCGAGCAGACCCGGTGCCAGAAGTGGTTCCGCGTGCTCAGGCGGGAGATGAACGCCTCGATGCGGTCCATGAACGTCCGGGGCTTGCCCCGGGGCGCGGACCTGGCCCTGCCCGACGCGTGCCGCGCCCGAGGCTCGGCGTGCTCGCCCGACGACTCAGAGTCCGCGCCGGGAGCGGGCGAGTCGTCTGGGGCCCGCGGGGCGGGCGGTGTCTGGGTGGGCGTCGTGCTCACTGGACCTCCGGCGGAGCCCGATTGTAGAGGCGTGGGACCGGCCCGCGGTTCGTCCCTCTAGCCGCCGGGCGTCAGCTCGAACCAGCCCCTCTCGGTCCGCGAGACCCGCCGGAGAGGATCCCCCGGCTCGTGGTCGAGCACGAGCGTCCAACCCCGGTCGGCCGCCTCGCCCAGGAACCACCGCTTGGTCACCATCGAGGTGAAGGGCTCGACGTCGTAGGCCAGCGAGTACGCGGCCCCCACGTGGAAGGCCGTCGGCATCACGTCGGGCGTGAAGACGATCTCACGCCCCTGGGTGTCGCGGAACAGGACGGCCTGCTGGCCCCACGTGTGCCCGGGCGTCAGGAACACGTGCACGCCCGGGGCGACCTCGGTCGACCGGGCGGCGACGTCGGTCGGGGGGGACTCGTCCCGCGAGGGCTTGCGGTTCAGGGGGAACGGGCGGGGTGAGTCGATCAGCCGCAGGCGGGGGCGATCGCCCGCCAGCGCAAGCGAGTCGTCCTCGAAGGGCAGGATGTGGTCGCGGAAGTACGTCCGCGTCATGACCGAGTCGTTGGCCCGCGCGTCCACCCACTCGCGGCGCTGCACGACCAGCTCGGCGTTGGGGAACGTGAGCTTGACCTCCGGGCTGTCGCCCGAGGCGGCGCCGGGCTTGGTCGCGACCCAATCGGGGCGCTCGCCGGCGCGCACACGCCGGGTCAAACCGCCCGCGTGGTCGAAGTGCATATGGCTGACGATCGTCGTGTCGATCTCGGCCGGGTCCACGCCCGCCTCGACGACGGCCGTCTCGACGGTGCGCCCGTCGAGCCCGAAGATGTTGCTCATCTTCTCGTCGAGCTTGTCGCCCGTGCCGGCCTCGATCAGGACGCGGCGGGGCCTGCCGAGCTCCGGGTCGGGCTCGGGCGATTCCAGCAGCAGGCAGTTGTGCGACAGCTCGACCCGGTGCCGATCGTCGGTGGTGACGGTCCGCTCCCAGACGACGCGGGGGATGATGCCGAACATCCCGCCCGCGTCGAGCATCAGCCGTCCGGCCCGCAGAAGCTGCCAGTTCCATTCGCTCATGCGACGAGGGTAGGGGGCGGCCTCGGCCCCCGCGGCTACCCTTGGCCGCCGTGGAGCCGATCACGCCCATCGACGTCGCACGCCTGGAGGAACGCCGCAAGGCGGTCGCGGTCTCGGAGATCGCCCTCGAGGCCGAGCCGATCATGGGCGGGTGGATGTGCTACTCGGCGCCCGGCGGGTGGGAGAACCAGGCGCTGGGCCTGGGGCTCGACGGGCCCGTGACCGGCGCCGACGCGGACCGCCTGGTCGCGTACTACGTCTCTCGGGGCGTCGAGCCCAAGGTCGAGCTGTGCCCCTTCGCCGACGAGTCGCTGACGCGGGAGCTGTCGGCCCGCGGGTTCACGGTCCGCGAGTTCGACAACGTGCTGTTCCTCGACCTGCGTGACCCGGGCGCGATCGGCCGCCTGCCGGCGGGGGCGCCGGATGGCGTCGAGATCCGGGTCGTGGACCGCGATGATCCGGACGCGGTCGAGCAGTACGTCATGGCGTCGAGCCTCGGGTTCTTTGGGGAGGGGGAGTCGCCCACGCCCGGCTTCCTCGACTCGGCCCGGCGCGCGGCCCGGCACCCGCGGAGCACGTGCTTCGTCGCGATGCTGGAGGGTCAGGCCGTCGGCGGTGGGGGGCTGGAGGTCGCCGACGCGCCCTCGGGCGAGCGGATCTCGTGCCTGTGGGGCGTGAGCGTGCTGCCCCACGCCCGGCGGCGTGGGATCCAGCGGGCGCTCATCGCCGCCCGGCTCCGGCACGCCCGGGAGCAGGGCGCCGTCGTTGCGACGATCGGCTCCAAGCCCGGGATCCCCACCGAGCGGAACGCGGGGCGCCTGGGCTTCGGCGTCGCGTACACGACCGCGGTCGTCGCGATGGCGGGCGAGGGGCTCACGCCCTCTCGCTAGGGGATCCCGCGGCGGTTCTTGCGCGGGATTCGGTCCCCGGACCGGGCTTCCTCCGGAATCGGCTGGCACTTTCTCGGACTGGGGGCAGGCTGTGGGGGAGGCCCGCGCCGCCGCCGGGCCCGAACCACAGGGGAGTGTTGAACATGACAGCCGCACGCATTCTGACGGGCGCGGTCGCGCTGACCGCCGCCTCGGGCCTCGCCGCCGCCGACCTGGCCAGCTTCAACGATCTGATCGTGGACACCCAGTACATGGTGGGGGACTCGTTCACGTCCGACGGCGTCGGATTCGAGATCCTGGACTTCACGCCGGGCTACATGTTCTCGAGCCACGCCCAGGTCCACGACAACCAGATGGCCGGGGGCGACGGGCTCGATCTGGAGCTCAACAACGTGCGGCTGGAGCTGACGGTCCCGTTCTCGTCGGTGCCGTCCGTCACGGTCTTCTTCGGGCAGTTCGGCGGGCAGAACAACATCTTCGTCAACGGCGAGATGATCGAGACCGGCACGTTCTACGACGTGGACGGGATGACCGTGGGCGGCGCCACGATCGACGTGGCCGACCTCGGCGGCGGACCGTCGCTCGGGCGGCTGACCGTGACCGGCGACATCGAGAGCTTCGGCATCTCGGGCCAGGAGCTGTGGGTGGACAACCTGCGGTTCGCGATCCCCGCGCCGGGCGCCCTGCCGCTGATCGCCGGCGGGCTGCTGGTGGCCGCCCGCCGGCGTCGCTAGTTCCAGGTTCGCCCGCGACTGCTACTCGGCGATGACGTCGGCCGGCGCCGACTCGGTGGCGGTGAGCACCTCGAGCAGGCCCGAGACCGGCTCGGCCGGTGCGCCCGCGACCTCGGCGTTGAACACCGCCTCCGACGCGCCCTCCGAGTCGCCCAGCATCAGCCGCATGGCGGCGGCCATGAACCAGGTGTCCTGGGGCTCGACGCCGTCGATGGCGAAGCCGGTGTACCGCGCGTCCAGCCCGTCGAGCAGGTACGCGATCTCGTCGGTCCAGGGGACCTCGAGGGCGGCGTAGGGATCCTCGGCCATGGCCAGCCGAAGGACGGCGGCCGCGGCCTCGTCGTGGCCGGCGCCCGCGAGCGACAGGGCGTACCCGATCTTGGGCAGGCCCCAGTCGGGCGCGTCGCTCGAGGCCTGCGCGAAGGCCCGGCGGGCGCGGTCGTAGTACCCGCGCTCCAGGTCCTGCCAACCGGCGTCGATGGTCGCGACGGCGCGGTCGGCCCGTGCCCCCGTGCCGGCGCCGAAGTAGTAGTGCGACTCGTAGACGTGGCTCACATACACGTACGTGTCGGAGCGGTAGGTCGGGCAGTAGTACCAGGGCACGCCGCGGAATGAGATCCACAGCCCGACGCTGAACGTCGGGTGGTGGTAGTGGTGGCCGTGGTGGTACTTGTGGTGGTACGGGTTGCCGTGGTACCAGATGCCGTGGCGCCCGGCGTGCTTCCAGTGCGGGTGGTGGGGGGAGCCGAAGTAGTTGTTGATGATGGTCTTGGCGCCGCCGTGACCGCCGTGACCGCCGTGACCGCCGTGACCGCCATGACCACCGTTCCCGCCGCGGCGATCGACGGACGGGCGCTCGAAGCGGTGGCCGCTGTAGCCGCCGCGGTTGTCGCCGCCGGGGCGGCGGGCGCCCGGTCGGCCGATGCTCTCACGCCGATCGGGGACGGGCGAGACGCTGGGACGCCGGTCGATGTTCGGTCTCGAGACGTTCGAATCGGGGCGACGCTGGATCGAGCCAACGCCCGGCCGGCGCTCGACCGAGCCCACTCCAGGGCGACGCTCGGGGCTGACCGAGGGCGTGCGGGGGCGCGTGGTCGAGGGGCGGGCGCCCGGGCTCGGGCGCGTCACCGTGGGGCGCTCGGCGCCGGGACGGCGGCTCGTGCTCGGGCGCGACGTCGACGGGCGGGATGTCGAGGGACGAGAGGTGGTCGGGCGCGATGGCTGTGTCGGGCGCACCGTCTGCACGTCGGGGCGGCTGGGCCGCTCCGTGAGTCCGGGGCGGGAGCCCGTGGTCGGGCGGGAGGACGGGCGGGCGCCAGGCCTGCTCGTGGTTCCGGGGGAGCCGACGCTCGGGCGGGACGGCCTGGCCGGCTGGCGCGAGACCGAGCCGGGGCGGCTCGATGACGGCGCCGACGGGCGGTTCGACGTCACGGTCGGCCCGCGGGACGTCGTCGTCGGGCGCGGGGATGTGGTGGTGGGGCGGCGTGACGTCACGCTCGGCCGCTGGGTCGAGGGCGGGCGGTTCACGCGAGAGGGTTGCAGGACCGAGGGCCGGCTCCGCACGGACGGGCGGGGAGAGGACCGCGTGCTCGGCGCCGCGCTCGGACGCGAACTCCGCTGCGGGGGCCTGGACACCCGCGAGGGCGCGGCGCTGGGGCGGCTCTGCACGGAGCGGGTCGGGGCTCGGCGGGTCACGCTCGGGCGCGGCGTCGGCGCGCTGCGGACCGACGGCGTCGAGCGGGACGGGCGGGAGGGCGTCCGCGCGGCCGGTCGGGCTCGCGAGGGAGCGCTGCGGGCCGCCGGCGCCCGACGAGGCGCCGACCTGGACACCGACCGCTTGGGCGGCTCCTTGGACGCCTCGAGCGACGCCGAGGCCTCGGACCCGGCGTGGGCGCCCCCTCCGGTCAGCGCGATCGCGAGCACGGCGAGCGAGGCGAGTCGGGTCTTCATGCTGGTCTCCCTTCGGGGTCCTGATGCGGCTCGCACGCGGTTTCGGCGCGGCCGGCATCGGGAGACCGTACGGCCCGGGGGAGTCCTGACACACGATCCCGGATCCCGGCCCGAATCGACGGCGCCGGGGGCCAGATCGCGTCCTCCGGACGCCGAGCGGTTAGCCCCGCGCGGGCGTCAGCAGCTGGTTGGGGTCCTGCAGCAGGCGGACGATCTCGGCCAGCGCCAGCGCCGCCGTCGCCCCGTCCACGACTCGGTGGTCGCACGCCAGGCTCAGGGGCATGAGCTTGCCGGTCTTGAACCAGCCGTCCTTGACGACCATGCCCTCGCGGTTGCGCCCGACGGCCAGGATGCCGACCTCGGGCGAGTTGATCACGGGCGTCGCGAAGCGGCCCGCGTAGCTGCCGACGTTGCTGATGGTGAACGTCGAGCCCATGAGCTGCTCGCGCGGGATCGAGCGCGAGCGGGCGGCGCCGGCGATGGCGCCGACCTGGCGGCCGATCTCCAGGACGCCCAGCTTGTCGCAGTCGCGGAGCACCGGGACCATGAGGCCGCTGTCGGTGTCGGTCGCGATGCCCATGTGCACGGCGCGGTGCTGGACGATGGTCATCTCGTCCGTGCCCTCGCCCTCGACAGTCGCGTTGAGCGTGCCGAACTGGCCCGCGAGCACGCGGCAGACGGCCGAGCAGACGAAGGGCAGGAAGCTGACCTTCTCTCCCGAGGCCGCGGCGAGCTGCTTGCGGAGGCCGTCGAGCGCGGTCACGTCCGCCTCGTCCATGACGGTGAAGTGGACGGCGGTGTTGACGCTCTCGCGGAGGCGGCTGGCGATCGTGCGCCGCACACCCCGGAACGGGATACGGGCGGTGTCGGCGCCCGGGGCGATCTGGGCCTGCTGGTTGGGCGCGGGCGCCGCCGAGCGGGTGGGCGCACTCTGGGGCGCGAAGCTCGGCATCGGGGCCTGCATCGGAGCCGCGGGCGCGGCGGTGGCGCCGCCGGCGGCGAAGGCCTTGACGTCCTTGGCCAGCACGCGGCCGCCCATGCCCGAGCCGGGCACGGTGTTGATGTCGATGCCCATGTCGCGGGCGAGGCGGCGGACGGCGGGCGTCGCCAGGGCCTTGCCCTCCTGGGCGGTCACGCCCCCGAGGGCGCCCCCCATCGCGCCGACGACCGTGCCGGCGTCCTCGCGTTCCTCGCTCGCCGCGGGCGCGGGCGCGGGCTCGGGCTTGGCGGGCTTGCTGGCCTTGGGCGCGGACGCCTCGGCCTTGGATGATCCGTTGTCGCCGCCGCCGCCCTCGTAGGTCACGAGGGGGTTGCCGACGTTGAGGATCTCGCCCTCCGTGCCGTGCAGGGTCTTGATCGTGCCGGCGCGCGGGCTGGGGACCTCGACCAGGGCCTTGTCGGTCTCCATCTCGGCGAGGATGTCGTGCTCCTCGACGGTGTCGCCCTCCTTCACCTTCCAGGCGATCAGCTCCGCCTCGTGGACGCCCTCGCCCAGGTCCGGGAGGATGAAAACATTGGGATCCGTGCTCTTCGCGTGCGCCATCAGTTCACCCCGCAGCTTCGCTTAGTGCGAGCTGGCGTCTTCGTCAGTCTCATCGGTGTGTTCGAATTCATGAATCGACCCAGTCGGATCGTTGATTGGGTTGTCAAACTCGGCGTTCCAAGTTTCGCGGATTTTGGAGAGAGTCAGTTCGCGGTCAATCCCGCGCTGCTCGAACATGTTGGCGACATGATGCGCCAGATCAGCCAACATGACGCCCCAATCATCTGATTCCTCCCAGGCGCCGCTGTGGATGGACACATGTTGGCCATCGCTGGCGGCCCACACACGCACCAACTCCGCGGCGTTGGGATCGCTTCGTGCGGCTGGTGGGATCGGGAGGACGTACATCAGGTGAATCTCTCGGTGCTCAATACGCCAGACACGCCCGGACGCCCTCGCCGATCCGCTCGGCGTCGGGCAGGTAGTCCAGCTCCAGCTTGTAGTACGGCATGACGGTGTCGAAGCCCGCCACGCGCTGCACGGGAGCTTCCAGGTGCAGGAAGCAGCGCTCCTGGATCCTGGCCGTGATCTCGGCGCCCAGGCCGCAGGTCTTGGGCGCCTCGTGCACGATCACGCACCGCCCGGTCTTCTCGACGCTGGCGGCGATCGTGTCCATGTCGATCGGGTAGATCGTCCGCAGGTCGATCAGCTCGACGTCCATGTCCTCGGGCAGGTTGTCCATCGCCTCCAGGCACTGGAAGACGCTGGCGCCCCAGGTGACGACAGTCAGGTCCGAGCCCTCGGAGACGACCTTGGCCTTGCCGATCTCGACCTCGTAGTCGTCCTCGGGGACCTCCTCGCGGTACGAGCGGTACACGCGCTTGGGCTCGAAGAAGACGACCGGGTCCGGGTCGCGGATGGAGGCGAGCAGCAGGCCCTTGGCGTCGTAGGGCGTCGTGGGCATGACGACCTTGAGGCCGGGCGTGTGCGCGTAGATCGCCTCGGGCGAGTCCGAGTGCAGCTCGGGGGCGTGGATGCCGCCGCCGACGGGGACGCGGACGGTCAGCGGGATCGTGATGGCGCCGCGGGTCCGCGTGCGGAAGCGGGCCGCGTGGTTGACGAGCTGGTCGTACGCGGGACCGAGGAAGCCCTCGAACTGGATCTCTGGGATGGGGCGCATGTCGGCCATCGCCAGGCCGATCGCCGTGCCCATGATGCCCGACTCGTCGAGGGGCGTGTTCTGGCAGCGGTGCTTGCCGTACTTCTCGGCGAGGCCTTCGGTCACGCGGAAGACGCCGCCGTTGACGCCGACGTCCTCGCCCAGGACGACGACGCGGTCGTCGCGTCTCATCTCGTGGTCGAGGGCCTGGTTGATCGCCTGGACGAGTGTCAGCTGTGCCATGTCTCGCTCCTCACACCCGCTGGGCCTGGCTGTTGAGGCCGGCCTGCTCGGGGAACT
The DNA here is from genome assembly GCA_041987545.1 of Phycisphaerales bacterium. Taxonomy (GTDB): domain Bacteria; phylum Planctomycetota; class Phycisphaerae; order Phycisphaerales; family UBA1924; genus JAJRXR01. The sequence continues at coordinate 87,286 of JBHIWH010000002.1, read as the reverse complement.
GCCCGAGCGAGTTGGTCCTGAGTGTCTCACGCTGCGTCTTGAGCTCGTCGCACAACGCCGCGAACGTGTAGTCGAAGATGTCGTCGGTGGTGGGGTCCTCGATCCCCTCGGCTGTCTTGACGACCTCGGAGACGATCTTCTTGGCCCGCTCGCCCAGCTTCTTCTGGTCCTTCTCGCTCCACAGGTCCTTCGACTCGAGGTACTTGCGGAGGCGGATGATCGGGTCCTTGTCCAGCCAGGCGTCCAGCTCGGCCTGGTCGCGGTACCGCCGCGCGTCGTCGGCCGTCGTGTGGTCGCCCAGGCGGTACGTCACCGCCTCGACGAAGCTCGGCCCGTCGCCGGCGACCGCGCGGTCCCGGGCTTCTTTCACGGCCTTGTACACGGCGAAGATGTCGTTGCCGTCCACCTGGATCGTCGGCATCTCGTAGGCGATCGCCTTCTGGGCGACCGTCGGCGAGCGCATCTGCTCCTCGCGCGGGACGGAGATGGCCCACTGGTTGTTCTGGCACATGAAGACGACCGGGACCTGGAGGGTCGAGGCGAAGTTCATGGCGCCGTGGAAGTCGCCCTCGCTGGTGGCCCCGTCGCCGAAGTAGGTGATGACGGCCGCGTCCTCCTCGCCCCGGAGCTTCATCGCCCACGCGATCCCGGTCGCGTGGAGCATGTGCGTGCCGATGGGGATGGACAGGGGGGTCTGGTTGACGCCGTCGGGGATCTGGTTGCCCCGCTCGTCGCCCATCCAGTGCAGGAGGATGTAGTGCATGGGCAGGCCGTGCATGAACAGCGCGGCGTTCTCGCGGTAGCAGGGGATGAGCCAGTCCGCGCCCTTCTTCATGGCGAGAGCCGAGCCGATGGCCGCGGCCTCCTGGCCCTTGTTCTGGGGGTAGGTGCCCATGCGGCCCGACCGCTGGAGCTTGAAGGCCGTCTCGTCGAACTCGCGGCAGATCCACATCTGCTCGTATGACTCGATGACCTGCTCGTCGGTGAGCGTGTCCTTGGCCAGGCGCGTGTCGAGCTTCCCGTTCTCGTCGAGGATCTGCAGGAAGTCGATCTTCGCTTCGTACGACTTGCGTCGGGGCATGGGGCCCTCCGTGTGCGTCACCCGTCCCCCGCCAAGTGCGGGGGCGGGAAGAGTAGCGGCGCCCGCGCGGGCGGGCGTCTTCATGATCCATCGGCCCGCCCGCACGTGCGGGAGAGGGCCGATCAGCGGAGCGCGGGCCTCAGCCCGCCGGCTCCATCGCCTCGCGGCCCGTGCCGCCCGCGACGTACCTGCTGGGCGTGCCCGGGAACTGCTTGATGCCTTCCTGCGTCGGCTCGCGGCCCGTGCCCTTGGCCGAGGGCGACTTCTCGGGCACGACGTAGTCGGCGTTGGGCAGCGTGTCCGAGTGGCGGAGCGCCGCCTCGGCCGCCGTCCGCATCGACTCGTCCGCGTTCTCGTAGATCCCACGGAAGCGGGTGTTGATCTCGAGCTCGGCGATCTCGAAGAAGTGCAGGGCCGCGGCCTTGTTGGACTCGTGCTCGGTGCCGTCGGCGCCCTGGCGCAGGTCGTGGTCCAGGCGGCTGAGCGTGCACGCCCAGGCGTGCAGATACAGCGCCGCGTCCGCGATCCGGGCCTGGACCACCTGACGCTCGATGATCTTGGCGTCGTGAATCTTGCTGGCCTTCTTGAACTGGTACGTCAGCTCCGAGATCAGGCGGCACATCCGCTCGGCGTGCGGGCGGAGCTCGGCCGACACGTCCGGGGTCTGGGGCGCCCGCCTCCGGATGCCCAGGATCACCTCGCTGAACAGGGGCATGCCCGCGCGGATGACGGCGGGGGACAGGCGCCCGGCCTCGGCCGACTCCTTGACACCCAGCATCTTCTCGGCCAGCTGTTTGCCGCCGTAGGCGAAGATGAACGACTGCATCACCTCGTTGGCGCCCTCGACGATGATGTTGATCCGGGAGTCGCGGAAGATCCGCTCGACCTCGTTCTCGGTCATGTACCCCTCGCCGCCCATGATCTGGACGGCGTCGTTGACGCTCCGCCACCCCATCTCGGAGCAGAAAACTTTGCAGGCGGCGGTCTCGAGCATGATGTCCTCGTCGCCGCGATCCAGCATGCCGGTCGTCATGTACAGGACCGCGTCCATCGCGTAGCAGAGGGCGCTCATGTGCGCGACCTTCTGGCGGACCAGCTCGAAGTCGGCCAGGGGACGGCCGAACTGGTAGCGGGTCTGGGCCCACTTGATGGCCTGTTCCTTGGCGCGGCGGGCCCCGCCGAGCATGCCGGCCGAGAGCGTGCACCGCCCGAAGTTCAGGCAGCTCAGCGCGACGTTGAGCCCCCGGCCCTCCTTGTGCAGGAGGTTCTGGCGCGGCACGCGGACGTTGGTGAACCGGATCCGGGCCTGCCACGTGCCCCGGATGCCGCACTTGGACCGGTTCTTCTGGAAGATGTCGATCCCGTCCATGTCGGGCGTGCAGACGAGGGCGGTGACGCGCTCCTTGCCGTCCTCCATCTTCTGCTTGGCCATGACGGTGAACAGGCCTGAGATCGCGCCCGAGGTGGCCCACTTCTTCTCGCCGTTGAGGATGTAGTGCGTGCCGTCGGCGCTCAGCTCGCACCGGGTCTCCTGCCCGCCCGCGTCGCAGCCGACGTTGGGCTCGGACAGGCAGAACGCGCTGAGCCACTCGCGGGCGAGCTTGGGCAGCCAGCGGTGCTTCTGCTCCTCGGTGCCGAAGAGCATGACGGCCTTGCACCCGATCGACTGGTGGGCGGAGACGACGACGGCGGTCGAGCCGCAGTACGCCCCGATCAGATCGAGCACGCGGTTGTAGCTGGTGATGCCCATCCCCAGCCCGCCGAACTCCTTGCTGATCGTCATGCCCAGCACGCCCAGGTCGAACAGCTTCTGGATGACCCACTCGGGGATGTACTGCTCCTGGTCGATCTTGACAGACGGGTGCTCGTGCTTGAGGTACTCCTCGAGGCGGGCCAGCAGCTGGTCGCACTCGGCGGTCTCTTGCGGGCTGGTCTTGGCGATGTCCGGGTACGGGAACAGCAACTCCTCGCGGAGATTGCCCCAGAAGAAGTTCTTGACCACGCCCATCGAGGAGGGCTCGGGGCCCAGCAGCGTCTCGGCGTCGGCGATCATCTTCTGATCCCGCTCGCTCACGCCCTTCATCTTCTTCAGGTCGGCCATCGCGTTGCTCTCCGTCGTCGCGGGCGTCGCCGGCAGGGACGGGCCCGGTGCTGTGACTCTCGTTCGTCCCCGCCCCTAGCGCTTGGCGCTCTTGGCGAAGAACCCCTCGATCGCGTCCACCGCCGCCGGCGTGTGCCGCAGGCGGACCAAGTGGTCGCGCTCGCGCGTGATCGCCGCGTCCCACCCGTCGTCGAGGCCGACGGCGACGCAGTCGGCGACCGCCGCCCCCGCGTCGGCGGACTGAATCTCTTCCTGGCAGGCCTCGAGACCGGCACGGACGCGCCCCGCGACGTCCGGCCTCCCGATCCAGCGGCTCGGCGCCCCGTCGCGCTCGGGCGTGTCCTGCCCGGCGACCCACTCGATCGCGGCCTCGGTCAGCGCGCCCGGGTCGTCGCAGACCGCGTCGAACAGCCGCGCGTCGCACGCCTCGTCGAAGCTCAAGGGGCGCCCGATGGCGGTCCGGCGGATCGCGTCCTCGGCGCTCATCCGCGCCGGGAGCAGGTTCGTCCCGCCCCAGCCCGGGCAGATGCACAGGCCGGCCTCGGGCAGGCCCACGGGGTACGGCTTCCCGCTGGCCGACGGCGCCGCGACGAGCCCGTCGCAGTGCATGGCCAGCTCCAGCCCGCCCCCGAGGGCGGCGCCGTTGATCGCCGCGGCTGTCGGGAAGGGGAGTTGGCTCAAACGCCCGAACGCGCCCGCGGTCTTCTCGAGGTACGCGTGCAGTTCCGCGTCATCGGCGGACTGGATCTCCTTGAGGTCCGCCCCGGCCACGAACACGCGCTCGGACCCGGACTCGACGACCAGGCCCGTCAGGTCACTCGGCAGGGCGCCCAGCGTGGCGTCCAAGCGGGCGACGAGCGTGGTGTCGATCACGACGACCGGGCGATCGCCGGCGTCGAGCGTCAGCACGCCCACGCGGGCCCGATCGCCCCGCCCCTCGACCCGAACTGGCAGCGGCTCAACGCCCATCCGTCCCGTTTCCGTCCTCTCGTGCGGGGGCCAGAATGGGCCTCCCCGCCGCGCCCGACAGTATAGGCGACAGGGCCCCCGCGAGCCCCTTCTGGCGGGTCTGAACGCGGCCCGCCCCTACCGCAGGCGGGCGGTGAGCGCGGCCTGCGCTCCTGGCGTCGAGAGCACGCGCGCCGAGAGCTCGGCGCCGCGGCGCACGACGTCCTCGTCGAGCGATCCGTCGAGCTCGTTGAGCAGGGACTTGGTCGCCGCCAGCGCGGTCGCGCTGGCCTCGGCGAGCCGCGCCGCGATCTGCCCGACGCGCTCGTCCAGCGCCTCGCGCGAGGCGACAACGTCATTGACCAGTCCGACCCGGTGCGCCTCGCCCGGCTCGATCAGCCCGCCCATGAGCAGGATCTTGCGTGCCATGCCGGCGCCGACCTTGCGCACGACGCACGGCGCCACGACCGCCGGGCACAGCCCCAGGTCGACCTCCGGGAAGCCGAGCTTGGCGCCCTCGTGCGTCACGGAGATGTCGCAGACGCACGTGAGCCCGCAGCCGCCGCCGATGGCGGCGCCGTTCACGCTCGCGAGCGTCACCGCCGGCAGGCGGCGGAGCCGCAGCGTCAGCTCGCCCAGCGACGAGAGCAGCTTCAGGGGCAGGCCCGGGTCGCCCGACTCGGCGATGACGACCTGCTTGAGGTCCATCCCGGCGCAGAATGCCCGGCCCTCGCCCCGCACGATGAGCACGTTGAGGCCGTCCAGGCCCTCGGCCTCGTCCATCCGCGCGTGCAGCGAGTCGAGCAGCTCGACCGACAGCGCATTGCGCTGCTCCACGCGTCGGAGGGTCAGCGTCGCGATCGGTCCGTCGTGCTCCAGCGTCGCAAGCTCGCTCATTGATCTCCCCACATCGCCGCGAGCCTCGCCCGCTCGTCCTCGGCGCCCGTGATGGCCAGGCTGGCCTGCAGCGCCAGTTCGCCCGCCTCGGCGCCCAGGGGCGTCAGGCCGGACTCGATCTCGTTGACCCACCGCCGCGTCGCGACGACACCCTCGCCAGGCTTGGACGCCATCGAGCGCGCGATCGCGACGGCGCGGTCCAGAACCTGGCCGTGTTCCTCGACCAGCTCGTGCACGAGCCCGCGGGCGTGGGCCTCGTCGCCGTCGATGATCTCCGGGTGGAGCAGTCTGGCCCTAGCGCCGCCAGCGCCCATCGCGTGCGCCAGCGTGGGCGCCGAGACGGCCGGGCTCACGCCGATCCGCACGACCGGGTAGCCGATCTTCGCGCCCCGGTCCGCGACGACGACGTCCGCGCCGCCCAGCAGCGCCGCGCCCCCGGCGATCGCCGCGCCGTGCGCCGCGGCGACCACAGGCACGTCCAGCGACCGCAGCGCCGCCACGCCCCGGCCCAGCCCCTCGAGCAGCGCCCGCATCGTCGCCCCGGTCTCGTCGGCGGCGCACATCTTCAGGTCGAAGCCCGCGCAGAACGCCCGACCCTCGCCCCCAAGCACGATCGCGCGGCAGTCCTGGGCGAGCCTGCGGGCCGCCCCGGGCAGCTCGGCCAGCATCTCGGGCGTCAGCGCGTTGCGCTTGTCGGGCCGATCGAGCATCAGGAGCCCGACGTCGCCCTCGCGGCGGGTGGAGATCACCGGTCCTCCTCCTCGATCTCGTCTTCCTCGTCGAGCCGTTCCATCCGGGAGGCCTGCACAACTCGGGAGGCGAACGCCGCGACCGTCGCCAGGCGCGACCGGTCCACGCCCGTCTGGTACCCCGCGTCCTCGATCGCCGCGACCAGCGCCCCGGTCGCGATGTTGCCCGGCGCCCGCTCGCCGTCCGCCGAGGCGTACGGGCAGCCGCCCAGGCCCGCGACGGACCCGTCGAACGAGCGCACGCCCATCTCCAGTGCTCTGGTCACGCACGAGGCCGCCCGCCCGAACGTGTCGTGCAGGTGCAGCGTGAGGATCGGGTCGCCCCGGTCGTCGAGCGCCCGGCCGTCCAGGCGGTCGATGACCTCCATGAGCAGCGCCTCGATGGTCTCGGGCGTGCCGGCGCCGATTGTGTCACCGAGGTCCAGCTCGTCCACGCCCAGCTCCAGCAGCCGGGCGCACACGCCCGCGACCGCGTCGGGGCTGACGGGCCCCTCGAACGGGCAGGCGATCGCGCACGAGACGTAACCGCGGACCGCCATCCCCTCGCGCCGGGCGTCCTCGACGACGGGACCGAACCGTTTGATCGACTCGGCGATCGTCGCGTTGGTGTTCCGCTCGCTGAAGGTCTCGCTGGCGGCGGTGAAGACGGAGACCTTGTCGAGCACGCGACGGCCCGCGTGCTCGTTGACGTGCAGCGCCGCCCGCATTCCCTTCTCATTTGGCACGAGCGCCGAGAACACGACGTCCGCGGGCTTCGAGTCGGCGATGAGTTCGAACACCTCCGCCGCGTCGCCCAGCTGGGGGACCCAGCGCGGGCTGACGAAGCTGGAGACCTCGACCTCGTCCACGCCGACGCCCGACAGTCGCCCGACCAGCTCGGCCTTCTCGTCCGTGGGTATCGCGCCCGCCTCGTTCTGCAGGCCGTCCCGCGGCGCCACGTCTGTGATGCGGACGCGTTCGCTCATGCGCCCGATCGTACCTCCGCGCCCAGCCGCCGCGAAAGCGCCCGCCCCAGCGCCGCCCCCGCCTCGGGCGCCCACTTGAAGAACAGCTCGGGCTCGACCAGCTCGGCCTCGATCACGGCCGGGCCAACCCCGTCGACGTCCACCAGGTCGATCCGAGCGTAGAGCGGGGTGTCGTTGCCGCACAGGGCCCGGACGGCGCCGACCGCCGCGTCGTGGGCCGCCGGCTCGGGCGTCTCCGGCGTGTACCGGCCCCCGAACTCGATCTGCACCCGCCACTCGTCGGCCGCGGGGACTTTGCGAATGGCGTGCGTGTACTCGCCGTCGATCAGGACGACGCTCAGCTCGCCCCTGGACTTCACGGACTCGAGCAGGGGCTGGACCAGCACCCCGCCGTGGACCCGGACCTGCCCGTCCGCGTGCGCGCCCGCGACGTCGGCCTCGTCCTCGCCGAACACGAGCATCCCCGACGCGCCCGCGCCCACGACCGGCTTGATCACGCCGGACGCGGCGCCCAGGGACCGCATGGCCTCGCGCACGCCCGCGGCGCCGGTCGCGGCCTCGATCCACGCCGTCGGCACGGTCGGCACGCCCGCCTCGGCCAGTGTCCGCATGTACCGCTTGTCAACGTTGGCCCGCACGACCTCGGGCGGGTTGAACAGGCGGGTGTGCGCCGCCGTCCCGTCCACCCAGGCCAGGAACTCGCCCAGCCGCTCCTGGTAGTCCCACGTCGTCCGAAGCAGCACCGCGTCGAACGCGGACCACTCGACGCCCGCGTCGTCCCAGCGGGGGCGGGAGACCTCGAAACCGAGCGCATGCAGTTGCTCGGCCAACGCCTCGTCGTCGCCGGCGATGAATCCGTCGTGATGCCCGCACGTCGCCAGGCCGACGCGCCCGGCGCTCACCCGTCACCCCCGGCGGGCGCGTCCTCGCTCGGGCCGCCCGGCTCCGCGGGCGTCTCGGTCTCGTCACCGGAGTCGGCCTCGCCCTCGGCGCCCGCGTCCCCCGCAGCGCCTGTTTCGCCCTCCTCGCCCGCCTCCTCCTCGGCCGTCGGCGACGACACGCTCAGGAACGGGATCGCCCGGTCGATGCTCGTGATCGTGCCGCGGAGCGAGGCCATGTGCTCGTCCATCGCCTTGAGCGAGGTCTCGATGTCCTCGAGTTCCTGATCGACGTCGGCGAGCGAGCCGTCCACGCTGCTCAGGGAGCCGTCGATCGTGTCCAGGCGCCGGAGCTGGGTCTGCAGCTCGACGAGCCGCTCGTTGGTCCGCTGGACCTCCTCCAGGGCCGTCTCGACGCGGATGAGCGTGTCGTTGGCACGGACGAGCTGCTTCTCGATGTTCGACACGACGCACCCCTGCAGGGGGGCGATCAGCACGAGCCCGGGGGCGGCGAGAAGCGGGGCGGATCGGCGGGCGGCGGCGCGGCGCATGGGCTCTCCTCCGAATGGTCGGCGGGAGGGTATCCACCCTGCCCCGGGGCGATCTGCCAGCTTGGCAGCGTCCCGCCGCCCGTGGCGCCCGGGGCGGCGGCCGGGGGGCGTCTGCGGGCCCGCCCGGGGCTGGCGCCGGCTTTGCCAAGTGGTGAGTGGGCGCGGGCAGCATGGCCCCCGCCCGCCAGAAGGAGGACCACACCATGACAGGCAGCATCACCACCCGCCGAACAAACAACGTCGCCCGCGGCATGACCCCGCTCGACCGGATCTTCGAGGACTTCTTCCGCGAGCCGGTCTTCACCCGCGAGCTGGCCCCCGTCTTCGAGGAGGGCATCCTCGCGGTGGACGTCTCGGAGGACGAGCAGAGCGTGATCGTCCGCGCGTCGCTGCCGGGCGTGAAGAAGGAGGACGTGAGCGTCGAGGTGCACGACGGCGTCGTGAACATCAGCGCCCACACCAGCGAGCAGCACGAGGAGCGGCAGGAGAAGTACTACCGCAAGGAGCGCCGCGAGGGCTCGGTGAGCCGCCGCATCGCCCTGCCGGTCGCCGTCCTCGACGACCAGGCGTCGGCCGAGCTGAAGGACGGCGAGCTGACGCTGAGGCTGCCCAAGGCCAAGCAAGGCGGGCCGCGGAAGGTCAGCGTGGGCTGAGCGCCCGCGGCCGAGCGACCAGGACCACACACTCTCTGCTCGCCTCTCTCACGTGGGACGGACCACACATACCCCGGTGAGGGATCAACGCGACGGCGTCGGTCGGTGGACCGGCGCCGTCGTCGTTCCTTGGCGGTCCGGGCCTCACACGGCCCGTCGTGCGGTGACATCGAGGCTTGTGATGTAATCGGCGGGCGAGGCGCCCTCTGGAAGGCGCGACAGGATTCCCTTGTACAGGGGGTCCTGCCAGTCGGTCATCGCGGCGATGTACTCGGGCTTGGAGGTCAGCTCGATCGCCGTCAGCCCCGCCGCCTCGGCGTCGGCGCGGACCTGCTCGACGAGCACCGCGCCCGCCACGCACCCGATCAGCGCCTCGACGTCCTCCAGCACGCCACGGGGCAGGGGCCCGAGCAACGCCAGGTCGGAGACGGCGACCCGCCCGCCCGGCTTGAGCACCCGGGCGATCTCACACCAGACCCTCGCCTTGTCGGGCGAGAGGTTGAGCACGCAGTTGGAGATGACGACGTCCACGCTCGCGTCGGCGACGGGCAGGTTCTCGATCTCGCCCAGGCGGAACTCGACGTTGTCGAGGCCCGAGTGCTTTCGGTACGCGGCCAGTCCCTCGCGGGCCTTGGTGAGCATGTCGGGGGTCATGTCCACGCCGATGACGCGGCCGGACGCGCCCACCCTGGGCCCGGCGATGAAGCAGTCCAGCCCGCCGCCCGAGCCCAGGTCGAGCACGACCTCGCCCGGCGCGAGCGAGGCGAGTGCCGTGGGGTTGCCGCACGAGAGGCCCATGTTCGCCCCCTCGGGCAGGGCGGAGAGATCCGTCGCGTCGTAACCGACGGCGGCCGCGACCTGATCGGGCGAGAGCGTGGTCGGCCCGCAGCACCCGCCGCCGCCCCCGCAGCACGAGGAAGCCCCGCCGCCGGCCTCGCCCGCGGCGTGCGTGCCCACGGACGACCACTGGCCGGAACGCGCGATCTGGCCGTAGCCGGCGCGGACTGTGTCGCGCACGTCCGTGGATGTGGTCGTCGCCGCCGGGTCGTTCTGGGGCGGGCAGCAGCCGTCGTCGCAGCAGGGCGTCTTGTTCGCATTGGTCATCGGGTCGTTCCTTTCGTGGCCGCGCCGTCAGGGGGCGCGGCGGGTCGTTCGTCTCAGCAGTTGCAGCCGGGCCCCCGGCAGCTCGCGCATTCGTCGATCGCGTCGGCCAGGGACCGCAGGGTCCCGGTCAGGTGCTCGAATCGGGCGGCGTAGAACACCGTCCGCCCCTCCCGACGCGTGGTGACGGCGCCCGCCCGCTCGAGCGTCGCCAGGTGCCGCGAGACCACCGAGAGGTCCACGTCGCAGCACCCGCCCACCTCGGAGACGGTGCACTCGCGGGCGCACTTGCACAGGCAGGCGAGCAGGAGCAGTCGCGTGGGGTCGCCCAGGGCCTTGAAGAGCTCGGGGTCGAGGCGCCGATCCAGCGCGGACCGCCGGCGGGCGGCGGCGGCGGGGGAGCGGGGGGGGGATTTGCTTATTTGTGCCAGTGTGCAAGGATTGGGGATGGGGGAGAGGGTGTCAAGGGGATTGGGAGGGAAAGTGGTGGCACGGGGCCCGGCTCGTCTGCGTCTACTCGCCGACCAGAGCGTTCACCGCTGTCCGAACGACCACGTAGATCAGCAGCGCGACCCCCAGCCCGGCGAGCGTGACGAGCACCGCGGCCACCCAGTATCCGGCCTTGTCGGCCCGGCCGAGGTCGTCGTAGGCCGACCACCTTTCCTTCGGGCTCTGGCGGGCCGCGTCGCCCTCGGGTCCCGGGGGCCCGGCGTCGCTCACGTCTGCAGCACCCCGGTCCTGAACTCCCGCGAGTAATCCCAGTTGCCCGCCGCGTCCAGAGCCGCGGCCAGTTCCTCGCGCGTCCGGTGGGGCTCGATGATCCGGTCCACCCAGCCGCGGCTGGCGGCGTGGCGGATGTCCTGCTGCTCGTTGTAGCTGGCGCGGACCGCGGCCAGGATCTGCTCGTGCGTGTCCTTGTCGATCTGCTCGCCCTTGCGCTCGCGGGACCGCTCCTCGATCATCGCGAGCACACCCGTGGCCTGGGCGGCGCCCATGACGGCGCACCGGGCGCCGGGCCAGGCGAGGGAGAGGAACTGGTCGAACGCGCGGCCGCACATCGCGTAGTTCCCGGCGCCGTAGCTCCCGCCCATGATGACCACGATCTTCGGGACCACGCTGTTGGACATCGCGTTGACGAGCTTGGCGCCGGCGCGGATGATGCCGGCCTGCTCGCTGTCGCGGCCGACCATGAAGCCGGTCGTGTCGTGGAAGAAGACGAGCGGGATCTTCCGCTGGTTGCAGTCCATGATGAACCGGGCGGCCTTGTCGGCGGCCTGCTCGTAGATGACCCTCGGCATGTTGGTGGACGTCGAGGGCCCGGCCTTGCCGCCGGCGGTGGCCTGCTGGGTGAGCCTGCCCTGGTTGGCCAGGACGCCGACAGGGCGGCCGTCGATCCGGGCGTAGGCGCACACGATCGAGGCGCCGTAGTCGGGCTTGTACTCGTCGAGGTCGGGGGCGAGCGACTCGTGTCCGTCGGCGTTGGGCTCGGCGCGGGCGTCGACGACGCAGGCGAGGATGTCCTTCACGTCGTACTGCTGGCCGGGCTTGTCGGTGAAGAGGGTGTAGATGTCCGAGGGGTCGCGGTGGGGGCGTGCCCGTCGCGGGCAGGAGGCGCACCGTCGGCATCGGGGTACTTCGCGGCGAGCTGGCGGACGCGCTGGATCGCCGCGTCGTCGTCCGGCTCCTTGAAATCTATGGTGCCGGAGATGGCGGCGTGCATGGCGGCGCCGCCGAGCTCCTCGTCGGTCACGTCCTGCCCGATGGCGGCCTTCACCAACGCCGGGCCGGCGAGGTACAGCCCGCTGCCCTCGGTCATGATGAGCGTGTCGCACAAGACGGGCAGGTACCCGCCCCCGGCGACGCAGTAGCCCATGATGGCCGCGGTCTGCGGGATTCCCTCGGCGGAGATCACGGAGTTGAGGAAGAAGATCCGCCCGAAGTCGTCGGTGTCCGGGAACACGTCCTCCTGCAGGGGGAGGAACACGCCGGCCGAGTCGACGAGGTAGATCAGGGGCAGGCGTGCGGCCCGGGCGATCATCTGGGCGCGGATGATCTTCTTGCACGTCATCGGGAAGAACGCGCCGGCCTTCACGGTCGCGTCGTTGGCGATGATCATGTGCGGGCGCCCGTGGACGCGGCCGACGCCGGTGACGACGCCCGCGCCCGGGGCCCCGCCGTGCTCGGCGTACATACCGTGGGCGGCCCACAGGCCCAGCTCCTGGAAGAACGAGCCGTCGTCCGTGAGCCTGTCCACCCGCTCGCGGGCTGTCAGGCGGTTCTTGGCGTGCTGCCGCTCGACGGCCTTGGCCCCGCCGCCCTGGCGGATCTGGTCCTCGGCGGCGAGGAACTGGTCGGTGACGGAACGCAGCGTGGCGTCGGCGGTGTCGGGCATGTTGGCTCGTCCGGTTGCGTCGGCGGGTCGTGGGCGAGAGGATACGTCCGCCCCCCGCGCGGCGGGCGGGGGCGGAACAGGAGCGGCGCATGGGCTCGATGACGATGGGTGTGGACGTGGCGGCGCCGGCGGAGCGGGTCTTCCCGATCCTCTGCGATCTCGAGGGCGCCCCCGAGCGGATCGACGGCATCCTCAGCGTCGAGGTGCTCACCGACGGGGAGTTCGGCGTCGGCACGCGCTGGCGAGAGACGCGGAAGATGTTTGGCAAGGAGGCGACCGAAGAAATGGAAGTCGTCGCGGTCGATCCGGGCCGCGGCTACACGGTCACGGCTGAATCGTGCGGGAATCACTACGAAACCACGATGGCGTGCGTGCCCCAGGGGGATGACGCCTGCCGCGTCGAGTTTACCTTCGGGTGGACCCCGGTCTCGTTGGGCGCGAAGCTGATGTCCCCGATGATGTTCCTGATGAAGGGCGTGCTGCGGAAGTGTGTCGAGGACGACCTGGCCTGCATCAAGCGTGCGGCCGAGGCGTGACGCCTCGCCGATCGGTACGCTGACGGGCTCCGGCAACCAGGAGTCTCACCCATGGAACTGTTCCCGCCAATGCCCGCCTGGGAGAGCGCCCACCCGCTCGTCGTTCACTTCCCGATCGCGCTGCTCATGGTGGCCTGGGTCCCGATGCTGATCGGGCTCTTCGATCGGCCGCGTCGGCTGGCGTGGATGGTGTCGGCGCTGCTGCTGCTGCTGGGCGGGACGGCGGGGGCGTTCGTCGCGGTGATGTCCGGCGAGGCGACCGAGGAGACCGTGGTCGCGACCAGCGTCGCCGCCGAGCGGGCGATCCACGAGCACGAGGAGATGGGCGAGCTGGCGCGGACGATGTTCGTCGTGGTGACCGCGGTGTTCGTCGTGCTGCTGGGATTGGCCGCGGGTCTCAAGAAGGGCACGCCGAGGCGTGTCGCGGTCGGGATCGGGGCCCTGGTGTTTGTCGGGGTGTACGGGTTCTCCCTCTCGCGACTGGCGTGGGCGGGGCACATGGGCGGCCAGCTCGTGCACGCGCACGGCGTGAGCGCGGCGATGGAGCCCACGCCGGCCCCCGAGGGCGGCGAATCCGACCGCGACTAGACGTCAGCGCGACGGGAGCAGCAGGCGGCCCAGCGCCCCTGCCAGCCAGCGGCGCCGCGCCCTCGAGAGCACACTCCCGAGCTTGACCGTCCGGTCGCCGGCGTCGACGACGATGTGCCGATCCGGCTTGCCGTTGGTGGACGAGTTGGCCCGCTCGATCGTGACGTCCTTGACGCTCGAGGCGTCGAACCGGCGAGACCAGCCCAGGGGCCCGATGCCCGTGAACGCCCTGGCGTCCATGCCGCGGATCGTCACCTCGACGCGCCCGAACAGGGCCATGAGCGCAACGCCGGCGGTCCCCAGGCCCACGAGCACGAACGGGATCATGAACACGAGCGTGAACACGTCGGTCCCGCCGGCCGACGAGCCGGCGCCCTTGAAGCCCAGCAGCGATCCGATCGACTGGAACACGAACACGCCGACGATCGAGTTCCAGAAGCCGGAGAAGACGATGAAGAAGCCGGCGGTCGGGATCGATCGCGCCGTCGCGCCGAGCCGGACCGAGTACCCGTCGTCGCGCACCCAGGCGCCCGCCGGCGGGTCGCCGGACTGGAGGGACGGGACGCGCTCGCGTTCGGCCAGCTCGGAGAGCCGGTGCACCGTGTCGCAGGCGCGGCAGTACGCGACGTTCTCGCCGACGTTGACGTCGTCGGGCGTGATGTCGGCGTTGCAGCTCGGGCAGACGGTGTCCACGGGACGGAGTATCGGCCGCCCGCCCGGCCGCGGACAGCACGGCTCGGGTTTCGGCGACCCCGCCTAGCGCCGCCGCCGCATGAGGTACGTCTCCCCCTCCTCGATGTTGGTCGCGGAGACGAAGACCCAGCCGGCGCCGCCGAGCGTGTTCAGGTGCTTGATCTTGACGTCCAGCCGCACGCGGCCCCGCCCGCGGTCCGAGCCCCGGGACGAGCCCTTGACGTCCGGCGCCTCGAGGCGGACCGCCTTGGTCTCGGTCACGAACAGGGCGTTCTCGCCCACGATCGTCAGCTCGCCGTACTCGAACCGCTCCGGCTCGTCCGGGGCGGCGGCCAGGCCGAGGGCGACGACGACCGCCGCCGCCGCGGGCACGAGGAGCCATCGCGGCAGGCCGCGGCGGGCGAGAGAACCGGTTTTCTGCGTGCTCATGAGGGATCCTCCGTCTGGGCCGACACCGCCCGGGGCCAGGCCGGGCTGACATGGGCAAGAAAGTGCTGATTTTGTTCACCCGACCGGGCCCCTGACGTTGACAGGTCGTTCGGGGTCTGGTACGGTCCTAGAACCGGGCCCGCGAGCGGCGCCGCCCCCGGTCGGATCGGTTGGTCAGGACGGCCGCCGGACGAACCCAGCGCCGAGACCCGTGCGCCCGCACGGCTGCGGGATGGTGGGCACGTCGCCCCCTCCCAACAGCGCCCGAGGCCCCGCACGGCAGAAAGGACGGCTCGATATGGCACGCGCCACCGGTTCGGCTTCCAGCAACGGCTCCACCGCGACCAAGCCCGCCCCCAAGGGCTCCGACAAGAGCGAGGCCAAGAAGGAGGCGCCCAAGCCCGCGGCGCCCGTCGAGGTCGCCGCCCCGGACAAGGGGGCCGGCAAGCCGGCCAAGCCCGAGCTCGACCCCAAGAAGCGCGAGACCCTCGACCGCACCCTGTCGCAGATCGACAAGGCGTTCGGCAAGGGCTCGATCATGCGCCTCGACGAGGAGGCGTACCTCAACATCCCCGGCATCTCCACGGGCGCGCTCAGCCTCGACCTGGCGCTGGGCGGCAAGGGGATCCCCCGCGGCCGCATCGTCGAGGTGTTCGGTCCCGAGTCGTCGGGCAAGACCACCCTCGCCCTGACCGTCGTCGCCAACGCGCAGAAGCGGGGGGGCGTCGCCGCCTTCATCGACGCCGAGCACGCGCTGGACCCGACCTGGGCCCGCAAGATCGGCGTCAACATCGACGACCTGCTGGTCAGCCAGCCCGACACGGGCGAGCAGGCCCTGGAGATCTGCGAGCTGCTGGTCCGGTCCAACGCGGTGGACATCATCGTCGTGGACTCGGTCGCCGCCCTGATCCCGAAGGCCGAGATCGAGGGCGAGATGGGCGACTCGCACGTGGGCCTCCAGGCCCGGCTCATGTCCCAGGCCATGCGGAAGCTGACGGGCGTCATCGCCCGCTCCAACTGCACGGTCATCTTCATCAACCAGATCCGCGAGAAGATCGGCGTGATGTTCGGCTCGCCCGAGACCACGCCCGGCGGGCGGGCGCTCAAGTTCTACTCCTCGGTCCGCGTGGACATCCGGCGGACCGGGACGCTCAAGGACGGCGACACCCCCGTGGGCAACCACGTCCGCGCCCGCGTCGTCAAGAACAAGGTCGCCCCGCCATTCCGCCAGGCCGAGTTCGACATCATGTTCAACGAGGGCATCAGCGCCACCGGCGACCTCATCGACATGGCCGTCGAGGACAAGATCTGCGAGAAGTCCGGCGCGTGGTACTCGTACGGCGAGCTGCGCCTGGGCCAGGGCCGCGAGCGGGCCAAGGAGTTCCTCGCCGAGAACGAGGAGCTGTTCGAGGAGATCCGCGAGAAGATCCTCGACAAGCGCCTGCCCCAGCGGAAGAAGGCCGACGCCGCCCCGGCCCAGTCCTGATCGATCGCGCCCGCCGAACGCGGGCTAGCCCGAGACCCCAAGCCGGCCGCGGAGCCGACGCCCCGCGGCCGTGATTTCCACACGCTCGTCCTCCGGCATCCGTTCCACGTTCTTCAGGATCAGCGCCATGCGGCGGTTGGCCTTGAACCGCTCGTGGTTGCGGATCAGGAAGTCCCAGTAGAGCGTGTTGAACGGGCACGCATCCTCGCCCGTCCGGGCCTTGCGGTCGTACTTGCAGCCCTGGCAGTGGTTGGACATCTTGTTGATGTAGTTGGCGCTGGCCGCGTAGGGCTTCGTGCCCACGACCCCGCCGTCGGCGTGCATCGCCATCCCCACGACGTTGGGCGTGGTCACCCACTCGACCGCGTCGGCGTACATGCCGATGAACCAGTCGTCGATCGCCCGGGGCCGCACCCCCGCGAGCAGCGCGAAGTTGCCGAGGATCATCAGCCGCTCGATGTGGTGCGAGTACGCGTGGTCGAGCACCTTGCCGACGGCGTCGGCCATGCAGGCCATGTCCGTCTGGCCGGTCCAGTAGAACTCCGGCAGCTCGCCGTCGTGTTCCAGCTCGTTGCGCTGGCCGTACCCCTCGCCCTCGAGCCAGTAGACGCCGCGGATGAACTCCCGCCAGCCGATGATCTGGCGGACGAAGCCCTCGACGGAGTTGACCGGGGCATCGCCGTTCTCGAACGCCCCCAGGGCCGCCTCCACGACCTCGCGCGGATTCAGCAGCTTGAGGTTGATCGAGGGCGAGAGCAGCGAGTGGTACAGGGACACCTCGCCCGACCACATCGCGTCCTGGTAGTCGCCAAATCGGGGGAGGCGGTTGTCGATGAAATCGCGCAGGGCTTCGAGCGCCTGCGTGCGGGTGACCGGCCAGGAGAACCCCGCGGCCGAGCCCGGCAGGTCGGGCAGGCGCCGCCCGACCAGCTCGATCACCTCCCGCGTGATCGGATCGGGCTCGAAGCGGGGGGGCGGGGGCGCGTCGGGCGCGGCCTTGAAGGTCTGACGGTTCTCGGCGTCGAAGTTCCACTCCCCGCCGACGGGCCCGCCGTCGTCGTCGATGAGGATGCCCAGGCGCTTGCGCTGGCGGCGGTAGAAGTGCTCGAGGATGAGCTCCTTCCGCCCGCGGGCCCAGTCCTCGAACTCGGTCGGCGTGCTCAGGAAGTGCTCGTCCTCGTGGAGGGTCAGGGGCACGCCCGACGACTCGCAGGCGCCGCGGAGCGCCCGCATGGCCGCCCACGACCCCGGGCGCGTGGCGTGGACCTCCCGCGGCGAGAGCAGCCCGATCGCCCGCCCGATCTCGCCCTCGAACGTCTGCGTGTTGTGGGCCTCGTTGAGCGGGACATAGCGGACGCGCCAGCCCGCGTCGTCCAGGTCCATCGCGAAGTGCCGCATCGCCGCCAGGAACTGCACGGTCCGCTGCACGTGCGAGACGGGATCCCGGGAGGCGGCCTCGACCTCCATCATGAGGACCGCGTCGGTCTCAGGGTCGAGCGCCCTCAGCGCCCCGGCCTCCGCGTCGAGCTGGTCGCCGAACACGACGAGCAGTCGATCGACCGCCCCGTCCACGCCGGCCCCGAGGCTGAACTCGCGTCGATCGCCCGCCATCGCCGGATCGTTCGCCCGCGGGGCCGGGTCCGATGCCCCGGGGGCCGCGTCCGCGTTGCCCGCGCCCGGGGGCGGGCATACCCTTGCCCCCTGCACGCCGCGGGTGTGGCGGAATTGGCAGACGCGCTAGGTTCAGGTCCTAGTGGGGGTAAAACCCCGTGGAGGTTCGAATCCTCTCACCCGCATTGACGCGAGCCGGGCCCCTCGGGGCCCGGCGTTGTTTTTGCGCCGCCGACGCCAGCCCGTATGCTCGGCGCCATGACCCCGACCAAGACCCTCCGTGCCGCGCGACTCCTCCTCGTGCCGGCGTCCGTCCTGCTCACGCCCGCCGCGATCGCCCAGGACGAGAGCGTTCCCCCGCCCGAGTCCACGCCCGCGTTCCAGCGGTACCCCGACGCGCCGGCGGTCACCGCCCACCGCGTCCAGCTGATGGACGAGAACATCGACTACCTGGCCATCGCCGACACGATGGCGCTGGTGGACGACGAGGACCAGGAGCAGGCCCGGGTCTTCTACATCGCCTACCGCCGCTGCCACCTGGAGCAGATCAACGAGGACCTGGCCCGCGAGGTCGTCGGCGACGAGGCGTTCGAGCGGATCACGAGCTCATACAACGGCCCGGACGGCGAGGCGACCCAGCTGGCCCGGGCGATGGTCGAAGCCGGCCGCGACCCCCTCGAGCTGTTCGGCTTCCCGCACCCCGGGGAGCGGCCCATCACCTTCAGCTTCAACGGCGGGCCGGGCTCGAGCAGCGTCTGGCTGCACCTGGGCCTGTTCGGGCCGCGGCGTGTCCAGTACGCCGACGCCGCGGGAAACCCCGGGCCCCCGCCCTACACCCTGACCAACAACCTGCACTCGATGCTCGACGTCTCGGACTTCGTCTTCATCGACCCGGTCTCGACCGGGTACTCGCGGGCGACGGCAGAGGGCGACGCGAAGGCGTTCCACGGCGTCGAGCCGGACATCCGCTCGGTCGCCGAGTTCATCCGGCGCTACGTCTCCCGGACCAGCCGCTGGCGGAGCCCGAAGTTCATCGCGGGCGAGAGCTACGGCACGACCCGGGCCGCGGGACTGGCCCGCGAGCTGCACGACACGCACGGGATGAACCTCAACGGCATCCTGCTCGTCTCCTCGATCCTGCAGTTCAACACCGCCCGGTTCAATCCGAGCAATGACCTGCCCTACGTCTGCTTCCTGCCGACGTACGCCGCGACCGCGCACTACCACGACGCCCTGGCCGACCGGTACCAGGCGATGCCCGTGGCCGAGTTCCTGGCCGAGGTCGAGGAGTTCGCGCGGGGCGAGTACGCCTCGGCGCTGATGATGGGCGACCAGCTCGACCCCGAGCGGGCCCGCGACATCGCCGAGCGCGTCGCGGCGTACTCGGGCCTGAGCGTCGACTACGTCGAGCGGGCGAACCTGAGGCCGGTGATCTACAACTTCACCAAGGAGCTGCTCCGTGATCGACGCCGCACGGTGGGACGACTGGACTCTCGCTTCACGGGCATCGACCGGGACGCCGCGGGCGACACGTACGAGTACGACCCGTCGTACGCCGCGATCCAGGCGATCTACACGGCGTGCCTGAACGCGTACGTCCGCGAGGAGCTGGGCTACGAGTCCGACCTTCCCTACGAGATCCTGACCAACGTCCGCCCGTGGGAGTACGGCTCGGCGGGCGACAACCAGTACCTGGACGTCGCCGAGCGGATGCGCTCGATCATGCACAAGCAGCCGCACATGCGGGTGTTCATCGCCTCGGGGTACTACGACCTGGCGACGCCGTACTTCGGGACCGAGCACACCGTGAGCCACCTGGGCCTGGCGCCCGAGCTGCGGGACAACATCGAGATCCATGAGTACGAGGCGGGGCACATGATGTACATCCACCAGGTCTCCCTCGAGAAGATGCGGGGGGACCTGAAGGCGTTCTACGAGGCCGCGACCCCGTGACGGGTCCATGACGGGGCGTGCACGGCCTGTCGATTGGCCGGGCTGCCGGGCCCTTGCGCGGTAGGGTCGGCGCGTGGACCTGATCTACTGCGGCTTCGACGAGGCGGGGTACGGGCCGATGCTGGGCCCGCTGTGCGTGGGCATGGCGGCCTTCCGCGTCCGCGGGTGGGAGGCCGACGGGCACGCGCCCGACCTGTGGGAGATCCTCTCCAAGGGCGTTTGCCGGGACGCGCGGGACAAGCGCGGCCGCGTCGCGATCGCCGACTCCAAGAAGCTCAAGCTCTCCAACAAGCTCAAGACCAAGCACCCGCTCGTGCACCTGGAGCGAGGAGTGCTCTCCGTCCTGGCCGCGACGGGCGCCGCGCCCGCGGACGATGAGGCGCTGCACCAGGCCCTGGGCGTGCGGCTCGAGGACCACGACTGGTACGCCGGGGACGCGATCGACCTGCCGATCTCGGGCACGCCCGACCAGCTCGCGATCTCGGGCCAGGTCGTCGCCCGCGCGATGGAGCAGACGGGCGTCGAGTTGTTGGCGCTCCGGTGCGAGGCGCTGTGCGAGACGGCGTTCAACGAGCGCGTCCGTGACGCGGGTAGCAAGGCCGCGGTCAGCGCCGCCATCGTCGCCGACCTCATGCTGGAAGCCAGCGAGCGGTGGGGGGGCCAGGGCGCGCTGCGCCTGGTCTGTGATCGGCAGAGCGGGCGGACCGACTACGACCACATCGTCCGCCCGGCGCTGGGCGAGGGGCTGGCGACGCTCGAGCGCTCGGCCCGCGCGAGCCGGTACGCGGCCCGCGACGGGCGCGACGCCGCGGCCCTCTTCATCCCCGAGTGCGAGGACCACCACCTCCCGGTCGCGCTGGCCTCGATGGGGGCCAAGCTCGTCCGCGAGCTGGCGATGGCGAGGTTCAACCGGTACTGGTCCGCCCGGGCGCCCGAGCTCAAGCCGACCGCCGGCTACACCACCGATGCGCGACGGTGGCTCCACGACGCCCGCAAAATCCTCCGCAGCGCCGAGCGGGAGCGGATGGTCAGGATCGCCTAGCCCGCTCGCTGTCCGGCGTCCCACGCGTACGCTCACCTCTGTGAGCGACGCCCGCCGCATGCTCGATCTGGCCGCCCGCCTCGCGTTGCGTGGCGCCGGCCTCGTGGAGCCGAACCCAATGGTCGGGGCGGTGCTTGTGCGCGAGGGCCAGGTCATCGGGCTCGGCCACCACGCCCGGTTCGGCGGCCTCCACGCCGAGCGCGAGGCGATCGCCAACTGCCGCACCCGGGGCGAGGATCCCCGCGGAGCCACCCTGTACTGCACGCTCGAGCCCTGCTGCCACACGGGCAAGCAGCCGCCCTGCACCGACGCGGTCATCGAGGCCGGCATCGCCAGGGTCGTCTACGCCCGCCCGGACCCGGCGCCGGAGTCGGGAGGCGGGGCCGGCGTGCTCAAGACGGCGGGCGTGCCGTGCGAACTGTCAGAAGAGAGCGAGCTGGCGACCGGCGTGGGCGAGGCGTTCGCCAAGCGGGTCGAGACGGGCCTGCCCTGGGTCATCGCCAAGTGGGCGCAGACGATCGACGGCCGCGTCGCGACGCGGACGGGCGAGAGCCAGTGGATCAGCTCGCCGGCGTCCCGTGCGCGGGTGCACCGGCTCCGGTCCCGTGTGGACGCGATCCTGACCGGCTCGGGCACGGTGCTCGCCGACGATCCCACGCTCAACGCGCGGGGCGTGCGCCGCGTCAGGCGTGTCGCCAAGCGTGTGGTCATCGACACGGACCTGGAGATCCCGATCGAGTCGCGGCTGATCCGGACCGCCGGTCAGTACCCGGTCGTCGTCGCCTGCTCCAAGGACCTGGTCACCGCGGGCATCACCGACCAGAAGCGGGCAGCGCTGGAGCGCGAGGGCGCAACGATCCTGGGCGTCCCCGAGGACTCGGGGCGTCTGAAGCTCGACATGCTGCTGCGGGCGCTGAGCGAGCGGCTGGACGTCTCGACGGTGCTCGTGGAGGCGGGGCCGGGGCTGCTGGGCGCCATGCTCGACGCCGGGCTCGTGGACGAGGCGGTCGTGTACGTCGCGCCGCTGCTGCTGGGCGACGAGCAGGCGAGGTCGGTCGCCGGCGGCCGGCTCGCGCGCACGCTCGACGCCGGGCTGCGGTTCCGGCTGGTCCGGGCCAAGCGGATCGGGGGGGACGTGGAACTGACGTACCGGCGCCAGGCGCCCGCCCCTCAATGAGAAAGCCGCCGCGACAAACGCCGCGACGGCATGATCTGGGCGCGATCTGAGAATGGGCCGAGCGGCTTAGGGGTCGTCGTCGAGGAGATCCTCGGCGGCGTCCTCGGCGTCGTCGGCCGCGTCCTCGACCGCGTCACCCAAGTCGTCGGCCGCGTCCTCGACGGCATCACCCGCGTCCTCGGCCGCCTCTTCGACGGTCTCGGCGGGTGAGTCAGAGCCCTCCTCGCACCCGCCCGTGAAGAGCAGGCCGAGGGCCGCGAGCAGCGCGATCAGTGCGAATCGGTTCATGCGATACCTCCGGGGGATTCGGATCCCTGGTCCTTACCAACCGGGAGTCTACCACAAACCGGCCTCTCGCGGTCACTTATGTCAAGCGGGCGCGGATGGCCCGTCGGCCGGCCAGAATCGGAGTCGCGGCTGAACGATCGCGATCCCGACGCTCTCGCCCCCCTCACGCACCGACAAACGCGTCCCCGGCTCGTGAGACCCCCATCGGACCATCGCCAGGGCGATCGGGACGGCGCCGAGCATCGGCGAGATCGTCGAGCTCGTGACGTGTCCGATAACGCGATCGTCGCCGTCGGCGAGCAGCTCGGCCTCGGCGCCCGGGAGCGGCGGCTCGTCGCCCCCGTGCTCGAACCGCAGCGCGACCAGCGTCTGCTTCGGATGCCCCAGCGCGTCCATCCGGGCGACGACCTCCTGGCCGAGGTAGCACCCCTTCTTGAAATCGACGCGCTCGCGCAGGACGCCCGTCTCGGCGGGCAGACACGTCGTGTCGAAGTCCAGGTTGAAGATCGGCGTGCCGGCCTCGATCCGGGCGACGTTGACCGCGTGCCAGCCGCAGGGCCTGAGTCCGGCGCCCGGGGCAGGCGTGAGGGATGGGGCGGATCCGTTCTCGCGCGGAGCGACACTGTCCGGCGCGAGCAGTCGCTCGTAGACCCGCGCCGCGTGCTCGCTCGGGACGCTCAGCTCGTACCCGGTCTGTGCGCACAGGTCGCGCCGGTCCACGACGACAGGGACACCGTCGATCTTGCCCAGGGTCGCGCGGTCGGGTGGGAGCGCCGAGACCGGGTCCGAGGGCGGTGAGTCCGCGCCCACGGCGCCGGCGGGCGGCGCCTCGACCGCCTCGGCCAGCGCGGGGCCGGCCCCGGGCCCGATGACCCACAGGCGGTGGGTCCGGTCCGTCGCGTCCTCGATCGCGACGTCCTCGGCGAACAGGTACCCCTCCAGCTCCGCCCTCGTCTGCTCGGCGGCGAGCAGGTCCAGGTCGATGAGCGTCCGGTCGCCCAGCTCGACGAGCCTCAGGTCAGCGACGACCCGCCCCTTCCGGCTGAGCCAGAACGAGCCCCGCGACTGGCCCGGGCGCATGTCGGCGACGCGCTGGGTGACCATGTTGTTCAAGAAACCTAAACGATCGTGACCGGTAACCTGGAGCGTCGCCCGGTGGGCGGCGTCGAAGACGACCGCGTGCTTCCGGAGGGCGGCGTACTCGATCTCGAGCGGCCCGAACGCCGCGACGATCGACGCGCCCAACTCGTGCGTGCCGTAGGTCGCGAGCATCGCCTCGCGGGATCGGTGCGCGTCGAGCAGGGGGGATCGGGCGGTCATCGGGCAAGCGTATGGCCCGCCCCAGGGCCCGCGGGCGCCCCCCGGCCCCGGTCTATGCTCTAGACCTTTCACGAGGAGACCAGCTTTGAACATCGACCTGCTCCGCCGACTCTGCGAGACTCCGGGTGTGCCCGGGAGAGAGCACCGCGTCCGCGCCCTGATCCAGAAGGAGATCAAGGGCCTGTTCGACGAGGTGGAGACGGACGCGATGGGCTCGCTCATCTGCCGTCGTTTCCCGCGGGCCGGCGGCAAGGGCAAGGGATCGGGCAAGGGCGCCAAGGGCAAGCCGGTCGAGGGGGCGCCCAAGGTCATGGTCCTGTGCCACACGGACGAGATCGGGTTCTTCGTCTACTCGATCGACGACAAGGGCTTCCTGTGGGTGAACCCCGCGGGCGGGTTCGATCCCCGGAACCTGTTCAGCCGGCGCGTGCTCGTGTGCACCGACGACGGCGACTACAAGGGCGTGATGAACCCCGGCGGGCGTCCGGTGCACATCTCCAGCCCCGACGACCGGAAGAAAGTCCCCGAGGTCAAGGAGTTTTTCGTCGACCTCGGCCTCGACGCCGACGAGGTCCGCAAGAAGGTCCAGGTCGGCGACTTCATCGTCATGGACGAGCCGCTGATCGAGATCGGGCACAAGGTCGTCAGCAAGGCCATGGACAACCGGGTCGCGTGCTGGCTCGGGATCGAGTCGGTGCGGCAGTTGGACAAGTCCGGCGCCGGGCACGACTGCGAGATCGTCGTCGCCTTCACATGCCAGGAGGAGGTCGGCCTCCGCGGGGCGAGGACGGCGTCCTACGCCGTGCGCCCCGATGTGGGCATCGGGGTCGATGTGACGCTCTCGTGCGACACGCCGGGCGTGCCCGAGTCGGAGCGGGTGACGGTCCAGGGCGAGGGGTTCGCCCTGCACATCAAGGACGGGTCCTTCATCGCCGACGCCGACCTGGTCCGCGAGGTCGAGGCGCTGGCCAAGAAGAAGAAGATCAAGTACCAGCGTTCGATCCTGGCCGCGGGCGGCCAGGACGGGGCCGCGGCCCAGCAGTCGGCGGCCGGAGCGAAGGCGATCGGGATCACCGTCGGCACCCGGTACATCCACACCGTGACCGAGATGGCGGACAAGCGAGACCTGCAGGCCGCGTGCGACGTCCTGGCCGCGTACATGGCGAGCAAGTAGGCGGATTCGGTCGCAACACGCGGGGTTCGGGGGCGATCTGTGAAGACGATCGGCATCGTGGCGCACAGCGCGGAGGGCGGGGCGTTGTGCTTCATCACGGCGTGCCGCGAGGGTGGCGAGCGGCTCGGACCGCACATGCACCCCGAGATCGTGCTCAGCGCCGTGCCGATGGCGCTGAGCATGCCGGGGTGGGACTCGGACGATCACGACGCCGTGGGCGGCTTGCTGAGCCGGGGCATCCAGCAGGTCGCATCCGCCGGCGCTGACTTCTACGTCTGCCCGGACAACACGGCCCACATCGTGCTCGAGAAGCTCGCCGAGCGGGCCCCGATCCCGGGCCTGCACATCGCCGACGTCGTCTGCGGCGAGATCGAGCGGCGGGGGTGGTCCCGGGTCGGCCTGCTCGGGACGGAGTGGACGATGACCGGCCCGGTCTACGCCCGGGCGCTCGAGTCGAGGGGGATGGAGCGGCTGATCCCCGACGAGGGGACACGGGGCGTGCTGCACGCGGCGATCTTCGACGAGTTGTGCCGCGGCGTGTTCTCGGACAGCACCACGGGGCGGTTCCTGTCCGCGATCGAGGGGCTGAAGTCGCGCGGCGCCGAGTGCGTCGTGCTCGGCTGCACCGAGATCCCCCTCATCGTGAGCGAGGACAACTCGGCGCTGCCGGTGCTCGACTCGACGAGGCTGCTGGCGGCACGGGCGGTCGACCTCGCGATGGAAGACGGCGAGCTGCGGGCCTCGAGCGGGTGGGTGCGATAGCAGCGCACGAAGCGGGCCCGCCGAACAACTCGACGGGCCCGCGGCGAAGGACTGGTTTGTCGTCGCCCGATCAGGCGGCGAGGCTGGTCACGTTCTCGATGGTCTCGACGACCTGGCGGACCTGGAAGGGCTTCTTCAGGAAGCCGTCGTAGCCGGCGGCGCGGAGGCCCTGGGCCTGGCCGTCGGTCAGCTTCCCGCTCATGGCGATGATCCGGGTCATCTGCATCGCGCCCGAGGAGCGGATGAGGTTGGTGATCATTTTGGCGTCCGAGTCGCCCAGGTGGATGTCGATGAGGACCACGTGCGGGCGGAAGCGCTCGCACTCGAGGCCGGCCTGGAACCCGTTGGTCGCGGCCTGCACCTCGTAGCTGGTCTGCTCGGTGAGCACCCGGCACAGGGCGTCGGCGATCTCCTGCTCCCCGTCGACGATCAGGACCCGGGTCGAGCCCGAGGTGATCCCGTCCATGGGGATGTGGTGCTCCTTCATGAACCGGTACAGCTCGGCGACGGGGATCCGCCGGTCCTTGGACCCGGGGATCCGGTAGCCCTTGAGCGAGCCGGAATCGAACCACTTGGAGACCGTCCGCGGGGCCACGTTGCAGATCTTGGCCACCTCGCCGGTTGTCAGCACGTCCTTGTCAAGCGGCATGTCATCTCACCTCGCTGAACGGAATGGGTGAGAGCGGCCGAACCGGCACGCTCCACGGCTCCCGCAGCATCGTCGCAAACGGAGCCCGGCTTGACGCTCACAGCCCCGATCCGCCCGCGAGGGGGCAGAATCTGGTTCTGGGACGGGCCCGGGGGCGGCGGTCCGGCCGAGAATCTCCCGCCCGGCGCCGCGCCAGCCGGGGCCGGCGGCCGGCGGGGGGCGATCCCGGGCCCGGAAGGCCCCGCGCCTGGCGTGGCTCCCGTTCGGGTCCGGATACACGGCCCTCGGCGGCCCGCCTGCGATTGACACCCCGCGAGCCAGACAGATAGAGTGCTGGCCTTCCGATTGCTTGACGGGCGGCATCCGTGCCGGTGGGTCGTCGTATGGACCACGGGGCGGGCCCGCGCCAGAGCGGTCGGGGTCCGTCGTCACGCCCCAGGGCGGCGGGGACTCCCTTTCCAGCGCCAGGAGATCGACGTGGTCAGAGCCAATACCGGAGTCTCCAGACTGACGTGGGCCCTGCTCGCGGCCACGCTGCCCGCGCTCCCGCTCGTGCCGGGCATGACCTCGTCGGCGATGGCCCAGCAGGACACCGCCGAGAAGTCCCCCCGAGAACTGATCGAGGACTTCACGCACTTCGTGCGGATCGGCCAGTACGACGCGGCCGCCGGCGCGATGGCCGAGCTGCGTGACCGGGGCATCTCGAACACCGAGTTCGTGGACCTGATCGATCGCTCGGGCGAGTACGACCGGTTCCGCGAGATGCTGACGCGGGCCATGCAGGTGGGCATGCTCGAGGAGCTGGCCGCCACGCTCGACCAGAAGTACAAGGCCGGCAAGCTCGAGCGCGTCCGCTCGCCCGACGAGGTCGCCCGGAACATCAGGCTCCTCGACGAGGGCACGCTGCGGGCGCGGCAGATTGCGCGACAGCGGCTGATGGCCGCCGGCGAGTACGCCATGCCGCAGCTGATGGAGACCTACCTGGCCAACGCCAACCCGAACCTCAAGGCGCAGGTCCAGCAGGTGATGGTGGACATGGGCCGCCAGGCGATCATGCCCCTGGTCGCGGCGTTGCCCGGGCTCGACCCGGCCCGACAGGAGGCCCTCGTGGAGGTGCTCGGGCAGATCCCGTACCGGACCAGCCTGCCCTACATCGTCCGCCTGAACCGTGACACCGACGTGCAGAGCGTCCGGGACTCGACCGCTTGGGCGATCGGCCAGCTGGGCGGGCGCCCCGGGATGGACGTCGCGGACCTCTTCTACTCGCTGGCCGAGGCGTACTACGACGAGCGGAGCGAGCTGACCAGCTTCCCGGACGAGCGGAACCAGCTTCTGTGGGACTACGAGCCGGCGATCGGGCTGATCCCGACCCCGGTGCTGACCGAGGCGTTCCACGAGGCGATGGCGATGCGGACGGTGGAGACGTCGCTCCGCAACGACGCGTCCAGCCCGGACGCCGTCGCGCTGTGGATCGCGGCCAACTACTCGCGCGAGCTGGACTCGCCCGAGGGGTACGCCAACCCGGCCTACCCGCCCGAGCGTCGCGACGCGGAGTACTTTGCGGTCGCGGCCGGCTCGTCGATCTCGCAGATCGCCCTGGCCCGGGCGCTGGACGACCGGGACACGCCCCTGGCCCGCCGCACGATCGCGGCGATCGAGATGACCGCCGGCGGCCAGTCGCTCTGGGGCGGCACGGGCGCCCGCCGCCCGCTGCTCGAGGCGGTCGGCTACCAGAACAGACGGGTCCAGTACGAGGCGGCCCTGGCCCTGGGCAAGGCCCAGCCCCTGAGCCCGTTCGACGGCTCGGACCGCGTCGTACCCCTGCTGGCCAGCGCCGTGCGCGACGCGGCCGCCAGGTACGCCGTGGTCCTCACCGGCGACGACCGGGAGGAGTACGAGCGGCACCGGGGCGTGCTCGAGGACGAGGGGTACACCGTCCTCCCGCCGTCGGCGACGGGCCTGGGCGAGCTCCGGGGCGCGATCGCCGAGGCGCCCGGGATCGACCTGATGATCACCTCGCTGACGGGCGAGGCGACGCGGGCGATCGTGGACGAGGCCCGGAGCGACCCGAAGCTGGGCGTGACGCCGGTGCTGGCGATGGTCTCGCCCGACGAGATGGAGTACTTCGACCGCCTGTACCGCCGCGACCAGACGGTCATGGTCCGCCGCGTGGGCATCGACCGGACGATGTTCCGCAACGCGACCGAGTCGCTGATCGAGACCGCCTCGGGCGGGCCGATCGCGCCCGACGAGGCCGCGGACTACGCCGACCGCTCGCTGGCGGTGCTGCGTGATCTGGCCGTGTCGCAGAACCCGGTGCTGGACGTGAACGACGCGGCGGCGCCCCTGATCGCCGAGCTGGCCCAGACCGAGGGCGTCGTCATGCTCGACATCGGCGAGGTGCTCGCCCACGTGCCCCAGCAGCGGGCCCAGTCCGCCCTGATGAACCGGGCGCTGGAGCTGAGCGGCGGCGAGCGGCTGGCGATGCTGAACCTGGTCGCCGACTCGGGCAAGCGATTCGGGCGGATGCTCGACGAGCGGCAGGTGCGGCGCCTGGTCGAGCTGGCAAAGAACTCGGACTACACGCTGGCGACGCAGGCCGCGGCCGTCATGGGCGCGATGAACCTGCCCAACGACAGCCTGCTGCCCCTGATGTTCGGCGACGACGGGGACTCGCGGGCCGTCCGGGCCCGCAACGAGTAGGCCGCCGGCGACAACCCGGGACAGACCCGCGGGCGCCCCAGGGGGCGCCCGTTTCCTATTTTGAACCCGGTCACGGGCCGGTTCGGCCCGGATCGGGCGGTCGCGGGGGCCCGTGCGCGTCCGGGTAACGCGTCCGGGGGCGGCGCGTCGGGCGCAGGCGTCACAGTCGGTCCGCGGGGCGTGGGCTCCGGGCTGGATCACTCACCAGAGCGACAGATCGAAGTCGATCGTGGAGATGCCGCGGAAGGGTCGCCGCGCGGCGTCTTCATCGTGAGGACGTCCCGCGGGGCCCTGACGGGCCGGCGGGCCGGACGGCGGGAGGAGCCGCCCGGACCTTGCCGCGGCAATGTGGACCCCGCCCGCGGAGCGGGCAGCGTTCTCGCGAGTGACTTGTGTTGCAAGGAGTGATGAGCATGCATGTGAATCGGACGAACAAGCGGGCGAGCGGCTTCACGCTCGTGGAAATCCTGATCGTGGTCGTGATCCTCGGCATCCTCGCCGCGATCGTGGTCCCGCAGTTCACCAACGCGGCCGACGAGGCCCGCGGCGGGAACGTGCAGACCCAGCAGACCACCCTCGAGACCCAGCTCGAGCTGTGGGCCGCCCGCAACCAGGGCATCTACCCCGACCTCGTCACCGACGGGTGGGGCGCGGTCGGCACGGCCAACACCATGATCGGTGAGGGCTACATCAAGGCCGCCCCGCGGAACCCCTTCGCGCCGGCCGCCAACGCGACCGACGTCACCGCGGTCGTCATGGCCGATCCCCCGGCCGCCGACGCCGAGGCCGACTCCGGCGACGGCACCCGCGGCTGGATCTACAACCGCGCCAACGGCCTCATCCGGGCCGACGGCTGGGACGCGGACGGCGACGGCGCCTGATCCGTTGACCCGCTCAGTCTGACCATCGCGGCCGGCCCCTCACCGGGGGCCGGTCCGCATTCAAGGCCGGGCCCGATCCGGCGAGCACAGCAGAGACCGGGGGCCGCCCATGCACACCGTCCGACACGCCTTCACCCTCGTCGAGATCCTGATCGTGGTCGTGATCCTCGGGATCCTGGCCGCGATCGTCGTGCCCCAGTTCGTGGGCGCCCAGGAAGAGGCGGCGATCGGCACGACGACCTACGAGCTCGAGAAGCTGCGGCGGGCGATCGATGTGTACATGGCCCGCAACGACTTCGAGGTCCCGCCGGTCACCGCCGGCGACGGAACGTGGGGGCCCCTGACCGCCGGCAACGGCGAGTACCTCAAGGGCGCGCCCCAGAACCCGTACGTCGGGGGCGTGAACTCGCGGGTCATCATCATCGGCAACGCGCCCGACGGCGCCTACCAGACCACGCACGCGTGGATCTTCGACGACACCACGGGCGACGTGTGGGCCGGCTCGTTCGACGCGAACGACGACCCGCTGCCCAGGCCCTAGCCCGTCCATGACCGAGCCACGACCGCCGCGAGGAGCGAGCGCGATGCAGACCCCAGCCCGAGCCAGGCGCCGCGGCGACGCGAGACCCGCCCCGAGGGCGTACACGCTGATCGAGGTTCTGGTGCTGGTGACGATCCTGGGGATCGCGGCGGCGCTGGTCGTCCCCTCGATGGGGCAGACCCACGTGCTCCGCGTCCAGGCCGCGGTTCGGACGGTCGTCTCGGACATCACCTTCGCCCAGTCGGACGCCCTGGCGTACCAGCGGGGGCGGGCGGTGATGTTCGACGTGGACACCAACAGCTACACGCTGGTCGAGGTGGTGGGGACCTCGCTCGACCCGGTCAACGACGCGCTGTACGACCCGCACGGGCCCATGCAGCGGTACATCGTCTCGCTGGACGATCCGAGGTTCGGGGGCGCGACCCTCGAGAACGCCGTCTTCGACGCCGACGCCAACCTCATCTTCGACGAGATGGGGGGCCCGGTGGCGTCGCCCGGATCGGACACGCTCAGCGCGGGCGGGTCGGTCGAGGTCGTGGGCCCGGACACGCGGTGGCGGATCAACATCGCCGCGTTCAGCGGGCGTGTGACGGTCGAGCAGGTCGAATAGGCGCCCGTCGCCAGGGCGGGGCCAAGTCTCGGCCTCGGTTGGCCGATGCTCCCCCCATCCCGGACCGGCGCTGGCGCCGGCGGGCGCCCGCTGGAGGGGTTTGCATGCGCAAGCGTCGATCCGAGACCGCCGTCCTCGTCCTGGTGTGCGGGTCCCTCGCGGGCCTGCTGATCTGGAGCAAGCTGCGGCTGGTGAGCGAGCTGCCCCGCAGCGCGTACGCGACCCCCCGGGAGCAGGCCCCCGAGCACGACGACGCCTCGCCCGAGCCCTCGGGCGGGGAGCAGGCGCCGGCGACCGGCCGCGACGACGACGCCGAGCACTCTGACGAGGCCCGGCCCGAGTCCGAGAACTGAGCCCGGCGCCCCCGCCCGCGCGTATCGGGCGTGCGGGGATGGCCCGGGTCCGCGAATTGAATCCGGCTCAGACGGATCTGGACCCAAAGTCCGCAGGTCAACCTGTCGAAAAGGTCAACGCAGATCACCCGTCCGGTCGGGGCGGGGCAGGAGTTTGCACGGAAGACGGGCGTGGACCGGCGTCCGAACGCACAACCAACCGTCCGAGCGAGACTCACTTGTGAGCGAGGACAGACCAATGAGTCAGCGTCAGAACGTTCCCGGACTTTTCGGTACCGGCATCAACAACCGTCGTGCGATGGCGCTGGCCGCCTCGCTAGTCGTTCTGGCCGGGACGCCCGTCGGGCTGGCCCAGTCGTCCTCGCTGAATGACCTGGGCGACGCGTTCGCCCAGACGCCGGAGGCCGAGCCCCCGGTCAGCACGGTTGACATGGCGGCCTTCGACGAGGACTCGATGTTCGGCGAGGACGTGGGCGTCGGCCCGGACGTCAGCGTCGACAAGTACGACCTGGTCGATCTGCACGTCAACGACGAGGACCTGGGCCGCGTGCTCCAGCTCCTCTCGATCCACTCCGAGCGGAACATCATCGCCAGCAAGGAGGTCAGCGCGACGATCACCGCCGACCTCTACGGCGTGACCTTCTACGACGCCCTCGACGCCATCCTGCACGTCAACGGCTACGGCTACATCGAGCAGGGCAACTTCATCTACGTCTACACCCAGGCGGAGATCGAGGAGATCGAGAAGTCGCTCCGCAAGCGGACCACCCGCGTCGTGACGCTCGACTACCTCAACGCCATCGACGCCGCCGAGTTCGTCAGCCAGCTCCTCAGCGAGGACGGCGGGACGATCAAGACAAGCGTCGCCGCCGAGGATTTCAACATCAGCGACAGCGCCCCCGTCGGCGCCGACTCGTACGCGGCGGGCTCCCGCCTCGTGATCTTCGACTACGAGGAGAACGTCGAGGCCATCGTCGAGCTGCTCGACCAGCTGGACACCAAGCCCGTCCAGGTCCTCGTCGAGGCGACGATCCTCCAGACGAGCCTGACCGAGGACAACGCCTTCGGCGTGGACTTCTCCATCCTCAACAACATCGACTTCGCCGACTTCGCCGGCTCCGGCGGCCCCCTCTCGATCGTCAACGGGCTGATCGACGGCTTCAGCGAGACCATCGGCGGCGGCGAGCAGGTCGCCCCGGTCAACGGCAACGGCGCCGGCATCAACTCGAACTACGGCAACGTCGGCGGGTCCGCGACCCTCAAGGCCGGCATCGTCAACGAGGACGTCGCCGTCTTCCTCCGCCTCCTCGACGAGGTCACCGACGTCACCGTCGTCTCCAACCCCAAGATCCTCACGCTCAACCGCCAGCCCGCCCGCGTGCTCGTCGGCACCCGCGTGGGCTACCTCAACACGACCACCACCGAGACCTCGACCACGCAGACGGTCGAGTTCCTGGACACCGGCACGCAGCTCGCGCTGCGCCCGTTCGTCGCCGACAACGGGATGATCCGCCTGGAGCTCAAGCCCCAGGTCTCGAACTTCACCCTCCGCGAGACGGTCGGAAACAACGGCTCGCCCGTCACCATCCCCGACGAGGAGACCACCGAGCTGGTCACCAACGTCATGGTGCGTGACTCGGAGACCGTCGTCCTCGGCGGCCTGTTCACCGAGACGACCACCGCGACTCGTCGCCAGGTGCCATTCTTCGGCGACATCCCCGTCATCGGCGCCGCCTTCCGCGGCCACGAGGACCAGACCCGCCGCTCCGAGATCATCTTCATGATCACCCCCTCGCTCATCAACGACGCCGAGGCGGCGATGGCGGGCGAGGCGGCGCAGGACTACACGACGTATCAGCGTGATGGCGCCCGCCGCGGGCTGCTGCCCTGGAGCCGCGAGCGCCGCAGCTCGCAGCTGCTGATCCGCGCCCGCGAGCTGGCCAACGAGGGCGACGTCGAGCGTGCCATGCACTGCATCGACCGCGCCCTCCGCCTGCACCCGCAGAACGCCCGGGCCCGCGCCATGAAGGCCGAGCTGAGCGGCCAGGAGGTCGTCCTCCCGTCCAACAGCATCCTCGACGCGGTCTGGGGCAGCGAGTTCCGCATCGCCCCGGGCGGCAAGACCGACTCGATGTCCTCGCCCGGCGTGCACCGCGAGGTGAACGCCGAGCAGGGCCAGGCCCCCGCCGAGCCGACCGACGAGTCCTTCGGCATGTCCGAGGGCGGGTTCGACAGCGGCTTCGGCGCGTCGGGCAAGACCGGCGGCGAGCAGACCGGCGAGCAGGCCGACGTCGTCAGCGCCGGCGCCGACGTGACACCCGTCTACGAGTCGTTCGAGGAGTCGTTCGACCAGGACCCGATCGCCGAGGTCGAGGGCGACGAGTTCCAGAGCGGCGAGTTCGAGCAGGGCGAGGTCGAGCAGCCCTGGACGGCGCCCACCGACGAGTCGGAGTCCGAGACCGCCGACGCGGGCCAAAACCCGTGGGTCGAGTACATCGACGTGAGCCCCCGGATCGACCCCCAGGTCGATGACCAGGCCGACGGCTTCGCCGACCCCGCGGTCAGCGAGGCGCAGGTCTGGGAGAACTCCCCCGAGGCCGAGGTGCAGCTGACCGACGAGTTCGGCCAGACCTTCCAGAGCCCGGAGGCGTTCGAGCAGGGCGCGTGGGACTCCGAGGACCAGGCCATCGAGTCGTTCTTCGAGGACCAGCTCGAGGCGTTCGAGGGTCAGTCGGAGACGAACGCCGGGCCCAACTCGCCCGAGTTCGGCCCCGAGGCCCAGGCCTCGCCCGCGATCGACGCCTACCCCGAGTCCGTCGGGCCGTTCTTCTCGCCCTTCTTCCCCCGGTCGGTCTTCGAGACCTCGACCGTGTCCGGCCCCCAGAGCAACGGCTCGAACCAGGCCGGCGCGTCGCTGGACATGTTCGGCGCCCAGGGCATCGAGGGCCTTCAGTTCGAGAATCAGGGCCAGGTCAGCGCCCAGTGGGGCACCTCGACCGGTCCGATCCTCGGTCCGATCCTCGCGCCCGCGGGCTCCGAGGTTCTCTGGATCCCGATCCCGGACGGCCGGATGCTCCGCATCCCGCTGGTCGAGGGTGACTTCGAGGTGATGGAGCGTGGCTACCCGCTCGAGAGCGAGCAGTACGCCGACGCCCCGACCGACGACGACATCAACGACTGAGCCGCCGCGAGCCGACATAGACGCCGGGGCTCGGTGAGCCCCGAGCGACACCCAAGGAGACACGGATGCCCCGCCTTCGCAACAGCACGACTCTGACCCGCGGCATCGGCGCCCTGGCCCTCATGGCCACCCTCGCCGGCGGGTGCGCCGGCAACGGCCGCTACACCTCCGAGCACTCCAGCGCCGCCCAGCAGAAGATGGCCATCCTCAAGGCCGGCACCGAGTGGGACATGGCCCGCCAGGCCTTCCTCGCCGGCGACCTGGACAAGGCGCTCAAGAAGGTGGACGTCTCGCTGAGCCTGAACGACCAGGTGCCCAAGAGCCACGTGCTCAAGGGGCGCATCCAGCTCGAGCAGGGCGACCTGGGCGGCTCGCTGGAGAGCCTGCACACCGCCGAGGCCCTCGACCCGTACAACCCCGACGCGCAGTACTTCCTGGGCGTCGTCTACGAGCGGCTCGACCAGACCGAGGTCGCCTACCAGCACTTCGCCAACGCCTCCGAGTTCGACGACTACAACCCGTCGCACGCGGTCGCCGCGGCCGAGATGCTCATCGACCTCAACCGCCTGGACGAGGCCCGCGAGTACCTCGAGTCCGGCCCGAACTTCGAG
This sequence comes from Phycisphaerales bacterium, assembly GCA_041987545.1. Classification (GTDB taxonomy): domain Bacteria; phylum Planctomycetota; class Phycisphaerae; order Phycisphaerales; family UBA1924; genus JAJRXR01. The sequence goes on along the minus strand of JBHIWH010000002.1, from coordinate 52,382 downwards.
CACCACGCGGGCGTCCGCCAGACGCTCGGGCACGTGGCGCTGATGCAGAACGAGTCCGAGCTGGCCGTCGAGCTGTTCGAGGAGGCCCGCCTCCTGGCGCCCGACGACTCCGGGATCGTCGAAGACCTCGTCCGCGCCCAGATCGATACCGGCGCGTTCCGCGAGGCGGAGATGAACC
>JBHIWH010000002.1:0-52195 GCA_041987545.1 Phycisphaerales bacterium | reverse complement strand
GGACCTCGTCCGCGCCCAGATCGATACCGGCGCGTTCCGCGAGGCGGAGATGAACCTGTCCACGCTCCTGAGCGAGGCCGAGGAGGACGAGACCCGGCGCGACCTCGAGCACATGCGGGCCCGCTGCCTGCTGGCGCTGGACCGCCCGGTCGAGGCCCGCCAGGTCTACCACGCGCTGACCCGCGGCCAGCAGGGCCAGGGCGACGTCGAGGCCTGGATCGGCCTGGGCAACGTCTCGTTCACGCTCTCCGACAACCGGACCCTGCGCCAGGCCGCGTCCCGCGTGGTCGCCCTCGACGAGGCCCGGCACGAGGGGTACGCGCTGACCGCGATGTGGTTCCGGCGCCAGGGCGACAACGATGGCGCCCTCCAGAGCATCCGCGACGCGCTGCGCGTCTCGCCCCGCGAGGCCAACCTGCTCGCCTTCGAGGGCATGGTGCTGATGGAGATGGGCGAGTACGCCCAGGCCCGCCAGAGCCTGGCGGCCGCGACCCAGCTCGCGCCCCGCCGCGAGGTCTTCCAGCGGATGCTGATCCAGGCCGACGAGCAGGCCGGTGGCGCCTTCGCGATCCAGCCGACCGACACCGAGTAAGCGCTCGGGCTACGACCGATGAGAGACTGAACAGGCCACGCTCCCGGGCGTGGCCTGTTTCGTGCGCACGTCGCCCAGCACCCGCACGTCCTCGATCACGGGCTCGACCCGCCCCGAATAGTCGGAGATGACGGGGCGGACGACGGCATCCAAGACAGCTCCCGGCGGGATCTCGTCCAGCCGATCCGCCCAGCCCCAGGCGACGCACCGTGTCGCGGCGCCGGATGCCCGGTCCTCGAGCATGAGCGAGAGGTGCGCCCCCAGCTTGCCGAAGGGCGACGGGCGCCCCGCGACGCGGAGCGAATCCAGACGCAGACGGACGCCGGGGTTCGAGCGGCCGAACGGGCCCAGGGCGTCCAGCGAGCGCACGCCCGCGGGCGTCAACTCACCAAGAGACGCGACGCAGTCGTAGTCGATCGTGTGCACGAGGTCGTCGGGGGAGAGCAGGTCGCCGACGTGCCGGGTGAACGCGTCCACGAACGCGTCGTAGTCGCCGCGTGCCAGCCGGAGGCCGGCGGCCATGTCGTGACCGCCGAACGAGGCCAGGCGACCCGAGCAGGCCCCGAGGGCCGCGTGCAGGTTGAACCCGTCGATCGAGCGTCCGGAGCCGGCCAGCGACTCGCCCCCGTCCTGCAGAAGCAGCACCGGCCTCGCGTACCGCTCCACGAGCCGTGAGCAGACGATCCCGATCACGCCCGGGTGCCAGTCCGGGTGGGCCAGGACGATCGCCCGCCGATCGTCGCCGGTCATGCCCTCGGCCTCGGCCATCTCGCGGGCCTGCTCGAAGATCAGCCGCTCGACCCGCCGCCGAGCGTCGTTGAGCCGGGTCAGCTCGCCGGCGATGTCCGCGGCGCGGCGTGCGTCCGTCGTCGTGAGCAGCTCGACCGCGTCCCGCGCGTGGCCCATGCGGCCGCAGGCGTTGATCCGCGGGGCGATCCGGAAACCGACCTTCTCGGCGTCGATGTTCTCGCCGTCCAAGCCCGACGCCTTCACGAGCGCCGCGAGCCCGACGAGCCTGGACCGCTTGACCATGGACAAGCCGAAGCGGGCGATCGCGCGGTTTTCGTCGAGAAGCGGGACGACGTCCGCGATGACGCCGAGTGCGCACGGGGCGAGCAGCTCCATGAGCAGCTCGCGGAGCTCGGGGCTGACGCGGGCCGAGCCGCAGCGCATCGTCGCGAGGCGCCAGGCGAGCTTGTAGGCGACGCCCGCGCCGCACAGGTCGGCGAACGGGTACGCCGAGCCCGGCGCCCGGGGGTGGACGATCGCGAACGCGTCCGGCCACGGCTCGCCCGCTGGCGGCGGGTTGTGGTGGTCGGTGATGATCAGGTCGACGCCGTGTTCCTTGGCGGCGGCCGCGGGCCCGACGGCGGTCACGCCGCAGTCCACGCTGATGATCACCCGCGCGCCGTCGGCGGCGAGCGACGCGATCGCCTCGGCGTTCAGGCCGTACCCCTCCTCGACGCGGTGGGGGACGTAGCTCGAGACGCGGGCCGCTGGGTCGATGCTGCTGATCGTGTGGTAGAGGATGGCCGTGGCGGTGATCCCGTCGACGTCGTAGTCGCCGTAGATGACCACGGGCTCGCCCGCGTCGATGGCCTCGAGGATCCGCTCGGCCGCCCTGTCGACGCCCGGCATCCGCGACGGGTCGTGCAGGGACGAGAGGGCGGGGTTCAGGAACGACTCGGCGTCGGCGCCCGCCAGCCCGCGGGCCTCGAGCACGCGGTCGCGCAGCGACCCAGACCGGGCGCCCTCGGCGCGCGGGCGCCAGCGCTTGGTCAGGCCCCGGGTCGGTCCGTCGGTCCGGGCGGTCTGGGTCATCGCGGCTCCGCGGCGGCGAGGCGGGGCGGGGCCGGCTAGCCTACGAACGAGCCGCCCCGCGCTGGTGGCCGCGAGGATACACCCGGACGGGGCCGCATGGTCAAGCTCACCAAGATCTACACGCGCTCGGGCGACGACGGCTCAACCGGGCTGGGCGACGGCTCGCGCGTCCCGAAGACCTCGGTCCGCGTCGAGGCGTACGGCACGGTGGACGAGGCCAACGCCGCCATCGGCCTGGCGGTGGTCGCCTGCGACGACGGGCACGAGGAGATCGCGGGCGAACTCCGCCGAACCCAGAACGACCTGTTCGACGTCGGCGCGGATCTCTGCACGCCGATCGTCGAGGGCGAGTCGCGGCTGAGGATCGCGCCGTCGCGCACGGCGTGGCTCGAATCCCGCATCGACGCGTGGAACGGGCGCCTCGCGCCCCTGACCAGCTTCGTCCTCCCGGGCGGCTCGCCGGCCGCGGCGGCGCTGCACGTGGCCCGAACGAGCGTGCGGCGCGCCGAGCGGCACGCGGTCGCGCTGCTCGAGCACGAGCCGGGCACGACCAACCCCGAGGCGATCAAGTACCTCAACCGCCTGAGCGACTACCTCTTCGTGGTCGCGCGGGTCGCCAACGACGACGGCGCCCGCGACGTGCTCTGGGTCCCCGGGGGCGGCGGGGAGGGCGGCGACGCATGAGCGGATCCGCCGCCGAATCCGGCAACGTGGAATCGTCCGCCAGGCGGAGCGTGCTCGCGTTCTCGGGCGCTGCGATCGCGGTCGGGATCGTGTTCGCGGCCCTGGAGTGGGTCGTCGGCGCGGGCATGGCCGAGCAGCGGGGGTGGTGGCTCGCCCCGGCGTGGGCTCGGGGGGCGGTCGATGCGCTCTGGCTGTTCGTGTTCGTCGCCTTGGCCGGGGCGGCGAGCGCGTCCGGCGTGGCGCTGCCCCGGGTCATGGTCGGCACGCTGTGGGCGGTGGGGGGCGCGGGCGTGCTGGACGTCGTCCGCCGCTCGCTGGGCGCGGACTTCGGGGGCCTCGGGGCATCGGTCTCGTTCCTCGCTGTCCACACGCTCGCGGTGGTGATGCTCGGGTGGAAGCCCCGCGAGGCGCTGATCACGGGCGGCGTGTGGGTCTTCGCCGGGAGCGTCGGGCTGGCGCTGGGGACGGCGCCCGCCGTGGGCTCGGAATGGGCGATGGCGCTCTCGGTCCTGGCCGCGGCCCCGGGCGTCCTGCTCGCCTGGGTGCGGGCGGCGCGATCGGCCGACCGCGAGACGGCCAGCTTCTTCGAGAGCCGGTACGAGGAGGTGCACCGCGACCTGCTCGACGCGCGGCGGATCCACGAGGCCGCCTTCCCCGAGCCGATCCGCGACGGGTCGGTCCAGTTCACCTACCAGTACCTGCCGATGAGCCAGATCGGGGGCGACTACCTGCACGCCTTCCGGGGCAGGGGCGGGCACGGCTCGGAGGCGGCGCTGAGCATCGCGCTGCTCGACGTGACGGGTCACGGCATCGCCGCGGCCCTGACCGTCAACCGCCTGCACGGCGAGCTGACGCGGCTGTACGCCGAGCACCCGGACATGCGGCCGGTCGACGTCCTGCGCGCGCTCAACAAGTACGTGTACCTGACGCTCGCGGATTACTCTGTGTTCGTCACCGGGTTCATCATGCGGGCCGACCCGGGGGACAACACGCTCGAGTACGCCAGCGCGGGGCACCCGCCCGGGTTCCTGCGGTCCTCGACGGGCATCCTGAGCGAACTGGACTCCACGGCGATGGTCCTGGGCGCCCTGCCCGACGAGGACTACCAGATCGACGAGGCGGTCCGCCGGTTCGGGCCCGGCGACTGCCTGATCGCGTACACCGACGGCGTGATCGAGGCCAGGGAGCCCGGGGGCGAGTTCTACGGGATGGACCGCCTCCGGGACGTGTTCAAGTCGGGCTGGGCGGACACGGACGGGCGCTGGCCGGCGGCGATCGTCCGGTCGGTCGAGCGGTTCCGGAAGGGCGAGGCGGACGACGACACGCTGGTCGTCGAGCTATTCAGGACGATGGGCGGGGCGACTGTGGGCTCCTCGGACGCCTGACTCCACCCCGGACGCCCGAGACGGTAAGTTGTCTGGGGCTGGCCCTTTCCGGGCCGGCGGAGCGACGGAAGGACGAGGCGTGGGCGCGACGGCGGGTCTGGAGACCCTCGAGTTCAAGCACGAGTTCCGGGCGGAGACCGACCGTCTGCTGCGGGCCCGCCTGCTCGGCTTTGCCTCGATCTGGATGGCCCTCAACCTGGTCATGCTCGTCGCCGTCCTCGTCGGGGCGACGTGGATCAACATCTCCAACGCGGCCAGGCGGGGCGACGCCCTGGGCGTCTTCGACGCGCTGTCGGACGTCGTCGGCACGGCCGTCGGCCCGGGCTGGCGGTCGGCGTTCTTCGTGATCCTGACCGCGGGCTGGTTCGTGCTGTACTCGTCGGTCGTCTGGCAGGTCTGGCAGGTCAAGCCCTCGACGCGGCGCATCGTGCAGCTGTCGATCGCGCTGATCGTCGCCGACGGGCTCTTCGGGATCGCGGCCCGCGTCGCGGGCGTCAGCGGGGGGGGCCTTTTCGCGTTCTGGCTCGCGCACCTGGTCGTGTGCTGCATCTTCCCCTGGAGCGTCCGCCAGGCGATCATCCCGATCGCGATCGTGCTCGGGCTGAGCACGGCGAGCAAGCTCACCATCGAGGGCAAGTCCGCGATGACGCTCGTCGCGACCGCCGCGACGCTGCTGTTCATGCTGCCCGCGGTCGGCATCTGCTGGTACCGCCACTCGCTGCGGATGCAGCGGTCGAGCCACAACTTCCTCAGGCAGCGGTACGGCATGCTGCGACAGGAGCTGGCGTACGCGCGGCAGATCCACGAGGCCGTGTTTCCCGAGCCCAAGGGCGAGGGAGTCGTCCGCTTCGCGTACCGCTACCAGCCGATGCGCCAGATCGGCGGCGACTTCCTGCACGTCCACATGCAGACGCTGCCGGACGGGCACGAGCGGATCAGCGTCGTCGTGATGGACGTCACCGGGCACGGGATCCCGGCGGCCCTGAGCGTCAACCGGCTGCACGGCGAGATCGAGCTGCGGTTCGCCGAGGACCCGGACATCGACCCCGGCGCCGTCCTCGCACGCCTCAACCGGTACGTCCACCTGACCATGGCCAAGCACTCGCTGTTCGTCACGGCCCTGTGCTTCCGGATCGACACGCGGTCGGACGAGCTGACCTGGGCCAGCGGCGGGCACCCGCCCGCGTTCCTCAGGGGCGTGGACGGGACCATCCGCGAGCTGGGATCGACGGCCTTCGTGCTGGGCGCCTGCTCGGAGGACGACTTCGACTCCGATCAGCAGAGCTGCCGCTTCGGCCAGGGCGATTCGCTCATCGCCTACACCGACGGCGCCAGCGAGGCCCGGAGCCCCTCTGGCAAGATGCTCCGGATCATGGGGCTGCGGTCGATGGTCGCGGCAGAGGGTCGCTTCGAGGGCGGGTCCTGGCCCGAGCGGATCCTGGGGATGGTCTCGGCCCACCGGGGCGGGGCGCCGACCGAGGACGACACGCTCGTTATCGAGGTCTACCGCCCCTTGGGGGCCGGCGTGGGCTCGCCGAGGGCGATGCGGGCCGAGGACCGGGACGCGGAGCTGGAGGGCGCCGTCAGTCCTTGACGCCCTCGACCCGCGTCGGATCGGAGTATTTCTCGAGGGCGTCGGCCAGGTCCACCTCGTGGATGTTGGCCAGCGTCGCCAGCCAGGCCAGGACGTCGGCGAACTCCTCGACCAGGTTGGCCCGCTCGGCCTCGGTTGGGGGCTTGGAGGGGCGGGAGTTGGCGGCCAGGGCGGTGGCCAGCTCGCCGAACTCCTCGGCCAGGTACAGGAACGTCCCGCCCGTGCCCCGGGCCGAATCGGTGGCGTAGTACCGGTCTCGGATGAGCTGCTGGAAGGCCCGGACGGTGATCGGATCGCTCTGGTGGGCGGTCATGGGGCGGATCGTACCCCGCGCCGGGCGGGCGACGGGGCGGGCGGGGCTTGTCCGGGGGAGGTCGGGGGCTAGTATTCGGGCCCTGCCCGGAGGTCCGGGAAGGGTGCACGACCAGTCCGGGAAGCCCATGCCGACGATCAACCAGCTCATCCGCAAGCCCAGGCGCAGCCCCAAGGCCAAGTCCAAGGTCCGCGACCTTGACGCCTGCCCCCAGCGGCGCGGCGTCTGCCTGAGCGTGCGCACGACCACGCCCAAGAAGCCCAACTCCGCGCTCCGGAAGATCGCCCGTGTGCGTCTTTCCAACGGCAAGGAGGTCACCGCCTACATCGGCGGCGAGGGCCACAACCTCCAGGAGCACTCGATCGTGCTCGTCCGGGGCGGCCGCGTGCGTGACCTCCCGGGTGTCCGCTACCACATCGTCCGCGGCTCGCTCGACACGCTCGGCGTGGACGGGCGGAAGCAGGCCCGCTCGAAGTACGGCGCCAAGCGCGGCAAGTAACAGATCAGTCTCGACAACCATCGGCTCCGGGCATCGTCGCCCGGCGCCGGGCAAGTAATCCCGGGGCATCGGCCAAGAGCACCGGGGTGAACAGACGGCCGCCAGTTGGCGGCGGATGAGCCGAAGGAGAAGGCAATGGCCGGTCGCATCACCGCATCGCAGTCGCAGCTCCGCCCCGATCCCAAGTTCGGGGACAAGGTGCTCGCGAAGTTCACCAACTGCATCATGTACGACGGGCGCAAGACCGCCGCCCAGCGGGTGATCTACGACGCGCTGGACGAGATCGACCGCAAGCTCGCGGAGATCGGCGAGGTCGAGAACAAGCCCGCCGACGGCATGGACGTGTTCAAGCGGGCGATCGAGAACGTCAAGCCGTACGTCGAGGTCCGTTCCAAGCGGATCGGCGGCGCCAACTACCAGGTGCCGCTGCCGGTCAAGTCCAACCGCCAGCAGTCGCTGGCGTTCCGCTGGATCATCCAGGCGTGCCGGAGCGAGAAGGGTCGCCCGATGCACCTGAAGCTCGCCGACGAGCTGCTGGCGGCCAGCCGCGGCGAGGGCAAGGCGATGACCACCCGCGAGCAGACGCACCGCATGGCCGAGGCCAACAAGGCATTCGCGCACTTCGCGAAGTAAGCTCGTCTGCCTCAAGCAGATACACACGGCCGGCGGCCCCTCGGGGTCGCCGGTTGTCGTTTCGGACTGCCGCGACCCGCGGCGCGGTTGTTACGCTGCCGGCTCCAACGAACCGCCGACCCGGCGGGCAAGGGGGGACCATGCGGACGATCGTGAACATTGGGGTTGTGGTCCTGACGCTCGGCGCCGCGGCGCTCGCGGGCGGGTGCACGCCGCACCGCCTGGGCTACGACCACCGGGAGATGCGGAACGAGCTGCTCAAGGCCTACGACGAGCAGCTGCTCGACAACCTCATCCGGGCAAAGCGGGGCGAGCCGCTGCTGCACATCCGGTACGGCGAGATCAAGGGGACCGCCGCGACCAACGCGAAGCTGAGCGGGACGATCGCGGACAAGGACACAGACAGCGTCAACGGCACGACGATCATCGAGGGTGACGAGGACAACACGAGCGCGTCCGCCGAGGTCTCGATCGCCTCGACCATGGAGGTCGTGGGCACACCCGTGCTCGATGATCCCGAGCTGTACGAGGCGTACAGGGCATTCGCACGCAAGTTCCTCCGCGACGGGTCGGGCTGGGACGAGATCGGTGACGCGGACAGGGTTCTGCTGCACGGGCGACGGCGTGACATCGTGCCCGGCGGTCGGCCCGTCACGCGGTACTACTGGGTCGAGAATGCCACGATCGCCGAGGACCTCACCGTCCGGGACGAGCTGGCGAAGCTGGTCGATCGGACGATGTTCACGCAGAAGAAGAAGGCTGGCGGGGGGCTGGCTTCGAGCGTCGATGTCGTTGTCCTGTCGGCCGCCGAGCCGACCACGCCGGGCGTGGGCGAGGGGACGATCGAGCTGGACATCGAGATCGCGCCGGGCGTGCGCATGGTGCACGGCGAGATCACCCTGTCGGAGTCGAAGAAAGTCGGACTCGGCAGCGGAGGCGGCAAGCACGCGGTCTCGACCGCGTCGGCGACGCTGATGGTCATCCCGGAGGAGATCGGATCGGGCGTGGCATCCCGGAGGCGTGCCAAGCTCTACGCCTCGGTCGCGCAGGTCGAGAAACTCGTCGGGGCCGCGGGATCCGAGGACGAGCCGGTGGAATGGCTCATCGCCAAGCTGAAGGGGGCGCAGCAGAAGATGTCCTACAGCCCGCCCCGGGGCCCTGCGACGGACCTCAACGAGATGGTCGAGGCTCTTACCGATTTCCTCAAGCGCGATCCGTAGACCCTGGCTCGCCCCGGGGCTTGTGGGTCTTGGTGTCCCACTCGCCCGCGAGCACGCCCCAGCCCAGGCGGTCGGTCACGCCGTGGTGCGGGACGAGGTAGTCCTGTCGCTGCATGACCTCGGGCCTGAGGCCGAGCTTCTCGGGGACGCGGGCCGAGGCCTTGTTCTCGGCCGAGCAGAACACGCGGACGCGGTTAAGGCCGAGTCCGCCCCGGGACTGAGGCGCCAGGATCCGTGAGATCCAGTGGGCGACGGCCTCGGTGCAGTAGCCTCGGCCGGTCCGATCGCCGCGGACCCAGTACCCAACCTCGACGCTCGCCGTGTCGCGGCGGAGGTCGTGGAATCCGGTGCCGCCGGCGAGCTCGCCCGAGTCCCGCTCGAAGATCGCCAGGGCGACGCCGTCGGCGGTCAGGGGCTTGGACAGGCGGCCGACCTGCTTGGCGACGAACTCCATCGTCGAGGCCAGGTCGCGGTGCTCGCTCCGGGCCCAGGGCAGCCAGGGGAGCAGCGAGTCGCGGCAGGCGTTGATGGTCTCGAACGTGGCCTGGATGTCGCCGAGCTCGTACGGGCGGACGATCAGCCGCGGCGTCTCGACTTTCAGGTCGAGCGGGTCGGGCTCGGTCCAGGCGAAGCCCTGGTCCGGGTGGTGGGTCTCGGAGTGGCAGCGGGTCATGGGCGGGTCCCCCGAATACGATCCGGCGTGGAGCCGGGCGACGAACTGTACCGCTATCACCGCCAGATGCTCGTCGAGGGCGTCGGTGCCAAGAGCCAGCGCCGGCTGGGCGAGGCCCACGCCCTCATCGTGGGCGTGGGCGCGCTGGGGTGCCCGGCCGCCGACCTGCTGGTCCGCGCTGGCGTCGGGCGGGTGAGCGTGATCGACAGGGACGTGGTTGAGACGACGAACCTGCAGCGGCAGACGCTGTTCGACGAGTCGGACGCCCGGGCCGGGCGGCCCAAGGCGGAGGCCGCCCGTCGGCGGCTGGTCTCGGTCAACTCCGGAGTACAGATCGAAGGGGTCGTGGGGGACCTCTCGCCCCGGACGGCCGAGGCGATGCTGCTCGACGGGCCCCTCGGGCGGGCCGGCGTGATCGTGGACGGGACGGACAACTTCGAGACGCGGTTCCTGCTCAACGACACGAGCGTCAAGCACGAGATCCCGTACGTCTACGCCGGCGCCGTCGGCACGCGGGCGATGAGCGCCACGTTCCGCCCGCCGCATACCGCGTGCCTGCGGTGCCTCTTCGACGCGCCGGCGCCCGGGACCGCCGAGACGTGCGACACGGCCGGCGTGCTCGCGCCCGTGGCGACCATGATCGCGGCGTACCAGGTCCAGGAGGCCATGAAGATCCTGCTGGGGCGCGACGACCTGGCGAGCGGATCCCTGCTCAGCTTCGACCCCTGGCACGGGCGGCGGACACGCATCGACCTGGCCGAGGCGAGGCGGGCCGACTGCCCCTGCTGCGGCGGGCGAGACTTCGCGTTCCTCGGCGGGCGGCTGGGCGGGCGGACGACCTCGATGTGCGGGCGGGGGGCGGTGCAGGTGGCGCCGGACGCCGGGGGCGAGGTCATCGATCTCGAGGTCGTTGTGCGACGTTTGTCGATCCATGGGCGGTTCGCGCTCGAAGAGGGGGTCGTCAGGGGCGCCCTCGACGCCGAGCGGGGCGAGGACGGCGGGCCCGTGTGGCTGACGGTGTTCGGGGACGGCCGGGCGATCGTGCACAACACGACCGAGCCGGCGCGTGCCCGCGGTGTGTACGCGAAGTACGTCGGCGGATAGACCGGGGGCCGACCAGAGCAAGGAGGCCCCCGGTGGGCGAGCTGTCCGAGACGATCTGGGCCAACGCGGTCCGCACACGAGAGATCGCGCTGGCGCTGGCGCGGGATATCCCGAGCGAGACCTTCGCCCGCCTGCCCCTGGGCGAGAGCGGGCCGATCTACATGAACCACCCGGCGTTCGTGTACGGGCACCTGACGCTCTACCCGGCCCGCGTGCTGAAGATGGCCGGGCTGGACCAGAGCCTGGCGGCGGCGCCGTACTGGTACGAGGAGGTCTTCGGCTCCGACGCCATCTGCCGCGACGACCCGTTCGGCGAGACCTACCCCGACAAGGACGAGATCGTCTCCCAGTTCGGGACGGCGCTGAGGACGACGGCCGAACTGGTCCGCGGGCTGCCCGACGATATCCTCGAGGAGACGCACACGATGAGCCCCGAGTTGGGCTCGACGATGCTGTCGCTCGGGGCCGCGGCCGAGTATCTTCTCAACAACCACCCCATGTTCCACCTGGGCCAGATCAGCGCCTGGCGGCGGTGCATGGGGCTCGAGGCGGCCGAGTGGTGAGCGAGCGGAGGTCCTGATGGGATACATGTCTGAGTTGATCGCGGCGTGCGGGCAGCGGTCCCTGGGTATCGGGGCGATGATGACCAAGGACGTCACGCCGGAGATGTTCGCGCGTCTGGCGACCAAGGACGGGCAGCCGGTCCAGACCAACCACCCCGCGTTCGTGTACGGGCACCTGACCCGCTACCCCGCGCGGCTGCTGGAGATGGCGGGCGAGGACGCGTCGGCGATCGCCATGTCCGAGGCCGAGGACGCGCTGTTCGGGCCGCAGGCCGAGTGCCGCGACGATCCCGACGGCTCGATCTACCCGGCGATGTCCGACCTCATGCCGCGGTTCAACAACGCGTACTCGGTCGCGATCCAGCGTGTGTCCGAGTGGGACGACGCGAAGCTCGCGGGTCCGCACACCGGGGCCGAGGCGTACCAGCGGCTGGCGCCCACGCTGGGGATCGCCGCGACGTTTTTCTTCACGACGCACATGGCGATGCACCTGGGCCAGGTGAGCGCGTGGCGGCGGTTCATGGGGCTGAGCCCCGTGTTCGGCTGAGGGGCCGATCAGGCCGGGCGGACGAACGGGTTGGACCGCTTCTCGCGCCCGATCGTGGTCTCGGGCCCGTGCCCTGGCAGGACGCGGGTCTCGTCGGGCAGCGTGTAGAGCCGCTCGCGGATCGACGCGGCCAGCGTCTCGAAGTCCGCGTTGGGGAAGTCCGTCCGCCCGATGGAGCCGGCGAAGAGCGCATCGCCGACGATCGCGGTCTTCGACGGCTCGTGCACGAGCGAGATCCCGCCCGGCGAGTGGCCCGGGGTGTGCAGCACGCGCCAGTCCTGGCCGCAGAGCGTGATGGTCTCGCCGTCGCGGAGCAGGCGGTCGGGGGTGGGCCCGGTGACCGGCACACCCATCGCGGCAGAGAGATTCAGTTCCGGCTCGCTCAGCCACTTTTCCTCGGCCTCGTGCACCCAGATCGGGGCGCCCGGGAAGGCCTTGCGGAGCTCGAAAAGGCCCGCGATGTGGTCCGCGTGGCAGTGCGTGAGCACGACCGCCTCGGGCGTCAGGCCCAGCTCCCGCAGGCGTTCGATCAGCACGCCTGGCTGGTACCCCGCGTCGGCGACCCAGCACGCGCTGCCCGAGCGGACGATGAAGCAGTTCGTCTCGTACGGGCCGAGGGCGAACGACTCGATGACGGGGGCGTCGGGCGTGGTCTGCGGCATGGGATTGCGGTGCTCGGGCGTGGGGTTGGCTCGTACAATGGACGCGCCCGCCACGATAGGCCGATGGCTGGGCCGGACCGGAGGACGAACCGCATGGATGGCCTGATCCGCAACATCGACGACACGCCCCGCGAGCCCGTGCAGATGGACGGCGTCGAGGGCGCCTCGATGGCGGTGATGGTGGGGCGGGCCGACGGGGCGCCGCACTTCTCCCTGCGGCAGTTCCAGGTCGAGCCCGGCGGGCACACGCCCCAGCACCAGCACGACTACGAGCACGAGGTGTACGTCGTCTCGGGCGAGGGGACGATCCTGCTCAACGGCGAGCGGAGCCCCATCCGGGGCGGGGACGTGATCTACGTGCCGGCCAACCACGAGCACCAGTTCCGAGCGGGCGATCAGCCGCTCCGGTTCCTGTGCGCGGTGCCGGTGGAGCAGAACTGCGGCGGGCCTGTCCCCGGGAGCTGAGCGAGGCCAGACGTCATGAGCGAGCGCAACCGATCCGGACCTGGCTGGTGGGTGATCGCGGCGTACGTCGGCGCGGGGGTCGTCGGCGTCGGGCTCGTGGTCCAGGGGGTCGCGGCGGGCTCGGACGTGATGCTCGCGTGCGGGGCGCTCGGGCTGATCGTGGTGGCGACGACGGCGCCGATCGCGGCGATGCGCGTCACGGGTGCGGGCTCCGCGGCAGAGGACACGCCCCTCCGCGCCGAGTTGGGCGAGCTGGGGCGCCAGATCGAGCGGCTGGGCGAGATGGGCGCGCTCTCCGACGACGCCCGGCGTGTGCTCAACCGCCGACGCGAGCGTGAGCTGCTCTGCGCCGCGATCGAGGAGGACATCGCCGTCGAGGACTGGGACGCGGCGATGGTCTTGGTCAAGGAACTGGCCGAGCGGTTCGGCTACCGGGCCGACGCCGAGGAGTTCCGCGAGCGGATCGAGACGGCCCGGTTCCAGACGGTGGACCGGCGCGTCGCCGACGCGGTCGCCAACCTGGACCGGCTGATCACGCAGCTGCGTTGGGACGAGGCGATGGCCGAGGCGGGCCGGGTCACGCGGCTCTACCCCGACTCGCCGCGGGTCGAGGGCCTGCGGCACCGGGTCGAGCACGCGAGGGCCCGCTACAAGACCGACCTGGAGCGGCGGTTCCTACACGCGGCCCAGAACGAGCAGATCGACGAGGCGATGGAGCTGCTCAAGGAGCTGGACGGGTTCCTGACCGAGGCCGAGGCCGAGCCGTACCAGGAGCTGGCCCGGGGCGTGATCGGCAAGGCGCGGGAGAACCTGGGCGTGCAGTTCAAGCTGGCGGTGCAGGACAAGGACTGGCCCCGGGCGCTGGACGCCGGCGAGCGGGTGCTCGCCGAGTTCCCGAACACGCGCATGGCCCAGGAGATCCGCGAGATGATCGACGGGCTCCGCAGTCGCGCCGCGGCGATGTCGTAGCGAGCGGCGCTAGCTCGCGGCCTCGGCGGTTTCGCTCGCCGTCTCGCGGGTCGCTGTGCCCCGCCACGAGCAGACGAGCAGCACGCCGATCCCGATCAGCAGGAACAGGTCCGCGACGTTGGAGACGTAGGGCCAGACGTCGCTGGACCCGCTGGGCCAGGCGATGCCGAAGGGCAGCTGCACGCCCGGCAGCGGGTGGATGAAGTCGCGGACGCAGGCGTAGACAATCCGGTCGTAGAGGTTCCCGAGCCCGCCGGCGATGAGGAGGGCGAGGGCGATGTGCGCGGCCCGATCGCGGGCGGTGGTCCAGCGGGCGAAGACGAACAGCGCGAATCCCAGGGCGATGATCGTGAACAGGATGAAGAACCACCGCCGGCCCGCGCCGATGCCGAAGACGGCGCCCGGGTTCAGGACCAGCGTGAACTCCAGGATGCTCGGGACGACCGTGACGGCCTCGTGGCTCGGGACGAGCGAGTCCAGCGACGCCCCCGAGAGCACATCGGCCCGGCGGATCGTGACCGGGGCCCCGGCGACCTTGGAGAACGCCAGGGCCTTGGTCCACAGGTCGATGACCAGGGCGATCGCGGTCCAGATCAGCAGCCCGGCCCAGGCCCGCTTCGAGGCTCCGGCGCGGCTCGCCGGCGCAGGGGTCGGCCCGCCATCACTCGCCGACGGCCCCGGCTTCCCGCCGGGATCGTCGGTCACGACCGGAACCCGGACCGACGCTCGAGCTCCCGGGCGGCCTCGATCGAGTACCGCGCCCAGGGGAGCTCTTCGAGCCGTGTCTTGCGGATCGGGTTGCCCGTCAGCTCGCAGATCCCGAACGTCTTGTCGGCGATCCGCTTGAGCGCGTCGTCGATCTCCATGATCAGCCGGCGGTCGGCCGCGGCCAGGTCCAGCGAGAGCGACTGGTCGTAGCTGTCGGACCCCTGCTCGGCGATGTGCTGCGGCGTGTGGCTCAGCCCGCCGGACTCCGACCGGAGCGCGCCCGACTCCATCGTGGACATGTCGCCGAACAGCTCCGCCCGCTTGGCGAGCAGGATCTGGCGGAACTTGTCCAGCTCACGCTTGGTGAACGGGCTCTTGATCTTCTTTCCCGATCGCTCGGTCGCGGCCCGCTCGGCGGCGGCCTCCGCGGCTCGGCTCGGGCCCGACGGGATCAGGGGCTTGCGCACCGGCGAGCCCGGGCCCAGCAGCCGATCGCCTGTGGGCGGGAACTTCGACGTCGGGGGCTTCGGGCTCGAGCGGCGGCGCTTCGGGCGGTCGGAGACGATCGTGATGCCCTTGCGGGCCGGCTTCTTCGGGTCGCCTTGCTTGGCGTCCGCGGCCTTGGCCGGCGCCTTGGACGACGCGGCCTTCTTGGTGGTCTTCTTGGATGAGTGCTTCTTGGCCGACGACTTCTTCGAAGCGGCCTTCTTGGACGCCGTGGTCTTCTTCTTCGGCGCCGCGGCCTTCTTCTTGGTTGGCCTGGCAGTCTTCTTGCGCGCGGCGGTCTTCTTCTTGCTGGCCGCCTTCTTGGCCGAGGTCTTCCGGGTTGTCTTCTTCCGGGTCGAGGGCCGCTTGGCGGTCTTCTTCGCCGAGGTCTTCCGGGCGGTGGTCTTCTTCTTCGAGGTGGAGCGCGCGGACCGCTTCTTCGAGGAGGTCTTCCTCGACCCGGCGGATGATTTACGGGTTTTTTTCGGCACGCTTGCCCTGCGCCTCCCACCGAGCCCGCCCGGCCTGGCGGGTCCCCGCCGGACGCGGGCGACAAGGGTACGCCCAGCCACCGAACGAGTCAAAGCGCGGCGAGGGTGTCGGCGAGAGCGCCTAAAGCACTATGAAACAACGTGTTGTGTTGATTTGCCGGTTACGCGGACTCGGCTTGCGTGGCCGATTCGGCGTCCTGGCGCGTCTCAAACTCGCCCAGCTTCCGGAAACGCTCGTACCGCCCCTGCACAAGCTCGTCGGCGTCGAGGCGGCTCAGCTCCTCGAGCTGGCCCGCGATCCAGCCCCGGAGCGCCTCGGCCGCCGCGTCCTTGTCCCGGTGCGCCCCGCCCCGTGGCTCGGGGACGACCGCGTCCACGATGCCCAGCTTGAGGTTGTCCTTGGCGGTGAGCCGCAGCGCATGAGCGGCGGCGGAGTTGGTCTGCTCGTTGGCCTGCTTCCAGAGGATCGCGGCGCAGCCCTCGGGAGAGATCACGGAGTACCACGCGTTCTGCAGCATCGCGACCCGGTCGGCGACCGCGATGCCCAGGGCGCCGCCCGACCCGCCCTCGCCGATGATCACGGACACGATCGGCACGCGGAGCCGGCTCATCTCCCGGAGGTTGACCGCGATGGCCTCGGCCTGGCCCCGCTGCTCGGCGCCCAGGCCCGGGTAGGCGCCGGGCGTGTCCACGAGCGTCACGATCGGCAGGCCGAACTTCTCGGCGAGCTTCATCTTCGCCAGCGCCTTGCGGTACCCCTCCGGGTGGGCGCAGCCAAAGTGGCAGGCGAGCTTCTCCTGCGTGTCCCGCCCCTTCTGGTGCCCGACAATGAGGACCTTGAAGGCGCCGATCCGGGCGAACCCGGTCACGAGGGCGGGGTCGTCGCCGAAGCGGCGGTCGCCGTGCAGCTCCGCGAAGTCGCGGCAGATCCGGGCGATGTAGTCCCTGGTCTGCGGGCGCTCCGGGTGGCGGGCGACGCGGACCGTGTTCCACGGCGAGAGGTCGGCGTAGATCTCCTCGAGCAGGCGGTCCCGCCGGGCGATCAGCTCGTCGATCGGGGTCGTTTCCTCGGGCGCCTCGGCGGGGTCCACGCCCCCGAGCGCCGGGGCGGGCAGCGAGCCGTCCTGCCCGGGCGAGCCGCGTTCGGCCGCGGCGATGCGCTTCTCGATCTCCCGGACAGGGCTCTCGAAGTCGAGCTGGTAGAAGCTGGGCATGACGCTGGATCGTCCCTCGGCCCGGGCATTCGGGCCGGTGGGAGTGTAGAAGCCGGCGGCCCGGGACGCACTCGGCCGAGGCCGGCGTACGCTTGGCGCATGACCACGAAACGAACGCCGATCGCCGTCGTCGGGGGGGGCGCGATGGCCCGAGCGATCCTGGAGGGCGCCCGGGCCGCCGGCGTGCTGGGCGACGACTGGATCGTCGCGGACCCGGACGCGGATCGGCGGGCCGACTTCGAGCACTCGGTCTCGACCGCCGACGAGGCGCTGAGCTGGGTGGAAGGCGCCGAGGCGTCGCCCGGTGCCGGCCAGGTGCTGCTCGCGGTCAAGCCGCAGAAGCTGGGCGAGGTCGGCGGAGAGATCGGCGCCCGGCTGGCCTCGGGCGCGCCCCGGGTGGTCGTCACGATCCTGGCCGGGACGCCCAGCGGGAAGATCCGGGCGGCGCTGGGGGGCGGGGTCCGTGTGGTGCGGGCGATGCCGAACCTGCCGGCGATGCTCGGGCGGGGGATGACGGCGGTCTGCCTGGGCGAGGGCGCCGACGAGGGGGACGACGCGCGCGCGAGAGAGTTGTTCGAGGGCGTCGGGCGCGTGGTCGAGATCCCCGAGTCGCTGATGGACGCGTTCACGGCGCTGGCCGGATCGGGGCCGGCGTACGTGTTCTACCTGGCCGAGGCGATGATCCTGGCGGCGGTGGAGCTGGGATTCAGCCGCGAGGAGGCGACGCTGATCGTCCGCGAGACGATCGCCGGCTCTGGGGAGATGCTCGCCGGCTCGCCCGAGCACCCGCACGCGCTGCGGGCGAGGGTGACGAGCAAGGGCGGAACGACGGCCGCGGCGTGCGAGTCGCTGGACCGGTCGGGCGTGATGGACGCGATCGGTCGTGCCGTCTTCGCGGCGCGGCACCGGGGCGCGGAGCTGGCGGGGGAGTAGCGGGGCCTAGAAGTCGCGGCGGGCGAATACCAACGTCGCGAGAGCCAGCGCGAGTCCCGAGACCGCCAGCGACGACCCGATGCTGATCCAGGGGTTGACGTCCCGTACCGCTTCCTGGCCCTGATCACTCGCATCGAGCGACGCTGCCCACTCCTCCTCGTCCACGCTGGACGGGCGGATGCCGTCGTCCTCGAAGTCCACAAACAAGGACATGAAGTCATTGCTGATCGGCGCCCTGACTCGTTGGGCGATGATGTGGCGGATGTCGCTTGTCTTCGGCACAAACAGCTCGACCAACCCGAACCTGCGCTCCCAGGGCTCCATCCAGGAGAGGGTCTGGTCTGTTTGTGTGACCTGCTCTCTGTACCAGCCCAGACGCGTCGTCTCGAACGGTGTCGGGTCGCGTCCCTCGTCTCGCGCGTTGCCCTCGACCTGCTCGATTCGAGTTTCGAACGTGTCTCTCAGCGTCCGCATCGCTGTAGCGTTTTCTTGGAACTGGTTCGAAACAAACTGGACGATGAACACGGCGAACCAGAGCAGCACGGTGCCGATGAGGCTCGCGAGCGTGGATCGGGTCAGCACCGCGATGAGCGCCGCGAAACAGTAGAGGTAGAGGAACTGGAGCGTGATGAGTGGGATCGCCAGGAGGCTGGCGTGGATCCACATGTCGAATCGGAATCCCATCAGCACGTACGCGAGCCCGACGCCGACCGCGACCTGGAGCAGCACGAAGAGGAGCGATCCGGCAACCTTGAGCAGGAAGAGCTTGATCCGAGAAATTGGCTTGGCGAGTGCCGCGTCAATCGCCCCTGACCTCAGGAATTCGGGAAGCACGCTCGCGGTCGAGATGAGCGCGAGGATGATCACGCCCCACGCCAGCCAGAGCTTGATGAACACGCCGTTAAAGACGCCCGAGACCATCTGCCGGGGTCCGGGCGTGCCCGCGGCGAGGGACTGGTTCTCGATCGGGCTGAACCAAAGGAACCGGATGCCCTCCGGCGTGAACGAGTATGTGCCGAAGAGCACGAAAGCGGCGAGAGCCGACAAGACCAAGCTGATCCAGAACAGGTATCGGCTTCGAAGATGCCGGAGTGAGTCGATGAGGATTGCGGCGGATTGGCTCACGTCCTGGCCTTTCTCTTCGTTGCTCGCGAGTCCGCCGCCCCGGGGGCGTGAGCTTGCCCGGTCTCCGGATCTACGACGGCCCGCATGAACAGGTCCTCGAGCGACGGGCGGCGCCGGCGGATGGCGTGTATCGAGATCCGGTCTCGCCGAAGCGCATCGATGACGGGCTGCACGCGATCGGGGTCCGTCGTGTCAAGCAGGAGCACCCCCTCCTTGTCGTCCTGGTCGATCCCGCCTTCGAACTCGTCCCGGATGGTCCTCAGGGCAGTTTGCACATCGGCGGCGGCAACCTCGACCTCGTACTTGTGCTGATCGGCTGTCAGCTCGTCGAGGGAGCCCTGGTGCTTGATCTCCCCCTGGACCAGGATTGCGACACGTCCGCACACCATCTCCAGCTCGGAAAGGAGATGGGAGTTAAGGAAGACGGTCTTGCCCTGGTCGCGCATCGCGCAGATCACGTTCCGGATGTCGCGTCGGCCAACAGGGTCCACGCCGTCGGTCGGTTCGTCGAGGAGGACCAGATCCGGATCGTTGACAAGCGCCTGGGCTACACCGATTCGTTGGCGCATCCCTTTGGAGTAAGATCCAATTCGTTTCGACGCCCAGCGGCTCATGCCGAGCATGCCCAGTAGTTCGTCGACGCGCTTCTTTCGCTCACGGCGCGGCGTCTTCGCAAGAGCCCCGAAGTAGTGGAGCACCTGCGACCCGGTCAAGTAGTCCGGGAACTCGTGATGTTCGGGCAGGTATCCGACCCTGGCGAGCGTCGGCTTGTGCCCCACGGTGTGCCCGAGCATGGTGCCCTCGCACCGCGAGGGACGGATGACGGTCATGAGGATCTTGACGAGGGTGGACTTGCCGGCGCCGTTGGGCCCGAGCAGGCCGAAGATCTCGCCCTTGTGGATCTGCATGTCCACGCCGCGGAGGGCCTGGACGCGGCCGCGGTAGGTCTTGGCGACGTGATGGAGGTCGATGGCGAGTTCGCCGGGCATGCGGGTCTCCGGTGGGTCCTACGGGTCCCTCTTGCGGGCGATGATATGGAAGACGTGCCAGTGCTTGTGGGCCTCGCCCGGGTGCGAGCTGGGGCGGTCCTCCTCGCGGAAGCTCTCGAGAACATAGTTGGAAAAGAGGTCGAGGGCTTGCTCGCGGCTGAGATGGGTCCGGTCCTCGAGGATCGCCCAGCCGTCGCGGTCGCCGAAGAGCTGGCCCGCGAACCGTCCCCCGGTCCCGATCGCCGCGTCGATCCGGCGCCACAGCTCGGGGAACTGCCCGGGCGGGCAGAACGGCAGCGAGAAGCTCGCGTTCACGAGGCTGGCCCGCGGGATCTCGACGTCGGCGAACTCCGCGAGGACGACCTCGAGGCGGCCGTCCTTCTCGGCCGCGGCGCACTCGGGACGCCCCCGCAGCCGGCGGATGCCCTCGGGGCTCCCGTCGTGGGCGAGCACGCGCCAGCCGCGGCGGAGAATCTCGGCCGTGTCCCGACCGTCGCCCGCTCCAAGGTCCACCGCGAGCGGAGGACTATCCGGGTCGATCTGGCCGAACGCGTCCAGGGCCCCGGTGAGCGTCTCGCGCGCCGGCTTGCCCCGCATGCGGTCGAAGTACGCGACCCAGTCGCGGCGCTGGGCGGCCTCGTGGGCGGGGGGCTCGGCGGGGCCCCGGGCTGGCGGGTTCGCTCCGGACATAGGCTGCAGGCAATGTACCGGGACCTCCGCGCCTTCGTTGACGCCCTCGACCGCGCGGGCGAGCTGCGCCGCGTGCGGGCGCGGGTGAGCCCGGTCCTGGAGATCGCGGCGATCGCCGACCGCGTCAGCCGCACGCCCGCGCCCTCGCCGCCCAGCGAGGCGGCGCGGCGCTCGGACCCCGCGAACCACGGCCTGGGCGGGCCCGCCCTGCTCTTCGAGGACGTCGAGGGCTCGGACTTGCCGGTCCTCATCAACGCGTTCGGCAGCTATCGGCGGATGGAGATGGCGCTGGGCGAGCGATCGTTCGAGTCGATCGCCGAGCAGATCGGCGAGCTGGTCAAGCCCGAGCCGCCCCGGTCTTTGGGCGAGGCGGTCGGCAAGGCGAGGACGTTCACGCCCCTGCTCAAGATCGGGCCCAGGCGCGGCCGCGGGAGCGGCGCTTGCCAGCAGGTCGTGCTCGAGGTCGATCGCATCGACCTGACGCGCCTGGGCATGCTCCGGTGCTGGCCACTGGACGGGGACTTCGCATCGCTCGGCTACCCGGCCGACGCGAACGAGGGCGTGCCCGGGCATGGGCATCCATCGATCTCGGCGGGCGAGTGGGAGCGATCGTTCCGGGGGCGGTACATCACGCTCGCGGGCGTGCACACCATCCACGCCGACGATCGGCACGCGGACAAGCCCCGGTCGCACAACATCGGCATGTACCGCGTGCAGCTGCTGGGACGGGACCGGCTGGCGATGCACTGGCACATGCACCACGACGGCGCCGCCCACTGGCGGAGCTGGAAGCGGCTGGGCGAGCCCATGCCGGTCGCGGTCGTGCTGGGCGGCCCGAGCGTGCTGCCCTACGCGGCGACGTGCCCGCTGCCCCCGGGGATCAGCGAGCTGCTGATGGCGGGGTTCCTCGGCGGCAAGGGCCTGCGCATGGTCCGCGCCCGGACGGTCCCCCTCTGGATCCCGGCCGACGCGGAGATCGTCGTCGAGGGTCACGTGCGGACGGACGCGGGGTTCCCGGGCTGGGTCCCGGGCGAGCAGGGCGCGGGGCCCCTCGGGCCCGGGGCGGTCTTCGAGGGGCCATTCGGCGACCACACGGGTTTCTACTCGATGCCCGACCGCTACCCCGTCATGGAAGTCTCGGCGGTCACGCACCGCCGCGGGGCGATCTATCCGACGACGATCGTGGGCCCGCCCCCCCAGGAGGACTACTACCTGGGCAAGGCGACCGAGCGGATCATGCTGCCGCTCTTGAGGACGATCATCCCGGACATCGAGGACTACGACCTGCCGATGTTCGGCGCGTTCCACAACTGCGCGTTCATCAAGATCCGCAAGCAGTACCCGCTGCACGCGCGGCGGGTGATGCACGCGGTCTGGGGCGCCGGGCAGATGGCGTGGACCAAGACGATCTTCGTCGTGGACGAGGACGTGGATGTGCACGACGCGCGGGCCGTGCTCGCGGCGTGCGCGGCCAACTGCCGGCCATCGCGGGATATCGAGCGGGTGAACGGGCCACTCGACATCCTGGACCACGCGGCGCCCCGCCTCGGCTCGGGGACCAAGCTCGGCTTCGACTGCACACGCAAGATCCCGGGCGAGGACATTGACGGGGAGCCCATCGCGGCGCCCCGCGAGCGCCTGACGGACGCGGGGCGGGCCCGCGCCGAGGCATGGGCGAGGACCATTCCGGGCGTGCTGGACGCCGCGGCGCCCGGGGGCGCACAGGGCTGGCTGTTCGTCCGCGCCGACCGCGGGCACGACGAGCCCGACAGGGCCGGCCTGGGCGGCAAGATCATCGACGAGCTCGTCGAGGAGCCGACGGCGACACCGTTCGTTGTTGTGCTCGGCAGAGCGGCGGACGTGGGCGACCCCGGGGCGGCGCTGTTCCACTGGGTGGCCAACTGCGATGCGGCGCGCGACGCGGTCTGGGATCGGCGGCACGGCGGGGACCGCGTGCTCTTCGACGCGACGCCCAAGTCGGTGGCGGACGCGAGGAACGGGCAGTGCGTCCGCGCCTGGCCCCCCGAGCAGCGGTTCGATGACCAGACGCTCGCGCTGATCGATCGGCGGTGGGTGGAGTACGGGCTGGCTGACGCGTCCGCGTCCCGCTGACGGGCCTCAGTCCGATGGCGCCGAGGCCGCGGTCCGGCGCGACCGAGTCAGCCACTGGTCGATCTCGGCGACGAACAGCTCGTGGAACCGCTTGGCGTTGGGCGTGTGCCGGTCCCGCTCGTTGAGGAGGATCGAGAACGCGACGGTACGCGCGGTCTGGGGGTCGATCACGTACCCCGAGAGCGTGTACACGCCGTCGAGGTAGCCGCTCTTGGCCTTGATGACGTTCTCGATCGGCACGTTCTTGAACCGCGAGGTGAGCGTGCCCTCGCCCGGGGAGGGCAGCGAGGCGAGGAACGGCTCGAAGAGCTCGGGATCGCCCGCGATCATCTCGAGCCACTCGGTCATCGTGGCGGCGGCGACGCGGTTGTCCCGGCTCATGCCCGAGCCGTCGGCGATGCGGGTCGCCGAGGCGTGGTTGGCGCCCAGCCGCTCCGAGAGCAGCATCCGCACGACGGTCGCCCCGCTCGTCCAGGAGCCGGGGTTCGACGTGACCTCGTGCCCGATCCGCTTGAGCAGCGACTCGGCGTACAGGTTGTGCGAGTCGACATTGCAGCGACGAAGGACGTCCGGCAGGCGCGTCGTGACGCGGGCGATCGGCGTCGCGTCGTCGAACCGCTCGGCGGCCTCGGCGAGGCGGACACGCGACCGGGGCGCGGACCCGAACGAGACGCCCGAACGCTCCAGCTCCGAGGCGAGCAGGCCGCCGGCGAACAGCGGCGGCTCGTGGATCGAGGCCCGGATCGGGCGGGGCAGCGGGCTGCTGATCTGGCCGTAGAGCGTGAACTCGTTGACCGGTCGCGGGCGGGCGACCCACGTCGTGTTGCGGCCCGAGCGGATCGAGCGGGCCCGGTTGCGCATCTCGATGCCGGGGGCGGCCGGCTCGAGCTCGACGAGCGGCTCGGCGCCGGGGCCGTCGGGCGAGGGGCGCACGTACACCGAGACGACGTTCGTGTGGAAGTTCACACCGCCGACCTCGGCGCAATACCAGCGGTTGAGGTCGTCGGCGGGCCAGCTCGGGTGGGCCCACTCGCGGTCGAAGACCCGGTCGTCCACGACCAGCTCGTCGATGAGCGTGGCGCCGGCGCCCGCGACGGCCTCGGCCAAGCCCGAGAGCAGGTCGCCGTGCGTCATCGGCGGCTCCGAGGCGCCCAGGACCTCCGGGTCGCCCAGCGCCGGATCGCCCGAGCCGACCAGCACGAGCCTGGAGCCGTCGAGCAGGAGGTCGGTCTGGTAGACGAAGTCGGGCCCGAGCGTGATCAGGGCGGCCCCGGACGTGAGCAGCTTCTGGTTGGAGGCCGGGATCAGCGCCCGGTCGGCGTCGTGGGAGGCGAGCACATCGCCCGACTGGACGTCGATGACGCGGACACCCACGTCGGCCCCGCCCAGATCGATATCCGCGAGCAGGTCACGCAGGTCGTCGTCGAGCGGGCCCGCCCAGGCCGGGGCGGCGAGCAGGGCGAGCGTGCAGACAGCGGCGGTCGTCAACCGGGTCATGTGGATCCCTCCGTGGATCACGAGAATCGGCCAGACGATACCTGGTTGTTCGGTATTCCGCAGGTCAGGGCCGGGCGGGCCCGGGCCGCTCAGGCCGGGGCGGCCGCGGCGTCCAGCAGGCGGTTCTGCAGCTTCAGCAGGTCGTCGATCTGCGTCAGGGCCGTCAGGGGCCACTCGGCCCACAGGACGCCCGCGACGTAGGTCGCGTTGACGATCCCCTCGCGGGCGGCGCGGGGCAGCGACCGGAAGTTGAGCGAGTCGATCTCGGCGCTCGGGATCGCCATCGCCAGCACGACCCGCCCGGGTTCGGGAACCAGGAACGCCCGGGGGCGGTCCTTGGCGACCTGGTACGTCAGGCACCAGCGCCAGGGGATGCCACGCCACTCGAGGCTCTCGCCGACGCCCTCCAGACCCAGCAGGCCCTCCCGGGCCGCGTCGAACAGGCGGCGGTCGTCGTCGGTCAGCTCCCCGACGAGCGTGTCGGCCTCCGGTCGGGCGAACCGGTTCTTCCAGGCTGGCATCGCGGCGGGGGTTCGGGGCATCGAGGGCTCCGGGGTCCGGTTCTGGGGTCACGCCCGAGATCCGGGCGGCTATCGTGTGGATTATTGGCGTCCTCCGGGCCGTGGGTTGCACCGTCCGATAGGCAGGGGCCCCTGGGCGTCACGAGGAGCGGTCGATGGCGGAGACCAACGAGGAGGCGGCCGGCCTGGCGGCGCTGGACACCAGCGAGGCCCGGATCCTGCTCGTCGACGACAACGCCCAAAACCTCGAGCTGCTCCAGGCCTATCTCGACGAGCTTGGGTGCGAGGTCGACGCGTGCTCCGACGGCATCGAGGCCCTGGGCGTGATCCGCGACCGCCAGCCGGACCTGATCCTGCTGGACATCATGATGCCGCGGATGAGCGGGTATCAGCTGTGCGAGAGCGTCAAGGGCGACGCGAAGACGCGCGACATCCCCGTCATCATGGTGACGGCGCTGAGCGAGGTCGGGGACGTGGAGCGGGCGGTGGACGCGGGCGCCGACGACTTCTTGACCAAGCCGGTCAACAAGCTCGAGCTGCTGACCCGGGTGCGCTCGCTGCTGCGCGTGCGGACGCTCAAGCGTCGCCTCGACGACGCGATCTCGGAGGTCCGCCGGCTCGGCGGGCGGGATGCCTGACCCGAGCCGGTGGGAGTCTACGGGCAGCCGCCGGCGAACAGGCTCAGGAACGCGATGACATCGGAGAAGTCGAGCTGGCCGAAGGGCTCGGCGAGGTCCGCGTCGTTCTCCATGCCCGCGAACGCGCTCAGGAATGCGACGACGTCGGAGAAGTCGAGTTGGCCGAAGGGCTCGGCGAGGTCGGCGCCGTTGCACCCACCCGGGGCGGCCTCGGGCAGGATCAGATCGATGATCACCGGGCGGTGGTCGGAGGCGATGCCCGAGGCCGTCGTCGGGGCGGCCGGGAACCCGTTGACCGGGTAGGGCAGCGTGCCGGTCGTCACGCCCGAGCCCGAAGACCGGAACACGAACGAGCGGCGGAGCGAGGCGATCGAGTCCTGGTAGATCAGGTAGTCGAGCTTGGAGCTGCTCTGCGTGCTCGTGTCGCCCGAGATCGGGTGGGAGGCGAAGTCCGGCGCCGCGTCCGAGCGATCCCGGTCGGTGCCGTCGGTCCCGCCCGCGGAGCCGGCTTGCCACATGGTGCTCGCGGGGAACGAGTAGTTGGACTGGTTGAGATCGCCGCCCCAGACGATCGGGGTGTTGGCGTCGAGGACGCCACCGCCCGAGGGGAGGATGACCTTGGCGTTGGGGTCCGAGGTCCCGGTCCCGAGGCCGTTGTAGTAGGCGTCGAGCATGTACGCGATGTTGCCGGTCGCCTCGACACGCTGGTTGAAGCTGTCGGAATCGCCGAACGCCTTGAGGTGGGAGTTGCCGACGACGATGTCGCCGGCGTAGGTCTCGTCGGGCAGGTCGATCTCGGCGAACATGAACCCTCTGATGCCGCCGTCGCCGCCGTCCTGGTACGGGGCGGCGGGGTCGTCGAGGACGAAGAAGTCGTTGTGCATGGGGTCCGCGTCGCCGTTGAGGTCGACGAACGGGTGGCGGGAGAGGATGACGTTGCGGTTGAAGCCGTCGGAGGACGCGGAGACAAAGACGTGCGGGAGGTCGTAGGAGGGGACGAACAGCTGGACGTAGACGCCCGTGCCCGGCCCGCCATGGATGAACTCCTCGATCTCGGTCTCGAGGACGAACTGGCTGTCGCCGTCGCCGCACTCCTGGAGGATGAGCACGTCCGGCTGCATGGCGGCGACGATGCGGACGACGGCGTTCCACTGGTTGATGCCGTCCGTCCGGTTTGTGTTGTTGCTCGCGATCCCGTTCTCGACGTTCCAGGTCATGACCCGCAGGTCGGCCGGGTCGGACTTGCCCCAGTCGCCGCTGAACGGGTCCCACTGGGCGTGGGCGGCGGCTGTGGCGACCACGAGTGCGGCGATGGCGATGCGTGCGGGCATGGGTGGAGGTCCTCGGCGGGGATCGTTGCGAACGCGCAAAGTTTACCCGCCCGGGGGCTTGGATCCGAGGGGGCGGGGCAGGATCGGGGGCCCGGGGGCCGGAAAAGACAGCCGCCCGCGCCGTTGGGCGCGGGCGGCGTCACAGGATCAAGGTCCGATCAGGCGGGGCCCGATCGGGCTGCCGGGGTTACGGGCAGCCGGCGCTGAAGGCGCCCAGGAAGGCGATGACGTCGTCGAAGTTGAAGACGCCGAAGGGGACCGCCAGGTCTGCGGCCGGGTCCATGCCGCTGAAGGCGTTGAGGAACGCGATGACGTCGTCGAAGTTGAGGACGCCGAAGGGCTCGGCGAGGTCGGCGGGGTTGCAGCCGTCCTCGGGCGCCTGCCCGATGAAGAGCATGGAGCGGTAGGCCTCGTCGCGGGAGGCGGGGTTGCCGCCGGCGGAGGTCGGGTTCTCGAAGTCGCCGTCGCCGTCCACGTCGTAGACGATCTGGGCGGCCAGGACGACGCCGCCGTTGGACTTGGGATCGGCGGGGTCCATGCCCATGGCCGAGGCGTCGTCCCAGGGGAACGAGCGGACGTTGGAGGAGAAGAAGCCGCCCGAGGAGACGGAGTTGGAGTCGGCGATCTCGAGGAACTGGATCTGCCAGTTGGTGTCGGAGTTCTGGCCGCGGAAGACCTGGCCGAGCTCGACGACGAGCTCGAGCGAGTAGCAGAAGTTGGCCGGGTCGTAGATGGCGCGGATGAGGGCGGTGTCGAAGTCGGAGGCGTCGGGGATCGTGTCGCCGTTGGTGTCGATCCGGTCGAAGAGCTCGACGGCGGAGAGGAACCAGACGTTGCCGACGCCGTCGATGGCGGGCGAGGACATGGACGGGCCGGTGGGCGCGCCCGGGATGTTGCTGAGGTAGGTCAGCACGCCGATGGGGTTGCCGTTCTCGTCACAGATGGGCTTGCCCGCGCCCGAGGCGCCCGAGTCGGTCCAGGCGGCGAGGGTCCACGCGACGCTGGAGGCGTCCTCGTTAAAGCGGGCGACGAGGATGTGGTTGAAGGGCGAGTCGTTGCCGCCGTCGAACTCGTCGAAGGTGGCGGCGGCCAGACCGCGCCCGGCGCCGTCGGCGCCGACGGCGACCTGCCCGGTGGAGCCGCGGAAGGCGGCCTGGCTCTGGTACAGGCTGAAGATGCCGACGGCGGTGTTGAGGTCGTACGGATCACAGGGATCGGAGACGACCGGCGGGGGCGTCAGGGCGTGCTTCTCGGCGACGGCCAGGCCCGCCGTGGCGCTCCAGATGTTCAGGACGGTGGCGTTGCCGGCGGCGTCCACGTTGAGCTGGCCGTGGGTCCAGATGCCGGACTGCAGGGGCCGCTTCGGGGTGCCGCCGATCGTGCCTCGGGTCTCCGAGGCGCCGAGCTGGGTGGTGTCGCGGGTGAGCGCGGGGGCGGGCCCGCGGACCCACTCGTTGTTGAAGGAGGCGGAGGAGACGGCGCCGGGGGGCCCGAAGACGCTCTCGGAGATCTGGTTGGGGGCCACGAGGACGCCCGGGTCGTTGATGGCCAGGGCGTCGGTGGCGTTGAATGTGGCGCCGCCGGAGATCTGGTTGACCATCGAGCAGTTGCGCATGTCGATGTTGACGCGGAAGAGGTTGTTGCCGGCGACGGGGTTGGGCCCGTTGGCGCCGAAGTTGTCAGCGCGGACGTAGTTGTTGCCGTTGGCGTCGATGGAGACGCCGCCGAGGGCGGCGGTGGCGGGGGCGTTGTTGGAGGGGTTGGTGATGGCGCCCTGCACGCGGGTGACGAAGAGGCGGGAGGGCTCGCCGGGGTTGTAGTTGATGAGGCAGGAGATCAGGCCCTCCTGGTTGAAGCCGCCGTCGTTGGTGGCGAAGGTCGTGAAGGAGGCGGCCATCTGGTTGCTGGCGCCGGTGGGGGAGGTGAGCACGCCGATGTTGTTGTTCTGGCGGTTGACGCCGAAGCCCGGCTGGTTCCAGAGCTCGTAGCCGTCGATCCCGAACCCGCCGTTGGGGTACTGGACCTTCTGGAGCAGATCGGGGCTGACGGACTGGGCGGACGAGAGGTCGTTGAAGAACGCGGAGGCGCCGCGGCTGGTCTTCATGATGGGGGCGATGCCGAAGCGGGTGCCCTTGGAGGTCTCGAAGGGGGTGAGATCGACGATGTACGCCCGGCACTGGTTGGCGTCGAAGGCGCTGAGCGCGTCGCCCGGGAGGCCGTTGCCGCCGTCGGGGTTGGTGCTGACGCTGTCCTGGGCCATCGCCGGGAACGCGGCGCCGGCGATGAGGGCGAGCGCCATGGACTTGGTGATCGATCGCATGCTCTGTGTCTCCTCTGCGTGAGTTCGCTGATCTGCGTGTTCTGCTCGCGGCGCGCCGTCGGGATGGGCGTACGGCCGACCCCGGGCGGCGCGGGCGCTTCGGACTTCACTCCCCTGGCGCGGCGGAAATGCCACGACCCGGGGAGCGCCGCGATCGCGCCGGTCCCCGCCTCTCTCCAGGGCCCTCATGGTAGGCGATTTTGCCGGCGCCAGGCCGGCTTTGCTTGGTTTGGATCGCGCGAATTGAGGGTCTGGACCGATAAGGGCGAGGCCTGTTCGGGCGTCGCGTGGGGGCTGTTCAGACGCCCTCGCGGGCCAGCGTCGCCGCCAGCGACGCGTTGGACCGCACCAGAGCCAGGTTGGCCTCCAGTGTGCGCCCTCCGGACAACTCGTGGAGGCGGGCGAGCAGGGCCGGCGTCCGGTCCCGCCCGGGGGCCGAGTCGCCGACATCCCCCTCGGCCCGGGCCAGCCAGGCGTCCCACTCGGCGCGGGGCAGCTCGTCGTCGGCCGGGATCGGGTTGGCGACGAGGACGCCGCGGCCCGTGCGCTCCAGCTCGCCCGAGACGAACGCGGCCAGGTCGGCCGCGTCGTCGAACCGCCAATCGACCGGCCCATCGGACTCGCGGAGGTAGAACGCGGGGAAGCGGTCGGTCCGGTGGCCGACGACGGGGACGCCCAGCGTCTCGAGCGCCTCGCGCGTGGATCCGACGTCCAGGATGGACTTGACGCCCGAGGAGACGACGGCGACGGGGAAGCGGGCGAGGGCGGCCAGGTCCGAGGAGATGTCCAGCCGCTCGCCGAGGCCCGGGTGCACGCCCCCGATGCCGCCGGTGGCGAAGACGCGGACGCCTGCGGCGGCGGACAACTCCATGGTCGCGCTCACGGTGGTCGCCGCGTGCGAGCCGGCGTGCATCAGTACGCCGAGGTTGGCGGTGTTCGCCTTGGGCACGCCCGGGGCGTCGAGCAGTCGGGTCAGCTCCTCGCGGGTCATGCCGACGGTCGGACGCCCGTCCACGACGCCCACGAGCGCCGGGTCGGCGCCCGCGTCGCGGACGATCGACTCGAGCTCATCGGCCAATGGGATGGCGGCCTCGCGCGGCACGCCGTGCACGAGCAGCGTCGTCTCCAGCGCCACCGGTCGGGGGCCGATCCGCGAGGTCAGGTCCATGCGATGCCGTCCATGCCCGGGCCTCCGCGGGTTTCGGGGCGGTCGCGGCGGGCGGTATGCTGCCCGTCGCCCCTTCGAAACCCAGCGCGGAGCGTACCCGCCGCATGCTCACCGTTCTCATCGCCCTCGGCAGCTTCGTTCTCTACATCGTCGCGTACCGGACGTACGGGCGGTACCTGGCGCGGCGGGTCTTCCAGCTCGACCCGGGCAGGAAGCCCCCCAGCGAGGAGCTGTGCGACGGCGTGGACTTCGTGCCCTCGCGCAAGGAGCTGGTCTTCGGGCATCACTTCACGTCGATCGCCGGCACGGGCCCGATCGTGGGGCCGGCGGTCGCGGTCGTGTGGGGATGGGTCCCGGCCCTGATCTGGGTGCTGGTGGGGTCCATCGTCATGGGGGCGGTGCACGACTTCGGGTCGCTCGTGATCTCGATGCGGCACCGGGGCAGGACGATCGCCGACCTGGCGGGGGACGTGCTCAACCCGCGGGTGCGGCTGCTGTTCCTGCTCGTGGTGGTCATGGGGCTGTGGATCGTGCTGGCGGTCTTCGGGCTGGTGATCGCGGCGGTGTTCTCCATTTTCCCGTCGAGCGTGGCGCCTGTGATGCTCCAGATCCCGATCGCTGTGGGGCTCGGGATCTGGATGAAGCGGGGTGGGAGTCTGCTCTTCGGGACGGTGGTCGCGGTCGGGCTGATGTACGCAACGATCGTGGTCAGCGCCAACTACGAGTGGGCGCAGATCACGCTGCCGGCGGGGATCACGACCCACATCTCGGCGATCGGGTTCTGGACGCTGGTCCTGCTCGCGTACGTCTTCGTCGCGAGCGTGCTGCCCGTGCAGTGGCTGCTGCAGCCCCGGGACTACATCAACACGTGGCAGCTGCTGATCGCGATGGGGCTGCTGCTGCTCGGGCTGGTGATCGCGCACCCGCCGATCGTGGCCGAGGCGGTGAACGTCCGGCCCGCGGCGGCGAGCGAGGGGGCGTGGGTGCCCTCGTTCGTGCCGTTTCTGTTTGTGACGATCGCGTGCGGGGCGATCAGCGGGTTCCACTGCCTGGTGGCCAGCGGGTGCTCGAGCCGCCAGCTGCGGAGCGAGGGGGACGCGCAGTATGTCGGCTACGGCGCGATGCTGACCGAGGGGTTTCTGGCGACGCTGGTGATCCTGGCCTGTGTGGCGGGGATCGGGATGGGGACGGATGTCATTCGGCCGTGGCAGGTCGCCAACCCGGACGGGACGACGAGGTACGTCACGCTGCTGGGCGAGGAGGCCTGGCGCGAGCACTACGCCGTCTGGGGCGGGGACAAGGGGCTGGGGGACAAGCTGGCGCCGTTCATCCGCGGGGCGGCGAACGTGGTGAACGCGCTCGGGCTGTCGATGGCGCTGGCGACGGCGATCATGGGCGTCTTCGTCGCGTCGTTCGCGGCGACGACGATGGACTCGGCGTGCCGCCTGCAGCGGTACGTGATCGCGGAGCTGTTCACCGGGAACAGGACGATCACGTCGGGCGAGGTCTGCCGGGCGTGCGGGTATGACGTCGGCGGGCTTGGCGACAACGCGGCGTGCCCGGAGTGCGGCGGGCGAGACCGCAACACGGTCCGCCGAGCGACGGGCGTACGCGGGTTCCTCGCCAACCGGTATGTCGCGACGGCGATGGCGGTGGTGACGGCCGCCGCCCTCGCGTTGTCCGATGCGTTCGCGGCCAACGAGGGCGGGAAAGACTGGATCTCGATGTTGAGGCACGCCGGCAAGGGCGGGCTGATCCTCTGGCCCGTGTTCGGCGCCACGAACCAGTTGCTTGGCGGGCTCGCGCTGCTGGTGCTGACGGTCTGGCTGGTCAAGACGCGGCGGCCGCGGTGGGTGACGGCCGTCCCGATGATCTTCATGCTCGCGATGACCGGGTGGGCGATCGTCGAGCTGATCCGCCACTTCGCCCCGCCCGAGCCCAACTGGCTGCTGCTGGGTGTGGGCGTGGCGATGCTGGCGATGGAGGTCTGGATCGTGGTCGAGGCGGCACGTTTGATGTTCCGGTACGAGCCGCTGGTGGACGCGGCCAGGTCCAAGGCCGGGGGCGACTGATCCCACCCGAGAAGTTCTGTCTGGAGGTGACTCAATGCGTTGGAAGCTGCTCGCGGCGTGCGCGCTGGGCGTTGGTGTCGGCGGGGCGTGGGCCCAGGACGATCGGTCGGCGCACGAGTACGCCGGGGCACTGATCGGCGAGGTCTCGGCGGACGCGCTGCGGGGCTTCCACGACTGGACGGCCGGCGAGCCCCACGACGCGGGCACGCCCGGTGACCGCCGCCTGGTCGAGAGGCTCATCGACACCTTCGAGGGCTTCGGTCTGGAGGTCGAGCGGCAGGCGTTCGACGTCTACCTGCCCAGGCCGGGCGAGGCGTCGGTCCGGGTCGTCTCGCCCGAGGTCGTCGAGCTGCCGATCCGCGAGCGCGCCGTCGAGGGAAACGAGTACTCGGAGAACCAGGACCTGCGGAGCGGGTGGAACGCCTACTCGGGCTCGGGCGACGTGACCGGGGAGGTCGTGTACGTCAACTACGGGCGGCTCGAGGACTTCCGCAAGCTGGACGAGCTGGGCGTCTCGTGCGAGGGCAAGATCGTCGTCGCACGCTACGGGGGGAACTTCCGCGGGTACAAGGCCAAGTACGCGCAGGAAGCCGGCGCCCTCGGGCTGATCATCTACACCGACCCGGAGGACGCGGGGTACCGCAAGGGGCTGCCCTACCCGCGCGGCGGGTACGCGAACGAGACGAGCATCCAGCGGGGGTCGATCAAGACGCTCGACTACGTGGGCGACCCGCTGACGCCGGGCGAGCCGGCGATCGACGGCGTCGAGCGGCTCGACCCGTCCGAGGTTGGCCTGCCCCAGATCCCGGTCCAGCCCATCGGGTGGGCCGCGGCGCAGGAGATCCTGTCGCGGATGGCCGGCGACGAGGCGCCCGAGGACTGGCAGGGCGGGCTGCCCCTGCGGTACATGCTGACCGGGGGCGACGAGCTGCGGGTGAATCTGCAGGTCGAGCAGAGCCGCGAGCTGACGGAGATCTGGAACGTCGTCGCGCGGCTGGAGGGGGACACGCACCCGGACGAGGAGGTCTTCATCGGCTGCCACCACGACGCGTGGGGGTACGGGGCGTCCGACCCGGCGTGCGGGCTGATCTGCGTGATCGAGGCGGCGCGGGTGATGGCCAAGATGGCCGACGAGGGGATGCGCCCGGCGCGGTCGGTCGTGTTCTGCGCGTGGGGGGCCGAGGAGCACGGCATCATCGGGTCCAGCGAGTTCGTCGAGCGGGACCTGAAGCGGCTGACCGAGGGCGCGGTCGCGTACATCAACCTGGACGCGTCGGCGATGGGGCCGAGGTTCGGCGCCAGCGCGTCGCCCTCGCTGCGGGACGTGATCGTCGCCGCGGCGGGGCAGGTGCCCCAGGCGCGCGATGACTCCATGACGGTCCTGGAGGAGTGGACATCGCGCTCGGGCGATAGCGGGCCGACGATCGGGGCGCTCGGGGGCGGGTCGGACCACGTGGGCTTCCTGTGCCACGCGTGCGTGCCGTCGATGTACCTGACGGGCGGCGGCTCGCGGGGGACGGCGTACCACACGCTCTACGACGACCTGGCGTGGTACCGAGCGGTGGTGGGGGAGGACTACGAGCCGGCGGTGATGATCACGCGGATGACGCTGGCGATCGCGGCGCGGCTGGCGGGGGAGCGGTGGGGCGTCCAACGCCCAGAGCGGTATGCCGAAGCAGTGACCGAACGGATTGAGAGGCTATCGAGGTACCTGGGTACGTCGGATCTGTTCGGAGCTGATTCACGCGAGCGAATCGGCGAGGCCCATGAACAAGTCCTGTCGGCGGCGCAGTCGTTCCGAGAGCGCGCAGCAATGATCGGCGACGGGCTACGGACCGTCCAACCCGATTATCACCAGAGAGAATTCAGCGAGATGCTGCGCGATATCGAGCGAAGCTGGTGCTCGGAGGCCTTCGGTGACTTCGATGGCCGTCCGTGGTTCCGCAACGCGTTCGCCGGCCCAGACGCGACCAGTGGGTACGCATCGTGGGTCTTGCCGGGGCTGGAGTATGCCCTGCACACCGAGGATCTTGGGCACTACCTGGGACAATGCGAGGCGCTTGCCAAATGGTTCGCGTCGGCGGAACGGCGCGTGGAACGATTCGCGAGCGACTTCGTGAAGCACGATTGACAAGAGGCCCGGGCAAGCGCCCGGGCCTCTCGTGTTGATGCGCTGAAGCTGTCGCTCGCGATCAGGCGACGAGGTCCTTGAGGCCCTTGAGGGGGCGGACCTTGACGACGTTGCGGGCGGGCTTGGCCTTGAAGATGGTCTCCTCGCCGGTGAAGGGGTTGATGCCCTTGCGCGCCTTGGTGGCGGGCTTGCGCTGGACGAGGACCTTCATCATGCCGGGGACGTTGAAGGTGCCGACGGCGCCCTTCTTCAGGTCGGCCTGGATCATCTGGCCCATGGTGTCGAAGACGCCGGCGACTTCCTTCTTCGTGATGCCGACGTTCTCGGCGATGATGCCGTAGACCTCGGACTTGGAGCGGGGCTTGCCGCGAGCGGAGGTGATCCGAGCCTTGGGGGCGGCCTTCTTGGCCGCGGGGCGGCGGGTGGTCTTCTTGCGGGACGCGGTGCGTCGGGTGGTCTTCTTGCGGGTGGTCTTCTTGCGGGTGGAACGCTTCGCCATGTCTTGCTCCGTTCTTCTGGTCTGGCCCCCGCCGCACCCCTCGGACGCGGGACGCGGGGCCGTGAATCGCTCCGTCACAGGCGTGCCGAACGCCCCGTCCTGGGGCCGCGGATCGCCTGACGCGGGCTGTTGTACCCGCGTTTTCTCGGACCATCAAGCGGTGCAGGGCTGTTTCGGTCTATTTTTCTAGGGTTTTTTCGACGGCCCAGAGCGGCCGCCCCGGCCCCGAGAGGCCGCGTGCGCGACGGGGTCACGCCGCGCGATCGACCTCCAGCACCAGCGAGGCGTGGTCCGACAGGCCCCCGGTCCGGTGCTCGTGCACGTGCTCGCACCGGCGGACGCGGGCGTGGAGCGTGGGCGAGACGTACGCGTGGTCGAGGCGGAAGCCCGAGCCGGTGGGGCTGTGCCAGGTGTACTCGCGGCGGCCCTCGTGCAGGAGGCGGTAGGCGTCGGCGAAGCCCATGGTCTCCAGGCGGCCCAGGTGGGCGGCCGAGGTGAGCGTTCGGCCCGACTCGTCGATGCCCGGGCGGCCCGTGTTGAAGTCGCCCACGACGACGCGGTCCGAGCCGGTCGAGGACACGGCCGAGCGGTTCAACCGTTGCCAGAACAGGCTCTTGCGCGCCACGGCCCGGGCGTCGCCCCGGACCGCGTCGGGGACATGCACCCCCGTGACGCGCAGGCCCAGGTCCGGGATCGAGGCGTCGGCCCAGCGCGTCGCCAGGTCCGGCCGGTCGGCGAAGGCGCCCGCGTCCGGGCCCGGCTCCAGGGGCCAGCGGGCGCAGAGGCAGACGCCGTTGCAGCGGGGGTCGGCGGGCGAGCGGAGCGCGTGCCGGAGGCCGTGGTCGTGCAGGATGCCCGCGATCTGCCCGCCGCGAGAGCCCCTGAACTCGGTGAGGACGACGATGTCCGGGCGTGCCTCGAGGAGGGCGAGGGCGATGTGGGGCGTGCGGAGCGGGCCCCCGCCGTGCTGGATGTTCCAGGCCAACACGCGGATCGGCTCGCCCGGGGATCGGTCCGGGCCGGGGTGGTCTGGCTCGAAATCGAGGAGGAGGCGGTCGTGCACGCGTCGGTCCGTCCGGGGTGGCTGGGCCCCGTCCGTGGGGCGGGATACCTTACCGCATGAGCACGCCGACCACGCCCGTCGTCGCGGTGACCCGGAAGCTGCACGGCGAGATTGAGATCCCGGGCGCCCGGATCCGGGTCGGCTCCGACCGGGACATGCCCCGGGGCGAGCTGCTGGAGTTCGTCAACGGGGCGGCGGGCCTGATCACGTGGGTCAGCGAGCGGGTGGACGACGGGCTGCTCGACGCGGCCGGGGAGGGGCTGAGGGTTGTCGCCAACCACGCCGTCGGTGTGGACAACATCGACCTGGAGGCGTGCCGCGGGCGGGGCGTGATCGTGACCAACGTGCCCGACGCGGTGACCGAGGGCACGGCGAACGTCGCGATCGCTCTCATGCTCGCGGTCGCCAGGCGGGTCGTGGAGGGGGACCAGTTCGCCCGCTCGGGCGCCTGGGCCGAGCACGGCACGCTCGGGCCGAGCGATTTCATGGGCCTGGACCTGAACGGGCGGACGTTCCACGTGCTCGGGGCGGGGCGGATCGGGTACGCGGCGGCGACCCGGGCCGCGGCCTTCGGGATGCGGGTGATCTACACGGCCCGGTCGAGGCACTGGGAGTTCGAGCAGGCGCCCCTTGCGGCCGAGCGGGTCTCGCTCGAGGAGGGGCTGGCCCGGGCTGACGTGCTGAGCGTGCACTGCCCGCTGACGCCCCAGACGCGGGGGCTGATCGACGCCGCGGCGCTCGGGCGGATGAAGCCCCGGGCGATCATCGTCAACACGGCCCGGGGTCCGATCATCGACGAGGGGGTGCTGGCCGCGGCGCTCGCGGAGGGGCGGATCTACGGGGCCGGCCTGGACGTCTTCGAGCATGAGCCCCGGGTGCACGAGGGGCTGGTCGGGCTCAAGAACGTGGTGATGACGCCCCACCTGGGCAGCGCCGAGGACCGGTACCGGCGCGAGATGGCGGCGATGGCGTGCGCGAACGTGGCCGCGGTGCTGCGCGGGGACGAGCCGCCCAACCGGGTTGTCTAGGGGTCTGGCCGCGGCGGGTCGCGATCAGCGGCGGGGCGCGTCGGCGAACTGGATCTCGAGATACCGGGCGACGTAATCGACGATCGACTGGGCCTCGGGGATGTCCGGGTTGGACGTGGCGCCCATCGGCTCGAACCGCATGCCCTTGAACCTCGCGACGGCCTCCTCGGTGGTCAGACCGAACTGCAGGGCGATCGAGAATGCCCGGCAGAAGGCCTGGCACATGCCGGAGATCGCCGAGCCCTCCTTGGAGATCTTGATGAAGATCTCGCCGGGCTTGCCGTCGGGGTAGAGGCCGATCGTGAGGTAGCCCTCGTGCCCGGCGATGGTGAACTTGTGGGTGAGCGACTCGCGGGTGGGCAGGAGGGCCTGGCGGGTGGCGACCATCTGGGCAACGTCCTCGTCGTGGGCCATGAGGGGGTGACTGTACCGCCCAGACGCCCGTTTCGCGGGCCCGGGAGAGGTGAGTATCGGGCCTGCCCCCCGGCGGGCTCGAATCTCGGCGCGGGACTGCCGAATCAGCAGGGAGGCGATCCCGGGCTCGGCTTGCTCGGGGCCCTTGGCGGGCCGATACTTGTGGTGTTGACCGAACGAACCGGCCATCGAGGCGAGGCGAGGGGCGTGGGCGCCGGCGGCGGGCTGTCGCTGTTGGTCCTGCTGACGATCTCGGTCCAGCTCGTGGTCGGCGCCGAGGCCGCCCTCGCGTCCGTCGGGACAATGGGCGGCGAGCGGGTCTGTCTGCGTCGCCTGCCGACGGAGGTCGTCCGGGTCATCCGGGATCTGGTCGAGCGGCGTGAGACCGAGGGCGAGGCGACGCGGGTCGCCCGGGCGCCCGCGGGCCCGGCGCCGATCGTCGAGGCTCCACTGGGCGTGGTCGGCCCCGTCGAGACGATCGACGTGTGGCTGCTCGACCTGCCGCCCCCGGCCCGGGCCTGAGCCCGAGCCCTACGCCGCCCGAGCCGGGTGGCGTCCCTCCACCAGACATCAGCGATGGCGTCGGCGCCTGATCGCGGCGGTGAATCCGCGGCGGGCGGG
Organism: Phycisphaerales bacterium; assembly: GCA_041987545.1. Lineage (GTDB taxonomy): Bacteria > Planctomycetota > Phycisphaerae > Phycisphaerales > UBA1924 > JAJRXR01. The sequence continues at coordinate 14,420 of JBHIWH010000002.1, read as the reverse complement.
CCGGCGCCGAAACACGATCCGTAGACGCGCGGCGGGGGATCACACACCCGCCGCGACGAGAGGGCGGCGCCACCGCCCGGAAGGCCCGACGCATCATGGCGAACTCAGATATCCCCCTGATCGGCCCCCTGATCAGCAAGATCGCCGGCTCCCGGAACGAGCGCGTGGTCAAGCGGTACACGTCCCGCGCCGACGCGATCAACGCCGCGATCGAGAAGGCCCGCCCCCTGACCGACGAGCAGCTCCGCGCGAAGCTCGAGGAGTTCCGCGACCGGATCGACGCGGGCGAGAAGGCCGACGACCTCCAGGTCGAGGTCTTCGCGGTCGGCCGCGAGACCATGGACCGGGCGGTCGGGATCCGGAACATCTTCAACCCGGAGCACGGGTTCGACGTCTCCCGCCTGAGCGAGGAGGGCCAGCAGCTCTACCGCCAGACGAAGGAGAAGATGGACGCGCTGGCGCCGCTGGTCGCCAGGAGCGTCGCGCCCGCCGACCGGGTCGAGGGTGGCGAGGCGGACGAGCACGACGAGGTGCTGGGCGAGAACAAGCCGATCGCGGGCTGGATGCGGATTCCGATCCCGAACGAGCTGTACGAGGAGGTCCGGGGTTTGTACCCGGAGAGCCGCCCGCCGTTCCGGGCCCACCCGTTCGACGTGCAGCTGATCGGCGGCATGGTGCTGGGCCAGGGCAAGATCGCCGAGATGAAGACGGGCGAGGGCAAGACGATCGTCGCGCCCCTGGCCTCGTACATGGCGGCGGTCGAGCGGCAGCAGGTGCACGTGGTCACGGTCAACGATTACCTCGTGCAGCGCGACCGCGACTGGGTCTTCCCGTTCTTCTACTGGCTGGGGATGACGGTGGGGGCGATCCACCCGATGCACATGCAGCCCGAGGAGATCAAGCGGGCGATGTACCGGTGCGACGTGGTGTACGGCACGACGAGCGAGTTCGGCTTCGACTACCTCCGCGACAACATGAAGCGGTCGGTCGAGCAGCAGGTGCAGCGGAAGCGGCAGTTCGCGATCGTGGACGAGGTGGACTCGATCCTGATCGACGAGGCGCGGACGCCGCTGATCATCTCGGGCATGGCGCATGATGACGCGCCCCGGTACGACATGGCCGACAAGCTCGCGCAGCACCTGGTCGAGAAGCAGAAGCCCTGGCAGGAGATGGAGGACGCGGTCGTCGCCTGCAAGGAGCGGATCAAGGGCCTGGAGGGCGACATCCGCCAGGCGCGGGATAAGTCGGGCGTCGCCGACATGCAGAAGCGGCTCGAGGAGGAGAAGAAGCAGCTGCCCGAGCTGGAGCGTCAGCGGGACCAGCACACGCAGTACTACGACCTGGAGCTGGAGCGGAAGCAGGCGTACCTGACGCACGACGGGATCGCCGAGGCCCAGCGGACGGCCGGCATCGGCTCGTTCTACGTCGACGAGAACATGGACCTGCCCCACCTGATGGAGCAATCGCTGCGGGCGTACGCCGTCTACACGCGCGACAAGGACTACATCGTGATGGACGTGCCCGACCGGGCGACCGGGCGGACCGAGCCCTCGATCGTGATCGTGGACGTCAACACCGGCCGCCCGATGATCGGGCGGCAGTGGTCGGACGGGCTGCACCAGGCGGTGGAGGCCAAGGAGGGCGTGCCGATCAAGCCCGAGACGCAGACGGTCGCGACGGTCACGATCCAGAACTTCTTCAAGATGTACAAGCGGCTCGCCGGGATGACGGGCACGGCGGACACCGAGGCTCAGGAGTTCCACGACATCTACAAGCTGGACGTCGTCTCGATCCCGACCAACAAGCCCGTCGTCCGCGACGACTTCGACGACCTGATGTTCCTGAGGGCCAAGGACAAGTGGGAGGCGATCACCGACGAGATCAAGCGGTTCAACGACGTGGGCCGCCCGATCCTGGTGGGCACGACCTCGGTCGAGAAGTCCGAGATGCTCAGCCAGATGCTGAACCGGAAGTACGGCGTCAAGCACGAGGTGCTCAACGCCAAGCAGCACGAGCGCGAGGCGAACATCGTCGAGGACGCGGGCGTGCTGGGCGCGGTGATGATCGCGACAAACATGGCCGGCCGCGGCACGGACATCAAGCTCGGCAAGCCCTCCCGTGAGGAGCTTCTGGACCACTGGCTGCGCCGCGGGATCTGCTCGCGCGGGCTGACGGTCGAGTCCAGCGAGGCCGAGCTGCGGGAGAACGTCTTCCGCAAGATCGCCCAGACAGAGCTCAAGGGCGAGGGCGTGAAGAAGCGCGAGGCCGAGGAGATGCCCTTCGAGGAGCTGGAGCTGAAGCTCCTGCGGCACTGGGCCGAGCAGCACACGTGGCTGAGCCAGGGCAAGATCGACTCGATGGGCGCCGAGGCGCTCATGGACGAACTGGACGCGTCCGGGCGGATTCTGGTGCACCGGATCAGGTGGTTCCGGGACGTCGAGGACATCGGCGGGCTGCACGTGATCGGGACCGAGCGGCACGAGTCGCGCCGGATCGACAACCAGCTGCGTGGTCGGTCGGGTCGTCAGGGCGATAACGGGTCGAGCCGTTTCTACGTCTCGCTCGAAGACGACCTGATGAAGATGTTCGCGGGCGAGACGACGATGAAGCTGCTCTCGCGCCTGGGCATGAAGGAGGGCGACGCGATCGAGCATCCGTGGCTGTCCAAGAACGTCGCCAAGGCCCAGCGGAAGGTGGAGGAGCGGAACTTCCAGGTCCGCAAGAACATCCTCGAGTACGACGAGGTGATGGAGCACCAGCGGCAGCGCTTCTACGGGCTCCGCCAGCGGGTGCTCGAGGGTCGCGACATCAAGGGGCTGATCTTCGAGTACATCGAGGAGGCGGTGGACGACGCGATCGAGGAGTTCCTGGACAAGGACTACCCGGCGCTGTGCGCCGCCGAGTACGCCAAGCGCGAGCTCGACTGCTCGATCATGCCCGAGCGGCTCCGCGGCAAGGACCTGGGCGAGATGGACAAGACCATCCGCCAGCTCGCCAAGGAGGACGCCGCGGCGATGATCGACGTCACCCTCGGCGAGTACATGCCCATGGAGGGATCCGAGGTCAGCGTGGACTTCGACTCGGCGGGGCTCATCGGCTGGGCCCAGCGGCGGTTCGGCGTCGAGCTGGACGCGGGCGAGCTGCGTGAGGGCGGCGCCGAGGAGCGGCGCCACGTCCGCCGGATGCTCGAGGCCGCGGCACACGAGAAGATCGACCAGGCCGACCTGGGCGGGCTGGCCGAGTTCACCGAGAAGAACTACGGCGCCCACCGCCTGGCCGACTGGGTCAAGACCAAGTTCACCTTCGAGGTGGACCCCGACGAGATCGCCCGGGCCCGGGCCGACGAGGACCTGCAGGTCCGCGACCTGATCATCCAAAAGGCCCGCGACCTGTACGACAAGCGGGAGGTCGAGTACCCGGTCGACTTCGTCATGCAGATGGCGATGATGGACGCCCGCCAGTCGCCCGACGAGGCGTTCGCGCGCCTCGGCGACTGGGCGCGGATCCGCTTCGGGATCGAGGTCACGCCCGAGGAGATCCGCTCGGGCGGGCCGGCCAAGGTCCGCGAGCGGCTCATGGGCGAGTCGGCCAAGTTCGTCGAGGAGGACCGGCTGAGCACGGAGATCGAGGCGGCGATGGCGCTGCCCGACGACGATGCGCTCGAGGCGAGGCTCAAGGAGCGGTTCGACGCGGCGCTGCCCGAGCGGATGCGGTACCTGGATCCCGAGGAGCGGGCTGACGCCGTACACGCCCTAATCGAGAACCTCATGCGGACCGAGCTGCTCATGCTCGAGCGGCTGGTGCTGCTGGACACGCTGGACTCGACGTGGAAGGACCACCTCTACGGCATGGACCAGCTGCGGGACGCGATCGGGTTCCGGGCCTTCAGCCAGCAGGACCCGCGGATCGAGTACAAGCGCGAGGGGCAGCGGATCTTCCTGCAGATGATGGAGAGCGTGCGCGACCGCGTGACGGACTTCATCTTCAAGGCCAGGCTCAGCCCGCAGGCGGCCCAGGGCGGGCCCCAGCGGCCGCCCCAGCCCAGGCCCCAGCAGGCGCCCGCGCGGGCGCCGGCGCCGACCGGCGCCCTGCCCACGTTCGGCTCGATCGCCGGGCCCGGGCTCGACGGCATCGGCGCGGCGCGCCCCGCACGTCCCCCGGCCGGGGGGCAGCAGCCAGGCCAGGGAGGCGGGGGGACCTCGTAGAGCGGGATCAGGCCCCCGGGGCGTCCCGTATAGTCTGTCGGCGGTGGGACGCGGGCGCGGGCCCGCTCGACATCACGACGCGCCTCCCCCGGGGAGGCCCGTGCCAGGCCGCCTCGGCGCCGCAGCGCCGGGGGCACGCCGCCTCAGGAGGACACGATCCATGACCCGGACCGCCCGCCGCCCATGGGCCCGCGGCTTCACGCTCATCGAGATGCTGGTGGTGATCATCATCGTGGGCATCCTGGTGACGCTCGTGGTCGCCGTCGGCGCCCGCGTGACCACGACCAGCCGCGCCAACGTGACCAGGGACGTCATCCGCTCGCTGGACACGTCCCTGTCCAACTACGTCGCCGACAGCGGGGAGGACCGCCCCCCGCCGTTCGTCGCCTACGAGGAGAACACGACCGTCGGCAACCGGAACTTCCCGGTGATCGACGGCGTGATCCCGTCCAACAGCGGCGGCTCGGTCATCAACTCCATCGGGCTGTACCTGCTCCAGGCCAGGGACTACTCGAGCGCCATCGGCGTCGCCGAGGGGCTCGGGTCGGACTTCGTGAAGCTCTACACGCCCCCGGCCTCGGGCGGCGGGGGGCAGGTGACGCAGAACAACGGCCAGCCCGAGCTGCTGACCGTCTTCGACGCCTGGGGCCAGCCGATCCGGTACGTGCACCCGCTTTTCGAGGGCGAGGTCACGGACGGGTCCCGGGCCGACTGCGACCCGGGCTCCCCGGTGCGGATGCGTGGCTCGACGGCCGCGAACAACGGGTACTTCTACAGCGAGCCGCCGGTGTTCTACCAGGAGCTGGCGTTCCAGCGCGTCCGCCGCAACTTCATCACCGAGAAGGAGCGGGACCCCGACGAGTGCCCGAACGCGATGCAGCTGACGCCCGGGGACGGGGACGGCGGCAAGACGAACGCCGGGCGCCCGTACTTCTACTCGATGGGCCCGGACGCCGACCCGTCGGACCGGGAGGACAACGTGTACACGGACGAGCCCCGGTTTATCAAGCCGGGCGAGTGAGGGCGGGGTCGCGTCCGAGAAGCCGCGGCGGGGCCCGGGCGGGCCCGGGGTTCGTGGCGGGGGCGACAAGCGGCGGCTATCATCGCTGCCGATGATTCGGTCTGTTTCCGGGGTGTAGCGCAGCTTGGTAGCGCGTCTCGTTCGGGACGAGAAGGTCGGAGGTTCGAATCCTCTCACCCCGATTGTTTGGGAATCCCGAGGCCCTCCGGCGAACGCGTCGGAGGGCTTTTGTCTTGAACGGGCACGGCGATGACGAGCGCACCTAACGGGGAGCACGGCGGGCGGGGCGGGCGGGTCACAGGGGCCCTCGAGCGGCTGCACGCGCGGTACGCGGGGCTCACAGACGGGCGGATCGCCGACTACATCCCCGAGCTGACCAAGGCCGACCCGGCGTGGTTTGGGATCGCGCTGGTCACGGTGGGGGGAGAGTACTTCGGCGTGGGGGACTGCGGACGGTCGTTCACGATCCAGTCGCTCTCCAAGCCGTTCGTCTACGCGTTGGCCCTGCAGGACCGGGGCCGCGAGGAGCTGGTCGGGCGGGTGGGTGTCGAGCCCTCGGGCGACTCGTTCGACAGCATCATCAAGCTCGACGCGCACAACCGCCCGCACAACCCGATGATCAACTCGGGGGCGATCGCGACGACGGGGATGGTCCGGGGCGAGACGCCCGAGGGGCGGTTCGCGAGGATCCAGGACACGCTCGAGAAGTGCATGGGGCGGCGCCCGTCGGTCAACGAGGCCGTGTACCTCTCGGAGAAGCAGACCGGGCACCGGAACCGGGCGCTGGCGCACCTCATGCTCAACTTCGGCGTGCTCGAGGGCGACGTCGAGGACGTGCTGAGCGTGTACTTCCGGCAGTGCTCGGTCGAGGTGACGGCCAGGGACATGGCGACGATGGCCGCGACGCTGGCCAACCGGGGGGTGAACCCCGTCACGGGCCAGCGCGCGATCGAGGAGGGGTACATCCGCGACACGCTGACGGTGATGCACACGTGCGGGATGTACAACTACGCGGGCGAGTGGGCGTACACGGTCGGGCTGCCGGCCAAGTCGGGGGTCTCGGGCGGCGTGATCGCGGTGCTGCCGGGTCAGTTCGGGATCTGCGTGTTCTCGCCCCCGGTCGATGAGCGGGGCAACAGCGTGCGGGGCATCCGCGTGTGCGAGGACCTGAGCCGCAACACGGGGATGCACATCTTCGAGACGCTGCCCACGCACGGGGGTGTGCTGGACCGGATCGAGGAGGTCGCCGACCCCGCGCCCGCGCTGCCCGACACGAGCGGGCACGTGGGGGACGCGACGGTGCACGCGCGGGACGGGGCGCTGGGCGGGAACGCGCCGGAGTAGCTCTCGATTCGGGTTGCGCGGGGCGCCGGCCGCCGCCGCGCGTGCGCACGACCTGATACCCTCGCCCGGATGCTCACGCTCGCGGCCGGTTTCGCCCCGCTCGACTGGGGCGTGCTCGCGTTGTACCTGCTGGTCCTCGTGGGGAGCGGCATCTGGTTCGCGCAGCGGGCGCAGCGGTCCACGGACGACTACTTCCTCGGGTCCCGGTCGATGCCGGCCTGGGCGGTCTCGGTGTCCGTCCTCGCGACGAGTCTGTCGGCGGCGACCTTCGTCGGCGGGCCCCAGCAGGCGTACGTGGGGGACCTGACGTACGCGGCGACGAGCCTGGGGATGATGCTCGCGGCGGTCGTGATCGCCGTCTGGTTCATCCCCGCGTTCTACCGTGCCCGGGTCTCGACGGTCTACGAGCTGCTCGACGCGCGGTTCGGGCCCGGGGCGATGCGGGCGGCGTCGGCGATGTTCATGACCGGGCGAGTGTTCGCGTCGGGGGCGAGGCTCTTCATCGTCGCGCTTCCCGCGGCGCTGATCATGTTCGGGGAGCCGGCGCCGGGCGAGACGATCCCCGCCTGGCAGCTCGTCGCGGCGGTCGGCATGATGATGACCGCGGGCATCGTGTACACGCTCGCGGGCGGGATCTCGAGCGTGATCTGGTCTGACGTGCTGCAGACGGCGGTCTTCGTCGCCGCCGTCGTCGCCGCCATCGGGCTGCTTCTGGTCAAGATCCCCGTCGGCCCGGCGGAGATCGCCTCGACCCTGGCCGAGGCGAGGGTCGGGGACGACGGCGAGAACTCTGCGGGCAAGCTGACGCTGCTGAGCTTCAAGACCGACCTGTCGGCGTCGTACTCGGTCTGGGCGATCCTGGTCGGGTTCACGCTGCTGGGCATCGGGAGCTACGGGACCGACCAGGACCTCGTCCAGCGGATGCTCACGTGCCGGTCCGCCCGGGCGGGCTCGGTGTCGATGATCTCGTCGCAGCTGATCGGCGTGCCCGTCGTGCTGCTGTTCATGTTTGTCGGTCTGCTGCTGTACGTGTTCTACCAGCGGCCGGACGTCATGGGCGGGGCGGCGCCCGGTTCGAGCCCGGGGGACTCGCGGACCGTGTTCCTGCACTTCATCCTGAGGGAGATGCCGCAGGGGATGTCGGGCCTGATGATGGCGGGCTTGTTTGCCGCGGGGCTGTCGAGCCTGAACTCGGCGATCAACGCGATGGCGTCCACGTTCGTGGGCGACTTCTACTCGAGGTGGCGGCCCGGGCGGGCGCCGGGGCACTATGTCGTCGTCGGGCGGTTCGCGGTCGTGGCCTGGGGGCTCGTGCTGGGCGCGTTCGCCGCGTTCTGCGTGCTCTGGCAGCGCGAGAGCGGCAAGACACTCATCGACTTCGCGCTCAGCGTCATGGTCTACGCGTACTCGGGGCTCGTGGGCGTGTACCTGACGGCGATCTTCACGAAGCGCGGGGCGACCTGGTCGGTGCTCGCGGCGCTGGCCGTGGGCTTTCTCGCGATCCTGGCGATGGAGCCGCTGGTGTGGGGGGCGTTGGTCGATCTCGACCGAGTGCACGAGGAGAGCCCTGGCTCGCCGGCGTTGTTCGTGCTCGGACTGGCGTTCCCCTGGAAGCTCGCGGTCGGCGTGGCGCTGGCCGGGGGCGTGTGCCTGCTTGGGAGCGGGGGTGGATCGAGGGAGCCCGAGCCGGACGTGGCCCGGGGGCCCGGCGCTGACCCGTCGTCGTACACTCCGGCGTGACGGGCGATCGACCAAACGCGGAGACGGACGGCCGCATCGGCGTCGGCGTGATCGGCCTCGGGTTCATCGGGGCGACGCACGTGCGGGCGTACGGCGCGCCGGGGGCGCGGGACGCGTGCCGGGTCGTCGCCGTGTGCGATCAGAGCGCTGAACGCTTGACCGGTCGCCCGCCGCCGGCGGGGAACTTCGAGGCCGAGGCGGACAGGCCGCTGTTCGACCCGGGCGAGGTAGCGACGCACGCGGACGCCGCCGGTGTCCTGGCCGACCCCCGGGTCGAGCTCGTGAGCGTTTGCACGCACACGGACACGCACGTGGACCTCGCGATCGCGGCCCTGGACGCGGGCAAGCACGTGCTCGTCGAGAAGCCCGTCGCGTTGCGGGCGGCCGACGTCCGCAGGCTGGCCGACCACGCCAGGGCGTCGGGGCGCCTGTGCGTGCCGGCGATGTGCATGCGTCACTGGCCGGGGTGGGACGCGCTGATCGGGCTCGTCCGATCGGGGCGTCACGGGAGTGTGCTCAGCGCCCGGTTCGAGCGGGTGGGGGCGCCGCCGGGCTGGTCGTCGTTCTACGCGGACGCCGCGAGGTCCGGCGATGCGCTGTTCGACCTGCACATCCACGACGTGGACATGGTGCACGCGTGCTTCGGGGCGCCGACAAGGGTGCACAGCTTCGGGCGCCCGGGGCACGTGTCAAGCGTGTACGAGTGCGGCCCGGCCGGCGCGATGATCGTCGCCGAGGGCGCCTGGCTCACGGACCCCGGGGCGGCGTTCCGGATGCGGTACGTCGTCGAGTTCGAGGGCGGCGTCGCGGAGTTCGACCTGGGCAAGACCCCGCCGATGAGCGTGAAGGTGCGCGGCGAGGAGATCGCCCCGGAGCTGGAGTCGTGCACGGGGTGGGAGGCGCAGGCCGCGGCCGTCGTGCGTGCGATCGTCGCTGGCGACGCGTCGGGGCTGCCAACGCTCGACGACGCCGTCGCCGTCACGCAGACGCTCGAGGCCGAGCTCGAGTCGCTGGGCGCCGGGCGACCGGTCAAGCCGGCACGCGGGTAGTCAATCCGCTGAGGGAGTGCCGCGCTCAGCTGGCGGGCGGGGTGACGTCGATCACGTCACTGGTCTGGCCGCGCGATTCCGGCTCGGGCCGCGGGTTCTGATCGCTCGGGATCTCAATCGCCGGCTCGGCATCGGGCTCGGACGTGGGGCTCGGGGCGTCGGAGACGACCGGGTCATCCTCGGCGGGCGAATCGGTCGCCTCGGACTCCTCCGCGGGCTCCATGCACAGGTCGGCGATGGTGAACATGACGTCCTCGTTCACGAAGACGCCGTAGTCCTCGCCGTAGAGCGTGCGGAGTTCGACCGCGGTGTCCTCGAACCACTCGCGGGAGCGCGGCTGGCCGTCCTCGCCGGCGTAGAACGCGAGCACCCGGTCGGAGATCTTGCGGACATGCCGCTTGATGGGACCGCGCATGCCGAACTCGTAGATGTTCGGGTTGAGCGCCTCGTTGAAGTGATCGGAGAAGAAGGGCGCCATGAAGCCCGATTCGGGCCGGACGTGGAAGTTCAGGCGCCAGACGCCGTCGCGGAGGACGAGCAGGGCCGGACGCTCCTCGCCCTTGAGCATGGTCGGCTCGGTCAGGTTCTCGTAGAACTTCATGCCGGCGTAGTTGGAGGCCAGGTCGGCGTTGGACACGACTCCCGTCGCGAGCGAGCCGACGGCCAGGCCCTCGGAGATCGGCCCGCGCGAGTACCACCAGACGACCCACTCGCGGGCCTCCTCGGGCGTGGCGCCGCCCGCCATGCGGGCGAGGTAGCTCTTGAAGTAGTAGTGGCCCAGGTCGTGGAAGTGGGCCATCTTGTCGGTGCCGAAATACGACCCGTGCACGAGGATCGTCGAGGACTGGACGAGCAGCGGGATCTGACGCGGGTCCACGGGCAGGTGCGCCCATGTGTAGATCCAGCCCCGCGTCTTGTACGCGGTGATGTGATCCGGGTAGACGCCGCGGGCGGCGCGGGTGCGGACGGCGCGCTCGATGTTGAGCGTCTCGATGAACCCGGGCATGAACTGCCCTCGGACGGCGTCGGCGACGGCGCCCGGGGAGGTCAGCTCCGCGATCCCGGCCTCGTTGCCCGCCAGCTGCGCGATCCGGAGGCGTTCGTTGAGCTGGTCGGCCGCCCGCGTGAGCACCTCGTAGTGCACCGCGTCGAACAGCGGGCCCAGGTCGGCGAACGGGCGGTCGGTCGGGAGGGTGTACTGGTCGGTCTCGTTGGCCCGCGCCGTGCCGGCGGTCAGGGCCAGGACGCAGGCGGCCAGCGGGGCCAGCAGGCGTGCGGCGGTCTCGGTCTTCCGGGTCATGGCGTCCCCCGTGGCGCCTGGCGTGTGAGAAACGGACGGAGAGCGTATTCTCCCCGGGTCTTGTTCGGCACTTGGGGGGCTCGGCGTGAGTACTGATCCATGATCCAACTTCGACTTGTGCGTCGTTCGAGGCCCGTCCGCGTGGCGGGAATCGCCCTGATCGCGGGCGTTTTGCTCGTGTCGCCCGCGGCGTGCAGTTCCGTGTACCACGAGACCGTCCGCGGGATGAGCGGCTCGGCCGACGAGTTGCTCGCTCGCCGCGCGGCCGAGTCGGTCGCGATGCACCGGGAGACGGCGGTGCTGCTCCGCGACGCGGCGGCCGCGTTCGAGGATCCCTGGATGCTCGACCACCCGCTCCTACTCTGGAAGCGGCTCGAGGACCGCAGGCACGAGGCGTCGGGGACGCTCTGGGAAGCGCGGAAGAGAACGGCCTCGATCGGTGACGTGCTCGACGCGGCACGCGAGGCGCGTCCGGGCACACCCCCGGGGGAGATCGACCCGGTCCAGGAGGACCATGCGCGGGCCGCGATGCGCGTGCTCGACGAGGCGGCGGATTCGCTCGACGGGTCGCTGAGCGCCTTGGCCGCCATCGTCGAGTCTTGGAAGGGCGAGATGACGCCCGAGGACTTCGATCCGGGCGAGGTCACGGCGGCGCTGGCCGGTGTGGACGGGCTCCTGGACGAGGCGGCCTCGGAGGCGGCGGCGATCGGCGCCGCGCCCTGACCAAGCCAGAGCGGGGAGGCGGCCCGACCGATGTGTGCCGACGAAACAACAGGGGGCGACGCGGACCCGCGCGAGGCGGAGACTGTCTTCGACGCGCCCGGGGCGGCGCCGGGCGAGAAGAACGCGGCCGCCGAGGTCCCGCTCGGGCAGAAGATCGGCGCGTACACGGTCGTCGAGCAGATCTCCTCGGGCGGGTTCGGCCGCGTGCTCCGGGCCCACCGGGTCGAGCCGGTCGCCCACGACGTCGCGATCAAGACGCTGCGGCCCGACCGTGGCGCCGAGGAGTTCGCGCAGCTGTTCGAGGCCGAGCGCCGCGTGCTCGCGTCGCTCGAGCACCCGAACATCGCGCGGTTCATCGACGCGGGGACGACGGAGGCGGGGGCGCCGTACCTCGTGATGGAGTACGTCCGCGGCGAGCCGATGACGGTCTTCGCGCGGATCAACCGGCTGACGCTTCGGGACCGGGCGAGGCTGGTGGCCCAGGCGTGCCGGGGGGCGCACCACGCGCACGAGATGGGCCTCGTGCACCGTGATATCAAGCCCGACAACCTGCTGGTGAGCTACGTCGGGGGCGAGCCGAGCGTGAAGATCGTGGACTTCGGCCTGGCGCACCTGCTGGGCCCGAGCGCGGCGTTCGAGCACGACTCGGGCAGCCGCGCCAGCGCCGGGACGCCCGGCTACCTGAGCCCCGAGCAGGACGGGCGGACGCGGCTGAATATCGATCGGCGGGCGGACGTGTGGGCGCTGGCGGCGACGATGCACACGCTTGCGGTCGGGCGCCCGCCGACGCCGGTGCGCGACCAGGGCGACGGGCGGGCGACCGAGTTCCTGTCGATGGCGGCGACGCTCGAGGGGATCCCGGACGCGGAGCGCCTCGCCGGAGAGCGGCGGGGCACGCCCGGGGCGCTCCTGTCCGATGTCAGATCGCTCGACGAGGTCGTGGGCCCGGCCCTCGACCCGGACCGCCAGCGCCGGCCGGCGACGGCGCTCGAACTCGGGCAGGCGCTCGAGGCGTGGGCCGGGGGCCGGGGTGAAGGCAATCACGCCCGGGCGGGCGCCACCGACCGGTCTCGGGGCGCCGAGCCTTCCTCGAAAGGTCCGCTGATCCCGGTGCTGATCGGGGTCGGTCTGATCATCGTGCTGGGCGCCGCCGTCGGCATCGCCGGGGTCGTCTGGTGGGCGTCATCCGGGGACTCGCCGCCCGAGGAGCCGGTCCCGATCGTCTCGAGCACGACGGCGGCGGGCGCCGACCCGATCGAGGGCGGCGACATCGCGGCCCCGGAGCCGGCGACGCCCGAGGGCGCCACCGACGACCGAGACGCGCCCGTGCTCTCGGACGGCAGCGACGCTGACGGTGGGGGCGCCGAGGCCGGCGACGAGCCCGAGGCGCCAGCGTCGCCCGACGTGCTGACCCGCGTCAGGCAGGGCGTTCCGCTCGAACTGGCGGAGGTGCGGCTCGTCGGCGCCGAGCCCGTCGTCTCGGGCCCGGTCATCAACGCGGACGAGGTCGAGACCGCCGGGCGCCGGCTCGCGGCGTTGGGTGTTGGCGCCGTCAACGAGCTGCGGCCCGATGCGTCGGCGGTCCGCCGGGAGCTGCTGCGCCGGATCCGCGAGGCCGAGATCGTGGGCCTGGAGGTCTCGGTACGCAACCAGAACGAGACGTTCGGCCCGACGTACATCTTCGTGCGCGTGGGCGTGGACGCGCCCGACGACGCGGCGGCCCGCGTCGCGGAGCTGGCCCGGGGGCTGTGCCTGGACGCGAGCCTGATCCGGACGACGGACTGACGGGCCCGGGCCTAACGGACGATCCGCAGGACGACGTTGCTGGTCTCGAGCGTCTCGATCTCCAGCTCGTAGGGCAGCTCGCCCGACAGGCGGCGGAACTCGTCGAACAGCTCGCTGAACGCGCAGTCGTACATCAGGGAGACGGTGAAGTACCCGCCGTCGGCGCCGTCGCGGAAGCTCGACGAGCCCGGCGCCCGGAGCGATCCGGGGTCATCAGGGTCGGCCGAGAGCTTCTTGATCGCCTTGAGGAAGTCGTCCATGTCCGACGAGCCCCGGGCCCCCTTGACCATGCCGGCCATCTCGGTCGGGGGCGACCACTCCTGGATCAGCTCGCACGCGATCGACTGGATCGCCTGCTCGGCCATGCGCTCGATCAGGTCCTTCTCGTTGGCGAAGCCCAGGCGCCCGCTGACGATCGCCCCGGCCAGGTACTCGGCGTCGGCGATGCTGACGGCCCGGAATGTGTAGGTCGCGCGGCGCTCGCCGTTGGACTCCCGCATGCTCGTGCCGCGGCCGAAGATGATGACGTCGGCGATGTTCTCCCGACGCAGGATCTCGACGATCTCGGACTCGCCGAAGACGCCGGCCTGGTGCTCGGCCTCGCCGGCGATGCGGGCCCGGGCGATCGAGGGCTCGATCCGCTTGAAACCGAGCAGGTTCGTGCCCAGCAGGTTGTACATCGCGACCTCGATCTGGTTGGTCTGGCTCTCCAGGGCCGTGACCTCGCGCAGCTCGGAGTCGTCGGTCTGCGTGACGACGGCGCCCGAGCCGGACCCGTCCTGGATCTGGTTGACCGTCCCGGTCTGGACGAGCACGACCGTATCGCCAGAGATCGACCCGCCCTCGGACTCGATCCGGAGCCGCTCGGCCCGCGTCGGGGCGCGGTTGACCAGCAGGGCGAACCTCGGCGAGTTCTTCGACCGGTATAGCTCCTGGAGCAGGCCCCGCTGGGCGATGCCCGGCTCGTCGGGGCGGAGGATCAGCTCCTCGCACTGGGCCCGGGCCAGGGGCTCGTCGGACTCGACCTCGGGCGCCTGGTTCACGATCTTGACCGTCAGCGCCGACGTCTCGAGCAGGACCACCCGCACCTCACGCCCGTCCAGGTCGAACTGGGCGTCCTCGATCTCGGCGGCCAGGTCGAGCATGTCGCCCGCGAACCGGAGTCGGTATGTCTGGAGCGTCTGCCGCTGGCCCGAGTACTGGTCCACGTACGTGCTCGAGCGGGGCGGGCGGACGCTCTCGACCCGGTCCAT
>JBHIWH010000001.1:881729-912288 GCA_041987545.1 Phycisphaerales bacterium | reverse complement strand
GGGCGGGGTGAGCCGCGGGCTCGACGTCCGGCGCGTCACCGACCCCGGGACCGGCGTCGTTAGCGTCGAGGTCCTGGTGGACGCGGACCGGGAGCCTCTGGACATCCGCGAGGGCTCGATCGGCGGGCTGCTGGCCAGCCGCAACGACGCGATCGACGACACGATCGACCGGCTCGACTCGCTCGCCTCGCAGCTCATCTTCCACGTCAACTCCGTGCACGCCACGGGCCGCAACGCGAGCCAGCTGACCAGCACCCTGTCAAACCTCCGTGTCGGCGTCGCCGACCGGACGGTGGCGATCAACGACCCGAACAACGACGCCTTCGCAAACCTGCCCTTCCAGGCCTCCAACGGGTCGTTCTACGTCGAGTGGACGAACACGCAGACGGGCGCGACCGGCCGCGTGCAGATCGAGGTGGACCTGGACGGGATCACCAACGCGGGCACGCCCGGGACCGCCGACGACACCACGCCCGAGGACATCCGGGCGGCGATCGACGCGATCGCGGGCGTCAACGCCTCGTGGGACTCGGACGGCAAGCTCTCGATCACCTCGGACGCCGGCTACGAGTTCAGCTTCGCCGACGATTCCTCGAGCGTGCTCGGCGTCCTGGGCGTCAACAGCTTCTTCACGGGCGAGGACTCGGCCGACATCGCCGTCCGCCAGGCCCTGCTCGACGATCCCACGAAGGTCGCCCTCGGGCGGAGCGTCGGCGGGAACTTCGTCGAGAACGCCAACGCCCTGGCGATCTCGGACCTGCGCGAGTTCCCGGTCGAGGCGTTCGGCGGGATCGGCTTCGAGAAGTTCTGGCTCAACCAGGTCCAGCGGGTCGGCACCCGGACCTCCGCCGCCCAGTCCGAGGCGGTCAGCGCCTCGTTCATCCGCGAGAGCCTGCAGGCCCAGCGCGACTCGGTCTCGGGCGTGGACGCCGACGAGGAATCGATCAACCTGATCATGTACCAGCAGGCGTACAACGGCGCCGCCAAGCTCATCCAGATCGCCGACCAGATGCTCTCCCAGCTCCAGGAGCTCGTGTGATGGGCAACTTCCCGGCCAACATTGGACGCGTCCCGATGCTCCTGCGCAACAGGACGTCGCTCGCCATGATGGGCCGGTCGAACCTCGAGCTGTTCGACATCACGCGGCAGCTCTCGACGGGCGTCCGGATCGGGCGGTTCAGCGACGACCCGATCCGCGCCGGCACGATCTCCGTCCTCGACGGGCGCCTCGAGCGGTCCGAGCAGAAGCTCCGCAACCTCGACTTCGCCGCCGGCTCCATCGACACCATCGACTCCACGCTCACCGAGCTGCACGACCTCGTGAACGAGGCCAAGAGCCTCGCCTCGTCGCAGATCGACTCGACGGCCTCGGCCGAGGAACGCCGCACACAGGCCAACGTCGTGGACTCGATGATCGCCTCCCTGCTCCGGCTGGCCAACCAGGAGTCGCTGGTCGGGCACGTCTTCGGCGGGACGCGGCCCGGGCAGCCGCCCATCCAGACACTCGACGGCGCGTACCGCTACGCCGGCGGGCTCCAGGGCCTGCTGACCGACATCGGCCTGGGCGGGAGCGTCCCGGTCACCCTGGGCGGGAACAACGTCATCGGCGACGTCTCCGACCGCGTCGTCGGATCGGTCGACCTCGACCCGGACCTCACGCTCAACACGCGGCTCGACGACATCCGCGGCGCCCGGGGCATCGGCGTCGAGCTCGGGACCGTCAACTTCGCCTTCAACGCCGGGCCCACCGCGAGCGTGGACCTCACGGGCGTGGACACCATCGGCGATGCCCTCGACGCGATCACCGCCGCCATCCGCCAGTACGAGACGGACAACAGCGTCTCGATCCTGGGCCCCGGGGGCGTCTCGATCGCCGGCGACGCGATCACCATCGACGTCCCCGCCGGCTCGCTCACCTTCTCCGACCCAACCGGCGGGTTCGTGGGCCTCGACCTCGGGCTGGTCTCCAACCCCCCCGCCGCCTTCGACGCGGGCAGCCCGGCGGGCGCCCCCCTCGATCCCAGGCTCGCCTGGACCTCGCCGATCGCCTCGCTGCAAGGCATCACCCCGCCCCTGGGCGAGATCCGCGTGACGAACAACGCCAGGACGGTCGACGTGGACCTGTCTGGCGCGACGACGATCGCCGACATCCGCTCGGCGATCGAGGCCAGCGTCCCGGGCACACGGGTGATCCTGTCCGACGACGGCCGGGGCATCAGCGTCGTCACCGAGATCGCCGGAGGCGCCGACCGGGCCCTCTCGATCACGGACGTCGACGACGGGACCGCGACCGCGACCGCCCTGGGCATCCGCTCGTACATGGACACCACGTCGCTGGCCGACTTCAACGACGGGCGGGGCGTCGAGGTCCTCTCGGGGCGGACCGATCCGACGACGGGGCTGCTCGACCCGGTCCTGAACGTGGACTTCACGATCACGCTGGGCGACGGCTTCGAGATCGACATCGACCTCTCGCCCTCGGACACGGCCAACGTGGGCTCGCTGCTGGCCGCGATCAACGCCCAGGCGGACGCCGCCCTCACCGCCGCCGCCCGCCCGACGACCGACTTCGAGGCGACGCTCCCGCCCGACCGGAACGGGATCGCCTTCGCCCAGGACGCGGCGATCGCCGGGAGCATCTCGATCGAGCAGAAGAACAACTCCCCGGCCGCCGAGCAGCTCGGCCTGCTCAAGGGCGATCTCGACCCGTCGGGCGACGTGCTCTACTCGGGCGACGTGGCCAAGGTCCGCGTGGACAACCTGTTCTCGCACTTGACCGACCTGCGGGACGCGCTGCTGGCCGGCGATGTGAATGGCATCCAGTTTGCGGGGAGCAAGATCGAGGACGCGGCGACGCGCCTGAACGAGACGCACGGCATCGTCGGTGGGTACGCCCGACGCATCGAGGACGAGACACGACGGGAAGAGGAGCGGGTCCTGCTCGACGAATCGCTGCGGTCAAACCTGCGTGACACGGACTACGCCGAGGCGGCGACCCGCCTCAGCCTGCTCCAGACGCAGCTGGCCGCGACGCTGCAGGTGACCGCGGGGCTGAGCCAGCTCTCGCTCCTGAACTTCTTGTAGCCGCCGCCCGGGCGTGAGCCCGGGGGACGCGGGTTGGATCGGACGAGCGGGCGCCCCATCGGCCGGGCGCACGCACTGGACAGGACGTCGACCGGCACGGGAACGCCGGGTCGTCGATCCCACGTGGTGGCCGAAGGATCGGAGCGCACACATGGACGTGCGGACCACACGCTTTGGGGTGATCGAGATCGCGGAGGACCGCGTGATCACCTTTCCGAAGGGCGTGCTCGGATTCCCGGGCATGACGCGATGGTGTCTGTTGCAGCCGGGCGACGACGCGTGCTTCTTCTGGCTTCAGTGCCTGGACGAGCCGTCGCTCGCGTTCGTCGTGACGGACCCGACGCTGTTCGAGCCGGACTACTCGGCCCCCATCCGCCCCGAGCAGATGGAGGCGCTGGGCCTGACCAAGCTCGAAGACGCCCAGGTCTTCGTCATCGTCAACAAGATCGAGCAGCAGCTCACCGGCAACCTCCAGGGGCCGCTGGTGATCAACACGCTCGACAAGATCGGCGAGCAGATGGTCCTCGCCGAGAAGCGCTGGACGACGCGCCACCCCCTCATGAAGGTGGGCGGCGCGAAGGCGGCGTCCGCCTAGCGGACGCCCATCGTCCGCGGCGTTGTTCCGGCTCTCGGCGCCTCGCGGTGTCGGTGCGCGGACGCGGCGCGGGGTGACCGGGGGCGAGGGACCGACTCGGATCGGACGGCGGGGCACGGAAGCCCACGAACGCCGGTAGCGAAGGAGCAGACGCAATGCTGGTGCTCTCACGGCAGCGCGACGAGACAATCATGATCGGCGACGACATCGAGATCACCGTCGTCGACATCAGGGGCGACAAGGTCCGGCTCGGGATCACCGCCCCCACCAGGATCGCCGTCCACCGCAAGGAGGTGTACGACGCGATCTCACGCGAGAACGAGCAGGCCTCGCGGATCAACGGCGGCGCGATCGAGGAGATCGCCCAGAAGATCAGGCCCGGCCCGGCACGCAACTCGACGCGCAACGGCGCCGACCGGCTCACCGCCGGCCGCGCCGCCGAGGACGCGCCCACGCCCCGCGTGCCCGACGGCGCCAAGGCCCAGAACGCGACCAACGGAAGATCACAGGGGATGCGCGGCGCCGGCTGACGCCCGGACCCGCGACACCCGCGAGCACCCGAACCAGGACACCACACCACACAGCAACGCCACCGCACGCAGGAGCCCAGCGCGGCGGCACGCCGGAACACGCAATCACGGAGGATTGCCATGGCGCGGATCAACACGAACATCCCGAGCCTGATCGCCCAGTCGAATCTGACGCGATCCAACCACGAGCTGGAGCTGCGCCTCGAGCGCCTCTCCACCGGCCTGCGCATCAACAGGGGCAAGGACGACCCCGCGGGCCTCATCATCTCGGAGCGCATCGCGACCGACCTGTCGGGCGTCGAGCAGGCCATCAAGAACTCGGAGCGGGCCAGCTCGGTCATCGCGACCACCGAGAGCTCCCTGTCCGAGATCTCCAACCTGCTCAACTCGATCAAGGGCCTGATGATCGAGGCCGCAAACTCCGGCGCCATCTCCGACGAGGAGATTGCCGCCAACCAGAACCAGATCGACTCGGCCATCGAGTCCATCACCCGCATCAGCAACACCGCGAGCTTCGGCGGCCTCCGCCTGCTCGACGGCTCGCTCGACTACATCACCAGCGGCATCGTCTCCAACGAGATCCGCACCGCCAGCATCCTCGGCGCCAGCTTCGTCGGTTCCTCCTCCCTCCAGGTCGATGTCGACGTCATCGCCTCGGCCCAGAAGGGGGCGCTCTTCCTCAACGGCGACAACGCCGGCGCCCTGCCCGACGGCGTGCTCATCTCCGCCACCACCCTCCAGGTCACCGGCAACCGGGGCGTCGCCGAGCTCACCTTCGAGTCCGGCCTCTCCCTCGCCCAGGTCGTCTCCAGCATCAACTCCAGGTCCGACCAGACCGGCGTCGAGGCCGCCCTCATCAACGGCGACGCGAACTCGGGCGTCGTCTTCCGCTCCGTCGACTACGGATCCGACGCGTTCGTCAGCGTCCAGCGCCGCGGCGGGCCCGACCCGGCCGACACACCCTTCGCCATCTACAAGCTCGACGGCAACGCCGACTACCCGGACACCACCGGCGGATTCCCGTGGGCCGGAATCGGCACCACGCTCGTCGTCGCCGACCGCGACGGGGGACGCGACGTGCAGGCCCTGGTCAACGGCTCGCTGGCCAACGGCGACGGGCTGAACGTCTCGCTCAACGAGAGCAACCTCAGCCTTGATCTCCTCCTCGACGAGACGTTCGCCACCGACCCGGTCGGCGCCGCCTCCACGTTCCACATCACCGGCGGCGGCGCCCTGTTCCAGCTCGGGCAGGACATCACCGCCCTCCAGCAATCCAACATCGGGATCGGCTCCATGTCCGCGTCCAACCTGGGCGGGACGTTCATCAACGGCGCCGTCCAGTACCTCTCGAGCCTGCGCTTCGGGCAGGAGAACTCCCTCGAGTCGAGCAACGACCGGCGAGACTTCACCGCCGCCAATGACATCCTCGAGAAGGCGATCGACGAGGTCGCCACGGTCCGGGGTCGCCTGGGCGCGTTCGAGCGGAACGTCCTGGACACCAACGTGCGGAGCCTCCAGGCCCAGTTCGAGAACCTGACGGCGAGCCGCTCGCAGATCGTGGACGCCGACTTCGCCGCCGAGACCAGCAACCTCACCCGCGCCCAGATCCTCCAGGCCTCGGGCACGCAGGTCCTTCAGCTGGCCAACCAGCAGGCCCAGAGCGTGCTCCAGCTGCTCGGGTAACCGCCGCGGACCTGCGCCCGCTCCCCGGGCATTCGAGTCAGGACGGTTGAGAACCACACCCGGACCCCCGCCCAACGGCGGGGGTTTTTCGTGGTCCCACGCCCCGGGCGACCGGCAGACCTCACCGATTCTGCCTGAATCTGAGGACCATCACTGAACCGCGATCCGGGCGTCGCCGATCCCACGATCCGTCGTCGGGGCATCCGCCCCGGCGTGCACATACGGATCCCCGGTTGGAGCCGGGGGAGCGGGGCCGGCCGAGCCGGCCCCTGGGTGGGAGGCGCCCGGACGGAGCACACACGAGGAAGGGCAGCGTCCCGCCTCTCTCATCGCGTTCACGGAGGATCAGTCACAATGAGTCGCATCAACACGAACATCTCGTCCCTGATTGCCCAGCGCGTGCTGACGCAGAACAACTTCTCGCTCACCAGCTCGCTCGAGCGCCTGTCCACGGGTCTCCGGATCAACCGTGGTAAGGACGACCCGGCCGGCCTGATCGCCTCGGAGAACCTCCGCGGCGAGATCACGGCCCTCAACGCCGCCGTCGGCAACTCCGAGCGTGCCGACCAGGTCGTCAACATCGCCGAGGGCGGTCTCCAGGAGATCTCGAGTCTGCTGACCGAGCTCCAGGGCCTGCTCACCTCGTCCTCGAGCACGGCCGGCCAGTCCGCGTCCGAGCTCAAGGCCAACCAGGACCAGATCGACTCGATCCTGCAGACCATCGACCGGATCGCCGGCGCCACCAGCTTCCAGGGCACCAAGCTCCTCAACGGCTCCTTCGACTACCAGACCGAGTCCGTCGCCACCGGCGTCACCGACTTCAAGGTCAACGGCGCCAAGTTCGAGGGCGCCAGCCTCGACGTCCAGGCCGTCATCACCCAGTCCGCCCAGCAGGGCGGCCTCTACCTCTCCCTCGGCGGCGCGACCCTCGACCTCGGCGGCGCGACCTCCGCGTTCGTCATCGAGATCGCCGGCTCCAAGGGCTCCCGCGAGCTCCAGTTCACCTCCAGCCAGACCCTGGCCACCATCACCGCCGCCATCAACACCTTCTCCGACGTCACCGGCGTCACCGCCTCCGCGGGCACCACGGGCTTCGCCCTCCGCTCCGAGGAGTACGGCTCCGACGAGTTCGTCTCCGTCAAGGTCGTCGATGACGGCGGCATCTCCGGCGGTGACGGCATCCACAACTTCGAGTCGGGTGACACCACCACGATCGACACCACCGTCGCCTCCACCTTCGCCAACGCCTCCAACCCCGTCCGCGACGAGGGCCAGGACGTCGGCGGCACCATCAACGGCCTGATCGCCACCGGCAACGGCACCAACCTCTCCGTCAACTCCGACTTCCTCAACGTCGAGATGACCCTGAACAACACCACCGCGACGACCCTCGCCTCGGTCGACGCCTTCACGATCAGCGGCGGCGGCGCCGACTTCCAGCTCTCCTCCGACGTGAACATCGCCGGCCGCGTCTCGCTCGGCATCCAGAACGTTGCCGTCCGGAACCTGGGCACCAACAGCCTCGGCTTCCTCGACGACCTCGGCTCCGGCAAGACCTACGACCTCACCTCGGTCGATGCGTCCGACCTGTCCGGCGCTCAGAAGATCGTCGACGAGGCCATCGAGCAGGTCTCCAGCCTCCGCGGCCGCCTCGGTGCGTTCCAGAAGAACGTCATCGGCGCGACCATCCGGAGCCTGGGTGTCACCATCGAGAACACCTCGGCCGCCGAGTCCGTCATCCGTGACGCCGACTTCGCCAACGAGACCGCTTCCCTGACCCGGAACCAGATCCTGGTCTCCGCCTCCACCAACGTTCTCGCGCTCGCCAACCAGCGGCCGCAGAACGCCCTCCAGCTCCTCGGCTAATCCCGAGAGCAATCCCTGAACGCGAGACGCCCCGGCTCCACAGGCCGGGGCGTTTTTCCTTTTTGACCCCCGCCCCGACTCGCCGATGACCTCACCGTGCCCCACGCGCGCCCATCCCGCGTCGAGTCCCTCCGCGAGACCATCGCCCCGGGCCTCCGGCCTGTCCTCGGCGAGTTCCTGGTCTACCTGCGGATCGAGTGCGGCCTGGCGCCCGCGAGCATGGAGGCGTACGAGCGCGACCTCGTGGACCTGCTCGCCGAGCTCTCGGGCGCCGGCGCCGGCGGCCCGGGCGACGTCGCGCCGCGCGCCCTGGTCGCGCACGTCCAGGGCCTGACCGCCGAGCGTGGCTACGCCTCGGCGACCGTCGCCCGCCGGCTCGCGACGATCAAGGTCTTCTGCCGCTGGCTCTGCGCCCGCGGGTTCACGACGTCAAACCCCGCCGACGTGCTCGACCAGCCGACCCGCTGGAAGAGGCTGCCCGGCGTGCTCAGCCCCGGGCAGATGCGATCGCTCATCGAGACCGCTTCGGCGCCTGACTCGCCCGCGTCCGGCCCGCCACTCTGGATCCGAGACCGGGCGATGCTCGAGCTGATGTACGCCTGCGGGCTCCGCGCCAGCGAGGTCGGCACGATCCAGCTCTCGGACATCAAGCCGGACGCCGCCGCCATCCTCGTCACCGGCAAGGGCAGCAAGCAGCGCCTGGTCCCGATGGGACGGCCGGCGGAGCGGTGGCTCGAGCGGTACCTGGGCGAATGCCGCCCCGCGCTGATCACGGCCGAGCGTGCGGCCGAGCGTCGCGACGCGGGCCGGGTGTTCCTCACCCGCTCGGGCCGCCCGATCGAACGAGTCCGAGTCTGGCAGATCGTCAAGCGCTACGCGGCCCTGGCCGGCCTCCGCGACGTCCACCCGCACGTGCTCCGCCACAGCTTCGCGACCCACCTGCTCATCGGCGGGGCGGACCTGCGGACCGTCCAGGAGCTGCTCGGGCACGCGGACATCTCGACGACGCAGATCTACACGCACGTGGACCGGACGCAGCTCAAGGACGTGCACCGCCGCCACCACCCCAGGCCCTAGGCCCGCGTACGCTACGCCCATGACCGACGAGGGCACGGGCGGGATCGACCCACGGATCGCCGAGAGCTTTGCGCGGCAGCCGTTCATGGCGACGCTCGGCGCCCGGCTCGCCGAGGCCAGCGACGGGCGCGTCCGGATCGAGATGCCCGCCAGCGCCGACCTCACGCAGCAGCACGGGTTCATGCACGCCGCGGCGATCGCCGCGATCGGGGACTCGGCCTGCGGGTACGCGGTCATGACGCTCGCGCCCGAGGGCCACGGCGTGCTGACCGTCGAGTACAAGGTCAGCCTGCTCGAGCCCGCGCGGGGCGACACGTTCTCCGCCGAGGCCCGGGTCATCCGGAGCGGGCGGCGCATCTCGTTCGCCGAGGCGGCGATCCACGCGCACGCGGCCGGCGACACCGTCCTGATCGCCCGCCTTTCCGCGACGATCGCGTCGATCGACGAGTCGCGGCGCGGCTGAAGCCGGGCGGATCCGCCTGTATGCTGGCGGCTTCCCCCGAGAGGAGGCCCGCCATCCGAGCCCTCGCCGCCCTGCCCGCCGTCGCCCCGGAGACCGCCGACGCGTCCACGATGGACACGGTCTGGAAGATCATCGCCGTCGCCCTGTACGCGGGCGTGCTCCTCCTGATCGGGTACCTCGCCTCCAAGCGGATGCACGACATCCGCGACTACTTCGCCTCCGGCAAGCGTCTGGGCTTCATCAACGTCGCCTTCAGCGCCCGCGCCACGGGCGAGTCGGCGTGGCTGCTGCTCGGGCTGACGGGCATGGGCTACGCCGTCGGCGTCAACGCGTTCTGGGTCGTGCTGGGCGAGATGCTCGGCGTGGGCGGCGCCTGGCTCATCATGTCCAAGCGGTTCAAGCGGCTCACCGACAAGTACGACTCGATCACGGTCCCGGACTACCTGGAGTCGCGCCTCCGCGATTCGGGGCACTGGCTGCGCCTGATCGCCGCCGGCTCGCTCGTCGTCTTCGTCGCGATCTACGCCGGCGCCCAGGTCTTCGCGACCGGCGACGCGTTCAACTCGTTCCTCGGCTGGGACCACTACCTGGGCGCCGCCATCGGATTCGGTGTCGTCCTGATCTACATCACCCAGGGCGGCTTCACCGCCGTCGTCTGGTCCGACGTCTTCCAGGGCTCGCTCATGTTCCTGGGCCTGGTCGCCCTGCCCATCGTCGGCTTCCTCGAGTACTCGGGCGTCACGAACCTGCTCGACTCGCTCCGCGCGATCGACCCCCACCTGCTCAGCCTACACGGCCCCGGCCCGGCCGACCCCGAGACCGGCGTCGTCGCGCCCTCGACGGGCAGCTGGAACACCGGCTCGATCATCGCGATCCTCGGCCTCGTCGCCATCGGCATCGGGTTCTGGGGCTCGCCCCAGGTCTTCGTCCGGTTCATCTCGCTGCGGAGCGACCGGGAGATCCCCAAGGGCGCCGCGGTCGCCCTGTTCTGGACGCTGCTCGCCGACTCGGGCGCCGTCCTGGTCGGGATCGTCGGCCGCGGCATGTTCACCCAGGAGCAGATCGGCGGGCACCAGGACGACATCCTGCCGTACATGGCCACGACGCTCCTGCCCGCGTTCTTCGCCGGCGTGTTCATCGCGATGGTGCTGTCCGCGATCATGTCCACTATCGACTCGCTGCTGGTCGTCGCATCGTCCGCGGGCGTCCGCGACTACTGGCAGAAGTCCCGCCACCCCGAGATGCCCGACGAGCAGCTCGTCTCACTGTCCAAGAAGGTCACGCTGGTCCTGTCGCTCGTCGCGTTCGGGATCGGGATCGGGATCCTGCTCTACGACAAGGAGAACGGCGTCTTCTGGACCATCATCTTCGGCTGGTCGGGCATCGCCGCCACGTTCTGCCCGGTGATGATCCTCAGCCTCTTCTGGTCCAAGCTCACGGCGATGGGCGCCAAGTGCGCCATGGTCGCCGGCTTCCTCTGCGTGCCGTTCTTCAAGTTCGCGGCGCCGCCGATCCTCGAGGCCATGGGCCACGACGACCTGGTCGGGTACCTCGGCTCGCTCGACGTGCTGCTGCCGTCGTTCCTCGTGGGCTTCGGCGTCGCGATCGTCGTCAGCGTGCTGGACAAGTCGGGCCAGGCGAAGGTCGCCGGGGTCGCCGAGGAGCTCCGGGAGGCCGGAGCCTAGCCCGGCCCAGGATCCAGAATCCCGACGATCCCGCCGACTCGCCCCCGGGCCCCGTGAGGGGTATGATTTCAATGATTCTTGAAACTTCGGCCCCCGGCGCGTCGCCAGGGGGTCCAGCGACGGCCCGACGACGGCGAGGTCCCGGATGACCATCTACGCCCCCCCACCGACCCACCCCAAGCACGACGCGCTGGACGCCGGCCTGCTCGCCGCCGTCGTCCGGGGAGAGGCGCGGCTGACGCCCGAGCAGGGCATGGACCTGCTCACGGGCGCCCCGACCAACACGCTCGGCCGCTGGGCCAACGCCCGGTGCCGGCGGATCCACGGCGGCTCGGTCCGCACCTACGTCATCGACCGCAACATCAACTACACCAACGTCTGCACCGCCCGCTGCACGTTCTGCGCCTTCTACCGCAAGCAGGGCGACCCCGAGGCGTACACCCTCGAGTACGAGCAGCTGTTCGAGAAGATCGAGGAGCTGAGCGCCATCGGCGGGACCCAGATCCTCATGCAGGGCGGCATGAATCCCGAGCTGCCCCTGGACTGGTACCTCGAGCTGCTCCGCGAGATCAAGACGCGGTTCCCGCACATCCACGTGCACGCGTTCAGCCCGCCCGAGTTCATCGAGTTCGTCAACTTCTTCGACCCGCCCGGCGCGACGCTGGCCGAGAAGTGCCGCTGGGTCATGGTCCGCCTGAAGGAAGCCGGGCTGGACTCGCTGCCCGGCGGGGGCGGCGAGATCTTCGCCTCGGCCGTCCGGTCCAAGATCGGCATGGGCAAGTGCGACGCCGAGGCGTGGCTGACCGTCATGAACGTCGCCCACAGCCTCGGCATGTTCACCAGCGCGACGATGATGTTCGGCCACATCGAGGGCCACGCCGACCGCGTGCACCACATGGGCCTCGTCCGGCGATGGCAGGACAAGGCGCTGCTGGAGTACGGCGAGGGGACGGCGGACGGGCCGGGCGGCGCGTACACGGCGTTCATCTCCTGGCCGTTCCAGCCCGAGAACACACCCCTCGGCCGTCTCCGCGAGTGGCCCGCCGAGGGCGACCTCGAGGCCCTGGGCGAAACCTTCCCGGGCGACGCCGTCGCGCGGCTGGACGGCTCGGGCGCCAAGGACCTGCACCCCGAGTTCGGCCGACGCCTCCGTCTGGCCGGCTCGACCGAGTACCTGCGCACCCAGGCCGTCAGCCGCCTCATGCTCGACAACATCTACTCCATCGGCTCCAGCTGGGTCACCATGGGCCCGCACATCGGGCAGGTCGCCCTGCACTTCGGCGCCAACGACATGGGAAGCGTCATGATGGAGGAGAACGTCGTCTCGAGCGCCGGGACGACGTACTGCCTCGACGAGGCGGTCCTCTGCCGCCTGATCCGCGACGCGGGCTTCACACCCGCCCAGCGGAACAACCGCTACGACGTCGTGCGCCTGCACCGGGGACAGTCCTCGCCCGACCGGAAGGTCAACGACTGGTCCGAGCACCGGGCCAAGCGGCTGCACGTCGAGTCCGCCGCCCCCGCGGCGACCAGCCCGGCGGACCTGACCGTCGGCGCGACGCGCTAGATCGCATCCCGGCCCCGTTCGCCGAACCCCGGCGCCCGCCCGGGCCCGATAACGCCGCCACGCCCCGATTCCCCGCGTCCGAGAGCCATCGATCTGGGCTCAAACAGCCCTAAGTCGTTGGCGGGCAGGCGTTTCAGGCCGCACATTCCGCACGGACAGCACGCCACCGTCGCACGTGGCCCGGAATCCGTTGCCCGGGACGTCGCCTCTCACGCGGGGCTGTCTGACAGAACAGACGGGAGCGCGGACATGCACCGTTGCGCGATCGCCATAGGGGTCATGGCGGGCCTGTCGCCCATTTCGTTGGGCGGCGTCGTCAGCCTGAACTTCGACACCGAGGACGACCTGATCAGCCCGCTCGCCAACGGGCAGCTGGTCTCCAGCCCGGAGAAGTTCGGGAACCTGGTCAACATCAACGGGTTCGGCGCCAACACGCTCGGCGCCGCCGCCTTCGACTCCACCCCCGGCGGGGTCAACTCGGGCGGCCCCGACCCCGACCTGCTCGTCGGGCTCGGCAACGTGCTCATCCTCCAGAGCATGCAGAACCCGAACCAGAGCGTCGCCGGCATCTTCGACCTGCCCAACGACTCGCCCCTCGGCGGCACCTTCGTCTTCAGCTTCATGACCGAGGTCGAGATGCGGGAGGTCACCATCATCGACGTCGACGCGGGCAACCACGTCCTTGTCACGCTCCTGGACTCGGGCGGCAGGACCCGGATCTACGACGTCCCCGCCGGCTGGTCCAACGACATCCAGACGCACGGCCCGAACGGGTACGACACACTCGACCTGACCTCCCTCGACGACCAGCTCGGCGAGGGCGGCCAGACCGCCTCGGCCTTCGAGGACGACGGCTTCGACAGCCGCGGCGTCGTCTTCGTCTCCATCGAGATGAGCGGCTCGGGCGCGATCGACAACTTCACGTTCAGCACGATCCCCTCTCCGGGATCCGTGACGCTGCTGCTCGCCGGCGCGGGCGTCGGGGCCGTCCGACGACGCAGGCGGAACTAGTCACCCTCGCGACGCGGCGAAACGGCACTCACGCCCGCGTCACCCACCAGAGCACGACCCCGGGGGCCTTCGGTGCGTTCGACCCCCGGGGTCGTCTCGTGCGCCGACCGACCCGGGGCCGCCGGCCCCCGCTACCCGCCGGCCAACTCGTCGTAGACCGCCCCGATCGCACGCCCGCGGGCCTGCTCGAAGCCGAGCCCCTCCATGAACGGGTACGTCTTGGCGACCATCTCGTCCTTGCCCACGCCGGCGGCGATGTCCGCCTTGACCGCCTCGATCAGGCTCGTGATGTAGTCGATCTGCGCCCGGATGATCGCCCGGTCCCCCACCGGCCCGTGCCCGGGGACGACGATCGTCTGCTCGTCGCACAGCCCGTGCGTCTGCTCGAGCGACTCGATCCAGCCCGCGACCGTCGCCCCGCCGGGCGGGTCGAAGTACGGGTGCACGCCGTTGAACACGAGGTCGCCCGTGTGGATGAGGTTGTGGTCCCTGGAGTGGACCACGACATCGTTGTCGGTGTGCCCGGCGCCGAAGTGCCTGGTCTTGACCTCCGCCCCGCCGAACTCGACGGCCATCCCGTCGACCGGGATCGCGTGCGTGGGCGTGAAGTCGCTCGCCTCCAGCGTGTCGGCGCGCTTGGCCATCTCGGTCGCCAGTCCCAGCAGCTCCTCGCTCCCGCCCCCTGACGCGACCATCCGGGGCCCGCCCCGGGCGCCCTGGACGTAGCGGTCCAGCTGGGACGCGATCCTGGGGATCGCCTTCTCGTGCGCGTACACGGGGTCACGCCCGAACGAGGCGTTGCCCCCGGTGTGGTCGCCGTGGTGGTGGGTGTTGAGCAGGGTGACCGCGTCGTTGTCGGCCAGCGCCATCGCGTCGCGCCGGAGGGCCTCGCCGTAGCACGGGAACTTTGAGTCCACGAGCAGCGCCCCGCGCTTGCCGACGAGCAGGAGCACGTTCCCACCCGTGTTGAAGTCCACCATCACGTGGGCGTCCTCGCGGGGCGAGTCCCAGGCGAGCAGCGTGCCGGTCGCCAACGCCCGCCCGGCCGCGAGGGCGAGCCCGGGGAGCGTGGCGGCCGCGCCGCCCGCGGCGAGCATGGCCAGGAAGTCGCGTCGTTCCAGACTCATCGGGATCTCCTCATGCCTCGTACCGGGGGTCCGCGGACCTCCCGGAGCCTACCATCGTCCCCCCCGCGAGTCTGCGCGGCCGCGCCCGGCGTGGCGGGGAGCAAGCGAGAGCACCCATGAAGGTCAACGAACTGCGTCCCGGCGTCGCCATCAACCTCAACGGCAAGCTCTACGTGGTCCTCAAGACCGACCACGTCAAGCCCGGCAAGGGACCCGCCTACGTCCAGGCCAAGATGCGCTCCATCGACGGCACAGGCACCGCCGAGAAGCGTTTCAACTCCTCCGACAACGTCGACGGCGCCACCCTCGACAGGCGGAGCATGGAGTTCCTCTTCGCCGACGGCGACGGCGGGGGCACCTTCATGGACCTGGAGAACTACGACCAGGTCGAGCTCAACTCCGACATCGTCGGCGACGACCTCCAGTACCTCGCCCCCAACACCGAGTGCACCGTCCTCTTCCACGAGGGCAACCCCGTCGTGCTCGAGCTGCCCGCGGCCGTCGAGGTCACCGTCGAGGACACGCCCCCCAACGTCAAGGGCGCCACCGCGACCAACCAGCTCAAGGACGCCACCTGCGACACCGGCCTGCGGACCAAGGTCCCCCCCTTCATCGAGAACGGCGAGCGGATCAAGGTCTCCACGGCCGACGGGTCGTACATGTCCCGCGTCAAGGGCGACTGAGCGGGCGCCGGGCGGGCCCGCCCGGGCTCACGACCCCCCGGGGCGGGGCACGCGGCTAGCGTTCGGGCATGAAGCGCACGACGGGAATCGCCGCCGCGGTCATCGGTCTGCTGGTCGTCCTCGGGGTCGCGGCCGCCGTGTACATGTCCATCCGGGGAGGCGGCGTGGTGTCCACGATCACCGGCCTCGGCGCCGACCTGCGCGACTACGTCGCCAAGCAGGTGGTCGCCATCGTCAACACCCACCTCGAGCCCTCGCTCGCCTTCGAGACGATCGACTACGACGCCCCGGGCACGGTCACGCTCACCAGCGCGACGCTGACCGCAGACGACGGCACACGGGTGATCGACGTCTCGACGCTGGTCATCACGCTCGCCGAGGTCCCGCAGCGGGGCGAGCCGATCAAGATCGAGCGGATCGCCGTCCAGGGCGGGTCGGTCAACCTCGTCGCGGACCCCGGGACCCGCCGCATCAGGGGCCTGGTCCCCTTCGTGAAGCGCGGGGGCGCGGCGACCGCGGCGGACCCGGACGTCCCCGAGCAGAACGTCCGCCTCTCCAACGTGTTCGTCCTCCGCACCCTGGAGATCGAGGGCGTGGACGTCTCCATCGACGACGGCTCGGGCGCCCCGCCCATGGTCATCGAGGGCTTCACCACGACCATGAACGTCGCCCCGGGCGCCGGCGACGGCGGAGAGGACGCGCCCGAGGGGCCGGGCTGGTACGCGATCGAGATCGGCTCGGGCCGCTCGCCCGGCCTCCGGATCGACATGGCCGGGTGGTTCAACATCGACACGCTGACCGCGGACGTGCGCACCGGCGAGGCCCGCGTCTGGCTCGACGAGGGGACGATCGGCTCGCTCCCGCCCAGGCTGGCCGACCTCGCCCGCGAGCACGAAGCGTTGGGCGACCTGCGTGCGACCTTCTCCGGCGAGGCCTCGGTCCGCGACCTGGCCAACGCGAGGGGAAGCCTCGACGCGTCGCTCGACGGGTTCTCGATCGCGGCGGGCGACCGCCGATTGCCGGTCCGCCGCATCGACCTCCGTGCCTCGGTCGCCCAGGGCACGGGGCGCCTCGAGCGGTTCGACGCCCAAACGATCGGCGGGACGATCACGGCCTCGGGCGCCGTCAACCTGCTGGCCGACGGCCTGCCCGGCGAGCTGAACTCGACGTTCGAGGGGCTCGACCTCGAGAAGCTGCTCCGTCACACGACGCCCGAGGGCGAGGGCCCGGAGCTGGCGGGCATCATGCACGGGCGCGTCGGGGCCACGTTCAACGCGGCCGACCCCGCCGGCACGGTCTCGGGCGACGGCGAGATCCACGTCCGCGAAGGGGTGCTCGTGACCACGCCGGGGCTGAAGCAGCTTGCGCAGGTCGCCGAGGTCGCGACCTTCGGCCAGGCCCGGGAGCGTTCGCACACCGCCGACATCCAGTTCACGCTCGAGCCCGGGCGGGCCGTCGTGACCAAGAGCGAGATCGTGACCCAGTCCATCGCCGCCCGGGGCACGGGGCCTATCGGCTTCGATCAGACGCTGGACCTCAAGGTCAACGCCGGCCCCCTCGAGAAGCTCCAGAACATGTTGGGCAAGGTCGGCGACCTGCTGGGCAAGGTCACCGACCAGCTCGCGACCTACCGCGTCCGGGGCACGCTGTCGGACCCCGAGGTCAGCGTGCAGCCCCTCGGCATCGGCGGGTAGCCTGCGACGCATGGACCAGGGCCCGCCCATCGTGCTCATCGGGCTCCGCGGCAGCGGGAAGACCACCTGCGGGCGCCTGCTCGCCGACCGCCTCGGCCTCCGGTTCATCGACCTCGATGACATCACGCCCACTCTCATGGGCGAGACGCGCGCCGGGGATGCTCTGGCCAGGCACGGCGAGCCGGCGTTCCGCGAGGCCGAGGTCAGGGCACTCAACTCGACGCTCGACGAGCGCGGCATCGTCCTCGCCCTCGGCGGCGGGACGCCCACCGCCAAGGGGGCGACCGACCTGCTCCGCGAGTCCGGCGCCCGGGTCGTCTACCTCCGGGCCAGGCCCGAGACCCTACGCGCAAGACTGGTGCGCACAGAGCTGGACCTCCGCCCCAGCCTCAGCGGCAAGGGCACGATCCCCGAGCTGGACGAGTACTTCGAGGCCCGCGACCCGAAGTACCGCACGCTCGGCAAGACGATCGACGTGGATGACTTGAGTATCGAGCAGGCCGTCGATGCGATCGAGGCGGCGCTCCTCGCATAAGAAGTCCGGGCCTAGGCGTCCGCCTCGCGCACCCGGGCGCAGAACGCGCGGATCTTGTCCACGTCCTTGACGCCCGGCGACGACTCGACCCCGCTCGACACGTCCACCGCGTACGGGCGCACCGCCCGGATCGCCTCGGCGACGTTGTCGGCGTCCAGCCCGCCCGCCAGGAAGACGGGTTTGTCGAACCCCTCGAGCTTGGGCGCCAGCGCGGACCAGTCGAACGACTCGCCCGCCCCGCCCGCCGAGCCGTCGATGAGGACGGCG
This sequence comes from Phycisphaerales bacterium, assembly GCA_041987545.1. Classification (GTDB taxonomy): domain Bacteria; phylum Planctomycetota; class Phycisphaerae; order Phycisphaerales; family UBA1924; genus JAJRXR01. The sequence goes on along the minus strand of JBHIWH010000001.1, from coordinate 894,421 downwards.
TCCACCTCGTCCATCGAGCCCCAGCGTGCCAGCTGCGAGTCGATCGTCGCCGCGTCGAATCGGAACGCCTTGATCACGCCCGGCCCGCAGGCCTGGACGGTCTTCTCGTCCTCGGCGCCGTGGAGCTGGAACAGGGGCGCCGGGCACTCGCCCTCCAGGTCGCAGAACGCGTCCACGCTCAGGTCCGCGACCACGCCCACCGGCGTGACGAGAGGCGGGAGCGCGCCCATGATCGCGCGCCCGGTCTCGGCGTCGATCGCCCGGGGGGACCGCTCGACGAACATCAGCCCGACGGCGTCGGCGCCCGCCTCGGCCGCCGCCAGGGCCGTCTCGACGTCTTTCACGCCGCAGATCTTCACCCGCGTCCTGGTCATGCCCTGTCCTCCTCCGCCCTCAGGGCGGCCAGCTCCTCGCGGGCCATGTCCTTGAGTTCCTGGTCGTGCACCTCGGCCAGCACCCGCTCGAGCTGCTCGACCGCCCGCCCCCGCTCGCCCAGGTACCGCCCCAGCAGGCGCCCGTGCATCAGCCGCACGGAGTCCGCCTCCCGGTCGGTCGGGTAGGCCTCGAGGAACAGCTCGTAGGCCCGTGCCGCCTCCTCGCGCCGCTCCATGCGGACGAGCTGGTTGGCGACCTCGTACTGCGCGTTGCGGGGCAGGGTCATCGCCGCCGGCGTCTTCGAGAACTTCTCACCCAGGCGCTGGTAGGCCTCGGCCGCCGCGTCGAGGTCGCCCGCGCTGACCAGGCCCGAGACCTCGGCCCTGGCCGCGGCCAGGGCGTCAGTCTGGGCGTTCTGCTTCGCGCTGCGGGCCTTGGCGACCTCGGGGCGGCTGACGCTGGCGGCGGCCGCGGCCGACTTGAGCTCCCGCCGCCGCTTGGCCTGGCGGAAGATCGTCAGCAGGTCGTAGGGCTCTCGCGGGAAGACGCGGGCCCACAGCAGCGTCATGCTCACGCTGAAGCCGAACACGTACCCGCCCAGGTGCGCCAGGTGCGCCACGTTCCCCCCGGCGCCCATGGACTGGGAGAGCAGGTCCCAGGCGATCGCCAGCCCGATGAACCACCAGGCGGGGACGGCGATCACCGAGAGCGTGAAGATCCAGAAGCACCGGATCGACGTCCTGGGGAAGAGCACCAGGAACGCCCCCGTGATCGCCGAGACCGCGCCAGACGCGCCGATGGCGGGGTTGGGGTCCAGGGCGGCGTGCGTGAAGCCGGCGAAGACGCCGCCGCATAGGAAGAGGGCGAGGAAGCCGGGCTTGCCGAACCGGTCCTCGACGGGCACGCCGAAGGCCCAGAGGAAGAGCATGTTGCCGCCGACGTGGAGCCAGTCGCCGTGGAGGAAGAGGCTGGTGACCAGGCCCCACCAGCGCGGGTCGTGCCCGCCGACGTCCCCCCAGGCGACGATCCGCTCCCAGAGCCCGGGGTCGGTCCTGAGGATGATGTCCATCGCCAGGTGGATCAGCAGGTTGGCGACGATGAGCGCCGGGGTGATGAGGGCCGGGCGCCGGGAGCCGCGGTCTGTGCCGAGGGGGATGAGCACGGCGCGATGGTACCCCACGCCCCCGCGTGGCGGACCCTGAGGGCGTCCGGACGCCCGGCGTGTGGCGGGGCGTTGGGGGCGTTTCTATAGTCCCGGGCCCCGGGCGCCGAGCAGGGATGGCGACCGGGCGACTCCAACCTCCGCACGCACCCACCGCACCCGCAGTTCGCAAGGGGACCGCCTTGATGACCACCTTCTCAAAGGGCCTTGAGGGCGTCGTTGCCGCCGAAACCGAGATGTCCTTCATCGACGGGACCGCCGGCATCCTCGAGTACGTCGGCATCCCCATCGGCGAGTTGGCCAGCAAGTCCACGTTCGAGGAGACGGTCTTCCTCCTGTGGAACAAGCGCCTGCCGACCAAGTCGGAGCTCGACTCGTTCACCAAGGAACTCCGCTCCCGCTACGAGCTGCCCGAGGGGATCGCCTCGCGGATCAAGGCCCTGCCCAAGGACGCGCAGCCGATGCACATGCTGCGGACGATGGTCAGCGGACTGTCGATGCACGACGCCAGCCCGAACGACAACACGGTCGAGGCGGCCCGGGACAAGTCCCTGAACATCCTGGCCCAGGCTCCCTCGATCGTCGCGGGCTTCGACCGCCACCGCCGGGGCGAGGACCTGATCAAGCCCGATCCGTCGCTCTCGTTCTCCGAGAACTTCATGTACATGCTCAACGGCAAGAAGCCGACCGAGGCCATGGCCCGGGCCTTCGACATCTGCATGATCACCCACGCCGACCACGGGCTCAACAACTCGACCTTCGCCGCCCGCGTCATCATCTCGACCTTGTCCGACGTCTACTCGGCGATCACGGGCGCGATCGGCTCGCTGCGTGGCCCCCTGCACGGCGGGGCCAACGAGGGCGTGATGCGCATGCTCAACGAGATCGACTCGGTGAATGAGGCCGAGGCGTACGTGATGGGCAAGCTGGAGCGCAAGGAGCGGATCATGGGCTTCGGGCACCGGGTCTACAAGGCCAAGGACCCGCGGGCGACCGAGCTGATGGCCCTGGCCAAGCAGCTGGCCGACGACACCGGCAACACGGATCTGTACGAGAAGTCCCACGCGATCGAGCTGATCATGGAGCGCGAGGTCGCGTCCAAGGGGATCTACCCGAACGTGGACTTCTACTCGGCGACCACGTACCACTGCATCGGGCTGCAGCTGGACCTGTTCACGCCCATGTTCGCCCTGTCCCGCATCGCGGGCTGGGCCGGGCACGTGATCGAGCAGCTGGGCGACAACCGCCTCTTCCGCCCGACGGTCAACTACGTCGGCCCGCACGACGCGCCGTACACGCCCATCGCCGATCGCTAGTTCTCCGGGCTCGCGGCCCGAGCGGCCGCGCTACTCGCTCGCCAGCGAGAACGCCTCGAGGAACGCCAGGATGTCGGAGATATCCCACTGGCCCTCGGGCTCGGCGAGGTCCGCGGCGGCCTGCTGCGCCGAGAACGCGGCCAGGAACGCGACGACGTCGGAGAAGTCGAACTCGCCCTCGCCGGTGATGTCCGCGCGAACGCCCGCCGGCCCGTAGGTCTCGAAGAGGTCGAACAGGTAGCTGGCGAACCACAGGCCGCCGATCTCGGACATGTGCACGTCGTCCTTGAGCAGGCCCAGAGCGTCCATCTCGGCGAAGCCCGAGAACAGGTCGCTGAAGTTGACGAAGCCCAGCCCCCGGTCCCGGGCGATCGCCAGGTAGGTGTCCGCCTCGGTCACGATCTGGTCGTGGAACGGGTGGTGCGAGACGAGGACGATGCTGGTGTCCGGCGCCCCGGCGAGCACGCGGTCGATGAGCTGCTCGGTCGAGGCCCGGAATCCCTTTGGCTGCTCGTAACCGACCCAGTCGAGCATGATGAGCGTGACGTCCGGGTCGATTGCGCCGACCGCGCCGGTGAATGTGTCGGCGTCGGCGAGCAGGAAGTCCCCGGGGCCCACGCCGCCGCGTCCGCCGAAGTGCTGCACGTACCCGCCCGTGCCGGTGCGCATCTCGAGGGCGGAGAGGGCGAGCGGGCCCGTGGACCCGGGCGCGGTCTGGAGGCGGACTTCTTTGAGCGTCGTGCCGTCGCCCCCGAGCTGGACGTCGACATAGCCGCCGCCCCACGCGGCGTCGGTGTCGACGGTCGCGAGCCACTCCTGGGTCGGGCCGAGCAGGACGTCGAAGCTGCCCCCGCCCGGCTGGGTGATGTAGTACACCCGGAGGTCCGGCCCGAAGACGGCGTACCGCTGGTAGCCGTTGGGCGGGAACGGGCGGATGTAGGTCCCCGCGATCGAGTACGGGCCGTAGGTCAGGTTGCGTCCGCCGCTGATGATGCTCTGCGAGGTGTTCACGGTGCCGAGCACCTCGATGCCCTCGCGCATGCAGTCCTCGAAGCCCTGCCCGAGCCCGCGGTAGCCGTCGCCGGCGTTGCCGTACTCGGCCCAGAACAGGTCGTCGAGGACGTACGTGTAGGTGTCATCGCGGATCGTGATCGAGTCGCCGATGATGAGCATGTCGCCCACGCCGCCGCTCATCAGGTCGGCGTACAGGGGCTTGATCGCGGCGGACAGATTCGCGTGGGGCGGGCGCGAGCCGCCCGCGACCGCCGCGCAGCACGCGCCGGCGACAACCGCCAACGATCCAAGGACCCGTGTGAGGCTCATCCCGATCCCCTCCATGAGGACGGGATTGTACCGGGGGGCCGCCCGGATCGGGAACGCCCAGCCCGGCGGAAATGCCCGTGACCGGGGCGGATCCGCTCAGTACCCCAGCCGTCCCAGAATATCGTCCATGATCGAGAGCGAGATGTCGCCGTCGGACATGGGCCAGACACGGATGCGGACGTAGGTCTCGTCGAACTCGTTGTACGCGCGGACGACGATGGTGTCCCCGTGCCGCCCGCCCCGGGCCTTGATGTAGCCCTCGTCGCGGGTCGAGGTGACGGACTTGATGGTGTAGCCCCGGCGCTCCAGGCTCTGGCGAGCCGCGGCGACGACGCCCTCGACCCGTGTCCGCGACGAGAGCCTCGTCTCCAGCCGCCCGAGCGAGTACATGCTCTGCACGCCCCGGACGTCGTGCTCCTGACCGCCCGGCGCCGGCGCCCGGACCTGCTCGAGCACGCACCCGCCCGAGGCCAGCACCGCGAGCAGGGCGACGATGGGGGCGGCGATCAGCGCCGCCCGTTTCCCCGCTTGCCCCGGATTGGCTCGACGCCGGTGATCCATCTGCTCATGTCAAGATCGTCCGCGCTGAGCCTCCCCCGCCACTCTTCGAACGCGCGGGCCAGGATCGGGTCCAGCGGCTCGGCCTCGGACGGCCCCGACCCCGCCGGCGTATCGGCATCCGCCTGGCGACCGGCGGGCGGCGATGGCTCGGGCTCGGGTGCTGGACCTGGGTCGATCGGCGGGATCTGCAGACGCTGGCCGAACTCGCCGGCGTCCGCCTTCTTCCGCGGCCGATTCCGGGACGGCTCGGGCCGGGGAGGTTCCGACGGGCTGGGCTTGGGCTTCCCCGTGGGCTCGGACGTGCGCTCTGCCGCGGCCCGCTCGGGCGGCTCGTACCCGAACTCTCGCATCCACCCCTCGACCGCGTGCCGATCGAGCGGGACGTCGGCGATCATCGCCGGCGGCTCCTCCTCGGACTCGTCCAGGTCCGCGCGGAGCTGGCGGAGGAACGTCCCGTTGCCGATCTGGTCGGCGCCCGCCCGCCCGGCGGCCCGGATGAGGCGGCGGTCCGACGAGACCATCAGGATCGAGAGCCCGCCACGCTCGGCGAGGATCTCCTCGATCACGTCGTCGGCCTCGATGCCCTTGCCCGAGAAGACCACCTCGGCCCGCCCGACCCGTGTCCAGAGCTGGCCGAACGTGGTCTCCAGGATGCCGGCGCCCCGCCACTCCGGGCCCGGCGTGCCGTCGCAGACGACCCGGATCCGGCGCCTGGCGTACCGGCTCCGGGCGACCAGCCCCAGCAGGCTGGGGACCGAATGGGGTCGGAGGGTCGCCGGCAGGACCCAGCGGGCGCCGATCACGTTGAAGGCGTCGATCAGGAGCATCCGGTCTCCGGCGGGGCCGGGGGGCGGGGAGGGGGTGGCCGGGCTTGATCCAGGGCCCGGGGCGCCCTTTACTTGGGGCCCGAACCACGGTAGCCCGCGTCAGGCGGGCCACACCAAGGAGCGACGATGGCGATCCGGATCAAGTCCAGAGGCGGCGAGAGCGTGGAGCAGATGATGCGCCGCTTCAAGAAGCTCTGCGAGAAGGAAGGGCTGACCAAGGACATCAAGCGCAAGGAGTTCTACGAGAAGCCCTCCGAGCGTCGCCGCCGGGCCCAGCGCAAGAGCGCCAACCGGGTCAACCGCGAGGCCCGCAAGTAGGCCCCGCCGCCCGACCGACCACCCAGGCAGACCCTGATCCCGCCCGGCCCTTGAGCCGGGCGGTGTTTGTTTTGCCGCCGATCGGGGCGGATCGCCGACAGAACCGGTCTGTCCCGGGCGGGGCGAACGCCCGCCATCGGGAGAGAATCCGGTTAGGGGGTGCTATGCTTGCCGCCCCCATCTGAACGGGGATTTCACCGGGGTCGGGCGATCCGTCCCCGAAGGCCAGGGCCCGCCGGCCCGGCCCGGTTCTGTCCAACCCAACGCCCTCGGAGAGCACGGCGATGAGCAGTCTCATGGTTCCCACACTCGCCTCGATCGGCGACATCCCGCCCGCGTACTGGATCGCCCCCGTGGGCGCCCTGGCGGCGTTGGCGATGGCGTGGACGTTCTACGGCTCGGTCATGAAGCGGTCCGAGGGCGACGAGGAGATGGTCCGCATCGCCCAGGCCGTCCGCGACGGGGCGATGGCGTACCTGACCCGTCAGTACAAGGTCGTCGCCCTCGTCTTCGTGATCCTGATCGCCTTCCTCGGGCTGCTGTACTTCCTGAAGCTGCAGCCCGCGCTCTCGATGGCGGGCGTCCCGATCGCCGGATTCCTGTCCGGTCTGTGCGGCTGGTTCGGCATGAAGATGGCGACCAACGCCAGCGCCCGGACGGCGTTCGCCGCCAAGGAGAGCCTGAACGAGGGCCTGACCGTCGCGTTCCGCTCGGGCGCGGTCATGGGCCTGGTCGTCGTCGGCTTCGCGCTGCTCGACGTCTCGGTCTGGTTCCTCGTCTTCAACGCGACCGAGATCGGCGGGGGCATCCAGACCCTGACGACGATCATGCTCAGCTACGGCATGGGCGCCTCGACGCAGGCGTTGTTCGCCCGCGTGGGCGGGGGCATCTACACCAAGGCCGCCGACGTCGGCGCCGACCTGGTCGGCAAGGTCGAGGCCGGCATCCCCGAGGACGACCCCCGCAACCCCGCGACCATCGCCGACAACGTGGGCGACAACGTGGGCGACGTCGCGGGCATGGGCGCCGACCTCTACGAGTCGTACTACGGCTCGATCCTGGCGACGATGGCCCTGGGCGCCGCCGCGGCGTTCACCATCCGCCCGGCCGGATTGGCCGACTTCGACGCCAACACGCTCGCCCTGACGCTCGTCGCCACCCCGATGGCGCTGGCGGGCATCGGCATCTTCTGCTCGATCTTCGGCATCTTCACGGTCAAGGCCAAGGAGAACGCCTCCTTCGCCCAGCTGCTCAAGGGCCTGCACAAGGGCGTCTGGATCGCCTCGGCCGCGATCATCCTCCTCGCCTTCGGCCTGCTGTACTTCCTGGTCGGCGCGCACGCCGACGCGCTCGACGGCATCACCACCTGGTGGGGCCTGGGCCTCTCGATCGTGTCGGGCATCCTGGCCGGCCTGATCATCGCCTGGGCGACCGAGTACTACACCAGCTACGAGCACCCCCCGACACGCCGCATCAGCGAGCAGGCCCTGACCGGGCCGGCGACCGTCATCATCTCCGGCATCGCCGAGGGCATGAAGTCCACCTGGGCCTCGCTGCTCACGGTCGTCGTCGCGATCATCGCCGCCTTCACCTTCGCGGGTGGTGGTGACAACTTCCTGATGGGTCTGTACGGCGTGGGCATCGCCGCCGTCGGCATGCTCTCCACGCTCGGCATCACGCTCGCCACCGACGCGTACGGCCCGATCGCCGACAACGCCGGCGGCAACGCCGAGATGACCAGCCAGCCCCCCCACGTCCGCGAGCGGACGGACATGCTCGACTCGCTGGGCAACACGACCGCGGCGACGGGCAAGGGCTTCGCCATCGGCTCGGCGGCGCTGACCGCCCTGGCGCTCTTCGCCGCCTACATCCAGATCGTCCAGACCCAGATCACGAGCCAGTCCCGCAACTACATCGACGCCGGCTCGTACGCGGCGCCCGTCGAGGGCCAGCCGTACGCCGTCTACGAGGGCTACGGCAAGTTCGCCGTCGTCCTGCCCGGCGCGGGCGAGGACGGGGCGGACCTGGTCGACGGCGGCATGACGCTCCGCGTCGAGGGCGGGCACGGGCACGCCTCGGCCGAGCACGTGCTCGAGCACGGCGAGGTGCTCGCCGCCACCGCACGGGGCGCCGACCGCTACACCCTCACCGCCACCCACCAGCACGACGACCACACGGACACGTACACGTTCGACGTCGCCTCCGCGTCCAACGGCGCGATCTCCGACGTCCTCGCGTTCTACGACGTCACCCTCGCCAACCCGCGCCTGCTGGGCGGGATCTTCGTGGGCGTGCTGCTCGCGTTCCTGTTCTGTGCCCTGACGATGAACGCCGTCGGCCGGGCTGCCTACGCCATGATGGCCGAGTGCCGGCGCCAGTTCGGCAAGATGCGCGACGGGCTCCGCCAGCAGGGCATGGGTGAGGCCGAGGTCTCCAACCCCGACAACTGGCCCAAGCAGGGCCTGGACGTCGACGGGCACCACTACCCCGACTACGCCAACTGCGTCTCCATCTCGACCGCCGGCGCCCAGAAGGAGATGGTCATCCCCGCGATCCTGGCGATCGTCATCCCGATCGCCGTCGGCCTCGTGCTGGGCGTGCCGGGCGTGATGGGCCTGCTCGCGGGCGGGCTCACCTCCGGCTTCGCCGTCGCCGTCTTCATGGCCAACGCCGGCGGGGCGTGGGACAACGCCAAGAAGCTGATCGAGTCGTACGGCAAGATCACCGCGAGCGACATGGTCAACGGGACCGGCGACTCGGGCAAGGTGCCCGCGGCCGTCAAGGACGCGATCCTGGCCCGGGCCCAGGAGGCGGTCAACGCCGGAAACGGCGACATGATCGTCTACGGCAAGGGCTCCGAGGACCACAAGGCGACCGTCGTCGGTGACACGGTCGGCGACCCGTTCAAGGACACCTCGGGCCCGTCCCTGAACATCCTCATCAAGCTCATCTCGATCGTCTCGGTCGTCTTCGCGGGCCTCGTGGTCGCGTACGGCCCGATGATCGGCGCCGCCATCGGCATCGGCTGATCGGCGCCATCTGAACTCGCCAATGAGCAAGGCCCGGGCGCGACGCCCGGGCCTTTTGCTTGCGCCTGCTGTAAGGCTCGCGCTAGTCGTCGAACGCGCCGCCTCCACCGCCGCTGCCCAGGGCCCGGGCGACGGCGCCGGCCTGCGAGTCGTTGCCGACCTCCTCGTGCAGCGCGTGCAGCCGCTCGCCGACGCGGTACCAGTTGCTCTGGGAGCGGAACGCCCCGCCCATCTGGCGTGGGCGCTCGATCGCGTTCCAGGCCCGCTGGTACATCGGGATGATGTCCCGCTTGACGGTCTGCTCGCCGCCGCCCTTCTCGTCGCGGATCATCTGCTCGGCGGTGTTCAGCGCGTCCACGACCGACGTGCCGGACTTGGCGTGCTTGTTGACGACCTCGATGTACGCGGCGAACGCGGCGGCCGGGTCGCCGTTGCGCCGCATCAGGTCGCCCTGGTTCATCAGCACCCGGGCGGCCAGGTCCGGGCGCGTCCGGACCTGGTTGTAGAGCCAGCCCCAGAGTCGGGACTGCTCGCCGGTGTCCTCGACCGAGGAGATCATGGGCTCGAGCACCCAGACCATGAAGTCGGGGTGGTCGGACCCGCACAGGCGGTCGATCACGCGCGTCCACTCGTCCATCTGGTCCATGCTCAGGTCACGGCGCAGCGCCAGCTCGTTGAGCACCTTCCAGCCGTCGGGCTCGGCGGGCGCCATCCGCAGGCCCGCCTCGAGCAGCGCGAGCTGGCCCTCGACGGTGCGCTCGCGGGGCGAGAACCGCCCGGGCCGCTCGACGCCGTCGGGCGGATCGGTCGGCGCCGTGTACCCCCGGGCCAGACGCTGCACGCCCAGGCGCCTGGCCGCGGCGCACGCGCTCTGGGCGATGCGGAGCTGGGGCTCCTCGGTGACGGCGTTTGTGGCCGACATCGCCAGCTGCGAGTCGGGGATCTCCAGCCCCGTCTGCGGGTCGGTGATCAGGCCCCGGATGTTCTGGTACGCGTCGTAGCGGCCCTCGTCGAAGTTCCACGCCGCCCGCCGACCGCGGACCTCGAGGAAGCCGACCCACGCGTGCCCGACCTCGGCGCCCCGCGCGACGACATAGGCCGTCGGCACGCCCTTGGCCTTGCCCACGGTCATCGCGAAGTACGCCTGGTCGGCGCAGACCCCGCCGTGCTCCTTGATCGCCTGGAGCGTGAACTCGCCCGACTCGGTCAGCTTCTTCTTGGCGCCGGTCTCGAAGTGCTCCTCGTCGTACTCGATCTCGAAGAACCGGGCCCCCACGTCCGTGTTCCGCCGATACTGGCTCAGCGCCCACTCCATCTCCTCGGTCGAGGCGGTGGTGTCGGCGACGTACACGAGCAGGCCCGCCGGCACGGCCCGGGGGTCGATGTCCATCTCGCGGACGTGCTCGGCGTAGAAGGCGAGGATGTCCGCCGCGGCCATCGAGGTCGCGGTGTTCTCGTTGATCCGGCGCGAGTAGGGCCGGTCGTGCACAACGCAGATCGCCGCAGCCAGGTTGTCGAACGACGCGACCATCTTCGCCCCGTGCGCCTCGATCAGCGCCGCGAGCGTGCGGTACACGCCCCGGACGTCGTCCCGCTCGTCCACGAGCATCGCCAGCGTCCGGGCCAGTTCCTCCTCCTCCAGCAGGACGGGGAGGACCGCGCCCTGGGTCGCCGCGTCGGTCTGCGCCAGCTGGCTCACCAGCCGGACCGCCCAGTCGGCCTCGGCGATCGCGTCCAGCTCCTTGTCGGTCGAGTGGTAGATCGACCGATCGAGCAGGTCGTTGAGGGCGAGCTGGGCGGCGCCGAAGTCGCCCGACTGCTCCAGCTTCTCGAGCTCGGCCCGCACCAGCTCGGCGACCCGCTCGCCCATGTCCGAGGGGCGCGCCGCCCGCCCACGCTGCGCCAGCGCCGGCTGGGCCACCGCCATCCCCGCCACGAGCGTCGTCGTCAACAGCAATCTCATCGCAAGCTCCTGTTGCCCGGCGGTCTTTGCCGGTCAGCCATCGCCCTCAGGCGCGGCAGGTCGTTCAGGTCGAGGTTCCCGCCGGAGATGATCGCCCCGATGCGTCGTCCCCGCAGGCTCTCCGGGTCTCTGCCCGCCTCCTGGATCAGCCCCGCGATCGCCAGCGCGCCCGTGGGCTCGACCACCAGGCGCATCCGCTCCAGGCAGAGCATCATGGCCCGGGCCAGGTCGGGGTCGGGGACCGTCCGCATGCCGTCCGCGTGCTCGCGGACCAGGGCGAACGTGTACCGCCCGGGCGAGGTCGTCCTCGCCCCGTCGGCGATCGTCTCAGGATACGGCACGCGGTGCAACTCGCCCGTCTCGAACGAGCGGGTCACGTCGTCGCCGGCCTCGGGCTCGACGCCGATCACCCGCAGGCCCGGGAGCATGCCCTTGCCCGCGATCGCGCAGCCCGAGAGCAGGCCGCCACCGCCGCAGCAGACCCAGAGCTGGTCCAGGGGCCCCGCGTCCTCGATCAGCTCGAGGGCGGCGGTCCCCTGCCCCGCGATGATGTGCGGGTGGTCGAAGGGAGGGACGATGCTCAGCCCCCGCTCCGCCGCCAACTGCCCGCCCAGCTCCTCGCGGACGGTCTGGTCCGGGCCGTAGGTCACGATCTCCGAGCCCTTGGGCGCGGCCTCGAGGTAGGCGCGGGTCGCGGCGAGCTTGTTGGGCGGGGCGTTGGTCGGCATGACGATCGTCGCACGCACGCCCAGCATCGCGGCGGCGCACGCGACGCCCTGGGCGTGGTTCCCGCTCGAGTACGCCAGCACGCCCCGCGCCCGCGACTCGGGGTCGAGGCGGGACAGCGCGTTGTACGCCCCCCGGATCTTGAATGCGCCGACGCGCTGCAGGTTCTCGCACTTGAGGAACACCTGGGCGCCGACGATCTCGTCCAGTGCCCGCGAGGTGACCACCGGCGTGCGCTTCACGACGCCCCGGACGCGCTCGGCCGCGGCGGTCACGTCCTCGAACGTGACGGAGCCGACGAGCGACGCATCCGGCGTCTGGCCCGTGGGCTCGGCCCGGGAGTGTGCGCGCGTGGGGGTCATGTGCGGGCAATGGTACGGGCGGGCGCGTGCGCACGAAAAAACCGCCTGGCGCGGAGCGTCAGGCGGCCGTAGGAATGCCTGTGTAGGCGATGTTCCTGCGTGTGCGGGCTGCACTCAACGGCAAGCCCCGTCGAGCTGCCGAATCAGTGGCGCAGCCCTCTCGTACAGTCACACTTGTTCACTGGATCACCTCCTTCTGCACGAGTCATCCCAGCCGTCGCCCTACTGCACCGGGCCGCCGGGTCGCTTCTCCCCGGGCCGTCACCCGGGGCTCATCGCCCGGCGAGTCGTCTCGCCGGTCGTCGCGGCCTGCCGTCGCCCGGGGCGGGTGGTTTTCACCTTCCCGGCGCGGGGCCCGTCCGCGATTGATGCATCATCGCCCAGGGATACGCCCGGGCGCCAGAAAAAGTTCCGCCCGGGGCCCCGATTCGCCCGCGGGGCCGGCAGCGCCCGCCCAGGCTACCCGCTCGGCGTCCTGGGGCCGGGGCCCGATCAGTCCTCGAACTCGTCGAAGGCGCCCGCCCCGGCCTGCTCGTCCACGTACGCCTGGAAGTCCCCCAGCTTGTACGAGATGAAGCAGAACGCGTGGTGCAGCGCGAGCCACTCGATATCGGTCGGGTCCTCGTCCAGGTCCTGGCGGAGCCGGTTGAGCTCGGCCAGCAGCTTCTCGGCCTTCATGGTCGCCTCCCTCGCGCCCGTCGGTGGGCGTCGGGGCGATGGTAGATCGGGA
>JBHIWH010000001.1:499819-881719 GCA_041987545.1 Phycisphaerales bacterium | reverse complement strand
AAGAAGTCGGGATCAGGCCGTCGTGAGGCGTCGGGCGCCCGCGCCGGCGAGCATCGCCAGGGCGTACATCGCCGCCAGGGCGAGCACGATCCCGGGCCCGACCGGGGTGTCCAGCTCGAAGCTGACGACGAGGCCCACCAGCACGCCCACGACCGCCGAGGCGACCGAGGCGCCGACGACCGTCCAGAGGCGGTCGGTGAGCTTGAGCGCGATGGCGCCGGGGAGGACGAAGAGCGCCGTCGCGAGCACGACGCCCGCGAGCTTGACCGTCACGACGACGGCAAGGGCGAGCAGGCAGAGCAGCAGCACCCGCATCCGCGCCCCGGGGGCGCCGAACGCCTCGCACACACGCTCGTCGAACGCCCAGAAGAGCATCGGGCGGCGGACCAGGAAGACGGTCGCGAGCAAAGCCGCGCAGGCGCCGACCGCGATCCAGGTGTCCAGCCATGTGACGGTCACGACGCTGCCGAACAGGACGCCCTCGATCGCGGGCGGCGCGGGCCTGCCCGAGGCGACCGCCCGTGCGCCGGCCTCGCGGAGCAGCAGGAAGCCGAGGGCCATGGAGACGGCGAGGACGATGCCGATCGCCGTGTCCGTCCGCGAGCTGGACCGCTCGCCCAGCCAGGCGATGCCGAGTGCCGCGGCCAGCGAGAAGACCAGCAACACGCCCAGCAGCGCCAGGCGCGAGGGCAGGTCGCCGCCCACTCCGACGCCGACGAGGTACGCCAGGCCCACACCTCCGAACGCGGCGTGGCTCACGCCCTGGCCGATGAACGCGAGCCGCTTGACCACGACCAGCACGCTCAGCACGCCCGCGAACAGGGCGATGGCGACGCCCGCGACGACGACGCTCCAATAAGCCGAGGCCAGGTCCGCGGAGAACAGGTAATCGAGCGTGCGCATCAGGGGCGGTCCTCCCCGGGGAGGTGCTCGTCGTGGTCGTGGTGCGAGTGGTGGTGATGATGGTGGTGCGTCGGGTCGTCGCACTCGTCGGCCCGGTGGGCGTCGATGTGGACCTCGCCGAAGACCGCCTCGATGTCGTGGCTGAAGACCTCGGCGAGCACGGCCGGCGTCAGCCCGCCCGGCGCATCGTGGTAGTGCAGCGTCCGCCGCAGGCAGGCGACGCGGTCGCAGGAGGTCGCGATCGTGCGCAGGTCGTGCGAGACCACGACGATGGTCAGGCCTAGATCCTTGTTGAGTCGCTCGACGAGCCCGCTGAACCGCTGCTGGCCGGCGGCGTCGATGCCGACGGTCGGCTCGTCGAGCATGAGCATCCTGGGCTCGCGGGCCAGGGCGCGGGCGATCATCACCCGCTGCATCTGGCCCCCCGAGAGCTTGCCGATCGGGCGGGCGGCGAACTCGGAGGCCCCCACCATCGCCAGGCATTCGTCCACCCTGGCGCGGACGGCGGGTCCCGAGGGGCGCCACGCGGGCACGCCGACCGTCGCCGCCATCTGCACGACCTGGCGGGCGCTCACCGGCAGGGACAGCTCGGCCTCGACGCGCTGCGGGACGTACCCGACGAGGCCCTCGCGGCGGGCCTGGCCCGGCGTGCGGCCGAAGACGCGGACGGCGCCCTCGTACCCGCTCAAGAGTCCGAGCGCGATCTTGAGCAGCGTGGACTTGCCCCCGCCGTTGGGCCCGAGGATCCCGACGCGCTCGCCGACGCGGACGTCGAGGGACACGCCCCGGATCGCTTCGGCGCCGCCCGACCCGCCCAGGGCGGCGCCCGGGTAGGCGTAGCTCACGCCCTCGAACGACAGGGCCGGGGGTTGTGCCGTCTCTGGCATCGCGCGGAGTCTACGGCTGGGGGTCTTCGGGCGGGGTCTGCCCGGCCGCCTCGTCGAGGCGCAAGTCGAGGCGCAACAAGTCAGCCGTCTGCCCGGGCGCATTGAAGAGGACAAGGAGCTCGGCCAGGTTGGACTGCATCATGGCGAGCCAGTCGCCGTCGCCGATGGGGTCGAGGACGGCGACGGGCACGCCCGCCTCGGCGGCGATTCGGCGGGGCCAGGCGGCGTCGAACTGCGGCTCGATGATGATGCCGACCGCCTCGCGTCGTTCGATCGCGCGCTGGGCCGCGGCCAGCTCGGCCGGGGTCGGCTCGGCGCCCTCGATCGGGCGGATGACCGCCGCGACCTTGATCCCAAGGGGGTCGAGCAGGCGGGACCAGGCGTCGTGGTGCGTCACGAGGGCCGCGCCACGGTAGGGCTCAAGCAACGCGGCGTAGCTCGACTTCATCGCCTCGCAGCTCCCACGCAGCTGGTAGTGCACCTCCGAGTTGCGTTGACGATCCTCCTCGGTCCGGGGCGCCGCGTGCACGCGCTGGGCCACGGCGTCGATCAGCTCCATGCACAGATCGGGGTCGAGCCAGAGGTGCGGGTCGGCGGCGTGGTGGTGATGGTCGTGATCACCATGATCATGATCATGGTCGTGGTCGGCCGAGATGCCGACGACGTCGGCGAATCGGATCAGCTTGCCGCGCTTCTCGATCGCGTCGAGCACGCCGTCGAGCGAGCCCTCGAGCCCGAGGCCGACGCAGACGACCAGCTCGGCCCGCTCGAGCATCGCCCGGTCGGCGGGCGATGGCTCGTAGCCGTGAACGCTCCGCCCGGGGGGGATGACGATGCCGACCTCTTCGTCCTCGGGCAGCAGCGGCCCGACGAGGCCCGCGAGCGGGGCGATCGTGACGACGACCCGGGGCGACGGCTCGCGAGACGACTCGCCGCAGCCGGCGGCGACGAGGGCCAGGGCGGCGATCAGCGGCAGGATGGCTCGGCGCAGGTCGTACACAGGACGGGTCCTCGGCGGGCGGCATGGGTGACGCGACCATGGATTATTGCAAACGCGTTCGCAACAGTCCAGCGGGCTCGTCAGCGGTGTCGGGAGCCGTTCAGCGCCTGATCAACGGGGCCCGCGGCGGGGATGCCTCGGCCCGCGCGGGGCCGCGGAAGGGGGCGTCGGGCGCGTCTACACTTGCCGCCGCACGGGGCGGTAGCTCAGTTGGTAGAGCGCATCGTTCGCAATGATGAGGTCAGGGGTTCGACTCCCCTCCGCTCCACTTGATCCAGACGCCCAGGCCGGCACGGCTTGGGCGTTGTTCGTTGGTCCCCTACTCCCCGCCCATCCCCGCGACGGGCTCGTCGACGTACAAGGGCAGGTAGCGGTAGTAGACCTCGAGCGTGAGCGTGCAGATCGCGGTCTGGTAGATGCGGCCGCCGATCTGGGCGTAGCGGTCGGTCGGGTCCCAGGAGCCGGCGGCGGGGCCGTCGCCGCGTTGGGCCTTGACGAGTTCGCGTGACATCGAGCGGTTCCAGCGGTCCCACGCGCCCCCGCCGTGCTGGAAGAGGGCGAGCGTGGCGTAGTACCACTGGTAGGTCGGGGCGTCCTCGTCCCAGCGGGGCAGGTCCTGCAGGACGAACCGGGCGGCGCCGAGCTGTCGCGGGTCGTCTCGCTCGGCCCGCAGGAGCTGGCGGACGAACATGCCCTCGGCGGTCATCGAGCGTGTGGACTCCATGCCGGGGCGGTAGGCGTAGCGGCCGGGCCAGTTGGGGTCCATGACGCCCGAGAGCCAGTCGTCGGCGACTCGGGGGGCGACGGGGTCGATGTCGATGCCGCAACGGCGGGCGGACTCGAAGGCCATGACCATCCAGCCGAGGACGGAGGTGTCGCCCGGCTGGCCGGGCTCGTAGCGCCAGCCGCCGACGGTGTCGTTGCGGGCGCCGACGATGAAGGCGATGGCGCGCTCGATGGGCGGGATGAGCCGGGGGTCGCGGGTCATCGCGTAGGACTCGCAGAGGGCGATGGTCGCGATGGCCTGGGAGTACATGGACTCGCCGGCGCGGAACTCGCCGGGCCCGCTCTCCTGATCGACGAGCCAGGCGATGGCGCGGGCGACGTTGCCCTGGTACGGCCCCTCTTCGATCGGTGTGTGGTCCGCGCCCAGGAAGCAGAGCATGGCGAGGGCCGTCGTCGCGACGTCGAAGTCGTAGCGGGCGGGGTCGCCCGAGGGGCCGCCGAAGCGCTGGAAGTTCTGGCTGGACCAGCGGCCGTCGGGGCTCTGGTTGCGGGCGAGCCATGCGAGGGCGTCGGCGACGGCCTTCTCGGTCTCCTCGGAGCCGCCGCCGCGCTCGACGAGTTCCTGACGGACCTGCTCGTCGCGCTGCGGGTAGACCTCGGGCTCGGCGGGCAGGGGCGGGACGTCGGCGGCGATCGCGGCGGCCGGGGCGAGCGTGGACGCGGGCAGCGGCCGCTCGCGGGGCGTGGAGGCGTCGGCGAGTCGGGAGTCGGACGGCGTGTCCGACTCGATGCCCTCACGGGTCGGGACGTCGAGGACCGCGAGGCTCGGGCTGGACTCAGCCTGTTCGACCTGGGCGCGGGATGAGGGCGCGTCGGCGTCCGCGAGCGCCGGGATGGCGCCCGTCGCGGCCGAGTCGCTCTCGGCGGGCGAGCCGTCGGCGCCCGGGAGAGAGACGGTCGCTGCGGCGGGGGCGAGGGCGAGCGTGGTGGGCGCCGGTGGCGCGGCCGGCTCGAGACTCGACTCTTCGGGGCCGTCGGTCGCGATGCGATCCGGGCCCGAGTCCAGGGACGTCGGGTCGAACGAGTCGGGCGCCTGGCTCGCGGGCTCGTCGGCGGTCGCGAGCGCGGCGCGGGGCGAGACATCGGGCGTGGCAATGACGCCCGACGGGGTGTCCGATGCGAGATCTTCGTTCGAGGCGGCCGCCGACTCGGGGAGAGCGATCTCGATGCTTGTCGTCGCCGCGGCGACGGTCGCGGCGTCGAGGGAAACGGGCGTGTCGGACGCGGCGCCGTCCGAGGGCGCACTGTCGAGGCGCTGCATGTCGGCCGCGGCTGCCTCGGGCGCCAGGGCGCGGATCTGGCTCGTGGAGTCCTCGGCGGCGACCGGCGCGGCCCGGGCGCCGGAGTCGGCCACGAGCGCCGCGGGCTGCCCCTCGCTCTCCGCGCCCGCGAGCGCGTCCCGCGGGGCGTCGTCGGTCGGGAGGGCGAGTTCGCTGGCGCTCGGCGCGCCCGACGCGACGCTGGCCGTCGCGGGCGAGTCTGGTCTCGCCTCGGCATCGGTCGGGCCGGAGACTCCGGTCGCCGCCTCGACTGGCAGCGCATTGGCGGCGGGCTGCACGCTGGCCATCTGCGAGTCTGACTCGGAGAGTTCGGCCGGGGTTTGATTCGGTGCGCGCGACGGCGAGGCGCTCGGGATCTCGGCTGCGCCCTCTGCACTTTCGCTCACCGCGACCGCCGTCCCCTGGGTCTGCGGAGCGGCGACGTCTGCGGGCGCATCCGCGGCGGCGGGCTCAACGGCCGACGTGGGCGCGGCGTCTGCGACCGTCCCTTCGGATGGCGTGGTCCGGTCGATCGGGGTTGCGTCCATGGACGCTCGGCCGGGGTCGTTGCGGGCGAGGCTCGCGGTCGGGGCGTCGGCGCCCGCGTCGGGGGCCGCGGGGGAACTCGAGCCGGACTCGGCGACCGGCGTCGGTCGGGCGCCGGTCTCGGACGTCGCGGCGGGCGCCGCCGACTCGACGAGGGCAAGGCCGGGCGCCTGGGCCGGCGAGTCGGGGGTCGCGCCGGGCGCCGGTCGTGATTCTGCGCCGCTCGCCGCGGTCAGCGCGGGGGCGGCCGACGCCTTGGGCGACAAGTCCGCGGCCTCGGCGCCCGTGCTCGCGAGCGTGGCCGGGTCGCCCGAAGAGCGGATCGCGGTCGTCGGCGCCGAGGACCCCGTTGAGGCCGCGATCGGGGGAGCGATCTGGGCGACCTCTCCCGAGGCGACGCGCTCGGCCTGCTCGGCCGATGCAGTCGTGGCGGGCGTCGCGGCCAGCGAGGGCTCGGCGGTCGGCGAGGGCGCGGCGTCGGGCGCCGCGTCTGACGCCGGCGCCTGCCGCATCGCGACGCGCTGGTCGCGTGCGTCGTCCGGCTCGATCGACGCGGAGGTCGTGGGCGCGCCGGAGGGCCGGGCCTGGGCGCGGGACGTGTCGCTCGCCGCGGCGACGGTCGGCGTCTGCGTGGACTCGCCGACGCGCCGGGCGCGGACCGCCGCGGGCGCGGAGACCGACTCGGGCGAGGCGGCGGTCTCGACCGCCGTCGACGACGGGCTGGGGGTCCGCTCGGCGGCGGTCGCGGCGGCCAGCGACGACTCCGACCGCTGCGCGTCCATCCGGGCGCGGTCCGCGCCGGCCTCCATCATGGTCGCGGGCGCCTGCTCGGCCTGGGTGCTCGCGCGGGAGGTCGCGGCGGAGCTGGCCAGCTCGGCCGGGGCGGCGACGAACGCGCCCGTGAGCTGCGTCGCGACCCCGCCCCGGGAGGACGTCAATCGGATGCGCATCCCGCCCTCGTCCTCGAGCAGGTCGCCGATGCCCGTCGAGACGCGCCACAGCCCGAGCAGCGCCAGCAGCAGCGCGTGGATCAGCAGCGAGAGCAGCAGGCACCGGGCCAGCAGGCTCATCTTCCGCCAGCGGCCCTGGGCGGCGGGGCTGGAGCGGAACTTGAGCAGCAGCAGCAGGAGCAGCAGCGCGAGCAGCAGCGACAGCAGCCAGGGGCCGAAGAGGTTCCACAGAGCCGGCAGGTCGAAGCGCATCCGCGAGGCGTCCACGACCGGGTAGACCTCGGCCGAGCGCGAGCGGGCGAGGTCCAGGTCCGGGTCGTCTTCGCGGTCGTCGGCGGGGAGGGCGACGGAGAAAAGCAGCTCGAAGCCGCCCATCGCGATCGCGGGGTCGATCTCGTCGCGCTCGGTGTTGATCGTCGGGCCGAGGGGCTCGGGCTCGAGCGGGGCGCCGTCGGCGATGCGGGCGCGGTAGAGGTCGAAACTGACCTTTTCAGATCCGTTCTCGTCGGAGGCGGTCCCGCCCTCTCGGTTGGAGGCGAAGTAGACGAAGTCGCCCGCGGGCGACCACGCGGGGGCGGCGTCGGCGGCGTCCGAGCAGAGCTCCTCGACGCGGGTGACGAGCGTCGCCGAGTCGCCCGCGAAGCGGGCGCGGTAGATGTCGTAGTCGGCCGCGGCGGGGGGCGGGGCGAACGGGTCTGTCGGCTCGGCCTCGTCGTCGTCGGCGCCGGGCGTCTTGTCGGGGCGGTTGGAGGCGAACCAGAGCCAGAGCCCGTCGGGCGCGACGCTGGGGGCGTAGTCGTTGTGGGGCGTGTTCACCGCGTCGCCCAGCCAGACGGGCTCGGACCAGCCGCCGTCGTCGTCGCGGCGCGCAATCCACAGGTCGTAGCCGCCGGCGCCCGCGGGGCGGTCGGAGGCGAAGAGCAACGCGTCGCCCGAGGGCGTCGGGCAGGGCGTGATCTCGTCGGCGTCGTCGGTGTTGATCGCGTCGATGGGCTCGGGGGCGGCCCAGGCGTCGCCGTCGCGTTTGGCCCACCAGATGTCGGCGCCCCCGCCCGGGCGCCCGCGGACGAAGAACAGCTCACCGCCCCCGAGGCTCACGCGGGGCTGGTGGTCCTCGCCCGGCGTGTTGACGTCGCCCGGCAGGGGCTCGGGAGGCGTCCAGACGATCGTGCGCAGGGGCGCGTCGGCGGCGGGGACGGCGATGGTCCGGCCGTCGGTGTAGACCGTCGCCTCGCGCCTGGCCCGCTCGCGCGCGACGAGCCCGAGGGCGACCACGCCCCCCATGCCCACCAGCGCGACCAGCAGCCACAACGCGAGGCGACGCATCCGAGCTCCTTAGGGCGTCGGCACGGTGTCCAGGAACGGCTCCTGGATCCCCGCCCCCTTGCAGATGTCCAGCACGCGCACGATCGCCTCGTACGACGAGGCCCGGTCGCCCCGCACCGTCACCTTCTGGTCCGCGTTGCGCTCGACGGCCTCGTTGACAATCCGGCGGAGGTCGTCGGGCGAGACCTCGCGGCCTGAGACGATGATCCGCCCGTCGGCGGCGACGTTGACGATGATCTCGCGCAGGGAGACCGAGATCGGGCCGGCGCTCTCGGCGTCGGGCAGGGCGATCTGCATCTCCCGCTCCGTCTGGTGGTACGTCGTCGCCACCAGGAAGAAGATCAGCAGCAGGAAGACCATGTCGATGATGGGCGTGAGCTCGATCGAGACCCCGCCCGACTCGTCCTTGGCGCCACGGATCAGCACGGCCCGCCCCCCTTACACCTTGGCCCGGACGGGCGAGGCCGCCTCGCCGTTGCTCGCGGGCGCGGGCTTGGGCGCGGGGATCGCGTGACCGGCCTCGGGCTCGGCGTACCGCTCGACCAACGCCACCGCCGCCCGGTCCATGCCCGAGGCGAGCCGCTCGATGCGGGCCGTCAGCCAGTGGTAGCAGATGAGCGCCGGGATCGCGACGAGCAGGCCCGCCGCGGTCGTCACCATCGCCTCGTAGATCCCCTCGGCCAGCAGCTCGGCCTTGCCCAGCGCCTCGCCCGAGACGGCGACGGTCTGAAAAGCCGTAATCATGCCGAAGATCGTGCCCGTGAGCCCCAACAGGGGCGAGACCGAGGCGCACACCGAGAGGACACGCAGCCGCTTGCGGAGCTGGAGCGTCTCCCACTCGCCCGCGTCCGAGAGCGCCTTCTCGACCTGATCGACCGGTCGGCCCAGGCGGCGCACGCCGGCGGCGAGCACGCGGGCCAGCGGGCTGTCGTCCTTGCGGCAGACCTCCATCGCGCGCTCGACCTTGTCGTCGGCGCCCGAGTCGAGGGCCTCGTCCACCTTCTTGGACAGGCCCGAGGGCAGGACGCGCGGGCGCGAGAGCACCATCAGCCGCTCGACGACGACAGCGAGCGCCACGAGCGAGCAGATCCCGATCGGGATCATCATCACGCCGCCCTTGAGGACGAACTCCCAGACGGAGATGGCCCCGGCGGCGGCGGCGTCCGCGTCAGCAGGCGCGGCCGCGATCACGTGCAACAGATCCAAGCGTCACCTCCCATGGGCGCGTGCCGCGCCCCCACCGCTCATGCCCGGCCCACCACAGGCCCGCCGCGTCGTCGTCGTTTGATCAGGGGCCGTGCCCGGGGGGGGCGGCGGTCCTGATCTGCCCGAGCCTGTTCTTGGCCAGCTCCGCCCACCGCTCGTCGGGGAAGCGGTCCACCACCTGCTGGTACTGCTCGCGGGCCTGGTTGGGGCGCTCGAGCTGCTCGAGGCAGCGGCCGGCCTCGTACAGGGCCGCGGCGCTCCACTCGTCGTAGGCGTACAGGATGTCCACGCGCAGCAGCTCGGTGATCGCCTCGTCGAGGCGGCCCATCGCGAAGAGGCACTCGCCGATCTGGAACTGGGCCCGGGCCGCGGTCGGGCCCTGGTGGCGGTCCACGACGGCGCGGTAGGCCTCGATGGCGTCCTCGCGCTGCTCGTCCTGCTCGAGGGCCCAGCCCACGCCGAAGCGGGCCTGGAACCAGCGGTCGTCGTCCGGGTGGCGCTCAAGGAACTGGCGGAACGAGCCCTGCGCGTCCTCCCAGCGCTGCAGTGCGACCATCTCGTCGGCGTGGCGCAGGCGGGCAGTCGCGGCGTAGGCGCTCTCGGCGTGCTCACGGGCGACGCGCTCGTAGTGGGCCGCGGCCCGCTCGTGGCGCCCGAGGTTTGCAAGGGCCTCGCCCACGGCGAGGCCCGCCGCGGCGACGAGGTCCGAGCCCGCGTGCCGCTGGTGGTACTCGTCGAGCAGCTCCACGACGCGCTCGTCCTGCCCCTGGCGGAGCGAGGCGGCCGCGAGGCGGTACGCGCCCTGGGCCCGCACGTCGTCGTCCCAGTCGCCCTCGTCGGACTCGAGCAGCGTGACCAGCTCGCCGAGGGGCTCGCCGGCGGCGGCCCAGTTCTCCGCGTCCAGCTCGATCCCGCCGAGGTCAAGGAGGGCGTAGGCCCGGAGCGTCGAGTCAACAGGTCGGGCGAGCAGGACGCGGTAGGCGGCGGCGGCCTCATCCGGGCGCCCGGCCTCCCGCAGGCTCCACGCCTTCTCGTACAGGACGGCGTGCTGCACACGCTCGGGTAGCGCGTCGAATGCGCCGGCTTCGACGCGCTCGATCGCGGCCAAGGCTTCTTCGGGGCGGTCGGAGCGCGAGAGCGCGACGGCTCGCCTGGCCCTGGCCCGATTGGCCAGCTCGTGCGAGGCATGCTCACTCAGGAACTCGTCGAACCGATCGACCGCGCCGGCCGGGTCGCCCGCGACCAGCAGCGACTCGGCCTGGTCGAAGACGGCCCGCGCGCCCAGGTCGGCGCCCCCGGCGTCGGCGGCGCGGGCGAACCAGTCGGCCGCGGCGGCGTGGTCGCCCCGCGCCCGGGAGACGGCGCCCATGTGGTTCATCGCGTGCGGCGCGAACCGTTCGTTGTCCTCGGCCTCGAGCACCGCTTCCAGGTGCGGCGCGGCCTCGCCCCAGCGCTCCAGCGCCACCAGCGACTGGGCCAGCTCGAACTCGGCGTGCAGGCGACGCTCCGAGGCCGGGTGCTCGACGAGCAGGCGGCGGAACACCGCGACCGCACGCTCGTAGTCGCCCTGCCGCTCCAGCGAGAGGCCGAGCTTGAGCAGGGCGTCGTCGACGGGCGTCGAGTCGGCGTCCAGGGACACAACGCGCGAGAACATCGCCTCGGCCCGCGCCCAGTCGCCCCGCTCGAACGAGCCGTCGCCCAGGGCGACCAGGGCCCGGGCGTAGCTGGGGTCGGACTCGGCAAGGTCGGCCGCGGCGGCGAGCAGCGGCTCGGCGTCCTCGAAACGCCCGTCGCGGTATAGCGTCATCCCCAGGCGGTACGACGCCCGCGTCGCCAGCGCCTCGGGCGCCTCGCCCGCCAGGACGCGGCGGTACGCCCGCTCGGCGTCGGACAGATTCCCACGCATGTACCCGTTCTCGGCGCGGAGCATCGTCACCTCGGGCGCCAGCGCGTGCTCGGCGTGCGAGGCCTCGAACATGGCGCACAGGGCCAGCGACTCCTCGTACCGCTCCCGGGCGTGGGCGATCGACGCCCCGGCGTGCAGGGCGTCGGGCGCCAGGCGGTGCTCCGGGTACTCCCGCATGAACGCGGCGATCGCGTCCGCGGCCTCGGCGCGTCGCTCGGCCCGCGAGAGGGCGATCGCCCGGTCGTAGATCATCTCCGCGCGCAGATCACTGGCGGGGTACTCGCCCTGGGCTTGCTCGAGGCGGGCCGCGGCCCGCTCGGCGTCACCCCGGCGCAGGTCCACCTTGGCCCGCCAGTACGCCGCGTCGTCGCGCAGGTCCTTGGGCCCCTCGGCGGCGAGGCGGTCGAGCGTCGAGGACGCGCCGTCCAGGTCGCCCGTGTCCAGCCGCACGCGGGCGCGCTCCAGTCGGGCGCGGGGGGCCATCGGCGACTCGGGGTATTGCTGCAGCGCCGCGTCGAGCGTCGAGGCGGCCTCCTTGTACTGGCGCCGCTGACGCTGGAGCTGGCCCAGGCCGACCATGGCCTCGGCGGCCAGCTCGCCCGGCGCCGCGTCGATGACGCGTCGATAGGACGACTCGGCCGCGTCGCGCGCACCCAGGCGGTGCCTGGACTGGGCGAGCAGGAGCGTGGCGTGGCTCGTCAGGGCGCCCTCTGGCGTCCGCCGGACGATCGACTCGAACCGGTCGGCCGCGGCGGAAGCGTCGTCGAGTGCGAGCAGCGAGAGTCCCCAGAACAGGTCTGCCCGGTCCCGCATCGGGGTGTCGGGCCAGCGGCGGGCGACGGCGTCGGCGGCTTCCTGCGCCTGCTCGTGGCGCCCGGCGCGGTTCAGCGACTCGACCAGCAGAACCGCCGCGTCGGGTGTCGAGGCGTGGGACTCGTGCTGTTGGACCACGCGGCTGAAGGCGTCGGCCGCCTCGCCCGGGCGGGCGAGGGCCAGCAGGCAGTGGCCCCGGAGCAGGTCGGTCTCGGCGGCGAACTCGAAGCCACGGTCGCCCGCGACCACGTCCAGATGCTCGAGGGCCTCGGCGTGCTGGTTCTGGCGGTAGAGCGCGACCCCGAGGCCGTAGTGGGCCTGGGGCGCTTTCTCGTGGTCGGCGTTGGAAGCGAGGAAGCGGCGGTACTCCTCGGCGGCCAGGTCGTACAGGCCCCGGTTGAGCAGGCCGTTGGCGGTGAAGTACGCCCGCTCGTCGTTCTCGGGGGCGGCGAGGGCCGGGGCGAGGGGGGCCGCCATCGAGAGGGCGAGGGTGAGGGCGGCCAGACGGCGGAGCAGGGGTGGTGTGGACATGCTGAACGCCTCGGGGTGAACGTCAACTGGGACTCGGAGGGCCGCCGTCTGCGCACAGGCGGACGGACGGCGCCTGGACGGGCAGGGTGGGGGTCTCTGCCAGCCTGCCCGAAGTATGGGCGCCGTCCGCCGCCGATCAATGGGGTCGCCCGATGTGGGCGTCCCGTGGGGATTTTCAGCGGCTCCCGGCGCGCTCGGCGAGGGCCTCGGAGAGCTCCTCGAGCTCCTCCTCCAGCTCCTCGATCCTCTCCATGAGCTCCTCGATGGCCTCCTCGTAGCGCTCGGCGGTGTCCTCCACGCGCTCGGCGTCCCGCTCGGCACGCTCGGCGGCGGCCTCGGTCCGCTCCGCCTGGGCCTCGATGACCTCGGCGTTCCGGTACCGCTCCTCCATCTCGCGCAGGATGCCCTCGGCCTTCTGGTGCATCGCCTTCGCCTTCTCGTGCTTGCCCGCTTCGGCGTACTGCTCGGCCTTCTCCATCAGCTGCTCGGCCTGCTCCTCGCGGTGCTCGGCGGTCTGCGCCTCGCGCTCGGCCTTGGCCATCAGCTGCTTGACCTCTTGCATGTACTTGCGGGCGCGGGCCTCGTGCTCCCGGCGCTGGGCCTCGCTCATGTGCACGAACTGGGCCATGCGGCCCTCGCTGCTGCGCAGCTCCCGCAGACGGGCCCGCATGTGCTCCATCGCGACTTTCTGCTCCGCGTGGGCCGCGGTCTGGCCGACGGCCGCATAGGCCAGGGCGGCCTGCGCCTGGACCTTGGCCTCGATGGCGGCCTTCTCGCACCCGGCGCACCGGTCGCAGTCGTCGCAGTCGTCGCTGCAGGCGTCCTCGCACTCGACCTCGCACTCAACCTCGCACTCGGCCTCGTGGGCCTGCTTCTGCTTGGCGATCGTGTGACCGAACGCGGCGTTGACGTTCTGGCCGAGGTGTGTGTACTCGAACCCGCGGACGTTGGCGCCCGAGAGGTAGATCTTCTTCTCGGTCTCCAGGTCGATGATCGTGACGCCCTCGGGGCAGATCATGGTCGCGAACCGGGTGAACGTGTCGTGCTCGCCCTTGGTCGCGTGGACGACGAGGCGCTCGGACTCGGGCGAGACGAGGATCGGCACGTCCGAGCGGACCATGAGGGTCGTCAGGGATTGCAGGCGGCCTTCGGGCAGGACGTACGCCCACGCGAGCTTCGCGTCCGAGTCGCGGGGCGCCTTGGCGTCGGCGACGACGAAAGCCATCCCGGCGTCGGTGCTCGGGCCGTCGGCGTGCACCGCGGCCAGCTCCTTGTGGAGTCGTTGCATCCGGGCCTCGAGCTCGTGCAGGCTCTCCATGAGCTCCGACATGTGCTCGTGGGCGTGGCCGTCGTCGTGCTCGCGGTCGCGCATGTGCTGGTCGAAGGTGCTGTCCGGCTCGTCGTGCAAGTCGCCGTGGTGGTCGGCGTGATGATCGGGCTCGACGCTGACGTGGATCTCGCGGACGTCGGCCTTCTCCTTCTCGTCGGGAGGGCAGGCGACGCCCGGGAGGACGACGAGCGCGAGGACGGCGAGGATGCCGACGATCGACGTGCCCGGCGCGTTCAGGCGGGGGCGGACCTTGTGCGTCATCACCATGGTGAGTCTCCTTGAGAGTCGTCGCGTGCTGGATGCGGCCATCGCCAGCGACGCGCCGGCATGGGGTCTTGCGATCAGGGGGGTCGAGCTGACGAACGTCGTCGCCTGGAGCAGCGCGGTCGCGTACTCGCGGCGGCGGGCGGGCATGAGGCTGGTGACCCACGCGTCGCAGGCCAGGTCGGCCTCGTCGGCCAGGCGCGAGCGGACGAGCCAGGTCAGCGGGTGCCACCAGTAGAGCAGGCCGACGATGGCGGCCAGCCAGTGGGTCCAGTGGTCGCGCCGCTTGATGTGGGCCATCTCGTGCAGCAGCACGCCCTCGCGGGCACGCTCGTCGAGTTCCTCCCACAGCTGGGCCGGGATGATGAGCCGTCGCCGGGGCCCGCAGGTGACCATGGGCGAGACGCGGCTGTGGGTGAAGCGCAGCTCGGGCGGGCGGCGGAGCCCGATGCGGGCCGCGGCCCGGGCGAGCAGGTCGTCGTCGCCGGGAGTCGGGAGCGTCGTCCGCCGGAGGCTCCGGGTCTCGAACGCGATGCGGAGGCCCACGAGCGCCGAGGCGATCAGGACGCCCGCGAGCCAGAGCGTCGCGGAGACCGGCGGCGCGGAGCGGAGGCTGGCGCCGACCCGTCTTGCCCAGGAGCCCCAGGCGGCGAGCTGGGCGTGCGCGCGGTCGAAGGCGTCGGCCGTCGCGTCGGTGTCGTCGGAGGGGGCGCTCCCGGACCAGCCCGGCGAGGCGCCGGCGAGCGTTGCGACCGATTGGTCGTCCGAGGGCGCGGCGTCCGTCCGAGACGCCGTCTCGGGTGTCGTCGATGTCTGTCCTCGCGGGCGAACATCCTCGGAGGCGAGCAAGGCTCCGGGCTCGGATGCTATGGCGGCGGGGTATGGCTCGGAGTGTTCGGAGGGTTGCTCGGGCAAGCGGACCGCGGGGCGCCACGCGGGCGGGATCGAGCGGCTGGACGGGGCCGCGGCCAACTCGTCCGCCGAGGCGGCGGGCGTCGAGACCGGGATGTCCCAGCTTCGCACGGGGAGCGAGCGGGGCGACTGTCGCGCGAGCGTCGGGGCCGGGGCGCGCGCCTCGCGCTGCTGCGGGAAGGCATGATCTGCCGCCGCACTGTTCCCGGATACGAGGCCATCGGCGTCGAGCGTCGCGGGCTCGGGTCCGTCTGTCGCGGCGTCGTGGACCCCCGAGGCATGCTGCTCGGCCTGAGGACTCTGCTGCGGGCGAAGCTCGGAGATCCACGCCGGCAGGCTCGTAAGCGAGACGACGCTCGGGGCGACGAAGGCGAGCAGGGCGACGAGCCAGAGCGCGTGCCGGGTCGCGGGCGAGCGCACGCCCAGGCGGCAGATCAGCGCGACGAGGGCGACGACGGGGACGGCGACGAGGGCGCCGATCCAGATCGTGTGCATGGCCGGGATCTCGGGGATCACTTCGGGCCCTCCTTCCCGTCCTCGAGCGAGTCGATGAGCCCGCGGAGCTGGGCGATCTCGTCGGGCGTGAACCGCTCGTTGCGGACGAGCTGGAGGACGAGGGGGGCGGGCGAGCCGTCGAAGAGCTGCTCCATGAGCGAGCGGACGCGGGCGCCGGTGACCTTGTCGCGGGAGACCTTGGGCGTGTAGACGTAGGCCTGGCCGATCTTCTTGGACGTGACGCAGCGTTTGGTCTTCAGACGCGTGAGGAAGGTCAGGACGGTCGTGTAGGCCAGGTCGCGGCCCTGGGATTCGAGGTGGTCGCGGACGTCGCGGACGCTCGACGGGCCCAGGTCCCAGAGGGCCTTGAGGACCTCGAGCTCGGCGTCTGAGAGTTCGGTGTGGCGTGCGGGCACGGGCGGGCCCCCCTCCGGCGGCTACTACAAGTGTCGTAGACAGACTACTACACCTGTCGTAGCTATGCAACACCTCTTTACGGATCCGGGGCGATGAAGTTTCGGGTGTCGGGCGGGTTTTGGAGATTCGTACCCGGGTTGAAGATGGATAATCTGTGCCAGGTAGAGGGTTTGCACGCCCCCGCCGCGAGCCCCGGGAGGCAGGATCGCGGGCGGGGCGGGCTGGTCTGGGGTCCTCTGTGGGCGTCGGATCAGATTGGAGAGAGACGATGCGCACCAGCCGTTTGAACGCGCTTGTGGTCGGCGCGGCGATCGCCGCCCTGCCTGGGATCGCCGCCGCCCAGGGTCAGCCGAGCTTCAACAAGGGGACGCTGTCGGGCGCGAGCCTGTCGCAGCCGACCCAGCTGCAGTTCGGGCCCGACGGGCGTCTGTACGTCTCGCAGCAGAACGGGCAGATCAAGGTCTTCACGGTCAGCCGCGACGGCCCGGCCTCGTACTCGGTCACCGGGACCGAGGTGATCGAGCTGGTCCGCAACATCCCGAACCACAACGACGACGGCTCGCTCGAGACGGCGCAGTTCAACCGGATGGTGACCGGCCTGCTGGTGGTCGGGACGCCCTCCAACCCGGTGATCTACGCCGCCTCGTCGGACCCCCGCATCGCCATCGGGAACGACTCGGGCCTGGACACGAACTCGGGCATCATCAGCCGCCTGACCTGGAACGGCTCGTCGTGGGACAAGCTGGACATCGTCCGCGGCCTGCCCCGGTGCGAGGAGAACCACGCCAGCAACGGCATGGTGATCGACGAGGCGACCGGGTACATGTACCTGGCCCAGGGCGGAAACACGAACATGGGCGCCCCCTCGAACAACTTCGGGCAGACGCCCGAGTACGCGCTGTCGGCCGCCATCCTGCGGATCGACCTCAACGCGATCGGAAACTCGACCTACGACATCCCGACCCTCGACGATCCCAGCCGCCCGAACACCGGGCCCGGCGGGAGCGACCAGGGCGATCCGTTCGGCGGTAACGACGGCGCCAACCAGGCGATGATCGTCGCCGGCGGGCCCGTCCAGGTCTGGGCGCCGGGGTACCGGAACCCGTTCGACGTGGCCATCACGACCGATGGCCGCGTGTACACGGTCGACAACGGGCCGAACGTCGGCTGGGGCGGCCCGCCGATCCTCTGCTCGAATGCCTCCAACGAGAACAACTCGCACTCGTACGGCGACGGGCTGCACTATGTCGGCGACACGACGGACGCCAACGGGGCGTACGGCGGGCACCCGACGCCCTTCCGCGCCGGCGAGACCATCAACGGGCAGAGCCCGATCCCTCCCGGGACGGCCAACGCGTTCGAGTGCACCTACCTCGTCCCGGGCGTCCAGGATGGGGCGTTGCACGTCTGGGGCTCGTCGACCAACGGCCTGGTCGAGTACACGGCCTCGAACTTCGGCGGCGCGATGCAGGGCGACCTGCTGGCCGCGACGTGGACGGGAAACTCCATCGAACGCATCATCCTGGGCCCGGGCGGCACGACCGCCTCGGTCCAGTCGCTGTTCACCAACGTCGGCATCCGCCAGCTGGACGTGACGGCCCAGGGCCCGGGCGAGGTCTTCGCGGGCACGATCTGGTCGTGCGACCATCCGGGCGGGGCGGTCTACGTCTTCGAGCCCGAGGACCTGGGCTCGTGCGCCGGGCTCAACGACCCGGCCCTGGACGACGACAACGACGGGTACGACAACGCCGACGAGATCGCCTCGGGCACCGACCCGTGCTCGGCGGGCGATACCCCGGCCGACAACGACGGGGACATGATCGGCGACATCACCGACCCCGACGACGACAACGACGGCATCCCGGACTACGCGGACCCCTACGCGATCGACGCGACCAACGGCCTCTCGGTGAGCCCGCCCCTGGACTACGGCTGGGCGATCGGGCAGCCGGGCTTCGGCCTGCTGAGCCTCGGCTTCACCGGGCTCATGACCGGCTCGGGCGTGGACTACCTGGACCGCTTCGACCCCGACGGGCTGACGCCCGGCGGCGCCGCCGGCAAGTTCACCGTCGACGAGGTCGGCCCGGGCGACGCGTTCGGCTCGTTCAACTCCCAGGACAACGCGTTCCAGTTCGGCGTGAACGTGTCGGCCTCGACCGGGCGGTTCGTGGTGGCCTCGGAGGTGGACGCGCCGTTCTTCAGCGGGCGGACGCCCGTGGGCGCCGAGTCGATCGGGATCTACATCGGCGCCGGCGACCAGAACAACTACGTCAAGATCGCGATCGGCACGCGTGAGGGCAGCTCGGGCGTGGGCGTGCACCTGGTCCGCGAGGACTCGGGCATCGTCTCGATCGACACGCTCACGCCCCTCGATTTCTCGGGCGCCACCGACGTGGGCCTGAGCTTCCTGGTGGACCCGGCCGCGGGCACGGCCCAGCCGCGGGTCTCGATCGACGGCGGGGCGCCCCAGGACATCGGCGGGCCCATCGCGCTGACCGGCGCGACGCTCGACGTGGTCCAGGACCCGGCGGCGGCGATGGCCGTCGGCATCATCGCGACCTCCCGGGGCGGCTCGCCCTTCGCCGGCACGTGGGACTTCTTCACGGTCGAGCCCGAGGGCACGGGCGCCGAGGCGCTGGTCTCGGTCGATCCCCCCGGCTCGCAGATCAACGGGAGCACGTACGGCAACGGGTCGTTCCAGATCCAGAACCTCTCCACCGACGGGCAGCGGATCACGCAGGTCGCCTTCGCGGTCAACTCCGCGATCCTGCCCGACGTCGTCTTCGACCCCAACGGGACCGCCGGCGACACGGTCGGCCGCGTGTTCACGCCGGACGGCAACGCTGGCGCGGTCGGACTCCAGAGCCACACGTTCGCGTTCCCGCACCACGGCGGGTTCCAGACGCTCGCGGTCGTGTTCGACGACTTCGAGCCCGGCGAGAGCTTCGGCTTCGCCGTGGACATGGACCCGACCACGATCAACGGCGTCTCGGCGCCCGGACCCAACGAGTCCGGCTCCATCTCGGGCCTCGAGCTGGTCGGCTCGTACGTCCGCGTCGAGTTCGACGACGGGACCATCATCGAGAACGACCTGTTCCGCCTGGGCTCCACGCTGGACGCCTCGTCGGCGATCATGCGCCCCGGCACGCGGGCGGCGCCGACGGTGGACGTCCTGGGCGTCAGCGAGCCGGCGGTCGTGACCAGCCCGGGCCAGACCGTGCGGGTCGCGGCGCCCCCCGGCTCGGACGTGCGGCTGCTCGTCGTCGAGGCCGGTCTGTACCTGGACGGCGTGCCCGGCGGCGGGTTCGACGTCGATCCCTTCGAGGCCAACAGCGCCCAGAGCATCCAGTCCTTCGACGCGACGGTCGGCGCGGGCGGGTTCGTGGACATCCCGATCACGCTCACCAAGTCCGACGACGACGCGGGCATCTCGCACCTGGCCGCGACCGTCCTCGAGGACGGCGGGTGGACCGGGCGCGTGAGCGACACGGCGGTCCTGCAACTGGGCGACGAGGTCCTGACCCCGTCTCCTGCTACGCTGGCCTTCGGCCCCGTGGTCGAGGGCGGCAGCGCGACGCTGGGCCTGACGCTCGACGCGGGCGGCTCGGCGGTCGACGTCACCGGTCTGACGGTCACGGGCGCGGGCTTCTCGCTCGTCTCGCCGCCATCGCTGCCGACGACGATCCCCGCGGGTGGCGATCTGGACCTGACGGTCGCGTTCTCGCCGACCGCCGGCGGGTCGTACTCGGGCCAGCTGAGCGTCGCGCACTCGGGGAACGGGGGCACGCTGGTGGTCCCGCTCTCGGGCCAGGGGCTGACCGACAGCGGCGATATCCTGCACCGGATCAACGTGGGCGGGCCGCAGGTCGCGGCCGCGGACGCCTCGAGCCCGGACTGGGGCTCGGACACCCAGGCGTCGCCCTCGCCCTACATCCAGGGGCCGACCAGCTTCTACTCGGTCGGGTCGGCGATCACGCTGGACAACTCGGTCCCGCCCCAAGCGCCGACGACTGTGTTCCAGTCGGCGCGGTGGGATCCGGGCGCGCAGCCCGAGATGACGTGGGCGCTGCCGGTGGCGAGCGGGACGACGGTCGAGGTGCGCGTGTACCTGGCCGAGACGTTCCAGGGCAACGCCGACCCGGGTGACCGGGTGTTCGATGTGACGATGGAGGGCGGGCTGGTCTTCGACGATGTCGATATGGCCGCGATGCACGGCCTCAACGTCGGCTTCGCGCTCGCCCACCAGCTGACGGTCAACGACGGGACGCTGGACATCCAGTTCGTGCACCAGACCGAGAACCCGCAGCTGGCGGGCCTCGAGGTCGTCATCGTGGACGGCGGCTCGAACACGCCGCCGGTGGCTGGCAACGACTCGGGGACTGCCGCCCAGGGCGGGCAGGTCGTCATCCCCGTGCTTGCCAACGACTCGGACGCGGACGGCTCGCTCGACCCGGCCACCGCGGCCCTCGCCTCGCCGGCCTCGAACGGGTCGGTCTCGTTCAACCCCTCGACGGGAGCCGCGACCTACACGCACGACGGGTCGGCGACGACCTCGGACTCGTTCACGTACACGGTGATGGACGACGAGGGCGCCGAGTCCAACGAGGCGACGGTCTCGGTGACGATCACGCCGGGCGTGGACCCGGGGGCGGTGCTGTTCCGCGTGAACGCGGGCGGGCCGGTCATCTCGGACCCGGGCGGGGACTGGACGCCGGACACGGTCGCCTCGCCCTCGGCGTACGCCAACGTGCCGGCCTCGGGCAACAGCGTCGCCTCGACCGGCCAGACGATCAACACCTCGCACGCCTCGATCCCGGCGGGCACGCCCCAGGCGATGTTCAAGACCGAGCGCTGGGACCCGCCGGCGGGCTCGGAGCTGGAGTACTCGTTCCCGGTCCAGGCCGGCTCGGACGTCGAGGTCCGCATGTACTTCTCTGAGAACTACAACGGGATCACCGCCCCGGGCCAGCGGACGTTCGACGTCTCGATCGACGGGCAGCTCGTGCTCAACGACTACGACCCGTTCGCGGTCGCGGGCGGCAAGTTCATCGGCCGATGCGAGCGGTTCACGATCGTCAGCGACGGCGTCGTCGACGTCATGCTCGACCACATGACCGAGAACCCGTCGATCAAGGGCATCGAGATCGTGCTGCTGGGCGACGAGCCCGAGGACGGCGCGCTGGCGACGCTGGAGGTCACGCCCGACGGGCCCCTCGGCGTGGGCACGGGCAACGCCCGCGCGTTCCGCCTGAGCAACAACTCCACGCTCGACGAGAAGATCGAGCGGGTCCGCATCTCCCTGGGCGGCACGGTCCTGCCCGACATGATCTTCGACCCCTTCGGCGGCGCGGGCGACGCCCAGGCGCTCGCCTTTACCCCCACCACTGATCCCGGCGTGGGAGTCGGCTCGGCCGAGTACCTCGCGCCGCACAACGGCGTGGACGGCGTGGAGGGCTTCGACGCGCTGCAGGTCACGTTCACCGACTTCGACCCGGGCGAGACGCTCGAGTTCTCGATCGACATCGACCCCCTGAGCATCCACGGGCACCCCTCGCCCAGCCCCGCCGGCCCGGTCAGCGGGCTTGAGATCGCGGGCGCGACGGTCGAGGTCGAGTTCGACTCGGGCGTGGTGCGGACCGCGGAGCTGACGCCCGTGCCGGGCGTGGCGGGCGGGGCGCGGGCGGTGCTCGAGCCGGCGAGGCCCTCGGCGCCGAGCGTCACGCTCGACACCATCGGCGCCGGCCCGGGCCTGGTGCTCTCGCCGACGCAGACGGTCCGCGTGAGCGGGGCGCCCTCGGCGAACGTGCGGGTGTTCGTCGTCGAGGGCCAGATGCGTCCGGACGGCGTGCCGGGCGGGGCGTACGACCTCGACCCGTTCGAGGCGAACACGGCGGTCGTCGTCGGCGAGTACCCGCTGACGCTCGACGGGTCCGGCCAGGGCGCGGTGGACGTCACGCTGACCAGGACCCCCGCGCCCGAGGGCGAGGCGGGACTGAACCACGTCTTCGCGGTCGTCGAGGGCGCGGCGGCGAGCGACCTGTCCAACGTCGTCGTCGCGGACCTCCGCTCGATCGGCACGGGGCAGACGGTGCTCTACCGCGTCAACGCGGGCGGGCCGTCCATCCTCAGCCCGGACGGGCAGACACCGGATTGGCAGGAGGACCAGGCGGTCGCCTCGGGCGACGCGGGCGGGCCGGCCAACCCGGGGACCCCGTCGCCATTCGTCAACTCGGCTCAGACCGACAAGACGGGCGGGACGAACGGCGTGATCACGCTCGGGCCCACCGTGCCCGCGGGCACGCCCACGCAGATCTTCAAGACCGAGCGCTGGGACCACCCGGCGGCGCCCGAGATGCTCTGGAGCTTCCCCGTCCAGGCCGGCGCGACGATCGAGGTCCGCCTGTACCTGGCCGAGATCTACAACGGGATCACCTCGCCCGGGCAGCGGGTGTTCGACGTGCTGATCGAGGGCCAGCTGGCGATGGCGGGCGTGGACCGCTTCGCCGAGAGCGGCGGGCAGAAGATCGGGCTCGTCCGGTCGCACACGCTGATCGCGCCCGACTCGGTGCTCCAGGTCCAGCTCGGGCACGTGGCCGAGAACCCGGCGATCTGCGGCATCGAGATCGTGCAGCTCGCGTCCGCGGGCGAGGCGCCGATCGCCGGCGACGACTCGGCCACGGTCGCCACCGGCGGCGCCGTCTACATCCAGGTCCTGGCCAACGACTCGGACGCCGACGGCGACATCGACCCCTCCAGCGTCTCGGTCCTGATGCAGCCCTCGAGCGGCTCGGCGAGCGTCAACCCGGCCACCGGCGCGATCACGTACACCCACAACGGGGACGGCTCGAAGGCCGACTCGTTCGCCTACTCGGTCGGTGACGCGACGGGCGCGACCTCCAACGCCGCGACGGTGACGATCATCATCGGCGGCGGGGGCGGCAACCAGCCCCCGGTCGCGGGCGCGGACGCCGCGCCCTTCAACCCGGGCGCGACGGCCCAGATCGACGTGCTCGCCAACGACTCGGACGCCGACGGCTCGCTCAACCCCGCGAGCGTGACGATCGTCACCCAGCCCGCGTACGGCACGGCCAGCGTGGACACGGGCACGGGCGCGATCTCGTATTCCAACACGGACGACACGGCCTCGCTCGACTCGCTGGCGTACACGGTCGCCGACGACCTGGGCGCCGTCTCGGCCCCGGCGACGGTGAACCTGACGGCCAACACGGCGCCGATTGCGGCCGACGACGCCGCCGTCGTCATCGAGAACGACTCGGTCGACATCGACGTGCTGGCCAACGACACGGACGACGGCGACCTCGACGCCTCCAGCGTCACGGTCACCAGCCAGCCCCAGTTCGGCTCGGCCTCGGTCGATCCGGTGACCGGCGAGATCACCTACACCCACGACGGCACGCCCGTCGCCTCCGACGCGCTGGCGTACACCGTCCGCGACACGGGCGGGCGGGAATCCGACCCCGCGACGGTCACGGTGACGATCAGCGCGGTGGACGACGGCGTGCTGATCGAGTCCGGCCTCGTGCTCAGGCTCGAGTCCGACCAGGGCCTCGCGGATTCGGGCGGGCAGGTGACCGGCTGGGCGGACCAGTCGGCCACGAGCGCGCAGACGCTGCCGGTCGGCGGACCGACGCTGCTGCCCGCCGCGGTCAACGGCCTGGACGCGGTCGGCTTCGACGGCGTGGACGACGCCATCGAGACCATCGACGGCTTCGACGCGTTGCCCTCGGGCGGTCAGGACCGGAGCGTGTTCGTCATCGCCCGGTACCACACCGGCGGCGTGGGCTTCGCCCATGGTCAGGCGCCGTCGAGCTGCCCCGCGGGCAACGCCCTCGGGCTCTCGCTGGGCGTGGACGACGCGGACGGGACGCTCGTCGCGGGCGGGGCGTGCCCCGACGCGGCGTTCGACTCGGACGCCCCGGGCGCCGACGGCGCGTGGACGAGCCACGCCCTCCTGTACTCGGGTGGCGTCGTGACGCACACTCGCGACGGGTCGGTGGTCGACACCTTCCCGCTCGCGCTGGAGACCGGCGTCGGGCCGGCGGTGCTCGGGCGGGCCCTGGACGGGTCGGCGCCGGCGATGGTCGATGTCGCCGCGGTTCTTGTCTACGACCGGGCGCTCACCGAGCCCCAGCGTCATAGCGTCGAGCGGTACCTGCGGATCAAGTACCTCAACACGCCGCCGACGACGGGCGAGGATCTGGCCCAGGTGGACCGGGGCGGCATGGTCGAGATCGACGTGCTGGCCAACGACGCGGACGCCGACGGCGCCCTCGATCCGGCCAGCGTGCTGGTCGTCGTGCCCCCCGCGTTTGGCTCGGCGGACGTGGACCCCGGCACGGGCGCGGTCACGTACACGCACGGCGGCTCGCTCGAGACTCAGGACGAGCTGCTGTACACGGTGCTCGACGAGCTGGGCGCGGCCAGCGCGCCGACGCTGGTCGAGATCGACGTGCTCAACCCGTGCCCCGCGGACCTGGCGGTCCCCCTGGGCACGCTGGACGTGAGCGATATCGCCCTGTTCCTGGAGCTGTTCGCGGCGTCCGATCCCGCCGTGGACTTCGCAGACCCGGCCGGGATCTTCGACATCGGCGACGTGCTGATGTTCCTCCAGCTGTACACCGAGGGCTGCCCGTAGGCTCGGCCCGCGGGAACGGGCGTCCGTCAGTAGACGTCCTCGGCGCCGCCGGTCATCTGCTCGTGCTTGGTCTTGATCAGGCCGAACCAGATGATGCAGAAGAGCGGGTAGCCGAGTCCGAAGATCAGCAGGACGACGAGGCCCCCGATGGCCGAGGCCTGCTGGACGCCGCCGGGGCTGTTGTTGATCATCTGCGCGTAGTCGTTGCTCGGGAAGTCCTTGGCCCACTGCTCGACGCCGGCCTGCTTCTGGAGGTTGTTGTACGCCGAGAACAGGACGAGCGGGATCGAGATGGCCGCGTAGATCAGGTGGGCGGTCCAGCCCGCGCGCTTGCGGCCGACGGTCATGATGCCTGCGACGAGGAGGAGGACGGCCAGGCCGAGCCCGAGCGCGGCGATGCCGTAGTCCATCGCCCCGAACTGGTTTGTCGGGGGAGGGGGGTCGCCGGCGAGCATCGGCTCCATCATCTTCGTGCCCACGGGCATCATGACGATGCCGCCGAGCCCGCAGACCAGACCCAGACCCCCCCAGACGATGGAGATGATTCCCACGACCTTCGGCCACGAGGGCGGGTCGCGGAGGTCGAAGTCGTCGGCGTGGGTCGGCTCGGTCGGCGGGGCGAGGTCGTCGGTCATGGTCTTCCCCCGGGGTGGCGTGAGACTCAACGAATGGTACCGCGCGGGCCCCTGCTCGGGCGCCGGCTAGAGCTGCTCGAGGAAGCGGACGTCGTTCTCGAAGAGCAGGCGGATATCGGGGATGGAGTACTTGCCCATCGCCAGGCGTTCGATGCCGAAGCCGAAGGCGAAGCCCGTCCACTGTTCGGGGTCGATGCCGCAGGCTTCCAGGACGGCCGGGTCCACCATGCCGCACCCGCCCAGCTCGATCCACCTGGGCTCCTCGCCCGGCTTGAGGGCGATCTTCATGTCGAACTCGGCCGACGGCTCGGTGAAGGGGAAGAAGCTGGGGCGCAGCCGCACGTCGGCGTCGTTGCCGAAGTACGCCCGGGCGAACTGGAAGAGGGTCGTCTTGAGGTCCGCCATCGAGACGTCGCGGTCGATGTACAGGCCCTCGATCTGGTGGAACATGAACGAGTGCGTCGCGTCCACGGTGTCCGGGCGGTAGACGCGGCCGGGCGAGATGATCTTGATCGGCGGGCCCCAGCCCTGTGCGACCGCGTCCTCCATCGTCCGGATCTGCACGGTGCTCGTCTGCGAGCGGAGCATGCGGGGGCGCTCGGCCGCGGGGTCGTCCACGTAGAAGTTGTCGATCGCCTCGCGGGCCGGGTGGCCCGGGGGGATGTTGAGCTTGACGAAGTTGTGCTCGTCGTCCTCGAGCTCGGGCCCGTGGGCGACGTCGAAGCCCATGCGGGCGAAGACCTCGACCAGCTCGTCGCGGACGCGAGAGATGATGTGCCGTCGCCCGACGTTCTGCGAGTGGATCACGCCGGGCTCGGTCATGTCGACCGCGGGGCCCGAGGTCCTGGCTCCCCCACCGCCTCCGGCGCCGCCCGTCGCGGACTTCTTGGCCTCGAAGGCGGACTCGAGCGCGGACTTGACCTCGTTGAGTCGCTTGCCGACCGCGGCCTTCTGGTCCTTGGGCACGTCCTTCATGCCCGGCATCAGGGCCTTGAGGCGGCCCTTGGAGCCCAGGTACGCGACGCGCCAGGCCTCGACGGCCGCGGCGTCCGCGGCGGCGTCCAGCTCGCCCTTGGCCTCGCGCTCGATGGTGTCCAGCTGCTCCAGCATGGGGAGCGGATCATAGGGCGCCGAGGCGGATCACTCGCCAGGTTCGGGGCCCTCGTCGCCCGGGCCGGCGATGGGGAAGACCCACGCCTCAACCTCGATCACGCCCGACTCGACCACGCCATTGCGGTCGCACGAGTAGTTGCGGATCCGGTACCTGGGCGTCGCCCCCCACGGATTCACGGACTGGGGCGGCATGGGGAGGTAGATCCACGGCCTTGTCCGTGCCCCGAAGTCATCGACCTCGATGTCGCCGATCCGACGCGGTTCGCGATCCGGCTCGCTGTTCTGCGCGGGCTCGGCGGCGCCGGGCGCCACGACCCTGGTCCCGAACTCGTTCCGCCAACGCGGCGGCTCGACACCCAGTCCCGAGTACATCCGCCGAGTCGCTTCCTCGATCCGGCGTTCGAGTTCGGCGGCGGCATCGGTGTAGAGCCCGGCCCTCACGCGTGCCGCGTCGGGCCTCGTGAGCCACAGGGTCGCGGACGCGGGGGGCGGCCATGCGGATGCGGGTGTCGCGGAGAGCGTGATCACGCCGAGGGCGAGTCCCATCGCGATGCGTCGCCGGGCCATGCCATCAGAGTACCGCGCGGGTCGGGAATGAAACAGGCCCGCCGAGAGGGCGGGCCTGTGAGGTGGAAATCCAGGGATGCTGGCCTCAGGACTCGTCGCCGCCCTCGGACGCGGCGTCGTCGCTCGCCTCGGG
Organism: Phycisphaerales bacterium; assembly: GCA_041987545.1. Taxonomy (GTDB): domain Bacteria; phylum Planctomycetota; class Phycisphaerae; order Phycisphaerales; family UBA1924; genus JAJRXR01. Next base: position 855,084 of record JBHIWH010000001.1, on the reverse strand, counting down.
CGCCGCGGGCTTCGGCTCGGCCTTGGGCTTGGAGTCCTTGCGGAGCTTGGCGGCGAACGCCGTCCGCTTGTCGGCCTGGCGGCGGCGGCCCGACGGGCGCCCGCCGATCTCGGGGCCTTCCTCGGCGCCGACGAACTGGAGCACGCACAGCTCGGCGGCGTCGCCGATGCGGTGGCGCCCGAGCTTGATGATGCGGGTGTAGCCGCCGGCCCGGTCCTCGAACCGCGGCGCGACGTTCTCGAAGATATGGCGGACCAGCTTGGGCGCCTTGCGGAGCTCGCCGTAGCGGTTCCGCTCGACGTCCTCTGCCGGGGGCAGGTCGAAGAAGGCCTCGGCCCGCTCGCGCTGCGACTCGACCCGCTCCCGCTGCTCCTCGGTGGCGCTGGCGGGCATGTGGCTCCAGGCGAAGGCGCGGCGGTCCCCGCCGAGCATCGAGATCACCTGGCGCCGCGAATGCAGGTCGCCCCGCTTGGCCTTGGTGACGATCTTCTCGACGAAGGGCTGGACGGACTTGGCCTTGGGGATCGTGGTGACGATCTGGCCGTGCTCGAAGAGGCTGGCGGCCATGTTGCGGCGCATCGCCTGGCGGTGAGCCGGCGTGCGGTTGAGCTTGTAGCCGCCCTTGCGGTGACGCATGACACTGCTCCAATCCGCGGGCCCGATCGCCCGCGTCCAAAATCCAGGCGCCGTCAGCCGGCGGTCTGGGTCGTGTACCCCTCGGGCATCTCCATGCCCAGGTCCAGGCCGATGTCCTGGAGCTTTCTCTTGACCTCACGCAGCGACGTGCGCCCGAACGAGCGGAGCTTGAGCAGCTCCGACTCGGTCTGGCTCACGAGCTGGCCGACGGTATCGATACGGGCCGACTCCAGGCAGTTGCTCGCCCGGACGGACAGGTCCAGCTCGGTGATGGGCATGGAGAGCTTGCGGATGAGCTCCTCGTCCACGCCGGCGGCGGCCGCCGCCTCCTCGCTGACGCGCTCCTGGCCCAGCTCGAAGTACTGCACGAACGGGTTCAGGTGCTTGCGCATGATCTTGCCGGCCTCGACCAGCGCCATCTCGGGCGTCACGGTCCCGTCCGTCCAGATCTCCATCGTCAGCTTGTCGTAGTTGGTCCGCTGGCCGACGCGGGTGTCCTCGGTCTTGTAGCGGACGCGCTGCACGGGCGAGAAAATCGCGTCGACGGGGATGACGCCCGTCTCCTCCTCCTCGTCCTGCTCGGCCAGCTGCTCGGCCGCCGGGACGTAGCCCCGGCCCTTGGCCACGCGCAGCTCCATCTCGAAGGCGACCTCGTCGGTCAGCGTCGCCAGGACCAGGTCCTTGTTGACGATGGTGATGTTCGTGTCGGCCTCGATGAGGTCGGCGGTCACCTCGCCCGGGCCCTGGGCCGCCAGGCGCATCGTCCGGGTCTCGTCGCCCTCGAGCTTGACGATCAGGTTCTTGATGTTCAGCACGATGTCCGTGACGTCCTCGAGGACGCCGGGGAGGGTCGTGAACTCGTGCTCGGCGCCGGTGATCTTGATGGAGGTCACCGCGGCGCCCTCGAGCGAGCTGAGCAGCACACGCCGCAGGCTGTTGCCCACGGTGGTGCCGAAGCCCCGCTCGAACGGCTCAACGGTAAAGCGTCCGAACGTGTCGGATTGGAACTTCGAGTCGGAGACGACCCGGGTCGGCAGTTCGAGCCCACGCCAGCGTACGCGCATGCTTCAGATCCTCGCCCAGCAGCGGTTTCTCCAAACCAGCCCCCGTCGGATCTCGGTCCCGCCCGGGCCTGCTGGGCGCCCGGTGGTCCTTCTTTCCGTCGGGGAACCATCACGCCGCGTCCTGCGGCGCGTCTGCGCCCTAGACGCGGCGCTTCTTCCGGGGCCGGCACCCGTTGTGGGGCACCGGGGTGTGATCCTCGATCGCGGTGACGCGGATGCCCGCCGAGACCATGCCCTGGACGGCGGACTCGCGGCCCGCGCCGGTGCCCTTGATCTTGACCTCGATCTCGGACACGCCCATCTTGCGGACCTTGTGCCCGACCTGCTCGCCGGCGCGGGTGGCGGCGAAGGGCGTCGCCTTGCGGGCGCCCTTGAAGCCGATCGTCCCGGCCGAGTCCCAGGCCAGCGTCTCGCCGTTCACGTCGGTGATGGTCACCAGCGTGTTGTTGTGCGTCGCCTTGATGTGGGCGATGCCGCGGACGACGTTCTTGCGGATCTTCTTCTGCTTCTTGACTTTCGCCATCGTGTCTCGCTCCGTTCGCTTCCACTTGGGGTTCCCGCGTGGCGGGCTGGAAGCTTGCGAGTGTCTTCTTGTCTTGGACTAAAGCCTGGCGCCTAGTCCCTGATGCCTACCTCTTAGCCCTTGACGCCCTTCTTGCCGGCGACGGTCTTCTTCTTGCCCTTGCGCGTGCGGGCGTTACAGCGGGTTCGCTGGCCGCGCGTCGGCAGGCCGGCGCGGTGCCGCTCGCCCCGGTAGCACCGGATGTCGCGGAGGCGCTGGATGTTCTGCGCGACCTGGCGGCGGAGGGCGCCCTCGACCAGGAAGTTCGCGTCGATGATGCCGTTGATCTGAGCGACCTGCTGGTCCGTCAGCTCGTTGGCCTTGGTGTCCGGGTTGATCTGCGCCTCGGCCAGCAGGTCGGCGGCGAACTTCGGGCCGACGCCGTGGATGTACTGCAGCGCGTAGTAGATCTTCTTGCGGTCCGGGACGTCGACACCTGCGATACGCGGCATGCTCAGCTTCCTCTCAGCCCTGGACCTGCTTGTGCTTGGGATCCGCCTTGCAGATCACCCGCACCTTGCCCTTGCGACGCACGATCTGACACTGCGGGCAGATCCGCTTCACGCTCGCCTTGACCTTCATCGCTTCCGTCCTCTCCGAGGCGTCTGCCCGAAACTCGCCGCCCACGGGCGACGCAACGATCCCGCCGGGGACCCGGACCGGGCCTTTCCCTGCGGGCCCGGATCCTAGACCGGCCCCCCCGCCGGGTCACGCGCAAGACCGGTCGGCGCCCCCACTTTGGGCCCCGCCCGGGCGGATTTGGCCGGCTCAGATGGGCGGGCCCGTCAAGACCCTCGGCCCCGCCCGGGTGATGGCGATCGTCCGCTCCTCGCAGGCCGAGATCGCCCCGTCCGAGGCGACAATCGTCCACGCGTCCCCGAGCACCCGGGTCCGCCCGATCCCCGCCGCGAGCACGGGCTCGAGGGTCAGGACCATGCCGGGGCGGAGCGTGAAGTCCGGGCCATTGGAACCCAGCCAGCACAGCGGGGGCTCGTGGGGTTCGCGCCCGATGCCGTGGCCGGCGAGCCCGGGAACAAGCCGCAGGCCCGCGGTCCTGGCCGCCCCCCGGCAGGCCGCGGCGACGGAGGACCACCTCCCGCCCGCCCGGCATCGTCGCAGCCCGCGGGCCAGGGCGTCGGAAGCCGCGGCGACGACCCGGGCGGCATCCTCAGACGCCGACTCCCCCACCACGATGGTGCGGCAGGCGTCGGCGCACCAGCCGTCGAGCCGGGCCGTCAGGTCGATCGAGACCACGTCGCCCGGCGCCATCGGGCGATCGGTCGGGACGGCGTGGGTCACCGCCTGATTGACGTTCACGCAGCAGACGCCCGGGAAGGGCGGGGCGTCTCCCGCCCGGAACCCGCGGAGCACGCATTCGGCGCCCGCCCGCTCCAGCCGCGACGCCGCCCGCGCGTCCAACTCCATGGGCGTGGCGCCCGCGCGTCCAACTCCATGGGCGTGGCGCCCGGGACGCACGCGTCGATCAGCTCGGTCAGCACGGACCAGACGACCTCGCCGGCGTCGGCGATCGCGTCGATCTCGCGGGGCGATCGGATGGGGACGGGCACCGGCGCCTCCCGGCGTGCGGCCCGGTCAGCGTCCGCGCGGGGTCTTGGACTCGCTGCCGCCCAGGAAACCCGCGTAGTTGCGCATCAGCAGGTTCGCCTCGACGCGTTGCAGGAAGTCCAGCGCCACGGACACCACGATGAGCAGGCCCGTGCCCCCGAGGAACTGGGTCACCATGAACGAGATGTTCAGCTCCCGGTTCACGACCATGGGCAGGACGGCGATGATCGCGAGGAACGCCGCGCCGACATAGGTGATCCGCTCCATGACCGTCTCGAGGTACTCGGCGGTCCTCGGGCCCGGTCTGAGCCCGGGCACGAACGAGCCGTGGTCCCGGAGCTGCTTGGACATCTCTTCAGGGTTGAACTGGACGGTGATCCAGAAGTAGCTGAAGAAGTAGACCATGACGATGTAGAGGAGGATGTACGGGAACTCGCCCATCGCAAAGGCGTCGTTGAGCCACCGCGTCGTGGTCAGCCACAACCCGGCGTTGCCCGAGCCCTGGGCCTGCTCGTAGAGCGAGCCGAAGATGACGGACGGGAAGATCATCAGCGAACTGGCGAAGATGATCGGCATCACGCCGCCGTGGTTCACGCGCAGGGGCAGGTACGACCGCTGCCCGCCCATGACCTTCCGCCCGCGGGTGTGCTTGGCCTGCTGGACGGGGATCCGGCGCTGGGCGACGGTGATGAGCACCGACCCGGCGATGACCAGGATGAACCCGCCGAGCAGCAGCAACAGCCCCATCCAGCCCATCTTCGTCTGGTCGCCCGGCTCGAAGTTCTCGAAGACCCAGAGCACGGCGTTCGGCATGCCCGTCAGGATGCCCGCCATGATGATGAGCGAGACGCCGTTGCCGATGCCGTACCGGTCGATCTGCTCGCCCAGCCACATCATGAAGATGGTGCCGGCGGTCAGGGCGGTGATGCACATCGCCCACCAGAGCGGGTTGGCCCGCCACTCGGGGTAGACGAGGCCCTGGCTGGTGATGAACGTGAGCCATCCGGCGGCCTGGACGATGCACAGGCCGACGGTCATGTACCGCGTCCACTCCTGGATCTTCTGCTGGCCCGTGGGGCCCTCGTCCTTGAGCTTCTTGAGCGCGGGCGAGGCGGAGCCGAGGAGCTGGAAGATGATGGCGGCGGTGATGTAGGGCATGATGCCCAGGCCGAAGATCGTGGACTGGCCGAAGGAGCCACCCGAGAAGATCGCGACGTAGGACGCGAGGCGGCCGAACCCGGTGCCCGAGTCGGTCTGCATCTGGAAGAACTCGACCAGCTGCTCCTGGTTGACGCCGGGCAGCGGGATCCAGAAGCCGATCCGGTACACGACAAGCATCCCCAGTGTGAAGAGGATCTTGTTGCGCAGCTCGTCGATGCGGAAGACGTTCAGGATCGTCTGGAAGAGCATCGTCGCTCCTGGGCGCGTCGGCCGTCCGTGTTGGCGCCCGCCCCGCGGGGCGGGGCCGGGAACTCACTTCTTCTTCAGGACCTCGCCCTTGGCGGCGGCCTCGTACTTCGCCTGCTGGATGTCCCGGCGGCGGCTCTTCTTGGTCTGGTTCTTGGGCGAGCGGTCGTCGGAGTTGCGATCGACCCCCCGGATCCGGTCCCGGCGGGAGCCGGACTCATCGACCGAGCCCCCGGCGTCCGTGATCAGCTTGCGGGCCGAGTCGGTGACCCGGGCGACCTTGACGTCCAGCTTGACCGAGAGCTTGTCGTCGCCCTCGGGCAGGGAGCCCAGGACCTTGACGTCGCGCGAGGTATCGCGGACGAGGCCGGCCTTGATGAGGGACTCGGGGGTGACCTCGCCGCCCTTCTTGAAGTCGTCGTGGGCGACGATGTCGCGGAGGTTGACGATCCAGAAGCGGGTCTTGAAGTTGACGTTGGTGAAGCCCATCTTCGGCATGCGCCGGAAGAAGGGCATCTGGCCGCCCTCGAACTGGAAGCGGGTGAACGAGCCGGAGCGCGAGCCCTCGCCCTTCTGGCCGCGGGTGGATCGCTTGCCGCGGCCCGAGCCGGGGCCACGCCCGACGCGCTTGCGGCTCTTGTTCTTGCCGGCCAGTGCCGTGATCTCGTGAATCATCATGGCTGTGAGTCTCCGCCCGGGCGTGGCCCGGGCCGGTTGATCGCGTTCGTGGTTTAGCTGGAGCCCTCGGAGGGGGCCGAGTCCTTGGAGTCGCCGGCCGCGGGCGCCGAGTCGCCGGAGGGCGCGGGAGCCGGGTTGGGTGCGCCGCCGCCACCACCGCCGCCGCCGAAGCCGCCGCCACCGCGGGGCCCGCCGCGACCGCCGCCGCGACCACCCCGGCCGCCGCGTCCGCCGCGACCGCCGCCGCGGCCGCCGCGCTCCTGGCCGATGGTGTTGACCGGGGCGCGCATCTTCTCGCCGCCCTCGGAGACCGAGGGCATGAACCGCTGGCCGCGCTCGATGCGCTGCTCGATCTCGGTGGTCGTGATCTCGACGCCGCGGAGCTCGGCGACCTGCTCGCGTGTGCGGAGCTGGCTGAGGCCGTCGAAGGTGGCCTTGATGGTGTTGAGCTTGTTGGTCGAGCCAAAGCACTTGGCCAGGCAGTCGGTGATGCCGGCCATCTCGAGCACCGTTCGGACGGCGCCGCCGGCGACGACGCCCGTTCCCGGGCTGGCCGGGATCAGGCGGACGATGCTGGCGCCGAACCGGCCCTCGACCTCGTGTGGGAGGGTGTGCCCGGCCATCGGGACGCGGGCGAGGTCGCGCTTGGCGTACTTCTCGGCCTTCTCGATCGCGGTGGGTACCTCGTTCGACTTGCCGTAGCCGTACCCGACCCGGCCGCGCCGGTCGCCGCAGACGACGAGCGCGCCGAAGCTGAACCGCCGACCGCCCTTGACCGTGGCGGCGGTGCGGTAGATGTTGAGAGTCTGCGACTCGAGGCTGCTGGTTTCTTCGAGAACCTCAGGCATATCGCCCTTCCTTCCGCGTGACATTCAGAACTCGAGCCCGCCCTTGCGTGCCGCGTCGGCCAGAGCGCGGATGCGCCCGTGGTACCGGAACCCGCCCCGGTCGAAGACGACCTGGGTGACGCCGGCGGCCTTGGCCTTCTCGGCGATCTTCTCGCCGATGACCTCCGCGGCCTTGGCGTTGCCCGTCGCTCCGCCGCCCGCGCCCTTGTCCCGGGTCGATGCGGACGCGATCGTCGTGCCCGTCAGGTCGTCGATGACCTGGGCGTACATGTGGTTCAGGGAGCGGTAGACGCACAGACGCGGCCGCTCGGGGGTCCCCCCGATGCGCTTCCGCTGACCGCGCCGCCTCCGCGAACGCCGAACCGTCTTGAGCTTGCTCTTGTCCATGGCTCGTGACCTCTGCCGGCCTTAGGCGCCGAACTGCTTGCCCTGCTTCTTCTTGATGACCTCGTCGGCGTACTTGATGCCCTTGCCGTTGTACGGCTCGGGCTTCCGCTTGGCCCGCATATCCGCGGCGAACGCCCCGACCGCCTGCTTGTCGGCGCCCGTGATCGTCACGAGCTGCTTCTCGACGTTCACGCTCAGACCCTGCGGGATCGACATCCGGATCGTGTTCGCGTACCCGACCTTGAGGTCGAGGTTCTGGCCCGAGACGGCGGCCGTCCAGCCGACGCCCACGACCTCCATCTTCTTCTCGTACCCCTTGGTCACGCCCTCGATCATGTTGGCGATCAGCGCCCGCGTCGTGCCCCAGTAGGCCCGGACCGTCCGGCTCTTCATCATCGACTCGTCGATGGTGACCGTGACGGCCTTCTCGTCCTCGTTCCACGCGACCGCGACCTCGGGGCGGTGCTCGTAGCTGAGCGTGCCCTTCGGGCCCTCGACCGAGATGGTCTGCCCGCTGATCGAGACCTTGACCCCCTTGGGGACCTCGACTGGTTTCTTTCCGATCCGGCTCATCGTCGTTCGTCTCCCGGCTGTCGTCGTCGTCCGGTGTTCCCCGGGGAGTCCAGCCCGTGTGTGTTCCTGTTAGTGCACGGTGCAGAGCAGCTCGCCGCCCACGTTCTCCTCGGCGCATCGGCGGCCGCTGAGCACGCCCTTGCTGGTCGAGACGATCGAGATGCCCAGGCCCTGCATGGGCGAGGGGATGCCCTCGACCTTGGTGTAGACCCGGAGGCCCGGCTTGGAGGCGCGGGTCAGGTCGTGGAGGATGACCTCGCCCCGGGGGCCGTACTTCAGGTCGATGTGGATCTTGCCCTGGCGCCCGTCGTCCTGGACCTCGTAGCCGTTGATGTAGCCCTCGTCCTGGAGCACCTGGGCGATGCCCTTGCACACCTTGGAGTTGAGGCACACGACGGTCTTGGCGCGGTTCCGGGCCGCGTTGCGGATCCGCGTGAGCATGTCGGCGATCGGATCGTTGAGTGACATGAGTCTGTCCTTGCTTCCTCAGGAGCCCTTCGGGCCTCTACCAGCTCGCCTTGCGCATGCCCGGGATCTTGCCCTCGAGCGCCAGCTTCCGGAGCATGATCCGGCTGATCCGGAACTTCCGGTACACACCCCTCGCGCGCCCGGTGAGCTCGCACCGGCGCACAAGCCTCGAGGAGTACTTGGGCGTCTTCCTGCTCTTGACGACCTGTGCTTTCGTGGCCATGCCTGCTATCCGCTCCCGCCCGCGTCGCCCGCGGGCTCATCCGTTCAGTTGTTCGTCTCGGGCTTCTTGAAGGGCATCCCCAGCTCGTCGAGCACGAACCTGCTCTTCTCGGGGTCCGAGTTGGAGAACGTGAGGTTGATGTTCATGCCGTGGGTGAAGCTCACCTCGGCCATGTTGATCTCGGGGAACACGCCCTGCTCGTTCAGGCCCATCGAGTAGTTGCCCTGGCGGTCGAACGCCTTGTCGTTCAGGCCCCGGAAGTCCTTGATGCGGGGCGCCGTCAGGTTGATGAGCCGATCGAGGAAGTGCCACATCCGGTCGCGACGGATCGTGACCATCGCGGCGGTCTCGTAGCCCTCGCGGACCTTGAAGTTCGAGACGCTCTTCTTGGCCGCCAGCACCACGGGCTTCTGGCCCGAGATCTTGGTCAGCGTGTCGAGGACCGTGTCCTTCACGCCCGCGGGGACCTTGGTCCCGTCGAGGTGGCGGCCCATGTTCACGTTGATGGTGATCTTCTCGAGCTCGGGCATCGCCATCGGGTTCTTGACGCCGAACTTCTCGGTCACCTTCGGGCGGACCTCTTCCATGTAGAGCGTGCGGAGGCGCGGCGGGCCCGAGGGCTTCATCGCCTCCTGCTCCTCCGGCGTCGGCTCGCCGCCCTTCTTCTTGCCTTTGTCTTTCGCCATGGCTCGGCTCTCTGCTCGGGACGCGGGGCCCCGGGTTCAATGACTCACTTGTTCCGGGGACCCCGGAGCTCGCTGATGACCTTCCCGCCACGGGCCGCGACGCGGGTCTTGGACCCGTCGTCCTTGACCTCGAAGCGGACCCGCGTGCCGCGCCCGTCCACGACGGGCGAGACGTTGGAGATGTGGATGGGCGCCTCGCGGGTGATCGTGCCGCCCTGGGGGTTGAGCTGCGTCGGGCGCATGTGCCGCGTCCGCATGTTGATCCCCTTGACGACGACCTGATCCTTCTCTGGGATGACGCGGGAGATCTCGCCGGTCTGACCCTTGTGGTCGCCGGCGGTGATGATCACCTGGTCGCCCGTGCGCACGTGCCTGGCCATCACACCACCTCCGAGGCAAGGGAGACGATCTTCATGTAGTTCCGCTCGCGCAGCTCGCGGGCGACGGGCCCGAAGATGCGCGTGCCCTTGGGGTTGCCGTCGTCCTGGATGAGGACGACGGCGCTGGAGTCGAACTTGACGTACGACCCGTCCTTGCGGCGGGTCTCCTTGCCCGTGCGGACGATGACCGCCTTGGACATGTCGCCGGACTTGATGTCCGACCCGGGCAGGGCCTTCTTGACGCTGATGAGGACGCGATCGCCGACGCCGGCGGTCTTGCGGGTGTACTGCCCGCCGCCGGTCGATCCGCCGTAGACGCGGATGACGTAGGCGATCTTCGCGCCCGAGTTATCGGCGACCTCGCACCGTGATTCTGCTTGCAGCATGGCTGTTGCTCCCGCCCTCCGGGGGCGGCTCGACCGACTCGCTTACTCGTTGCCCACGTACTTCTCGACGACGCGGGTGATCTTCCAGGACTTGGTCTTGCTCATGGGGCGGCAGGGGACGATCTCGACCTTGTCCCCGGTCGCCGACTCGTTGTTCTCGTCGTGCGCGTGCAGGACCGTCCGCCGGCGAACGTACTTGCCGTACTTCGGGTGCTGGGCCTGGTACTCGATGACGACCTTCCGCGTCTTGTCGCGGGCGTCTGTCTGCACCACGCCCACCCGGGCGCCCTTGGCGATCTCGTCCTGTTGTGCGGTCTTGCTCATCGCGTCCTCTTTGCCTACGCCTGCGCCCTGCGGGTCTGCTCGCCCAGCAGGCGGGCGATGTCCCGCTTGATCTTGCCGAACTGCGAGTTGTCGTGGACCTTCTCGCTCACGCTCTGGCTCTTGAGGGTCATCAGCCGCTCGCGGAGTCTCGCGACCTCCGCGCCCAGCTCCTCGTCCTTGAGCGCCGAGACCTTCCGCTCGCTCTTGGTGTCTGTCTCGAGTCGTCCGCGCTTCATCGCCGGTTCTCCAAGCCTTCCGGGCTCACACGCTCACCCGGCGGTGCACCAGGCGGCACCGGACCGGCATCTTCATGGCCACGCGGTGCAACGCCGCCTTGGCCTTCTCCTCGCTCACGCCCGCGAGCTCGAACATGACGGTGCCGGGCTTGACCCGCGCCGCCCAGTAGTCCACGTCCGCCTTGCCCTTGCCCATGCGGGTCTCGAGGGGCTTCTTGGACACGGGCTTGTCCGGGAAGACGCGGATGAACAGCTTGCCCTCGCGCTTGAGGTAGTGCTGGGCCGCGACACGCCCGGACTCGATGCAGTTGCTCTTGAGCCAGCAGCCCTCGAGCGCCTGCAGGCCGTAGTCGCCGAACGCGACGTAGTTGCCCTTGGTCGCCTTCCGGTCCCGGACGCGCCGGAACTCCTTGCGGTGCTTGACTCGCTTGGGGATCTTGTAGGGGGGCATCTGTCGTTCCCTTTATCCTGCTCGATTCCGCGTCCCGAAACTGATCGCTTACTCAGTGGCGCCCGCGGGCCCGCGCCCGTCCGCCCGCCGCGTCCGTCGCCATCTCGTCGTCCTGGGCCTCGGCGTACTCGCCCTTGTAGATCCAGCACTTGACGCCGATGGTCCCGTAGCTCGTCTTGCTCTCGGCGAACCCGTAGTCGATGTTCGCCTGCAGCGTGGACAGGGGCAGCGCCCCGAGCCGCGTGTCCATCGAGCGGCTCATCTCCGCGCCGCCCAGGCGGCCCTTGATCTGGATCTTCACGCCCTTGGCGCCCTGCTGCATGACGTTCTCGGCACGCATCTTCACGACGCGGCGGAAGCCCATGCGGCGCTTGAGCTGCTCGGCGACACCCTCGGCCACCAGCTGCGCGTCCATGTCCGGGTTCTTGATCTCCACGATCGAGATCGCGACCTTGCGGCCCGTCATGTACCCCAGCTCCTGAGTCATCCGGTCCACCTCGGCGCCCTTGGGCCCGATCACCAGGCCCGGACGCGCGGTCCGGATGATGATCTTGAGCTCCTCGCGGGTGCGCTCGATGTGGATGTCCGACACGGCCGCGTTCGGGGGCGTGCGGTTCAGCCGCTTGTCCAGGTACTGGCGGATCTTCTCGTCCTCGACGAGCAGCTCGCCGTACAGCGCCTTGGGCGCGTACCAGCGGGAGCGGTGCGTCTCGGTCACGCCGAGTCGGAATCCGAACGGGTGGCTCTTCTGTCCCATCAGCCTCGCTCCTGCACGGACACGGTGATGTGGCTCGTGCGCTTCAGGATCGGGTGGGCCCGACCGCGGTCCTTCGGGCGGAACCGCTTGATGTGCGGCCCCTCGTCCACGCGGGCCTCGGTCACGACGCAGCGGGTCGTGTCGGCGCCGCTCTCCTCGGCCTCGGTCAGCGCCGCCATCAGCGCCTTGCGGACGTTGGTCGCCGCCCGCTTGGTCGAGAACTGCAGCAGGTTCTGGGCGTCGTCCGAGTGCTTGCCCCGGATCAGGTCGGCGACCAGGCGGGCCTTGCGGGGGCTGCCCCGGTGGTGCCGCACCTCGCTGGTGAACGCGGCGATGTCCTTGGGCGCCACGCCCAGGACCTCGGCCATCCGCTCGACGTCCGCCTTGCGGCAACGCGGGTGGTCCCGCCCGTCGAGCCAGTTGTTGACCGCCTTCACCGAGTCCTTCTCGCTCCGCCCGGTGGCGGCGACGGCGTCGGCGAGCTGCTCGGGCGTCACGCCCAGCTCGTCCGACCGCTTCTTCAATCTTGCGCTGTCCAGTCGCATCGCTGACGCTCCTCAAGCCCTACTTGGACTTGATCCCTTCCTTCTTGTTCGTGTGCCCGCGGAACGTGCGGGTGACCGCGAACTCGCCGAGCTTGTGCCCGACCATGTCCTCGGTCACGAACACGTCCAGGAACGTCCGCCCGTTGTGCACCTGGAACGTGTGCCCGACGAACTCGGGCACGATGGTGCACGAGCGGGCCCACGTCTTGATCGGCTTGCGCCCGCCCGACTCGGACATCGCCTCCACCTTGCGGTAGAGCTTCTCGTCCACGTACGGGCCTTTCTTCAGGCTTCGTCCCATCGGTCAGTCCTCGCTCACTTGAGCTGCCCGTAGCGCTTGCTCTTGCGCCGGCGGATGATCAGGTCCGTCGAGTGCTGCTTCTTGTTCCGCGTCCCGCCGCCCTTGGACAGCACGCCCGACTTGCTCACCGGCGCCCGCCCGCCCTTGGACCGGCCCTCGCCGCCGCCCAGCGGGTGCGCGTGGTGGCTCATCGCCATGCCGCGCGTCTTGGGCCGACGCCCGAGCTTGCGGTTCAGGCCCGCCTTGCCCAGGCGGCGGTTCTGGTGATCGGTGTTGCCCAGCTGCCCGATCGTCGCGCGGCAGTCGATGGGCACGCGGCGCAGCTCGCCCGAGGGCAGCACGATCGTCGCGTAGCTGCCCTCCTTGTTCATCAGGCGGGCCGACATGCCCGCCGAGCGGCACAGCTTCCCGCCCTTGCCCGGCTGCAGCTCGACGCAGTGCACGTCCATGCCCGTGGGGATGAACCGCAGGGGCATGCACGAGCCGACGGTCGGCTCGATCGGCCCGTCCGAGGAGCTGAGGACGCTGGCGCCGTCCTTGAGCTTGGCGGGCGCGGGGATGTACCGCTTGACGCCGTCCTGGTACTCGATCAGCGCGATGTGGCACGACCGGTTGGGGTCGTACTCGACCCCGACGACGGTGCCGGGGATCCCGTCGCGGTCCTTGCGCTTGAAGTCGATCTGGCGGTAGAGGCGCTTGACGCCGCCGCCGCGACCGCGGACGGTGATCTTCCCGTGGTGGTTCCGCCCGCCCGTCTTGGGCAGGGGGCTGACCAGCGACTTCTCGGGCCCGTACTTGGTCACCTCCGAGTGGAGGTTGACCCTGGCGTTGCGTCGCCCGGGGCTCGTCGGCTTGTACTTGCGGATCGCCATGACTCGTCCTTCAGCGCTCGCTGTCGAGCGTCCGACGCCGGGGCGTCAGAACAGCTCGATGACCTGACCTTCCTTCACGCGGACCGTCGCCTTCTTGCTCTTGCCCTCGTCCACGTAGCCGAACCGCGTCCGCTTGGTCTTGCCCTTGCGGAGCTGGGTCTTCACGCTCACGACGCTCACGTCGTAGGCGCGCTCGACCGCGTTCTTGATGTCCGTCTTGCTCGCCCGCCGATCGACCTCGAACACGTACTGGCCCTCTTCCATGCCCAGCGTGCTCTTCTCGGTCAGCAGCGGCTTGCGGATGATGTAGTGCGGCTGCATCACTCAGCCTCCTTGGCGGCGCCCATCGGGCTGACCTTCGCCTGCTTGTCCGTCTGCGAGCTGGGCCCGCTCAGCCACGCCTCGAGGTCGTCCTTCCCGATCACCAGGTACCGGTTGTTGAGCATCTCGAAGCAGTTGAGCTGGTCCGCCCGGCACGTGCTCACGCCCGCGACGTTCCGCACGCCAAGCCGGGCGTTGGCCGACTTGTCCGGGTCGGGCGAGAGCGCCACGAGCGCCGACTGGTCGATGCCCAGGGCGCCCAGGAACTCGACGAACGGCTTGGTCTTGGGCGAGTCGAGGGCGATCGAGTCGATCACCTTGACCTCGCTGTCCAGCAGCTTGGCCAGCAGCGCGTTGCGGTTGGCCTTGCGGCGCATCTTCTTGGGCATGTCGAGGCGGAAGTCCTCGCGGCGCTGCCGCTTGGTCTTGTAGTGACCGCCGCCGCGGAACTGGGGCGGCTTCTTGTTGCCGTGCCGCGCCCGGCCGGTGCCCTTCTGGCGGTACATCTTGGCGGTGGTGCCGGTGACCTCGCCCCGGTTGAGCGTCCGGGCCGAGCCCTGACGCCGGTTGGCGTGGTACCGCACGTACGCCTGCTTGATCAGAGAAGGGTTGACCTTCTCGCCCAGGGCGACCTCGTCGATGGAGATCGAGCCGACCTCCTTGCCCTGCATGTTGTAGACGGGGACATCCATCTGTCTTACCTCGTCCTGACGCCTGCTCTCGCCTATCCGGCCTCTGGTCTCGTCGGTCGCCCGACGCCGGGGTACTCGCCCGGCCCAGCCAGCTCGGAATCGACTCGGCTGTCTCCCGGGGCGCTCTGCCCCGGCGATCGTTGTTTGCTCTCGCCCGGCGGTTTCCCGTGGGACCCTCCGGACCCGGCGGGGCGCTCACTCGGCGACCCGTCGGCGTTCGTTCCAGTCTCAGCCGGCCAGCTCCTTGGCCTTCTCGCCCTTGGTCTTGTAGAGCCGCACCGAGGGGCGCACCTCCACGAGCCCGCCGGCAGCGCCCGGCACCGGGCCCTTGACCAGCATCAGGTTCCGATCCGCGTCGATCCGGACGACGTCCAGCGAGCGAACGGTCACCCGCTCGTTGCCCAGCTGGCCCGCCATCTTCTTGCCCTTCTTGATCCGCCCGGCCTTGCCGGCGTTGTTCGCGTGCCCGCCGATCGAGCCCGGGGAACGGTGCTTCCGCTCCACGCCGTGCGTCGCCAGCTGGCCCTTGAACCCGTGACGCTTGATCGAGCCGGCGAAGCCCTTGCCCTTGCTCGTCCCGCTCACGTCCACGTACGCGACCTTTTCGAAGTCGGCGACCGTGATCTGCTGGCCCAGCTCGAAGCCGGCGGTGTCGTCCACGCGGAACTCGCGGTGGCGCCGCAGGGGCGCCGAGCCCGCCTTCGCGTCGTGCCCGATCATCGGGATCGTCGAGTTGCGGGGCTTGACGTCGCCGAAGCCGACCTGCACGGCGTCGTAGCCGTCGGTCTCGGCGGTGCGCACCTGCGTCACGACGCACGGGCCCAGCTCGAGCACCGTCACGGGGACGGACTTGCCGCCCTCGTCGAAGACCCGGGTCATGCCCTTCTTGATGCCGAGCAGCGTTGCCATTGGTCGTCCGTCCTGAGTCGCGCCGTTGCCGAGCGCCGCTTCGTGCCTTCCCGCCCACGCGGCGGGTCTCGCAGAGGAAGTCTTGCCTATGAAAAAAGCGGCCCGCCCTTTGGGGCCGGCCGCTCGGTGTGTTCCTATGCCTTGATCTTCACGAACACGCCCGCGGGGACGACGAGCCGGTTGAGCGCCTCGACGGTGCGCGCGTTGGGCTCGTGGATGTCGATGATCCGCTTGTGGGTTCGGATCTCGAACTGCTCGCGGCTCTTCTTGTCGATGAACGGGCCGCGCAGGACCGTGTACCGCTCGATGCGCGTCGGCAGCGGGACGGGGCCCTTGACCTTCGCGTTCGTGCGCTTGGCGTGATCGACGATCTCTTTCGCGCTGGCGTCCAGCGCGATGTGGTCGTACGCCTCCATCCGGATTCGAATCCTGCCGCCGCTCATCTGGCGTCACGTCCTCTCGCCGCGTCCGCGGCGTCAACAACTGACCGAGCCGACGGTCACCCGACCGCCGACACCAACACCCGGGCCCCTCGCCGCCGCTGTCCGTAAGGCGGGTCTGCGGGCCCGTGAACGCATCACTGAGTTCACGAACCGGGTTTCGCCCGCGACCCCCGAAGGGGGCCACGCGCCCGCCCGACGCCTCCCGCGTCCTGGCGAGCCGAGAAGGATAGACCCCCCTGCGGCCCGGTCAACGCCAGCGGCAGCCGCCCCCGGCGATTTTGCGAACCTTCCAGCGACCCCGGATTGCCACCGGGGCCGAGCCGGCCCATACTCGCCCGGGCGCGACGGACCGCGCCCGCGGAGGACCCACCCGATGCCACACCGCCGACGCGCCAGGATGCACGCCCTCGCACTCGCCCCGGCCCTCGCCCTGGCCTGGCCGATCGGCCCGGCCCAGGCCCAGAACGACGCGGGCCGCCCCGTCTCCCTCGCGACGGCCCCGATCACGATCGACAGCCTCGGCCTGACCCTCTCGCTGCCCGAGGGCTCCGGGGCCGAGACCGTCGCCTCCGGGACCGACGCGACCGCGGTCACGACCCGCGTGGTCTTCCCCGACGCATCGGGGGTGACGGCGATCCACGGTAAACGCACAAAGGACAATGATTTAACGGTTTCGGCGGTCGCCGACGACCTCCGGGACCAGATCCTCGCGACCGCCGGGCGGATCAACGCGGCGGGCGAGCTGATCCCGGGCTCCAGCCGGGCCCGAGTGCTCGGGACGGCCCAGCTGACGATCAACGAGCACGAGGCCTCCCGGGTCTACGTCGAGATCCCCAGGACCAACGCCGAGGGCGAGATCCGGGGGTACACCGTCTTCCGGCCCGAGCCGGGGCGTTTCGTGCTGTTCGAGCTGTTCACGACCTCCGACCAGTTCGACGCCGCCCGGGTGGCCTACGAGACGATGGTCTCGACCGCCCGGTTCGCCGACGCGGGCGAGCTGGACCTGAAGCGGGCGGCGAAGATCAAGGCCGGCGCCGAGGCGATCGCCTCGCTGACCGCCGACGACTACCGCGAGATCTTCGGCTCCTTCGGCCAGCGTTGGGAGCGGCTCTCCCGCCCGGGCCGCTCTGGCGACGAGGCGGACGCCGAGGAGTTCGGCTACCGGCGCGTCCGGGCCTGGATCGGGCGGAGGGGCGAGCTGGAGCCCGACAAGCCCGAGGACAAGTGGACCGACGCCGAGCGGGAGCCGGGCTACCTGCTCCGCGTCGATGCCCGCCTGCTCGAGAACGGGATGACCGTGGACTCGCGTGGCATCTACTTCCTGTCGATCGACAAGGACCGCGAGATCTGGAGCCTGCGGATGGCGCTGCGGCGCGAGGGCGCCAAGCCGTCGGAGTGGCGCGAGACGGGGATCCGCGACAAGCAGTCGATGGTCGTCCGGGTGGAGCAGGACGGCGCCTCCCCCAGGGTGATCCGCCCGCTCATGCAGGGCGAGGGGTACATCTCGATGGTCGAGGCCCAGGTCCTGCCGCAGCTGCTCATCCGCGCCGGCGTGCCGGCCGACTTCGCGTTCTACGCCTACCAGAGCCAGGCCGAGACGATCAGCCTGCGCACCGACTCGCTCCGCATGCCCCTGGGCCCGGACGGGCAGATCGAGATCATCACCCAACCGAGAGAGGGCGGGCCGAACCAGACGGCGGTGTACGCGCCCGACGGCTCGCTCATCCGAGTCGAGCGCCCGGACGGGCGCGTGTGGGAGCCCACCGAGCATCGGCGATTGATGTCGCTGTGGCGTTCCAAGGGCCTCCCGCTGGACTGACCGACCGCGCGCGCCGAACGGGCGCGACCGAGGAGAAGACATGACGACCCGCACGACAATGTCCACGTCCGGCGCCGCCCGACGTGCCGCGCTCGGCGCCCTCGCGGGCGCAATGCTGGCCGGCTCCATCACGCTGACCGCGTGCACCGCCACGCCCAGCACGGCGACCCGCACGCCGGCCCCGCCGGCGCGCTCGCCCTTCGCCGTCGTTGACGGCGCCCGCGTCGCGCCACCCGCGATCGAGATGGGCGATCGGGCCGCGATCCGTCGCATCATCCGCGAGGGGCGGGACAACAACCAGGCGATGGACCACCTGACGCAGATGTGCGAGACGTTCGGCCCGAGGCTCACCGGCTCGACCTCCGCCGAGCGCGCGGGCGAGTGGGCCCGCGACCGGCTCGCGGCCTGGGGGCTCAACCGCTCCCGCCTGGACTGGTGGGGCGACGTCGCCGTCCGCTTCGACCGCGGCCCCTCGACCGGGGTCGCCTACCTCCGCCAGGAGTCGGTCAACGACGAGGGCGTGTCCGAGGTCGAGTGGAACGAGATCCGCCAGCTCGAGTTCACCACCCTCGCCTGGACTCGGGGCACCGACGGCCCCGTTCGCGGCCGCGTCCTGCAGATGCCCAGGACCGAGGAGCAGCTGGCCCGCCTGCACGACCAGATCCCCGGCGCCTGGATGCTGATCGCACCCGACTATTCCGGGCGCCAGGGCGTCCGCCGCTCGGGATTCCTGATGCGCCAGCGGCTGCAGCAGCGGCACGAGATCCGCCAGGGCGTCCAGCCCGAGCAGCCCGCCGGCCAGCTCGCCTCGGCCGACGTCGCCCCCGCCTCGGCCCTCCCCCGGGACGACGGCGCGCAGGTCTGGACCGGCTCGTTCTCCTACGGCGACTCGCCCATCCCGATGACCCTGACGCTCGACACGTCCGACCCCGATCAGCTCGCGGGGACCCAGGCCATCACCAACTTCCACGAGGGCCCGATCTCCGAGGCCTCTTTTGACGAGGGCGCCGGCGTGCTCACGTACAAGTGGAAGCACGCGATGGGGATGAGCGACATCAGGCTCACCCGCGAGGGCGACCAGATGAAGGGTGTCTCGGCGAGCGCTTCGGGCGCCGAGTACCCGATCACGCTCACGCTCGGCGCCGCCGCCCCCGAGCCGGAGCCCCAGCCCGAGAGCGAGTCCTCCCCGGGCGAGGACGACTCGATCCTGGCCCGCGTGCTCGCGCTCAACCCGGCCGGCTTCGTGTCATCGTCGGGCGACGAGCGCGTGTGGACCACGTCGGCCAACGGCTGGCGGGAGCGGCAGCTGGCCGACTACCCCGTCGATGTCGAGGTCAACATCCGCGAGAGCGACTACGACTACCTCAACTCCCGGATCGCCGACGACGCGCCGCTGTTCGTCGAGTTCGACCTGGACCACACCCTGACCGACGGGCCGATCCCCTGCTACAACGTGATCGCGGAGATCACCGGAACCGAGTTCCCGGACGAGTGCGTCATTGTCTCGGCCCACCTGGACTCGTGGAACGGGCCCGGCTCGCTGGGCTCGGTGGACAACGGCACCGGCACGAGCGTCGTCCTCGAGGCCGCGCGGATCCTGGCGACCTCGGGCGTCGAGCCCAAGCGGACGATCCGCTTCATCCTCTGGACCGGCGAGGAGCAGGGCCTGCTGGGCAGCCGCGCGTACGTCGCGGGGCTCTCGCAGGACGAGCTGGACGGGATCTCGGCGGTCTTCGTCGATGACGGCGGGACCAACTTCGAGGGCGGCATCCCCGCCGCCGACATCATGGTGGACTACCTCGCCGCCGCCACCGCCCCGACCAACGGCAAGTTCTTCTCCCAGATCGACTACGACGAGGCCATGTCCGACGACGACCCGGCCAACGACGAGGGCGCCGGCTGGATGCTCGTCAACATCCGCCCCACGGGCGACGAGATCCGGACGCACTCGGGCTCTGATCACGCGGCGTTCAACGCCGTCGGCGTCCCGGGCTTCTTCTGGGACGAGGTCGGGCGGGCCAACTACCGCTACGCCTGGCACACCCAGAACGACCGCCTGGACCAGGCGATCCCCGAGTACCTCGCCCAGTCGTCCACGAACATGGCCATCGTCGCGTACAACCTCGCCAACGCCCCGGGCCTCCTGCCACGACCCGCGGCCCAGGAGGAGGACGAGCCGGTCGAGCAGGTGGGCTCGGCCGGACGCTGAGCGTGTGAGTCAGCGCAGGACGCATACCCGACCGATACACTGACAGACGATGGCGACGGACCGCATCATCTCCCCCAAGGAGGCGCCGGGAGAGCAGCGCACCAACTGGGCGCTCCGCCCCGAGTCCCTCGGCGAATACGTCGGCCAGGCGGATCTTCTCGAGCGCCTGTCGATCGCTCTCGAGGCCGTCCGGGCCCGGGGCGGGGGCGAGGACACGCCGCCCCTTGAGCACGTCCTGCTGCACGGCCCGCCGGGCCTGGGCAAGACGACCCTCGCCCACGTGATCGCCAAGGAGATGGGCGCCCGCCTGTACACCACCTCGGGCCCCGCCCTGGCCCGGGGCACCGACCTGGTCGCCGCCCTGACCCGCCTGGAGCACGGCGACATCCTGTTCATCGACGAGATCCATCGCCTGCCCATCGCCGTCGAGGAGTTCATCTACCCGGCGATGGAGGACTTCAAGATCGACATCTGCCTCGACACCGGGCTCAACGCCCGCACGGTCGAGATCAGGTGCAAGCCGTTCACGCTGATCGGGGCGACGACCCGGGCGGGGCTGCTGTCGGCGCCCCTCCGCTCGCGGTTCGGCCTGGCCCACCACCTGCGGTACTACGACACGCCCGACCTGCTCTCGATCCTCCGGCGCTCGAGCGGGCTGCTCGGCGGAGAGGCCGCCGACGACGGCTCGCTCACGCGGATCGCCGAGCGCTCCCGGGGCACGCCCCGGATCGCCAACCGCCTGCTGCGGCGGGTCCGCGACTTCGCGCTGGTCAAGGCCGGGGGCGAGCTGTCGCCCGGGCTCGTGGACGACGCGCTGGCGCTGGAGGGCGTGGACGAGCTGGGCCTCGACGACCTGGACCGGGCGTACCTGCGGACGATCGGGACGGTCTACGACGGCGGGCCGGTCGGCCTCGAGACGATCGCCGCGACCATGAACGAGGACGCGGGCACGCTCGAGGACGTCGTCGAGCCCTACCTGCTCCAGATCGCGTTCCTGGCGCGGACGCGCCGGGGCCGGGCGCTGACCCGGGCCTCGGTCGAGCACCTGGGCCTGCCGGCATCGGTCGCCGTGACCGGTGCGAGCGAGCCGACCGACGCGCTCTTCTGATCCGGGCAGCCACCCCTGCCGCGCAAGTAAACAGGCCGGGGATGTCCCGGCCTGGTCTGCTCTGGATCCGATTCGTGACTACTTCTTGGCCGGTGTCATGGCCTCGCGGGTGTTCTCCTCCAGGTAGAGGATGCACCCGCAGCTGACACACCGCGTCAGGCTGCCGTGGCTGAGCAGGGCGCTCATGGATTCGACCGGGAGCGTCATCATGCACGAGCCGCAGGTGAACTCGTGCCGCTTGCGGTCGGCGATCTCGATGGGCGCCATCGCCTCGTCCTCGCGCTGCTCGACCAGCTCCTGGTACGAGCGGAGGGCCTCGGCGGGGACGTCGGAGACCACATCCTCGCGCTCGCCCTCGAGCGCCTTGAGCCGGTCCCGGATCTCGTCCTCGCGCTGCTGACGCTCGCTCTCGGCGACCTCGCGCATCCGGGTGCGCTCGGCGTGCTGGCCCTCGATCTCGGCCAGCTGGGCCTTGAGCTTGTCGATCTGCTCGAGCCGGGAGATCGCCCCGTCCTCGTGCGTGCCCCGCTGTTCCTTGAGGGTGTTCACCTCGGTCAGCAGGGCTTTGTATTCCTTGTTGGTCCGGGCGTTGTTCATCCGCTCGCGGAGCTCTTCGATCCGCTCGGAGACCCGCGCGACCTCGCCCTCCTCGTTGGAGGCGCTGGCCGTCAGCTGCCGGAGCTGGCCCTCGACCGCCGTCTTCCTCGTCGCCAACTCGCCGAGCACCCGGTTCTGCTCGTTCAGGAACCGCTCCGCGGCCGTCAGCCGGCTCCGCAGACCGCGGATCTGTTTGTCCACCTGGTACACCCGGACCAGCTTGCCCGTGACCGTCATGCGCCCTCCAGCGGCAGCACGCCGCATCTCTTTTCGCCTCTCTCCGAGTGTAGCACCCGTCTCCGCCGCGACACCCTCATCCCAGAACCTCGACGCCGAACCCCGACCGGAGCCACCAGAACGCGACCGCCCCCACCACCATCGGCGAGTCGATCACGTCCAGGATCCCCCCGAACCCGGGCAGCGACGTGCCCGAGTCCTTCACCCCCGCGTCCCGCTTGAGCATGCTCGCGACCAGGTCGCCCAGCTGCCCCACGACGGCGAAGACCGCCCCCGCGATCGCCCCCCCCCACCACGCCGGGACGTGCTGGCCCGGGGCCGAGATCGACGCCAGCACGACGGCTCCCGCCCCGCCCGCGATGGCCGCCACCGCCATCCCCCCGAACAGGCCCTCCCAGGTCTTGCCCGGGCTCAGCCACAGCGCGAGCTTGTGCTTGCCGATCGCGCGGCCCGTGAAGTACGCCCCGATGTCGGACGCCTTGGTCGTGAGCAGCACCCAGAGCAGGAGCCAGGCCGAGTGCTCCCGCCGCAGCGCGCACATGAAGCCGAGCAGCACCCCGATGTAGACGTAGGCGAGCAGGGCGCCGCCCCCCGCGGCGATCATCCCCTTGGGCCGCTGGTGCCTGGCGTACACCGCCAGCGAGCAGAGCATCGCCAGCACCGTCACGCCGTTGGCCAGGGCCATGCCCGAGAGCACGCCCCCGTCGCCCCTTCCCGCGGGCACGAGCGAGGTCACGCACACGCCCAGGCCCGCGAGCGTGCAGGTGACGCCCGTCGAGGCCTCGATCCCGACTCCCCGCAGCAGCCGTGCCAGCTCCCGGCCTGCGAGCAGAGAGAGCACGAGGACGACGGGGAAGACGATGATGCCGGGGGGATAGGTCTCGCGCCCGATCGCGTCGGCCAGCCAGGCGGGCGCCGCCCGCGCGTCCAGCCACTCGTCGAGCCAGATGCCCGCGAGCACGAGGGCGATCAGGACGGGTCCGAGGAGGAGTCGCTGCCGGAGCACGGGCGACAAGGGTAGCGGCCCGCCGTCCGGGCCGCCCCTCGGGCCGCCCGCTCAGCCCGCCGGGTCGTCGCCCCCGGCGTCGGGGCTGTCCAGCCCGCCGAAGCGTCGGCGCCTGGACGCGAAGTCGCGGACCGCCTCGCACAGCGACTTGCCGTCGAAGTCGGGCCAGAGCGTCTCGGTCACGTGCAGCTCGGCGTAGCTGATCTGCCAGAGCAGGAAGTTGCTCACCCGCATCTCGCCCGCGGTCCGGATCAGCAGGTCCGGGTCCGGCACGCCCGCGGTGTAGAGCCGGTCATCGATGAGCGCCTCGTCGATCGACGCGGGGTCGATCTTGCCGGCGCGGACGTCGTCGGCGATCGAGCGGACCGCGTCGATCATCTCGGCCCGGGAGCCGTAGTTCAGGGCGAGGCAGAGCGTGGGCCCGGTGCACGACGCCGTCGTCTGCTCCAGGCGACCGATGGCGTCCCGCGCCTCCTCGGGCAGCTCGCGGACGCGGCCGAGCACCTTGACGCGGATGTTCTCCTCGGCAAGCCGCTCGCGCTCGCCGTCGCAGTACGTCACGCACAGGTGCATCAGCGCGTCGATCTCGTCCTTGGGCCGCTTCCAGTTCTCGGCGCTGAACGAGTACAGCGTCAGCGCCTCGACACCCAGGCGCCCGCACATCTCGACCGTCTCGCGGACGGCGATCGCGCCGTTCCGGTGCCCGAAGATCCGGGGGAATCCCCGCTGCTCGGCCCACCGCCCGTTGCCGTCCATGATCACCGCGATGTGACGCGGGATCCGCGCCGGGTTCACGTCGGGCAGGTACTTGCCCGGGTCGGCGTTCGGGTTGACCCGGCGCATCCGCGCCAGGGCGGCCACCGCCTCGGGATCGTCCGCGAACGCGTGCTCGGACTTGTCCAGGGTCTGCCGCCCGACGTCGGTCGTCATCCGTCCCTCCGAAGCCCCCCGCCCCCTCCTTGGGGAACGACCGGGGCCCGATCCGCCCGGACCGGGTCCGTACAGGCCCGGACCTTACCCCATCGCCCCCGCGGACGCCTCGATCGTCTGCGAACGCTCGGGGCCGACCCCGATCGTCCGCACGGGCACGCCCACGAACTCCTCGATCCGCTCCACGTACGCCCGGGCGGCCCCCGGGAGTTCGTCCAGGCCCCGGCACTCGGAGATCTCCTCGCCGAAACCTGGGAGCGTCTCGTAGATCGGCGTCGCCCCGCCGAGCACGTGCCCGTCGGGGACGAACCGGTCCGTCCGCTCGCCGCCGATCTCGTAGGCGACGCATACCCGCAGCTCGTCGAGCCCGGCCAGCACGTCCAGCAGGGTCACGGCGACCTCCGTCGCCCCGTTGATCATCGCCGCGTACCGGGCGGCGACCAGGTCGAGCCAGCCGACGCGGCGTGGGCGCCCGGTCGTCGTGCCGTACTCGCGCCCGCGCTCCCGGATCCGCTCGCCCAGGGCGTCGTGCAGCTCGGTGGGCATGGGGCCGGAACCGACGCGCGTCGAGTACGCCTTGAGCACGCCGACGACGCGGGAGAGCGCCGAGGCGGGCACGCCCGAGCCGGCGTGGATGCCCAGCGCCGACGAGTTGGAGCTGGTCACGTACGGGTAGGTCCCGTGGTCGACGTCCAGCAGCGTCGCGTTGGCGCCCTCGAACAGCAGGCTCTTGCCGTCGGCGACCATGCCGTTGAGCAGGTAGACCGTGTCGTCGATCATCGGCGCCAGCCGCCGGCCCAGGCCCGCGGCCTGCTCGTACACGGGTTCGGGATCGAACGCGGGCGCCTCGACTCCGAGCTCGCGGCAGATCTCCGCCGTCGCCGCCCGCTTGTACAGGCACGCACGCTCGATCTTCTCGCGCAGGATCTCGGGCCTGAGCAGGTCGCCAACACGGACGCCCGCCGACCTCTGGACCTTGTCGGCGTACGCCGGTCCGATGCCCCGCTTGGTCGTCCCGATCGCGCCCGAGCCCCCGCCGGCGGTCAGCAGCGCCTCGCGGAGGTTGTCCTCGTCCTTGTGGTACTGGAGCACGACGTGCGCCCGGTCGGACACGACGAGGTTGGACGTGTCCACGCCCCGGTCGCGGAGGCCGTCGATCTCGCGGAGCAGGACCTCGGGATCGACGACGACGCCGTTGCCGATGACGGCCTTGACGTGGCTGGACAGGATGCCGGACGGGATGAGGTGCAGGGCGTACCGCTCGCCCCCGACGACGACCGAGTGCCCGGCGTTGGCGCCGCCGTTGTACCGGACGACGGCGTCGTGCTCGCCCGCGATCCGGTCCACGAGCTTGCCCTTGCCCTCGTCGCCCCATTGGAGGCCGACGACGGCGCTGCACGATCCGCGGTTGGCGTCATGGTCCACGCGTGGGCCCCTCGCTCGAGCGGTGTGATTCTCGGACCCCCGCGGGCCCGCCGAGCAGCCCAACGGTACACCATCGGCACGCCCCGATCGCTCCGACCCGAGTCGGCGGGTCGCCCGCCGGCGAGGCCCGGTCAAGCCCGGGCCCGGCCGAGCCGATCTGGACTCGGACGGAGACCCGCGCGATGACCGAATCCAGCGTCCGGATCATGTGCCCGAACCTCACCTGCCGGAAGGTGCTCGCGGTCCCGGTCAGCGCCCGCGGCAAGACCGTCCGCTGCCGGACCTGCGGCACGTCGATCCAGGTGCCCCAGCAGGGCGCGCCGGCGAAAGAGCCCAAGGGCGGCGCGGCCGAATCAGACGCGGCCTGACGCCGAACGTCGCCAATCAAGTTCTTCACTGAGAAGCGCGGAACGCCCTACAGGGGCGGCTGGTCGTCCTCGTCCTCGTCGGACAGGTCGAAGTCGAAGTCGAAGACGCTCGACTCGTCGCTGTCGGCGGGCGCCCCGCTGCCCGCGGCGGCCGCCGTCGGCGCCCCGCCATGCTTGACCCGCGGGGGCTCGGACTCCTCCTCGGGCCGCTCGGGCATCCCGTCCTCGTAGCACGCCTCGGCGTCGATCTCCGATGGCGCGCCGTCGATCTGGATCACGAACACGTGCTTGCCGATCGAGAGCAGATCACCCGCGGAGACCCGCTGGGCCTCGACGCGCTCCTGGTTGATCCAGGTCCCGTTGCTCGAGCCCAGGTCGCGGACCGTGAGGCCGTCGTCGCCGAGGACCAGCTCGCAGTGGTGCCGCGAGATGCCCGGGGTCGGCACGCGGACGTCGCAGTCCGTCTGGCGACCGATGACGGTCCGGTCGTGCTTGAGCGTCAGCGCCTGCTGCCGCCCGTCCTCCGTCACCCGCACCAGCACGACATCCACGAGGGTCTATCCTTCCGTCCGAGTGCGCCGGATCGACTCGGCGCCGCCTACTCAAGGGAGTCGGGGCCCCGGCGAGGGGGGGACGAGCCCGTCTCCCCGCCACGCGGGGCGGCGCCCACGCGATGCCGCACGATATCGCCTTATCCCTGGCCGAGCAACGCCCGCCCGAACCCCCGGGCCACCCGCTGCGCATCCTCGGGCCGCCCGATCCTGGGCGGGCCCGGGCACGATCGCTCTACATCCACGTCCCGTTCTGCGCGCACAAGTGCCACTACTGCGACTTCTACTCCCTGGTCGATCGCCAGGACCGCCAGCCGGCGTTCGCCGCGCGTCTGCGGCGAGAGCTGCTGGCCGCGGCGCCCCACGCGGGCGGGCCGCTCGAGACGATCTTCGTCGGCGGGGGCACGCCCACGCTCCTCGCGCCCGCGCTCTGGCGTGACCTGCTCCGAACGCTCGGGGAGGCGTTCGACCTCTCGCTCATCCGCTCGGGCGACGGCGAGTTCAGCGTCGAGTGCAACCCGGAGACGGCGACGCGCGAGCTGTTCGACATCCTCGCCGCCGGTGGCGTGAACCGGATCTCCATGGGCGCCCAGTCGTTCGACCGCCGCCACCTGAAGACCCTCGAGCGCTGGCACGACCCGGACAACGTCGCCCGAGCCGCGGACCTCGCCCGGACCGCCGGCATCGAACGACTCTCGGTCGATCTGATCTTCGCGATCCCCGGCCAGACGCTCGGCGAGTGGCGCGAGGACCTGGACCGCGCGCTGGCGATCGGGACCGAGCATCTTTCTTGTTACGCGCTGACCTACGAGCCGGGGACGGCGATGACCGCGCGGCTCGCCCGAGGCGAGTTCGAGCCCGCCGACGACGACCTCGAGGCGGACATGTACGAGCTGTGCGTCGGGCATCTGCGCGCGCATGGTCTGGAACGGTACGAGGTGAGCAACTTTGCGCGCCCGGGCGCCGAGTGCCGGCACAACCTCGCGTATTGGCGCCAGGACGACTGGCTCGCGTGCGGGCCCAGCGCGTCGGGGCACGCGGGCGGGTGGCGCTGGAAGAACACGCCGCGGCTGGACACCTACCTGGGCGAGTCGGGAGACGGGCTGTCGCCGGCCGTGGACGTCGAGGCGCCCGACGCGGGGCGGGCGCTGGCCGAGCGTCTCATGACGGGCGTGCGCCTGGCCGAGGGGCTGGACTCGGCGTCGGTCCTGGAGGAGGCCCGGTCGATCGACCCCGAGGTCGAGGCTCGGCTGCGGGTCGCGGTCGCGGCGTGCGCCGGGCGGGGCCGGCTGGACGATTCAGGCGGGCGGTGGAGACTGACCGACGCGGGGATCCTCGCCGCCGACCGGATCGCCGCCGACCTCATGGGCGTCGTCGGCTGAGCTCTCCAGGTCGGGCCTGGGCAGGTCCACGCGCCGGAGCGTTGTCTTCAGGTCGCTCGGCCACCGGGTCCGCACGTCCACGGGCTCGCCGGTGACGGGGTGGTCGAACGCGAGGCGGTGGGCGTGCAGGGCGAGCCTCGGGGCGGCGGCCGCGACGGCCTGGGGCGCATAGTCCTCGTCGCCCAGGATCGGCGCGCCGATCAGCTTCAGGTGGACGCGGACCTGGTGCAGGCGCCCCGTGATCGTCCTGGCCTCGACGAGCGCGCCCAGATCGCTCGAGGCGAGCACGCGGTACGCGGTCAGCGCCGGCTTGCCCGAGCTGGACACCCGCGCGAGCTTGCGGGAGGTGTACCGGTCCTTGCGGCGGACGACCTCGATGATCGGGCGTCGGATGACGCCGGTCGCTTCGCTCGGAGCCTTGCCGGTCAGGGCCCAGTAGAACTTCCTGACCTCGCGGGCCTCGAAGGCGGCCCGCATCGCCTCGTGTGCGCGGACGCTCAGCGCGACCACGAGCAGGCCGCTCGTCTCGCGGTCGAGGCGGTGGAGCATCCCGAAGTCGCGGGCGGCGCCCAGATTCTGGAGACGCCGGGCGTGCGTCGCGAAGAGGCCGTTGAGCAGCGTGTCGTGCTCATGCCCCACGCCGGGCGTGCTGACCACGCGGGCCGGCTTCTCGACGACCAGGATGTCCTCGTCCTCGTGGTGGACGCGGAACGTCACGCGCTCGTTGGGGCTGACAGGGGCCTCGTGCATCACGGATCCTGCGCCGCCAGGGCGGCCGAGTCGAGGTACCAGCGGAGGGCGCCCCCGATCGGGTCGAGGACGGAGATCCCGGGCGCGGCCGGGTCCAGACGCCCCCGTCCGTCGGCGCCCGATGCGAGGACCACGATGAGGCGGGCCGCGTTGACGAGTTTCTGCGACAGTCGGACGCCCTCGCCGTCGGCGCCCACAACCAGGTCGCCTTCGCCACCGACGTCTCGGGCCGACCACCCCTCGATGCCAGCGGAGCCCGCGGCGAGCACGACGCAATCGAGCCGGTCGTGCCCGGGCTCGCGCCATGCCAGGGTCTCCCGGAGTTCCTTCTCGTAGGCCGCCGCCCCGTCGGGCCGATCGCCCTCGATCGGGTGGGCCTGCTCCAGGGGGAGGCCGGCGTGATCGACGAGCGTCTCGCGGATTGCTTCGTACGTGGAGCCGGGCGCCGCGGGGGAGCAGGCGCGTTCGCCGACGAGCCAGAGGTGCGTGCTTGCCCAGGGCAGGGCGCGGAACTTGGGGTCGATCATCAGGCGGACGTAGAGCCGGTCCTGGAGATCGCCTGCGCTGAGCGCGACGTGAAAGTCGCCGAACGTACGGACGCATTCCATGGCCTGCATGAACAGATCGGACGCCGCGGCGTCGAGAACGTCGTCAAACTCGTCGCGGACGATCGTGCGTCCGGGGAGCCCGGGCGGGGCGTCGCCGTTGCCGGGCTCGTGATCGGGCGCCATGACCTATTGTCGGGGGGAGGACCCCGTGGCGCCACCCGCCGACGACACACCCGGGCACGCGGATCGCAGGGGGCTGGACCGCCTGATCGACGCGGCGTCGAACCGCGCCCGCGAGGGCTGCCGCGTGCTCGAGGACGTCGCCCGGTTCGTGCTCGACGACGCGGCGCTCGCCGGCGAGCTGAAGGCGATCCGGCACGCAGCGACCGAGCGGGTGTCGGCCCTGCCGAACTCCCCCGCCAGGCTCGCCGCCTCGCGCGACACGCCCGGGGACGTGGGCACGCGGATCCGGACCGACTCGGAGGGGACGCGCGCCGGGCTCCGCGGCGTTGCGGCCGCCGCGGGCAAGCGGGCCGGAGAGGCCCTCCGTTCTCTCGAGGAAGCCGCCAAGGCGGCCGAGGGCGACGGGAGCGGGTTCGAGGCGTTGCGGTACCGCCTGTACGACGCCGAGCAGGGCGTGCTCCTGCGGCTCGACGGGCGCTGCGAGCAGTGGTCGCTGTGCGTGCTGCTGACCGGGTCGCTGTGCGAGCACATGGGCTGGGAGGACGTCGCCCGGGCCGCGATCGACGGTGGCGCGGACTGCCTGCAACTCCGCGAGAAAGAACTAGACGGCCGCGAGCTGCTTGAGCGTGCCCGGCGGCTGGTCGAGATCGCCCGGGCGTGCGGGCGGCCCGTCCGCGTGATCATCAACGACCGGGCCGACGTCGCGGCCGCCTCGGGCGCCGACGGCGTGCACGTGGGGCAGGAGGACCTGCCGGTGCGCGCGGCGCGGGCGGTGCTCGGTGAGGGCGCGATCGTGGGCGTGTCGTGCCGGACCATCGAGCAGGCGAGGGCGGCGGTGCGCGAGGGCGCGAGCTACTGCGGCCTGGGCCCCGTGTTCGCTTCGACGACCAAGCAGCGCCCGACGCTGGCGGGGATCGACCTGATCGCCGCGTACACGAGCCGCGACGGGCTCGCGGCGACCCCGCACCTGGCGATCTCGGGCATCACGCCCCAGAACGCGGCCGAGGTTGCCCGGGCGGGCGCCCGGGGCGTGGCGGTCAGCGGCGCGGTCTGCGGCGCCCGCCGGCCCGACGAGGTCTGCGGAGCGATCATCGACGCGCTGTCGCGCGGGGCGGCCGCACCTCGCCCGGGCGCCACTACACTCGGGGCATGAGCATCACCTACAAAGAGCACACGCTCGGCAACGGCCTGCGGGTCGTGGCCGAGGTGGACCCGGACGCGCACTCGTCGGCCGTCGGGTTCTTCGTCGGCGCCGGCGCCCGCGACGAGGCCGGCAAGATCATGGGCGTCAGCCACTTCCTCGAGCACATGATGTTCAAGGGCACCGAGCAGGTCTCGGCCGACGCCCTCAACCGGACGTTCGACGAGATCGGCGCCCGAAACAACGCGTACACCTCGCACGAGCTGACCTGCTTCTACGCCCACGTCCTGCCCGAGTACCTCGGGCGCGCGACCGACACGCTGGCCGACATGATGCGGCCCGCGCTGCGGCAGGACGACTTCGACACCGAGAAGAACGTCATCCTCGAAGAGATCGCGATGTACAAGGACGACCCGTTCTGGGTCCTGTACGAGGCATGCGTGGACGCGCACTTCGGCGGGCGGGGGCTCGGGCACCGCGTCCTGGGCACGCCCGAGACGATCACGGCCATGACCCGCGAGCAGATGCTCGGGTACTTCACGCACCGGTACTCGGCGGACAACACCGTCGCCGCCCTGGCCGGGCGGATGGACTTCGACGACGTCGTCTCCCGGATCGAGAAGGCGTGCGCGGGCTGGCAGACGACCTCGCCCACGCGGGAGCCGAGCGAGCCGGTGGGCGAGGACGTCCGTGTGGACCGGACCGACCCGCGGATCGGGCGGGCGTACACGATCATGGTGATGAACGGGCCCGGGGTGAACGACGATCGTCGGTACGCGGCCGCCCTCCTGGCCCAGATCCTGGGCGGGACGAACAACTCGCGCCTGCACTGGGCGTTGATCGAGCCGGGCCTGGCCGAGGAGGCGCAGGCGAGCTACGAGCCGCACGACGGCGTGGGCGAGCTGATCGTGTTCGCGGCGTGCGACCCGGCGCGGGCCGACGAGGTCTCGGGCGTGCTGTCGCGCGAGCTCGAGGGGCTGGCGGCGTCGCTGGAGCAGGACGATCTCGAGCGGCTTCGGAACAAGCTGGCGACGAGCGTGACGCTCTCGGGCGAGCGCCCGCACGACCGGATGCAGCGGCTCGGGCGCCTCTGGACGATGCGGAAGGCGTACCGGTCTCTGGAGGAGGAACTCGAGCGGATCCAGGCGGTGACGCTCGACGACCTGCGGGGCGTGTGCGCGGACTTCCCGTTCACGCCGCGGACGGTCGGGCGGATGCTGCCGGGCTGAGTGGGTTCAGGCGGCGGGGGCGAAGGCGCAGACGCGGCTGCCCTCGGCGGTCCGAGCCTCGCGGACGGCCTCGCGGGCCGCGACGAGCAGCGCGTCCGCGTCCCTGAGCACGTGGGCGCTGTCGGCGTCGATCGAGGCGACCCCCACGCTGACACGGGCCGGGCAGGGCGTGCCCTCGGCCAGGCCGATCCAGTGCGGCGCCGACTCGGTGAACCGACCCCGGAACCGCTCGGCGGCGAGCACGGCGGCGGCGCGGGCCGTCCCGGGCATGACCACGCCCACGATCGACTCGCTCAGCCGGCAGACGATCCCGCCCATGGGCTCGCAGAGCGAGTGCAGCTGCGCGACGACGCCGAGCATGACCTCGTCTCGGGCCTCGGCGCCGAACTCGGCGGTGACGGTGTCCAGGCCCTCGATCACGAGTTGCATGATCGTGATCGGGGCGTTGCCCACGACGGCCACCGGCGCCCCCTCGCGGACCGCCGCGACGAAACCGTCGCGCCCGAGCGCGCCGGTCAGCGCGTCCCGCTCCTGGGCGCCGGCGACGACGCTCTCGAGGTTGCGTTCGGCGTACGACTCGTGCTCGCCGTCCTGCCGCATCTTGATCATCTGCCGCTCGGCCTTCCGGAGGACGGCCTCGGCGTCGGGCGCGCCGCCCGCGTCCACGCTGAACAGCTTGGCCGCCTCCCTGGCCCACTCGCCGACGCGGGCGACCGCGTGGTCGACCTCGGCGTTGCTCATGGCAAGCCACGACTGGGCGCGGTCGTACAGGCGGCGGAGGTGCAGCGCGGGCTCGGCCGCGTCCAGCAGATCGTGGACCATCCCGCCGAGCCCCACGCACCGGACCACCAGGCTGCACTCCTTCGGCGCCGCCGTCGGGCTCGTGTGGTACCGGACCGGGAGGCTCAGCTCCCCGGGCAGGCGCCAGTGCTCGGCGAGCAGGGCGCCGACCGCCGCGTGCGTCGTTTCGAACGCCTCGAGCTCAAGCATCGGCAGCTTGGCGTGGTCGCCGTCCGCCTGCACAAGCACGTCGAGGTACTGCTGCCCGAGCGCCCGCCGCATCGCGATCATGCCGACGTCCTGGAACATGGCGGCGAGGAAGATCTCCTCGGTGTTCTCCAGCTCCTTGACCTCGGCCATCGCGCGGGCGCCGAGGGCGGCGTGCAGGCTTCGGCGCCAGTAGTCGCGGTAGTCGAAGTCCTCGTCGTCCTTGTCGTCCACCGCCGCGACGAGCGAGAACCCGAGCACCAGCGACTTGACGGGGTTGAGCCCGAGCAGGCCGAGCGCCTTCTGGATGCTCGCGCACCGCGTGCGGAGCCCGTAGAAGCTCGAGTTGACGGTCTGCAGCACCTTGGCGGCCAGCGCCTGGTCGTTGCGGATGAGACCGGCGAGCTCGTCGAGGGAGACGTCCGGGTTGCTCGTCAGTTCGAGCACCTGGACCGCCACCCCTGGCAGGGAGGGGAGCGAACCGCTCCCGAGGATCTCTTCAAGGATCTGGCGTTCCATGCCGCTCTCGCGGGCGCCTCGTGCGCCGTGCCGCGGCCGCGCGCATCCGTGCGCCCCGCGGATACGGGCACTCATCGACGCTCGCCCGGGGCGACTTCACTCGTCCGGGGCACTCTGGACCCCGCCGGCGGCCTCGACCACGGCCAGCCAGGGGCCCAACGCGGGCGACTCAAAGCCCAGGCGATCGCCCAGGAACGCCGCCAGCAGCTTGTTCGCCCGCACGAGCGCGGGGGCGGGGCAGGGCTCTCCGTGGTTCTCGGCGCCGGCGCGGAGCGCCCGGACGGTC
Organism: Phycisphaerales bacterium; assembly: GCA_041987545.1. GTDB lineage: Bacteria > Planctomycetota > Phycisphaerae > Phycisphaerales > UBA1924 > JAJRXR01. The sequence goes on along the minus strand of JBHIWH010000001.1, from coordinate 822,094 downwards.
TCTTCTCGGACCCGCCAGACGGGGCCCGGGATCCCCGGAGGGGGCGGGTCCGGGACCAGCCCGCCCAGCTCGGGACAGAAGCAGTGCGTCGGCGCGGGCTCGACGGGGGCGCCGGTGTCGGCGCGGCGGGCGAGCTCCGGGCGGTGCCCGGTCTCGCGCGCCAGCGCGAGCTGGAACCCCAGCAGGAGCGACGACGGGTCGCCCGCGTCGTCGGCCAGCCCATCGAGGGTCTCGACCGCGCGGTCGTACAGCTCCGTGTGCGGGTCCTCCTCGCGGAGCGCGTGGTGCAGCAGGTCCGCCAGCAGCACGCCGGTGTGATACCGCACGAGGTCGCGGCGGAGGGCCGAGTAGGGCTCGCGGAGCTCCCAGCTCGTGATGATCGACAGGGCGCCGGGGCGCTTGAGGGTCGCGGTCAGCTCGCCCCTGGTCAGGACCTCGAGCCCGCCGGAGAACGGGGACTTGGGCCGCTTGGAGCCCTTGGCGACGCCCCGGACGACGCCCGAGGCGCGGGTGAAGAGGGACACCGTCTGGCTCGTCTCCGACCAGTCCCACTGCCTGATGCAGACCGCCTCGTCGGTGATCGTGGGCACGCGGGGTGAGCGTAGCGGGCTGGCGGCGCCCGGATCGCCCGGGGCTCCACCACAGCACGGGGGCGCCCGGCTACCCTGTCCCCCATGAGTTTCCGCATGATCGACCGTGTGCTCGAGCGCGACGAACGTCGCCTGGTCGCGACGACGCGCATCGACCCGGCCGCCGACTACCTGCGCGACCACTTCCCGACGTTCCCGGTGCTGCCCGGGGTGCTGATGCTCGAGGCGATGGTCCAGGCGGCCCGCGAGCACGCGGACCCCGGGGACCAGTCGAGCCCGCCCCTCGTGCTGGGCGCGGTCCGCGCTCTGAAGTACGGGCGGTTCGTGGACGCGGGCGCGACGATCCGGATCGAGGTCACCCTCGCGGGCGAGGGGCCTGATTACCGGGGGCGGGTCGAGATCCTGGAGAACGAGGGCGCCGACGCCTCGGACGGGGTGGTCGCGGCCAGCGGGCGGTTCACGCTCCGCCCGGCCAGGGTCGCCCGGCCGGGCGGGGCCAAACTGGGCGCCCACCGCGCGTACGCGTAGCATGCCCCCACGCCCGCCCGCGGAAGGGGGCGGGCCCGAACCGGTTCCCGAGGAAGACGGATGACCCGAGACGAGATTCTGGACAAGGTCAGGGACGTGCTGGTCGACGCGCTGGCGGTGGACGAGGACGAGGTGACCCCCGACTCGAAGCTGATCGCCGACCTGGGCGCCGAGTCGATCGACATCCTCGACATCTCCTTCAAGCTCGAGCAGGCTTTCGGGTTCAAGATCGCCCAGGGAGAGCTGTTCCCCGAGGGCGTGACGCAGAACCCGGAGTACGTCGAGGGCGGCAAGGTCACGGACAAGGGCCTGGCCGAGCTGCGCGAGAAGCTCCCCCACTTCGACTTCTCCGAGCTCGAGAAGGACCGCTCGGTCCAGAACGTGGCCAACATCTTCACCGTCAATGCGCTCGTGGACTTCTGCGAGCGGAAGCTCCAGTCGGCCTGATCACGGTGAGCACGCTCGGGAGCGAGAGTCACTGATGCGTTGGATGTGGATCGATCGGGTCGTCGAGTTGCTGCCGCGGGAGCGGATCGTGACGGTCAAGAGCGTCTCGCTGTCCGAAGACCACCTGCACGAGCATTTCGGCCCCTCGGGCGAACGGGCGCCGACGCCGATCATGCCCGCGTCGCTGATCATCGAGGGGATGGCGCAGACGGCGGGGATCCTGGTGGGGCACGCCGAGGGTTTCCGCGAGAAGGTCGTGCTGGCGAAGGTCGGGCGCGCCGAGCTGGAGGCCGAGGCGATCCCGGGTGATCAGCTGCGGTACACGGCCGCGATCGAGTCGATGACCGGGATCGGCGCCTCGACGCGGGGCGTGGTCGAGATCATCCGTCCGGGGCCGGAGGGCCCGCTGCCGGCGCAGCTGATCGGGGCGATCGACCTGATGTTCTCGCACCTGGACAACAACATGGCCGGGCGGGCGTTCCCCGAGCACAACTTCGTGTTCGGCGAGACGTTCCGGACGCTGCTGCGGACGAGCGGCGTCGAGATGCCCGCGGCTGCTGGCTAATCCGGCTCGGCGAGCTTCTCTCGGACAATCCGCTCGAAGAGCTGCGTCGGGGCCCTGGCGCCGGTCCAGGTCTCGAACTGCAGCGCCGCCTGGCGGACGAACATGCCGACGCCGTCCATTGTCGGGCGGTTCATGGACGCGGCCATCGCGAGCAGGGGCGTGCGGACCGGGTTGTACACCGTGTCGAAGACCGCCGCGTGTGCGGGGAGTGAGGCGAGGACATCCTCGTTGATCGGCGCCTCGTCGGGCGCGGGCCCGCCGGCCATGCCGACGGGGGTCGCATTGACGATCGCGTCGGGGGCGGCGTCCGCGAGTTCGCCCATGTCGATCGCCGTCGCCGGGGCGTCGCCCAGGCCCGCCTCGGCCAGCGCGGCGACCAGGCCCTCGGCCCGCTCACGGGTGCGGTTGACGACGAGGACGCGCCCGCCCTTGGCCGCGACACCCGCGGCGATCGCGCGGGCGACGCCACCGGCGCCGATGATGGCAACCGTCTTGCCAGCCAAGACGCCGACCCGGTCCTCGAGGCACGCCGCGGCGGCCGGCGCGTCCGTGTTCGTGACGCTCGCCTGCACGCGCCCGCCGGCGCGGGAGATCGTCAGCGTGTTCCCGGCGCCGCACGCCTCGCTCAGCGCGTCGATGGCCCAGCCCTGCTCGCGGGCCAGGCGGACGAGGCTCTGCTTGTGCGGGATCGTCACGCTGACGCCCGACAGGTCCAGCCGCGGGTGGTCGATCATCGCGAGCATGGTCGCCTTGAAGCTCTCGTAGGCGCCGTCGGCGTCGTGCCGATCGCCCTCGCCGACCGCGATGGGCATGGGGACGTACACGCCGTCGTGCCCGACGGCCTCGAAGCCCGCGTTGTGGACCGCGGGCGAGAGCGAGTGGGCGACGGGCCAGCCCACCACGCCGTAGACCAGCGTCTCGGGCCCGATCGAGCGGAAGCGGTACAGGCCCAGGAGGTCGGCGATGGTCGGCTGGCCCGGGGCGGTGACCTCCGTGGACGCGACGGAGGCGAAGGTCAGGAAGGCGCCGAACTTGGGCGCGAGCACGCGGCTGAGGAGCCCGAACTCGCCCATCCCCAGCGCGATCGTCGGCTTGGTCCGCTCGCTGAGCAGGTCGAACAGCTCGAGGTTGTCGCGGAGGCTGCGGGCGTGGAAGGCGACCTTGTGGACGGCCGCGGCCTCGTGCCCGCTCATCGCCAGCACGCGGCGGGTCAGGTCCGGCGGGCGCTTCTCGAAGTCGTGCGTGGACAGGATCAGCGATGTCCGCACGTCGCGGACCTGGCCCGCGTGCTCGATCGCCAGGCCGACCTTCTGGCGGAGGTTCGCCGACCGGTCGTAGGCGGCCAGCTCGACGTCGATGTACCGGGGCGGGTGGTCGGCGGTGCCGAGCCGCTCGAACATCGACACCCGGGCGTCGTCGTCCGCGTCGCATGACCCGCCCTCCCACGTCGGGCGGCAGGTCACGATGCAGGGCAGGGGCGAGTCGGCGACCAGACTCAGGATCGCCCCCTCGTCGCCGGGCTCGCCGGAGAACAGCTCGTCCACGCGATACTCGGCCAGGTCGGCGCCCAGATCCCGGGCCCGGGCGGCGACCGCGAGCGCCAGGGGCGTGTCGTGGACCATGATCGGAGCGCAGACGAGCGTGCCCATGGGGGCGGAGTGTACGGCCCGTGGGAGCGGGTGAATCTGGGGGCTCGCCCGCGCCGAAACCGCCGTTGAGGACGCGCAGGGCGTTGATCGCCCCTGCGTGGTGTCCGTGCTCCTCTCGGACGCCCCCCTCTGGCGCGCTGGCGCGGCGGCGCGACGTTGGTCGCCGACAGCGACGCTCGCCGTCCGCGGGCCTCACCCCGCGGGCGGTCTTCCACATGGGTTCGGGCGGCTGCCGCGCGGTGGCGAATCCGGCGGACGCACCCCACGGGCCGGGTCGGCGGGCCGTTTGTCGATTCCGGCGCGACACGCCCGCGGCATCGTTGCCGCGGGCGTTCTCTTGGCGGAACACCCCACACCCCCGGCCCCGGGGCCGAGGCCGGGTGTACACCGGCATGGCCCACGCGCTCGCGTTCTTCGAGGCCATCCGCTCCGCCGACCACGACGCGATCCGCCGCCTCGCCGCCGACGAGCGCGGCCTGCTCGACGCGCACGATCCGGACAGCTTCGGCGCCACCTCGCTCAACGTCGCGGCGTGTCGTGGACCATGATCGGAGCGCAGATCAGGGTTCCCATCGTCCACTAGGCCTCGGGAAGTGGCGATGGCGGCCGCGTTTCCGTGTTGAAACCGGATTCTTCCAGCAACAACATCGCAAACTCGGCCACTAGGTTGCTGGCATGCCCAACGAGCACCGCCAAGTCGCCATACACATCATTCATGTCCTTGCCCGGGAAGAGCTTCGTCATTGTATCGACGTACGCTGCGTCGATACTTGCCACATGTGCCGTGTCGTAGTTGGTCCCCTCGCCGTCTGTAACCATCAAGTCTATATCCTGCGTTCGTATCCGCTGACTGTACGTCTTGAAAACTTCAGGATCGTGATGGGCGACATGTTTATCACGCGTGCGCCGAGCAGCAAGAACCAACTGATCCGGAGGCTGTCGCCGTAGCCTCGAGTAGCACTCAAGGCTCTTCGGCGAGAGCCTGGACTCTACCGCGTCAATGCCGACTTGCATCGGCTTATCCTCGAGGACTCGAAGTAGCTCGCCGAGTGCGGAAACTGCAATCGAGAAATAGACAAAGCTGTCGTAACGCTCGGTCTGGCTCTTGGGAAGCCCGATGCGCCCAATCGCACGCAGAGCAGCGTTCATCTGCGATGCCGAAGCCAGCAATCGCAGAATCGTGCTCACCTGATCGAGCTCTGCATCCGTAGCGCCTGGTCGCTTGCAGAGATGTAGCATTGCGGCTTGAGAGTCTGGCACGCTCACAATGACGCCAACCTTCTGGCCGTCTCCTGCTCGATCAGGGCGGTGAGCAGCGGCTCAAGGTCCGCCTCGTCGATCACGCCGGTCTTGGTGAACTTCTCGCCCAGGCGCTGGTCGGCGACGATGTTGTCCTGGTACCGGTAGACGCGGATCTTCTCCGACCGGGCGCCGGAGCCGATCTGGCCCTTGCGCTCGGCGGCCCGTTCGGCCTCGGCCTTCTCGCGCTCGATCTCGTACACGCGGGCCTTGAGCAGGCGGCGGGCCTTCTCCCGGTTCTGGGCCTGGGACTTGGTCTCCTGCATGCGGACCTCGACGCCCGTGGGCTTGTGGACCAGGTGGACCGCCGTCGCGACCTTGTTGACGTTCTGGCCCCCCGGACCCTGGGCGGTCGTCACGTGCTCCTCGACGTCGCCCGCCCAGTCGATCTTGACGTCCACTTCTTCCGGCTCGGGAAGGACGGCGACGGTGCACGTGCTGGTGTGGATCCGTCCTTGACTCTCGGTCGCGGGCACGCGCTTGACCGAGTGCACGCCGGCCTCGAACGAGAGTTCGCTCCAGACGCCCTCGCCGGCGATGTTGACGATCGCCCGCTTGACCCCGCCGAGGGACGCGTCCGCGTCCAGCTCCATCTCCTCGACCTTCCAGCCCTTGCGGGCCGCGTACCGGGTGTAGACGTCGAGCAGGTCGCGGGCCCAGAGGGCGGCCTCGTCGCCGCCCGTGCCGGCGCGGACCTCGAGGATCACGCTGCCGACCTTGCGGTCCTCGGCCGTCACCAGCCGTGCCTTGACGTTCTCGATCTCCTCGAGGGCCTTGCGCTCGATCTCGGGCAGCTCGGCGCGGGCCATCTCGGCCAGTTCGGCGTCCTCGCCCGACTCGACCGCCGCCCGCAATTCGTCGCCCTCGGCGACGAGGCCCTTGAACCGGCGGTACCCCTCGACGACCGGGGAGAGCGCCGCCCGCTTGATCGACAGCTCGCGGAGCTTGTTGTGGTCCGAGGCGATCGCCGGGTCGGCCAGGTCGCGCTCCATCTGCGCGTACTGATCGTCCAGCTCGTCGAGCTTGTCGAGGACGGCCCTGGGGATGGCGCTGGCGACGCCGGACATGCCCTCAGGGTATGCGGGCGCGCCCGACGCGACCCGGGTCAGTCCTCGGGCGTCAGGTCCCGCATGTGCTCGACCTTGAACTTCTCGGGGGCGAGGCGTCCATTCACATGTGCCCCGCCCGGCAGGGGCTCGAACAGCTCGATCGCGATCTGGCTGAAGGGGATGCGGCTGCCCGGCAGCGCCGGCGGGCCGTTGAACGAGATGGTCGCCATGACCATGATCGGGCCCTCGGTCTTGACGTGCTGCATCGGCTCGTCGTCGCCCGCCTTGCCACCGACGGCGCCCATGAATCCCTGGTGCGTGTCCGAGTAGTACCACCGCTCGACGGCTTCCTTGTTCTCGAACCAGGCGCAGATCGTGTTCTTGCCCGACTGCCACTGGGCCAGGTCCACGCCCAGGCACCCCTCGGTCTCGCGGAGGCCGGCGGCCAGACGCTCGCCCATCTCGTTCTGCGGCTGGACCTCCGCCACGCCCGCGTTCTCCGCGGCGGCGGCCTCGATCCCCCGGGCGCCCATCGCCGCCATCATCCCGATCGCGACCAACGCCCCCGCGCCCGTCATCACCCACTGCGTCCGCTCACTCATCCCCAGCTCCTTTCGCCCCGTGGTCGGTATCATCTCCGGCCGCCGGCGAGACCCGCGGCGTGTGCAATCCTAACTGGGAAACCACCAACACCGCTTTCGGGGCTCACTCTCGTGGCATACGCGATCAGGATGAACGGGGTCCGCAAGACCTTCGGCAAGAAAGTCGCCGTCGAGGGCATCGACCTGGAACTGCCCGAGGGGGCGTTGTACGGCCTCATCGGGCCCAACGGCGCGGGCAAGACGACCTCGATCCGGATGATCATGTCCATCCTGTTCCCCGACTCGGGCGAGCTGGAGGTGCTGGGCAAGAAGTCCGCCGTCGAGAGCAAGGACCGCATCGGCTACCTCCCCGAGGAGCGGGGCGTGTACCGGAAGATGAAGGTCCTCTCGTTCCTGGAGCACATGGGTCGTCTCAAGGGACTCGGCGGCGGCTCGGACCTCCGCAGGAAGTGCCAGGGCTGGCTCGACCGGGTTGAGCTGGGCGACGTGGCGAAGAAGAAGTGCGAGGAGCTGTCCAAGGGCATGCAGCAGAAGGTGCAGTTCATCGCCTGCATCCTGCACGACCCGGACCTGATCATCCTCGACGAGCCATTCAGCGGGCTCGACCCCGTGAACATGCGGCTGCTCCGCGACCTGATCCAGGAACAGCACGACGCGGGCAAGACGGTGATCTTCTCGACGCACGTGATGCACCAGGCCGAGCAGCTGTGCGACCACATCGTGATGATCCACGACGGGCGCAAGGTGCTGGACGCGACACTCGACGAGATCCGGACTCGGCACGACCCGCGGACGATCGCGTTCACACCCCTCAACGGGCTCGACCGGGCGGGCGTGGAGGCGGTCGCGGGCGTGGCGAGCGTCGGCGACGGGGAGCACGGCGTGGAGGCGCACCTGGCGCCGGGCGCCGACCCGCCCGCCGTCATGCAGGGCATCATCGACGTGGCGCCGGTCTCGCGGATCGAGCTGCGGCGCCCGACGCTCGAGGACGTGTTCATCGAGATCGTCCGCGGGCCGGACGGCGCGGGCGACGCCGAGGCGATTCGACAGGCGCTGCGGACGGGGCACAGCGTGGGCGAGGACGGGGAGGGCGAGTCGTGAGCAAGATCCTCCAGGTCGCCAGACGGGAGTTCGTGTCCACGGCCCTGACCAAGGGCTTCATCATCGGCGCGGTCATCCTGCCCCTGGTCTTCATGGCCGCCATCCCGCTGATCATCGTGCTGACCCTGTCGGCCGAGGCGCCGAAGGTCGAGGGCCGGCTGGCGGTGATCGACCGCTCCGGGTTGGTCGCGGCGGGGCTGCAGGAGTACGTGGACCGAGAGGTCGCCGCGGACCGCGAGCAGCTGGCCGAGGCGATGGAGAAGTCGCAGGAGATCGCCGGCCAGATGGGCGGCGGGGCGTCCGCGGCGTCGGGCGAGCAGGCGCTGAACATGGTCCTGGGCGAGGACCCGGAGATCGTGGTCGCCGACCTGGGCGCCGACGCCGACGAGGAGGAGGCGAAGGAGGCCCTCCGCCCGAAGGCGGGCGACGAGCCCGGGCCCGAGACGAGGCTCGGCGTCGCGATCATCGACGCCAACGCCGTCCGCATGGGCGAGGGGGACGAGGGCTTCGGCGCCTTCCAGCTCTTCGTCCGCCCGAAGCTGGACGAGCGCGTCATCGGCTCGATGCGCGACGCGCTCCGCGAGTCGATCCGGGACGCCCGGTACCGCGCGTACGACTACGACCCCGAGTTCATGGACCGGCTCACCGCGGTCAACGCCCCGCGGACGCGGGAGATCACCGAGACCGGCGAGGAACGCGCCTCGACCGAGATCTTCACGATGATGCTCCCCTTCGCGTTCATGATCCTGCTGATGATCTCGGTGATGGTCGGCGGGCAGTACCTGCTGACGACCACCATCGAGGAGAAATCCAGCCGCGTCGTGGAGCTGCTGCTCAGCGCAACCTCGCCCATGCAGCTCATGACGGGCAAGATCCTGGGCCAGATGGGCGTGGGGCTCGCGCTGCTGCTGATGTACTCCGGGCTTGGCATCGCGTCGCTGATCGCCTTCAGCCTGGGCGACGTGCTGGACATCGCCGACGTGGTGTACATGTTCCTGTTCTTCTTCCTGGCGTACATGATGATCGCGTCGTTGCTGGCGGCGGTGGGAAGCGCCGTCAACGACGTCCGCGAGGCCCAGAGCCTGCAGACGCCGGTGATGATGGTCATGGTCCTGCCGTACATCTTGTGGCTGCCGATCTCGCGGGACCCGAACGCCCTGTGGGTGACGATCCTGAGCTTCGTCCCCCCGATCAGCCCGTTCATGATGATGATGCGGATGACCTCGAGCCAGGAGGTCCCGTGGTGGCAGCCGCCGATCGCGGTCGCGATCAGCGCGGTCGGCGCGTACGTCTGCCTGTGGTTTGCGGCCAAGGTGTTCCGGGTGGGGCTGCTGATGTACGGCAAGCCGCCGAACTTCAAGACGCTGGTCAAGTGGGTGCGGATGGCCTGACGCCGCCCGGGCCGGCCCGGCGATACGCTTTATGCCCGGCGCCCAGGTCGGCGCCGCGAGGAGTGATCGCCATGGACACCGAGACTCGGATCCGCTCGCTCGAACGCACCAACCGCCGCCTCACGCTGGGGCTGGCGGTCCTCGGGGCCGCCGCCGTCGGCGCCGCCCTTGGCGGGCTGGCCCGCCAGGACGACCCGTCGCCCTACATCGGCATCGCCGTCCACGACAAGGGCGGGTTCCTCTACCGAATGCGTGCCGACGGCTCGCTGGAGCGGCTCGACCTGGATCGCGGCCGCGTCGCGGGCGGCACACCCGCCGAGTGGGCCAGCTTCCACACCGGGCGCCATCCCTGACCGCAACGGACGACCCGCATGACCGACGACACGCGCGAGCACGAGGGCGGCGATCCCATCGACCCGGTCGATCGCACTGACACGCCGAGCCCGCCACCTCCACCGCCTGTGACACCCCCGCCCGTGGCACGCCGGCCCGTGCTGTGCGCCTCGTGCCGCTACGACATCTCCGACCAGCCCGTGGGCGGGCGCTGCCCCGAGTGCGGCACGCCGATCATGCAATCAGGCCAGCCCCAGCAGACGCAGGGCAAGGCCGTCGCCTCGCTCGTGCTCGGGATCTGCTCCATCCCCGGGTGCTTCATGTACGGCATCCCGGGGATCGTCTGCGGCATCCTCGCGATCGTGTACGCGAAGAAGGCGGAGGTCGCGATCCAGCTGGGCGAGGCGCCCGTCACCAGCCAGGGCTTCGCCAAGGCCGGGCGGACCTGCGGCTGGATCGGGCTGATCCTGTCGATCCTCTACCTGGGGTTCTTCATCCTCTACATCCTGTTCTTCGTCGTCGTCGCCGCGGGCGGCGGGTTCTGAGCGTGGGCGATTCGCCCCGACAGTCCGCGCCCGACAGGCACGAGCTGTACGAGCTGTGCGTGCAGTCGGTGGGCGACCTGGCGCCCCTGCTCCGGGCGATCCACGGCGGCTCTCCACGAGTCCTGGGCGAGGACTTCGCCGGCACCGCCGCCCTCTCGCGCCTGTGGGCCGACGGCTCGCCCGAGTCCCGAGCGATCGCGGTCGATCTGGACGCCGAGGCCCTGGGCCGGCACGGCGGGCACGAGCGCGTCGCCACGCACGTGTCGGACGTCCGCGAGGTCGCCGACCCGTGCGATGTGCTCTTCGTCGGCAACTTCTCGATCGGGTACCTGCACACGCGGGGCGAGCTGGTCGAGTACCTGCGGCACGCGCGCTCACGCCTGAACGAGGGCGGCGTGTTCGTCTGTGACACCTACGGCGGGGAGTCGGCGTTCCTGCTGGGCACGGTCCACCGGCCCCACCCCTTGGGTGACGGCCGGATCTGCCGATACACCTGGGAGCAGCGGCACGCCGACCCGACAACGGGGATGGTCACGAACGTGATCCACTTCCGGATCGAGCGGGCCGGGGTGATCGAGCACGAGATCATGGACGCGTTCGTCTACGAGTGGCGGCTGTGGTCGGTCCCGGAGCTGCGCGACGCGATGGCGGAGGCGGGGTTCGGGCAGACACAGGTTTATGCGAAGCTCGCCGACGCCGTCGACGAGGAGGGGAACGCGTACGTCGAGCCGGTGCGGGACGCCGAGTCGGAGCTGGACGAAAGTTTCATCGTGCTGGTGGCAGGGATACCCTAACATTCCAAAGGGACTCCATCTTGCCTGACCCAGTGCATGAAAAGTATGTTCAGCAAGCCAAAAAGCTGAGCCCGCATGTTGGCATGCTGATCACGCTACCCTCGCGTAACGCTGGGCCAGAGGCCATCATCAACAGCGCGACCGTTTCATTTGTCAATACAGGCGACGCAAAGCTGCTAGTGACTTGCGACCACGTGGTGGCCGACTTTGAGTCTTTACGTAGCGCGAACTCCGACGCAGTGGTGGCGATTGCAGGCGGGCAGCAGAAGCATCCAATCTGCATAGGCGACTATACGATTGTTGATAGGGATGCTGGTCTCGACCTCGCAACTCTGAAATTGCCAGATGAGACCCGCATTCAGCAGATCCAAAAGAACTACTTTCCATGTGACAACTGGCCCCCCCGCCGCCCGGCTGTGAATGATTTTGTCGTCATGCTGGGTTTTCCCGCCCTCCACCGAGAAGCCTCAGCGCGAGGTCTCGAGGTCCGAGAAACACCTGTGTGCGATTTCGTTTCGTCTACCTCCGATCGACACTTCGTACTGGCTGACGAAGCGGCCGAGCGAACCATCACAAAGTTCATACCAGACCTCAAGGATTTTGGGCCACTTGGCGGAATGAGCGGCGCTGCAGCGTATGTGGTAGACCCGAGCACGAATAAACTCTGCATTGCTGGATTTATGTACGAAGCCGGAGCGGATGCCACTGGCTTAATCTACATCTCCAACGCAGAGTACCTGAATGCTGACGGCCGCTTCGACCGACCCGCCATGCCGTGGTAGAGTCCAATGCAACTCTGCAGTAGGTACATCACAATGGACTCCACCACCACCGCCCAGCTCGAGTCGTTCAACCCCGCCACCGGCGAGCTCGTCGGGAGCGTATCGATCACGCCGGCCTCGGAGATCCCCGCGATCGTTGCCAGGGCCCGGGAGGCGCTCGCGTCGTGGGAGTCGCTGTCCGCGCAGCAACGTGCAGACATCATCCGCCCGGCGGGCCAAGCCCTGGCCGACCGGGCGGACGAGCTCGGCGAGCTGCTGACGCGGGAGATGGGCAAGCCGCTGGCCGAGGGCATCGGCGAGTGCCGGGGGACGGGCGAGGGGCTGAGCGACGAGGTCGATGAGATCGCCCAGGCGGTCGCGCCCCAGCATCTCGACGGCGAGGGCGTGACGACGACGCTCTACCACGACCCGCTGGGCGTGTGCGCCGCGATCACGCCCTGGAACTTCCCGCTGGCGATGCCGCACTGGATGACGCTGCCGGCGCTGGTCACGGGGAACACGGTCGTGCTCAAGCCGAGCGAGCAGACGCCGCTGATCGCCCAGGCGTACGCCGACGTGCTCAACGAGTTCCTGCCCGAGGGCGTCCTGCAGGTCGTCCACGGCGCCGACGAGCAGGGCAAGGCGCTGGTCGCGGCGGACGTGGACCTGATCGCGTTCACCGGCTCGAAGACGGTCGGGCAGAAGATCATGCAGGCCGCGGCGGGCGGGCTCAAGCGGCTCATCCTGGAGCTGGGCTCGAAGGACCCGCTGATCGTGCTGGAGGGGGCGGATCTCGACGCGGCCGCCGCGTTCGCGGCACGCAACTCCTTCCGCAACTGCGGGCAGGTCTGCGTCTCGACCGAGCGGATCTACGTGCAGGACTCGATCAAGGACCGCTTCCTGGCAAGGCTGCTCGAGGAGTCGAAGGCGTACGCCATCGGCGACGGCATGGCAGAGGGCACGGTCGTCGGCCCCATGATCTCGGGCGAACAGAAGGCCCACGTGCAGCGCCAGCTCGCCGAGGCGATCGCCGCCGGCGCCCGGGTCGCCTTCGGGGGCGAGGCCCGCGACGGCCAGTTCATGTCCCCCACCGTGCTGGACGGCGTCACCCACGACATGGACATCATGCGGACCGAGACGTTCGGCCCCGTCGCCTGCGTGATGGGTGTGAAGGCCGCCGACGACGCGATCGACCTCGCCAACGACTCCGAGTACGGGCTCGGCGGCGTCGTCTTCGGGCCCGAGGACCAGGCCCGGGCCGTCGCGCGGCGCCTGAACTCGGCGATGGTCGGGATCAACCGGGGCATCGGCGGGGCGCCCGGCTCGCCGTGGGTCGGCGCCAAGCAGAGCGGGTACTCGTACCACTCGGGCCCGATGGGCCACCGCCAGTTCTGCCAGGTGCGCGTGGTCAGCGAGCCGAGGGACGCGTAGCCGGGGCACGCGGATGCGCGACACGAGCGTCTGCCGATACTGCGGCTACGACATCGCCGAGCGGGGCCCGCGTCAGAACTGTCCCGAATGCGGCAGACCGGTCTGGTACTCCCGCCGACGCAACACGCTGAGCCGGACGGAGGAGTACGCCAGCTCGGCGCTGATCGTGGGCATGCTCGCGTTCGTGTTCAGCCCGTTGCTCGGCCTGGTGCTCGGGCCCGCCGCAATCCTCGTGTCCGTGCTGGCCCTAAGACGCGTCCCCGCCGGCGCCAGGACCCGGATCTGGAAGCAGGTGATGGCCGCCCGGGTCTTGGGCGCGGCCGCGGGTGTGATTCAGGCGGTGCTCGTGGTGCTCTGGATCGTGTAGAGGCGGAGTGGCCGCGGTACGCTCCGCCCGTGGACGACCACCCGAGCACAAGCTCGCACCCCTCGCCCGGCGGGGACCCGAACGAGCCGCCGGCCCCGCCCCCGCCGTTCGCCCAGAGCGCCGCGGACTGGCGCCCGCACCCCCGGTGCACGTCCTGCGGCTACGAGTTGGTCGGCCTCCGCGTCGAGGACAACTGCCCCGAGTGCGGCGCCGCGGTCTGGGCCAGCTCCAAGCCCGCGCCCACCTCGGGCCTCGCCATCGCCTCGCTTGTCCTGGGCATCGTCTCGATCGTCTCCTGCATCGGGATCGGGCCTTTCGCGATCGTCCCCGCGGTCCTTGCGATCGTCTTCGGCGAGGTCGCCTCGCGGCAGCACAAGACCGGTATCCGCGCGGGCGCAACGTTCGGCATGTCGCTCGCCGGTCGCATCTGCGGGTGGGTCGGCCTGGTGGTCTCGGGCGCGTTCATCGTGCTCATGGTCGGTTCGCTGCTCAACTGGTGGTAGCCCCGGCGACGCCCGACGAGCGCCCGCCCCCGTGAACGGCCGGCGTCGAGCCGGTACGCTCCGCCGATGGAGCAGTCGCCGCCGACCACCGCCCCCGTCCACTCCGGCGCCCACCCCCGGTGCACGTCCTGCGGCTACGAGCTGGTCGGCCTCCGCGTCGAGGACCGGTGCCCGGAGTGCGGCGCCCCCGTCTGGGGCAGCAACACGCCCAAGCCCACCTCCGGCCTCGCCGTGACCTCGCTCGTCCTGGGCATCATCTCGGGCGTCTGCGTCCTCGGGTTCTGCTTGCTCTGGCCCTTCGCGCTGCTCTTCGGCATCCCCGCGGTCATCTTCGGCGAGGTCGCCGCGAGGCAGTACAGGCGGGATATCCGCGCCGGCGGGACGTACGGCATGTCCCTGGCCGGGCGGATCTGCGGCTGGATCGGCATCGCCGTCGGCCTCGGCTTCATCGCCCTGCTCGTCGTCGGCGAGCTTGCGAACTGGTGAGCGCTCTCACTTGTCCTCGAGCCGCTTGGCCAGCAGCGCGATCTGCAGCTCCACGCGCTTGACCTCGCGCGTGACGGCGATCCGGTTCAGCTCCATCCAGTTCCAGGTCTTCAGGAGCCCCACCGCGCTTGCGGTGAAGAAGAACCCCATCGCCCACAGGATGTGGTCGCGGAACTCCTCGCTCACGAACACCTTGTATGCGCAGAAGAACATCCCAATCGTGAACACCGCCGTCGCGGACCACGTCACCGCGACGAAGAAGCGGAACTTGCCCCGGAAGCTCTCGGCGACCAGCTCGGGCATGGACGCCTCCCCGGCGACCTCGCCGAACAGTTCCGCGTCCTCGCGCTTCAAGGCCTCCCTGATCTTGTCGTCCAGCGAACTCATTGCGAATCTCCTTCCAAGGCGACGCGCAATCGCCGCCTCGCGTTGAACAGTCTCGACTTGACGGTGCCGGCGGGCACGCCCAGCGCCCGCCCGATCTCGCCGACCGACAGGCCGTCGAGGTAGAACAGCTCGACGACGACGCGGTGCTCGTCGTCCAGCCCGCGGATCGCGGCCCGCAGCCCGTCGATCTCGTCCGATTCCGGCGCGGGCGCGCCGTCGTCCTTCGAATTCGCGGCGACCCGGCCCAGGTGCTTCCGGTCCCGCTGCGCTTTCCTGATGTGATCCGCGCACCGATGGGACACGATCCGGTACGCCCACGACGGGAACCGCGCCGGGTCGGCCAGCGTGCCGATGCCCGAGACGATCGAGACCCATGCCTCCTGCGCCACCTCGGCGCCCGCCTCGGCGTCGCCCAGCAGACGCCCCGCGTGCCTCGTGAGCTTCGCGCCCCACAGCGCGTACAGCTCCCCCACCGCCTCCCGGTCCCCGCCCTGGCGCTTGAGCACCAGGAGCTCCGTGTAGACCTGTTCGGGAGTGCGGGGCATCGGACCTCCGGGCAAGGGTCGCGTCCGCGGCCTGTGCGGTTCACGGATTGTGCCCGAAGCAAAAAGGCCGCGGGCCCCGGGTCGTCCCCGGGGCCCGCGTTCGCGATCGGGCGTCGCTGATAAGCCGAGTTCTGTCCGGGCCGCGAGTCCCGAGGGGCTCGGGGCCCTGGGCGACCATTTCTCTGCCCGCGCCGTCGCCGACGCGGTGGGGAGCATGCTCCCAGCACCCGACCCGGGGTCAGCCGTCGGACCAACGGCGGGCTTGCGCCCCGACCCCTGCTTGGGCTTGCACGCGGTGGGGTTTACCGTGCCCCCGCTGTCACCAGCGGGGCGGTGCGCTCTTACCGCACCCTTTCACCCTTGCCTGTGCCCGGCGGACCGGGCCATCGGCGGTTTGCTTTCTGTGGCACTGTCCCTCGCCCGCGATCGCCCTCTGCCCGCTCTCACGCCCGGAGGGCGTGACAGGAATCAAGGCCGTTCGGGCGGGTGGGCGTTACCCACCACCGTGTCCTGCCGTGCTCGGACTTTCCTCACGCCCGGACCACCCGGGCGTGCGGCCGCCTTGCGACGCCTTCCGACCGATCGTACGCCCGGCCCACGAACCGGGTTTCGCATGCGGGGGCCCGCCCCCTCCAGTACGATCGACGCCCGTGGGAAACGCCCCAGATCAGCCCGATTGCCGGACCATCGCCTGGCTGGGGCCGGCCCAGGCGGACCTGATCGCCGCGGTCCGTGACGCGGCGGGTCTGGACCTGATCGCCGCCGGCAGCCCGGAGAAGGGCCGCGCCGGCGCCGTCGCGGGCGAACTCGGCACGGAACCCGCCAGCGATCTGCGCGCCGCCCTGGCCTCGGGCGAGGCGGACCTGGTGCTGATCGCGTCGCCGGGCGAGTTCGGCGCCGCCGGCTCGCGGGACGCGGCGGCCATCGAGTCCGCCCGCGCCCGCGGCGCGATCGTCGCCACGCTCGAGCCGATCCCGGGCGGCGTGCTCGAGCTGGGCTCGGGAGACTGGACCCGCGCCCAGCACGGCGTGCGTCCGATCGATGCGGTGCAGTTGTTGCCACGGCTGCGCCAGGGGCGGGCCATGCGCCTCGCCGCCGACGCGCTCGACGCGTTCGGGCGGATCCGGGTGCTTCAGGTCGAGTCGGTCTGCCGCGTCGAGCACGGGTCGCTGGCCGCCCGCCTGCTCGATGCGATGGACCTCGTGCACGCGCTGATGGGCGCGCCCGAGACGATCGACGCGGTGTACGTCGGGCCCAACGCCTCGGGCGTGCACGCGGCGCCGGGCGATTCGCTGCGTGACCTGCACGGCGACCTGACGATCAACTGCCGCTTCGCCGACGGACGCGCCGCGACCGCCCTGGTCAGCGACCAGGCGCCCCGCTGGGAGCGGTCGCTCTCAATCTTCGGCGTCGAGGGGCGGTTGACGATCGACGAGGACTCGCTGGCCTGGGCGAACCCCGCGGGCGAGGTCTTCGACACGCAGCGGGTCGAGCCCTCGCTGGACGAGCTGGGCCTGACGCCCGAGGTCGCCGCCATCGCCGACGCGATCCTGGCACTCGTCGGCGCCTCGTCTCCCCCACCCCCGATCGACCACGAGGCGCTGCTGGCCATGGCCCAGGCGGCGCTGCTCAGCGCGCGCACCGGACAGGGCGAATCGCCCGCGATGTTCCGCAAGCTCGTCGTCGGCGCCTAGGCGAGACCTCGCCAGGCCCTACAGCGCCATCTCGCCGGCGATGTAGGCCTCCATGTGGCGGATCGTCGCGGAGAGCTGCTCGTTCTCGCACAGGTTCAGGTCGCCGATCGAGACCATGCCGACGATCTCCTCGCCCGCCGCGACGGGCAGGTGCCTGATCCGCTTGCCCCGCATCACGCCCCGCGCCTCGCTCAGGCTGGTCTCCGGAGCGCACGTCAGGACGGGGCTGGTCATGACCTGCGTGACCTTCGTCCGCGCCGGGTCCCGCCCGGCCGCGACGACCCGTGTCATGACGTCGCGCTCGGTCAGGATGCCGACCATCCTGCCCCTGTCGAGCACGACGACGGCGCCGATCCTCGCCTCGTTCATCGCCTGCGCCGCGTCCAGCACCGAGCACTCGCCCGGCACGGACCGCACGCCCCCGCCCTTGGTCGCCAACAACTCGCGGATCTGGTGCATCGGCACGCCTCCTGCGAACCAGGCGGCGCGTGCTCACAGACGCGGCGGGCAGACGCCGCCATCCCCGGAACCAGCCCAGTATCCCAGAAGCCCTCCCAGAATGGAAGCCCTTTTCGGACGGGCGTTTACGCCCGCGTCCGGCCGGTTTCTCAGGCCCAGCGGGTCACGTGCCAGGCCTTCTTACCCCGGCGGAGGGCGGCCATCGAGCCGTGCAGCAGGTCGCCCTCGGTCAGGCGCCGGCCTTCCCCCGCCGGCTCGCCGTTGACCGAGACCGAGCCGTTGGCGATGAACTCCCGCGCCTCGCGCTTGGACTTGGCCAGCCCGGTCTCGACGAGCAGCTCGACCAGGTCGGCGCCCTCGCCGGCCAGAGTCGCCTTGGCATGCTCGCTGGAGGGAACCTCGGCGAAGACGTCCCGCAGCGTCGCCTCGGGCAGGCCCGCGATCTCGCCGGAGAACAGGGCTTTGCCCGCGGCCTCGGCCTGCTGCATTTCTTCGTCGCCGTGCAGCAGCCGCGTCGCCTCGCGGGCCAGGGTCCGCTGGGCCAGCCGCTTGCCGGGGGCGTCGGCGTGCTCGCGCTCGACAGACTCGATCTCGTCCCGGGGCAGGAGCGTGAACTTGCGGAGCCACCCGCCACGCCCGTCGGCCTGTGGCGGGCCGACGTCGTCGTCCGAGGCGTTGAGCCAGAACTGGTAGTAGGCGTAGGGGCTCGTCCGCGCCGCGGTCAGCCAGACGGCGCCCGACTCGGTCTTGCCGAACTTGCCGCCGTCGGCCTTGGTGACGAGGGGCGCCACGAAGCCGAACGCGGTGTGCTCCCCACCCTCGGCGGCCCGCCGGATCAGGTCCGCGCCGACGATGATGTTCCCGTACTGGTCCGACCCGCCGCACTGGACACTCACGCCCAGCTCGCGGTGCAGGTGCAGGAAGTCGTAGCCCTGCAGGATCATGTAGCTGAACTCGGTGTAGCTAATCCCCTGCTCGCGGTCCTCGAGGCGGGACTTGACCGAGTCCTTCTGGATCATCATGTTCACGCTGAAATGCTTGCCCACGTCCCGCAGCACCTCGATGTACCCGAGCTTGGTCAGCCAGTCCGCGTTGTTGACGATCCGGAACTCGGGCCCCTCGACATTGCCCAGCACCGACTCGAAGATCGGCCGCTGGCACTGCACGTGATGCGCCACCGTCTCCTCGGTCAGCAGCATCCGCTCGGCCGACTTGCCCGACGGGTCCCCGATCAGCCCCGTCCCCCCGCCCATCAGCACGACCACCTCGTGCCCGGCCTGCCTGGCGTGGGCCAGGACCGTGATCGGGATCAGGTTGCCGATGGTCAGGGAGTCGGCGGACGGGTCGAAGCCGGCGTAGATCCGGCGCGAGCCGGTCGAGAAATGCTCGGCCAGGCCCTGGCGGTCGGTCGCGTCCTTGAGCAGGCCGCGCCACTCCAGCTCGTCCAGAAAATCTCGCGCCTCGGGCATGGGGGGCAAGGATAGCGGAGCGCCGGGCGCCGATGCCCGCCGGCCGGCTAGGGCAGGTTGGGCTCGAGCGACCAGTCCGGGCGGTCGGCGCCGTTGGCCCAGTGCCGCATGTCGTTGAGCTGCTCCCAGTCCATCGCCTCGGCGTGCCCGTCGAGCATGCCCGTGACCGCCGCCCCGAGATGCCGGAGGGAGACGAATCCCGAGTTGTTCCCCGGCTGGGGCGCGTCGGGCTCGTACTGCTCGTCCCAGAGCCGCCCCTGGTCCTCGACGAAGCGGGGCGGGTTGACGCGGAAGTACCCCTCGGGACGGGAGTCGCCCGTGGTCGCCGCGTCGTCCTGTGCGCGGGCGCTCGCGAAGGCGAGCAGCGTGTCCGGGCGCCGGACGGCGCTCAGGCGGCGGACGAAGAAGTCGCCGAACAGCGCCTTGCCCTGCTGGTGACGGCTGCCATCGCTCCGGAACGTATAGGCGTCGGGCGCTGCGTCGCCCCCGACGAACCGGGCGTTGATCCCGAACGAGGGGAAGAGACTGACCACGTACTCGTAGCCGTAGACATCGCTCGCCCTGGCCTCGGCCAGGCGGTCCTCGTCGCTGTAGAGGCCCGACCAGTTGTAGTCGAACGTGGGCGCGAGGCGCCAGGGGTAGCGCTTCCGCATCTCCCAGCCCTCGAAGCCGGGCGCGTCGCCGCCCACGGGCTCGCCGAAATCGTTGACGGGCGCGTTCCGGCCCGAGACGTGGCCCTGGGCCGCGTACCCGATGAGCAGCGCGTCGCCCGAGTCGTCAGCGTACATCGTGTAGGCGATCATGAGCTGCTGGGCCGCCGCCAGCTCGCGCGTCCGCGAGACGCAGGCCCTGGCCCGCCCGAGCGCGGGCAGCAGGATCCCGATCAGCAGCGCGATGATCGCGATGACCACCAGCAGCTCGATGAGCGTGAAGGCGCGCGGCCGCGGGGCTGGGTCGGGCATCGGGCGAATCCCGCAATCAGGGTCTGGCGGACGAAATTGCTCGCCCGCCGCTTGACGCGATTGAGACTCAGTCTCAATACTCCCCCGATTCTTCCCGCCCGGGCGCGTCGTGTCCAGCGGCGGGAGGCCGGAACGACCCCACCACGCCCGCCGCGGAGGCCAGAACCGTGCAGACCACCGTAACGACAGGGACTTACGCGCTCGTCCTCGCCGCCCTGACCTCGGGCGCCGGGGCCCAGGTGATCGAGTTCACGGCCGACACGCCCGATGGGGACCGCTGGTCGTACCCGTTCAACGGCACGCCGGGCACGCGGGCGATCGCGTCCACGTTCTCCGCGGCCGCCGAGGGGCCTGGGTTCGACGACCGCGACGCGCAGCTCATCGTCTCGTTCGACACGGGCGGCGTGATCCCGGCCGGGCTCATCCCCGGCGAGTACCAGGTGATCTCGGCGCGGCTCACGCTGGTCATCGACAACGACCAGGAGTTCCGCTACGACACGACGCCCGACGCGTACACGACGCTTCTGGCCGAGGCCGACGCCGAGTACGTGCAGGACGCCGACCCCGGGCGGGCGATCACGATGTTCGGCGTCGGGTACCGCAACGGGTTCGACGTCTTCACGTGGACCGAGTTCTCGCCCTTCGGCGGGGCGCCGGTGGTCCCGCCCGCGCAGGGCGCCCGCAACATCTTCGCCGCCAACTTCGACGACGGCGTCGCGTTCGACATCTCCAACAACGTCAAGGAGCGGTTCGACCCGGCGCCGCTGGGAGTCGGCGTGATCGAGGGCGTGAGCCCGGGCGACCTCGTGCCGGCCGAGAGCGTGGTGACGATCGACCTGGACCGGTGCGACGCCGAGGGCATCGCGTTCGTGCGCCGCTCGCTGGCCGACGGCCGGCTGAACCTGGCCGTCAGCTCGATGCACCTGGCGACCGGCGGGCCCGGCGGGGGTACAGGCGACGTGCTCTACCCCTTCTTCAAGACGGGCGACAACGTGATCGCCCAGCTGCTGGGCCAGACGCCGAGGCTTGAGCTGACGGTCCGCGTCGGCTCGCCCGGCAACTACGACGGGCTGGGCGGGGCGGACTTCTCCGACGTGCTCGCGTTCCTGTCGGACTTCGGCGCGGGCGACCCCGCGGCCGACCTGGCCGAGCCCTGCGCGCTCGACTTCTCCGACGTCCTCGCCTTCCTCACCGCCTTCGCCGACGCGGCGGGCGGGTGATCCAGAATCCATGACAGCGCCGCCTCCCGCGGCGCAGACTGACCTCCAGGAGAGACCGATGCGTACCCAGACTACCGCCCTCGTCGCGGCCCTCGCCGCCTCCGCCCCCGCCCTCGCTGGCGTTGGACCCTTCACAGAGACCTTCGACGCCGACGCCTCCAACTGGCTCAACGGCTCGTTCAACCCCGCGGCCTACGACGCCTCGGGCTTCATCTCCGCCAGCGCCGACGTCTCCACCGCCGGAGAGTTCGGCCTCACGCTCTTCCGCGGGCACGACGACTTCGACGCCTCGGGCGACGCGTTCGTTGGCGACTACCTCACCGCCGGCATCGACACCATCAGCTTCGACATCCGCCACGACTTCTCGGCCTCGCCCCTCGCCTTCGCACTCCGCGTGGCCAACGCCAACAACTCCCCCGCCTTCGTCGTCCTCTCGGGCGGCCCCGTCTTCGCGGGCGACTGGCAGACGCTCACGTTCGACCTGAACCCCGGCAGCCCGCTGTACATCCCCGAGGGCGCCCCGGGCTTCGGCTTCTTCGCCGGCGTCATGGCCGACGTGGGCAACCTGCAGGTGCTCGTCCTGCCGCCCGACGGGCTGCCGGACGGCTCGGTCGTCGGCTTCGACCTGGACAACGTCGCGACGACGCCGGCGCCCGCGACCGCGGCGCCCGTGCTCGCCGGCCTGCTCCTCGCCTCGAGGCGCCGCCGGTAGACGCCCCGCACAGCCGATGAACTTGTGGCGCCGCTCGGGTGTGGCAACCCCCCCTTTGCCCCCCGGGCGGCGTCTGTCGCTCTGGCACGCCAGCGGCTAGTAGGAGCGGTCCATCACGGCACTCGCCAGCCGATCGAGCATCTCCCGCGCGGGCGAGCTCGCCAGCCCGGCGATCGCGGCCCGGGCCCGCTCGACGCGCTCGGCGCCCACGCCCTCGGCGTACTCGATCGACCCGGTCTCCCGCACGCCCGCGAGCAGGCTCGCCCGGGCCTCGTCGTCCCCACGCTCGAGCAGCGCCAGCACGCCCGCGCGCCGACCCGCGTCGCACGCCGCCAGGTGGTGGATCACGGGCAGCGTGAGCTTGCCCTTCTCGATGTCCTTGCCCACGCTCTTGCCGACCGTGTCCTCGCGCCCCGCCAGGTCGAGCACGTCGTCGCGGATCTGGAACGCGACGCCCAGGTCCACGCCCGCCTGGTAGAGCCGGTCGCCCAGCGCCGCGTCGGCGCCGCGGACCCGGGCGCCCAGCTCGCACGAGACGCCGATGAGGGCGCCGGTCTTGCGGGCGACGATCTGGAAGTAGGTCGGCTCGTCGAGGGACCAGTCCTCGCCGTGGCTGAGCTGGAGCAGCTCGCCGGCGCACACGTCCATCGAGACCCGCGCGATCCGCAGGTCGACCTCGGGCCTGCCGATCGAGGCGCACAGGGCGTAGGCGCCCGCGATCAGGTAGTCGCCGAGGATGACGGCCGCCTCGTTGCCCCGGAGGTGGTTGATCGTCGCCCCCCGGCGGCGGACGTCGGCCTCGTCGAGCACGTCGTCGTGCACGAGCGTCGCCATGTGCACCATCTCGCAGACCGCGGCCAGGCGGATCAGGTCCACCCCCGTCTCCTCTCGCGCCGGGTCGGCCGCCCACCCGCTCAGCAGGGCCAGCACAGGGCGGAGCATCTTGCCCCGGTACCGCTCGACGTGCTCGCACAGCTCGGCGACGGGCGCCAGCTCCGAGGCCAGCTGCGCGTCGAAGGCCACCTGGACGCGCTCCAGGGCCTCCTCGATCCGGGCCTGGATCGGCAGCAACTCCTCGGGGACTTCCAGCACGCCTCGCATGCCCGATCGTATGCCCGCGGGGCGATCTCGACCCCGCGGATCGGGGCGCCGCCCTACTTCTCGGCGACGAGGTAGCAGATGTACGACGGGTCCGCCTCGCCCTCGGTGACGGGCTCGAACTCGCCGTTGCCCTCGCCGTCCTCGTCGGCGCCCTCCCAGAAGATCGTGACCTTCTTGAAGCCCGCCTCGGCCAGCAGCTCCTGGATCTCGGGCAGCGTCCACAGGCGCCACTCGTAGCTGAACGCGTGCTTGATCTTCGTCTTGTCCGGGAACTTGAAGTGGATGTAGCACCGCATCCGCCCCGAGATCGGGTCGAACTTGTGCTGGTCCCAGACATAGGTGAAGGACTTGGGCCCCTCGTCGATCTCGCGGTCCTCGGTCATCTCGCGGCAGGCCTCGTACCCGCCGTAGAAGTCCAGGAAGAACAGCCCGTCGTCCACCAGCGAGTCCCGGACGCTCCTGAAGTACCCGACCATCGCCTCGCGGGTCATGAAGAGCCAGTACGAGAAGTTCATGGCCAGGACGGCGTCGTTGCCGACGGCGTCTCCCGGCTTCAGGACGTCCCGGTTGATCAGGCGGACCCGCTCGCGCTGGGCATCGTCCAGCGAGCCGAGGTTGTGCTCCAGGCCCCAGTCGAGGGTGGGCTGGTCGATGTCCAGGCCGACCGCCCGGTTGGTCTCCCGCCGGCGGACCCACTCGCAGGCGGTGTTGCCCGTCCCGCAGAAGTCCTCGCGCAGCAGGGCGGCCTTCCGCCCGCGGATCTTCTCGAACTGCTCGTCCACGAAGTCGATCTCGGACTCGACGTGCTGGACGGCGAGCTGGTAGAGCTCGTGGATGTCCGCGGTCTCGGCGGTGAACCCGCCCTTCTTGCCCTGCTTCTTGGACCGCCCAGAGGACCGGGTGATCCGCTTGGGCTCGGGGACGGGCTCGAACGTGGACGCTGTCTGGTCGGTGCTCATCATGGTCATGGGGGCGGGAGTGTAGCGAACCGCCCTCCGCCGGCGGCGGTCCACATCGCCCGAACACGGGGCATTATCCGGTCGTAGACCGACCGCGGGCGCGATCCCCGGCGGGCCGCCGGCTCACGCTCCAGACGGGCCCGGCCTCGGCCGATAGGGCCCTACGATCCCTTCCCCCTCGCGGGAGGAGCGGGGGGACCCCAACACGGCGCTCACGAAGAGGACGAGGTCATGAAGCTCACGATGGTCGGCACCGGGTACGTCGGACTGGTCACTGGCGTCTGCCTGGCCAACACCGGCAACGACGTCACCTGCCTCGACGTGGACGCCGAGAAGATCGAGAAGCTCAAGAACAACATCTGCCCCATCTACGAGCCGGGGCTGACCGAGCTGATGGAGAAGAACAACGCCGCCGGGCGTCTCCACTACACGCTCGACAAGACCGAGGCGTACAAGGACGCCGACATGGTCTTCATCTGCGTCGGCACCCCCTCGGACGAGCGCGGGCACACCGACCTCAAGTACATCGACTCGGCCTGCGACGACATCGCCAGCGTCATCAAGACGCTCGGCCCCAACCAGAAGCCCAAGGTCATCGTCGTCAAGTCCACCGTCCCCGTCGGGACGACCTTCTACGTCCGCGACCGCATCCGCTCGGCCGTCGGCCCGGAGATCCCCTTCTCCGTCGCCGACAACCCCGAGTTCCTCAAGGAAGGCGACGCGATCAACGACTTCAATAAGCCCGACCGCGTCGTGGTCGGCGTCGAGGACGAGCGGACCGCCGAGATGTTCCGCGATGTCTACGACCCCTTCGTCCGCAACGGGCACCCCATCTTCATCATGGACGTCCCCTCGGCCGAGATGGTCAAGTACGCCTCCAACAACTTCCTGGCCACCAAGATCTCGTTCATCAACGAGATGGCCAACCTCTGCGAGGCCTACGGCGCCAACATCAACAAGGTCCGCGAGGGCATGTGCTCCGATTCCCGCATCGGGCACGCGTTCCTGCACCCGGGCCTGGGCTACGGCGGCTCCTGCTTCCCCAAGGACACCCTCGCCTGCATCATGATGGGCGAGAAGTCGGGCATCAAGACCGACGTCTCCCGCGCCGTCCACGACACCAACCAGCGCCAGCGCGACCTCTTCTTCAAGAAGATCCTCGGGCACTTCGGGGGCGAGGCCGGCATCACCAACAAGCACCTCGCCTTCTGGGGCCTGGCCTTCAAGCCCAGGACCGACGACATCCGCGAGGCCCCGGCCCTCACCCTGGCCCGCAAGGCGCTCGGCTACGGCTGCAAGGTCACGGGCTTCGACCCGGTCGCGATGGAGAACGTCGGCAAGGAAGCGCCGACGATCGAGCTGCACGAGGACATGTACGAGTGCTGCAAGGGCGCCGACGCCCTCGTGATCTCGACCGACTGGGACGAGTTCAAGAGCCCGAACTTCGAGAAGCTGGCCTCGCTGATGCGGGGCCGGGCGATCTTCGACGGGCGGAACCTGTACCGCCGCCAGGCCCTGGGCGAGATGGGCTTCCACTACTACTCGGTGGGTCGCGAGGCCGTCAAGCCGGTCTGACGCCTCCCGGGCCCCGAAACGCACGCACAAGAGCACGCTCGGCCCGACGGCCGGGCGTGCTTTGTTTGTAGACTCGCACGATGCCCGTGGAGCACGCCGACTGGCTGGGGTTCGCGTCCACGCTCGACGACGGGTCCGTCGATCTGCTGTACGCCGACCCGCCGTTCAACACGGGCCGGGCCCAGACCGGCGCCGCCGGGGCCTACGACGACGCGTGGCCGACGACCGCCGACTGGGTCGCGTGGCTTCGCGAGCGACTCGTGGCGACGCTGCCCAAGCTCGCGCCTTCGGCCTCGATCCTGCTGCACGTGGACTGGCGCACCAGCCACCACGCCCGCCTGCTGCTCGACGAGCTGCTCTCGCCCGACCACTTCGTCAATCACCTGGTCTGGGCCTACGGCCTGGGTGGGTCGTCCCCCCGCCGATTCGCCCGCAAGCACGACGACATCCTGTTCTACGCTCTCGACCCGGACCGCTACTTCTTCGACCCCCCAATGGTCCCCGCGACCAGCCGGCGCCTGGAGGGACAGCTCAAGAAGGCGACCGACGTCCTGGACATCCCGGCGATCAACAACATGGCGGCCGAGCGGACGGGCTACCCGACCCAGAAGCCCCTGGCCCTGCTGGAGCTGCTCGTGGGCGCGTGCTGCCCGCCGGGCGGGCTCGTGCTCGACCCCTGCTGTGGGTCGGGGACGACGCTGGTCGCCGCGACCGGCCTCGGGCGGCGAGCGGTCGGGTGCGACACGAGCCCGGACGCCGTCGCCATCGCCCGGGAACGGCTCGCGGACGTGCCGTCGCCCGCCCGGGGGGCGGCGTCGATCGACGCGGCGCCCGCCGACGCCCAGCTAGGATGAGCCGCCATGCCCTCCCGGCTGTTCACGCTCTACCAGCGCAAGCGGATCATCAACATCAACGCGAACATCATCGCGGCCGGGCTCCTGGCGCTCATCCCCACCGCCGCCGCGGTCTGGATCTTCAAGCTCTCCGTCCCGCCCCAGGACCCGTGGATCTACACGGGGGTGTCTGTCATCGCGGACATCATCGCCGACGTCACGATCTACTTCCTGCTGCACTGGGTCGCCAACCACTGGCGCCCGGTCCGGGGCGGGAGCGAGCGTGAGCGCGCGGCGCTGGAGGCCAAGCCGCCGCCCTATTGGAAGGATGCGTCGCTCGTCCAGTTCGAGCGGGCGCTGCTCAGCCCGCTGTACTACATCATCGCCGCGGGGCTGATGCAGCTGCTGCAGACGCAGTTCGCCATGCGGGCCGGCTGGGCCGTGCTCATCGCCTTCCCCGTCGGCCTCGTCGCGACCCGGATCCTGCACACGATCTGGGGCCTGCGGACGGGCCGATTCCGCGAGCACCACCAGATGCCACACAACTGCAACGGCGGCTCGGCCGGCGCGCCGCCCCGGCCCGCCGACTCCGACGCGGCCTGAGGCGGTACGCTCGCCCCGAATGTGCGGCATCGCCGGCATCCTCCGCGTTCACCACCTGGGCGACGGGACTCCCCCCCACCCGCTGACCGCCATCCCCGAGGCGTGGCTGGACGTCCTCGACGACGCGGTCAAACACCGGGGCCCGGACGGCGCCGCCCGATTCCGCGACCGCGCGATCCATGAATCCGGCGCGACCGTGGACGTTGCGCTTGTGCATCGGCGTCTTTCGATCATCGACATCGAGGGCGGCGCGCAGCCCATGGTCCACGACGGGCGTCGCCTTCGGCCAGAACTGACGACCGAGCCGGGCGCCCCGCCCCGCCTGGCGCACGAGCTGGCGCACGACGCGGGGCTTGTGGCCCTGGTGTTCAACGGGTGCGTCTACAACCACCGGGACCTGCGGGCCGAGTTGGGCCGCGCCGGGCACGCGTTCCAGACCGACCACGCCGACACCGAGGCGATCCTGCACGCCTGGCGCGAGCACGGCGAGGCGCTGCCCGCCCGCCTCGACTCGATGCACGCCATCGCGGTCTGGGACCGGGCACGGGCGACGATCACCGCGTTCCGGGACCGGGCGGGCGAGAAGCCGCTGTACGACACGACCGCCTCGGCCGGGCGGGGCGCCGTCTTCGCCTTCGCCTCGACCGCCGCCGCCCTCGTCCGCCTGCACGCCCTGGGCTTCGGCGACTCCACCGGCGCGAACATCGACGCCCGCAACCTGCACGAGTGGATCGGGCGCGGGTGCGGGCGTGGCACGCCGTTCTTCGAGATCGACGAACTCGAGCCGGGCGAGACGCGGGTGACGCAGATCCACGTCTCAGAGGTCCCGGGCGTCTCGATCGAGTTCGACATGCCGATGGACGAGCTCCCGGAGGCGCCTCCCCTTCCCCGGCGCTCCCCGGCGACGGCGATGTCCGAGGACGAGGCGGCCGACCTGATCGCCCGGGCGGTCCGCGGGCGCCTGGAGGCGGACGTCCCGCTCGGGTGCCTGCTGTCGGGGGGGGTGGACTCGTCGCTCATCGCGGCCCTCGCCGGCGCCGGGGGGGCGCCGGTGCACGCGTTCACGGTCCGCATGCCGAGCGAGCCGCACGACGAGTCGGAATGGGCGGCCCGTGTCGCGAGCCACATCGGCGCCGAGCACACGGTCCTCGACTGCGAGGCCGACCCCGCCGCCGACCTGGCCTCGCTGATCCCGAGGCTGGGCCTGCCCTTTGCCGACAGCTCGCTCCTGCCGACGCACTGGGTCTGCCGGGCGGCGAGGGGCGCGGTCAAGGTCGCCCTCGCGGGCGATGGCGGGGACGAGCTGTTCGGCGGCTACCAGCGCTACGCCGGGTGCCGGCTCGGGCGGCGGTGGCGCCCGGCCCTGGCGTGCGTGCCGACGCCGCTGCTCTCGGAGCGCGACCCGCGCTCGCGCCCCGCGCAGCTGGCCCGCCTCGCCCGCGCCGCCCGCCGCGGCGGGTACCACGACCTGACCGCCGTCTTCCCCCGCGCGGACATGGACCGCCTCGTCCCGTCCCACAGGTGGCTCAGCCGCGGGCGGGGCCCGTTCCCGCGGGATCCGCTCGACGATGACTTCGGCCACTACCTCCCCGACGACATCCTGCGCAAGTCGGACACCGCGTCGATGCACGTCGCGCTGGAGCTACGGGCGCCGCTGCTCTCGCGCGAACTCATCACCCGGTGCGAATCGACACCGCTGGACTCGCTCATGCCCGGCGGCCGGCTCAAGGGCCTGCTGCGGGCCGTTGCCCGTCGCCGCCTGCCCGCCGAAGTCGTGGACCGGCCCAAGCAGGGCTTCGCCATCCCCATCGGCGAGTGGTTCCGGACCGATCACGCCGGCCTGCGGCAGTTGCTCCACGACCACCTGGGCGCGGCGGACCCGTTCCCCGGGCTTGAGCGGTGCGGCGCCGAGATCAGCCGCGGCGCCGTCCGCCGCCTCCTCCGCGAGCACGACGAGGCGGGCGAGGATTCACTATTCCCTTGGCGCGGCCGCGACCACTCGCAGCGGCTGTACATGCTGCTCGTCCTGTCGATCTGGGCGAGGTGGCTCGCCCGGCAGGGCGCAGAATGAAGGCCCGAGCCGCGGCCCGGGCCTCCGTGAGTGACTCGGCTTCGGCCGCGTTCAGCCGTTCTTGACCGTCACCTCGATCCCGCCCGGCACGTGCACGTCCCGCTGCGGGAAGGGGATGCCGACGCCGGCCTCGTCGAGGGCCTTCTTGGCGTCGCGGACGAGCCGCTGGCGGACATCCCAGAACACGTCGCCGTGCGCCCAGACGCGGAGCTTCCAGTCGATGCTGCTGGCGCCCATGTCGGCCAGGAAGACCTGGGGCTCTGGGTCGCTCGCCGAGCCCTCGACGCTCTTGACGACGCGCTCGAGGATCTCGCGGGTCTGGTCGATGTCCGCGGGGTACTCGGTCCCGACGGGGACCTCCATGCGGCGGACCGGGTGGAACGTGACGTTCTCGATCGTGTCGCCGTAGATCTTCCCGTTGGGCACGATGATGCGGCGCTTGTCGAACGTGTCGAAGGTCGTCGTGAACATGCCGATCTCGTCCACCTTGCCCGTGACGCCCGCGGCGTTGACGACGTCGCCCACCTTGAACGGGCGGAAGATCAGCAGCATGATGCCGGAGGCGAAGTTGGCCAGGGTGCCCGAGAGGGCCATACCGATGGCGAAGCCGACGGCGGCGAGGACCGCGGCGAACGCCGTGGTGTCCACGCCGAAGGTGCTCAGGATCGCCAGCGCGCCGAGGACGACCAGCAGCCACTTGGCGGCGTTGCCGAAGAACCGGGCGAGCGTCTCCTCGACGTTGGCCCGCCGCAGCGTGCCCGTGGTGATCCGCTTGGCCCAGCCCGAGAGGAAGAGGACCAGGACGATGAGGACGATCGCCTGGACGACGGGCCAGCCGACGACGGTCCAGAGCTCGATCCAGGTGTCCTGGCTGAAATCGCCCTCGAGCACGCGGTCGAGCACGCGC
Organism: Phycisphaerales bacterium; assembly: GCA_041987545.1. Lineage (GTDB taxonomy): Bacteria > Planctomycetota > Phycisphaerae > Phycisphaerales > UBA1924 > JAJRXR01. The sequence goes on along the minus strand of JBHIWH010000001.1, from coordinate 792,156 downwards.
TGGGCGTCCTCCATCTTCCCGCCGCCCTCGGCGGCCGCCTGGCCGGCGTTCTCCGCGGCCGCCGCCGTATCCGCCCCGATATCCCCGTCCTGCATCATCACCCGAGTCCTCCTTCAGCACGACTCCATCGAGACGCCCGGCATACTATGGCGGCCCGAATTCTCGTGGCTGCGTGCCGCCCCGCGCTCCTCCGCGCCGGGCCCGCCACATCGCCAAAAACACCGCAACAAGGAGACAACGCGATGGGTCTGCTCAAGGAGTTCAAAGAGTTCGCGATGCGTGGCAACGTCGTGGACATGGCCGTCGGCATCGTCATCGGCGCCGCCTTCGGCAAGATCGTGTCCTCGCTCGTCGCCAACGTCGTCATGCCCCCGATCGGCATGCTGCTGGGCGGGGTGGACTTCTCCGACCTCAAGGTCGTCCTCAAGGAGGGCGTGGGCGAGGTCCTCGACCCGGCGACCGGCGACGTCGTCACCGCCGCCGTCCCCGAGGTCGCGATCAGCTACGGCCTCTTCTTCAACACCGTCCTCGACTTCGTCATCATCGCCTTCGCCATCTTCATGGTGATCAAGGCGATGAACACCGCCTCCAAGCGGTTCCAGAAGCAGGAGGAGGAGAAGCCCGCCGAGCCCGCCAAGCCCAGCGAGGAGGTCGTCCTCCTGACCGAGATCCGCGACTCGCTCCGCGCCCGCGGCTGAGCGACGAGCCCTCAACAAACAAAGCCCGCCCCGGCGTGTCCCGGGGCGGGCTTTTCTTGTGCTCGCGTGCGATGGAGCCGGCCGTCAGAACTTCCAGCCCAGCGTCGCGTAGTAGTCGATGTCGTTCCGCTTGGCCGACCCGCCCGGGTTCGAGTCGTACCGGTCCTCGACGCCCAGCTTCAGGAACAGGTTGGTCTCGGCGTCGAGCATGATCTCGTAGCCGAGGTTCGTGATCCAGCGGAACTCGCCCATGTCCTCGAGGCTGGGGTACAGCTCGGTCGTCGCGACGAAGCGGTGGTCGTCCTTGATCTCCCAGATGAAGTCCAGGCCGAGCAACGCCTCGGGCGTGAACGACTCGTCGGTCCCGCCGATGGTCTGCGAGCCACCGACACCGGCCCGGCCGATGAGCGTCAGGTTGGGCTCCTGGTCCTCGGGCCGGATGAACTCGTAGCCCACGCCGCCGAAGCCGGAGATCCGCGAGTCCCAGTCCTGGAACTCGTCGAACTCGTACTTGCCCTGGACGAAGTACCGCCAGCGCGAGTCGGGCACGAGCCAGTCGTTGCGGCCGCGTGCCTCGAAGCGGTTGGCGTTCTCCGAGCCGTCCTCGGTCGCGTACTTGTACGTCATGCCGAACTTCGTCTCCATCCGCTCGGTCAGGCGCTCGAGCGAGAGGTTGGCGCGGAAGTTGAAGCTCTCGGAGTTGCCGTCCGAGCCGGTGATGCCGGCCTCGACCGAGCCCTCCCACCCGCTCCAGAAGGACGAGGGCTGGAAGACCTCCTCCTCGGCGCCGCCGCCCGCCCCGGCGTCCCCGGCGTCGGCCGGCTGCGACCCGCGCTCGTAGTCGGCGCGGGCCAGGTCGTAGTCGCGCTGCGCCGCGTCGAGGGCGGCCCGGGCGGCCTCGAGCCGCTCGCGCGCGTCGTCCAGGCGCTCGGCGCCCGAGGGCACGTCGCCCCCGTCGTCCATCGCCAGCACGGGGGAGCAGACCGCGAGGATGCCGCCGATCGCGGCTCCGGGGATGACACGCATGGGATGGAACTCCTTGAATCGACAGGGGTATGGGCGGGGCCCGATTCGGGGGCCAAGGGTATCGGACCACGACGCCGTCGGCCACGCCCGAGCGCCCCGCCGCCGCGGTTTTCGCGTTCCGATACCATTGGACTGATCCGCCGGGGCAAACCGATGCTGAGAGCCGGATGAAGCACATGAACCGACGCGACGCTCTGGCCACCGTTCTCCGAGCCGGCGCCCTCACGCTGGGCGCGGGCGCCGCCGCCTCGCTCACCGCGTGCGCCTCCTCCCGCCGGGCCGGCGGGCGGGGACAGGTCGGCGAGCCGATCCCGGCCGACCCCCCCGTCGCCAGCGTCCCCGTCGGCACGCCGTCGGGCGACCCCGGCTGGGTCACGTCCGCCCCCGCCTCGGCTCCCGCCGGCGTGATCCCCAGGGCCCAGTGGGCCCGGGGCGCCCCCAGGCCCTGGCTGGCGGACCCGATGAACGGGATCTCCCGGATCACCGTCCACCACGACGGGATGTCCGCGTTCCACGACGCCTCGTGGGGCGCCGCCGTCCAGCGTGTCGAGGCCATCCGGGCCGCCCACGTCGGCAATGGCTGGGCCGACATCGGCTACCACTACGCGATCGACCCCGCCGGCCGGGTCTGGCAGGGGCGGCCCCTCGGCCTCCAGGGCGCCCACGTCAAGGTCGCCAACCCGCACAACCTCGGCATCTGCGTCCTGGGCAACTTCGAGCGTCAGTCCCCCTCGCCCGCGGCCCTCCGCACGCTCGAGGACCTGATCTCGACCGAGCGGGCCCGCTTCGGCGTCTCCCTGTCCGCGGTCCACACGCACCAGGAGTTCGCCCCGACGGCCTGCCCGGGCCGATCGCTGCAGTCCGCGATGAACCAGACACGCTCGGCGGGCGGTCGCCTGCGGCGGATCTGAGCCCGTTCGATCCGGCTCGCCCTCAGGCCGCGTCCTGGGGCTCGTCCCCGGCCGACTCGCCGAAGATCGCCCCGCCCACGCGGACGATGTTCGCCCCCTCCTCGATCGCGACCTCGTAGTCGCCCGACATCCCCATCGAGAGCAGGTCGAACCGCCCCTCGCTGATCCCCTGGACGCGGATCTCCTCGAACAGCTCCCGGCACCGGGCGAACGTGGGGCGCGCGTCCTCGGGGTTGTCCGTGACCGCCGCCATCGTCATCAGCCCGCGGACGCGGACGTTGATCATGGTGTCGATCTGCTCGCACAGGGGCGCGGCGGCCGGCGCGGGAGTCCCGCCCTTCTGCGATTCGCCCGAGCAGTTGACCTGCACGAGCACGTCCACCACCTCGTCGCGCTTGTTGGCGATGACCTGCAACTCCTCGGCCAGCCGCAGCGAGTCCACCACGTGGATCAGCCTGCAGAACTCGACGACCTTGCGCGCCTTGTTGCGCTGCAGCCGCCCGATCATGTGCCACCGGACGGGGGCGTCGGGGTCGAGCCCGCGCTCGCCGTCGCGCTCGCCGCCGCGCTCGGCCCGGGTCTGCTCGATCACGCGCATGCGGTCGAACCACTCGCGGACGACCGCGGCCCGCTGCACGAGCTGCTGGACCCGGTTCTCGCCCAGGTCGCGGTGCCCCATCTCGACCAGGGCCCGGATGTCGTCGATGTCGGCGTGTTTGGTGACGGCGACGAGGATCACGGACTCGGGCGACCGCCCGGCCCTGGCGCACGCCTCGCCGATTCTCTGCCGGACCTCGTTGTACCGCGTCTCGAGGGTCATCGTCGCGTTCATCTTGCCTCCATGCTCGCTGAACGCCACCCGTCTCCGACGGGCGCTGGGCTCTAGCATACACCAGCGGCGCGCCCCCGCGCGCCCGAGCCACCCCGGCCCACCCCGGAAGGAGCAGACGTGACCCGCAACGACAACCTCCAGCCCCGCGAGGGGCTGATCAAGCCCGGCCAGCCCGCGCCCGACTTCACCCTCACCGACCAGAACCGCGACGAGTGGACGCTCTCGGCGGCCCTCGACAAGGGCGACGTCGTCCTCGCCTTCTTCCCGCTCGCCTTCACCGGCGTCTGCGGCACCGAGATGAAGTGCGTCACCTCCGAGATGGCCTCCTGGAAGGACAAGGGCGCGACCGTCGTCGGCGTCTCCTGCGACTCGTTCGCCACCCTCAAGGCCTGGGCCGACGCCGAGGGCCTGTCCCAGACCCTGCTAGCCGACATGCACCGCGAGGTCTGCAAGGCCTACGGCCTGTACTGGGACGACCTGAACGTCTCGAAGCGCGGCACCGTCGTCATCACCAAGAACGACGCGGGCGAGCCGACGGTCAAGTGGTCCCAGGCCCGCGAGCCGGGGAACGCGATGGACTTCGGCGAGGTCCTCGCCCAGCTCGCCTGACGACCGGGCGGGGTCAGGCTAGTCGTCCCAGGGCGTCGTCCGGCGCTCGGGCGACTCGGGCGACAGTGTCCCCTCGGCCTCGGGCGCGCGGCGCCACACGCCGTACCCGGCGCGGCGGTCCTGCATCGTCGGGTCCTCGGCCTCGGCGCTGAGGCCGAGCTCGTCGGCCCGACGCCGATCGCTCTCGCTCATCTGCCGCGTCTGCCGAGACCCGTCGCACCCGGCGCTCGCCGCCAGGACAGCCAGGGCCCCGGCCACAAGGGCCATCTCCCGCCATCGCCGATCGCTACGCTCTCGCATACCCGAACCCTACGCACGCCGGAGCGACCCGATGCCCGCAAGCCCCTCCAACACGCCCTTCGTGCTCGTCATCCGGGACGGCTGGGGCGAGAACCCCAACCCCTCGCACGACGCCTTCAACGCCATCAAGATGGCGGACACCCCCACCGACGACGCCCTCCGCCGGGACTGGCCCCGGACGCTCATCCACACCTCGGGCGAGGACGTCGGGCTTCCCGAGGGCACGATGGGCAACTCCGAGGTCGGGCACCAGAACATCGGCGCGGGGCGGATCGTCGATCAGGACGCCGTCCGCATCACCAAGGCCTGCCGCTCAGGCGAGCTGGCGGCCAACGAGCCGATCGTCTCGGCGATCACGAGGGCCAAGGACACGGGCGCGACGGTCCACCTCATGGGCATCTGCTCGGACGCGGGCGTGCACGGGCGCCTCGAGCACCTGTTCGCCCTGCTCGACCTGTGCGAGAGCATGCAGGCGCCGAAGATCGCCGTCCACCTGTTCACCGACGGCCGCGACACCGGGCCCTTCACGGGCGAGGGGTTCGTCACCCAGGTCGAGGAGAAGCTGGCTTCCCTGGGCGTCGGTCGGATCGCCTCGGTCGTGGGCCGCTACTGGGCCATGGACCGGGACAGCCGATGGGAGCGCGTCCAGCAGGCGTACCAGTGCCTGACCGGGCGGGGGGTCGAGGACGCCACGGTCGGCTTGTCCCCCACCGCCGACGACGCCGTCCGTGACTACTACCAGAACCCCTCGGCGCCCACGATGCAGGGGGACGAGTTCGTCGCCCCGACCATGATCGGGGCCGACGTCGAAGACGCCATGTCCACCCGGGTCTCCGACGGCGACTCGGTCATCTTCTACAACTACCGGGGAGACCGTCCCCGCGAGATCTGCGCCGCGTTCCTCGAGCCCGAGTTCCACGGCTCGCCCGACCTCAAGCCCTCGCCCGACTCGGGCGAGCGCGGCTTCGAGCGGGGCGAGAGGCTCGAACTCGACTTCGTCATCATGGCCGCGTACTCCGAGCGTCTGGCCGAGCAGGCCCGGGTCGCGTTCCCCAAGCCCCCGAAGATGGTCAACATCGCGGGCGAGTTCCTGTCGGGCGCGGGGCTGACGCAGTTCCGGTGCGCCGAGACCGAGAAGTTCCCGCACGTAACGTTCTTCTTCAACGACTACCGCGACGAGCCCTTCGAGGGTGAACACCGCGAGATCATCCAGTCCCCGCGGGTGGCGACGTACGACCTGGCGCCCGAGATGTCGGCCGCGGGCGTGCGGGACGCGGTGATCGGGAGGCTGTTCGCCGACGACTGCGAGGATGTGATCGTCGTCAACTTCGCCAACCCGGACATGGTCGGGCACACGGGCAGCCTCGAGGCCGCCGTCCAGGCCTGCGAGACGGTGGACGCCTGCGTCGGCAAGATCATGGAGGCGACCCTGGCCCGGGGCGGCTCGCTGATCATCACCGCCGACCACGGCAACGCCGAGCAAATGTGGAACCCGGAGACCGACTCCCCGCACACGGCGCACACGACCTACGACGTCCCGCTGCACGTGGTGGGCGAGGCGTTCCGGGGTCGGCCGCTGAGAGACGACGGGCGCCTGGCCGACATCATGCCCACCGCCCTGGAGATGATGGGCCTGGACCGCCCGCCGCAGATGACGGGCCGGTCGCTGCTGGCCTGATCGGGCGCGCCGCCGGGCTAGATCGGGTCCCGGGGGATGTCGGGCCCGGCGCTGTGCGGCGGCGGCTCGAGCCCGGGGTCGTCGCCCCCCGCGTTGGAGACGACGTCCTCGAGCCGAGTCTCCAGGGCCTCGATCCGCCTGGAGAGCCGCTCGATCGACGCCATCATCTCGCCGAGCGCCTCGTTGAGCGTCTCGACCGCCTGATCGGCGAACATCGCCGACTCCTCGAGCCGCGTCACCCGACCCTCGACCGGTTCGTGTGCCATGCCCGGATCGTACGCGGGCGCGTCGGCTCAGCCCGCGTCGGCCAGCCGCGGCGGGTCGGCGCTGATGTCCCGGACGCACACCCGGTTCCGCCCGCCCGACTTCGCGTCGTAGAGCTTCCGGTCGGCCTGCTCCACCCACCGCCTCGGGCTCAGCGTCGTCGCGCCGCCCGTGCCCACGACGCCGACCGAGACCGTCATCGAGCGGTTCGGGTGGCGGGGCCAGACGACCGCCTCGAGCTTGGCGCGGATGCGGTCGCACACGCCGACCGCGGCGGCCGGGTCCGTGTCGGGCATGATGATCGCAAACTCCTCGCCGCCGTACCGGCACGCGACGTCCGACTGGCGGATCTGCCCGAGCATGACGCGGGCGAACGTCTGGAGGACCTCGTCGCCCGCCGGGTGCCCGTAGGTGTCGTTGATCGACTTGAAGTGGTCCAGGTCGAGCAGCGCGATCGTGAGCGCGCCGCCGCTCCGCTTGACCCGCGAGGTCTCGTTGGACCACCGCCGGTCGAAGTACGCGCGGTTCCAGAGGCCGGTCAGGCCGTCGATCTGCGCCTTCTGGGCCAGCATGAGCACGAGCTGCCGCATCCGCATCGCCGAGCGGACTCGCATCCGCAGCTCGGTCATGTCGAAGGGCTTGGTGATGTAGTCCACCGCGCCCAGGTCGAAGGCGGTCACCTTGTCGTGGGGCGAGTGCATCCCCGAGATCACGAGCACCGGGATCTCCGAGGCCTCGGGGTGGTCCTTGAGACGGCGGAGCACCTCGAACCCGTCCATGCCCGGCATGTCCAGGTCCAGGAGGATGATCGCCGGCTTGACCTCGTGGACGAGGCGGAGGCCGTCCTCACCCCCGTCGGCGCCGACGATGCGGAACGCCTCGCGCTTCAGCCTCGTCTCGAGGAGACGGTGCACGTCGGCGCAGTCATCGATCAGGAGGATGACCGGAGTCTGCCCGTGCTCGTGTTGCGCGCCGTCTGTCATCCGAGATCGTCCCCGACCGTCACCGCCGAACCACGCCCGCCGCCCGCTCCACGCGACCCCCCTACGACGCCCGTGCCCGCTCGCACAGCGCGATCAGATCCTCGAGCTGCCCCCGCACCGCGTCCCCCTCGACGCCCGATTCGCGCAGCGTCGCCTCCAGGCGACCGGCGACCTCGCCGATCGACGGGAACCCGTACCCCGGCGCCGAGCCCTTGAGCTGGTGCGACAGGGTCCGCAGCGCCCCCCGGTTGTCGTCCTCGTACGCGTCGCGCAGCGCGCGCACGCGCTGCGGGAGTTCGCGCACGAACATCTCGACGATCTCGATCATGTCCGGGTCGTCGCCGTACTGCGAGCAGATGGCGTCATCGCCCGGTCGGCCGCTGGGCTGGCTCATGGGAGGCCTCCGGGTCTCAGATCGGCCCTTCCGAGGCCCGGGTTGACGCAATCTGCCCAGCCGCCCCCCCGAACCGGTGGCCCGGTTCCGGACCAAAAACGACGCCGCCCGAGACGCGAGCGTCCCGGGCGGGCAAGTGACCCCAGGGGGATTCGAACCCCCGTTTTCAGGATGAGAACCTGACGTCCTGGACCAGGCTAGACGATGGGGCCATCAGAGGCCGTGTCAGGCTGGGACAACCGTATCGCGGGCGCCGCCCGGGTCAAGCCGGGGCCCGTGCAGCTTGTGACTCTGGGGGCTTGGCGGGCCCTACCGCGCCGAGGAGATCGACGTGGACCGGCGGAGCTGGCTCAGGGCGTAGACGGCGGCCTCGGCCTCGGTCTGGCCCACGACCGCGCCGGCCGCCGACCCACCCGAATCCCGCCACTCGGCCCGATAACAGTCGAAGAGCTGGATGTGCTTGAGCGACAGGTCGAAGCCGGCCTGCTCGAACTCGCGCCGGACCGTCTCCGGGTTCGGATACGCCCGCCCGTCGTCGTGCCGATCGCACCCGGAGCTATCCAGGCTGGTCCAGCCGGTCGCGTACAGCTCGTCGATCGCGAAATCGATGCCCATGGGCAGTTCTCCCGCCGGTGTATCCCGAGCCCCCGACCCGCCACCACGGGCCGTGGATCGCTCTCCCCGGGCCGGCACGCGCCGGACGAAGCCCGGCCAAAGATCGGTTCGCGCCGCCGCGAGTATAGAGGAATCCGCCCCCCGGCGTCCACATCTCCGCGGCGGCCGGGCCCTCCCCCGCCCGCGCGAACCGACCGCCTTGCGGGGCCCGCAAACCCCCCAGAACCCGGGCATTCCGACCTACAAACGCCCGATCACGAGCAGGGCCAGCACGTCGTACATCGCGTGCACCCCCACCGCGATCCCGAACCCGCGGGAGAGGTACAGCGAGCCGAAGTACAGCCCCGCCAGGGCCAGGAACGCCGTCTGCTGCAGGCCGACCGTCCCCGCCCCGATGTCGTGGTAGGCGACGAACGCGCCCGTAGAAACGACCAGCGCCAGCAGGACGGCGGGCGTCTCCTTCATCCCCGCGATGTCCTTGGCGACGAAGTGGATGAGGGCGATCAGCGCCATCCGGAAGAGCAGCTCCTCGTAGAGCCCGGCACCGACGGCGATCGTGAGCCTCGCCTGCCAGGACCACCCGTCGAGCCCGGAGGCCGCCTCGCCGGCCGCGGCGGCGGTCGCCGGCCCGGGCGCGAGCACGAGGGCGACGATCGTGAGGGGCGCGGTCCAGACCGCGGCCTCGACGACCATCGCCGCGGGCACGATCGGCCGCACCCGCCATGACGCGCGCGAGAAGACATGCTGGATCAGCAGCACGCACACCAGCGCCAGCGCCGGCAGATGGATGCCGTAGGCCCCGAGCGCCTGATAGGCCTGGGCGATGAGCCGGAACGCGGCGACCGTCCGGTCGATCTCGCTGAGGTACAGCGCCGTGCCGATCTCGAAGATCGCGATCAGTGGGAGGACGAACAGGAGCGAGTGCCACGCCCCGCGCGACAACTCCAGGTACCCCGCGGGGGGCGCGAGGGACGGGGCCTGCCTGCCCGAGATCGCTCGACCATCCGTGGTCATCTCGCCGCGAGGATACGCCCGGGCCCCGCCGGCTGCGCGCACGAAAAACCCCCGGGGGCCTCGCCCTCGGGGGTCGGTGTTCTGGTCCGGGCGCCCGGCGTCAGGCCTTGAGGGCCTTGAGCCTGGAGTTCATGCGGCTCTTGCGCCGCGCCGCCTGGTTCTTGTGGATCACGCCCTTCTGGGCGGTCCGGTCGATGACGCTCACGCAGGTCTTGAAGGACTCGCCCGCGCCCTTGGCGTCGCCGGCCGCGACCTTGGTGTTGAAGTCCTTGATCGCCACACGCATGGCCTTGAGGCGCCACCGGTTGAGGGCGCGACGGCTGGCGTTCTGACGGATCCGCTTCTTCGCCGAGACTGAGTGAGCCATTCGATCCTCGCGCTGCTGGTCCCGGGCGGGCGCCTCCCGCGGCCCCGTCTCAGGACCCCAATCATTGCCCCCCGACGCCCCGGATCAAGCCCCGGGGCCATCATGGGCCTTGCCGCGAGGCGCCGCCCCACGCCCCCCCATCACCGTCCCGGGCCGCCCCTGGCCCGGCCCGATCCGCGGTCCTGGCCCCGCCGACGCCGCCCGACCCCACTTGCCGCCCCGAGGGGCCCGGCGTATCGTCGCCGGTCCCACGCGGGTGTAGCTCAACTGGATAGAGCACCTGACTACGGATCAGGAGGTTGAGGGTTCGAATCCTTCCACCCGTGCTTGCACGTGAAAGGCCCTCGGCGTCGACGCCGAGGGCCTTGTTCTTTGAACGCCGAGCGCCTCGCCGGTCTACCTGATCGTCAGCAGCTCCCGGTAGTTGGGCAGGGGCCACAGCTCGTCGGCGACGTACCGCTCGAGCTCGTCGCCCAGGGCGCGGACCTCGTCCATCGCCGGGCGGACCACGGCGGAGATGTGCTTGGCGTGGGCGATCGGATCCTCGACGCCGTGGTTGCAGGTCTCCTCGAGCGCGTCGACACGCTCGCGGAAGCGGGCGGCCAGGTCGGCGAAGTCCTCGAGGGCGCCGCGGACGGACTCAGCGTCCACGCCCGCGCCCTGGGTCGCCGCGACCGTCTCGGCCAGGCGCCGCTGGTGCTCCATCGCCGCCGGCAGGATGTACGTCCGCCCGATCGACGCCATCGAGTGCGCCTCGATCTCGCACTGGGTCGCGTACTTCTCGCAGAAAATATTGAGCCTGGACTCCAGCTCGGACGCGGACAGCACCGCGTACTTCTCGAACAGGGCCACCGCCTTGTCGGACTTGAGTACGGGCAGGGCCTCGGCGGTGTTCTTCAGATTGGGCAGGCCCCGGCGCTCGGCCTCCTTGTGCCATTCCTGGGTGTAGTTGTCGCCGTTGAAGATCACGCCCTTGTGCTGCTTGATCAGCTCGCGGAGCGTCTCGTGGACGGCGGTCTCGATCGCCTTGGCCGACCGGTCCGAGCCGAGCCGGGTCTCCAGCTCGCCGGCGATGAAGTCCAGGGACTCGGCGACGGCGGTGTTGATGATCGTGTTGGGCCACGCGACCGCCGCCGACGAGCCGACGGCCCGCAGCTCGAACTTGTTGCCCGTGAAGGCGAAGGGGCTGGTCCGGTTCCGGTCGCCCGGGTCGCGGCGGAGCAGGGGCAGCGTCCGCGAGCCCAGGTCCATCAGGCCGCCCTCCTTGGTCCGCTCGGGGGCGCCCTTCTCGAGCTGTTCCACGAGGTCGGTGAGCATGTCGCCAAGGAAGATGGAGAGGATCGCGGGCGGGGCCTCGTTGGCGCCCAGGCGGTGGTCGTTGCCGGCGCTGGCGACCGAGGCGCGGATGAGGTCGCCGTGCAGGTGCACCGCCCGGATCACGGCGCACAGGAAGGTCATGAACTGGAGGTTCGTGTGCGTCTCGTCGGTCGGGTCGAGGAGGTTGACGCCCGTGTCGGTGGAGAGGGACCAGTTGTTGTGCTTGCCCGAGCCGTTCATGCCGGCGAAGGGCTTCTCGTGCAGGATCGCGACGAACCCGAATCGGGGCGCGACGCGGTCCAGCGCCTCCATCACGACCATCTGGTGATCACAGGCGACGTTGGTCGTCTCGAAGATCGGCGCCAGCTCGTACTGGCCCGGGGCGACCTCGTTGTGGCGGGTCTTCACGGGCACGCCCAGGCGGTACAGCTCGTCCTCGACCTCGGCCATGAACGCGAGCACGCGGTTGGGGATCGAGCCGAAGTAGTGGTCGTCGAGCTGCTGGTGCTTGGGCGGGGAGGCGCCGAAGAGTGTCCGCTCGCACGAGACCAGGTCGGGCCTGGCGAAGTACAGGCGGCGGTCGACCAGGAAGTACTCCTGCTCGGTGCCCAGCGTGGTCTCGACCCGGTTCACACCCTGGTCGGAGCCGAAGATCTTGAGGATCCGCATCGCCTGGGTGTTGATCGCGTCCATGGAGCGGAGGAGCGGGATCTTCTTGTCCAGGGCCTGGCCGTTGTAGCTGACGAACGCGGTGGGGATGCAGAGGGTGGAGCTGTTGGCGCCGTGGACGATGAAGGCGGGGCTGGTGACGTCCCAGGCGGTGTAGCCCCGGGCCTCGAAGGTGGCGCGGAGGCCCCCCGAGGGGAAGCTGGAGGCGTCCGGCTCGCCCTGGACGAGCTCCTTGCCCGACAGGCCGTAGAGCACATGCCCGGAGCCGTCGGGGATGAGCAGGGAGTCGTGCTTCTCGGCGGTGAGGCCGGTGAGCGGGTGGAACCAGTGGGTGTAGTGGGTGGCGCCCCGCTCGAGGGCCCAGTCCTTCATGGCGGCGGCGACGACGTCGGCCTGGGCCGCGTCCAGCTGCTCGCCCTTCTCCAGGACGGCCTGGACGGCCTTGAACGTGTCCTTGGGCAGACGCTCGCGCATCGCCCGCAGCGTGAACACGTCCCGGGCGTAGATCTCGTCCACCCGCTCGCGGCCGGCCTGGAAGCGCCCGTTGGCGACCTCCCAGTCGGAGCCCGACGCGATCGCCTCGTCCCTGACGCTTTCCCTGTCCATGGCCGCTGACTCCCTTGGTCCGTCGCCCCTCGGGCCCGACCCGCCCGGGCCCAAAGGAGGAGTATTGCAGCGGCCCGGCGTAGAGCAAGACTCCACACCGCGGGCCCCCGCGCACGGCGCGTCAGCGGCTTCGCAAACGTTTCACGCGCCCTACTCGCCCGCGGGCGCCGGCGCCGAGGTGGGATCCAGCAGTGACTCGATCTGCGTCGTCGTCAGGTCGCCCGGGCGGACGGCGCCGAACAGCGCGCTCTTCACGCCCGCCACCTCGCGCGACGACAGACCCAGCAGCCGGATCCGCCCGAACAGGCGACGCAGCTCCGTGACGTACTCCAGGGCCTCGGCGGTCTGCTCGCCCTGCTCCTCCAGGAACGCCATGAACTCGTCCGGATCGAACGTGTCCGTCTCCAGCGTCTCGAAGTACAGGATGACCGCCTCCGAGAGCGTGTCCCGGATCTCGGACCGGCGGTCCTCGACGACCGTCTCGCCCGTCTCCGGGTCGGTCCGCGTGACGCGGAACAGGGCCCGGTAGTCGGCCAGGATGTCCTCGACCAGCTCCAGCTCCAGGCGGTCCACGGTGACCTCGGTCACCTCCGCCTCGGCCTCGCCCGGCAGGTCGTTGTAGACCGCCATGCCCAGCATCGCCTCGAGGACGGCCTCCAGCAGGGCCGTCCGCTCGGCGTCGGTCAGACGCGGGTCGGTCAGCGACGCGCGCGGGTAGATGCCCAGCTCGCGGAGGACCTCCTGGGCGGCCAGGCCGACCGTCGTGTCCTCGGAGATCGTGCCCGACTGGCTCTCGCGGGGCACGGCCGCGGCGATCGCCTCGGCGACGTTCGTGTTCGTCGGGCCCAGGGACCGGACGTCCAGCACGATCAGGCCCGACATGAGCGCCGAGACCTGCTCGGAGAACGAGCGGATCTCGAAGGGCTGGGCGACCGTGACGTTGCCGCCGGAGACGGCGAAGCTCGGGTCGTCGCCCGAGCCGTCCAGCGTGATCGAGCCGGTCGTGAAGACGATCTGCGTCCCGCCCGAGATGAAGTCCACGCCGTCGTCGAAGGCGAGCATGAACGTCGTGGGGTCGAAGACCTGGCCGGGATCGCGGAGCAGGATCGTGAGCGACGGGGTCGTCACGAACATGTCGCCCGCGGCGGTGATGTCGCCCAGCCGGGCCGAGACCGAGGCGTTGAGCGTGAGGGCGCCGGTGACGCCGATCTTCTCGTGCCGGCCCATGTTGAGGCTGCCGACGTTGAGCGTGAAGTCCCGGGTCGTGCCCGAGCCCAGGAACGCCGCGGCATTGCCCAGCACGATCGTCGAGTAGACCGGGATGCCCGTGTGCCCGTCGATGCCCAGGGACATCGAGTAGTTCAGGTTCAGCTCGGCCAGCTGGCCCCCGACCGCGGTGCCGATGTCGCCCACGAAGTGGATGATGGGGACGTTGGAGTTGAGCGCGCCGTCGAGGATGCCGATCCCCGACAGGTCCGTCAGGACGGTGAGCGTCCGGCCTGGCGTGCCGTCGGCGTTGACGGTCTTGAGGAAGAAGATCGAGCCGGCGCCGCCCGTGTCGTAGGTGCGGAGGGTGGGCGTGCCGGCGATGAGCACGTCGTCGCCGTAGGTCATGCCCAGCTGGGTCGAGACATCGCCCGTGATGACCGACGTGCCGGGCGAGTCGGTGACGAGCGAGCGGAGGCGGCCCGCGCCATCACCCACGGGCCCGCCGAAGAACGTCGTGCCCGGCGACCAGACCTCGATGCCCGAGGCGCCCTGGACGCTGGAGACCAGCGCCCCGCCGAACGTCACGTCCGCTCCGCAGAACACGAGCACCGAGTCCGGGTCGCCCGAGGCGTCCAGGATCGTCGTGCCCATGATCGAGAGCTGGTCGGCGGCGTAAACGTCGCCCAGGAACGTGCTCGAGACCGCGCTGTCGATGAACAGCGACTCGAGCTCCTTGGCGGGCGTGCCCACCATGCCCTCGAACCGGACCGTGCCCGACGCGCCCGCGTTGATCCGCAGGACGTCGGCGCCCGAGTTGACACCGAAGACGTCGCCCATGAACGTCGTCTGGTTCGACCCGCCCATCATCACGAGCGAGTCGCCCGAGACGAAGACGTCGCCGTCGAACGTGATGTCGCCGTCGACGGCGTCGGCGAGCGCGGTCCCGAAGGTCGAGTCGAGCGTCGTGACGCCCGTGTACATCTGCGAGCCCTGGGTGCGGGCGAGCTGGAGTGTGATCGCGTCGCCGATCAGGTGCAGGGTGTTGAGCCGCTTGGAGAAGCCGTACCCGTACGTGCCGGCGGTGAAGTTGACCGCGCCCGAGCCGTAGTCGATGGTCAGGTCGCCCGCGCCGTCGGCCAGTCCGTCGAAGTGGCCGGCGACGTTGACGTCGCCCCCGCCGGTCGTGATCGACGCCGTCCCGCTGACCTCGACCGTCGTGTCCGACGTGAAGTCCCCGCCCTGGGTCGTCACGGCGCCGGCCAACAGCATGGGGTCCGACGAGCGGAAGTAGACCGAGTCCCCGCCGGTGATCGTCAGGGGCCCGTAGACCTCGATCTGCCCGCCGGCGCCCTGCATCTGCAGCTCGAGGTACGACGCGAGCGTCAGGTTCCCGACGCTCATCAGGCCCGTGCCGTCCAGGCGCCCGATGTACAGCTCGCTCATGCCCATGAGCGAGTTGAGCTCGGCGGCCGTCAGGTCCAGGCTCGTCCCGCTCGTGCCCATCGCGACGTTGATGTCCGTGCCGGCGATGAGGGGGAAGAGCGTGACGATGTCGCTCCAGAAGTCCACGCCGCTGAACTCGATCTCCTGGGCCATGAACGTCGTCGTGGCCAGGCCCGTGCCGGAGCCGGAGCCGGCGCCGTTGGTGAAGATCGTGCCCGAGGCGTTGGCGATCAGGTCCTCGGTCCCGTTGCCCCAGACGTTGGCGAGCGTGACGTCGCTCATCCCGCTCAGGGCCTCGAACGTGATGTCGCTCGGGCCCATCAGGCGGATCTGCCCGCCCGTAAAGGTCAGATTCCCGGCGGTCGCCTCCATGAAGACCGAGGGCGATCCTGTGAAGTCGTAGAACGCGGCCATCAGGTCCCAGCTGGGCGCGGAGAGATTGGTCCCGGTGAAGGTCATCGTCCCGCCGGCGGCGTTGGCGACGACCCCGCTGAGGCCCAGGACGTTGCCGTCGAACGTGATGTCCCCGCCCATCGAGTCGTAGGTGCTGGCGAGGGTGAGGTCGCCAACGAAGAGCTGGTCGCCCGTCGCGCCGGCCTGCTGGAGCGTGTACACGTCGTTGAGGAACACCGTCCCGCCCCGGACCTCGACGGAGGCCAGGCGGGCGCCCGAGGAGCCGAGGTCGGCGAGGCTGACCGCCCCGCCGTTGGCGTTGACGACGAACGTCTCGCCGATCGCGCCCGAGCCGACGAAGGCGGACGAGATCATGACGTCCTGGCCCGCGGTCAGGGCGTTGAACGCATTGCCGGCGAGCGTGAAATCGCCACCGCCGATGGTCAGGCCCGTGCCCGAGAAGACCGTGAAGTCCAGGTCGGAGGCGGCCAGGAACCCGCCGGCCGCGGACCACATCTGTTCGCCCGCGCGGTAGTCCGTGCCGGAGAGCGTGACGAGGCCGGAGGAGGTGACATCGACCAGGCCGCTCACGCCCTGGAGGACGCCCGTCCCGATGCCGTCGAGGAGCATGTCCCCGCCGGTGAGCGAGAGGGTGGCGAGGGTGGTCGTCCCGCCGATGCGGCCCATGTCGATGGCGCCCATGCCGGTGTTGACCGTGAGGCTCTGGACGCCGGCGCCCAGGGCGTTGGTCGTGCCCGTGACCATGAGGGCGCCGCCGCCCGCGCCGGTCGCGATGGTGGCGGACTGGGCGAGGGTCAGGGAGCCGTAGGCCGTGACGTCCCCGCCGTTGGTGGTGATCGTCGCGCCGCCGACGTCGAGCGTGATGACGCTGGACTGGAGGGCGCTGTCGCCGAGCATGATCGAGTCGCCCGCGCCCGAGGTGGCGAGCAGGCCGTCGATCAGGATGTTCCCGCTGGTCGCGAAGGCGACCGAGTCAAGGAACGTGAAGCCGTGGATGCCGAAGGCGCCCGTGCCGACGGGGCGCCCGATGAGGATCGAGCTGAACCCGTCGCCCAGCATCGCCAGGTCGCCCATGGTCAGGTCGAGCACCGCGGCGCCCGAGTCGGCGGCGCCGGCGATCTCGACCGCTTGGCCGGCGGTGAAGGGCCGCAGCGAGAGCATCCCGGTCCCGAAGAGCATCCCGCCCAGATCGATCTCGGTCGCGGTGATCGAGATCTCGTCGAGGGGATCGAGGGCCGTCCCGGTCGCGTCCAGGGTCGCGGTTCCCGACGCGGTGACGAACAGGGAGTTGGTCGCGTTGCCCGTGATGGCGGCGAGGTTGACGTCGCCGATGGGGGCGTTGAACGTGACGTTGTGCATGGGCGCGAGCACGATGGTCCCGCCCGTGAACGAGATGTCGCCCAGCTGGAAGATGTCGCCCGTGAAGAGGACATCGACCATGCCCGGGAGCATGGTGTCGATGTTGTACGTCGAGGCCGAGTACGAGTGGCCCCCGGCGTGGTAGGTCGTCCCCTTGAAGTTGATCGTGCCGGCGCCGCTGGTGATGTCCAGCGTGTCGAGCCAGGTGAGGTTGCCGACGTTGTCGAGGGTGACGTCGCCGTCGCCCGAGAGGAGCGCGAGCGACCTGATTCCGTCGGCGTTGCCGTTGACGTCGCCCCGGATCTCGATCGGCCCGCCGCTGGCGCCTGCCAGGGTCGTGTCGATCGTGAGGTCGGTGAACAGCGTCGTGGAGCCGACGAGCAGCACGCCGCCCTCGCCCGCCAGAGCGCCGCCGGTCGTCGTGATCGACGAGCCGGCGTTGAACGCCAGCGTGCCCGCGGACATGGCGTCGAGCGCCACCCCGCCGACGCCGGAGGAGCTGATCGCGCCGTTGAAGTCCAGCGCGAGCGCCCCGCCCCCGGAGGTGACGGAGATGTCGGCGCCGTCGAGGCCCTGGAAGGCGCCCGTGACGCCGCCGAGGGCGCCCGTGTCGAGCGTGACCAGGATGTCCCCGCCGCTCATGACGTCCGAGCGGAGCGTGAGCGAGCCGGTGGACTCGATGTCCACGTCGCCCGAGGAGGTGACCATGCCGGCGCCGGCGTCGAGGTCGATCGCCCCGCCGCCGGCGGCGACGCTGGTCGTTCGGACCGCGTGGCTCAGCTCGATGCCGTTGGTGACGGCCAGCTGCAGGGCCAGGCCCGAGGCGTTCTGGCCGCTGAAGGTCGAGACGAGCGTGCCGGGCCCGTTGACAAACTGGACGCCGCCGACCGTGCCCATCGTGCCCGCGGTGAACGAGTCGGCCCGCATGGCGCCGTTGACCTGCACGAGGCCCGCGTTCAGGACCAGCACGTCGCCCAGGGCCCCGATGAACCCGAACGAGTCCGTGCCCGCGTCGCCGAACGAGAGCGTGCCCAGTCCAAGGTCGAAGGTCAGGTTCTCGGCGCCCGCGGCGTCGATGTCGCCCTGGAAGGCGATCATGTCGCCCGCGCCCGCCGACAGGATCGTGAAGAGCCTCGTGCCGCCGCCGCCGAGGACGACGTTGTCGGTGAACGTGATCGAGCCGGAGTTGGTCTGGACGTCGCCGAAGAGGAGCGTCGGCCCGTCGAGCACGACGGCGGCGCCGGCGCCCTGGGAGTCGACGTCGCCGTTGACCGTGATCGAAGTACCGGCGGAGACCTCGAGGCCGTTCCCGCCGCCGTTCTGGCCCAGGAGCGTGAGCGCGCCCGTCCCGATGTCCAGGTTCGCCGAGGCGACGGTCCCGCCGACACCGATCGAGAGTGAGTTGGCGGTCATGGAGCCGCGGACCGAGACGAGCCCGGCGTCCGTGACGAGCACGTCGCCCAGCGCGCCCACGCCGCCGTGGACGTTCGTGGCGGCGCTGGCGCCGATGTTCACGCCGCCCAGTCCGGCGTTGAGCGTCAGCCCCTGGCCGGCCGCGGCGTTCAGGTTGCCCTGGAAGTCGATCAGGTCAGGAGCGCCCGCGGCGTTGATCGTGACCAGCCGCGTCCCGACCCCGCCCAGCAGCACATTGCCCGTGAAGCTGATCGAGCCGGAGTTGGTCTGCAGGTCGTTGTTCAGGTTGACCGGGCCGGCGAGCAGGACCGCCCCGCCCACGCCCGTCGAGGTCACCGCATGCGAGAGCGTGGTGAGCGTCGCCGCGTTGATCTGCAGGGCCCGGCCCGTGGCGTTCACGCCGGTCAGCGTCAGCGTGCCCGTCGCCTCGGCGAAGTCCACCGTCCCGACCGTGCCCCCCACGCCGGCGGTGAACGACTCGGCCGTGAACAGCCCGGCGTTGACCGTCACGCCCGCGGCGTTGGTGACCGCGACATCGCCCAGGGCCATGCCGCCCTGGCCCACGCCGTCGCCCGCGGCGTCGCCGAAGACGATCGAGCCGGCGCCCGCGTCGAGGGAGAGCCCCTCGCCCGCCGCCGCGAACACGCTGCCGCGGAAGTCGATCAGGTCGCCCGCGCCCCCGCCCGTGATCGAGAGGGAGATCGTCCCGCCGCCCGCGAGGGTGAGGTCGCCGATGAAGGTGATCGACTCGCCGGCCGAGTCGATGGCGGCCATGAGCGTGGTCGAGCCGGTGAGCGTGACCGCCCCGCCGCTGGCGTTGATCCCACCAGAGTTGATGTTGATCGCCCCGCCCGAGCCGGCGTTGATGGTGACGACGCCGGCGGTCGAGGTCAGCTTGCCGTTGAAGTCGAGCGTCGCGTCGTTGGCCGCCGTGATCGAGATCGAAGAGGCGTTGATCGCGCCGAACTTGCTCGACGTCGCCGCCCCCGCGCCCTGGTCCACGTTGGCGACCAGCGCGCCCGAGCCCAGGTTGACCATGCCGACGTTGACCGCGTCGCCAGAGTTGATCGTGAGCGACGAGTTCATCGTCGAGGAGATGTCGCCCGTGCCGACGCCGAACCCGTCGGCGCTGGTGAGGGTCACCGTCCCGCCCGAGCCGGTCAGCATGACCATGCCCGTCACGCCGATCGCCCCGCCCTGGGCGTCCAGCGCCAGGTTCTGGCCGATCGACAGGTCGCCCGTGACCGAGATCCCGCCCGTGGTGGAGGTCAGTCCGGCCGCGATCGAGGTCATCATCGCGACCAGGTCCACGTCGCCGCCCGTGGCGCTGACGCCGCCCGAGGTGACGTTGATCGACCCGCCGGCCAGCGCGTTGACGCTCACGCCGCCCGCCGAGGTCGTGACCATGCCGTTCAGGTTGATCGTCGCGGCGTTGGAGGCCAGCACCGAGACCGAGCCAGCAGTGATCGAATCGAAGGAGCTGGTCGTCGAGTCGTCGGCGCCCTGGTCGACGTTGGCCGTCAGCACGCCCGCGCCCAGGTTGACGGCGCCCAGGTCGATGCCCGCGCCCGAGTTGACGGTCAGCGAGGAGCCCATCGTGCTCGTCACGCCGCCGGTGCTCACGGCGAACCCGTCGCCGCTTGCCAGGGTCACCGTGCCGCCCGCGCCCGTGAGCGAGACGTCGCCGGTCGTCAGCTCGCCCGCGGAGGTGACGAACAGCCCGCCGCCGATCGCCAGCGTCGGGGTCGTGAAGGCCATGCCGCCGATCTCGGTCGTCAGGTCGACGCCGATCGTCGCGCTGGTCGTCGCGTTGACGTCCAGGTTCGTGAAGACGGACGCGGCGCCCTCGAAGCTCACCACGGCGGCCGAGAGCATTACGTTGCCGCCGCCCAGCCCGGCGAAGACGTCGGCGCCCAGCGCCGCCCCGTCCACGCCCTCGACACGGATGGACGGCGTTGCGCCCGAGCCGATCGTCAGCGACCCGCCCGAGATCCGCGCGAGCTCGGCGTTCTCGAGCAGCAGGACGCCCCCGCCGCCGCTGGCCACGCCCAGCTCGATCGCGTTCGAGGAGGTCACGCTGACGCCGCCGGCGCCCGCGTCGATCGAGCCGGTCGCGCCGATGTCCAGGTCCGCCGCGTCGATGGCGATGGAGCCGCCCATCGTCGTGACGCCCTCGTCGATCGTGACCAGAGAGTCGGAGTCGATCGCGACCGAGCCGCCCGACGAGCTCACGCCCGTCGTCCCCCCGACCGTCCCGATCGTCGTCGCGCCCGAGAAGGAGAGGAAGGCGTCGCCTGTGGTCGCCGCGGCGAACATCGGCGCGCTGATCGACAGCGACGAGCCCATGGCGCCCAGAGATCCGCCGACCGACGAGTTGTCCAGTTCGACCGCCCCGCCCGTCAGGGACGCGCCGCCCGCCGCGGCCAGGAACGAGGCCGACCCGTCGTCGCCCGTGACCGTCAGCGAAATGGTCGCCGTCCCCGCGTCCAGTGTCCCGAGCGTCAAGTCCCCGGCCAGCTCGGCGCCCGTCCACCCGTCCTGGCTGGTGACGGTGATGGCGCCGTCGGCCGCCCCGAATGTCGTCCGGATGACGGAGTTGGCGCCCATCGTGAACGCGCCCGCGCCGGCCTGTCGGTCGGCGTTGGCCATGATGTCGTTGACGGTCGCCGTGAACGCCCCACGCAGGAAGATCGAGACATTGTCGGAGATCACGACGCTGCGGCCCGCGTTCAGGGTCAGCGAGTGGTCGCCCGTGTTGCCCGAGGCGTCGATCGAGCCCTCGATCAGGATGTCGTTGTTCGCCTGGAGGACCAGGTCGGTCGTGTCCAGCAGCGTGACCAGGTCGGTGTTGGAGATCGAGGTCTCCATGTCGCCCGGGTCCGCGTCGGCGGCGCCGAAGATGAAGTCCGCGTTGGTCGCCGTCGCGTCCACGTCGCCCGAGCCGGCGGGCCCGTCGAAGATGCGGATGTTGGTCGGGTCGAGCAGCAGGGTGCCCTTGTCGCCGAAGGCGGCGGTCAGGTCCACGCCGCCGTCGAACAGCAGCCAGCCCTTGCCCGAGACCTCGCTGAAGCCTCCGTCGCCGCCCAGGGCCCCGCCCTTGGCGCTGATGGAGCCCAGGAATCCAGTCGCGCCGTCGGCCCAGACGATGACCGCGCCGCCGTCACCCTGCACGAGCGCGTCGGCCCGCAGGATCGCGTTGGCGCCGATCCACGTGCCCTTGGCGCGCCAGAGGTGCCCGGAGCCCTGGTAGCCGCCCCCGATGCGGATCGCCCCGCCGCCGAAGTCGCCCGAGGCGTCGATCGTCGCGTTGTCGATCGAGATGTAGTCGCCGAGCACGTGGACGCGCCCGCCGGTCTCGCCGGTGGCGTCGATCGTGCCGGCGACGCTGATGTGCGAGCCGTTCCGGCCGTGGATGTCCACGGCCTGGGCGTAGATCTCCGACGTGTCGAAGAGCGCCAGCGCGAAGTGGTCGCCCACGCCCAGGATCACCTGGTCGCCGGCGCGGATCGTGCCCGCGTTCTCGACGCCGACCAGCTCGGCCGGCCCGCCCCCGTTGTACTCGCCCACGCCCGTGACGCGCGCGAAGACGTGCCCGTCCCGCTCGCCGATGAGCACCTCGTCGCCCGCGGCCATCGTCACCACGTCGTCGGCGATCACCTGCCCGAAGTTGGCCACCCGCCGCCCGAGCATCGCGACCGAGCCGGACGAGCGGATCTGCCCGTGGTTGACGACCTCGCCCTGCAGGCCCGTGAAGTTGTTCACGCCCGCCAGGAAGTCCGCGTCGGAGACGTGACCCGCCGCGGCGTAGATCCCGCCCACGTCCACGACCGACCCGCCGCCGAAGTAGATCCCGGCGGGGTTGACGAAGAAGACCTGCCCGTTGGCCTCGAGCGTGCCGTTGATGAACGTCGGCATCGCGCTGTCGATGCGGTTGAGAACGCGGCTGAACTCGTTGGGCTGCAGGAAGCGGACGGTCTCCCACGACTCGATGTTGAACGCGTCGTACTGGATGATGGCCAGGTCGCTCACGTAGATGTACGTGAAGACGCCGTCGCGGTAGAACTCGGCCCAGCCGTACTGGACCTCCTCGCCCTCGGGCCCGGCCAGGGCCGGGCTCGCCGCCCCGCCGGCCAGGACCGCCGCCCCGATCGCGCCCCGGCATCCGATCGCCCGACCGGCCGCCCTCATCAAGTCTCGAGCACCCATCAACCAGCCTCCTGCCGCCATCGTCCCAGAACACGACCGCCCGGGACAGCCCTATCAGGCCACAGCCCCCTAGAAGAGCACAGTGAGCACGAAATGAAGCCTGTGGTCGCCCTTCTCGCCCGCCCCGTTGTTCAGGTCAGACAGCGCCATCGCCCAATCCAGACGGGCCGAGAAGTTCCGCAGGATCAGCAGCTCGGCCCCCACGCCGGCCCCGGCCATGGTCTCGTTGCGCTCGAAGGGCAGCCGCTTGCTGTTCCAGCTGAAGCCCGCGTCGAAGAACGCCCGGAGGACCAGGTCCCAGTCGGGGCGCCCGTACACCTGCTGCGGGCGCCACTTGAAGGGGCGCCTGCCGAACGCCTTGGCCGTCGGCTCCGGGTTGATCGCCAGGGCCCGGGGCACGTGGAAGCGGTACTCGCCGCTGAACACCATCGTCGTGTCCGCCGCGACGACCGACTCGTCGTACCCGCGGACCGTGTACAGACCGCCCAGGACGGCCTCCTGCTGCGGGATCAGCCTGTTGTTGAACGCGTACTGGCCCTTGAACGAGGCCACGATCTCGTGCGCCAGCGTCGAGCTGCCCGGCGTGGTCGCGTCCTCCCAGCCGGCCCGGTCGATCAGGGGCTCGAGGAACGTGCTGATCTGGGCGTCGACCCGCAGGACGGCCCAGTCCTTGTCGGGCGCGATCCGCCCAAGCCGCTCCAGGTTCCGCACGCTCGCGCCGGTCACCGCCGACTGCGACCACTCCAGGATCGCCGACGCCGTCGCCCCGTTGGTCTCCGTGAACCGCTCGGCCCGGACGCCGATCCTGGGCAGGAAGATGTCCTCCTCGCCCTGGCCCATGAAGATGCCCGGGTTTGTCACCTCGATGTGCTGGAACCGGGCGCCGGCGACCAGGTCGACGAAGACCTCGTCCTTCTGGCGGATGTTCCAGATCAGCTCGCCGCCGAATCCCCAGCCCGAGCCGGTGAACGTCTCGCCCAGGATGCCGACCTCGGAGGCCTCGAACTCGTTCCAGTTGGCGTCAACCCGCCAGCGCCACCGCTCCGAGTCCCGCAGGCGCCGCTCGTACGAGCCCGAGACCAGGTGCGAGGACTCAAACGCCGCCGTCACGTACTCGATGAGCAGGATGTCGTCGTGGTTGGTCAGCTGCGTGTGCTGGAATCCGAACCGCTCGCGCCACTCGCTGGTGCTCTCGGTGCCCGTGTTGGAGATCTGGAAGTACGCGCTCCAGGGCTTGTTCTCCTGGATCAGGTACTGCAGCTCGGCGTTGCCCACCCCCTCGGCGGGCGCCACCGCGATGTCCACGCGGCGGCCCGGGTGCCGGTTGAGCCTCAGCGCGTAGTCGTCCAGCTGGTCCTTGAGCAGCAGGTCGGTCCTGGCCGCCTCGTCGTCGCCCTCCTCGAAGGACTGCACGGGCGAGTGGTCCCGGATCCACTTGTGCTTCGGGTTGTTGATCCGGTCCTCGCGGGGGATGCGGGCGCCCGAGGCGATCGACCGGACGCGCGTGACGCGGGCCGTGTAGATGACCAGGGTCAGAGACGTGTCCCCCGCCTCGCGGTAGTCCTCGCCGCCCTCGAGCAGGATGACCTGGTTGGGGTCGGGCGCGACGAACACGCCGATGATCGAGTTGGCCTTGAACTCCGTCGCGATGCGGTTCAGGATCCGCGTGATCGCCGAGGCATAGAGCCGGCGCACGGTCCCGTCGCCGAGCTGGCCGATCGTCAGCGTCTCGAGATCGACGCCGGCGCGGGGCGCGACGTAGCCCTCGTCGGTCACGCCCAGCACGACCTCCAGCGCCAGCACCTGGCCCATGCTCAGGTGAAGCGGGTGGTCGCGGTAGAACGTGACGTCCAGCGGCGCGACGTCGAACGCGGCGCCGTCGATCGTCGGGTCCGGCGCGGTGAGCACGACGGGCGTGTCGCCGGGCCCGCCATCGTCGTCCGAGGCGGCGCCGGCATCGACACCCGTTCCGGGCTCGGTCACCGGCGAGGCGTCGGCCCCGACGGCCTCGTCGACGACCGCCTCGTTGACGGGTGGTTCCTCGGCGGGCGGCTCGGCCGCAGGCGCACGCGCCGCCAGCGCGCACACCGCCACCAGTCCGATGGCACACCGGCAAACCGACCCCCACGCCCGCGCGCGGGCGCGCTCGTTCAAACGAATCACTCGCATCGTGCGCCTTGTGTGACCCCGCCGGACCTCGCGGCGTCCCCCGCCGCTCGCCCGGACCCAATCCCTTGAGCCGAAAACCCTATCAGCCCCACCACCCGCCCGCAACACAACGCCGCCCGGCGTCGCGCGGATCCTGCGCCCCCGGGCGACAACCTGTCGCTTACCCGCCCCGTCCCCCGCCCCGCAGGTCCGCCAGCAGCCCGGACACCCACTCCCGGGTCGCCCCGTCCACCTCGTAGGGCACGTCGCCCAACGCCGGCAACGCCGCCTCGCCCGCCAGCAGGCAGTAGAACTGCTCGGGCTCGGGCCGCCCCACCAGCAGGTCCACGAATCCCGCCCCGTCGGGCGCGATCGCCATCAGGTCCGTCCCCTCGCCCATCACACGCGAGGACGCGCGCAGCCAGAGCCAGCACGCCTCGCCGCCCGCCTCCGCGAACGCGCCCAGGCGCAGGTGCTTGGGCGACGCGTCCACGACACGCGATCGTGACCCCCGGCGCTCGTCGAGCAGGTCCTGACGGACGAATGCGCGCATGTCGCGCCGCGCGCAGTACACGAGCCGGTCCAGCGTCTCCCGCCCGCCCCGGGAGTCGATCACGACCACCGCCGGCCGCCCGCCGCCCACGGGCGCTCCGTCCCCGGACTTGTCGCCCGGGTCGGCGCCGACCGACTCGCTCTCGGCGCGCAGCGCGTCGCGGGCCCGGTCGATCTCCTTGATCGCCCCGTCCCTCGTCTTTGCGGCCCGGCACGAGTCCGCCGCCGCCGCGATCCGATCGACCGCCTCGCCGCACACCCAGTCCAGGGGCAGGCCGCGGCAGTGCGCGCACACGACGAGCGGGTACCGCTCGCGCCCCTTGCCGTCCACCGACGCGACGAGCCTCGCCGCGATCACGTCCTGGTCCCGCCTCCACACGAGCGTGTGCGCGAATGCGCCGAGCCGCTCGTAGCTGCCCAGCCGGTCCCACGCGCCCGAGTCGATCCGCCCGCCGATTCCGCGCGTGTAGAGCAGCGTGCGCAACTCGACCAGCGCGTCGGTCTCGATCCGGGAGGTATGCACGTGGTCGTCCCAGGCCGGGTGCTTGCCGAACATGCCGACCCACACGCGGTCCCGCGTCGGCTTGCCCCGGAATAGGCTGGTCAGACCCATCGACTCTCCAGCTCAGGGCGTCGGCGACGCCCAGCTCCCGGCCGTCGCCCAGTCGGACACCTCGGGCAGGGGCGCCCCGTCGAACCGGACGCCCACGACATACCGCACCGGCGCCCCCGCCGCGTCCCGCAGCGGGCGCCCGTCGGCGCTCGTCAGCTCCAGGGGCAGACGCCACACGCCCGTGATCGGCAGGCCCTCGGGCGAGACGTCGTCCGGGTTCATCGGCCCGGTCGTCCGCCGCACCGCGATCAGCCCGCTCCAAGGCGCTTCCAGCCTGGCGACGGCCGCCGGCTGCCCGCCCGAGCGATCAAAGAAGCGGATCTCGATCGTCTGGTCCACGGGCAATGGCAGCCGCACGCCCGTGGACGGGTTGAGCCGGTCGGTCCGCGCCGTCCGCTCGCCCGAGATCAGCAGGCGGCGCTCGCCGAGCCAGACCTCCATCGTGGGGTACCTGGACGCGAACGACTGGTCCTCCTGAGACTGGGGCCGCAGGATGACCAGCTCCTCCTCGAGCCGGTCCTCGGGGTCGGCCAGGGCCGCGACGACCGCGCGCACCCGCTCGAACCAGCGGCGCTGGGCCGCGCTCGTCCAGACGAAATCACCCCGGACGCGCTTGAGCTGCTCCTGCACGCGGGTGGGCAGCGCGCCCATCTCGCCGTCGCCGATCGTGTTCCGCGATCCGTCGCGGGCCGACACCGGCAGGTCGAGCATCTCGACCAGATCCGCCGCCGCGTCCACCTGGGACCCGGTGAGGACCTCCTCGCAGTCCAGGCACAGGGGGAATCCCCGGGCCTCCTCGGCCAGTCGATCGCGCGCGGCCCGCGCCTGGTCCTCGGCGCTCGTCGCCAGGGCCAGCAGCGCCCCGTACTGCAGGCCGCTCCAATACGCCGACCCCGGGCTCATCGCCTCGTCGTCGCGGTACTGGTAGACGAGCTGGGTCAGGAACCGCCCCGGGCTCATCCGCATGATGTCCTCGCGGGCGCTGGACGCCCGGGGCGAGAGCAGGCGCCAGCTCTCGATCACCGCCTGACTCTCGACGTTCAGCTGCCGCGGGGCGAGCAGCCGGGGCATGTCCTGCTCCAGCAGCTCCCTGAGCTCCATCGCGGCCGCGTCCTGCGACGCCAGCTCGTCCGGGACGGCCGCGATCGCGTCGAGCGTCTGCTCGCTCAGGCGCCCGAGCTCGGCGTTGATGTCCCGGGCGTTGAGCTGCCCCAGCGACGAGAAGCAGTCTTCCCAGCGGCCGGGCAGGCGCGCCCGCGCGTCGCCCGGGACCGTCTCGCTCCAGTAGACCAGGTACCGCCTCGCGTACTCGGTCGCCGCCCGCTCGAGGTCCGAGAGACGCCGCCGGGCATCATCCACGCCGGTCTCGGCGCCGCCCTCGATCCCGTCGCGGACCGCCGCGACCGCCGCGAAGAGTTCGCGGGCGCCGCCCGGGTGGTACGCGGCCTCGAACGCCCCGCCCTCCATCGCGGTCAGCGGGATCGTCAGCCGCTCGATCTCGCCCAGCGACTCGCCCCTTGAGGCGACGAAGGCCTCGACCGCCGACACCCCGCCCTCGAATGCGCCGAGCGTCGCGCCGAGCACCGCCGCCTGCTGCGCGTCGGCCAGCGACGCCAGCGCGTCGCTCGCGAACTGCGCCACGCGGCGCCCGGCTCCCGCGCCGGCCAGCGACCCCAACGCGCTGTCCACCGACTCGCCCGCGCGCCGACGCGACGCCTCGATCGTCCGGAGCCGCGACGGCGTCTCGCCCGCGCCCCCGACCTCGACCCGCTCGCGCCGCGCCTCGTCGAGCGCGGCCAGCGCCGAGTATCTGGCCTCGTACGCGGGCACGCCCCGGTCGTCGGTCGCCAGGGCCGCGTCGAGTCGCGCGGCCGCGTCCAGCGCCGCCAGGCGCCGCCGCTCGATCGTGTTCTCGAGCCCGCCCCAGGCGTTCTCGAGCTCGCGGCGGAGCTCGACGACCAGCGCGTCGTCGTTCGTCTCGTCGCCCTCGGGCGGGAGGCGCCGCTGCAGCTCCCGGAACGCGCCCTGGGCCGAGTCCAGCGCCTCGCCCCGGACGCGCTGGGCGATCTGGTCCGGGGGCGCTGAGAGATGAACCCGGCCGGCGTTCCAGGCCTCGTCCAGGCGCGACCGGGCCTCGGTCAGCGTCGCGAACGCGCCGTCCCACTCGTCGCGGGTCAGCGCGTCGTCGCCCATCTCCAGCAAAGCCCGCTCCGCCTCCTCGTACGCCGCGCCCGCCGCGCCCAGCTCCTCGATGTCGCTCAGCGTCCGCGAGTCGGCGCCGCCCCGCTCCGACCAGTGCGCGATGAACGTCTGCACGCCCTCGCGGACGTCCCGGGCGAGCACGCCCTCCTCGCCCCGGGCGATCCTGGGAGGCCAGGCGCCGCCCCGCGAGAACGATCGGGCGAGAACGGTCTGCAGTTCGTCCGCGTCGCCCGCGCGCATCCGCTCGAGCGCTTCGGGCTGTTCGCGGAGCACGAACGCGCCCAGCGTCTCGAGGCTGACCAGCTCGCTCGTCTCGGCCGCCACGCCCCGGGCGTCCAGCTCCAGCCGCACAAGCTCGGCCAGCGCCGTAGTCGCCTCGTCGGTCCAGGTCGCCCCGTCCAGCTCGGCCAGTCCCGACCTGGTCAGACGGACCAGGGGCGCGAGCACCGTCCGGGCGAACAGCGCCCGCTGGGCCTCCTCGGTCTGCTCGAACGGGTCGCCGAGCGCCGCGGCGACGGGCCTGAAGATCGCGGGCGGCTCGGGCGCTTCCGCCGCGTTGGCCCGCGCTTGGCCGTGCAGGCCCGCGATCGTCGCGTCGCCCCACGCGGGACGGAGGATCAGCCTGCCGCCGTCGAACACCTCGGCCCGTGTCGAGCCGGTGTACCGCATCTCGTCCGACGGGCGGTCGTAATAGACGATGTCCACGATCTCGGGGTCGGACCGGACGTTCTCCGCCAGTCGCCGCACGTCCGTCCAGAACCGCTTGGGCTCGA
Organism: Phycisphaerales bacterium; assembly: GCA_041987545.1. Lineage (GTDB taxonomy): Bacteria > Planctomycetota > Phycisphaerae > Phycisphaerales > UBA1924 > JAJRXR01. Next base: position 763,541 of record JBHIWH010000001.1, on the reverse strand, counting down.
GGATGGAGTCGCGGAGCTGCTGGTTGCCGATCCAGGTGAGGACGCCGACGACGACGATCGCGACGCCCGCCGCGGCCATCACGGCCACCTGCCGGCGCCGCTTGGTCCGCGAGACGCTCGCCGCCCGCGTCACCAGCCCCTGCTCCTTGAACACCTTGCCCAGGAACAGGTCGCGGAGAAAGTAGCTCCGGTCCCGCTCCCACGCGCGGCCCTCGGGCAGCGAGCCCACGTCCACGCCCAGCACCTCGGCCAGGTCCTGGTCGAGGGCGGAGCCCTCGCGCATCGAGCTGGTGAAGTAGATCCCGCGCAAAAACAAAGGCCGGGCGCTCCACTCGCCCTGGACGAAGATCATCTCCAGGTACCGGCGCAGCCGCGGCGCCAGGCGCGTCAGGCTGTCCGGGAAAGCGTACAACGCGTCGGACCTCGCCAGGCGCGAGACCGGCCCCTCGCCCGCCTTGCCCACGCTGGGCGGGTCGGCGACCAGCCGCAGACGCCGGCGCAGCAGGCGGTCGCGCACCGACTCGAGGTGCCGCTCGACGTCGACCGGGTCGAAGGGGTCGTCCAGCGAGCCGGGGTTGGACCAGCCCAGCATCTGGTGCTGGACGGCCGGGTCGGTCATCTCGTCGAAGAACTCCCGGAACCCGTTGACCAGGTCCGCCTTCGTGATGACGACGAACACCGGGAACCGCACGCCGAGCGTCTTCTGGATCGCGTCGAGCTGCTCGGCGATCTGCCCCGCCTTCTGCTCGATCTCCTCGCCCGTGTCCCGCACCAGGCTGTCGGCGGGGATGACGAGCAGCAGGCCGTTCATCGGGCAGTTGGGCCGCGCCGCGCGGAGGAGCTTGAGGAACTCCTTCCACTCGCTGGTGCTCCCGGGCGCGACGTCCTCGAACAGCAGCCGCCCGGCGGTGTCCAGGATGACCGCGTGGTTCGTGAACCACCAGTTCATGTTCAGCGTGCCGCCGGCGCCCTGCAGCTCGTCCTGCAATCCCGGCGGGAAGCCAACGCCAGAGTGGCGGACGGCCTCGGTCTTCCCCGAGCCCGGCTCGCCCACGATCATGTACCACGGGATCGAGTACATGTCCTTGCCGTGCTCGCGGAAGACCTTGACGCCCTCCTCGAACTTGCTCCGCAGCTCGTCGATGCGGGCGCGGGCCGCGGGGTCGCGGAGCTGGTTGGGCGCCGCCCCGGCGTTCTCGCCCAGCCGCAGCTCGAAGGGGCCGATCTTGCGGCGGTCCAGCACGCGGAGCGTCACGCCGTACAGCGCCACCGAGAGCACCGCCGCGATCGCCAGCGCCAGCACCAGGTAGTTGATGGGCGACGGCGCGAGCGCGACGACCGCCGCCAGCGCCGCGGCGACCACGACCAGCGTCGCGATCCGCACGGGCACGGGCATGTTCTTCACGCTCGCGGGGATCAACGCCACCTCACCCACCCCCGCCCATGACGTCCATGATCGTCCGCAACGCGCCCTGCAGCTCGCCCGACGCCGCCCTGTAGATCACCGCGTTGCCCACGACGACGACCAGCAGCAGCACGACCAGCGCCACGGCGATCCCCGTCACGCTCCGCCCGGCCGGCTGGATCAGGTCGCTCGTGTCCACGTGCTCGTACGCCTCGGGGCAGACCCGGGCCGAGGGGTCGGCGTCCATCATCGGGCGGAGCCGCTCGGTCGTCCGCTCCAGCAGGCCCTCGATCTCGCCCTGCGTGCGCCCGCCCGTGAAGCCGAGGCCCAGGCACGTGTGCAGCACCTCGACCCGCTCCAGGCCCGACGGAGTCTGGTCCGACAGCGCGTCCTCGAGCGCGTCGAAGAACTCTCGGGACTCGACCTCCCGCCCCTCGACCTCGTCGGCGATCGGCGCCCAGCCCTCGCGCAGCGTCTCGATCCGCTCGCCCACCATCTCGTCCACGAACACGATCAGTGGCAGACGCACCGAGTGGAACTTGCCCTTGAGCTTCTCGTCGCCCTGCGACTGGGCGCCCAGCTCGCCCACGAGCGCGCGCACGTCGGACCGGACCTGCGACTGATCGAGCTGCACGCCCTTGCGGGCCGAGCGGCTCAGCCGGCAGACGTACTGCATCAGCGGCTCGCACAGCCCGCTCAGCGTGGTCACGACGCGCCCCCCGCCGCCCGGCGCCGCTTCTCGGCCAGATCCTCGACGTACTTGGCGATCGCCTCCATGATCTCGGTCTCGAAGCTCGACGCGTCCAGCTCGCCCGCCAGCTCGCGGTAGCGGCGCCACGCCGCGAACTCGACGCTCTCGTTCCACTTCTTCTCGCTCTTGGCCAGCCCCTCGACCCGCTCGGGCGCGAGCCTGGCCGTGTGCCGCCAGGCGACCTGGCCCGCGCGGCTGACCGCCGCCAGCATCGACGCCGCCAGCACGCGGGCCGCACCAAGCTCGGCCGCCAGCTCTTCGGCGCCGGCCTGGCCCCGCGCGAACCGACCCGCGGCCTGCTTGACGGGCGCGCCCCGGAGCGTCGAGCCCGGCGCGATCTGCTCCCACGTCCCGCCCACGACCTGATCGATGGAGATCAGCGTCTCGAGCGTCGCCGCCAGAAGCTCCATCGCCCGGTCCGGGTCGATCGCGCCGCCCTCGCCCAGCCCGAGCGCGGCCCGGACGCGCTCCTCGGGGCTCCGCTGATTTTGTCCGCCGCAGTCACCCATCGCGTCCTCCGCCTCGCCAGGGGCCATGATACGGATCGCCGGCCCGCCCGGGCCCGGGCCCACACCGCCCGCACAGACCGACCCCCGGGTCTCTCGGACGTTCGCCCCTGCCGCGTGCGCCGCCTGCGCCGGTCGGATCCCGACGATCGGCCCCGTGACGCCCGCGCACGCGCACGACGTGCGCTATGGGCCACGACCGAACCGATCCTCGGCGTGCGCCCCCGGAGGAGAGACCCATGCGACGCAAGGCCCTCACGCTCGTGCCCGCCGCCCTCATCGCCCTCGGCCTCGCGGGCTGCTCGGGCAAGCAGGCCACCGCGTACGCCCCGGCCGAGCCGGGCGTGCCCCTGTGGTCCTCGGGCTCGGGCGACGCCCTGGGCTCGGGCACGTTCCATCGGCCCGTGGTCGTCGCGGCCTACGAGGCGCGTCACGCCGACGACGACACCGCCTTCGCCGCGGCCCCGACCGACTGAGTCTGTCCGCTACTCAAACACGTACGGCGCCCGCGCGAGCAGCCGCTCGACGCGGCGGTTGACCGTCTGCCTGAACACGCCGTCGGGCACGTCGAGCGCGAGGCGGAAGCCGATGTCCGTGTAGGAGCGCAGGCGCCGGTAGCTCTTGACCGGGCGGACCATCGTCGGGTCCATCCCGGGCGGAGACAGCGCCGAGCCGCCGACGACGCCGAACCCGTCTGCGGTCGTCACGAACTCCGCGACGTTCCCGATCATGCTCTCGAAGACCTCGCCCCGGCCGCCCCCGACGGGCTCGAACCAGAGCACGCCGTCGTCGGTCGCCAGGGCCTGCGCGTCGGCGCCCTGCCCGCCCTCGTAGTCATCCAGGAACGAATCTCTATCGGGGTACTGGAACTGTGAGGTCTGCCCCTCGTCGAGCAGGCGGCGTTCGACCGATCGGACCCAGTCCCGCTGTCGCGCGAACGTCGCGTCCCGCAGGTTCCACGCCGACTCGTCCACCGCGCCCACACCGAACCTGAACGCCGCGGCCCACTCGTCTTCGCGCGGGAGGCGGCACCCGAGCGCCTCGGCGATCAGGCCCGACGCCGCGAACGACACGTCCTGCGCCGGGCTCGACGCCGACGGCCTGCCCTGCGACCGGGCGATGAGCAACGCGTCGTTCGGATCACCCAGGCCCTCCGGGTACGCGGGCGAACCGGGCAGGACGATCTGCGAGTGACGCTTGAGCCAGGACTCGCCGACGCCCATCGTGTCCGCCACCGCCCCTCGGCCGGGGACCCAGCGCCACGCCCTCGGGCCGGCCCACTCCTGCCCGCCCGGCCTCGTCGCCCGCGACCGCGCGTCGCCCAGATTGCTCCACACCTCGACGAGTGCGTCCCAGTCGCCCATCCTCTCGCCCGCGTGGATCACGATCCCGAGGCTCGTCTCCTGGGTCGCGATGTACGCCGGGCGACCGAGCCCGTTGTCCGACGTCGGCTCGACCCTCACGAACTCGAGCACGTGCTGCGGGTTGGCGCGCGTCGGGAAGGAGTACACCAGCCGCTCGCCCGCCTCGATGTCGTACCCGTCCCAGCCGTGCGCGCCGGGTCCGAAGTCCTGGGCGTCCAGTGGCGGCTCGTCGCTGTTGGGGGGCTCGGCGACCTGGGCGACCTCGGCCGCGAACCGCGCCGCGTCCGAGCCCGGGTCCATCGCCGCGACCGCGGGCGCGAGCTGGTCGCGGAGCCTCGCGACCCGGACGCGCAGCGCGTCCTCCTCCATCGACAGGTCCACGCCCGACTCGAACTCCCGCAGCCGCAGGTTGTACCTGGCCGCTCCGGTCAGGTCGTCCACGCTGCCGGCGTAGGCGTCCATGACGGCCAGCGCCTCGTCGAGCAGCGCCGTGCTGTCGGCCCCGGCGGCGAAACGCGTCCAGCGGGCGCGGCCGGCGTCGCGCACCCGGTCGCGGACCTCGCCGAGGCGATCCGGGTCCTCGATCGTCGAGACCGACTCCAGCGCCGCGCTCAGCGCCGCCAGGTCCTCGCGGAGCTGGCCCGGGCTCGTCGCCCACGACGCGCCGCCGGCGCGCCCCGCCCCCTCGTACGCCCCGACCCGGAGCGAGACCATCCCGATCTCGGCGTCCGCGCCGGCCCGCGCCAGCGCCGCCGGGTCGGTCTCCTGCTCCAGCGATTCCAGCGCCCGCACGCGGTCGCGGACGCTCGACAACGCGCCCACGACCTCGGCCTCGATCGTCGTCGCGATCGGCTCGACCCGCGCGAACGCGTTCCGCGCCGACTCGCCGGCGGCGCCCGCCTCGTCCAGCCCGTACGCCGCGTCGAGCAGAGCTTCGATGGTCGCGTGCGCCGAGACCAGCTCTCGCACGCGGCGCCCCCACTCCCGCTGCTCGCCCGCGAGTCGCTCGAGCGTCGCCGCCGCCTCGCCCGTGTCCGTGAACGAGCCGTCCGACCAGGTCATCTCGTCCAGGACAGCGCCCGCCCTCTCGACCAGCCGCGCCCGCGCGACGGACCCGAACGCCGAGACGTCCAGCCCCCTGGGCGCCGTGTCCAGCCCGACCTCGACGCGCAGCGCCGACTCGATCGAGACCAGGCGCTGGCGCGCCGCGTCCACGCCCGCGACCAGGTCCGCGTAGCGGCCGTCCCCGTCGTACCGGGCCAGCAGCGCGTCGCGGGCCTCGCGCCAGGCCTCGTCGAGCGGCCCGACGCCGTCAGCAGAGACCGTCTCGCTCGCCCGGATCGACCGCTCGTACGCCGCGGCGACCCCCGCCATCTCCGACGAGGCCGATTCGAGCAGGGACGCGACCGTCTCGTGCTCCCGGCGGAGGGCCTGTGCGTCCTCCTCGACGCGCTGCTGGGTCAGCCGCTTCCACCCTGTCTCGTCGGCCTCGCCGGCCGCCGCGACCAGCTCACCAAGCCGGGTCTCGACCCCGGCCGCATCGATGGTCTCCGAGAGCAGCCCGGCGCCGTACCGCGACCGGAGCGCCCCGAACCGCTCGACGAGCGCCTCGAATCCCGCGCGCCCGCCGTAGACCAGCCGAGGGTCGTCCGCCGGGTCGAGCTTGACAACGCCGGGCGCCGACGCCTCGGCGAGCCAGCGCTCGAACAGCACCGGCGTGAGGCGCTGCTCCGGGTCGTACGACGCGAGCGTCTCGGACGTGGCCGCGAAGAACTCCCGGTCCACGTTCTCCCACCCGGTCGTGCAGAAGTCGTGCAGCGCCTGGGCCAGCTCGTCCACCCGCGTCACGCGCTGGTCGAGCTGCTGCAGCGAGTCGATCCCGCCGCCGAGCCCCGAGAACGCCACGTACGCCGGCGCCAGCTCCGGGAACCGCTCGAGCACCGGGTCGCTGTTGGACTCGTCCTCGATCGCCGCGGTCTCGATCGGGAACCCGAGCAGCTCGATGCGCTTCCATCGGCCCTCGACGTCGTCGCAGATCGCGTCGGCCTCGATCAGCTCGAGCATCGCCGGCGTCATCCGCGGGCCGAACTCCGCGTCGATCTCCTCCGGGATCACAAGCAGACCGGACGCCGGGTCCACCCAGACCGGGGGCGTCACCTCCGCCGCGAGGCGCGCCAGCGCCGTCGCCTGGGGCCCCCACCCCCGCTCGCGGTAGGCGACCGCCCGCGAGCGGGCCTCGTCCATCGAGTCCCACCGCGCGATCGCGGCCCGCAGGCGTCCGATGATGTCCATCGCCTCGGTCGTCCGCCCGCCCAGGCGCCGGTTCCGCTCGTCCTCCTCCAGGAAATCGATCAGACGAAGGCGAGAGCGGGGCGAGGCCCGGACGAAGGCCTTGGGATCGAGCTCGATCTCGCGGGCGGCGGCCTCGTCGAGCACCGGGAGCAGCTGGTTCGCGATGTGCGCGTCGGCGGACAACTCGGCCCGGCGTGAGGCGCCCTCCCGCTCCAGGTACAGGATCCAGGTGTCCGCGTCGGCGCACCACCGGCGGAACGAGTCGGCCTCGAAGGGGGCGCGGGCCGTACCGCCCTTGGCCAGCCCGTCCTCGCCCTGGCTCAGGTACCACAGCGAGCCGGCGCCCGCGACGGCCAGCACGCCCACGCCGACCGCGCCCCCGACCGCGTTCCGCCGCGCCCGCGCGCGGCGAGCCACGATCCCGCGCACGCGCTTGAGCGCCCCGTCGAGCGTCGGCTGCTCGCCCTCGTCCTCGGCCCGCAGCTCCCCGCTCAGCTCGCGCCACGCCCGCCCGGCGCGCCCGAGCCCGGACCAGTCCGCCTCGACGCCCCTGCCCGGGGGGCGCCCGGTCGCGAGCCGTTCGATCATCGACCCGACGGCGCGCAGGTCCCGCGACGCCGCCCCCTCGTCGAGCAGCGACGCCGGCAGGGGGTCGGTCAGGACCGCGCGCCACCGCCGCCCGCCCGTCGGCGCCTCGAGAAGCACGTTCTCGGGGCGCAGCGCCCCGTGCGCGCGCCCGCCGCACGCCTCGCGCAGCCCGACGAGCGCCGCGAGCACGGGCTCGATGACGGAGGCGAGCGCCTCGGACCCCAGCCTCGCCCGCAGCTGCGTCAGATCCGCGAGCGAGCAGGCGAACCTGGGCCGCACGACGTACGCCGCGCCCCGCTCGCTCCGTCCGCTCTCGACGACCTCGGCCCACACGGCCGGCGCCCGCTCGAACGCGCTCGCCTGCGCCTCGGCGGACTCGAGCAGCGAGGCCAGCCCGCGCTCGACACGGGCCTCGCCCTCGTCGGGCGCCCCTCGCCTGATCTTGACCACGTGGCCGCACGAGTCGCTCAGGGGCGCCCGCGCCTCGTACACGCCGCCCAGGTCGCTGTCCCAGATCGCGCGCTCGACCGCGTACCCGCCGATGAAATGCGACCCCGATCTTGCTACCACCGGTTCACCCCTCGATCACAGACGCCCCGCCCCCATGTGACGTGAGTCTATGAGAACCGGCGCCGCCTTCTCGGGGCTGCTCCGCGACTCCGCGTTGACCGGGCCCGGCCCGCGACCGATGATCTGCTCATTGGAGCGGACGACCAGACAACGCCGGGCGATCCGAGAGGCCCTGACGCGGGCCGACCGCCCGATGGCCCCCCGCGAGATCCTCGACGCCGCGACCCGCGACGCCCCGGGGATGAGCCTGGCGACGGTCTACCGCGCGATCACCGCCCTGACCAAGGCCGGCGAGATCGAGCCGGTCGAGCTCCCGGGCGAGCCCGCCCGCTACGAGCTGGCGGGCAAGGGCCACCACCATCACTTCCACTGCCGCAACTGCGGCAAGGCCTTCGACGTTGAGGGCTGCCCGGGCTCGGTGGACTCGCTGGCGCCCAAGGGCTTCGTGGTCGAGGGGCACGAGATCACGCTCTTCGGCTTATGCCGCGAGTGCGCCGCCTAGCGCGCACAATGCACGCGACCCACATCCGAGCTCTGACGGGCCCGTGGCGAAACCGGCAGACGCGGCGGACTTAAAATCCGCTTCCCGGCGACGGGAGTGAGGGTTCGAATCCCTCCGGGCCCATTCGAGGATCCTTGGCCCCTGTTCTTCGTGCGATTTCCGGGGCGGCGTGATGGAGCCCGCGTCCGGATCCGGCTACTCCGTACGACAGCGGCGACGCCCCGCCGCGCACCGACCACCCGGCACTCGCGGAGACCCATCATGCCGAACCATCCGAGAATCCTCGCCCCCGCCGTCACGCTCGCCGCGGCCCTCGCCGCGACCACCGCGTCGGCTCAAGAATCCGTCCTGCTCGACCACTTCGACGACGGCCTCCTCGACCCCGCGTGGCAGGTCTCGTTCCAGAACGCCGACGACTGGTCGTTGCTCGAATCCGGTTCAGAGCTGACGGTCAACGACATCTCGCACGTGGGGACCAACGAGTGGGCGAGGGTGCGCCTGACGCGCGCGGTCACGCCCCTCGATGACTTTCACATGCGGGCGGAGATCTCGTGGACGACCGGAGACTTCGACGACGCGGCGATGCAAGGCCTGATCGTGAACCTCCTCGACGCCGACGGCGATCTGGTCGCCCTGGCGTTCTACTCGGACGCCTGGGTCGGGTGGAGCGGCACCATCGGCGGGGGCATCGAGGACGGGTCCAGCTGGAACGGCGGCGAGAACTACTCCGCGTACGACGGCAACGGCGTGCTCGAGATCGAGCGCACCGGCACGGACGTGACCGTCCGCGTCGCCGCCGGCGACGGGGGCAACACGATCGAGGGCCTCTCGGGCACGCCCGTCGAGCAGGTCCAGATCGAGTTCCAGTTCTACCCGTTCACCGGCGGCGGCCCGAGCGTGCTCTCGTTCTTCGGCTCCGTGTCGATCGACCTGATCCAGATCACCCGCCCTTCCGCGTGCGTCGCGGACCTCGCCGAACCGTTCGGCACGCTCGATTTCTCCGACGTCGTCGCGTTCCTCACGGCCTTCGGCGCCGGGACGCCCGAGGCCGACCTCGCCGATCCGATCGGCGTGTTCGACTTCTCCGACGTCGTCGCGTTCCTTTCGGCGTTCGGGGCCGGGTGCCCCTAGGCCGGGCGCCGACCACGCCTCGATACGTCCAGACGCCGGGTCCCCCAGCGGGGCCCGGCGTTTTCTCGTGCCCGCCGCCGTTGGACCCGCCCCGCCCGGGGTGCAACAATGCCTGCCCCGGGTACATAGACGCCGCGAAGGTCGCCGCGTCGAGGGACAAAGCCGGTCGCGGGCCACCCAGCCCGCCCGAGCCAGCCCGGGGAGAGGTCCGCCGGCCGCCAGATCGCGGCCCGCACAGTTGGAGACTTTCCATGGTCCGCATCCGCATGCAGCGTCTCGGCCGTCGGCACCGCCCCTTCTTCCGGATCAACGCGATCGACCAGCGGACGCGTCGCAACGGCCGCGTCATCGAGGCCCTGGGCTGGTACGACCCGCTCGCCAAGGACGAGTCCAAGCAGATCGAGCTCAAGGGGGAGCGGATCCAGTACTGGCTGAGCCAGGGCGCCCGCCCGTCGGAGACGATGGAGGACCTGCTGGCCAAGCACGACCTGCTGCCCGAGAAGATGAAGGCCGCCTGGGAGAAGCGTCGCGCCGAAGCCAACGCCCGGGTGGCGGCGAAGGTGAGCCTGAAGAAGGCCGAGGCCGCCGTCGCCTCGATCGCCGAGATGGCCGGCTCGGCCGAGGCGAACCTGAGCGAGTTCCAGACCAAGGCCTCCAAGGCGTTGAAGGCGACGCAGGACGCGGTGGCGAAGGCCGACCCGAAGGGCGCGACGAAGGCCGCGACCGACGCGGAGAGCGCCGTCGAGGACGCGAAGGCCGCCGAGGAGAAAGCCCAGGCCGCCAAGAAGAAGGCGGAGGAAGAGGCCGCCGCCGCGGAGGCCGCCAAGTCCGAGCAGTCGGGCGAGGGCGAGGCCGAAGAGAAGGCCGAGGGCGAGTAAGGCCGCCGCAGCCAACAGGATCACAAAGAGCCCCGCGGTCGCGGGGCTCTTTTCCTTTTTGGTCGGCCCGTCCGCCGGGGTCGGGCTCGTGCGTCAATCCGGGGACGCGGGCGGGCCGATGACCAACTCCTCCCGCCTGAGCACCTCGATGAAGTCGCCGCCGTAGTTGTACACCCACCACCCCGCCGTGGGCCCGTCCGGGATGAAGTACTCGGTCAGGTCGGGCGCCTCGACGGACCGGAACTCCAAGCCCCCCACGTACACCAGCCGCTCGACGACGGCCCCGTTCCGCGTGACCACGAGCTCGTCGCCGTCGAACGACGTGACGTACCGCTTGCCGCTGACGTAGGCGCTCGCGACGCGTCGCCTGACCTCGGCGGGGATCGGGCGAGCCAGCGCTCGCACGTCCGGGTCCGTCAGCCCCATGACGGCCTTGGCGACTCGCCGCTCGATGACGGCGGCGTGGGGCGTGCCGGCGCCGTTCGTGTTGCTCAGGACGGTCACCTCGACCCCCCGCTCCGGGTAGTAGGCCAGCGACGCGGAGCCGCCGTCGAACGTCCCCGTGTGCCCGACCTTGCGTGCCCCGCCGATCTCCCCGATCCGCTGCGCCATCCCGTACGGGACCTCGGCCCGCGCATGGACGCCCCGCACGGCCGAGGGCGAACGCATCCGCTCGAGCGACGCAGCGCGCACGATCCGCCCGGAGTTGAGCGCCCGCGACCACTCGAGCAGGTCCACGACGCTGCTGCAGATCGAGCCCTGCCCGCTGTACGCCGTCATGTCGATGAACGCGACCTCCGCCAGCGCGCCCGAATCGTCGCGGCGGATGGCCTCGGCCATCACCCCCGGCCCGGCCCGCTCGCACACCGTCATGCCACCCAGCCCGTTGGGCTCGAGCATCCGCTCGCGGACGTACCGGTCGTACCGCATCCCGGAGGCCGCCTCGACGATCATCCCGAGCACCAGGTACCCCGGGTTGCAGTACACCCAGGTCTCGTCGGGCGCGAAGCGCGTCTCTCCCGCCTGCAACTCGCCGTCGGTCAGCAGTTCGAGCCCGTACCGCTTCGTCGCGTAATCCGTGGGCGGATTCGCCTCGTCCAGCTCCGCCCCGACGAATCCAGACGTGTGCCTGAGCAGCTGCTCGATCGTCGCGTCGGGGAAGTTCGCCGGCAGCTCCGGGATCAGGCTCCTCGCCCGCGCGCCGAGCGAGAGCCTGCCCTCCTCGACAAGCTGCAGCGCCGCCGCGGCCGTGAAGTGCTTGCCCACCGACGCGAGGTCGTAGACCGTGCGCTCGTTCGCGGGCCTGGTCCGATCAGCGTCGGCGTGCCCGAACCCGCGGGCGTACACGGTCCGCCCGTCGATCGCGACGCCGATCGAGAGACCGACGATCCCCTCCTCCTCGACGGCGCGTCGCCCGATCGCGTCGATCTCGGCGCGGACCCCGGTCGTGAACTCGCCCGCGGGCGCCCGGGCCCCGGCCGCCACGCACCCGGCCAACAGCGAGGCGAGCACGCCAAGCAGGATGGAGACGCCGACGGTCCGTCCGGGCATCGCGGCAGCGTACCCGCGGCGTCAGGCGCGCACGGCGGGCCGGTCGGCACGGGCCGCCGAGCCCAAAAACGATCGCGGCCTAGGTCCCCGCGCGAGGGCCTAGGCCGTGTCGTTGGCGCCTCCCGTTTCGCCCGGGCGGTGTCTGGCGGCTCGTCGCGACCCGAGGGTCGCTCGTCTCCGCCGGGCCTCCCCGGCAAGCGGCGCTTCGCCCGTTTCCACGCCGGCCTCGCATGACCGGCACTTCCCCGAGCCCGACCCCTGTGCACGGGGCCGCTTTCTTTCTCCTCGCCTGCCGGCTCCCCGAGGGGCTCCGAGCGAGGCCGACGCGGACGACCAGTCGTCACGCCGCGTCGGTGTCGGCTTCTTGTCCTCTGACGGGCTTGTCCCCGGGCCAGGGTCCGGTCCGCCGCCCGGTCTCCCGGGAATCTGGCGCTCCGAGCCGTGGCGTTGTCCGGGTCCCGCCGGGACCGCCTCGCCGCGCCTGGCAGGACGCGACTCCACCTCTTTGGGCTGCCGCCCGCAGCCGCCCCTCGCCCGGTGGCTCTCGCCCCCGTGCTCGTTGCGACGGGGGCACTCTACCGTCACCGAAACGGCGTGCAACACGCCCGATTCGGCCGACAGTTTCTCCGCCGGCTCACCACCGGCTTTGCCCCGGTTTGTCCCCACGATGGGGCCCCGGGCACACCCATCGTGCACCGGCTCTCCACCACGCCGGACTTTTTTTCGCCGATTCTGAGCGCCCAGGGGGGTTCGCCCCCGCTCGGGCCAAGGATCAGGTGTGAGCAGCGCCCCGGCCATGCGGATCGACGTCCTGACGACCTTCCCGGAGATGTTCTCTGCCGAGGCGCCGGCGGCGATGGGCGTGTCCATCCCGGGCCGGGCCCGGGCCTCGGGCCTGCTCGACCTGCACGCGACCAACATCCGCGAGTTCGCCGGCAACAAGCACGACAAAACCGACGACCGCCCGTTCGGCGGCGGGCCCGGCATGGTGATGATGTGCCAGCCATTGTGGGACGCGGCGGCGCACGCCGAGGCGCTCGACCCGCGCCCCGCGACGCGCGTCCTGCTCACGCCCCAGGGCAAGCGACTCGACCAGCCGCTCGTCGAACGGCTGGCGGCCGAGCCGCGCCTGCTGCTCATCGCCGGGCACTACGAGGGGATCGACGAGCGCGTGATTGAGAAGCTGGCGCCCCTCGAGGTCTCCGTCGGCGACTACGTGCTGTCCTCGGGCGAGCTGGCGGCGATGGTCCTGATCGACGCGGTCGCCCGGCTCATCCCGGGCGTGCTGGGCGACGACGCGTCGGCCCACCAGGACTCGTTCGCCCCGCCCCCCACCACGACCCCCGACGCCGACGACATCGACCCGAAGACCCTGGCCAAGTGGAAGCGGGAGTTGGGCATCCCGGAGGGCGCCCGCCTGCTGGACTGCCCGCACTACACCAGGCCCAGGGTCTGGGAGGGGATGGAGGCGCCGGAGGTCCTGCTCTCGGGGGATCACACGGCGGTCGCCCGCTGGCGCCTGGCGCAGATGGCCGAGCGGACCCGGGCCCGACGCCCGGACTTGTTGCCGCCGGCCCCCGGACCGGCCCCCGAGGCCCCCTGACGAGACGCTGCTCGGGCGCCCGCCTACCCTTCAGGCCCCCCGGACCGCCGGGGATTAGACCAGCCTCCAGCCCCCAGAGGGTCCCGCCATGGGCACGCAGCAGCTCATCGAGTCCATCAACGCCGAGTCGCTCAAGACGGATCTCCCGCGTTTCGACGTCGGCGACACCCTCAACATCCACGTCCGGATCGTGGAGGGCGAGAAGGAGCGCGTCCAGGTGTTCCAGGGCGTGCTGATCTCCCGCAAGGGCCGGGGCATCAACGAGATGATGACGGTCCGGCGCGTCGTCGACGACATCGGCGTAGAGCGGACGTGGCCCGTGAACACGCCCTCGATCTCGAAGATCGAGGTCGTCCGCCGCGCCGACGCCCGGCGTGCCAAGCTGTACTTCCTCCGCGACCGCGTCGGCAAGAGCCGCCGCCTCCGCGACCGTCGGCGTGGCATGAAGCACGTCGAGGGCGAGAAGACCGTCCAGAAGTAAGACGGGTGGGCCGACTCGAACCACGAGCCCCTCGCACGAGCGAGGGGTTTTTTGTGCGCGCCTCGGTCGCCTCTCGGGCTGACTCCCGGTTCCGCGGGCCCGCGACATTGGGGCGGGACGGCCGTTCTCTCCGGTCGGCCCGGCCGGTACGCTCGTCCTACGCCCCGGGCGTGTCCGTGCGTTGCCGACGGGCCCGGCGGCGGGTGGGTCTCCACCCGGAGGAACGTCCCATGCCCGTGATGTCCGCCCGTCCGTGCGCCATCGCCGTCGCCGCGATGCTCGCGTCCGCAGCCCTCGCCGGCCCGCCCCAGTACGACATCGTCGAGCTGGGCATCGCCGACCCGGGTGATTTCGGCTCCCAGGGCTTCGGCGTCTCGCCGGGCGGGACCGCGTTCGGCCGCTCGCTGGGCGGCGCCGGCAGCGCCCCGTTCTCGTGGACCGAGGGCGGCGGGTTCGTCGTCCTGCCAAACCTCGCCTCGCCCTCGCGCCCGTACGGCGTGGCGAACGGCGCGAACGACTCGGGCGCCGTCGTCGGCACGGGCGCCACCACGTTCTTCGGCTCCAGCCCGCTGCCCCTGATCTGGCAGGACGGCGTGCTCGCCCAGCTGCCACTGCCCGCGGGCGAGACCTTCGGCCGCGCCAACGGCGTCAACAGCTCGGGCGTCGCCGTCGGCTCGGTCAACGGCGGCTCCCTCGAGCGCGCGTGCATCTACATGGGCGAGACGGCCTCCACGATCACGACAACCACCGGCAACGGCAGCTTCATGACCACCGCCTTCCGCATCAACGACGCGGGCGTGGTCGTCGGCAATGGGGTCGATCCGAACAACGCGGCGGTCAACGTCGGATTCGTCTACGACTCGGTGGCCGACACCGCGGCCGCCGTCACGCCCCTGCCCGGGCGCAACGGCGCGCTCTGCTTCGGCGTGAGCAACGCCGGGCACGTCGTCGGCTCGTCCATGCTCAACCAGGGCTCGGGCACGCCGTTCGTCTGGACCGCGGCGGGCGGCTCGACCGAGATCCCGCTCCCGCCCGACACGTCGCAGGGCTCGGCCCGGGGCGTGAACTCGAACGGCTGGGTCGTCGGCAACGCGGGCGGGCTCTTCTCCGTTCCGTTCCTCTACGACGGCTCGACGACGTACGCCCTGGCCGACCTCATCCCCGACGGCTCGGGCTGGGACCTGGACATGAACACCTCCAACTCGGCGCTTGGCATCTCCGACGACGGGGTGATCGTGGGCACGGGCGAGTTCAACGGCGAGGTGCGGGCGTACGCGATGATCCCCGCCGCCGCGGGCTGCAACGGGGCGGACATCGCCGAGCCGTTCGGGCAGCTCGACTTCTCCGACGTCGTGGGATTCCTGAACGCGTTCGGCGCGATGGGCCCGGAGGCCGACCTGGCCGAGCCCTTCGGCCAGTGGGACTTCTCCGACGTGGTCGCGTTCTTGGGGGAGTTCGCCGGCGGCTGCCCCTGATGCCCGAATCAGACCCCCGGTCGGCGTGAGTCGCTGAACACGGTGTCCCGAGCGACCGCCCGCGTTCCCACACGCGGGCGTTTCTTTGCGCACGCTTGGCGCGGCGCGAGCGCACGAACCTCGGATACTCCGAGTGCGGCGGCCCCGGGCACACACGCGTGAGTGCGCGCGCCCCTCGGCCGCGGGCGCGTGCGAGCCCGCCTCGCTTGCGTTCTCGCCGCCCCCATCGGTACCATGCGTCCGACCTCGTGCCGTATGGGGGGTACGCAGAGTTCATCCGTTCCAGCGCGTCTCGCGCGGGCGCAGCGTCCCTCACGCCGCGCCCGCGCCCACACCGAAGGAGCGTCCCCGATGCCGCCCGCACCCCGCGTCCGATCGGCCGGCCTGCTCGCCGTGCTCGCCATCGCCGCACTCGCGCTCTCCGGCTGCTGCACATCGAAGCAGTGCCAGCTCGAGAAGGTCGCCAAGGACTGGTGCTACACGATCCGCGCCAGCCAGGTGATCCCGGTCTACCCGCTCACCGAGGATCTCCAGCCGGGCGACGTGTTCCTCGTCCAGGTCCCCATCGACAAGCAGCAGAAGGTCTACCGCGAGGACGGGTTCCTCCCGCTGGACAACCACCTCGACCGGCTCGACCCGGACGGGTATCCGACGTTCTACAGCCACTCGTTCGACCCGGGCGCCAGCGTCCTGCCCAAGACCTGGATGACCCGCGATGCGCAGGGCAAGTCCACCTGGAAGGACGCGCCCCACGCCTCGTTCCCGACCTACTCGTTCTCGACGAGCCGGGGCGGCGGGCTCAGCGTCGCCCTCCCCGTGCAGGGCGTGCCCGTCGGTCTCAGCCTGCTCGGCTCCGACGCCGCCAACGGGTCCATCTCCATCAAGCAGGCCAAGACCATCGGCGTCGATACCCGGAGCCTGTACGCGCAGCTGACCGCGTGGGCCGCGCTCAACCGCGACTTCCTCCGCAACTTCGGCCCCGGGGCGACCGGGCGCCAGAACTACCTCAGGGTCGTCTCCCGCGTCTACGCCACGGGCAAGATGGACGTGTTCCTCTCGAACGCGTCCTCCTACGCGGCGGGCGCCGACGTGGGGGCGCCCAAGCCGGTCGAGCTCCTCACACCCAAGCCGCCCAAGAAGGACGAGGACGTCGACGCCGCCAACCGCACCAACTACACGGACAACATCGCCGCCCTCAACAAGACCATCGCCGACGGCCAGAAGACCACGTCCGTCAACGGCGTCGATACGCTCCTGCCGGGCGGGAGCGTCCGGATCACGGCCGCCACCGCGCGGACCGTCTCGCTCAGCGAGACCTTCGACACCCCGCTCGTCCTGGGGTACCTCGGCTTCGACTGCGCGATCCTGGGCGACGGGCGCCTCGGCCCGCCCATCCCGACGCACGCCGTCATCGACTCGGACCGATACGGCGGCAACATCCCGACCCCGACGCCCGCCGAGACCAGCGTCATCCGCAGGCTCAACGGCGCCCTGTACGACGTGCTCGCCCAGCACGCGTCCGGGGCGTCCTCGCCCCGCCAGCAGGCGGCCGCGGAGATCAAGTCGCGGCTCGATTCCCTGGCCGAGATCGTCCCCGCCGAGCCCACGGCCTACGCCGCCCGGGGCCCCGACGACTTCACGACGATCGACATGGTCGCGATGGGCGCCATCAACGCGGACCGAGGCACGAGGACGTACCGGGACTTCAACGCGTACCGGGGCGCCGTCGAGACGGCGAGCAACATGCTCGATCGGCTCTCGAAAGCCGACGCCCCCGCCGCGAGCGAGGAGCGCTTCCGCGTCGCCGCCTCCCAAACCCGCGAGGCGCTGCGCCGACTCGACGACGCCCAGCTCCGTGCCCGGGAGCACGCCGCGGCAACAGACGCCATCCAGTTCGTCATTGATCTGGACCAGTAACGACCACAGCCAAGGAGCCACCATGCCCAACTACCGCATCGACAAGGGCTGGTATGTGCCCGACGAGGACACCGGGGTCCTCGGCGATCCGCCCGCCAAGAACAAGGAGGAGCGGCGGGCGACCCGCGAGCATCTCCTGCACGGCATCTGGGACAACATGGACATCGGGTGCCTCGAACGGGTCGATGATCCCGAGAAGCGTCTCCATGGGTGGATTGCCTATCCCTGGAAGAAGGACCCGGCGCCACGCCGCGACAACCCGGAAGTCACGTAGCCCGAGCTCACGTTCCGGCGAAGGCCCGCTAGCATGCCGGCATGCGAGCCGTCGTTGTCACGAAGCAGGGCGCCCCCGTCGCCGAGAACATCGAACTCCGGGCTGACTTTGCCGAGCCGCCCCCGCCCGCGCCGGGCGAGGCGAGGCTTCGGACGCTGTGCTCGGCGTTCAACCACATGGACCTCTGGGTCGGGCGGGGCGTGCCGGGGCTCGAGCTGACTTACCCGCGTGTCTCGGGGTGCGACGGGTGCGGCGTCGTGGACGCCGTGGGCGACGGGGTGCACGAGTCCTGGCTCGGCAAGCGCGTCATCTACAACGCAGCAGTTGACGTCACCCCATCCCCGAGACCCGGTGAGCCGCCGGCGTCGCACACGCCGCCCGTGTTCGAGCTGATCGGCGAGCACCGCTCGCCGGGCGCGCACGCGGAGCTGTTCAACGTCCCCGCGGCCAACCTCGCGGACGTGGGCGACTCGGACCCGGTCGCCGCCGCCGCCTTCGGGCTGTGCGCCCTGACCGCGTACTCGATGATGGTCACCAAGGGCGACCTCCGCCCGGGCCAGAGCGTGCTCATCCCGGGCATCGGCGGGGGCGTCGCGACGAGCGCCCTGGCGATCGCGAGGCTCTACGCCTGCCCGGTCGCCGTCACCAGCCGCCACCAGTGGAAGCTCGACAAGGCCAAGGAACTCGGCGCCGAGCTGTGCGTTCTTGATGAGGGTCAGGACTGGTCTCGCGACGTGCGGGCCTGGACGGGCAAGCGCGGCGTGGACATGGCCGTCGACTCGGTCGGCAAGGCGACGCACCTGTCGTGCATCAAGGCCCTGGCCCGGGGCGGCGCGTACGTCACGCCCGGGTGCACGACCGGCCCGGACGCGACGACCGACCTGGCCCGCGTCTTCTGGAATCAGCTGCGGATCCTGGGCTCAACGATGGGCTCGAACGACGAGTTCCGCGAGGTCGCCGCGCTGTTCCGCGAGGGACGGCTCGCGCCGGTGGTCGATCAGGTCTTCGCGCCCGAACAATGCGTCGAGGCGTACCGGCGGCTTGAGGCGGGCGAACAGCTGGGCAAGATCGTCATCGACTGGCGCTGACTGCGGGACCGGTTTTGAGGGCCGCCTCGGCGGGCAGCACGTGCCAGCCCGAGCGCCTCGCCGACCCGACCCACCTGTTCAGGTCGGGCCCCTCGTCGGTCGGCGTCACGCCGGAGATCGTCACAAGCGTCGCGTAGCGGCGATGCCGCATCTGGCGCCAGATCTCGTCCGTCCCGCCGATCCGGTCGCCGAAGGCGTCGCGGACGTCATCGACGGCGTCCGGGTTCAGCTCCGAGAGCGTGAGCACGCGCTCGACTTCCGCGGCGGCGAAGTACCCGGCTGAGCGCTTCTTGAAGTAGATGCGATCGCCCGCGTGCACCCGGCCGTAGGGCGCCCGGCGGGTCTGGCCGAACCTCGCCTCGATCGTCTTCTCGCCCGCGAGGATCGGACCGGCGTACCGCGGGTCGACGACCGCGACGTGCACGCACCGCTCTGGGCGCCCGCTCGGCATCCTGCGCCTATCGGTCGCCCGAACGCGTCCGGTCCAGCACATACTTCGCGTGGACCTCCGCAGACCGGTCCCGCTCGGCCTCCGGGCGCCCCATCCGGGCCAGGACCTGGCTCGAACTGAGCCCCTCCCGCATCGGCACGCGGACGACCCGCCCGCCGTAGCCGGTGACGAGCCCCTCGCCCTGGATCTCCCCCTCGCCGTACTCCCCGCCCTTGACCAGCACGTCTGGGCGAATCGCCTCGAGCAGCTCGACGGGCGTGTCCTCGTCGTAGATGACGACGGCGTCCACGGCCGCCAGGGCGCCGAGCACCGTCGCCCGGTCGGCCTGCGAGTTCACCGGGCGCGTCGGGCCCTTGTAGGCCCGGACCGATTCATCGGAGTTGATCGCGACGACGAGGAAGTCGCCCTCGGCGGCCGCGGATTCCAGCAGCGCCACGTGGCCGGCGTGCAGCACGTCGAAGCACCCGTTGGTGAAGACGACCCGCCGCCCGGCCCGCCTGGCCGCCGCGACGCGGACGCCGAGCTGCTCCCGGGTGAGCAGCGTTCCCTCGTGCCCGAGGTGCAATGAGAGAATCTCCTGGTGGATCCGTTCGATGGGGATGGGGACGACGCCGAACTCCTCGACCTCGAGCCCGGACGCGGCGTTGGCCAAGCGGACGGCGTCGGCCCACGACAGCCCGTTGGCCCGGCCCGCGGCCAGGCCGGCGAGGAACATGTCCCCTGCGCCGGTCACGTCGTAGACCTCGCGGGCGACCGTCGGGATCTGCTCGATGCCCTCGGCCGTCAGCAGCAACGCCCCGTGCCGATCGAGCGTGAGCGCGACGGCCTCCAAGCCCAGGGGCTCGAGCAGGGCGCGGGCGACCTTCGCGTTCTCGTCGGCCGACGCCTCGGCGCAGGTCCTGAGCCCGGTCGCGCGCTCGGCCTCATTGCGATTCGGCGTGATCGCCGAGGCGCCGACGTACTTCGAATAGTCCTCGACCGAGGCCGGATCGACCAAGACGGGCACGCCCGCCGATCGTGCCCGGCTGATCACCTCGCCGCAGACGCGCGGCGAGCAGACGCCCTTGTTGTAGTCCTCGATACAGACCACGTCGGCGCCCGCCGCGAGCGCCGCGTCAAGCGCGTCGAGCAGCGCCGCCTCGGCGCTCTCGCCCAGGGGGCCGCTGGACTCGATGTCCATCCGGAACATCTTCTGCGGGTGCCGCGCCTGGGCCAAGCCGATCAGGTTCCGTTTGACCGTCGTCGGGCGGGTCGCGTCCACGACCAAGCCTCCGCCGTCGACGCCCTCGCGCTCGAGCGCAGTACGGAGCGCCCCGCCCGCCTCGTCGTCGCCGACGGCGCCCAGGGCCGTGACGCGGCCCCTCATCGCGGCCAGGTCCAGGCACAGGTTGGCCGCCCCGCCCGGGCGGTCCTCCTGGCGGACGACCTTCAGGACGGGCACCGGGGCGTCCTGGCTGAGCCGCTCGGCGTCGCCGTAGACCAGCTGGTCGAGCATGAAGTCCCCGACAACGATCGCCCGGAACTCGGCCCACGATCCCAGCCTGTCGAGCAGTTCGTTCATGGGGCGCCCCAGCGGGCCCAATCCTACGAGCCCCCGCCGCCCGAGTCCCCCACCGCCGCCGCGGTCACCAGCGAGCCCAGCTCGTCCTCCCCCCCGTCGAACGCCAGCTCCAGGCGGGGCCGGGCGACGGCGCATGCCCACTCGCGTGTGGGCACCCGCGCCAGCTTCACCCAGTCCTTCTCCGTCGTCAGGATGACGTCAGCATTGAGTCCCCGGGCTCGTCGGATCAGGCGCTGCACCGTGCCCTCGGCGTACGGGTCGTGGTCCCGGAGCGTCGCCGAGCCGACCAGCCCATCGCCCAGCACGCGGGCGGCCTCGGCCAGGAACGCGTCCGGGTTCCCGATCGCGCAGACGGCGAAGACCCGCTGACCCACCAGCCACTCCAGGTCCTGTGTCTCGTCCTCGCCGTGGCGCTGCACGTCCAGCCCGCCCCACACGTGCCGCGTCACGCCGATCGGCTTCCCGGGCGCCATCGAGGCCAGGCGGTCGCGGAGTTCATCGACCCGCGCCCCCTCGTGCTCGGCGTGGGTCACGACGATGGCGTCGGCCCGCGCGAGCGACTCGACCGGCTCGCGGAGCCAGCCCGCGGGCAGCAGCGCGTCCTCGAAGGCCGACCTCGTCGCGTCCACGAGCACGATGTCGAGCGACCGGGCGATCCGCCGGTGCTGGAACCCGTCGTCGAGGACGACGCAGTCGACGCGTCGGCCCTCGACCGTCGCGAACAGCTCCTCGAGCCCCTGGCGCCGATCGGGCTGCGCGACGATGGGCACATCGAGGAATCGGCGTCGGTAGATCGCCGCCTCGTCCGCGATCCCGCCTTTGGCCCGGTAGCCGCGCATCGCGATGCAGGGGCGGCGCCCCTCGGCCAGCAGGCGGCGGACGATCCAGGTCACCAGCGGCGTCTTGCCCGTCCCCCCCACCGACAGGTTGCCGACCGAGATCACGGGGCGCCCGACGTCCGCGACGCCCACGCCCGCGTCATACCGGCGGTTCCGCCTGGCCATCTCCCGTGCGTACAGACCCGCCAGCGCTCGTCCGAGTGGACCGGGGACCGGCCCGGATCGCGGCTCAGCCCTCGCCGGCGTCGTCATGACGCAAGCGTAGCCGATCGGCGCCCGGGCGTTGGGCCCGCGCCTCGGCAAGCTCCCGCGCCACGCGGTCGCGGAGGATCTCCCGCGCCTCCCGCCGCACCCGCCACGACAGCCTCGCCGTGTTCATCGCATCGACCACCGCGAGCATCACGACGATCCCGATCAGCCCGGCGACCGCGGACCACGCGAGCACGAACATGCCCGCCTCGGACGGCGTCACGATCCCGAAGCCGTAGGCGGCCAGGCAGGCCGTGACCATCATCACGAAGCCGTTGACCGTGCGGATGCGGACGCGGCTGGCGGGCACGGCCCCACGGCGCGCCGCCTCCCACATCGCCTGCATGTGGCCGGCCAGGACGATCAGCGCGATCCCCGCCACGGGCAGGACGACCCACGCCGGCGCGATGGTGCTCGTGTCGCTCACATATGGACACTACCCCGGGCCAGGGAGATGTGCGACCGAATTGGCGCGGGCGGCCCGGCTGTGCGGGCTGGGCGTTCTCGGACGCCGGGAAAGGGCCGCTCAGGCCGCGTCCGACGAGGCCGCGAAGAACGCCTCGACCCGCGCACCGAGCGTCTCCATCGGCAGTCCCATGATGGACGTCGCATCCCCGTCGTGCTCGATGGGCCAACCGGCCTCGAGGCGCTCGGCCAGGTTGTACGCCCCGGCCTTGCCCCGCCAGAGGCCGGACGAGGCGTACTCGTCTCGCATCGGTTCCGTGATTCGGCCGACGTTCACGCTCGCGCGATCGATGAACAGGTCGCGCCGACGAGTCCTCGGGCACACCAGCGCCACGCCGGTGAGCACCTCGTGCCCCCTCCCGGCCATCAGGTCGATCATGCGGGCGGCCTCGCCCGCGTCGTGGGGCTGGCCCAGCATGACGCCGTCCACCACGCACACGGTGTCCGCGCCGAGCACGAGCGTCGCCCAGCCGTCGCACCCGTGCCTGGCCAGGGCGGCGGCGGCCTTGAGGAAGGCCATGGACATCACCCAGCTGGCCGCGTCCCGGTCGTCGCCCCGGAGCAGGGCGTCATCGACGCCGCTCTCGCCCACGCGGAACTCGTACCCGTGCGACGTGAGCAACTCGCGCCGCCTGGGTGATCGGCTGGCCAGCAGGATCTTGGCGCCCCGCCCCTCGCCGCCCCCGCCGTGCTCTTCCGCCTGATGCAGCCGCATGCCGGCCATATCGCCCCGCCTTCCCGACTCGTCACGTCCCCCGACGAGAGATCGTACCCGGCCGCGCCGCCCCCGGTTGCCCGGACCGGCCGCCGCGCCCACTATTGACCGACAATGCGCGCTCATCTTGTGCAACCCGATATCGCCTGGGAGGACCCGGGCGAGAACTTCCGGCGGGTCGATCGGCTCATCTCGTCGGCGCCGATCGAGCCGGGCGACCTGGTCGTCCTGCCCGAGATGTTCGCCGTCGGATTCTCGCTCAACATCGACACCACCGCGCCCTCCGCGCTCGAGACACTCGACTATCTCTTGAACCTGGCCGACGACCTGGACGCGATCGTCCTGGGCGGGCGCCCGGTCAAGAACTGCGACTGCGCCCGCGCGACCAACAACCTGACCGCCGCAGCCCCAGGGCGCAAGGTCCTGTGCGACTACAGCAAGATCCACCCCTTCTCATTCGGCAAAGAGCCCGAGGCTTTCACCGGGGGCGACGAGATCCTCCTCTTCGACTGGCCCGCGCCCGGGGGGGCCGAGCCCCTCCGTGTCTGCCCGACCATCTGCTACGACCTCCGGTTCCCCGAGCTGTACCGCCGGGGGATGCTGATGGGGGCCGAGACGCTGGTCATCGCGGCCAACTGGCCAGAGGCCCGCCAGACACACTGGCGCACTCTGGCCCTGGCGCGTGCCATCGAGAACCAGGCCTTTGTGCTGGCCGTCAACCGGACGGGCCCCGACCCGCACCTCAACTACGTCGGGGGCACGATCGCGGTCTCCCCCAGGGGCGAGGTGCTGGGCGAGCTGGGCGACGAGGTCGGCGTCCTGAGCGTCGAGATCGACCCGGCGGCCCTCCGGGCCTGGCGGGCCGAGTTCCCGGCGTGGCGGGACGCACGCCTGATCGGCGCCGGGCCAGCGGGCGAATCCGACGGCTGCTGATCTCGAATCACGGTGAGAGGAATGCCCGGCTGCGCAGAGCAGTTGTGCCGTGTGGCTCACGCCTGACGAAAGGAGGACGAGCCATGAAGAAGCACACCGACACGCCCGACCCGATGACGGCCGACCGCCTGTTCGAGGCCGCCGAGGCCGCCTTCTCCGCCGCGACGCGCTACGCCGCCCACCACGATGGGCGGTACGCCCCGCCCCAGACCCTCATGACCACGGGCCGCACACCCGCCGAGCTGGTCGGGTTCACGCGGCACGAGATCGCCGAGGCGACCGCGTTCCTGGCCCGGATGGGGTTTCTGCCCGGCGCGGAGTAGCGGTCGCGAGTTCAGCCCATCCCCGTCACGCGCTCGACCTCGTCCATCGAGGTCACGCCCTCGGCCGCCAGGCGGAAGCCGTACTGGTTCAGCGTCGTGAACAGCCCCTCGGCGATGACCTT
Organism: Phycisphaerales bacterium; assembly: GCA_041987545.1. GTDB lineage: Bacteria > Planctomycetota > Phycisphaerae > Phycisphaerales > UBA1924 > JAJRXR01. The sequence goes on along the minus strand of JBHIWH010000001.1, from coordinate 739,507 downwards.
CTTCATCGCCTGGATGCTCGGGTTCGACAAAATCAAATCCCGCAGCTCGTCGTTGACGTCCAAGAGCTCGAACAGCGCCTGGCGCCCGCGGTAGCCCGTGTTGATGCACCGCTTGCACCCGACGGCCTGCTGGAGCGTCCTCTTGTTGCCAAGGAAGCGGCCCATCTTCGTGCTCAGGCCCGGGGGGACCGGGATCTCCCGCTTGCAGTGCTCGCAGAGCACGCGGACCAGCCGCTGGGCCAGGACCAGGTTGAGGGAGTTGGCGACCAGGTAGGGCTCGACCTTCAGGTCCAGCAGGCGGAAGACCGCCGAGATCGAGTCCTTGGAGTGGACGGTCGAAAACACCAGGTGCCCGGTCATGGCGGCCTGCATCGCCGTCCTGGCCGTCTCCTCGTCGCGGACCTCGCCCAGCAGCAGCACGTCCGGGTCCTGGCGGAGGACGCTCCGCAGGAGCGTGTTGAACGTGTTGCCCTTCTTCTCGTCGATCGGGATCTGGGTCACGCCCTCGAGCTGGTACTCGACCGGGTCCTCGATCGTGATGACGTTCCGCGTGTCCCGGTCGATCTCCCGCAGGGCGTTGTAGAGGGTCGTGGTCTTGCCCGAGCCGGTGGGCCCGCAGACGAGGATCATCCCGGCGTCCATGTTGGTGACGGCCCGGATGCGCTCCTCCATGTACCCGACCATGCCCAGGTCCGAGAGGGCCATGGGCACGCCGCGCTGGTCGAGCACGCGGATGACCAGCTTCTGCCCGTGCACGCTGGGCGTGAAGCTGACGCGGTACTCGCACCGGCGATCGGGGAAGCGGCAGGAGAAGTGCCCTTCCTGGATCGCGTCGCGGGCCGCGGCCTGCATGTGGCAGGCCGTCTTGATCAGGCCCGACATCAGCTCGCCGACCTTCACGGGCAGCTCGACGATCCAGACCATCTGCCCGTCCACGCGCATGCGGACGTTGAAGACGTCCGCCTTGGGCTCGACGTGGATGTCGGTCGCGCGCGTGCGGCTGGCCGCCCGGAGCAGCAGGTTCATCGCCAGGGGCCCGTCGGCGGCGCCGGCGAGTGCCGAGGTGTTCTGGCCCCGGGCGTCCACGAGCTGGAGCGACTCGTCGCCCGACTCGGGCGCGGGCATCGCGTTGATCACGCCCCGGACCTCGGCGACCCACTCGGCGTTGTCCTCGGCCGCCTTGGACCGGGCGCGGGAGACCGCCCTGGCCGTCTCGCTCTCGCCGTTGCCGTTGCCCGACTGGGCCGCCGCGGCGTGCACGGCCGACTCCCGGGCCTCGACCAGGAACTCGATCGCGCCGATGCGGATCGAGTCTCCATCACCGAGGCGGGACTCGGTGACCCGCATGCCGTTGAGCTTGGTCCCGTTCCGCGAGCCCAGGTCCCGCAGGCGGTGCCCGCCCCGGCCGTCGGGCTCGATGACGCAGTGATGGCGCGAGGCCATGTCGTCCTTCAGACGAAGGCGGTTGTCTGGGTGACGCCCGATCGTGATCGGGTCGTCCTTGAGGCGGATGGGGCGTCCACGCCCGTCCGCGAGCCGGATCTGGAGCTTGCTCATGCCGGGGTCCCGGGCCCTCCCTCCACCGCGGCCCAATCCTAGCAAACGCCCCCCGCCCCGCGACCCCCGGCCCGCCCTTTCCTGGCCGCGAGTTGCGCTCGGCCCGACCTAGACTCGCGTCCCATGATCGATCTCAAGGCCCTCCGCGATGATCCGGCCCGCTTCAAGGACGGCGCCGCCAAGAAGAACTACGACGTCGACATCGACCGCATCCTCGAGCTCGACGCCTCCCGCCGCGACCTGATGACCCGGGCCGAGACCCTCCGCGCCGAGCAGAACAAGCTCGCGAAGGAGTCGGGCCCGAAGATCGGGCAGCTGATGGGCCGGCTCAAGAAGGCCGAGGGCGACGAGAAGGCCGCGATCGAGTCCGAGGTCGAGTCGCTCAAGGCGGCGCCCGCGAGGCTCAAGGCCGAGATCGCCGGGCTCCAGGAACAGCTCGACGCGGTCTCGCCCGAGCTGGACGCGCTGCTGCTCCAGGTCCCGCTGCCGCCGGACGCCGACGTCCCGGTCGGCAAGTCGGCCGACGACAACGTCGAGAAGTCGCGCTGGGCGCCCGAGGGCTGGGACTGGGACAAGTCGTTTCAGGAGAACAGGGGCTTCGCGCCCAAGACGCACATCCAGCTCTGCAAGGACCTGGGCCTGGTGGACTTCCCCCGGGGCGTCAAGCTCGCCGGCACGCGGTCGTACATCCTCACCGGCCCCGGCATGCGGCTGCACCAGGCGATCCTCCGCTACGCGATCGACTTCATGGCCGACAACCACGGCTTCACGCCCATGTCCGTCCCCGTCCTCGTCCGCGAAGAAGCCATGACCGGCACCGGCTTCTTCCCGGCCGGGCGCGAGCAGGCGTACCACGTCGAGGAGACCAGCCGCGGCGGCGGGCACGACCTGTTCCTGACCGGCACGGGCGAGGTCGGCCTCATGGGCCTGCACCAGAACGAGATCCTCGACGAGGATCAGCTCCCCCTGCAGTACGTGACGGTCTCGACGTGCTTCCGGCGCGAGGCCGGCGCCGCGGGCAAGGACACGGCCGGTCTCTACCGCATCCACCAGTTCGACAAGGTCGAGCAGGTCGTCATCTGCCGGGCCGACGAGCAAGAGTCCCGCGCCTGGCACTCAAAGATGATCGGCTTCGTCGAGGAGTTCCTGAAGAGCCTGGGCCTCCCCCACCGCCTGCTGCAGTGCTGCACCGCCGACCTGGGCGTCAAGAACGCGGACATGGTGGACATCGAGTGCTGGATGCCGGGCCGCGGCGAGCTGTCCGACCCGGACGACGAGAACTCGACGCCCGCGGGCGACTTCGGCGAGACGCACTCGGCCAGCCGCCTGTACGACTTCCAGTGCCGGCGCCTGAACATGCGGGCCCGCCCCGGCGGCGAGAACACCAAGGGCGAGACGACGTTCTGCCACTCGCTGAACAACACCGTCGCCGCCAGCCCCAGGCTCATGATCCCCATCCTCGAAATGCACCAGAACGAGGACGGCAGCGTGAGCGTGCCGGAGGTGTTGAGGCCCTACATGGGGGGGGTCAGTCGAATCGGCTGACCCGGGAACTCAGTCTCGAGCTACACGCCGAAGCTCGACGAGCCCCTCTGCCTCGACTCCTCGATCGGTCGCAAAGTCCCATGCGCCGGATCTCGCGCCATCGTGCTCCGCGTGGAGCGCGAACATGATGACGTCGTGCGACCACCCGGGATTCAGGTTTAGCACGAGCTTGCCCTCCGCTGCGACGAGAATAGACAGCTGACCACCCCGGTCGAGCTCGCGCGTTGCCCTCTCGGCAGGCGATTCGCCAACGCCCATCACATACTCCCCCGCGCCTGTATCGACCATGATCTTGTCATTTAGTTCGCTCCACCATTCCGCGTACTCGGGATACGGCGGCGCAACGTCGTTGGTGAGTTGTAACCACCAATGGCCCTGCACCTTGTTGTCATCCGCGGTCGGATCGGGCGAGTCCAAGTACACTCTGCCTTTGGCAATGACCAAATCGGACTTAGCCCGGACGATCACTTCGTAGACTGCAAAGCACGCGTCGGGCGAGCCCTGGCCTTTCCCTTCCCGGCACGATTGGCACGCCCCGAGAGAAAGCACGAGTAGTGACAACCCGATTCCGGCAACTTGCTGCTTTGGCAAGGGCTGCACCATTCGATTCACCTCCCGACACACACTAACTTACCGCCGGGCGCCCGCCCACTACGATGATGCACGACCCGGGAGCCCACCCATGCGCGCGATCCTCACCACCCTCTGCCTCGCCGCCAGCCTCGCCCTCGCCGCCCCGCCCACAGTCGTGGACGCCTCGCCCGACAACGGCGACACCGCCGTCGATCCCGCGACCACAGAACTCCGGATCACGTTTGACCAGCCGATGGACACCTCCGCCCACTCGGTCGTCGGCGGGGGCGAGACCTTCCCGAAGATCACCGGCCAGCCCCGCTGGATCGGGCGGCACACGTTCGTCCTGCCCATCGCCCTCGGGCCGGGCCGCGACTACTGGCTGAGCATCAACAACGAGCGGTTCACGAACTTCCGGGGGCTGACGGGCGAGTCGGCCGTCCCCTACCCGATCGCGTTCCGGACGGCCGGCGGGGACGACGAGGCGGACGCGGGGCGGAAGGCCGCCAACGCCGCCGCCCTCGATCGGCTGATCGAGCTGCTTGAGACGCGGTACGCCTACCGGGACCGGCTTGGCCTGGACTGGCGGGGGCTGCTCGAGTCGCGGCGGTCTGTCGTCGAGAGGGCGCCGACGCCGACCGCCCTGGCGCAGACGATCGCGACCATGCTCGCCCCGACGCAGGACAAGCACGTGTTCACGCAGGCGGGCGAGGCGCGGTTCCCCGCGTTCGTGGCGCCGCGGGTGCCCAACCGCGCCCGGGGCTCGCTCGGGCGCCTGGTCCCGGGTCTCGAACAGCTCAACGACGCCGTCGCCGTCGGCCGCTGGGATGAGGACAACATCGGCTACATCGAGATCACGACCTGGGACGCGTCGAGGCGGGAGGACGTCGAGGCGGCGTTCGAGGCGCTGTGGCGCCTGCACGACGCCGAGGCGATCATCATCGACGTGCGGCTCAACGGCGGGGGCGACGAGACGCTCGCCCAGGCCTTCGCCGGCTGCTTCATCGACGAGGCTGTGCTGTACGCGACGCACCGGTTCGTTGACCCGGACGCCGAGTCGGGCTTCGGGCCCGTGCAGGAGCGGTGGCTGGCGCCGAGCACGAGGCGCCCGCGCTTCACCGGTCCGGTCGCCGTCCTGTCCGGGCCGGTGGTGATGAGCAGCTGCGAGGCGTTCGTGCTGATGATGAAGGCGGCGGCGCGGGCGACGGTGGTCGGCGCTCCGACGCAGGGCTCGTCGGGCAACCCGCGGCCGTACGACCTGGGCGGGGGCGTGACGGTCTACCTGCCCTCGTGGCGGGCGATGACGGCCGAGGGCGAGGCGTTCGAGGGCGTGGGGGTCGAGCCGGACGTCCGCGTGAACGCCGCCGCCCCGGACTTTGCCCGGGCCGACCCCGTCCTGAATCGGGCCCTGGCCATCCTCCGCCGCCCGCGGGTGGATTGAGGCCGACGCCGCCCGGGGCCCGACGCTCCGCCCGATCCTCCTCAATCGCGCCCCCGCGGGCGCCGATAACCGGGGCGTGAGCCAGCACCGGCGGATTCTGCTCGCCAACCACCCCCAGCTGCGCCGGGCGCTGCTGATGGCGATCCTCGTCGTCGCCTCGGGCACGCTCGGGTTCATGCTCACCGAGGGGTGGAGCGTCTGGGACGCGTTCTTCCTGACCATCATCACGATCACCACGGTCGGGTACGGCGACTACGGGATGTCGCCCGGTGGCGAGGCGCTTGCCGTCGGCCTGATGCTCGGCGGCATCGGCGTCATCACGTACTCGCTCTCGCAGCTGCTGCAGGCGACGATCGAGCTGACCCTGAACTCGGAGCGGAAGATGAGCCTCCTGATCGATCGGTTGAATGACCACGTCATCGTGTGCGGGCTCGGGCGGATCGGGCGGATCGTCTGCCGCGAGCTCGCCCAGCGAAACATCCCGTTCGTCGTGATCGAGACGGACGAGGCGCTCGTGGACGAGGCGCTGGAGTGCGGGTGGATCGCGGTCAAGGCGGACGCGACCGAGGACGAGACGCTCTTGCGGTGCGGGATCGAGCGGGCGAGCACGGTCGTGTGCGCCGTGAGCCAGGACAACGTGAACATCGTGACGACGCTGACGGCCCGGGACCTGTGCCCGGAGATCAAGATCATCAGCCGCGCCGACTCGCCGGACACGGTCCGGAAGATCCAGCGGGCCGGCGCGACCGAGGTGATCAGCCCGATCATGGTCGGGGCCCAGCGGATCGCGGACACGCTCGTCGGCGGCGCCCCGGGCGCGACGAACGAGGCCGCGTAGCCGCCGACGCGCCCCTTCCAGAGAATCGCACCGACCGACCAAGCCCCAAGAAGCATGGGCGCCCCCCGCTCGCACGCGCGCACAAAAACGCCCCCGAGCGGTGGTGGGCTCGCCCGGGGGCTGGGAGGCGCGGAGTCGGAAGCGGGTGGGAGGCAGGGATGGGGTGCTTCCGACTCCGGCGTTGTCCGCCGAGGCGGACGGGGCCCGGTTGCCCGGGCCCGTGCTTGTCTGACCCCGTTCGAGGGCCACGCGAGAGATCGGCCGACGCTGGTCTTCGGACGCTCCTTGCCCTCGCGGGCATTCGCCATCGATCAGCGAAGCGGAGACCGGGCGGAACCACCGTGCTCGCCCGGCCCGGGTCGGATCCTTCCGACACCGGCCCTTGTTCGGCCGACCCTCTCGCGTGGTCCGCGCGCCCGGCTAGGGGCGGGGGTCGTGTGACTCGTTCGTGCGCGTGTCTCCTTGCGCGTGGGTGGATCGGTGTCTTCCCCGGCGCGCTCGCGCCGGGGGTGTGCGTTCCCGTATCAGCTGCATCCCATCGAGGCGCCGCAGTTCAGGCACTTGTAGCACGTGCCCGAGCGGACGGTGATGGACCCGCAGACGTCACATGGCGGTGCGTCGCCGGCGCTCTCGAGGGCCATCGAGAGTGTGGCGCTCGAGTAGGTCTGCTCGACGGTCACCACGGCGGCGTGGGGCGCGTCGCTCGGGACGCTCGTATCTCGGGGGGCGGGCGTCGTCGCCCGGCCGTCGGCGTCTGCGGGTTGGTTCCAAGATGAGACTCCGTTCTCGGTGGCGCGTGTCTCGACGACGGACGCGGGCTTGGCGTCCTTGGCCGCGGCTTCCTGCCCGGGCTTGGACTGGGTCTTGGTCTCCGGCTTGGACTCGGGCCGCTGCGGGGCGTTGGCCTCGCGGAAGCCCGGGATGAACTCCATGCCCAGCCAGCGGAAGATGTAGTCCACCAGGCTCTTGGCGAAGGGGATCTCCCGGTTGGTGGTCATGCCCGCCGGCTCGAACCGCTGGTGCGTGAACTTGCGGACCAGGCTCTCCAGGGGCACGCCGTACTGCAGGGCGACGGACGTGGACGTGCCCAGCGAGTCCATCAGCCCGCCGATGGTCGAGCCCTCCTTGGCCATCGTGATGAACAGCTCGCCCGGCTTGCCGTCCTCGTACAGGCCGCAGGTCAGGTACCCCTCGTGCCCCGCGACGTTGAACTTGTGCGTCACCGACCGGCGCGTGTCGGGCAGGCGGCGGCGGACGGCGCGGAACGGGTCCGACGAGGGCGGGCCCGAGGCCGCCTTGACCTCGACCGGGGGGGGCGTCGTCGCCAGGCGGGGCGAGGCGTCCGCCGGCTCGGCGGCGAAGTCCTCCTCGTCCTCGTCCACCGGGATCCGACGCTTGGCGACGGCGGCGGGGATGTCGTCCTCGTCCTCTTCGTAGTCGCTGAACTCAGCCGAGGCCGCAATCGACGCAACCGCCTCGGCCTCCTCGGGGGTGGCCGAGGAGGCATCGGATTCCCCCGACTCGTCCACCTCGGCGACGACGGCCTTCTTTGCCTCGTCCGCCGGCTCGGCTGGCGCGCCCGGCTCGTCCTCCTTGTCGGACTTGCTCGACAGCGGCTGCGAGAGCTTGCACCCGTCGCGGTACAGCGCGTTCGCCTTCAGGCCCAGCTCCCACGACAGGCGGTAGGCGCTGGCGATGTCGTCCACCTTCGCGTCGTGCGGGAGGTTGATCGTCTTGGAGATCGCGCCGGAGATGAACGGCTGGGCCGCGGCCATCATCCGGATGTGCCCCGAGGCCGCGATGAACCGCGTGCCCTTGCGCCCGCAGGTGTTGGCGCAGTCGAAGACGTTCAGGTGCTCGTCGGCCAGGTGCGGGGCGCCCTCGACGGTCTGGGCGCCGCAGATGACCTCGTTGAGCTGGTCGATGTGGTCGGTGCAGAGGCCGAGGGCCTTGAGGACAGAGAAGCCCGCGTGGGCCTTGGCCTTGGCGGGGTCGATGCCGAGGCGCTCGAGCGCGTCGTCGCCCAGCGTCCAGGCGCCGAAGGCGAAACCCAGCTCGAAGACGGTCGGCAGGGCCGTCGAGACCTTGCGGAGGTCGGGGTCGGTGAGCCCCTTGGCACGGAGCCAGTCGGCGAAGGTCTGCCCGTCCTTGGCGCCGGGCGCCGACGCGGGCATCGGCACGTCCAGCTCCAGGGCGCCCAGCAGGTACCGCATGACGTCGTCGACCTGCCCGGGCGCGTAGCCCAGGGTCTTGAGCGCGGGCTTGACCGAGGCGTTGGCGATCTTGAAGTACCCGCCGCCGGCGAGCTTCTTGAACTTGACCAGCGCGAAGTCCGGCTCGACGCCCGTCGTGTCGCAGTCCATGAGCAGGCCGATCGTGCCCGTGGGCGCGATCACGGTCGTCTGCGCGTTGCGGAAGCCGTGCTGCTCGCCCAGGGCCAGCGCGTCGTCCCACGCGTCCACGGCCCGACCGAGCAGGTCCTCGGCGTTGACGACATTGACGCTGCCCGACCGCAGGAGCTGGTGGTCGATCGGCACCGGGCGGATGCGGAGGTTCTCGTAGTCGGCGCTGGCGCGGCTGACGCCCTTCGCCGCCCGGCGGTGGTTGCGGATGACCCGCAGCATCGTCTCGCGGTCGGCCGCGAATCCCGGGAACGGGCCGTGCTCCTTGGCCATCAACGCGGACATCCGGTACGAACGCCCGGTCAGGATCGCGGTCAGGGCGGCGCACACGGCCCGGCCCTCTTCGGAGTCGTACGGGATGCCGGCCTGCATGAGCATGGCCCCCAGGTTGGCGTACCCCAGGCCGAGCGTGCGGTACTTGTAGCTCAGCTCCGCGATCTCGCGGCTCGGGAACGCGGCCATCAGAACCGAGATCTCCAGCACCATCGTCCACAGGTCGATCGCGTGCTCGAACGCGTCGGTGTCGAACAAACGACCCTCGGCGTCGTAGAACTTCATCACGTTCAGCGACGCGAGGTTGCACGCCGTGTTATCCAGGAACATGTACTCCGAGCACGGGTTGGAGGCGTTGATCCGCCCCCCGCTCGGGCAGGTGTGCCAGGCGTTAATGGTGGTATCGAACTGCACGCCCGGGTCGGCGCACCGCCAGGCCGCGTAGCACAGGTCGCCCCAGAGCTTGCCGGCGTCGAGCGTGACCGCCGGCTCGCCCGACGTGCGGAAGCTGGTCTCCCACTCGCCGCCGTCGTCCACCGCGTCGAAGAACGAGTCCGGGATCCGGACCGAGTTGTTCGAGTTCTGCCCGCTGACGGTCTGGTACGCCTCGCCGTTGAAGTCGTAGTCGAGCTGGAGCCCGAGCCTCGCCGCGGTCTCGCCCACCGTCTCCGTGTCGCTGATGCTCGCCTTCTCGCCGGCGATGGCCTTCAGGCCCTCGACCATCGCCGCGACCTTGATCTCCTCGCGGACCTTCCAGTTGATGAACTTCTCGATGTCCGGGTGGTCCATGTCGAGGCAGACCATCTTGGCGGCCCGGCGAGTCGTCCCGCCCGACTTGATCGCGCCCGCGGCCCGGTCGCCGATCTTCAGCCAGCTCATCAGGCCCGACGACTTGCCGCCCCCGGACAGGGGCTCGCTCCCGGCGCGAAGGTTGGAGAAGTTCGTCCCCGTGCCCGAGCCGTACTTGAAGAGGCGCGCCTCGCGCGTCCAGAGGTCCATGATCCCGCCCTCGTTGACGAGGTCGTCGGACACGCTCTGGATGAAACACGCGTGCGGCTGCGGGTGCGAGTACGCGTCGGGCGCCTCCTGGGGCTGGCCCGAGGCGGGGTCCACGACCCAGTGGCCCTGGGCGGGGCCCGTGATGCCGTAGGCGTAGTTCAGGCCCGTGTTGAACCACTGGGGCGAGTTGGGGGCGCACATCTGGTGCACCATCATGAACGCCAGCTCGTCGTAGAACGCCTGGGCGTCGGCGGGCGTGTTGAAGTACCCGTGCTTCTCCCCCCACTGGCGCCAGCAGCCGGCCAGGCGGTGGATGACTTGTCTCGCGGAGCGCTCGGGCCCGGTGACGACCTCGCCGTCGTCGTCGCGCATGAGCGTGCCGTCGTCGGCCCGCTGCGGCACGCCCGCCTTGCGGAAGTACTTGGAGACCATGATGTCGGTCGCCAGCTGCGACCAGGTCTCGGGGACCTCGGCGTCGTTCATCTCGAAGACGACCGACCCGTCGGGGTTGGTGATGCGGCTCGAACGCTTCGTCCACTCGACCGTGGCGAAGGGGTCCTGTCCGTCCTTGGTGAATCGCCGTGTGATCTTCATTGCGCGTCTTTGCTTTCAGAAACCCATGCACACCAACCCGCCGCGATCCTCGCGGGGGACACACGGCCTCGTCCCGAGGCCCTAATCAACACGGGGCAAGGTCAGCCCCGACTGGTCCTGGTACTTGCCCGCCTTGTCCGCGTACGACTGGGCGCAGACGCGGTCGGCCTTGAGGAAGACGAACTGGGCGATGCCCTCGCCGGCGTAGACCTTGGCGGGCAGGGGCGTGGTGTTGCTGATCTCCAGCGTCACGCGGCCGCGCCACTCGGGCTCCAGCGGCGTCACGTTCACGATCAGCCCGCACCGGGCGTACGTGCTCTTGCCCACGCACAGCACGAGCACGTCACGCGGGATGACGAAGTGCTCCATCGTCTCGCACAGGGCGAATGAGTTCGGCGGGATGACGACGTGGTCGGCGCCGATGTCGCGCGTGTCCACCGTCACCATCAGCTCGTCGGTGAACCGCTTGGGATCGACGACCGTGACGCCGCCGGAACGAGGGGTGGGAGTGAAAATCTTGAAGACGGGGCCGACGCGGACGTCGTAGCCGTAGCTGGACACGCCGTAGGAGATGGTCCCGGGGCGTTTGCGGGCGTCCTCGAAGGGCTCGATGCCGACGAGTTCGCGGATTTGTGTGTCGCAGAGCACGCCCATGGCGCGGTTCCCTGAATGCGGACGCGGCGATCGCGCCCGGGGTGGTGGTGGTCCCACGCCCTCGGCGGCACGGCCGTCTTGCGTCTGGGGCCCAAAGCCCCTGTCCCGATGCCCGGTTGAGACCCGGGCGTTCCCATCCACGGGGGCTTCTTGCGACCCCCACCAACGAATCCGGCGGCCTCCCGAGCCGCCGGTCTGCCTGCTGTTTCGCGCCGGGTGGTCCGGTGTTTGTCCGGGCCCGACGCGCCGCTCGTGATGGTCTACATCGGCGAGCGGCCGCGGACTATACCACAATGGATGGTGTGTGCAGGCCGATCTTCACCAAAATGCAGTATGCCGGAGCGAAGAAGCTGTCGGTTGGCGGCAAGGGCGGAATTCTCAGGGCCTTACGCGAGCGCAAAATCTGGCGGGCACGCCCAAGATGTGGCGGGCCCTGGCCGAGCGGGTGGCCGGCACACGCCAGATATGGGGGGCGGACGTGGGCGAGATGTGAGGGCCCCGGGGGCGCCGTGACGGTTGGGGGCTGACGGAGCGGGCGGGCGAGGGCCCGCGGCGGCCGCAAGTGATTGCCGGGGCGTGGGAACGCGGGGCGTTGATGGTGCGAAGCGTCACCTACGATGCGGCCTGAGGCCCGGCGGGGCGAATCCCGGCGGGCGGGGGCCCAGGCACGCCCCCACGAGGCGGCGGACCGGGCGGAGGCGGCCCAGGCGGGTCGCGGGCCACGCCCGCGGAGAAGGAAGCTGAACCCGATGCAGCGGCTTGGCGTGAGCGGTGGTGTGTCCTCGCGTGGACGCGTGGTGGCGGTGGCCTTGGTCGGCGCCCTGGTCGCGACGTCCGTGTTGAGCGGGTGCCGAGCGTGGCGGAACAGGAACAAGCCGGCGCCGCGGCCCAGGGCGGTCACGCCCACGGTCGTGCGCGACGTGCCGGATGTCCTGCGCGGGACGATCGGCGCCGAGGCGTCGCTCTCGGGCGTGCAGCCGACGCTGGTCTCCGGGATCGGGTTCGTCGTGGGGCTCAACGGCACGGGCGGGCTGCCCATGCCCGAGGAGTACGCCGCGACGATCGAGCGGGAGATGTCGCTCAACGGCATCAGCCTGACCAACGACATCGACGGTCCTCTGAAGGGCAAGTCGCCGCGGCAGCTGGTGTCCGACCCGAACACGGCGGTCGTGATCGTGCAGGGCGCGGTCCCGCCCGGCGCGCGCGCCGGGACGAGCTTCGACGTCGTCGTCCGGGCGGTGAACGCGACCAGCCTCGAGGGCGGGAAGCTGTGGACGACGGAGCTGCGTCCGGGCCCGCCGAGCGTGTTCGGCGGCGCCAAGACTCTCCGGATCGGCGAGTCCAAGGGCCCGATCTTCCTCAACCCGTTCTCGATCCCGGGCGACGAGTTCAGCTCGGTCACGCGGGACGTCGGGCGGATCCTGGACGGCGGGATCGTGACCGAGGACCTGCTGGTCGAGATCCTGCTCGACAACCCCTCCCACGACCGGGCGCGGCGGATCGCCAGCGCGATCAACTCGCGGTTCCCGCAGCGGCCGGGCGACTCGGAGCCCGTGGCCCGGGGCAAGGACGACACGCGGATCCGGATCACGATCCCCAGGCGATTCCACGACCGGCCCGACGAGTTCCTGGCGCTGGTCGAGCACCTGCAGATCGACCGGTCGTACCCCGAGGTGCACGCCCGGCGGTACGCGGCGGAGATGCGGAACCAGCCGTACCTGGCCAACGACCTGGGCTGGTGCCTCGAGGCGTTGGGCGAGCGGGCCAAGCCGTTCGTCCGCGAGCTGTACGACTTCCCCGAGGCCGCGCCCCGCCTGGCGGCGCTGCGGGCCGGCGTCGGCCTGGGTGACCCCAGGACGGCGGCGTACCTGAGCGAGCTGGCGACGAGCGGGCCCGAGATCCTGCGGCTTGACGCGATCCGGCTGCTGAGCCGGCTGGACGCGGGCCCCCGGGTGGACCAGACGCTCAAGAACCTGATGGCCGAGAACGAGTTCACGGTCCGGGTCGCGGCGTACGAGGCGCTGGTGGACCGGGCGGTGCGGTCGCAGAAGCGGCGGCTGCTGGCGATGGTCGAGGGGGAGACCGGCCCGGGCGGGGTGCACCTGACGCGGGCGGGGCTGGACGCGATCGCCCAGATGAGCCTGCCCCAGGGGACGATCGAGGGCGTGAGCCGCGAGCTGGTCGCCGGCAAGTTCTTCCTGGACCGGGCGCCTGTGGGCGAGCCCATGGTGTACGTGACGCAGCAGGGCGAGCCCCGGATCGTGCTCTTCGGCCAGGGCGTGCGGCTGGAGCGGCCCCTGGTGGTCAGCGCGTGGAACAACCGGCTGATGCTGGCCTCGGACGGCGAGACGGACCCGATCCGCCTGTATTTCCGGGATCTGAGGACGGGCCGCGTGGTCACGCAGGAGGTCGATCCGAGTATCGAGAAGCTCCTGGCGCTGATGGCGCACGACCAGACGGCCGACGACCCGCGGCCCGGGCTGGGCCTGAGCTACGCCGAGTGCGTCGGGGCGCTGCACCAGTTGTTCGAGCACAACGCGGTGGCGGCGGCGTTCTCGACCGAGCAGAACCGCCTGATCGCCGAGCTGACGCGCTCGGCGCAGCAGGAGGAGATCACGGTGAGGCCGGAGCGTCCGGGCGAGGAGGCGGAGCTGATCGTCTTCGACTCGCCCCGCGTGAGCGACGGCGACCGCCCGAGGGCGGCGCGGCGCGAGGGCCTGCTCGTGCCTCTGACGGCGCCGCCGACGGAGGAGGGCGCCGAGGAGCCCGGCGGCGGGCCGGGCGGAGAGTGAGACTGGGGAGCGGCGCCCGCGCTCGCGGGCGCGGATTGGTCGTGGGCTGTGTGTGAAGTTTCGGACGCCCCCGTGGCGGAGTCGGTATCCTGCGAGAGGTTCGTTCGGCGGGGCGCGCGGCGCCCCACGGGTGTTCCCGCGCCAAGGACCGGCGCGGGCGGGCGGATCGGCATCGTGAGCGACACGGAGGTTGGCTCTTGACACACGCGCCCACCAGCAGCAGCAACGGCTCCGTCCAGGCCGCGCCCCCGGCGGGGATGCGGCTGCGGTCGCTCACGCTCGTCGGCTTCAAGTCCTTCGCCGACAAGACCACCTTCACCTTCGACGACGCGATGACGGGCGTCGTCGGGCCCAACGGGTGCGGCAAGTCCAACGTCGTCGACGCCATCAAGTGGGTGCTCGGGGAGCGGTCGAGCAAGTCCTTGCGCGGCAAGGAGATGATCGATGTGATCTTCGCCGGCTCCGCGGCCCGCAAGCCCGCGGGGATGGCCTCGGTCACCCTCGCCTTCGACAACCCGCGGATCGAGCGGGCCCGGGACGTCTCGGACGAACCCTCGGCAGCCCCCACCGGCGCGATCGAGGACGAGGACGCGGAGACCGTGGAGGACGCGGCCGGCGAGACCGTGCTCGACCGCCGCATCCGCCGGGCGCTGCCGATCGACACCGAGGTCGTCGAGGTCGAGCGGCGGCTGTACCGCGACGGCAAGAGCCAGTACCTGATCAACGGCAAGCTTGCGCGGCTCCGCGACATCCGCGAGCTGTTCCTGGACACGGGCGTGGGCGCCGACGCCTACTCGATCATCGAACAGGGCAAGGTCGACGCGATGCTGCTGGCCAGCCCGATGGAGCGCCGGGCGATCTTCGAGGAGGCCGCCGGCATCTCGAAGTACAAGCAGCGCCGCATCGAGGCGCAGCGGAAGCTCGAGAAGACCGAGACCAACCTCGTCCGCACGCGCGAGCAGCTGGACTCGACGGAGCGGCGCCTGCGCCTCGTGCGCGGGCAGGCCGCCAAGGCGCGCCGGTTCAAGGAGCTTGAGGACGAGTACAGCGCGCTGCGGCTGGCGGTCGCCTTCGAGCAGTACGACGAAATCCGCCAGCGCCTCGACGGGCTGACCAGCCAGGTGCGCACGCTGCAGGCGGGCCGCGACGAGGCGCACGCGGCGGTGGCCGCCGGCGAGCAGGCGCGGCAGGAGGGCGAGCTGGCCCGGCACGAACTGGCGGGCGAGCATCGGCGCCTCGAGGAGTCGCTGACCGCGGCCAGGCACCAGGGCGAGTCGGCGTCCCAGCGGCTGACGATGGCCCGCCGCGCGATCGAGGAGGCCCGGGAGCAGGTCGCGGGCGAGGAGAAGCGGCTGGCCGAGTCCGAGGCGGCGATCGGGCGGCTGGACACG
Source organism: Phycisphaerales bacterium (assembly GCA_041987545.1). Lineage (GTDB taxonomy): Bacteria > Planctomycetota > Phycisphaerae > Phycisphaerales > UBA1924 > JAJRXR01. Next base: position 724,448 of record JBHIWH010000001.1, on the reverse strand, counting down.
GCGATCGAGGACCAGCAGGAGGAGGTCGCGCGGCTGGCCGAGGCGGTCGCCGAGGCCGAGCGGGCCCTGGACGCCGCCGCCACCGCCCGGGGCGAGGCCCTGGAGCGCGTGGGCGAGAAGCGGGCCGACCTGCACGATCGGCGCCTCGAGGTCCAGGGCATGGAGCGCGAGCGGGCGGGGCTGCTGGCCTCCGCGGACGCCGACGAGCGCCGGCTCGAGACCCTGCGAGAGCAGGCCGGCGCCGGCGAGGCCCGGATCACCAAGCTCGACGAGGAGCTGGGGGCGGCGAGCGCGCAGATCGGGTCGCTGGAGGGCGAGGTCGGGGCGCGCAAGTCGCGGATCGACTCGTTGACGGGCGAGCTGGTCGAGCGCGAGCGGAGCGGCGAGAGCCTGGGCGAGGATCGGCGGAATCTGGCCGAGCGCGTCGGGACGCTGGAGCAGGAGCACGTGCGGCGCGAGTCGCGGCGTGCGACGCTGGCCGAGATGGTCGAGTCCCGCGAGGGGCTGGGCGAGGCGGCCAAGCGCGTGGTCGAGCGGGCCGAGGCCGGCGACGGGTTCGCGGGCGTGATCGCGCCGCTGGCCGAGCTGATCGACGTCACGGCGGCGCACGCGTGGGCGGTCGAGGCGGCGTTGGGGACCGACTTGACGTCGGTCGTGACCGAGTCACTCGAGAAGATGCCGACGGGCGAGGAGCTCGAGGGCCTGAGCGGGCGGGTGACGTTCCTGCCGGCGCACCGGTCCGAGCGGGAGACGGGCCCGGACGCGACACGGGTCGCATCGATGGCCGGGGCGCGGGTCGAGAGCGTGCGGCGCTTCGCGTCGGCGCGCAAGGACCTGCCCGAAGCTCTCCGGGCCCAGGTGGACTCGCTGCTGGATCGGCTGCTGGGACGGGTGACGCTCGTCGAGCATTTGGAGGCGGCCAAGCGGCTGGCGGCCGGGCCCCTGAGGGGTGTGGGCGCGCGGCTGGTCACGCGTGACGGCGCCGTCCTGGGCGCCGACGGACGCGTCGTCGCCGGGCCGATGTCGGGCGAGGGCTCGGCGGGTCTGCTGGCGCGGCGGAGCGAGCTGTCGGAGCTGGAGTCGTCGCTGGCCGTGATCTCGGGCGATCTGGAGCGCGAGCGGGCGACGCTGGAGCGCGTGGACGCGGAGGTCGCGGCGGTCAGCGCCGAGCGGGCGCGGCTGGCGTCGGCGATCGCGGAGGAGCAGCGAAAGCTCGTCGGCGAGCAGACGCGGCTGGACCGCCTGGGGGCCGACCGGGGGCGGATCGAGCGCGAGCTGGGCGAGGCCCGGGGCGACCTGGAGCAGCTGGGCGAGCGGATCGCGGGCGTGGAGCGGGACCGGGACGGCCTGCGGGAGCGTGCGGCGCGGATGGAGCGGCTGCACGCCGAGGCGGCGCAGTCCATCGGCGAGCTGGAGCGGGCCCTGGCGGCGGTCGAGAATGAAGTGGAAACGGCGGGCGAGGCGATGGCCAGCGCCCGCGTCGAGGCGGGCAAGCTCAACGAGCAGGCGGGCGCCGCCAGGCGGGAGCTGAGCCGCCTGAACGTCGAGCGGGACGCGACGGTGCGCCGCCGCGACGAGGCGTCGCGGCAGGTCGAGGCGATGCGGGGGCGGGCCGGGCAGCACGAGCAGACGGTGCGCGAGGCGGCCGAGCAGGTGCAGGCGTCCGAGCGCGAGGCGAAGCTGCTCGAGCACCGGATCGGCGAGAGCCGAGAGACGCTCGAGGGCGCCACGGCCCGGGTCGCCGAGCTGAGCGAATCGCTCCAGGCGACCAGGCAGCGAGCCCAGCGGGTCGAGCGGGACTGGCAGAGCGTCGAGATGTCCCGCCGCGAGCTGGAGGTCAAGCGCGAGGGGATCGAGGAGCGGACGCTCGACGAGATCGGCCTCGACGTGTCGCATGAGTACGACGACTACCGCCGCGTGATGGCCGACGGCGACGTGGCGCGGGTGGACGTGCCCGACGCGTCGGCCCGTGTGAACGTGCTGCGGGGCGAGATCAAGAAGCTGGGCAACGTGAACCTGGACGCGATCGACGAGGAGCACAACCTCGAGGCCCGCAACGAGGAACTGATCGAGCAGGTCCGCGACATCGACGAGGCCCGGATCCGCCTGGCGACGCTGATCGAGAAGCTGGACATCGCCAGCCGCGAGCGGTTCGGCGAGGTGTTCGGGCGGATCCAGGAGGCGTTCGGCGCCAAGGACGGGATGTTCCGGCGCCTGTTCGGCGGCGGCCGGGCCGAGATCCGCCTGATGCCCCTGGTCAAGGAGATCGACGGGCAGAAGGTCGTCACCGACGAGGTGGACCTGCTCGAGTCGGGCGTCGAGGTCATCGCCAAGCCGCCGGGCAAGGAGCCACGGTCGATCAGCCAGCTGTCCGGCGGCGAGCGGACGCTGACGGCCGTCGCCCTGCTCATGTCCATCTTCCGGTCCAAGCCCAGCTGCTTCTGCGTGCTGGACGAGGTGGACGCGGCGCTGGACGAGGCGAACGTGGGCCGCTTCTGCAGCGTCGTCGAGCAGTTCACGGACATGAGCCACTTCATCATCATCACGCACAACAAGCGGACGATGTCCGCGGTCGATCGGCTCTACGGCGTGACGATGCAGGAGCGGGGCGTGTCCAAGCGCGTGGACGTGAAGTTCGGGCAGGTCGGCAAGGACGGGGCGATCGCGGGCGGCGCGGCCCAGGCGCCCGAGCCGGTTGCCGCGCCGAACGCCGAGCCCGAGACGGGCGAGCGGCCGAGCGGCAAGCTTCGGGACGCGCTGGCGAGGATGCGCGAGGAGACCGAGCCGACGGAAGTGCGCGGCTAGGTCTCGACGCGGCCGACGAGCTCAGCGACTGACGCGGCGCCCTGCAAGCGCACCCACTTCGCCAAGCCCCGGGCGATCTTGATCGGCGCCCTCGGATCGGCGAAGAGCGTCGTCCCCAGCGCGACGGCGGACGCCCCCGCGAGGACGAACTCGGCCGCGTCCTTCCAGCCCACGACGCCCCCCAGGGCGATGATCGGCACGCCGCGGTCGCGGGCGACCTGGCGGTACACGTCGTGGACGATCTTGACGACCGGGGCGTGGACGGCCGGGCCCGAGAGGCCGCCAGTCCCCGCGCCCAGGACCGGCTTGCGGGTCTTCACGTCGATCATCATCGCGGGCGTCGTGTTGCAGAGCGTCAGCGCGTCGGCGCCCGCGTCGATCCCGGCCCGGGCCAGGTCCACGCACGAGTGCGGCGCCGGCGTCGTGATCGGCGGGAGTTTCAGTATCAGCTTCGTACGCGTCAGCGACCGGCGCACCGAAGTCGTCAGCTCGGCCAGCAGCTCCGGCGTGGATGCGAAGTCGCCCCCGGCATGGACGTTCGGGCACGAGACGTTCAGCTCGACCGCGGGCATCGCGTCCAGTGCGTCGAAGGCGCCGGCGACGGTGACGTAGTCCTCGATCGAGAAGCCGGCGATGGAGCCGATGACCGGGCAGGGCATCGGGGCGATGCGGGGGGCGTGGTCCTCGAGGAAGCGGTCAAGACCCGGGTTGGCCAGGCCGACGGCGTTGAGCATGCCCGTCGGCGTCGGGTGGACGCGCCAGGGGGCGTTGCCCTCGCGGGGCTCGGGGGTGATCGACTTGGTGACGACGGCGCCGACGCGGGACAGGTCGAGCTGGGCGGCCATCTCGTCGAGGACGCCCGCGGTCCCGGCGGCGAGGAGGACGGGGGAGGCCAGGTCCATGCCGAGGAGGTTGGTGTGGAAGGCGGGGTCCATGCGGCTTGAGGAGAGTATGGCCGGGGACGGATCGGGGCGCCGGGCGTAGGGTTGGACGGACGAAGCTGAAGCAGGCCGGCAAGATGCCGGCCCCACCAAGACGTGGCGGAGGCGGCATGGATATCGACGAGCGGATCAGGCGGTTCGAGGAGTTGGTGAAGGAGGACCCGGACAACGACATGGCGTTGTTCAGCCTCGGCGGGGCGTACAACCAGTCCGGGCGGTACCGGGAGGCGGCCGACGCGTACCTCCGGTGCGCCCAAGCAAACCCGACGATGAGCAAGGCCTACCAGCTCGCCGGGGCGGCGCTGATGGCGTCGGACCAGAAGGAGCGCGCGGTCGAGACGCTGACCGAGGGGTACTCGGTGGCGGCCAAGCAGGGTGACCTGATGCCGCGGAAGGCGATGGGCGACCTGCTCGGGCAGCTCGGCGCGCCGGTGCCCGAGGTGGCCGAGCCGAGCGCCGCCGAGGCGCCGGCCGGGAGCTTCATCGATCAGAAGACGGGCCGCCCGGGGACGAAGCTGCCCCGCCCGCCGTTCCGCAACGCGCTGGGGACGTGGATCCAGGAGAACATCTCCAAGCAGACGTGGGACGAGTGGATCGGGATGGGGACGAAGATCATCAACGAGCTGCGGCTGGACCTGTCCCGCGACGAGCACGACGCCGTGTACGACTACGCGATGCGGCGGTACCTCGGGCTGAGCGATGAGCGGGTGGAGCAGATGCTCGGCAAGGCCCCGCCGCAGCCGGAGGCGCAGTACCGCGAGGTCATCGACGACATCATGAAGCGCGGCGGGCACCTGGAGGAGTTCCAGGGCGAGATGCACAAGGGAGTTGGGGGGTAGAAGGAGAAGTGGCCGGCTGGAAGCCGCCCGCTCCGAGGCGTGGGAGGGGGAGAGCACCGACCTAGTGGAACAGGCCGCGCTTGCGCAGGGTCGAGAGCAAGAGCGTCTCGATCTGCGCGTCGGTGGGCACGAGCAGGTGCGCCATGGCCCGGGCGGCGCAGGCCCGCTCGAGCTGCTCTTGGTGGGCGGCGAAGCGTTCGCGGTATCGCTTCAGCAGCGCGGCAGAGATCGTGACCTCGGCGGGCCGGGCGGTCTCGACGTCGGTGAGGCGCAGGTCGCCCACGAGGCCCCGGGACGCGGCCCGGGACGGGTCGATCTCGTCGGGCGCGAGAACTTGCAAACAGGTCGTGTCGAACGCCCCACCACCACCGGCGGCGGCGAGCGCGTTGAGGCCCGGCGTGAGCCCGTCCCGCTCCAGGAGGTCCGAGACGACGACCAGCACGCCCTTGCCCGCGGGGTTGGCGGCGATGCGGCGCATCGCCTGGTTGAAGCCAGCGCCCGGCGCGGGTGGGCGGGCGGCGTCCGTGGCCGGCGGCGTGCGGACGGCCCGCTGCAGCGCGTCGAGGATGAACCGGGCGAGGCGCTCGACGTTGCGTCGGCCCCGCATGGGGGCGAGCTGGACGACCGCGGGCTCGTCCGGCCAGCCGTAGGTCGCGACCGAGACGCGGTTGAGGTTCACCAGGCCGATGGCGCCGATCGACATCGCCAGGCGTGCGGCGAAGACGAGCTTGGAGGGCTCGCCGGCGTGCATGGAGGGGGAGCAGTCGAGGACGAGGCGCAGGGCCAGGTCCTCCTCCTCGCGGAAGAGCTTGATGAAGAAGCGGTCCATGCGGGCGAAGACGTTCCAGTCCAGGTGCCGCAGGTCGTCGCCCGGGACGTAGGTGCGGTAGTCGTCGAACTCGACGGACTGGCCGCGCTTCTTGGAGCGGCGCTCGCCCGGGAGCTTGCCGGCGAAGATCTTGCGGGAGAGGACGTCGAGCCTCGACAGTCGGCGGAGAAGCTCTGGTCCGAGGAGTTCCTCGGTCGTCGTCGGGACCTGTGTGACCTGCGACGCGAGCACGCCATGAGGGTAGGTGATCGGCGCGCAGATCAGGCGCGGGATCGGCCGGCACTCGGTTCTGTTGGGGGTCCCGGCGTCAGCGGACGCGGCGGGGGTTGGGCGCGGGCTTGCCGTCGGCGTACTCGTAGACCGTCACCTCGAGGCGGCGAACACCCCAGGCGCGGGCCTCTTCGTGGGTGGGGAAGAGGAGGTCGAGCCGGTTGCCCTTGATGGCGCCGCCGCAGTCCAGGACCGGGACGACGTTGTCGCCGTCGTACCCGGGGACCGAGAGCATCGAGCCGTAGGGCAGGACGCGTGTGTCGGCGGCGACGAGCTTGCCGGCGTTGGTGGTCACGCCGTGGAGGGTCGCGGTCTGCCCGTCGGCGAAGTCGCCGCACGAGGCCTCGTGGGGCGAGTAGGCGGTGACGAGCATCTCGATCGTGCGCGCGGGGCGGACGGGGCGGCCGTCGAACCAGCGGGTGTCGTCAGGGTAGGTCTCGACCGGCGCGGGCGATTCGATCGAGTGGGCGACCGGCGTGATGATCGGCGCCGCGATGTCGTCCTGTGCAGATTCGTCGTTGGCGGGCGCGATGGCCGCGAGCACCGGGGCGTGCGTCGATTCCTTGGCCAGAATCGCGGAGGTCGAGACGACCAGGCCGGCGGCGAGGAAGAGCGCGACCTCGAGGCCGCGGGCGAGCCGGGGGGAGACGGCGACACGTCGTTGCGCCTGGATTGTCCAGTCTTGCCAGCGTGTCAAGGCGTCTCTCCCGTCTTCGTTTGTCCGGCGTCGCCCGAGGGCTCGGCCGGGGCCAGGATCGCGGCCCGCGTTCAACGTACCCCGGGAGTTGGGGCGCGCGGACTGTTGACAAGCAACCAACCGCCATTCGGGCGAGTCGCGGGCGTTCGTGAGCGCACAGCCCTCACAACCGACAGGTTTTCCCGGACGTGGCGGACCAGGGCGAACTCCGGCGCAGGCGTTGCGCCGCGGCGGGCTTAGGATCGCGGGCCCGGTGGTCCGGGAACACGGCTCGCGCGTCGCGGGGCTGGTTCCGGGGCCCGGCCGGGATCGGCGATCAGGAACAGCGACCCGTGGAGCCGCAGCTCGTCCTCATCACGTTCGCGATCGGGCTGGTCGCCGGCCTCGTCGGCGGGCTGGCCGGGATCGGCGGGTCGATCATCATGCTGCCCGCGCTCGGGCTGTTCATCGGGTATTCGTCGGAGACCAAGGACGAGCACCACCTGTACATGGCCGCGGCGATGGTGGTCAACGTCGTCGTCGCCTTCTCCAGCCTCGTGCAGCACCGACGCGCCGGGGCGCTGCGGCGGAAGCTGATCATCGCGATCGCGCCGGCGATGATGGTCGCGATCGTGGTGGGCGTGGAGGTCTCGGACCGGTTCGACGGCAGCGTCGCCAAGATGGGGCTGATCGCGTTCCTCTTCGCGTTCTGCCTGTACACGTTCGTGACCAGCGTGCGCCACCTGCCCGACCACAAGGAAGAGGACGAGCGCGGCGGCGTGCCGGTGCTCGTCGGGATCGGCGCGCTGACGGGCGTGCTCGCGGGGTTCCTGGGCATCGGGGGCGGGATCGTCATGGTGCCCCTCCTGGCGGTCGTGTCACGGGTCCCGCTGCGGCTGGCGATCGCGGCGAGCGCGGCGGTGATGTGCCTGTCGGCCCCGATCGGCGCGGTCCGAAAGCTGTGGACGCTCGGCTCGCACGAGGTCGCGGGCGTCCCCCTGGCGTGGCAGGACGCGCTCGTGCTGGCGCTGCCCATGGGGCTCGGGGCGGTCATCGGCGCCATGATCGGGGCGCGGCTGACGCACGTGCTCAAGCTGACGTACCTGCGGCTGGCGATCTCGATCGTCCTGGCGGCGGCGGGCGCCAGAATGGCAGGCTGGATCTAGCCGGGGCCGTTGCTGCAACAGAATCCACGCGGCGACTGTTGTGCGAACTGGTTCTCGGGTCGGGGGGCGGAACCCGGGAGGGGCGACGCCCAACAATCCGGGGAAGCCCCGGGACCCGGGATGGAGGATTCATGAAGCCGCGAGGTGTGCGAGCCTTCTTCAACGACGCCAAGACGGCGGTGCTGCTGGGCGCCCTGACCGGGCTCTTCGTGCTCGTCGGGCGGATGATCGGCCCCGGGTGGATGATCCCGATGCTGATCTTCGGCGGCGTGATGAACGTCGGCGCCTGGTTCTTCTCCGACAAGATCGCCATCGCGGCGATGCGGGCCAAGCGGGTCACGAGCGGGCCCCTGTACGACACCATCGCCAGGCTCAGCGAGCGTGCGGGCCTGCCCACGCCCAAGGTCTACGTCTCGCCCCATCAGGCCCCCAACGCCTTCGCGACCGGCCGCAGCCCGAAGAAGGCGGCGGTCTGCTTCACACGCGGCGCGCTTGACCTGATGACGCCCGAGGAGGTCGAGGGCGTCGCGGCGCACGAGCTGGCGCACATCAAGAACCACGACACGCTGATCTCGACGGTGGCGGCGACGGTCGCGGGCGTGCTCGCGTCGCTGGCGTACTGGGGGATGTTCCTGGGCATGGGGCGGCGCGAGGGCGGCAACCCGCTGGTGATGATCGGCATCGTGATGCTGGCCGCGGTGGGCGCGGCGGTGATCAAGGCGATGATCTCCCGGTCCCGCGAGTACGAGGCGGACGCGGACGGGGCGAAGATCGCCGGCTCGCCCGACGGGCTGATGAGCGCGCTGCACAAGCTCGAGTCGATGTCGCGGCGGGTGCCGATGAACCAGCCGAATCCGGCGATGAACAACCTGTTCATCGTCGAGCCCCTGGCGTCCAACGTGCGGGGCAACCCTCTGAACCGGCTCTTCGCGACGCACCCGCCGACCGAGAAGCGGCTGGCGGCGTTGGAGCGGCTGCGGCACTCCGAACGCTGACAACGAGTTCGCTCAGGCGCCGGCGGTCGCGTGCGGTGTCGCGAACGGGTCCTCGGGCCGGTCGAAGCTCGGGCCGTCGGCGGGCGAGGATGGCGGATAGACGCCGTGCGTCTGCTCGCGGAGCCTGGCGCGGAGGGCGAGCCGCATCGTGTCGATCTCGCGCTCCAGTCGCCTGAGGGCGGCGTCCGCGCCGTCGGCCAGGAGGTCGTCGTGGGCGATGGGCTCGCCGGCGATCGCCATGACGCGGGCGCCGAAGAGGCGTGGGCGGGCGGCGCCGCGGGGCCAGGCGTCGTGCGCGCCCTCGATGGCGACCGGGACAACCGGGCAGCGTGAACGCTTGACGACCAGGGCGGCGCCGCGTTTGAACTCGGTCATGGCGCCGTCGTGCGTCCGCGAGCCCTCGGGGTAGATGACGACGGCCAGTCCCCGCTCCAGGCGGCTCAGGATCTCTCGGATCGCGCCCGAGTCGGGCTCGCCGTCCTCCCTGATCGGGAAGCCGTGCAGCCCGCGCATGAGCTGGGCCAGGCCCGGGACGTCGAACAGGCCGGCCCGGGCGACCGAATCGATCTGCCGCGAGCGGACAAGCTGGCCGACGATGATCGGGTCGAGGTAGGACTGGTGGTTGGCGACGATGAGGACGGCGCCCTCGGCGGGGACGCGGGCACCGTGCAGGGCCCGGTACCGCCAGACGAGGCTTGTCGCGAGGGAGGTGAGCAGCCGCAGGACGTCGAAGAAGAGAACGCCGGCGACGGATGAACCGGGGTGGCGGCGCCGGTACCAAGCGAGCATGGGCGCCTTCAGTCCTCGGCCCGGACGAGCGAGGCGACCCGCTCGCGGACGACGTCCTCGAGGCGGTCGATGACCTGCTCGACGGTCATGTCCGACGTGTCCACCACGACGGCGTCGTCGGGGCAGATCAGCGGGCCGTCGGCCCGGTCCGAATCCGTGCGGTCCCGCTCGACGATGCGGCGGAGCATCTCCTGCTCGTCGATGTCGTGGCCCTCGGCCCGGAGCTGCTCGGCGCGGCGGGCGGCGCGGACGGCCGGGTCGGCGTCCAGGTAGAACTTCAGGTCCGCGTCGGGGAACACGATCGAGCCCTGGTCGCGCCCCTCGGAGACCAGCCTCGGGTGCTGGGCGGCGATGATCTGCTGCTTGCGGACCATGTGCCGGCGCAGCTCGCCGATCGCCGCGACGCGCGAGACGATCGCCGTCACGTCCTCGTCGCGGATCCGGTGGTCGATGGGCGTGTCCCAGGCGAGCATGGTGGGCGGGTCGGCGGACCAGTCGAAGTGGAGGTCGGCGCCGATGACGGTCGAGACGAGCTCGCCCGGCTCGTCGAAGTCGATCTCGCGGTCGATCATGATCGCCGCGGCGGCCCGGTACATCGCGCCCGTGTCCAGGAAGCTCAGCCCGAGGCGGTGGGCGAGCGTGCGGGCGACGGTGGACTTGCCCGTGCCCGCGGGGCCGTCGATGGTGATGATGACCTCGGCGTCGGGTGGCACGATGGGGTCCGTCGCGGGGGATTCGTCCTGGGCGAGGGCCTGGGTCGTGTCTGTGGCGGGCGGCGTCGGCATCGCGTCCCTGTCGCGTGCTATCCCTTCTGCGCGATCGACTCGAGGGCGGCCTCGACGGCGTCGCGGCTGAGCATCACGCCCAGTGTACCGTCTCCCGAGCCCCGGTAGTCGATCGTCAACGCCTGGTCGTAGCCGACCGACAGCACCGCCTCCAGCAGCGGCTCGAGGTCGTAGGGCTTGTGGACCGGGGGCGGCACGTCCAGCAGGTCCTCGAGGTCGAGCAGCTCGTCCTCGGGCAGGTCGTCGCCCTCGCCCGGCTCGGTGTTCTCGCCGCCTGTGTCCTCGGCTTTGCTCTCGGCCTTGCTCTCGGCCTCCTCGCCGCCCTCGTCGATGTCCTCGCCCTTCTTGGTCGAGGCCTTCTTCTTCGACGTCTTCTTCTTGGGCGTTGGCTCGGGCTCGTCGGGCTCGGCCTCCTCAAGCTCGACCGTCGAGACGAGCAGGGCGGAGGCGTAGGGCGTGATGCGGCGCAGGTAGGCCGCCGGGTCGTCGGAGGCGGCGGCGTCCTCGAAGTCGGGCAGCGAGCCGATGCGGAAGCCGCCGATCTTCTTGATCAGCTCGATCAGGCGGTCCGGCTTCTCGGTCAGGCCCTTGGCGGGCCGGATCAGCAGGTTGACCTCGAGACGCTCTGCCTTCTCGACGACCTCGCGGACGCGGTCGGCGGCGCGCTCGAACGTGTCGTCGTCGTCCTTGCCCTTGATGCTCATCGCCGCCGACGAGCAGCCTAGAAGCTGGGCCGCCTGCACGACGCGGATCATCCGTTCGATGCCCTGCTCGCCCTTCTTCTCCGAGGGCTCGGCGATGGGCAGGGGGTCGGGCTCGACGAGCAGGAGCGTCGCGCACCCGGCCTTGTCGCCCGCGTCGCGGAGGGCGGAGATCTGGTCTCGGGTGGCGCCGGCGAGGAACTCGGTGGACATGGTGAGCCCGTTGAGGCCGAGCTCCTCGCGTGCGTAGCGCGGGATGTCGGGCAGCTCGAGCTTGGGCTTGGCCGAGCCGCGGCCCTTGAGCATCGAGCGGATGGAGTTGACGCCGAGGGTCAGGAGCATGGGTCGGGGACTGTACCCCCCCGGGTGGGGCGGGGCCCGCGGCGGCGGGACCGAAAGTCGGCCCGGGCGGGGATGCGGGCCGGAGCGGTTGCCGCGGGGGGGCGCGTCGGTACGATCCCCCACCGCCGGCGTGCTTCGGGCGCCGTCGATCAGGAGGACTCGCATGAATCTGCCCACCGACCGCGTCTACACCGAGAGCCACGAGTGGCACAAGCTCGACGGGGACACGCTGACGATCGGCCTGACCAAGTTCGCGGTCGATCAGCTCACGGACGTGACGTACGTCGAGATGCGCGACTCGGGGACGGAGATCGGCGCGGGCGATTCGGTCGGCGAGGTCGAGAGCGTGAAGACGACGAGCGATGTCTACTCGGCCGCGTCGGGCGTCGTCACCGAGGTCAACCCCGCCCTGGAAGACAACCCGGGCCTGGTCAACGAGGATCCCTACGGCGGGGGCTGGCTCGTGAAGCTCAAGGTCACGGACGCCGCCGGGCTCGACGGGCTGATGGACGCCGAGACGTACGCGTCGCAGCACGCATCGTGATCCCAGGCCCGCCGCCGCGCTGACGCGGCCGGGCTGAAACGGCGGGCCGCCGCCCTGGAACAACCCTGCATGATCGAGTGCGCCGACGTCCGCAAGACCTACCGCCTGGGCGGGCGGAGCGTCGAGGCGCTGCGCGGGGTGTCGCTGTCGATCGGTGATCCGGGCTTCTACGCCATCATGGGCCAGTCGGGCTCGGGCAAGAGCACGCTCCTGCACCTGCTGGGCGCCCTGGACACGCCCGACTCGGGGACGATCCGTGTCGGCCAGCGCGACGTGCACGCGATGGACGAGCGGGCGGCGACCGTGTATCGGCGCCGCGAGATCGGGATCGTCTTCCAGGCGTACAACCTGATCCCCACGATGACCGCCGTCGAGAACGTGGCGCTGCCCGGCATGCTCGCGGGTCAGAACGGGCGCGACCTGCGCGGCCGGTCGCTGGCGATGCTCGAGCGGCTGGGCCTGGGCGAGCGGGCGGACCACCGTCCCGAGGCGATGAGCGGTGGCGAGCAGCAGCGTGTCGCGATCGCGCGGGCGCTGGCGTACGGCGCGCCGGTGCTGCTGGCCGACGAGCCCACGGGGAACCTGGACTCGGAGAGCGGGACCCGGCTGTGGGGCCTGCTCAAGGAGCTGGCGTCGGAGCGTGAGCTGACGATCCTGATGGTGACGCACGAGCCGGTGGCGGCGACGCACTGCCGCGAGGTCTTCGTGCTGCGTGACGGCGTCGTGCACGGGCGGTTCGATTCGGAGGGGCTCGATGCGGGCGGCGTGGCGACTCGCTACCAGCAGCTTGTCGGCGCGGCCTAGGCGGTCGGCGCTGCTCACGCTCGTCGTCGCGCTGTCGGCGGCGCTGATCTCGTCCGTCGCGTGCGCGATGGCCTCCATCCACGAGTCGATCCGCGTGCAGATCGACGAGCAGGTCGGGACGGCCGAGGCGCGGATCCGATCGGCGACCGGCTCGATCGACGCGTCGGTGCTGGAGGCCGCACGCTCGTGGGAGGGTGTGGAGCACGCCCGCGCCTGGCTGCAGGACACGCTCTCGCTCGAGTGGGGCGCGACCGTGCTCCGCCGGGGCGAGGGCGAGATCGCGTTCACGCCCGTCGAGGAGGACTTCCGCGCCTCGGCCCTCGCGATCGGGATGGAGCGCGAGGAGTTCGAGCGGCAGGCGCTGCGGCTGATGGAGGGGCGGCTGCCCGAGAAGCCGGGCGAGGCCGTCGTCGACGCGATGCTGGCCGAGCGGCTGAGCTTCACGTACATCGAGACCAAGGAGCTGCGGCCGAGCTTCGCGATCGGGCTGGGGCGGGTGGAGTACCTGGAGTCGCCCAGGCCGACGTTCGGCGGGGCGGTCGCCGAAGAGGCCGAGGCGGCGCGGCAGAACGCGGCCGTCGGCGTGCGCGTGGGCGACGAGATCCGCGTGCGCCGGCTGCTGAGGCGGGACATCCCGCTGACGGTCGTCGGCATCGCCGAGTCCCCACCCCTGGGCGGGCGGCCCCGGCTCTTCGCGACCTACGAGACGATCGCGCGGCTGACGGGCAAGGACGGGACGTACACCGAGATCGAGCTGGAGCTGGACGAAGGCGTCGAGCCCTCGGCGCTCGTCGCGGAGCACGAGGACGAGCTGGGCGACGGGCTGCTGCTCACCACGACCGAACGCGTGACCAGCGGCGTCGAGCGGAATATGTCGTCCAACCAGCTCGGGTTCATCCTGGGCGTGGTGCTCTCGTCGCTGTCGGCGGCGTTCATCATCCTGACCGGGCTGACGACGGGGGTCGCCGAGCAGCAGCGTGAGCTGGGCGTGCTGCGGGCGGTGGGCGCGACGCGGGGACAGCTGGCGGGCGGCCAGGTCGCGCACGGGCTGGCAATCGGCGTGATGGGCGCGGCCCTGGGTGTCCCGCTCGGCGTGCTGCTCGCGTGGCTGCTGGTGCGGGCGTTCCCGGAGAAGGTCCCCTCGGGGCTCGAGCTGCCCTGGTGGATCCTGGCGATGGCGGTCGGGGGGGCGGTGCTGGCCGGGCTCCTGGGCGCGGCGTGGCCCGCGTGGCAGGCGGCGCGGACGTCGGTCGTGCGGGCGATGGCGAACCGGGCGGCGCCCATGCGCGTGCGGACGCTCGTGATCGTGTCGGCCTGCGCGCTGATCGGGATCGCGGCCGAGTTCCTGATCATCCTCGTGCCCGAGAGCGGGCAGGTCGTCTTCTGGGGGCACGCGACGGCGGGGCTGCCCCTGATGTTCGTCGGCTTCTTCCTGGCCAGCGTGCCCGTGATGTACGCCGCGTCGTGGGTGGTCTGCCCCGTGCTGACCGTCGCGCTGGGTCTGCCCAAGGGGCTGCTCGGGCGGACCGTGCGCGCGACGCCCTACCGGCACGGGTTCACGGCCGGCGCGATGATGGTCGGGCTCGCGCTCATGGTGGACATCTGGACCACGGGCGGCGGCGTGCTCCGCGACTGGCTGGGCAAGATCACCTTCCCGGACGCCTTCGTGAGCGGGCTGGCCCTGCCGCCGGAGGCCGAGGAGCGGCTCAACGAGCTGGACATCGTCGAGGGGACGACCGCGATCTCGATGCACAACATCGACGTGGACGCGTTCGGCGTGCGGGCGCTGCAGGACTACTCCAGCACGTTCTTCGCCTTCGAGCCCGAGCCCTTCTTCAGCATGGCGGAGATCACGTGGGTCGAGGGGGATGAGGCGGCGGCCCTGAAGCGTCTGGACGAGGGCGGGGCCGTCATCGTCGCCCGCGAGTTCAAGCTGGCCCAGGGCATCGGCGCGGGGGACAGCTTCACGTTCACGCACAACGACGAGCAGCACACGCTCGAGATCGTGGGCGTTGTCACCAGCCCGGGGCTCGAGCTGGTCAGCAAGTTCTTCAACATCGGCGACGACTTCGTCAACCAGGCGGTCCACGGCGTGTTCGGCACGCGCGAGGACGCCCAGCGCATCTTCGGGACCGACTCGGCCCAGCTCATCCAGGTCGATCTGGTCGATGGCGTGGACGACGCGGAGGCCGTGGCTCGCCTGCGTGACGCGGTCTTCGGCCTGGGCGTTCTCGACGCCGGCTCCGGGCGCCAGATCCGCGAGCAGCTCGAGCTGTTCGTGAAGGGGAGCCTGCTCGTCTTCTCGACCATCGCCGTCGGGGCGATGCTCGTCGCGTGCCTGGGCGTGGCGAACCTGATCGCGGCGGGGATCGACGCCCGGTCGTACGAGATGGGCGTGCTCCGGGCCGTGGGCGCGGGGCGGGGCGTGCTCACGCGGCTGGTCATCGGCGAGGCGCTGCTGATCGCCCTGGTCGCGTGCGTGCTGGGGACGCTCATGGGCCTGCAGGGCGCGGTCGCGGCGATGCGGCTGTACGAGAAGCTGCTCGGGCTCTCCTTCACGCCCACACCCGCGGCCGGAGCGATCCTGATCGCCGGCGGGGTGGTGGTGGCGCTGACGCTGGGGGCCGCGGCGCCCGCCGCGATGCGGCTCAACCGCAAGAAGCCCGTCGATCTGCTGGGGGCGGCGCCGGCGTGAGCGGGCGGGCGTTGCCCGGGCAGATCCGCCCGGGTATTTTCGTGGGGCTTCGGGGACTCTGAACTCGGCGAGCGAGGTGGCTGATGACGCGGACTCGGCGGACGACGATGTGGCTCGGGCTCTTCGCGGCGGCATCATTGGTCGGCGGCGCGCTGGGCGACACCGTCAAGATGCGCGATGGCCGCGTGCACGAGGGGACCGTCGTCGAGGAGACCAGCGCCACGGTCGTCATCGAGACGACCATCGCCGGGATCACGACCAAGCTGACGCTCCGGCGGCGCGACATCCGCTCGATCGAGATCGACCCGGTCACCGACGACGCGGGCGGTGATGACCCCGGCGCCGCGGACGACTCGCCCAGCGAGGAGGATCTCCGTGAGCGGCTGCGGTCCCGGCGGACCGGCGCGTCGCGCGACCGGACACCCCGGAATCAGACCGCCGAGCCGACACCCGGGCGGTACATGGTCGTGCCGGCCAGCGGAGTGATCGGCGTGGACGTGACCGCGCCCGGGATCGCCGGCGCGCTCGACGAGGCCGAGAAGCTCGGCGCCACGCACGTCGTTTTCCTGATCGACTCGCCCGGGGGGTACGTCTACGAGGCCCTGGCGATCCGGCGGCTGCTGCTCGACAACCGGGACCGGTTCACGCTCCACGCGCTCGTGACGCGAGAGGCGATCAGCGCGGCGACCGTGCTGGCGGCCGGGTCGTCCACGATCAGCATGGCGCCCTCGGCCACCATCGGCGGGGCGACCTCGTACAGCGTCAAGGCCGACACCGGCTCGTCCGAGGTGGACGCGAAGATGAACTCGATCTGGGCGGCCGAGATGGCGAGCATCGCCTCGACCAGCGGGCACGACGAGGCCCCCTTCCGCGCCATGATCGAGCAGGAGCGCGAGTTGTACGTCCTCCGCGAGAGCTCGGATGGCGTGCGGCTCTCGTCCAGCCCCCCCACCGGGAACGACTCCCGCGAATGGGAACGCGTGGACGACTCGCTGACGATCCTCACGATGACGGCCAACCAGGTCCGCGACTACGGCATCGGGCGCGTCGTCGACGGCGGCGCCCAGGGCCTGGGCGAGGCCCTCGGACTGGACGCCTGGCACGCGGCGGACGGCGACGGCGCCCGCGAGATGGAGAAGGCCGCCAAGGAACGCTCCCAGCTCGATCGCGCCCTGGACATCGCCGGCGAGCAGCTCGTCGAGCTGGCGGACATCGCCAAGAAGTACAACCCGAGCCGCGTCACGATCGTTTACGACCCGAACACCCTGCGCATCAGCGAGGACTCGGCCCGGGAGTGGTCGCGGGCGTGCTCGCAGGCGGCCTCGGCGTGGCGGCGTGTCGAGGGCGTGATGGACCGGCTGACGCTGCTCAAGCGGAAGGCCGAGGGCATGGGCGCGCTGCACCTGGCCGTATCCGACGAGACGATCGACACGATCCGCAAGCTCGCCGACGAGCAGCTGGAGTGGCTGCACGAGTACGGCGGCACGCCCCGGACGCTCGCGGACCTCCCGCCCGACGAGTAACGCCGATCGCCAGCGCGGAGCTTGGGTCAGACGGCCTCAACGAACCGCTTGAGGTTTCCCAGCTCGTCGCGCCAGCCGTCGTCGAACTCCTTGACCTTGTCCCCGGGGATATCGCCCGAGCACGTGTGCGTCACGAGGACGCGGGTCTTGCCGTCGTCGATCTCCTCGAGTCGGAGGGTGATCGCCCCGGCGTACGCGTGCTGGGAGGCGAAGTCGCCGACCATACGGAGCATCTCGGGCGGGTTGATGGTCGCGACGGTGGCGTACAGCTCGCCCGCGCCCTCGCCCTTGGCCGCCGACTCATCCCGCCAGAAGCGCCCGCCCACCCAGGGCTCGAGCTTGGACGGCGGGTTGCGGTCGCCCGGCGCGCCGGGCCAGAACCAGGAATCGGTCTCGTGGGTGATGGCGTGGAAGACGCGGTCGCGCGGGGCGGCGATCTCGATCTCGGACTCGACGCGGACGGTGCGGGGCTCGGTCGTGGCGGCGGGCATGGCGGTGGTCTCCCGGGTGCTCTGCGGGTCGGCGTGGTCCTCGAGACGGAGCAGGGCGCCGGCCCAGTGGTCTGCGAACGTGCCGACCCAGCGCTGGTACACGCGGCGCAGCGGGACGGCGTTGAGGTGGTTCCAGCGCCTGCGCCCCTCCCGCCGCACGATCACCAGGCCGGCCTGCTCGAGGACGCCCAGGTGCTTCATGACGGCGAAGCGGGACAGCGACGGGAACCCGGCGGCGAGGTCCCCGGTCGTCTCGGGCTTGGCCGAGAGTCGGTCGAGGATCGCCCGCCGCGTGGGGTCGGAGAGCGCCTTCCAGATGGCGTCGATCGTGTCTTCCATGACACGCACGGGTCAGAACAGGCGCGG
This sequence comes from Phycisphaerales bacterium, assembly GCA_041987545.1. Taxonomy (GTDB): domain Bacteria; phylum Planctomycetota; class Phycisphaerae; order Phycisphaerales; family UBA1924; genus JAJRXR01. Next base: position 706,887 of record JBHIWH010000001.1, on the reverse strand, counting down.
GATGCCCAGCGCCCGGCGGATGGTCGAGAGCTGGCCCGCGTGGAACCCCTCGTGGAACGCGGTCGATGCGGGCAGCGCGGCCCGCGTCGGGATGAACTGCGCCAGATCGCCCTCGACCGGCTCGCTGAGCTGCTCGGGCGAGAGCGTACTGAGCCAGCCGATCATCACCTCGCGCCGCTCGGCCATGGCGTCGAGCAGCTCCTGCTTGGAGGGGTAGGCGCCCGCGTCGTCGAGGATCTCGGCGCCGCCGTCGAACAGCTTGCCCCACGACTCGGGCAGCGCCGACGCCTGCCCCGCGAGAGCCGTGAGCATGAAGTCGTCTGTCTTGGCGGTATGCCCCAGGATGAACGCCGTGTGGTTCGAGTCGGGGCAGGCGCGGAACGTCAGCTTGTCCTCGGGGATCGCGTCGGCGAGGGACGTGGTGAACCCGCGGCAGACGTTCAGGGCATCGAACCCGGGCTTCAGGATCGACGCGGCTTCAGCTGTGCTCGACATGACTCTTCAGTCCTTCCTCCAGGGCGGAGCGCCAGCCCTGGTTGGCATGGGTCGTGAACTCGGGACCGACGTCGCCGAGGTACGAGTGGGTGAACTTCACGATCGTGGCGTCGCCGTCGTCCTCGAGACGGAAGGCGACGTGGGACTGGACGGCGGCCCAGGAGAAGAACAGCGGGCCGTTGAGCTCGAGCAGGGCGGGCGGCTTGATGACCTGGACGTGCGCCCAGAAGTGGCCCGCGTCGTCGCCCAGGTCCCGATACAGGCGCCCGCCGGGCCGGGCCTCGAGCACGAAACCCAGGGGCTCGCCGTCCTGGCCCCTCCACCACTGCCCGATCCCGCCGACCAGGCCCTCCCAGACGGCCTCGCGGGGGCGGGCAACTCGGACGTCCATCTCGATCTTGCCGGCGGCGGGCTGGGTCATGGCGTGCTCCAGGGGGCGTGGCCTATATGTGACTAAATCGTAACATGTATTTCAGGCCGATCAAGAGGTTGCCTTCGGGAAATCCGAATTCGACCCTGAGGAGATGGTGAAGCTGGCGAAGGGAGGTCGCCGGATGGCTCTGAACCGTCTCGAACGGGCGGAGAAGCTGTTCTTCGCCGGCAAGTACGCGGCGGCGCGGAAGCTGTACGAGCGGGAGGCGTCGTCGCCGGACCCCGACCACCGGGTGTTCATGCGGCTGGCGATGACGTTCTACGAGGAGGGGCGGGCCGAGGAGGCCCTGGGCTGGAACGACCTGGGTCTGCGGCTGGCGCCCGGTTGCCCGCTGCTGCTCTGCGACCGGGCCGCGATCCTGGAGGCGGCCGGCCGGTTCGAGGACGCCATCGAGGCGTACCAGGACCTGGTCCGGCTCGGGCCCGAGCGGATCGCCGAGCAGACCTGCTCGCGCGGGCTGCCGTGGTCCCGGGGCCTGGTCAACGACTGCCTGTACCGCCAGGCGATGATCTATCGGCGGATGAGCGAGCACGGCCAGGCGGCCAGGCTGCTGACGTCGCACCTCAAGGGCAGGATCGACGGCACGGAGAGCGTGTACTCGGACGCCGAGGTGCAGACGGCGCTGGACGCGGCGCTCTCGATGACCGGGTGAGTCAGCCGCAGGGGCTCGAGAAGCGGTCGAGGAACTCGAGCACGTCGGAGAAGTCGAACTCGCCCGAGGTCGGGGCGAGGTCGGCCGACGGGTCCTCCGCGGAGAAGTCGGAGAGGAAATCGACGACGTCGTCGAAGTCGAGCTGGCCGTCGCCCGTGCGGTCGCCCGGGGGCGTCAGGATCTGGACGATGTAGGTGCGCGAGTCGCGCATGTAGAGCTGGCGGGCGTCCTCGTCGCGGACCCAGGGCGTGTTGTCGGTGACCTCGACGCGGATGTTGCGGAGGCCGGGCTGGAGCTGGAGGGCGCACAGCTCGAGCGTGTCCGCCGTCGCGCCGGCGACGGGCTCGTCATCGACGAACCACCGGACGTCGAGGTCGTGCCCGTCGGGCTGCATGGGCGTGACGAAGAGCTCGACGTCGTGCCCCATGTAGGGCGTCGCGGTGGGCGAGGCGCCGTCGATCGTGCTGACGGTCCTGTAGAACTCGATGACGAGCGCTTCGACCGAGGGCATGTTGAAGGGACGCCCGAGGTTCCGCATCATCGAGTTGCTGGTGGGCCGGTAGGCGCCGAGGAGGGAGTAGTGGCAGCCCTCGTAGGTGGAGACGAGCCCGTCGAAGGCGGGGAAGGACTCGCCCATCCACCGGTGCCACTTGCGCTGCAGCGCCGTCTGCTCGCCCGCGGTGAAGATCGAGGCGTTTGGGTCTGGGAACTCGGAGCCGGTGTAGGTCGTGGGCCCGCCGTAGGTGTACTCGTCGGCGAGGTTGCCGAGGGAGTGGCCCAGCTCGTGGATGTAGACCTGGGCCGCGGCGGAGTTGCCCCCGGACGCGGTCGCGAGGTCGGACGAGGTGTACCCCGCGCCGCCGTATTTGTTCGAGTTGGCGATCGCGACGACCTGGTCGCGGCCCGGGGCGGCGCTGGCCTCCGTCCGCGCCTTGTTGACGTTGACGCACAGGAGCCGCTCGATCCCCGAGCACCAGAAGCCCATGTCGAGCGCCGTGTCGCGTGAGATGCCCTGGGTGGGGTCGTTGTCGACCCCGGACTCGTTGGAGACGACATCCACGCGGTGGACGTTGAAGTAGGGCTCGTAGGTGGTGAAAGGTTCGAGCTCGAACAGCTCGGCGTACTGCGCATTGACGTGCGCGTGGTACAAGGACAGGTCGGCGGCGCGGTACCCGTCGCCGACGAACGTGATGTCGATGCGGTTGGACGCGGGGCCGTTGTCGAGGATGGTCGTGACGGCGCCGGCGCCGCGGGGCGTCAAACCGGGGCGGTCGGCGGGGACCTCGAGGGCGATCATCCCGCCCGTCAGGTGGCCGTCCTCGCCGGGGAAGCAGTAGTGGACGCGGTCGGTCACGAGTTCCCCGGCCTCCGGGGGGACCGGGTGGGCGGCGAGGGACGGGGAGCAGAAAGCGGCGGCGAGGATCGTGGATCTCATGGGGCTGCCCTATCCGCACGCGGGCGTGGGCAGATCCCTCGCATCGGCCCCCGACGCGTCAGCCGCAGGGGGTCGAGAACCGGTCCAGGAACTCGAGCACGTCCTCGAAATCGAACTCGCCCAGGGGGGGCGCGAGATCGGCGCTGGGGTCGGCGGCGGCGAAGTCGGTCAGGAAGTCGAGCACGTCGAGGTAGTTGAGCTGGCCGTCGGCCGTGCGGTCGCCCGGGGGCGTCTGGATGATGACCCGCCAGACCCAGTTGCTGGAGAGCGACTGCTCGCGGATGAACGGGTCGCGGACCCAGGGCGTGTCGTCGCGGAGCTTGACGATGAGCGTGTACTCGCCCGGCTGGAGCTGGAGCTCGCAGACCCGGAGGGTGTCGCCCGTCTGCCCGGGGATCACCTCGGTCCCGAGCTGCCACCAGACGGTCATCGGGTGCGACACGGGGTGGACGGGCTCGACGAAGAACTCGGAGTCGTGGCCGTAGAACTCGCCCAGCCAGGGCTGGGTGACGTCGTCGAAGAGGGAGAACGGGTCGTCGGTGTTGTACATGGCGACGAGGGCCCGCTCGACGGCGACCATGTTGAACGGGCGGTGCAGGTTCCGCATGAGCGAGTTCACGCTGGGGCGGAAGATCCCGAAGCGGGAGTAGAGGCCGCCCTCGTAGGTCCCGGCGGGCCCGTCGAAGCCGGGGGTCTCGTCGCCCATCCACCGCCACCACTTGGTCTCGAGGCTGATCTGCTCCGCCTCGTTGTAGATGGAGACGTTGCGGCGGCCCGGCTCGGGGCCCGTGTACGTGTTGGGCCCGCCGTAGGTGTACTCGTCCTCGAGCGTGATGAACGAGTGGCCCAGCTCGTGGACGATGGTGGAGTGCGCGTGCTCGTTGCCGGCGGAGACGCAGGAGATGAGCGTGCCGAAGAAGGCGGCGCCGCCGTAGCTCGTCGAGTTGGCGAGGGCGACGACCTGATCGTCGTCGGGGGCCAGGGCGGCGAAGGACCGGGCCTTGAACGAGTCCACGCAGAGCGATCGCTCGACGCCGTTGCACCAGAACTCCATGTCCAGTGCGGTGTCACGCATGACGCCGAGGGTCGGGTCGTTGTCCACGCCCGACTCGTTGGAGACGACGTCGACCATGTGGATGTTGAAACGGCTCTTGTACGACTTGAAGGGCTCGATCTCGAACAGGGCGTCGGCCAGGGCGTGCACCTGGGCGTGGAAGAGGGGCAGCTCGGCCTGGGTGTACCCGTCGCCCACGAAGACGATGTCGATCCGCTTCTCGGTGGGGCCGCTCTCGTAGATGGTGGTGACGGCCGCGTCGCCCCGGTGGACGACGAAGCCGGAGTCGCGGGAGGGGGCGGTGTCGATGTGGGCGGCGTGGCCGGTGAGGGCGCCGTCCTCGCCCGGGTAGCAGAACCGGACGTGCTCGGACCTGGGGATCTCGACACCCGGGCGGACCTGCTGGGCGGGGGCCAGCGGCGCGAGCAGCGCCGGGGCGGCGGCGAGGGCGGCGGCGAGGGCGGCGGTGACTCGGTTCATCGTGGCTCCTCGTCTGTCGGCGGGCCGCCGGCGATCGAGGGGATCGATCCGCGGGCCGCGGCGGTCGGGGCTGCGGGGGCCGCGTGGGTGGCGGCGGGCCGACCGATCCCCGGTCCATACGGGCCCCAGGCCGAGCGTATTCACCCGGCTGGGGCGGGGGGGCAAAAAAGGTGGAGCCCGCCGCCGCACCGGGGGGAACAGCGACGGGCTCCGAGCGGTGGCCGGATCGTGCGCCGGGGTCCTGGGTCGTCGGGAGGACCCGGGCGCGGAGTCCGAGGGCGGGCGTTGCGGCTCGCCCGCGTCGGACGGGTCAGGTCAGGCCACGCTGAGCGGTGTGTTGCCCGAGAATCGGCGCGCGAGGCGTCGGCCGCGGTCAGTGATCGCGGGGACGCCGTCCCCGCTGCCATCGATGGCGATGTAGCCGTGCCGGGCCAGGAGCCTGCGGAGCGGCCACCAGCGGTCGCCGAAGAGGAGCCAGAGCGCGTCGTCGAAGGCGCGTGGCTTCTCGGAGGCGAGCAGCGTGAGGGCCGCGCCCAGGGCGCGTCGATCGTCGTCGGTGAGCGGCATGTCCTCCTCGCGTATCACGGGCCGGCGCACCGTCACTCGTGCGAGCGACGGACCGCGGGCGCTGCGACGCTCGGCGGGCGTGGACGCGACACCGCGTCCGGAGCGAAACCGGTGCAGGGATCGCCCGCCTGCGTCATGGTGCGTCGTGTTGTGCGAGGGACGTGATCCGCGGGGTCTGAGGAATTCAGAACAGGATCAGTGCGTGCAATCGGACCGGGCGTCCACGCCCCCTCGAGGCAATAAGCGATGTATCGGCGGATCATACGCGGGCCGACGGGCCGCGGTTCCCGGACGCCGGCGGACCGGGCGGCCGCGGGCCCGGCGGGGGGCGGGGCCGCGGATAGAGTTGGCGATGCCCGGCGGCGGCGAGAAGTTCGGCGTGGTCAGCGAGTTCCGTCCCACGGGCGACCAGCCCGAGGCGATCGCCTCGCTCACCGACCGCATCCTCGGGGGCGCCCCCCACTCCTGTCTGCTCGGGGCCACCGGCACGGGCAAGACCTTCACGATGGCCAACGTCATCGAGCGGGTGGGCAAGCCCACGCTCATCATCAGCCACAACAAGACCCTCGCGGCCCAGCTCTACGAGGAGCTGCGGGAGTTCTTCCCGAACAACAGCGTCAACTACTTCGTCAGCTACTACGACTACTACCAGCCCGAGGCGTACATCCCGGGGCGGGACATCTACATCGAGAAGGACTCGAGCCGCAACGACGAGCTGGACCAGCTCCGCCTGGCGGCGACGAGCAACCTGCTCAGCCGCCGCGACTGCGTCGTCGTCGCGTCGGTCTCGTGCATCTTCGGGCTCGGCTCGCCCTCGGCGTACTCGGACAAGGTGCTCACGATCACCCGGGGCTCGGAGATCTCGCGGCGGGACTTCTTCCTCGCCCTCAACGCGATGCAGTACAAGCGGTCGGACATCGAGTTCGACCGGGGGACCTACCGGGCCCGGGGGGACGCGATCGAGGTCTGGCCCGCGTACGAGCGGTACGCCGTCCGCATCGAGCTCTTCGGCGACGAGATCGAGCGGCTGGAGTTGATCAACCCGACGAGCGGGGAGCTGCTGGCCGAGGAGCGGCAGTTCTTCCTGTTCCCGGCCGTGCACTACGTCATGCCCGAGGACACGCTGCAGGCCGCGATCGACGGGATCCGGGCGGAACTCGACCAGCGCGTCGGCGAGCTGCGGCACGAGGGCAAGCTGCTCGAAGCCCAGCGCCTGCTGGCCCGGACCAAATACGACCTGGAGATGATCGAGGAGATCGGGTTCTGCTCCGGGATCGAGAACTACTCGCGGTACATGGATGGTCGGGCGCCGGGCGAGCGTCCCTTCACGCTCATGGACTACTTCGACTACGCGCCCGCGGGCGGGGGCGGGGCGTCCGTGCTCGACGCCCGCGACATCGCGGGGCGGGACGTCGAGGAGGACGCGCGGCGGTTCGGCGTCGAGCGGACCAACCTCGGCGACTGGATGGTCATCATCGACGAGAGCCACGTGACCATCCCGCAGGTCCGCGCCATGTTCAACGGCGACCAGGCCCGCAAGAAGGTCCTCGTCGAGCACGGCTTCCGCCTGCCCAGCGCCATGGACAACCGCCCCCTGCGGTTCGAGGAGTTCGAGGCCCTCGTGCCGCGGGTGGTGTACGTCTCGGCGACGCCCGGTCCCTACGAGCTGGACAAGTGCGAGGGGGACGTGGTCGAGCAGGTGATCCGCCCGACCGGGCTGCTCGACCCGGTCGTCGACGTGCAGCCGGCGCGGGGGCAGGTCGCCGACGTCGTCGAGCGGTGCAAGGCCAGGGCCGCGGGCGGCGAGCGCGTGCTCGTCACGGCGCTGACCAAGCGGCTGTGCGAGGACCTGACCGACTACCTGAGCGACCAGGGGCTCAGCGTCCGCTACCTGCACTCGGAGATCGACACGCTCGAGCGGGTCGAGATCCTGACGGACCTGCGGCGGGGCGAGTTCGACGTGCTGGTGGGCGTGAACCTGCTGCGCGAGGGCCTGGACCTGCCCGAGGTCTCGCTGGTCCTGATCTTGGACGCCGACAAAGAGGGCTTCCTGCGGAGCGCGACGAGCCTGATCCAGCAGATGGGCCGGGCGGCCCGCAACGAGAACGCGCTGGTCGTCCTCTACGCCGACAAAGTCACGCCCGCGATGCGCGACGCGATGGAGGAGACCGAGCGTCGGCGGGCCAAGCAGGTCGAGTACAACGAGGCCCACGGCATCACGCCCACGACGATCCGCAAGTCGATCCGTACGGGGATCGAGACCGAGCTGGAGGCCAGGCGGCGGGCCAAGCGGTCGGTCGAGGCGGCCGAGCCCGAGATCGACGCATCGGAGCTGGAATCGGTGCTCGAGGGGGAGATGCTGGAGGCGGCCGAGGCGCTGAAGTTCGAGGAGGCGGCGCGTCTGCGGGACCAGCTCGGACGCGTCCGCGAGATGATCGCCGCCGCGGGCGACGGGGAGGTCGTCATGCTGCGGCGGGCGGATGTCGAGCAGGCGCTCGCGGCGGGAAAGCGCCGGCCCAAGGGCGGCAAGCCCGGCACGAAGCGCGGGCGCCAGTCGCGGCGGTTCAAGAACCAGTAGAGGCCGGCGCCGGGTCCGAGAACGCGGGGCTTATCTGGCGGGCGGTTCCGTCCGATGTACGGGGCGGGACCATCCCGGGCCCGGAGGCGCCGCCCGTGAACCGGATCATCTCGAGGAACCTGGACGAGATCCGCGACGACACGCTCCCGCCCCGCGAGGGCGACGGCCGCGTGCGGATGCTCTTCCTCTCCACGCAGACGCACGGGCTCAAGAGCTGGTCGCACGAGCTGGAGCGGGCGACCGCCGGCCGGGACGACGTGGACGCCGTACACATCCGGCTCGAGGCGACGCCCCTGATGAAGACGCTCGCCAGGCGGGCCGCGTTCCTGCACAGCTGGGACTTCCACATCTGGAGGAACAAGATCGTCTGGGCGCACGCGATGCGGCCGTGGTTCCGCGATCGGCTCCCGCTGGACCGGTTCGACGTGGTGCACTGCCTGACGCACATCCTGGGCGCCGCCCCCATGGAGGCGATCGACGCCATGGGCGCCGACGCGCCCGCTCTGGCGGTCGCGCTCGACTCGACGACGATCTGCAACTCGCGGGACCTGCCCTACGAGAACAGCTCGCCCCAGCACGGCATGCTCAAGGCCTTCGAGCGTGAGATCTTCGCCAAGAGCTCGCTCGTGAACTGCATGAGCGAGTGGGCGAGGCGGTCGATCATCGAGGACTACGGCATCGCGGACCCGGGCCGCTCGGTCGCGTGCCCGATGGGGACGCAGATCCCGGAGACCTGGAAGGACTACGACGCGCCGCGTGAACCCGATCGGCCGGTGCGTCTGGTGATGGTGGGCAACCCGTGGGGCCGCAAGGGCGGGCCGCGGCTGCTCCGCTGGCATCAGGAGCACTGGAAGGACACCGCCGAGCTGCACGTCGTCTGCAAGGACGCCCCGCTGGAGGACGCGCCCAAGAACGTGGTGTGGCACCCGTTCGTCGAGCGGGACACGCTCATCGGCGAGCTGCTGCCCTCGATGGACGTGTTCGTGCTGCCCACGCACCGGGATCAGGGCTCGTGGGTGATCGCCGAGGCCGCGAGCGTGGGCCTGCCCTCGGTCGGCACGCGGATGGCGGGGATCCCCGACGTGTGCGTGCACGGGCAGACCGGCTACCTGTGCGGCGCCGAGGACGAGGGCGACTTCGTGGACCGGATCTCCGAGCTGATCGCCGACGCCGATCTGCGCGAGCGGATGGGGCGGGCGGCCCGTGCGTTCGCGGTCGAGAAGCTGGACCGGGACCGGGTGCACAAGGCGGCGATCGACCGGCTGGTGGAGATCGGCCGCGAGAGAAGGGGCGGGGTCGCGCGGGCGGCGTAGGGCCCCCCACCCGAAGACGCCGGCCGACTCGGGCTAGAGTCCCGGGCGTGGGCGCCCCAACCGAGACATCCAAGGGCCGCAAGGGCATCCCGCCGTGGTTCCTGCGGCGGCTGGCCGTCTACCTGCTGGGCGTGGCGATCGGCCTGATGATCCTCGGCCTGATCCAGCAGGCCCGGCAGGCGTCGATCCAGCGGCGCCAGCAGCAGGAGGCCGCGGCGTCGGGCGGGTCGGCGCCGGACCAGGGCGGCAAGGCGGCCGCGCCCGCATCCGGCTCGCCGGGCACGGGCGAAGTCACGGACCCGGACGGGGCCGACGGCTGAACGCGTAGGATCCGCGGTTCACGGAGGACGAGCGCATGGCGAGCAAGGCGGCCGGCGCCTCGCGGCGGTCACGCCGCGGGTCGGGCGGCAACGGGTCCGGCACGGGCGGGGTCGAGGTGAAGATGTCCAAGCGTCGCCCGCCGGCCCGCGCCGATGAGACCGACGGGCCCGCGATCCGCGTCCGCGGCGCCAAGGAGCACAACCTCAAGGACATCGACGTCACGATCCCGCGCGATCGGCTTGTCGTCATGACCGGGCTCTCGGGCTCGGGCAAGAGCAGCCTGGCATTCGACACGATCTTCGCCGAGGGGCAGCGGAAGTACATGGAGTCGCTCTCCGCGTACGCCCGCCAGTTCCTCGACCAGCTCAAGAAGCCCGACGTCGAGGAGATCGAGGGCATCCCCCCCACCATCGCCATCGAGCAGCGCTCGGCGGCGCACAACCCCCGGTCCACCGTCGCGACCACGACCGAGATCTACGACTACCTCCGTCTGCTCTACGCCCGGTGCGGGACGCCCTACTCCTGGGCCGTCACCAAGGCCAAGAAGGACGGCACGCCCCTGGCCCGGTCCGGGCGGCGGATCGAGGCGTCCAGCGCGACGCAGATCGTGGACGCCGTCATGGGCTTCGGCGAAGGTACGAGGCTCATGATCCTCGCGCCCGTCGTCCGCGGGAAGAAGGGCTTCCACAAGGACGTGCTCGAGGAGTTCTTCGGCCAGGGCTGGGGGCGGGCGCGGGTCAACGGCGAGGTCGTGGACCTCCGCGAGGTGCTCAAGGAGGGCGCCGAGAACCCCCTCAACCTGCACCGCTACAAGAAGCACACCGTCGAGGCCGTCGTCGACCGCGTCGTCATCAAGGAGGACGCGCGGCAGCGGCTGGCCGAGTCGATCGAGGCGGCGCTGCGGCTGGGCGACGGGGGCGTCGTCGTCAGCGTCAACGACGCCGACGACAAGGACACGTGGGCCGACCATACCTATTCCGAGAAGTTCGCCGACCCCGACCATCCGGAGGTTTCGCTCGAGGAGCTGAGCCCGCGGGTGTTCAGCTTCAACTCGCCGTTCGGCGCCTGCCCCACCTGCCACGGGCTGGGCGCCATCCTCGAGTTCGACGAGGAGCTGGTCGTCCCCGACTACGACCGGACGCTGGCCAAGGGCGGGATTGCGCCCTGGAAGAAGAATGGCCCGGGCGGGATGATCTACCCGAAGTACCTCCGCCGATTCTGCCGCGCTTTCGGCGTGAACATCAACTCCCGGATCGAGGATCTGTCCGACGAGATCTACGAGATCCTGCTGTGGGGCGCGGACGCCGAGGCGGAGAAGGCCCACGGCGCCAAGTGGCAGGGCGTCATCCCGATGCTCTCGGCCTGGTTCGAGAAGACCGAGAGCGCCTGGGCCAAGGACCACCTGCACCAGTTCCAGACCGAGCAGACCTGCCCGGAGTGCCGGGGCGACCGCCTCCGCGTCGAGGCCCTGCACGTGCAGATGACCAGCGCGCACACCGCCGACACCTCGCGGGCGTTCTCCGAGACCGTCATCGGCCGCCCGAAGCGGGACGGGACGATGCTCAACATCTCCGAGCTCAGCCGCCTGAACATCACGGACGCGATCGCGTTCGTGGAGGGGCTGAAGCTCAGCAAGGAGCAGTCCCAGATCGCCGAGCCGATCCTGCGGGAGGTCGGCAACAGGCTGAAGTTCCTCGCCAGCGTGGGGCTTGAATACTTGTCGCTCGATCGCCGGACCGCGACGCTGTCGGGCGGCGAGGCCCAGCGCATCCGCCTGGCGACCCAGGTCGGGTCCGGCCTCGTCGGCGCCTGCTACGTGCTCGACGAGCCGACCATCGGCCTGCACCAGCGCGACAACGACCGCCTCATCGCCACGCTCCGCCACCTGACCGACATCGGCAACACCGTCCTCGTCGTCGAGCACGACGAGGACATGATCCGCTCGGCCGACCACATCGTGGACCTCGGGCCCGGGCCGGGCGTGCACGGCGGGCGGGTCGTCGCCCAGGGCTCCATCGCCGACATCTGCGCCGCCGACGAGAGCCTCACGGGCGATTACCTGGCCGGGCGACGGAAAATCCTGGTCCCCGACGAACGCCGCGTCGTCAGCGAGTCCAGGGCCCTGGTCGTCAAGGGCGCCCGACACAATAACTTGAAGGGCATCGACGTCGCCTTCCCCGTCGGCGGGCTTGTCTGCGTCACGGGCGTCTCCGGCTCGGGCAAGAGCACGCTCGTCAACGACATCCTCCTCAAGGCGACCAAGCAGGAGCTGATGGGCTCGCGCGACAAGCCGGGCGAGCACACCCGCGTCAACGGCCTGTCACGCATCGACCGCGTGATCGAGGTCGATCAGTCCCCCATCGGCCGGACGCCCAGATCAAACCCCGCGACCTACACCGGCATCTTCGACGACATCCGCAAGGTCTTCACCCAGACCAAGGAGGCCAAGATCCGCGGCTACCAGCCCGGGCGGTTCAGCTTCAACGTCCCCGGGAACCGCGGCGGCGGGCGCTGCGAGGCCTGCCAGGGCCAGGGCCTCAAGAAGATCGAGATGCACTTCCTGCCCGACGTCTACGTCGAGTGCGAGGTCTGCCGCGGCAAGCGGTACAACCGCGAGACGCTCGAGGTCCTCTACCGCGGCAAGACCATCGCCGACGTCCTGAACATGACCGTCGAGGACGCGTGCGGCTTCTTCGAGAACCATCCGAAGATCCTCCGCTTCGCCAAGTGCCTCCACGACGTGGGCCTCGACTACATCACCCTCGGCCAGCCCTCGACGACTCTGTCCGGCGGCGAGGCCCAGCGCGTCAAGCTCGCGACCGAGCTGGGCAAGGGCGTCCGCGCCGACGGCACGGGCACGGGCGAGCGGACGCTCTACGTCCTCGACGAGCCGACCACGGGCCTGCACTTCGAGGACATCCGCAAGCTGCTCGACGTCCTCTCCCGCCTGGCCGACGCGGGCAACACGCTGGTCGTCATCGAGCACAACCTGGACGTGATCAAGTGCGCCGACTGGATCATCGACCTCGGCCCCGAGGGCGGCGACGGCGGCGGCACGCTCGTCGCAACCGGCACGCCGGAGGACGTGGCGGAGACCGAGGGCAGCCACACGGGGAGGTATCTGGCGGGGATGCTGTAGCCGCCTCTCCGGCAGGTCACGGCCGGGTGCATTACGCTACGGCTGTATGGAAACGCAAACTCTTCAAGTCGCCATCGACGCCCTCTACCACAAAGCTGTGGTTGAGGGTAAGTCCACATCAACGCAAAGACTGCGCCCGCTCGCAGAGTTGTGCGTACAAAAGCTTGCAACACATGGGCTTGCCGATGCCGAGACAGAAGCAACAATCGATGGTGGCGGCCGCCCCAAAGACTGGGACGTCGCGTGGGCATGGGGAAGGAAGTACCGGCTAGTCCTATCCTTAAAGTCAATCCTCAAAAACCTTGCAGGCACGGTGCCCAATCGCATCGACGACTTGATGGGCGAGACAGCAAACATCCAGTTGTATTCCCCCGAGGTTGTTACTGGCTACGTGGTCATCATCGATGTCTCGCAGCAGAATCTCCGCAAAGCAGGAGGGAAGTGGTGCGAGCTCTTGGAAGAACGACTTGATCACCTTGCGGTTCGCCGTGCTCCATATTGGACGCCGAGCACGTTCGAGGCCTATGCCCTGATTCGAGTAGACTTCTCCAAAGGCCCCCTGTTGCTCTCGGGCGAGGCAGACTTCCATGAGATGCTCCGTACTCTCGCCAATGAGACCAAGGCACGCAATCCAGCCATCACGGACGAGGCATGACCACACAAGCAACCCAAGCGATTCGAGATCATCTTCAAGAGATCGCGGGCGGAGAGCTCTCGGATGCCGGCATCAAGGGCGTAGTGCCCAAGCTGGCGAAGGACCGTGAGAAAACGAGTGAAATCGAGCAACTCGTCGCCACGCTCCCCACCTCTCATCGGCTTGTCCAAGGCGATGCTCGCCGGCTTGATTTCTTAGACGACGAATCGGTTCATCTTGTCCTCACTTCGCCGCCCTACTGGACTCTGAAGGAATATGTCGGGTCGGATGGACAGCTCGGCGACGTCGCGGATTATCAGGAGTTCATCTCGGAACTGGGACGAGTATGGCGCCAATGTCACAGGGTGCTCGCTCCCGGCGGCAGGCTCATTGTCGTCGTCGGGGATGTTTGTCTCTCTCGCAAATTGCACGGCCGCCATGCTGTCATCCCGCTACACGCCTCGATTCAAGAATCTTGCAGGCATATCGGCTTCGATAATCTGGCCCCGATCATCTGGCACAAAATTGCGAACGCGAAGTACGAGGTGGGGGGCGGCGGGGGCTTCCTCGGCAAGCCCTACGAGCCGAACGCCGTCATCAAGAACGATATCGAGTTCATCCTGATGCAGCGGAAGGGCGGTGGGTACCGCAAGCCCACGATCGAGTCTCGGCTTCTCAGCGTGATAGCCGACAACGACCACAAAGAGTGGTATCGCCAGATTTGGACAATCGGCGGCGCGTCTACGAAGGACCATCCCGCACCGTTCCCGCTCACGCTCGCCGAGCGGCTCGTGCGCATGTTTAGCTTCGTTGGCGATACTGTCGTGGATCCGTTCGTCGGAACCGGCACGACGATGCTCGCGTCTGCAAGGTGGGGACGAGACAGTGTCGGCGTAGAGATCGAGCCGTCCTATGTGAAGTACGCGACGAAGCGACTCCGGCGAGAGCTTGGACAAGTCACGGCCCAGGCTGAGCTCGAAATTGTGAAGCGATAGCCCAATGGCCGCCATCGCCGACCAAGTCTCGCTCGCCCGCGCCGGCTCCAACCCCCACGTCATCGCCCGCATGCCCTCCGGCTGGGCAGTGCTCGGCGAGACGCAGCCGCTCCGCGGGTACTGCCTGCTGCTCGCCGACCCGGTCGTGCCGCACCTGAACGCGCTGTCCGGCGATGCTCGGCGGACGTTCCTCGGGGACATGGCTCGCCTGGGGGACGCCGTGCTCGGGGTGACGGGTGGCGTGCGGGTCAACTACGAGATCCTGGGCAACCTCGTGCCGGAGCTGCACGCGCACGTGATCCCGCGGTACGCGGACGAGCCCGAGGACAAACGCACGAAGCCCCCCATGTCCGCATATGACTGGGCCGGGTCTCGGGCGAGCGAGCCCGAGGGCGCCGACATGGAGCTGATCGAGGCGATCCGCAAGTCGCTGGGCGTCAGCTCCGGGGACGCTGGTCGGGCGTGACGCCCATCGCGGCGAGGAACCGATCGCGTTTACGGAGCCGCAGCACGAGCCTGCCGGGCGTGCCGTCATCCCGCGTGAACGCGACATGCAAACGACGTCGCTCGAGCGGCTCGACGTGGGTGATCGCGTCGCGGTCGATGCGATGCAGCAGGTCCGTCGTCTGATCCAGAGCACTGAAAGGGAACACCGCCGACGTCCAGAGCTCGCGGTCGGTGACGGTGACTCGAAGACAGTTGTTCGCCCCGCCCAGGCGGGTGAAGGCGTTCTTGAGAGAGTTGCCGGAGGCCCAGGACTCGTCGAACAGGACGTTGACGGTTGCATGATCCGGGAATCGCGGCCCCGTCCGCGATCGGCGCCAGAGCAGGACTCCCATCCACGCAATCGTCCAGACAGCCACGAGCGAGATGAGCAGCAGGACGTACGGCGGGAACTGCTGCTGGACCTGGGCGAACATCGGGCGCATCGTACCGCGGGCGCCGAGATGCCCCGACCCCGCTAGTCGGCTCGACGCGTCAGCATCACCCGCACCGTCCCCGAGTCGTAGTTGGCCGTGATCACGTCCGGCAGGCCGTCGGCGTTCAGGTCGGCGACGGCGACGGCCGGGTCGTCGGCGTGCACCGGGACCTCCACGGGCGGGGCGAAGCCCGCGTCGCCCAGGCCCAGGCGGTAGCAGAACGAGCGGCACGCCGTCCCGCCCGAGACCAGGTCCAGGGCGCCGTCGGCGTTCAGGTCCGCCAGCGTCAGGCCCGAGGTCGGCACGCTGAGTTCCAGGGGCGGGCCCGCCTGGGTGAACTCGCCGCGCCCGTCGTTGAGCATGATGACCGTTTGGGGCGCCTCCTCGATGACGAGGGCGGCGTCCGGGTCGCCGTCGTTGTCGATGTCGCCAAGGACGGCCGCGTTGGGCCGCTCGGCGCCCGTGATGGGCGTGTGGGCGTTGAGCGTGAAGCCGCGGGACGTTGCGAACATCCCCGTGCCCGAGCCGTGCAGGACGGTCAGCGCGTTGCCGCGGACGTCCGTGAGCAAGAGGTCGGCGTGCGAGTCGTGGTTCAGGTCGAGGACGTTGAGGCCGCCGTACGGGTGGCGGTGGGCGAAGTACGGCTGGGCGAGGGCGGGTGTGAAGGCGCCCGTGCCGTCGCCCAGGTGGACGGCGACGGCGTGGTCGTCAACCAGCGTCGCCAGGGCGTCGAGGTGGCCGTCGTGGTTGACGTCGGCCAGGGCGAGCGAGTGGACGTGGGGAGAGTCGCCCTCGTGGAGGGTGAAGAAGCGCGGTCGCCCGAGGGCGCCGTCGGGCCCGGCGAGCAGGACCGCGAACTCGTACGACGAGTGGTGGAAGCAGACGGCGTCCGGGCGGCCGTCCTCGTTGACGTCGCCGATCGCGACGCCCAGGGCGGTGTCCAGGAGTTTCACGGGCGGGCGGCGGGCGGTGAGCACGCCATGGCCGTCGTTGTCGAGGACGAGGACGTGGCCCGAGCGGGGGTCGGGGTCGCGGCCGCAGCACGGGCCGCAGGCGACAACGACGTCGAGGTCACCGTCGCCGTCCATGTCCGCGATCGCGGGGCGCGTCGGCATCGGGCCGACAGGGATCGGATCGAGGGCCCGGAACGTGATGGGCGTGGGCGAGGCGGCGGCCTCGAGCGCGAGGGCGAGGGAAAGGGCGAGCATGGCGTCTCCTTGGGCGGCCGAGTCGGTTCGGCGGCGGAGACCTGTACCGGGCGCAAGGGCGGGCGTGGGCGGCGGTTGTGCGAACGGCGCGGATTCGCGCACGAGCGGCGCGCCCAGAAAGACGAGCGAGAGGCCCGCGAGAGACTGGCGCTCAGGCCGGCGCCGGATCAGAGCCGTCGGCGCCCGGCGCCAGCTCGCCCAGGGCCTCCCAACGTCGGCGGCTGACGGGCACGGTCTGCCCCGTGCTCAGGCGGACCGAGCCGTCGCGGTGCCGCGAGCCGATCACCTCGCGCACGTGGGCGAGGTTCACCAGATTGGCCCGGTGAACGCGGACGACGCCGTGGGGCGCCAGGTCGGCCTCGAGCCGGGCGAGCGGGTGGCGGGCGGCGACCTCGCCCGAGGTCGTGTGCACCCGGGCGCCGCGGGAGTCGGCGGCGATCCACGTGATCTCCGCCGGGTCGAGCACCGTCCGCCCGGAGCGGGTCTCGAGCGTGATGCGGACGGGCGCCTTCGGCGGGGCGCCCGCGGGCGCGGGCCCGGTGGTCGGCGTGAGCGCCAGTCGTCGGCGGGCGTCGGCGTAGCTGGCGCCCAGCAGCACGAGCCAGTAGCACGCGACGCCGATGAGCGCCCACTGCGGGCCCGACTTGTAGAACGGGGCGCCGAAGAGATCCCACACGACGGGCGCCGGGTGAAATAGGTGCCGGACCGGGACAGACACGGCCAGGAACAGGGCGCCGAAGGCGAGGCTCGCCAGCGCATGGGCGGCGGCGCGGGGAATCGCCCGCCTGCCCTCGACGGGCCAGCGACGGGCGGCCAGCGCCACGCCCGCGGCCATCGGCGCCAGCACCAGCCAGCTCGGCGCCTGGTACAGGAACGCCGCGAGCCAGGACATGTGCTTGGGCGAATCGCGGAGCTGGGCGTGCTGCTGCGTGGCGCCGAGGATCGCCAGCACGACCGCCCCCGCCGCGACGGCCGCGACCACGAGAAAGACCCCGCGGGCGGCGCCGTCCGACGAGGTCCCGGGCCTTGGATCGGCAGGCGGCTGGCTCACGGCGATCATGGTACTCGGGCCGAACGCCGGTACACTCGCGCGGCTCCGCCTGAGGCCGAGGGGAACGCGTGGTCAAGCTCTACTTGCTGCTCTGCCTGCTCGTGATGACGGCCGTCATCGTCGGCAGCCGCTGGCTCCCGATCTGGGCCGCGGCGCTGCTCGTGCCGGGGACGTTCGTCTTCCTGCTCTGGCTGACGTGGCGCCTGGTCAAGCGCTGGTGGCGGGTCTCGATCGCGCGCGGGCTGGAGCAGGCGTCGGCCGTCATGCGGGGGGCGACCGTGACCATCCACTCGGTCGAGGCGTGCGAGAGCCCGTCCGGCTTCGAGGCGATGAACGAGCTGGACGAGGAGGAGCTGGCCGACTCGGGCATCGCAACGCCCGACCGCTGGGTCGCGATCGAGATGACGGTCCGCCCGGACCCCGCGGGCGTGGCCGCGGCCCGCGAGCTGGCCGCCAAGGACGAGGAGGGCATGGACCCCGACGACGCGGGACGCTGGGTCCCGACCAGCTTCTCGCTCGTGCCCCCGGGCACCGAGGCCGACCCCCTGAAGCGCGGCCTGATGGCCACGTTCGGCGGCGAGCAGGGCTCGGCGTACGAGGCGACGCGCGTGGACGGCGACCCGTTCGCCGGGACGGCGCTGGAGGTCATCGACGAGGCGGGCGATTTGGATGGCGAGGGCGAGGACGAGATGGAAGTGGTGATCGAGGGAGCCGCCCGCGTCCGCGTCGTCTTCGCGATCCCGGAGGGGCTGCCCGCGTCGGTCACGCTGCGGTACCTGACGGTGGACCTGGCGGAGGTGACGCTGCCGGCGTGATCAGGGCTCGTCGGCCCAGACGGGCTCGTGGCCGGAGGCTCGGATCACCCTCAACGCCTCCGCCCTCGGGATCGTCCTCGGCTCGCCGTCCTCGAAGACCACACCAACCCGAGACCTCGAACGCCGTGGCCGTTCAGATGCGAGCAGCTTGCCTGGGTCTTGGCCCGCGGGCTGGCCCCATCGCAAGACCTCGTACGAACTCTCCTCCTCCAAGAACGCATCTATGCTCGGGTCGAAGGGAGGGGTCCAGAATCCACCCCAGTCATGCTCGTCGATCGTGTCGCCCGGTTCGTACGGGGAGACGAGCAGCTCCGGCGAGAGCGCCCCGGTGAAGATGAGATAGCCGAAACCGTCCGGGTAGACGCCGTCGTGCTCTTCGGCGTGCCGCTCCATCGTCCACTGGATCGCCCTGAGCCGCATCTCGTTGCTCCTGTGCTCGTGATGCCGCTCGGTGTAGTACGCGAGCAAGAGCAGCAAGGCGACGCCCAGGATCGGCGCGGCAATGCACGCCGCGATCAACAGCCGCAAGCTCGAGAACAAGCGCTGAAGGAGGGGGGCGGGGGCGGCCTCGGCCGCTCGAGGATCAGCCATAGCTCGTTGGCTCATCGATCGCGTGTCAGTCTGACGCAAGTTCTCGGGCATTGACTCACTACTGATCGTCGGCCCAGACGGGCTCGTGGCCGGCGGCGTGGATCTCTTTCACCGCTTGCTCGCGTGGAATCCACTCAACCTCGTAGGGGCCGAACGCGACCAACGCGACTTCACGGCCCGCGTCCAATCGCTGGTACGCGATCAGCTCCCCTGCCAGGGCATCGCGAGGCGCCCTCCAGACCAACACGATGAACGACGACCGATCGGCGGCGAACCTGCTTAGTTCGTCGAAGGCCGGGTCCGGATCGTCGAACTGCCAGTCGTACTCTTCGACATCGTCTACGAACAGATCTGACCTTGGGTCGGTCTTCGAGAGCAACATCTCGGGCGAGATATACCCCTCGTGTATCAGCTCGCCGAATCCGTCCGGGTAGACACCATTGCTGTTGTTCGCGAACGTTTCAAGGCCCTGCACGATCCCGCGCAACCCGGTTGCGCTGTGCAGTCTGCGAAGAGCATCGCCGTCTCGTCGCGGGATGCCGATCTTCTGTGCAATCATCACGGTGGCGGCAGCAAACAACGCCACAACGATGAGAGCACCGAGCAGGGATCGGGCGCCTTTCACTACAGATGGTACGGAGCTGGCGCGAAGAGGGATCCGAGTCTACAACCGCGCCCGGATCCGCTCGTCCAGATCCGAGATCACGCGCCGCAGGGTCGAGGCGTCGAGCCTCGCCGGGACGTGCTCGGCGTCCAGCTCGCGGGTCAGCACGTCCACCATGATCTCCACGACGCGGCTGGGGGGGGCCGCGCCCGAGCAGATGTGGTCGTGGTCCGCCCAGGACAGCGAGATCGTGTGCTCGGTCTCCACGCCGTCGGGCCAGGCGATGGTCACCTCGTAGGACCATCCCCCCGGGGTCTCGGTCTCGGCGCCGACGTCCACGGTTGCCACCTCGTCCAAGTAGGGGCGGTACGATCTCACGGCCCGTGTATCGAAGCGGGCGGCGGCGGGGCTTGAAAAACCGCCGGATCGCGGCCCGAGGCCGGGCTATCGACCGACTTGTGTCCCTGGCACCGAGGCCACGCGCATGACGTTCCTGATCGAGACGATCAAGCTGGGACTGGCCAACCTGCGGCTGCAGATGCTCCGCAGCATCCTCACGGCGCTGGGCATCATCTTCGGCGTCGCCGCCGTCATCACCATGGTCGCCATCGGCGAGGGCTCGACGGCCGAGGCCCTGGCCCAGATCGAGCGGCTCGGCGCCAAGAACATCATCGTCCGCTCCCAGAAGCCGCCCGAGAGCCAGGACGTCGCGGGCGGGCAGCAGCGCTCGTTCATCCTCAGCTACGGCCTCACGCGCGAGGACTACCGCGTCATCGAGTCCAACTTCAGGGACGCCGAGGCGATCGTGCCCCTCAAGGAGGTCGGCGCCCAGGTGCTGCGGGGCGGCAAGCGGCAGGTTTCGCAGACGATCGGGACGACGCCCGAGCTGCTGGAGGCCGCGCGCCTCACGCTCGCCCGCGGGCGGTACCTCAACACGCACGATCTGGAGGCGCGTTCTTCGGTGTGCGTGATCGGGGCGGAGGTCGCCAAGGAGATGTTCTTCCTCGAGGACCCCCTGGGCAAGAGGATCCGGGTCGACGAGGCGCTGTTTGAGGTGGTCGGCGTGCTGGCGCCCGTCGGGCTCTCGGGCGGGGCGGGCGCGACGCGGGTCGGGCGGGACCTGAACCTGGACATCCACATCCCGATCACGACGGCCCGGGCCGTGTTCGGCGACACGGTCGTCAAGCGCGAGAGCGGGTCGTTCCAGGCGTCCGAGGTTCAGGTCTCGGAGATCTACGTCGTCGCGCCGACGCGGGACCGGGTCATCGGGGACGCGGCCGTCCTGCGACGCATCCTGGACCAGCGGCACCCGGGCCTCGACGACATCGGCATGATCGTCCCCTACGAGCTGCTCGAGACCGCCCGCAAGGAGGCGCTGACCGGCCAGTGGATCTCGGGCGCGATCGCCGCGATTTCTCTGCTGGTCGGCGGCATCGGGATCATGAACATCATGCTCGCGAGCGTCACCGAGCGGACCCGCGAGATCGGCATCCGCCGGGCGCTGGGCGCGACGCGGAAGCACATCGTCGCCCAGTTCCTGGTCGAGACAGGCGTGCTCAGCTCCATCGGCGGGCTGATCGGCGTGGCGCTCGGGCTGAGCCTGAGCGTCGGGCTCAACGTGCTCGTGCCGATGCTGCCCCAGGCGCCCCTGGTCGGCGAGCACTTCCCCGCCGACGCGACCCTGCCGACGCTCGTGTCGGCCTGGTCGGTCGTGGTCGCGTTCCTGGTCGCCGCGGCGACCGGGCTCGTCTTCGGGATCTACCCCGCGCGCAAGGCCGCGGCACAGGACCCGATCGTGGCGCTGCGGCACGACTAGCCCGCGCAGCGCACGCCTCAACTCAAGGCCGGGCGATCACTCGCCCAGCAGCTCTTCCATCTCGGCGTCGATCGGGTTGACGGCGCGCTGGTCGGCCGGCCCCTTGCCACGCTTGGTGCCGACGCCCGTGGGGCGGTCGTCGTGCTCGTCGTGGTCGTCGTCGTCCTCGGCCTCGATGTTCTGCTTCTCGACCTGGGCCTCCAGCGCCTCGAGGTCCTCCTCCTCGTGGGCCTTGCCCTCCTTTTCGAGCTGGCGCTTCACCGCCTCGATCTTCACCTTGTCGGGCGCGAGGACGATGCTCGCCTGGCGGCCCATCCACCGGGGGGCCATCTCGATCTTGGCGATGTCCCCCAGGTCGTCGCAGATCTGGGCCAGGCGCTCGAGGCCGAGCTGCTTGTGGGCCATCTCGCGGCCGCGGAACCGCTGGGTGAGCTGGACCTTGTGCCCGGCCATCAGGAAGCGGCGGGCCTGGTCGACGCGGATCTTCACGTCGTGCGGGTCGATCTTGATCGAGCGGCCCAGCCGGATCTCCTTGAGCTCCGTGGACTTGGCCGACGCCCGCGACTTCTGCTCCTTCTTGGACAGGTCGTACTTGTACTTCCCGTAGTCCATGATCTTGCAGACCGGCGGCCGCGAGTCGGGCACGACCTCGACCAGGTCGAGCCCGGCCTCCTGTGCGCGGCGCTGGGCTTCGGCGGTCTCGACGACGCCGACCTGCTCGTTGTTCTCGTCGATCAGGCGGATCGGCGTGATGCGGATCATGTGGTTGACCCGCGTGCGGCGGATCGGGGTCGTCGGGCGGAGAAACCTTCTGCGTGCGATGAGTCAGCTCCAGGCGTTGGACGCGTCCGACGGAACGCCGGCGACGTGCCGGGGCCCTCGGGCGGTTCGGATCGATGACATGTGGACTCGGCCCCGGGCGGGCGCCTGCGTCGTCATGAGCGTCGCGGGCCGGGGCGGGCGCCCGGGCGCCGCGTCCTGTGGTCCGTCCTGCGGTATTGACGAGTCTGCACTCGGCGTGCTCCGGCGGGGCTGGCCCCGCGGCGACTGGCGCGGGGGTCTGTCCGGGTATTCAACCGTGCCGGGGGGACGAAGGCAAGCCCCGTGACCGGGGACTGAGCCGCGAGGGCCGGGACGCCGATCGCGATCACCGGCTGTAGAAGGCGAACAGGAATATGTTGCCCAGGATGCTCACCGCCAGGAGGGCCATCAGGATCAGGTAGGGCGGCGAGAGCAGGATCTCGGAGATCGCCCGGCCCGCCTCGACGGACGTGTCCTCGGGGATCTCGCCAACCCCGGCAGAGGCCTCCGCGGCCGCCAGGCTGGCCAGGTCGTCGGCGGCCAGGACCTCCTTGTGGGCGATCGGCGGCTGCTCGCCCTTCTTGAGGGCCCGCAGGTCCACCAGCAGGTCCGTCGCGCTGTGGTACCGCTTGCGGGAGCTGCGGGCCATCATCATCTCGATGACCTCCGAGATCCCGGCCGACAGCTTCGGGTTCACGTGGTCGGGGGGGACCAGCTCGCCCTTCAGGTGCTTGTGCATCACCGCCGACGGGTTCTTGCCCTCGTAGGGCACCGACCCCGTCACCATGTGGTAGAGCGTCGCTCCCAGCGAGTAGATGTCCGCGGGCGGGCCGATGTTCACCTCGCCCCGGATCTGCTCGGGCGAGATGTAGTAGGGCGTGCCGAACGCCTTGCCCTTCTCGGCCTCCGCGGCCTCCAGGTCCGTCACCGCCCGCGCCAGGCCCATGTCCGCCAGCTTCACGACGCCCTCGCGGGTGATCATCACGTTCTTGGGCTTCACGTCCCGGTGGATCAGGCCCTTGGCGTGCGCGTGCTCCAGGGCCTCGGCGACCTGGATGATGATGTTGACCGCCTCTTTCTCCGCGTACCGCTTGTGCTCCTGGATGTCGTCGTGGACCGTCCGCCCCGCGACGTACTCCATCACGAAGAAGTAGGTATCGCCCGTGTTGCCGACGTCGAACGCCTGGACGATGTTGGGGTGGTTGAGCTGGGCCGCGGCCCGCCCCTCGGCGTAGAAGCGCTCGATGAACTGCGCGTTCTGCGAGTACTTCTTGGGCAGGATCTTGATCGCGACTTCGCGGTTGAGGCTCAGCTGCTTGGCCTTGTAGACCTTCGCCATCGCCCCGGCGCCCAGCTCGCCCAGGATCTTGTACCCCGGGATCTTCTGGCCCTGCCGCTCGGCCTCGAGGATCTCCCTGAGCCGCGTCAGCTGCCGCTTGGTGACGTAGTCCTTCTCGACCAGCAGCGCCATCAGTGAGCGGTCGGACTCGTCCTCCACGCTCTGGCGGCGGACCTCCAGGCAGTGCTTGACCTCCTCCGAGGTCGCCAGCCCCTGCTCGACGACCAGCCGCCCGACCAGCGTGTCCAGGTTGGTCCCGCTCTTGGCGGCCTCCTGGAGCTTCCGCTCGGCCTCCTCGACGCTCGCCGGCGCATCGGAACCGCCCGCCGAGGTGTCGGCGATCGGGGCGGTCTTGTTCGGATCGTTCTCTCTGGGATCGTCGCTCATATGAGCACTGAGACCCGATTCGGTCGGCGGGGCAAGCTAGATCCGCCCGAGGGGGCGGTCGACGGAAGGTCGAGTGTACACGCGTCGGCGCCGGGACCGAGAACCCGGCGCGGGGGGGGTACAGGGTGTACTCTTTCGGCCCCGCCCGGGCGGGCGTTTCCCCCACGAGGGCAGGTCCCCGACGATGCTCGTCTCCGAAAGCCGACCCCGGACGCTCAAGTGGTTCCACGCCGGGCCCCTGCTGTACGGCGACTGGGGTACCAGCCGCCTCTACGTCCTGGGCCTCGCGTTCTTCTACACCGGTCCCGAGGCGTTCTTCTACCTCATCGCCATCGCCCTGCTCATGGGGGCGGTCGCCTGGGCGTACACGATCATCTGCCGCAGCTTCCCGGACGGCGGCGGGGTGTACACCGCCGCCCGCCAGCTCAGCCCCACCTTCTCCGTCGTCGGGGCCACGCTTCTGCTGTGCGGGTACCTGATCACCGCCGCGATTTCCGTCGTCGAGGCCCTCCACTACTTCGGGATGCCGGACGGCTGGGGGCTGGGCGCCCTCGCGGTCGTCATCATCGTCGCGATAGGCGGCGTCAACTGGCTGGGCGCCAAGAGCGCCGGGCGGTTCGCGCTCATCGTCGCGTTCGCCGCCCTGGGCGTCTCGGGCGTCATGGCCCTGCTCTGCCTGCCCTACCTGCCCGAGGGGATCAGCAAGGTTCACTTCGACACCAGCCGCAGCGCCTGGTCGCACTGGACGGACTTCACGCAGATCGTGCTCGCGCTGGCGGGCGTCGAGGCGGTCGCGAACATGACCGGGCTGATGAAGAAGCCCGTGGACCGCGAGGCCAAGCGGACGATCTGGCCCGTGCTCATCGAGGTGGTCGGCCTGAACCTGCTGTTCGGGCTGGCGATGACGGCGATCTTCCTGGCTATGCCGGCGCTCCAGGACGCCGCGATGCCGCTGGCCGAGGGCTTCGCCCACGGGGGCGGCGCGGCGCTGGCGCCCGAGGTCCACGCCGCGGGCGAGGAGATCAAGAACACCGCGATGGAGGTCATCGCCTCGACCGCTGCCGAGAACGCCCTGGGACAGACCGTCGGCGGCGTCTTCGGGCTCGTCGCGGCGATCGTCTTCGGGCTCCTGCTGCTCTCGGCGACCAACACCGCCGTCATGGCCATGGTGTCTGTCTTGTACGCGATGGCCCAGGACCGCGAGCTGCCCCGCTCGCTGACCAGGCTCAACTACTCGGGCGTCCCCTCCATCGCGCTCGTCGCCTCGGTCGTGCTCTCGGTCGTCATCGTGCTCGTGGAGCGTCGGCCCGAGAAGCTGGCCGAGCTGTACATCATCGGCGTCTGCGGCGCCATCACCTCCACCGTGATGAGCTGCGCCCTCAACAAGAAGCTCGAGATCGGCCGCGGGGCGCGGATCGGGATGTGGGCCCTGGGCCTGTTCCTGCTCTCGATCACGCTGACGATCGTGGTCACCAAGCCCAACGCGACGATCTTCGCCGGCGGCGTCGTCGGCGCCGTCCTCGCGATGCGCGTGGGCCGCAAGGCCGTCACCGTCGGGGCGCCCGAGCCGATCCCGGAGCCGATCCAGGGCTGGCTCGAGCAGGTGCGGACCGCCGAGCCGATGGTCATCGACCCGAGCAAGCCCAAGATCATGCTGGCCGCCCGCGGTCGGTACCAGTCCGAGTTCGCCGTGGACCTGGCCCGACGGCGGAAGGCGACGCTGATCGCCATCTTCGTGCGCACGCTCCGCGTCATGGACGTCGTCCCGGGCACGATCCCGCGGATCGAGGACGACCGGGACGCCCAGGAGGCCCTCGGGACGACGGCGATCATGGCCAAGGCCGCGGGCGTGCCGTTCATGCCGATCTACGTCACCAGCTCCGACATCGCCCACGAGATCCTGGACTACACGGTCACGTTCGGCTGCGAGACGCTGATCATGGGCAAGTCGCGGAGATCGCTCTTCTCCCGGAAGATCGAGGGCGACGTCGTCACGCGTGTCGCCGAGGCGCTGCCCGACGAGGTGGCGCTCATCACCCGCTCGTCCGCGACGCCGCACGTGGGCAAGGGGATCGAGATCCCCGAGGAGATGCTCACCGAGCCCGGGCCGGCGGGGGACGAGGGCGCGGGCGTGGGTGAGGCCGAGGACGACGCGCGGCCGTGAGACATACGCTTGGGGGATGGACGGATCCATGACCTCTGACGCGGAGGCGTCGCCCGCGATGACCGACGAGCTTGCCGGGCTGACCGAGGCGCAGCGGCTGGCGGTCACGACGACCGAGGGCCCGGTGCTCGTGCTCGCGGGGCCCGGCTCGGGCAAGACGCGGGTGATCACACGCCGGATCGCGCACCTGCTGAGCCTGGGCGTCCCGCCTTGGTCGATCCTGGCCCTGACGTTCACGAACAAGGCCGCCTCGGAGATGCGGGAGCGCGTGATCCACCACGTGCTGGGCGAGGGCGCGGGCGATGAGCAGGCCCGGGCCGACCGCCGGACGCGGGGCCTGACGATCACGACATTCCACTCGCTGTGCGCGAGGCTGCTACGCCGATACGCCGAGCAGGCCCAGATCCCGGGGCTGAAGGCCGACTACACGATCTACGACGCCGCGGACCAGGCGGCGGCGATGAAGAAGGTCCTCAAGGACATGGGCCTGTCGAGCTCGAACTGGCCGCCGCGCTCCGTCCTGGCGGCGATCTCGAACGCGAAGAATGAGCTGAAGACCGCCGAGGCGTACGCCGCCGACGCGCGGGACTTCTACTCGACGCAGCTGGCCAAGATCTACTCGGCGTACGCCGCCAGCCTCCGCAAGGCCGGGGCGATCGACTTCGACGACCTGCTGCTGCACACCGCCCGGATGCTGGAGACCAGCGACGAGATCCAGGGCGAGCTGCAGGAGCGGTGGCAGTACCTGCTCATCGACGAGTACCAGGACACCAACCACGCCCAGTTCCGCATCGCGTCCCTGCTGGCGGGCGAGGGGAGGGTGCTCCCGGGCGAGACCGAGCCCTCCGAGCCGAACATCTGCGTCGTGGGCGACCCGGACCAGTCGATCTACGCGTGGCGTGGCGCCGACATCAGCAACATCCTCGAGTTCGAGGAGCGGTACCCCGGGGCGGCGGTCATCACGCTGGGCGAGAACTTCCGCTCGACGCAGCGGATCCTGGGCGTCGCCGACACGCTGATCCGCAACAACTCCCGCCGCAAGCACAAGGACCTGTTCACGAGCATCGAGGGGGGCGAGGTCTGCGAGGTGACGCTCTGCCGGGACGAGCGGCACGAGGCGGAACTGGTCAGCGACTGGCTGAACCTGCTCAAGGAGGAGGAGGGCCTGGCCTGGAAGGACATGGCCGTCTTCTACCGAACCAACGCCCTCTCGCGCGTCATGGAGGAAGCC
This sequence comes from Phycisphaerales bacterium, assembly GCA_041987545.1. Lineage (GTDB taxonomy): Bacteria > Planctomycetota > Phycisphaerae > Phycisphaerales > UBA1924 > JAJRXR01. Next base: position 679,864 of record JBHIWH010000001.1, on the reverse strand, counting down.
CTGCGGCAGGCGTCGATCCCGTACGTGATCGCCCGGGGCACGGCGTTCTATCAGCGCGAGGAGGTCAAGAACGCGCTGGCGTACCTCCGCGTCGTCGCCAACCAGGCCGACGACGTCTCGCTGGCCCGGATCGTCAACACGCCGGCGCGGGGCATCGGCAAGACGAGCCTGGACACCATCGCGGGCGCCGCCGGCCGCTCGGGCATCCCGCTCTGGGAGGGGCTGACGCGTGCAGGCGAGCTGCAGGGCCTGACGGACCGCTCTCGCAAGGCGATCGACAAGTTCGTCTCGACGGTCAACGCGTGGACGGGCGCCGGCTCGTTCATGGGCGAGAGCGTGCCCGCGTCCCTGCACGAGCTGGTCGAGCGTGTCATCCGCGAGTCGGGGCTCGAAGCCTCGTACACGAAGCAGGCCGCCACAAGCGGGCTCGAGTCCGACAGCGAGCGGCTGGACAACCTCTCGGAGCTGGTCTCGTCGGCCCGGGCCTTCGAGGCCGAGTACGACCCGGGCTCGGACCCGGCGGCCTTCCCGGGCGTCGAGGCGGCCCGGCAGGGCGAGGACGCCCAGACCCCCCCGCTGCTCGCCGTGCTCCGCGCGTACCTGGAGTCGGTCTCGCTCGTCGCCGACGCCGACAAGGTGGACCCGGCTCAGGGCGCGGTCACGCTCATGACGCTGCACGCGGCGAAGGGCCTCGAGTTCCCCGGCGTCGCGATGATCGGTCTCGAGGAGGGCTCGCTCCCCCACTCCCGCGCCTTCGAGTCCGAGGACGCGCTCGAGGAGGAACGCCGGCTCGCGTTCGTGGGCGTCACCCGCGCGATGCGCCGCCTGCTCATCACCAGCGCCAAGTACCGGACGATCCGGGGCGCGACCGAGCGGACCATCCCCTCGCGGTTCCTGGACGAGCTGGGTCGGGACCACACCCGCGTCTCCGACCAATCGGACGAGGACGCGTTCGGCTCACGCGATTACGACGAGGGGGCGGCGGTCACGGGCGAGCTGGACGCCGTCCGCGAGCAGCGCCGGGCGCTCTCTGGCGCGGGCGACCGGTACCGCGCCGAGTTCCCGGTCGGCTCGCTCGTCCGCCACCCGCAGTTCGGCGAGGGCGAGGTGCTCTCCATCACCGGCGGCCAGCACGCGCGGGCGCGGATCAAGTTCCGGCACGTGGGCGAGAAAACGCTCGTGCTCGAGTACGCCAGGCTGCGGCGGATCGGGTAGTCGGCAGATTCAGGCCGCCCGTCGGGCCGGGCTCGCCGCCGAGCCGTCCACCGTGCCGCGCCCGCACTCGGGGCAGATCGCCAGCTCGGGGTCGAGCGGGTAGGCGCAAGCGGCGCAGACGCCGCGGCGCCGCCGCGAGACGGCCAGCGCGAGCGAGCCGCCCAGGTACGCCACGCTCGCCGGAGCCCCAAGCACGAGTGTGTTCATCGCCAGGCCCGGCGCCCACACCCGGTCGGGGATCACCACGCCCGCGTGGGTCGCCGCGTGCTCGGTCACGGGCACGACCGTGCCGCCCGGCGTCCGCACGATGTAGTCGGCGCTGGCCAGGCACGCCATGGGCCAGCCGAAGGCGTGCTCCTGCGTCTGCGTCGGATCGATCATCGTGCCCGAGGCCTGCAGCTCGGGGATGCGGCGGGACCAGTCCGTCGTCCAGGCCGGCGCCGACCGCTCGGGCGTTGGCCGGACGAGACGCGGGCCGCTCGGCCCGTCCTCATAGATCCGCGAACGCGCGAGCATGAACACGACCGAGCAACGCCCGGGCGTGCGCTCTGCGATCCACACGCCGAGGCGTTCGGGGTCGTAGTACGGCCCGACGACGCGGGCCGCGCGTGTGGTCGAGGTGTTGGCGAGCGTGAGCGCGACGGCGAGCGTGAGCCCGAGCCCCGCCGCGACATGCACGAGCCCCGCGCGGACGAGGCGCCTGAGAGGCGTTGTCGGGGCGTGGGCGCGCACGACGACTGGATCGGCCAGCGCGGGCGGGCACTTGCCGCGGCCCGGCGCGGCACGGGCGCGGCGGGTTCACGTGGGCCAGATCGAGTGTTCTCGGACGCGGGCGGGCGCCGCCTCAGGCCGGGCGGATGCCCCGGGCCAGCTGCTGGACGCGGTCGGCCTCCTGGCGCCGGACCGACTCGAGGACCAGCCGCGGGATCCGCCACTCGCTCTGGTCGCTGGTCACGTTCGAGCAGTGCTCGCTCACGCACCGGTACAGGAACTTGAACGCGTCCCGAGGCTGGCGCATCTGGTCCAGCGCGTCCACCAGATCCTGCCGCGTGACGTCCTCGGCGAACAGCCCGAGCAGCGCCGGCGCGTCCCGGTCTTCGGCCGTGCACGCCGCCAGCCGCGCGTTGCACAGGTCGTAGAGCATCGGGCCCGTCCACGTCAGCCGCTCGATCAGGTTCTGCTTGTCGAGCCTGGCCTCCTGGAAGAACGCGCTCGACTCGCGGAACAGGGCGTACCGCAGCTCGATCGGCAGGAGCATCTTCACGCCCACGTCGTGCAGCTGCAGGAACTTGTTGCTCAGCATGGGCCAGACGACCGCCTTCATCCGGTCCGCGTCCCCGCTGATCAGCGTCGGCTCGTCCACCCGGTCCAGCACGACCAGCGCGCCCGAGTACCCGAACAGACTGGCGGCGCGGAGCAGGCGCCCGAGCAGGTCGTACCGCTGCTCGTCCGAGCCCGTGAGCACACGGGCGGCGCGGCGGCGCTCGGCGGGCGCGAGCCGGTGCAGCGACGCCGCGTACGCCTCCGGCTCGCGGGGCAGCGCCCGCAGCTGGCGGGCGAGCTTCGTCGCCAGGCGCCCAAGCGTCCACCGGTCCCAAACCAGCCGCTTGAGCAGCAGCGCCACGTAGACCACCAGCGCGACCCCGGCCGTGATCAACAGCGTCTGCGACCCGATCCCCGTCGTCGGCCTCGACAGCAGCCACCAGAGACCCAGCGCGACCGCCGGCGCCCACCCGATCGCCATCACCACCACCCACACGATGTTGGACATCGGGGGCGGCAGCCGCAGGGCGCGGCGGAGCCTGGTGAGCCTCGCGGCGCGCTCGTCGGAGAGGTCGTACAGCGCCTCGAGCACGAGCAGGTCGCGCCGGAGCGAGACGCTCGCCCGGCGGGCGGCCTTGGCCGGGGACGGCCCCACCTCGTCGATCACCGACGCCGGCGCCCCGCCGATGATCGCGCCCACGACCCGCCCCACCCCGATCGCGAGGACCGCGTCCAGGTGATCGACCAAGCGGACGCGCTCGAGCGTCTGGTCCACGGTCCATCGCTTGCCGTCGGCGGCGCGGAACCGGGCGTGGAGCGTGTCCAACACGCCGTTGAGATCGTCGTACGGGATGAGCAGCGTCATGTCGCTCGGGCTGGCCTTGTTCTGGGCGGCGACGCGGTCGGCGATCTGCAGACGGATCGCCGTCTTGCCCGAGCCCTTCTCGCCGAAGACGATCGACGTCGCGGGCCTCGACGGATCTCCGAGGATCTTCTCGAAGTCGGTGTGGGTTGATGGCGCCGGGCGGGGCTGGCGGAGGCACATCCGCGCGAAGACCGCGTCGTCGCGGGCCTCCTCGCCCCGGAAGGGGTTCTCCTCGATGCCCCAGTGCTCGAAGAACTCGGAGATGTTCATGGCGCCGCCTGCATCAGAGACCGGGCATCGGGCGCCCGCCGGAATACGCGGCGGGCGCGGTGGATGCTACCCGAACCGAACAACGCCCGCCCCGCACACGCCGTCAATGATCGACGCGCCGACCGAGCAGTGGCGAGAACGTGGACAGGACGCGGGCGAGCGTGTCCTTGTCCTTGGCCTCGGCGTTCAGGCGGAGCAGGGGCTCGGTATTGGACTTGCGGATGTTGAGCCACCAGCCCTCGCGGTCGAACGAGTCCACGGTCACGCCGTCCAGCTCGTCGATCCACGCCTTGGCCAGGTAGTCGTCCTTGATCGAGGCGAGCGCGTCGTCCGCCTCCTCGTTCTCGAAGTTGATCTCCCCGGACTGGACGTACCGGGCGACGGGCTTGACCAGCGTGCTCATCTTCCGTCGGCGCTCGGCCAGCACGGAGAGCACCGTCGCCATCGCGATCGCGCCCGAGTCGGCGTTGAAGTTGTCCGCGAAGTAGAAGTGCCCGGACAGCTCGCCCCCGAACGCGCACCCCTCCTCGCCCATCACCTGCTTCATGAACACGTGCCCGACCCGCGAGCGGATCGGCGTGCCCCCCGCCTCCTCGATCTCCTCGGCCACCGCCTTGGTCGAGCGGAGGTCGTAGACGATCGGCGAGCCCGGGTTCTTGGCCAGGAAGTGCTTGGCCAGGACTCCGGTCAGGTGGTCGCACCCGACGATCCGCCCGCGCTCGTCGACGACGACGCACCGGTCCGCGTCGCCGTCGAAGCAGATGCCCAGGTCCGCGTTCTGCTGGACGACGGTGTTGCACAGCTGCTGGACGTTCGCGGCGACGAGCGGGTTGGGCTCGTGGACGAACTCGCCCTTGGTGTTGTCGAAGTTGAGCTCGACGATCTCGAGCCCGTCGATGGCCGACCCGTTCTCGCCGAAGACCTTGGGGACCATCGTGCCCGCCATGCCGTTGCTGGCGTCCACCACGACCTTGATCTTGCGGGTGCGGAGGTCGAGGAACGAGCGGACGTGGTCGATGTACGCGTCCCAGAGGTCGCGCTCCTCGACGCTGGTGTCGCCCTCGGACATCTTGGCCGCGTCCGCCATCGCCGCGTGCTTGCGCACCTCGGCCAGGCCGGTCGCCTCGCCCACGGGCTTGGCCTTGCGGCGGCAGATCTTGAAGCCGTTGTACTGGGGCGGGTTGTGGCTGGCCGTCACCATCACGCCGCCGGCGCAGTCCAGGTGATTCACCGCGAAGTAGATGAAGGGCGTGTCCACGAGCCCCACGTCGATCACGCTCGCGCCGGCGCCCCGCAGACCCTTGATGAGCTGGCTCGAGAGCTTCGGGCTGCTCGTCCGCATGTCCCGACCCACGACCACGTTCCGCATCATCGGGGTGGTGTCGCCGGCCGCCGCGGCGTCGTCGAGCAGGAACCGACCCGCGCCGGCGCCGATCTGGAACGCCATCGCGTCGGTCAGCAGGTCGGGGTACGTGCCGCGGATGTCGTACGCCTTGAAGACTCGCCCGAGCATGATTTCTCCGGGTTCTGTTTGGGTTTTTGGGCGCGACGAAGGGAAGAAGAGGGTAGGCGGGAGCGGGCTAGAAGTCAGCCGGATCGGGCGCCCGGGGCAGCGTCTTGACGTCGATCCCCTCGGGCAGGGCCCGCAGGAACAGCTTGCCGTAGCCCTTGGTCATGACGCGGGGGTCGAGGATCACCACCCGGCCCGAGTCGGTCGTCGAGCGGATCAGCCGCCCGAAGCCCTGCTTGAACCGGATGACGGCACGCGGCAGCGAGTCCTCCCGGAACGGGTCGCCCCCACGCTCCTGGATACGCTCGAGCCGCGCCTCGGTCAGCGGGCGCCCCGGCGGGTCGAAGGGCAGCCGCGTGATGATCACGTTCCGCAGCGTGTCCCCCCGCACGTCCACGCCCTGCCAGAAGCTGGCGGCGCCGAGGAGGACCGCGTTCGAGTGCTCCCGGAACTCCGCGAGAATCTGCGACCGCGTGCCCGAGCGCCCCTGCACGAGCAGCGGGTAGCCCAGCGCCTCCAGCGGCCCCAACAGCGCGTCGGCGGCCTTGTACAGCTGGCTGAAGCTCGTGAACAGCACGAACGCCCCGCCCTCGGTGGCGGCGACGTGGTCCAGCACCCGCGACACGAGCTCGCGGGTGTACGTGTCCGGCCCGCCCCCCGAGCGCGCGCGGTCGCGCGGCGTCCAGCCGGGGTTGGGCATCGATCGATCGACGAAGACCTCGACCTGCGAGGCATGATCGAAGGGACTCCCGAGCTGGAGCGCGGGCGCGCCGTCGCACCCGAGGCGGGACATCGCGTGGGCAAACGCCGTCTCGGCCCGCTCCGACGGCTCGTCGTCCCGGATCGTCCGCGTCGCCAGCGTCGCGCTGGTCAGCACGACCGAGTGCTCGGCGTCGAACAGGCGCTCCTTGAGCAGCGGCGCGACCTCGATCGGCGAGCAGGCCAGCCGCACGCGCTCCCCGCGCCGCCCGCGGTCCTCGCGGCCCGTGATCTCGACCCAGTAGCAGTACCCGGGCGCCGTCTGCTCGATCAGCGCCTCGGCCGCGTCGGCGATCTCCGAGGCGCGCTCCGCGTACGCGTTCAGCTCGTACCGGTCCGGCTCGGCCTGGACCAGGTCCCGCAGCGACCGCAGCCGCACCGCCAGGTCGTTCATCACGGGCGTCAGCGTGTTCTCGATGGCGCCCTCGCGCCGGATGCGGCCGTTGGACAGCTCCTGTGAATCGTGCAGGCGGGCCAGGTCCTCGAAGAAACCCCGCATCGCCCGGTCGGCGACGCCGACGAGCTTGACCGCCCGCTCGACCGGCTCGATGTCCCCCGTCGCCAGCTGCAGCTGCGACAGGTACCCCCGCCCGGTGCGCTCGTGGTACAGCGCGCCCAGCAGGTGGGCCACGCGGCCTTCTGAGAGCGAGAGCCCGAAGTGCTCGGCCGCCACGTCCTCGACGTTGTGCGCCTCGTCCAGGATCACGTGGTCGTACTTGGGCAGGAACCCGACCTCGCGCGCCCGCAGCGCCAGGTCGCTGAAGAACAGCGCGTGGTTGCAGATCAGCAGGTTCGCCCCCTCCATCGATCGGCGGGCGTTCTGGTAGAAGCACTCGCCGTGGTGCGGGCACTTGCGACCCATGCAGTTGCCCGAGTCCGACTGCACCCGGTCCCAGATACCCTGCCGCTCCAGGGGCGGGAGCGTCGCGAGCGAGCCGTCGGTCGTGTCGTACGCCCAGTCCTCGATCTGGTGCAGCGAGCGCCGGGCGGCGGCGTCGGTGAACAGCTTGTCCTGCCGCTGGCTGGCGAGCTTGAGCCGCCGGATCGAGACGTAGTTGCCCCGGCCCTTCACGAGCACCGGGCGCAGGGGCGGCGGCTCGTCCGGGTCGAGCGAGTCGAGGCCCAGCGCGTGCTGGATCAGCGGGACGTCCTTGGTGACCAGCTGCTCCTGGAGCGAGATCGTGTTCGTCGCGACGACGACGGTCTCGCCCCGCTCGACGCACCGCAGCGCCGCCGGGACGAGGTAGGCGAAGCTCTTGCCCACCCCCGTGCCCGCCTCGGCCATCAGGTGGGCCCGGTCGTCGAGAGCGCGGGCGACGGCGGCCGCCATCTCGATCTGCTCCGGGCGCGGCTCGTAAGACTCGCCCAGCGCTCGGGCCACGGGCCCGTCGTCGGCGAGGATCGCGCGCACGTCCTGGACACGCCCGTCGCTCACGCCCGCGTCTTCCCCGGCCCCGCGACGCCGAGGGGCGACCGCTTCGGCTCGCCGTCGCGCCTCGGGTACATCTTCGGCGTCGCCCGCAGCTTCTCGAGCACGACCACGCGGCCCGTCGGCGTCTGGATCGTCCCCGCGTGGGCCGCGTGCAGCAGGTGCAGGGCGCCCTTCGCCTCGGCCAGCTCCTCCTCCGCCTTCTCTCCCTTGATCAGCGCGACCAGCCCACCCACCCGCGCCAGGGGCACGGTCAGCTCGGCCAGCGTCGCCAAACGCCCGACAGCGCGCGCGGTCACGAGGTCGTACGCGTCCCGGTGCGCGCCGACACGCCCGCCCGAGGTCTTGGCCCCCCGGTCCTGGCCCGCCTGCTCTGCCCGGGTGTTGACGACCTCGACGTTCTCCAGCCCCAGCTCGCGGACGCAGGCGCGCATGAAGTCGCACTTCTTGGCCGTCGCGTCCAGCAGCGTCACCCTGGCGTCGGGCCGCGCGACGGCCAGGGGGATGCCGGGCAGCCCCGCGCCCGCGCCGACGTCGATGACCCGCAGCGGCGCACCCTCGGCCGCGGGCGTGGCCTCGGCCAGCACGGGCAGGAGCGTCAACGCGTCCAGAACATGCCGCTCCCAGGCGGCGTCGGCGTCCTTGATCGCGGTCAGGTTGAACGACTTGTTCGCCTCCAGCACGAACGCGAGGAAGCGGGCGAGCGTGTCGATCTCGCCCGGGTCGAACGAGAGACCGACGGCGGAGGCCTTGTCGGCGAAGTCCGCGGGCGGGGGCGTCGGCGGCGCGTCGAGGTACGCGGGCCGCGGTTCGGGGGAGGGGGCAGGCTCAGCGTGTGAGGGCTCGTCCCGAGAATCCGATGGACCGGCCGTACTGGCCCGAGCCGAGGGGGGTTCGCTCATCGTCGTCAGGGTATTCGAAGGACTGGCGGAAAGGCGGGCGGGGCTTGTGGAGGGCGACGTTGGCGATCAGGCCCGCCATGAGCCACGAGGCGAGCAGGCTGGACCCGCCGTAGGACACGAACGGGAGCGTGATCCCGATGATCGGCAGCAGCCCGACGTTCATGCCCACGTTGATCACGACCTGGGCGGCGATGAACGCCGGGATGCCGACGGCGATGAGTCTGCCGATCGGCTCCTTGCACGAGGCCGCCACCAGCAGCGCCCCCCCGATCCAGAGCATGTACAGCGCCAGCACCCCGACGCCGCCCCACAGCCCGAAGCGGGCGACGATGACGGCGAACACCATGTCGTTGTGCCGCTCGGGGAGCCGGTTGTAGTGGACCAGGGCGCGGGCGGCGGGCGCCGGCGCGCCGTCGAGCTGGCCGGCGCCGATCAGCCGCTGGGCCGTGAATGCCTGGTAGTTGATGCCCTGTGCCGTCGTCGTATCGCCCTCGATCGCCTTGAGCATGGCGACGATGCGGGTCTTCTGGTGGGGCTGGAGGAACGGGTACGCGGCGGGGGCGGCCAGGGCGGCGCACACGACGATGATCGACAGGTGCCTGAGCCGGGCGCCCGCGGCGATGAGCATGGCGAACAGCGCCGGGACGAAGAGCATCGCCGTCCCCAGATCGGGCTGGAGCGTGATCAGCCCCAGCGGGACCGCCGCGATGAGCCCGGGCACGATCAGCCCCGTGAAGCGACGGTGCTTGGTGCGGTACCGCAGGTACTGGGCGACGACGAGGACGAACGCGATCTTGGCGATCTCGGAGGGCTGGAAGTCCGCGGGGCCCAGGTCGATCCAAGCGCGGGTGCCGTTGCGCGGGCTGACGATCGACGCCGGGACGAACGGGACCAGCAGGAACACGAGCAGCGCGATGATGATGCCCATCAGGGGCCAGGCGAAGAACGAGACGACGCGGTAATGGGGCAGCGCGACGAGCGTCGCGGCCAGCATGCCCACGATCGCGAAGACCGTCTGCTTCCACGCCGTCGGCGCCAGGTCCGCGACGCCCTCGGGCCGCACGGTCTCGGCGACGTCGATCGCGTACACGCTCAGCAGCGACAGCCCGATCGAGGCGATGATCGTCAGCCAGGCCGCGTTGACGAGGCGGAGCGAGGCGCGGACCCCCGCGCGATCACCCGCGCCCGGACCCCGGATCAGCCCCGCGAGCAGAGACAGATTGCCCGCCTGCGCGCTCATCCCGCGGAGTCCTCATCGGTCGCGTTCGCCGCGGCGGCGGGCGCGGCGTCTGGGAGGTACCCCTCGGCCACCAGCCCCCGGATGATCTGGTTCGCGATCGGGCCCGACACCCGCCCGCCCGAGCCCGCGTAGTCCACGACGACCGACACCACATACTCGGGCTCGCCCCCCTCGGGCCCGACCATCACGACGAACCAGGAATGGTCGCCCGCCCGGCGCACGGTCGCCGGCAGTGGCCCGTCGTCGTCGGGGTCGTAGACGATCTGGGGCGCCGTCGCCGTGCCCGTCTTGCCCCAGACGCTCACGCCAGGCACGTCGAAGATCGCCTCGCGGTTCCCGCTGGGGTAGAGGATCGAGTGCCCGGTGCCGTCGTCGGCGTTGGCCGAGAGCCAGAGGCCCTCGAGCGCCTCGGCGTGGGCCGCGGGCGGGATGTCCACCCGCGAGCGGACGATCGGGACCTCGCGGTCATCGACGAGGTGCGGCTGGACGCGCTGGCCGGCGCGGGCGAGGGTGGCGTACGCGTCCGCGGCGTGCAGCGGCGTCCACGCGGCCGGGCCCTGGCCGATGCCCAGCAGGATCGGGTCCCAGGGCTCCAGGTCCGAGCCGTCGTTGATCCCGTTGAACGGGCCGAGCTCGCCCGCGAACTCCGCCCCCACGCCCAGGTTGAACGGGCGCCCGAGCCCGAAGCTGGTGTACACGTCCGCGATGCCCGCGGTCCCGAGCCGCCGACCGAGCTCGTAGAAGAAGATATTGCACGAGACCTTGATCGCCTCGGAGGGCGTGAGCGGGGCGCCGTCGTCCGAGTGCGTGTACCCGTACTTCTTGTAGATCCAGCAGCGGTACGCGTCGGGACGATCGGGCAGGAAATGGCCTGTGCACTCGATCGTGCCGCCCGGTGAGAGGCGCCCGAGCCGCTCGGCGCCGCAGACCATCAGGGGCTTGACGATCGACCCCGGCGGGTACGGCTTGGCGATCGCGCGGTTGACGTACGGCGAGTTGATCGCGACGTACTCGTCGTACGCCGCCTCGGAGACGAAGCCCTGCTCCTGCCAGGTCGCGTCGCGCGGGACGCCGGGCGTGGACACGAGCGCCAGGATCTCGCCCGAGTCGATCTCGAGGACGACGGCCGCGGCGTTCAGCGGGTCGCCGTACCGCATCACGCCGAGCTTGACCGCGTCCGAGTCGTGCCAGGGCTGGACGGAGGCCAGGCCCAGCGACGGGTCCAGAAGCGCGCGGATGCGGGCCTGGAGCTCGATGTCCACGGTCAGCCGCACATCGCGGCCCGGGACGGCGTCGATCGTCTCGATCTCGCCGGTCAGCAGGTTCTCACGCCGCAGACCCCGCAGACCCCGGAGCGTATTCTCGAGGCTGGCCTCGACGCCCGCGACGCCGACCGCGTCCTCGTCCTGGTACGCGCCCCGGTCCGTGCCGTCGGGCAGCAGCGAGCGGGCACGGAGGTCCGGGCGGTCCCGAAGCGCGGCGCCCCGTCGCTCCAGGTCCTCCGAGTGCGAGCCGTCGCGCATCCGCCCGATCAGGTGCCAGCCCACGCCCCGGGACGTGACGCTCCGCGATCCCTCGCGGCGGAGGGGCGGCGGGAACGTGGACAGGTCCACGTCCACCACGCGCTGGTCGTACGGGTACTCGCGCCGCGTCGAGCTGCGCACGTCCAGGCCGGGCATCAGCGGGAGCCAGTCGTCGGAGGCGTCGGGCGCCGCGACCGGCGACCGGGCACGCCGCGCCTGCAGGCTCAGCAGGCGGAAGCCCGCCTTGTCATCCACGCCCGAGGCGATCGGGTGCGCCCGGCGCTGCTCGGCGATCGGCTGTGAGGCCAGCTCGACGATCCGGCGCATGTCGTCGGCGTCCGTGTCGAGCCCCTGCTCGCGCCGGGTGTCCACCTCACGCTGGATGCGCGCCCGCGTGATCCGCTCGTGCATGGACTCGATGCGGGCGACGATTTCCTCGCCGCGTGCGCGAAGCTCCGCGGGGTCAGTGTCCAGCTCGTCGCCCAGGCGGGACCACATCGAGTTGACGTGATCGTCGAGGCGCCGGCGGACGGCCTCGGTCATCCGCTCGCGCTCCGAGTCGTTGAGCGAGCCCCAGTCGTCGGGCGTGGCCCGCCGGGCGAGCGCGCGGGCCTCGCGCTCCTGCCACCGCCCGCTCAGGACGTCATAGCCGACGAGCACGTCGTACCCGGCCCGGTCGTGCGCGAGCACGCGTCCCTTCCGGTCCAGGATCCTCCCCCGGTGGGTCGCGACCCAGCTCTGACGCACCAGCCGGGACTCGGCCTCGGCCCGGAGGTCGGCGCCCCGGGCCACCGTCAGCCAGGCGAGCTTGCCGGAGAGGGCCAGCGACGCGAGCAGAAAGACCGCCATCAGCAGGAGCAGGCGGCGGTGGAACATGCTCGGGATGAGTCGCCTGAGGTCCATCTCGGGCTCGGCTCGGGGTAGGCGCCGCGGGGTCCGTCCCGCGCGTGCCCGCATCATACGGGCCGGGCGGCCGAGACCCCCTCTCCACGGGCACATCGGCGCCCCGGGGCCGGGTCTTCATCCGGGCCCTCGGGCGGGCCCGGGCCGGGCGGACCCGGTCCGGACTTGGGCGGGCGGCGGCCCGCCCGGCGCCCTCAGCCTCCCCGCTTGTCGCGGGTCAGCTGGGCGTAGGCGTTGTGCGAGTGGATCGACTCGAAGTTCTCCGAGTTGATCTGGTACCACGTGATCCGCTCGTCGTCGTCGAGCATCATCGCCAGGTCTCGGACGATGTCCTCGACGAACTTCGGGTTGTCGTACGCCTTCTCGGTGACGAACTTCTCGTCGGGCCTCTTGAGGACGGCGTAGACCGGGTGGCTGGCCGCGTTCTCCAGGTGCGTCACCAGGTCCTCGATCCAGAGGGCGCCCTCGAAGCGGACCTTGGCCTCGATGCGGCACCGCTGGTTGTGGGCGCCGTACTCGCTGATCTCCTTCGAGCACGGGCAAAGGCTCGTCGCGGGCGCCGAGACGCCCATGATGAAGTCGTCCTTGCAGTTGGCGGTGCACTCGAAGGTGACCTGGTAGTCCATCAGGCCCGGGGCGCCCGTGACCGGGGCGTGCTTCTCGACGAAGTACGTGAAGCTCGCCTCGAAGTGCGCCTCCTCGGCCTCCAGCCGCTCCTTGATCGCCCGGGCGATCTGCGGGATCTGCTCCGGTGTGATCGCCGAGCACCGGTGCTCGTTGAGCACCTCGAGGAACCGGCTCATGTGCGTGCCCTTCTGCGTGTGGGGCAGGGCGACGTACATGTTGATGCTGGCGACGGTCGGTCGCTCGCCGCCCACGGGCGTCCGGAGCACCATCGGGTAGACGACGTCCTTGACGCCGACGCGGTCGATGGCGACCTTCCGCTCGTCGCGGGAGGCCTGGACGTCGGGCATCGCGGCGTTGGCGGGTTGCTCGGGCATGGGCTCTCCGGCGGGGGCTGGGCGTGCGGCGAGGGGAGAACTCCCTCGATCGGCCGCGTATTCGCCGCTGCCACCGGCTGGATGCTAGGCCCGGGCGGGCCGGCGCTGGTCGCGCTCGGACGAGTCGATGGCCGCGCGGGCCCAGGACAGACCCATCGGCACGCCGATGGTCGCGCCGACCAGCCAGTCGAGCCCCTGGAGACGGAGGAGACCCAGGATGTCGTCGTCGACGACGGCGGCCTGCAGCGCCGCGGCGCCCGGCACGCCGAGCCCGATCAGCGGGGCGACAAACGCGAGCACGAGCATCGCGATCATCGGGGCGCCGCGGGGCACGTCCCGATCAACGAACGAGCCGGCCCAGACGCCGACGCCTCCTGCGGCGATACCCGCCGCGAACGCCGCGAAGATCGACTGGCCCCGCTGCGGCTCGCGGGCCAGCGCCCACGTGACCAGCACCGCGGCCGCGATGGCGCCCGCCATCGCGGCGAGCCCGACCGTCGTCGTCACGGACCGCTTCAGCTCCATCCCCTCCGGGCCGGTGAGCGGGTCCTTCTCGTCCCGCTCGCCCGCGCCGAACCGGAAGATCAGCCAGAGGATCGCCAGCCCGAGCACCGCGGCCAGGGCGCCCTCGACCGCGAGCGTGATCAGGAGCGAGCCGGCCTCGCCCCGGCGGACGAGCATGCTCAGGGGGGACGTGTACCAGGAGGCCCAGGCGAGCGTGATCCCCGCGGTCAGCAGCGCCGAGCGCGGGCCGACGAGGACGGCGGCGGGCAGGGCGCCGATGAGCGCCAGCGCGACGACGCCCAGCAGGACCCCGACGCCCAGCGCCGGGGACGTGTTGACGAGGATCGAGACGTCGCGGCTGCCGTCGGCGGCCTGCAGCATCACGACCAGCCGCGAGGCGGCGGGGCCCAGCACGAACAGCGCGGCCAGCGGCAACGCCCAGCGGAGGAAGACCTTGGTCATGGCGGGATCATCGGCGCTGGGCGCGTGCGGGGCAAGCCGCGGCGCGGTCCCCGGCGGCGCGGTAGGCTGCGATCCCACGGACGGGGACCCGCCAGCGGAGCCTGGATATGCCGCAGACAACCGAAACGACGGACGCCGAGTTCGCCCGCCAGCCCCGGACCCTGCTCGAGGACCTGACCTCGGGCCTGCTCTGGCCCAAGCTGCTCCGGGCCGCGAGCCTCTCGCTCCGACCCGAGCGGGTGCTCCTGGGCGCCGCGGCCTGGGTCATCATCCTCGCCATCGGGAGCCTCAACGAGCTGTGGGCCGACGAGCCCGCGTTCATCGATGTCGCCGTCGGGCGGAAGCTCTCGGCCTTCGGGAATCTCTGGGGCTCGATCTGGTCGGGTGATCCCGAGTACGTCGCCGCAACCTTCGCCCAGCTGGCGGCGCTGCCAGGGGGCCTGATCGACGACTACCCGGTCAGCTTCTTCGTCCTGGGCCTGCCGATCATCGTGGTCTGGGTGCTCTTCGGCGGGGCGATCAGCCGGTCGGCGGCGGTCGAGTTCTCGACCGGGCGCGTCATCGGCTGGACGCGGGCGTGCTCGCTGTCGCTCCGCAAATCGCTGTCGCTGCTGGGCGCCGAGTTGTCCCCCCTGGCGGTGGTCGTCGTGATCGCCCTGCTGCTGGCGGTCTGCGGGCTGCTGTTCGCCGTGCCGGTGGTGCACGTGCTTCCCGCGCTGCTCTACGGCCTGGCGCTGCTGCTCGGGACGCTCGCGGTGATCGTGCTCGTCCTGTGGGTGATGGCCAGGCCGATGCTCGTCCCGGGCGTGGCCTGCGAGGGCACGGACGCGCTGGACTCGATCCAGCGGGCGTTCGCCTACGTCTTCGCCCGGCCCGGGCGCCTGGTGCTGTATCTGCTGATCCTCGGCGTGCAGGGGTTCATCGTCGTCGGGCTGTTCTCCGCGGTCGTCGGGGGCGTCGAGTCGTTCACGGCCTCTGCGTCGGGCGCGTTCCTGGGCGACGAGCCCCGCGAGATCCTTGTGGGCGAGACGGAGTCACCGCCCCAGACGCTCAGCGAGGCGCTCGCCCGGATGGAGGACGGCGCCTCCGAGGGCGACGACGCCGACGCAGACGTCGAGGAGAGCGGGCCGATTGTGACCCGCGGCTGGGCGGTGTGGCTGGTCTCGCTGTGGACCGGAGCCCTCGAGCTGCTGGTGGGCGGGCTGCTGATCAGCTTCTACTTCACCGCCGGCACCGTGCTGTACCTGGTGATGCGTCAGCTCTGCGACGGGCAGGACACGGCCGAGCTGTGGACGCCGTCCGGCGAGGGCTAGGCCGAGGGCGAGGGCGAGCCCCGCTCGCGCGACGTGTTCGCATCGATCATGCGCCTGGCCTCCGCCAGCGGGATCAGGTCGCGCTCCGTCAGCGGATCGGGCAGGTCGTCGGGCGTGCGGGAGGCGTCGTCGGTGAACGGGCCGACGCGCGTGCGCCGGAGCGCGGTCAGCACGCCCCCGACGCCCAGGGCCGTCCCCAGGTCGCGGGCGAGCGAGCGGATGTACACGCCCTTGCCGCAGGCGACGCGGATCTCGGCCGTCGGCCAGTCGTACGAGACCAGCTCGATACCGCGGATGTCGATGGGCCTGGGCTTGAGCCCCGCGTCGGCGCCGGCGCGGGCCAGCTCGTAGGCGCGCTTGCCGCCGACCTTCATCGCCGAGTGCGCGGGGGGCGTCTGCAGGATGAGCCCGAGGAAGCGGTGGCAGGCGGCGCGGACGTCGCCCTCGGTCGGTGGGCGGTCGACGGGGACGACCTCCGTCGGCGCCTCCAGGTCGTCGGTGGGCGAGCGGGCCGACAGGTCCACCCGGGCAAGGTACTCCTTGCCAGAGGCCATGACGACGTCGGAGAGCTTGGTCGCCCTGCCGACCAGGACGACGAGCACGCCGGTGGCCAGCGGGTCGAGCGTGCCCGCGTGCCCGACCTTGGCGCGCACGCCCTCGCCCTCGCGCAGCCGGGCCTTGACCTTGGCGCACATCGCGGCCGACGTCACCCGCAACGGCTTGTCCACGACGAGCACGCCCGTCGGTCCGGGGCCCGCGTCGCGCCGGCTCACGGCCCGCGCTCCAGGATCTCGAGGGTCACCACCCGACCGCCGGCGTAGTTGACACCCCAGACCTCGGACCGGACGCGCCAGCCCCGGGCGAGCAGTCGGACTCCCTCGCCCTTGGGCGCGATCAGCACGCCGCGAGCGTGCGCACCGGCCCAGGCGTCGAGCTGGTCCGGGTTGATCCAGTCGACCTCGGCCCGCAGCGCGAACGGCAGGCTCTGCTCGTGGTATCCCGCGCTGGCGATCGGGCGGCCGGCCTCGACGTCCGGCGCCAGGCGCTCGGCCAGGCGCGGCGTGATCCAGATGGTGTAGGCCCGGGGGAGGACGATCTGCAGGAAGACCGCCGCGAACACGACGGCGGCGAGCACGCCGACCAGCTGTGCGCGCAGCACGCGCCCTTCGTCGAAGTCCCGGACCGCGACGAACAGAAGGACCGCGCACCCCAGCCCGCACGCCGCCGCGGCGCCGACCGCGACCCAGCCCCCGCCCAGCAGCGACGCCCCGATCGGCAGCCCGGCGCAGACCACGAGGCCGATCACCCCCCACGCCCGCAGCCCCAGGCGGAGGCGTGCGACCGAGTCCGAGTCCATGACGCCCCGGGCCGCGTCCACGACGGCCCAGGCGCTGATGAGCGCGAGCGCCGGGTAGATCGGCAGCGTGTAGTGCGGGAGCTTGGTCGCGACCAACTCGAAGACGACCCACGAGGGCACGATCCAGGCGAGCAGGAAGACCTCGGCGTCCCGCCCCGGGACGCGCTGGCGCCAGCGCGCCGGGAGCGTGCGCACGCGGGCGGCGAGCCCGGGCGCCTCGGGCCTCGGCAGTCGGACGGCCAGGCGCCACACGCGGATGAACGCGGCCAGCGTCAGCATCGAGCCGGGCCAGAGCAGGACGGCGGCCAGGAGCGTGTGGTACCCGGGCGGGCCCCAGTGCCCCTCGTGCACGGACGCGGAGCGCCCGATCGTCTCCCCCGTCGCCGTCGCCCAGAGCGTGTCCCACCCGACCAGGCGACCGGCGGCGAGGACCCAGGGCGTGATCAGCGCCGCGTGGATCACTATGCCGAGGACCGGCCGCGTGCGCACGAGCCAGCGGTACCGCCCCGTGATGAGCGACGCGGCGAGCGCGGTGAGCACGACGACCATCGGCGTGATCGGGCCCTTGACCAGCACGCCCGCCGCGACGGCCAGCCAGAGCGCGGTCGGCGCCCCCCACTTCTGCATGCGTGTCCGCTCGTCTTGGGTACGCGCCAGCCAGATCGTGGTGAGCGCCCACATCGCGAGGGTCGTGCACGCGAGCAGCGCCTGGTCGGCCCTGGCCTGGTGGGCGTCCCAGACGACCATGGGGCAGACGCCCAGCAGCACGCCCGCCAGCCACGCGGCCCGCGGGTCGATCAGCATGAGGCCCAGGCGCCACGTCGCCAGGCAGGCGACGACGGCACAGAGCACCGAGGGCAGGCGGTACATCCAGATCGCGTCGCGGGCCGGATCGCCCGCGGCGCAGACCCAGGCGGCGCCGACTTGGAGCCAGTAGATCAGGGGCGGCTTCTTCAGGCGGGGGACGGTCCCAACCATGGGGATGACCAGCCCGCCCGCGTGGCGCCCGGCCTCGACCGCGCCGCCCGGGCCGGTCTCGAACGGTCTGGTATCGAGCGATTCTTCGGGCAGGGCGGCGGACTGGAACATCTGGCGGGAGGCGGTGGCGAAGCGGGCCTCGTCGCGGTCCACGGGCGGGATGGAGGCGAGGCCCGGGAGATAGACTGCCGCCACGATCAGCAGGAGCAACGCCGCGCCCATTGGGCCGCGGCAGAACCGCTCCCCGCGCGCCCCGGCGAGCGGGCCGAGCCCCGACCAACGGTCTTTCTCGCGTCTCTCGCGCATGACAGAACCCGCCCTCAGACAGCAGGTCGACTCTACCTCGCGCTGGCGGTGGCTGCTCGTGCTGCCCCTCGGGGCGGTCCTGGCGGCGCTGGCGTTCCCGCTCGACGGCGCCGTGGCCGACCTGGCGCGGTCCGTCCGCCTGGGCGGGGACCTGCGGCGGGAGATGGAGGCGCTCCAGCAGTTCGGCCAGGGCTCGGCGATCGTGCTCGTCTGCCTGCTCGTCGTCACGCTCGATCCGGGGCGTCGGGGCAGGCTGCTGTCCTACGTCGCCGCGCTGCTGCTGACGATCCTGGTCGTCCAGCCCATGAAGATGCTGGTCGGGCGCCCCAGGCCCAAGTTCGAGGACCCGGGTTTCGTTCTGGGCCCCTTCGGCTCGTACCCGGTGGACGGGGCGATGCACCGGTCGCTCGAGATCGGGGGCGGGGCGTCGAGCGATCTGTGGTCGATGCCCTCGAGCCACACGGCGTACGCGGTCGTCATGGCCGTGTTCCTCGGGCGGATGTACCCGAGGGCGTGGTGGGTCTTCGCGGCGCTGGCGGCGATCGTGGGCGTGTCGCGCGTGCTGTTCGTGGCGCACTACCCGTCGGACGTGTTCATGGGGGCGGCGATCGGGCTGGGGGTCTCGATGGCGGTGATCGGGCCCATCCCCGGGCCTCGACGGGCGGCCGGCGGCGGGCGCTGACGGCCCGCGGGGCGCGGGCTAAACTCTGGCCCTTGCGCCGGAGAGGTGGCTGAGCGGTTTAAGGCGCACGATTGGAATTCGTGTGGGGGCGCAAGCCCCTCGGGGGTTCGAATCCCCCCCTCTCCGCTTGATTTTGAGCAGCGCGCCGTACCCCTGGTCTTGCAGGGGTTTGCGCGGGGGCCTGGGGCGGCGCCGCTCGGTTGTGTCAAACTCTGTGTCAAATCCGGCTCGGGTCTCGCTCACTGGCGGGCCTCCTTCTTGTCGTGGGCAGCGTCTCTTGGCCCGGGGCTGCCCTTCTCCCGGGTCTTGCCGACCCCACGTCGGGGTGGGCGTTTCTGCTCGTCAGATCGGTGGGAGCGAGCGGGCGGCCTCGGCCAGCTCCTCGTCGTCGATGTGCATGTAGATCTGGTGGGTCTTCTCGTCCTCGTGCCCGAAGACCTCGAGGCGGAGTTCCTCGGGCCAGCCTGCTCGGCGAGCCGCGTTGTTGGCGTAGTGGCGGAACGAGTGGAGGGTCGCGTCCGCGAAGCCGGGCTCGCCGTTCCGGCTGGGGAACTGGCTGGCGATCGGGTCACGGATGTCCCGCTTGAACGCCGCGAGGAAGTTGTCCGGGTTCAGGCGATACCCACGGGGGCTGAGCAGCACCGGGCCGGTCCGCGGCTCGGGGTGCTCGCGGAGGGCCTCCATCAGCTGGTCGGTGAGGGGCACCCGGCGTGTCCGCTTGCCCTTGGTCGTCCGCCTCGTGCCCTTATTGGGGGTCGGCGACTCGTGGATGATGCACACGAAACCAGTCTCGAGGTCGATGTCCCCCCAGTCCAGGGCGGCCGCCTCGCTGCGGCGCATGCCGGTGGTCGCGAGCATGAGGATGGGCAAGTACATCCACTCGAACTTCGGGGTCGACTTGGCGCGGTCGAGCATCGCGCGGACCTCGGCAACGGAATATGAGTGCCGCTGCGCCGGCTCGACCCGGTCCTCTCTGAACTTGAATAGGCAGTCGCGATCGACGAGCCGCGCGTCCTCGACGAGGAAGCGGAGGACGCCGTGGACGATCCGGCCCTTTCCGTTGCGGGTCTTGGCGCTGCGGGAGGTAGGCTTGACGGCTGACGCCAGGAACCGCTGCAGCACATCGCGGGTCATCTGCTCCCAGTATTTGATGCGGGCCTCGCTGCAGTAGGCCTCGAACGCCTCGAGCACTGGGCGGTACTTCTTCATCGAGGACTCCGAGAACGCGCCGGTGCTCATCTCCGTCTCCTTCGAGTCCAGGTAGGCCTTGACACCTCGGGCCATGGGCAACGCTCCCCGTTCCGGCCTGTGCTCCGCGAGGCCGAGCTCTTCGGCGACCTCCTGATCGAGCAGCCGCAACACGCCGAGGGCCTTCTCCAGGTCTGGGGTACCGAGTGATCTCCGCTTGTCGATGCCTTTGGGCAGGGACCGGTACTCGGCGTAGAACCTGCCCTTGGAGCGTCTGAAGACGCGCCACGTGAAGTGCTGACATTGCATGGACCTGGACTTCGTCGGCTTCCTGCCCATACGGCGAGAGGCCTTAGCGGCCCTGCTTCCTGTCCCTCTGGATCATCCACGTAGGGCGTCGCGAGGAACGCGACGCGGTCCGGGAGCCGCCCGCGCCGGAAGCCGGCTTCGACCGCATGAACCTGTCCAGGCGATCCGGGTCGACGTAGAGCGTGTGACGTGCTCCTCCCGGCTGAAACAGGACGCCCTCCGCCCGGCTGAGCCACCGCTGCAAGGTGGGTGGGCGAACTCCGTAGTGGGCAGCGGCTTCTGTGAGTCGGATGTAGTTCTGATCGCTCAAGACTGATCTCCTTTCTCGAGCGTGCGTGGGTCTGAGTCTGCCGAAAGCGACATCGCGGTCGGCGTGCGTGGCGGGCTGTGCTCGTGCTCGACGGACCGATCGCGCTCGGGCGCACCACAGCCGCTCTCCTCAATCCGAGCGCGGTGACGTCGCAGCGCCGTTCCGCCACGTCGACGTGTTTCTTGTGAGCCGCGACTCGTGCCGGGCGTCGGGTCGGCTTACCGCCCGAACTCACCCGCGTGCTCGTCGTCGGCTTGCGGGCGGCTGAACGTGTCGTTAGGCTCTGCGGGGGTTACCTCCTTCCCGTGGCCGGAGACGCAGGCAAGCGTCATCCGGCGTGCGTTGGTCACACTTCCACATTACCACAGGGCGAACGCGATCCGGGGCAGTTGTTCTGTCCGCCCAGATCCCGTCTCAGAGCCCGTGAGCCGGGTTTTCTGGGCCACACTCGACCGCGTGGCCCGCTGACCGCGAGAGCACGAAGCGCTCGGTCTCAGCGGCCGAGCTGCACGCGGCCTGTCTCAGACCGAGAGTTGGAATGGGGCTGTCACCCGTGGCTTGAGCGGATCTCAATCGAACCCGCCGATGACCTCATGCCCCGGGGGGCGAGGACACGAGGACGGCCTGCCCCCGCACGCGATGAGCGCGACGACCCAGGCCAGCACCGGATGGCCAGTATGACCTGACGCGGCCGCGGAGAGGAACAAGGAACAAGTCCGGATCAGCGAAGCGGCCCCTGCCCCGCTCGCGACCCGTAGCGAGTCCCTGCAGCTAGCTGTCTCCCCCGCCCACATCGAGGACAATCTGTCCCGCGTACCGGTAGTACACGGCGCCACACGGCGCGTCTTGCACGAGCTCGTAGTACGAATAGACGCCAGGTTGGCGAGGGCCAGAGACCTCCTCGGCGAGGAGACTTGCTCTTGGAGTCGTGTCGATCCGAATGAACTGAACTCGAGACAACGAGTCCGAGACCAGCCGGAGGCCGTCCCACGGGCCTTCTCGAAACTCGGTGTGGATGCGCGGGCTCTCCACCCGGGGAGCTTCTGGATCCATGTGTTGATCCCCTCGCGAATCTGCCGGTGAGCTGGACACGATCCCGCATTGGTAGAAACTGACCCTGGCGCCGGGCGCCCCGAGTCGAACTCTCGCTCGAAGGCGGCGCCATTGGGGCGTGGCTCTCTCTGTCCGAGCAAGCGCTCGCCCGGGCCGTGGACCTCGTGCCCCGGTCCGTGGGAGGCTCGTGCATCGGTCGTATAATCGTCTCCGCTCCGGCCCTGGGGTCGTGAGCCACACGGGCGAGCACCGGGGGCCGGACGAGCATGTTCGAGCAGACGTTCAAGAACATCGATGATGTGCTGTGGAAAGACGAGGGGTGCGACTCCGAGCTGGACTACGCGGAGCAGACCGCGTGGATCCTGTTCCTGAAGTACCTGGACGACCTGGAGGTCGAGCGGGCGGCCGAGGCCGAGCTCGCGGGGAAGAAGGCCAGGCCGATCCTCGACAAGGCGTACCGCTGGTCGGCGTGGGCGGCGCCCAAGACCGAGGACGGGGAGTTCGACCACGACGCGGCCCTGACGGGCGATGACCTGATCACCTTCGTGAACGAGGAGCTGTTCCCGTACCTGCGGTCGTTCAAGCAGACGGCCGAGGACCCGGACACGATCGAGTACAAGATCGGCGCCGTCTTCGCGGACGTCAAGCAGCGGATCAAGAGCGGGTACGTGCTGCGGGACGTGCTGGAGCACGCCGACGAGCTGCGGTTCAACTCGTCGCGTGAAAAGCACGAGCTGTCGGACCTGTACGAGACGCGGATCAAGAACATGGGCAACGCCGGGCGGACCGGCGGGCAGTACTACACGCCGCGCCCTCTCATCCGAGCCATGATCCGGGTCACCGACCCCAAGATCGGCGAGTCGATCTACGACCCGGCGTGCGGCTCGGGCGGGTTCCTCTGCGAGTCGTACGAGTACCTCCGCCCCGGCGCGAAGACCACCAAACAGCTTGCAACACTCCAGACCAAGACCTTCCACGGCAAAGAGAAGAAGAGCCTCGCGTACGCCCTGGGGATCATGAACTCGATCCTGCACGGCATCGACGTGCCCAACATCGTCCGCACCAACACGCTCGAGGAGAGCCTCGCCGACGTCCAGCCCAAGGACCAGTTCGACATCGTCCTGACCAACCCGCCCTTCGGCGGCAAGGAGCGCAAGGAGGTCCAGCACAACTTCCCGATCCGGTCGAGCGAGACGGCGTTCCTGTTCCTCCAGCACGTGATCAAGCGGCTCAGGCCCGGGGGGCGGGCGGCGGTGGTGATCAAGAACACGTTCCTGTCGAACATGGACAACGCCGCCAAGGCCCTCCGCAAGGAGCTGCTGGAGAGCTGCGACCTGCACACGGTGCTGGACTGCCCGCCCAAGACGTTCCTCGGCGCTGGTGTCAAGACCGTCGTCCTGTTCTTCGAGAAGGGCAGGCCGACCAAGGAGATCTGGTACTACCAGCTCGACCCGGGGCGGAGCTTGGGCAAGACGGACCCGCTGAACGACGACGACATGGCCGAGTTCGTCGAGTTGCAGGCGGGCCGGCCCGAGGGCGAGAAGTCGTGGGCGGTGGCCGTGAGCGATCTGGATCCGAAGACGCTGGACCTGTCGCCCAAGAACCCGAACCGGGCGGAGGAGGCGGACACGCGGACGCCGTCGGAGATCCTGGACGAGATCGAGGCGCTGGACGCGGAGGCGGCGGAGCTGCTGGCGAGCATTCGGGGGATGCTGTGAAGGGCGACTGGGATTCGGGCACGATCGACGAGCTGTGCGACGTCCAGTACGGCACGCGGGTGACCAAGAAGGCCGACTCTGGCACCATTTACCCCGTGTACGGCGGTGGAGGCGAGACGTTCCGCATTGACCGAACAAACCGGGCCGATTGCCTGGTCGTTTCTCGTTTCGGCATGTCACCCGAATGCACTCGATACGTCCAGGGTGAGTTCTTCTTAAATGACAGCGGGTTAACTGTCGTGCCCAGGAATCCCTCCGTCTTGCGACAGGAGTACCTTGACAAGCACCTGATCTACTTGAATGACAGGATCTACTCCCTTGGGCGGGGCTCGGCCCAGAAGAATCTCAACGTGGATGCGTTTCGAGAGCTTCGGCTTCTCGTGCCCCCACTCGCCGAGCAGAATCGGATCGTGGCGATCCTCGACGAGGCGTTTGAGGCAGTTGAGCGGGCGGAAAAACTGACGAGACAGTCAATTCGCGCCGCGGGAGCACTCCACGGAGCGGCCATTGCAGACGTCATCCGAAGCAACCGTGCAAAGTGGCCAACAAGAGCAATCGCCGAGATCGCTCAGACAAACCTGGGCAAGATGCTCGATAAGTCGAAGAACCGCGGTGCGCCGAGGCCGTACCTGCGCAATCTCAACGTGCGGTGGTTCGGTTTCGACCTTCAAGACCTCATTGAGATGCGATTCGAGGACACAGAGTCCGACAGGTTCACTGCTAGGCGCGGCGATCTGCTGATATGTGAGGGTGGTTATCCCGGTCGCGCAGCGATTTGGGACGACGACCAGCCGATTCACTTTCAGAAGGCCATCCACAGAGTTCGCTTCCACGAGCCCGTCTACAACCGCTGGCTGTTGCACTACCTTTACTACATGGACAGCAGCGATCAGCTCTGCCACCACTTCACTGGCTCCGGAATCCAGCACTTCACTGGACGAAGTCTCAAAGCCTTGCACATTCCCCTTCCGCCAGCAGACTTGTGCGACTCGCTGTGTGACCAATTGGACGAGATCCGATCGACCGCAGGACATCGAAGCATGCTTGATTCCGAACGGCGCAAACTGCTCCGCAACCTCAAGCAGTCCTTGCTATCCAGTGCTCTTTCCGGCACGTTGGCAGGAGATACTGCTGGGACTCTGGTCGCTGGGGAATTGACATGAGCGAGATCAAGCTCTTCAACATCGAGTCCGGCGGGGCGACGGAGATCGCGGGGTCGGCGTCCGGGCTGGAGAAGCCGCTGCAGACGCTCTTCGAGCGGAACCTGGACACGCTGCTGGGGGTGCGGTTCCTGGCGTCCGAGCACTCGACAGGCTCAGTTCACGGCGGGCGGATCGACACCCTGGGGATCGACGAGACGGGGTCGCCCGTGATCGTCGAGTACAAGCGGACGATCAGCGAGAACGTGGTGAGCCAGGGGCTGTACTACCTGGACTGGCTGATGGACCACAAGGCGGAGTTCGAGCTGCTCGTGCTCAAGCGGCTGGGTGAGGAGCCGGCGGAGGGGATCGACTGGACGGGGCCGCGGCTGGTGTGCGTGGCGTCGGACTTCACGAAGTTCGACGAGCACGCGATCCGGCAGATCAACCGGAACATCGACCTGGTGCGGTACAAGCGGTTCGGGGAGGCGCTGCTGGCGTTGGAGCTGGCGACGACGGTGAGCGCGAGCGGGCCCGGCGGCGTGGCCGAGCCGACGCCCAGCGATGGTGGGAACGACGTCGGTGGGAAGAAGAAGTTGCAGTGGAACAAGACGCACGCCCAACTGCTTGAGGAGGTGGACGAGCATGTCCTGGCGCTCTATGAGGACCTGCGGGCGTTCATCCTGGCGCTCGGCGATGACGTGGTGGAGAAGCCTCTGAAGCTGTATCTGGCGTACCGGAGGATCAAGAACTTCGCGGCGGTCGTGATCCAGAAGCAGGGCATGAAGGTGTATCTCAAGATTGACCCCGACAGCGTGCCGCTGGAGGAGGGCTTCACGGCGGACGTGCGCGATGTCGGGCATTGGGGAACGGGGGACCTTGAGGTTCGGGTCATTGACGAGGCGACCCTCATGCGGGCCAAGCCCCTGATCCAGCGGAGCTACGAGGGGCAATGAGCCGGAACGAGGCCGAGACCCGCGCCGAACTCATCGACCCCGCGCTCGCCAGCGCGGGGTGGGGCGTCGCGCCGGGCAGCCGCGTGCGTCGGGAGATCATCACGATCGGGCGCCTGATCGGCGCCGGGCGGAGGGGCAAGGGCGGCATTGCCGACTACGTGCTCACGCACAGAGACCGCAAGCTGGCCGTGATCGAGGCGAAGAAGGAGGACGACGGGCCCACCGAGGGTCTCGGGCAGGCGAAGCGGTACGCGGCGAAGCTGCAGGCGCGGTTCGCGTACTCGACGAACGGGTTGCGGATCTACCGGGCGGACATGCAGACGGGCGCCGAGGGGTACGTCGATCGGTACGCGACGCCCGAGGAGCTGTGGGGCGAGGTCTTCGCGGAGCCGAACCCCTGGCGTGACGCGTTCGGCGAGGTGCCATTCGAGGACAAGGGCGGGCAGTGGCAGCCCCGCTACTACCAGCATGCGGCGGTGACCAAGACGCTGGAGGCCATCGAGCGGGGCGACGACCGGATCCTGCTCACGCTGGCGACGGGCACGGGCAAGACCGCGATCGCGTTCCAGATCGCGTGGAAGCTCTTTCACGCGAAGTGGAACCTGGCCGACTGGCGGGCCAAGCGAGCCGAGGGATCCCGCCGGCCTCGGATCCTGTTTTTGGCCGACCGGAACATCCTGGCCGACCAGGCCTTCAACGCGTTCGGGGCGTTCCCAGACGACGCGATGGTGCGGATCGATCCGCAGATCATCCGGAAGAAGGGGCGGGTGCCGAAGAACGGGAGCGTGTTCTTCACGATCTTCCAGACGTTCATGACGGGGCATGACGAGGCTGGGAACCCGCAGCCGAGCTTCGGCGACTACCCCCCGGACTTCTTCGACCTCATCGTGATCGACGAGTGTCACCGGGGAGGGGCGAGCGACGAGAGCTCGTGGCGCGGGATCCTCGAGTACTTTCAGCCGGCCGTGCAGATCGGCCTGACGGCGACCCCGAAGCGGACGGACAACGTCGATACATACGAGTACTTCGGCGAGCCCGTCTACGAGTACTCGCTGAAGGACGGGATCAACGACGGGTACCTGACGCCGTTCAAGGTCAAGCAGATCCAGACCACCATCGACGAGTACATCTACACGGGCGACGACGAGGTGCTCGAGGGTGAAGTTGATCAGGGGCGGCGGTACGGCGAGGACGATTTCAACAAGATCATCTCGATCATGGAGCGCGAAGCGGCGCGAGTGAAGATCTTTCTCGACGCGATAGACCAGTCGGAGAAGGCGATCGTGTTCTGCGCCACTCAGGAGCACGCCGCGGCCGTCCGTGATCTGATCAACCAGCACAGTACGAGCACGGACCCGGGCTACTGCGTCCGAGTCACGGCACGGGACGGCACGGAGGGCGAGCGGCTGCTCCGGCGATTCCAGGACAACGAGAAGACGATCCCGACCGTGCTGACGACGTCTCGCAAGCTCTCCACCGGCGTTGACGCCCGGAACGTGCGGCACATCGTCCTGATGCGACCCGTCAAGTCGATGGTCGAGTTCAAGCAGATCGTCGGACGGGGAACACGCCTCTACGACGGCAAGGACTACTTCACGATCTGGGACTTCGTGAAGGCATACGAGCACTTCAATGATCCGGAGTGGGACGGGCCGCCCGAGCAGCCGGATCCAGGGGAACCGAGACCGCCGACTGGTGATGGGGTACCGCCGCCCGAGCCGGATGGCGAGCCGGAGGGTGACGAAGGCGGCAAGCGTCCAAGACGGATCCGCATCCGCCTCGCGGACGGCAAGGACCGCCTCATAGACCACATGGTCGCCACGTCGTTCTACACGGCGGACGGCAAGCCGCTGTCGGCCCAGGAGTTCATCGAGAAGCTATTCGGCGAGTTGCCTGCCCTGTTTCCGACATTGGACAAGCTCCGAGAGTTGTGGAGCCGGCCAGACACGCGCCGAGCACTGATGGAAGGGCTCGTTGAGAAGGGCTACAGCAAAGAACAGCTTGCCGATGTCGCGAAACTCATTGATGCGGAGAGGTCTGATCTGTTTGACGTCCTGGCGTACATCGCGTTCGTGAAGGCGCCGGTGACTCGAGCGGAGCGAGTGGAGCTTCGGCGACGGGTCATCTCCGAGCGTTACAGCGGCGCCCAGCGCGAGTTCGTCGACTACGTGCTGGAGCAATACGTGGAGCTCGGAGTTGGAGAGCTGGACGAAGAGAAGCTCCCGCATCTACTCGACCTCCGGTATGACTCCCTACAAGACGCGATTGATGAACTCGGATCTGTAGGCGAGATCCGCGATGTGTTCATCGATTTTCAGCGATGGCTGTATCAGTTGCCCGCCAACTCGCAATGCTAGCGACCAGCGTGCGTCACCGCGAACTGCCAAGAGACGGCGGCCGAGGTTCAGGGCATTGGCCCGCACCCGCTCGCCGGTGTCGGCGCTGTGCAAAGAGTGCTCGCCGGTCGCTTGGCTGGTCTCGACCGAGCCGTCGGCGTGCTCGACCGCCAGCAGCACCAACAACGCTTCGCCGATCACGATCTTCGTACCGATCGTCGCGGCGGCCAGGTCCGTAGCCCGTCCGTCCTCCTGCGCAGCAAAGGGCACTTGGCACCGGGGCCCGACTACATTGCCCGTGAATTCAGGCACACACTGCTGCTCGGGAGGCGGGCGTTCAGCCGGCTGCCTCGTTCCGGATCTGGCCGACGGAGGCAAGTATGGAATCTTCGGCGTCGTACACACTATCAACGCGTGCGTCTTCCAATCCGATTGCCACTTGCTCACAAGAGAGCATCTCCGCAACCTCCAGGACCGCCGCGAGCAGTTGCCTGATGCCATTCGCGCCTTCGGGGATGTTGGAGGGCTGCATGATGAACGTGAACTGCAGCGACTGGTCCTCGTTCTGCTCGATCCACGCTTGGCACGGTATCGCGCCAACTGTGGCGCTGCTCTCTGCGTGCATCAGTCGAGCGTCGGAGACGGATCCCGGAGCCACCCCGTCGAATCCGAAGGCCCGCCAGAATCTCGCGACACCTGCTGGTGATGGCTCGACGACAAGAAACTCGATCTCATAATAGCGCCCATTGAGAGCTGCCCGAGACCGGAGACGCATCATGTCCTCAACAAACGACATTGACCATCTTCCACGAGAGTTGATGAACATGAACCTATCGAACATGGTGCAGATACGGTGCTGGATATCCCGCGCCAAGTCGCTACTCGACGAGCTTCACCGGTACATACTCCAGCTTCCGTACGGGAACGGACTCGAGCAAGTCGCGCACTTCAGCACTTACGATAAGCCTCGGCTGAGGAGGACCCCAGAGGGTCTCCGGCTCGCTCGCCCACTGCCCGTACAATTCATTCGTGAAGGCGGTTTTCGGCAGCCGCCCGCCGTACACTCCCTCCACGGCTCCCCTTGCGATGACGGGCATGTACCCCTCGCGCGTCGAGTCAAAGACCGCTCGGTGGCTTGTGTTGTGTGGCTGCGCGTCTGCTTCGATCACCCCGGTCGTCGCGTCGTCATAGGGCGGCATCGCGCGGGCCGCCGCGACCTGATTCCACTCGAGCGGCGCCAAGGTCCGGGCATCGTAAACTGGAAGGAAGTGCACGTCATCGGATGCGAGGGAAGACAGCCGAGCGGATAGCTCGCGCGATACGAGGATCTCCCCCGGGACGGTCGCGCACAAGCCGATCTCCGGCTTCGGCAGATCCGCCTTCTTCATCAGCAGCGGCCCTGCCTGCCAGCACCACGGCGCTGGGTTCGATTCGTTCGGCGTGATCGAATAGTCGTATTGAACACCACCCGGCGCACCGGGCGAGAACGGCGGGGCACGACGCACGATAACAGCGAAGAGCGCTGCGGCACCGTGCTCCGCGGAGCTGAAATCACATTTCTCGCGGAAGCTCACAGGTTCCAGACCGAATGCCGCGGCGGCCCGCTCAACGCGCGCCCATTCATGGGCTCCCAACTGCAGATCGACGGCGGTCTTGCCGGATCCGGTATTGCGCAGCGCGCGTGGAGTGTCGCTCCCGAGCAACTCCAGAAAGCCATCGAGCTTCTCCGGAGTCACGTATGCGGTGCCTGATCGAATACGCTTCACTGGAGGAACATCCGGATTGCATGCCACCACTCCGGGCGGCCCATCTCATCACGGTACACTCTCTAGTACACATCACGAATGGCAGCCGGAGAATGCGTCCTGCCATAAGGGAGTTCGCGCCGTAGCAAGTTCGTAACCTCCTGGTGCTCCGGCCGAGTAAGCACCACACCGGGAACATCGTTCGGATTTCCTTCGAACGATCCTCTTGCGAAGTGACGTCGTTCGATCAAGTGATGTGCTTGGAGTTCGCCAGCAAGCCCTCTCGTGGCCCTCTGCGCATCGCTGAACGGCACAGGCACTCCGGTTGGAATGCAGTTGTGCACCCACACCCCGTGTTCGCCCACGAAGTACGTGGGCGAGCCGGGGATCGAGAGATTGTACACGGGGACACGGTGCGGCAGGTAAGATACTGCCAGCAGTTTGGCATCGCCGCGCACGGCGGAGAGGCGATCGTCAGGGAAGAGCGCGTCGACCCTGGCCCACTCGCCGATGCGAGGCATGTGGAACGGGTGATCATTGGAAGACCATGTGCGAGGAGATTTGCGCGCGGAGAGCCTATGTGCAGGGCTCGCGCTGGACATTCATCGCAGGGAAATGGTCCGTGCCTCGTGATCTTCGTGCACCAGGGAAGGCGCTACGAGTACGCTCGCATGTTCGAGAGTAGCTCCGATAGAGACCTGGCGACAACACGAAAGCCTCCTGGTGCCATGCCGCTCGGGGCAGCAGCGTCGTGAAAGACCTGGATGACAGCAGGATCCTCACTGTCAAAGCGGATGAAGTAAGGATCGCCACTCCCGGTGGCGCAACCAGCAATCGGGACTAACCCGGACTCACGCACGTACATTCCTGGTTGCACGCTGTAGGCCTCGTCGAGCATGTCAGCGGGGCGAAACCAATCAAAATCATGCCGCTGCCCGGTGGTTTCATACGTGAAACAGCCACCAGCGATGGGAAACTGCGACAGGGCTTCCCAGTACCAATCGGGGACCGATGAACGTAGGCGGTCGCGAGCATGATCAAGTTCGCTCTTGTTGCATCGAGTGCCACGAGACAATCTGGCGACGGCCTCGAACGAGGATCTTACCTTCGCATTCATGGTAGTGAGCCTTACGGTCGTTCCGGGAGACCACTGAATCTTCCTGAGTCCCATTGTTCAGACCAATAGAGCCGTCGTTCAGCATCGTAGATCTGCCGGTCTTCGGGAGTCATGCCATTCCATGGGGGAGGGTGATTCTGTGCGCTATTGCCGGTCCCGCCACCCCTGTGGTCTGTGAACGTCATCTCGCGGACATCGAATGGCCTGTTTGAATTGGGATGATGCAGTTCGATACGCTTGCCGTCAAGGCCAAATGGGGCCTGGCCTCGCTCCCGTGGCTTGTACTTGAGTTGGCTGGTCGGAACCTTGCTTGATACGTTGAGTTTGCATGCAGGGTTGTGAACCAAGAGGCCGGTCACGCCGACGCGATAGTTGTGCAAGCCTTCTACTTCGAAGTTGAAGACGGTACGTCGCTGTCCCGTAAACGAAACCGAGACGACCGTACTTGGCGGGTTGCCCGACGAGACGATCTGATTGGAGGGCTCAAGCATACCGGCTTCTACCCAGCCAGTGCCAGGGACGTAGAATGGATGCTCTTCAGTTGTCCGAATGGTCTCACCGGCGCCTGTGCCTGTTGTGATGCCGATTGCGATGATGGGTGCGGCTTCCCGAACGAAAGTCTGGGTCACACGCCGGATTGAGGTACTCCCGCTCGATTCATCCATAGCAAGAACATGGTCGTCGACCGAAATCTGCTCGATGGGCACTAGTCCGCGGAGAGTCCATACGAGTGTCCCAGCCTCGAAGCACCCACACACATCGTCGATGAATCTCTTCGCACGGCTGGCGAGTTCGCCCACAAGCCCGACCGCCGGCTTGAGGTATCTCTTGAGCAGGAAGTTCGCGCC
Organism: Phycisphaerales bacterium; assembly: GCA_041987545.1. Classification (GTDB taxonomy): domain Bacteria; phylum Planctomycetota; class Phycisphaerae; order Phycisphaerales; family UBA1924; genus JAJRXR01. The sequence goes on along the minus strand of JBHIWH010000001.1, from coordinate 648,663 downwards.
CAGCTTCGCGTAGTGCTTGGCGGACTTCCACGCCGAGGCGCCGATCTTGGAGATGAACCCGCCGAGCTTGCCGGCGAGCTTGCCTCCCGGGACGAGGCCGAGCGTGAGGGCGACGGCCGTCGCCTCGGCGGACTGCTCGCCCAGCGCGTAGAGCGCCACGTCGCCCAGCTGCGAGACGCCGGGGATCGGCAGCCAGCTGGCGATCGTCGCCGCCGTCGTCGCCGCGGCCAGCGCCCCCTTGCCCAGCTTCGACAGGAACGCCGCACGGTTGCCCGCCGACTCGGCCAGGTAGTCGTCCACCATGTCGAATGGGTCGTAGCTCAGGCCCATCGGGTCCCGCCGGAGAAGCGGGTTCGAGCCCAGGTACTGGTATAGGTTGAACCCGTCGCCGTACCAGCCCTCCATGCTGAAGGCGACGGCGATGGCGCCCGTCCCGCGCCCGCCGTAGGACTCGCCCAGCAGCTGCATCGCCGTCTGGTTGGGGTCGCGCTGCAGGAAGCGCCCGTACGTCGGCACGTATGCGCGGTTCCGGTACTGGTACATCGCGTGCGCGAAGGGGACGAGGCGGCGGGGCTCGGTCGAGACGTCCGGGTAGCGGTCCAGGACGTCGATGAACATGCCCTTGTGCCCGACGTGCTGCACGGGGAAGGCGTGCAACTGCTCGGCGAGGACGACCTCGCCGTACGGGTCGTAGCTCCACTGCCCGACGACGCGGGCGTCGCCGTTGGCGCCGCCGAGGTCGCAGAGTGCGACGATGTCGCCGGCGGAGTTCTGGATGGACCACCAGGCGGCGCCGTAGGCGTCGATCTGGACGATGAGCTCGTCCATGCCGGCGTCGCCGACGCCCCAGACGTAGTCGCGCTCGATGGAGATGGTCGAGCCCTGCTCGCCGAAGCGTTCCTGGATGCGGCGGGCGCCGTCGTAATAGAATTCCTGGACGTGCGTGCCGGAGGCGGGGTTGCCGTCGAGCGGGGCGCGGGTGCGGACAAGTCGGCCGAGGCCGTCGTAGGTGTGGTCGCGGACCATGTCGCCCGGGGTGAAGACACCCTGGCCGTTGTCGTCTGCCTTCAGGACGCGGATGAGGCGGCACCAGGCGTCATACTCGTAGTAGTAGCGGCCGTCGAAGGTGAGGTTGCCGGCGGCGTCGTACTCGTAGTCGATGCGGGTGTGGACGGGCCCGCCGTCAGACTCGCGGGAGATCGAGTGAAGGAGGGAGTTGTCGGCGTTGAGGTGCTGGGTGAACTGGAAGACATCGTCGATGCTGTCGGCGCTGGCCTCGAGGTGTTCGGTGCCGTAGCCATCGAGATTCCCGAACGAGTGGCGCCCGGGGGTCTCGTCGTCGTCGATGATCGCTTGTTGGAACGCCGTGACGTCGGCGGTGTCCCACACGCCGTAGGGCGGTGCGACGTCGGTCGAGGGATCTTCAGCCTGCCAGAGCGTGAGGAAGGGGATCACGTCGTCGTTGGTAAGGCTGTCGTCGCCGTTGTAATCCGCCCAGTGCTGGGTGCCGGACCAGTTGCCGACGGAGTCGTAGGTCCAGGTGTCGGATCGGAACAGGCCGTTCGGGTGGATGGACGGCTCGCCGGTGTACATCGCGAAGACGATCTGGCCCATGTCGGCGGTGACGAGCCGGTTGAGGTCGTCGTAGCCGAAGACCTGCGACCGTTCGCCGCCCGCTGGGTCGGTGGGGGTCGATTCCTGGTCGATCCACATCGATCGGAGATTGCCGCGGACGTCGTACTTCTGTCGCGAGCGGTAGAGCGTATCGCCGTTCGAGTTCTTGAAGTGGAGGTCCTTCGCGGCGCCGAAGCGATCGAGGCCGGACGCGCCGGCCGTGCCGCCGGGCGTGTCGGCGGCAAAGTCCTGGATGATGTTGCCGTCGCCGAACGTCGAGACGAGGCGTCTGCCGTCGCCAGCGCGCGCGAAGTCCGCGGCGCGCCACGACCCGGGCCCGGATGAGACGTCCATCCCGACGACGCGCGAGAGGAGGTCCTCGGTCGAGTCTTGGGCACCGTAGTCCATTGTGGCGATGGTGGACTGATCAGGGTAGGTGATCGACTCGAGACGGTGGTGCCCCGGCTCGAGGGGCCCGGCCGGCTGCGACGGGTTGACGTACAGGAACCGCTGGGCGTACGCGTTCGACGTCGGCTGGTATTCCCACTCGTACGAGACGGCCGGAGAACTCAGCGTGTCGACCATGGCGTCGAGCTGTTGCCACTCGTCGGTGAGCATGCCGTAGTCGTCGTAGTCTCGCTGAACGTGCGAGATGATCGAGCCCTGGGGCGCGTCACGGGCGATGACGTCCGTGAGCAGACTGTCCTCATCGTACGCGAACTCGACGTAGGTCACCGGGTCGCTCGGGGCGGAGGCCCCGAGCCAGAACCCGGACGGATAACCCTGCGCGTAAGCACCGATGCCGCCGTGCCCCACCTCGATGGAGCTCAGCCTGCCGAGATCGTCGTACCGATACAGGAACGTGAGGTCTCTGGCGTCGTTCCGTACCGCGACGCGACCCTCGAACGTGTACGCCAACTCCATGTCGGGATCGATAGATGCGTGCCAGGCGGGTGAGCCCTCGAGCACCGGCTCGATGTCGCCGTCTTGGCGGACGTACACCTCTCCGACCAGGCCGTTGTGGCGTGAGACTTCGGTGAACGTGTCGTCGACGATCGGGGCGCCGTACGAGATGTACGTCGCCTCGAGGTGCTCGCCCTCGGTCTCGGAGCCGGCGATCCTTCGCGGCGTAATCATCCCGACGAGACGCCCGAGCTTGTACTCGTACTCGGTGACCCTCTTGAGAGACTCGGAGGATGCGTAGGCGTTCTCGATCTTCGTCTGGAGTCGGCCGGCATTCGAATACACGAACTCGGTCACGACCCCGGCGGGGTCGACCTGGATCTTGGTCTCTCCGTTGCCGCTGTCGTACTGCCAGATCCAGAGGCGCACGCTGGCGGGGAGCCCCTTCCTATCAACGCCGCTCGCCTCGTCCCAGAGCGGGGGGGCATCGGGGTCGTATTCGAAGAGAACGGCGGGTGTGAGCGGTCCCGACACCCAGTCCGCCTGCTCGGTGCCCATGTCCGCTTCCGCGACGATCCGCTTGTGCCGGTCGAACCAGCGCAGAACGCGGGTCCGAACCGAGTTGGCGCCCGCACCGGTCGCCACCAAGAGGTCGTCGTTGGCTTCCGTGCGCACAAAGGTGCGTATGTCGATGGTGTTGCCGTCCGTGTCGTAGATGTAGTCGGTGCGCGTCAGCTCTCTGTTGTCGGCGTCCGGGTCGTACTCCTCGATCAGGTCGTGGTCGATCTCGCTCGCCACTCTGCCGACGGCATCGAGCACGACGCGCCGGAGCGGCTGGGAGGGTCCCGCGGAGTAGACGATGGCGCCCTTGTAGCCGGCAAAGCTGTAGTGCCCCTGGTGAGGCACGGGGAGCTGCGTGCCCGTCGACCAGGCGGTGTCGTACTCTCTTGTCTCGTACGCGTTGCCCGTGTTGTCGTAGATCGACTCGGTCACCGAGAGCGGCTGGACACCGAACGCGTACAGATCAGCCACGGACGGGAGGGGGTCATCGTCGTCGATGAGCTCAGGGTCGTCACCCGAGGGGATCGAGAGCGTTCCGGCGCCGTACGTCGCGGTCATCACGACGCGGTCGCCGTGGTCGTAGTACGTCAGCGTTGTCATCTGGCGGTTGGCTGCTGACGGCTCGCCCATCGCGTGCACATCAATCCGCACGGGGCGCCCCCGCCAATCGTACCGGGTGACAGTCGCGATCCCGTCGTTGTCCGTCGAGGGAGGGGTGTCGTGGTAGTCGTACGCCCAGGAGGGTTGGGAACGGTACTTGCGCGTGACAGTGGGCTTCCAGGCGTCGTTGATGCCCGAGCCGTACTCGATGCGCTCGACGAGGACCATGTCCGTTCCCTGTGGGTTCGAGGTCCAAGTCAGGTCATCTGTGCCGATGTACGTGCGCAGCGGCTGGCCGATCGGATTCCGGGTTAGCCTGGTGATGGTCCCGTCGAAGTCGTACTCTCGGAAGATCTCGCCGAGGTCGTTCACTTCTTTGGAACCAACGGCCCTGAGCGCGCCGGTCGCGTCGGGTTCGAGGAGCTCCGCCCTGGTCAGTCGCCCGTTCTGGTCGGGGACGAGGTCCGCCTGCGCCGCGATCGTCACCACGTCATCGAGCTCGTCGGCGCCGAAGCCGGGGGCGCCCTCCTGGAGTCGGAAGTCCACATCGAACTCAATCAGATCCTCGGTGGACGGATCGACGAACTCCACGTCCCGCCTGGTGATCGGCGTCGCGAGTGTGTCGAGAGTCCCCGTGGGCAGGTCGTTGATCTCCCCCCGGGCCGACGTCCTGTAGATGTGGATCTCGCCCTGGCCGACGGGGTCGGAACGGACATACTCGAGCTCACTGAACACGTACTCGCGAATGAAGAAGTCGATGATCTCGTCGTTCTCATCCAGGATATCCCACCGGACCGATCGCTTGGCCCATCTGCGTCCGCTCGGGAAGAAGATATCCGTCAGCTGCTCGCTGAATGGGTCGTACTTGAACGATGTGACATGGTTTAAAGCGCTTGTGGCCCCGATGCGCGACCAGCCGGTGTCAGGCGGGCCAGGGATCACTATATCGGGCCCGTTGTCGTCCACGCCGGGCCCGAATTCGGCCGGGAGCGTCGCTCCGCTCTCAGCGTCGAGGATCGTGTGGCGCGCGCGGCCGAACCCGTCTCGGCCGTGGTAATAGGTCGCCATCAAGATCTCGTCCGGTTCGGGATTCTGTTCCGTGGCAGGGCTCTCGGGGTCGCGGACAAATCCCGTGAACGACCACGTCGTGTTCCCGCAGTTGTCGTAGAACTCGCGCTCGACTGGGAACAGGAAGGGGCCCCCGGGGCGGGCGCGCCGTCCAGGTCCAACGACCAGCCTCGACGCGAGCTGGTCGTCGTCTCCGGGCGCCCAGAACGACTTGATCGAGCGGACGGCGAAGTCGTCGGAAACAACCTGGCCAACCTGCGGTTCGGCACCGAGCAGCGAGAGCTCGGGAGTCAAGAACTCGATCTCCGTCGTGATCTGGCCCGGGTTCGTGGCGTCCCGGAAGTACTGGCGTTGGTATAGCCGAGGACCTCCGGCAGTGTTCGCAGTGATGTTGCCGGTGCCGGTATCCCAGATGTATGCGCGCCCCTGCTTGATGCCCGCGGCGCTCCGCTGGATCCACTCGCAAGGCGGGACACCAGGTCCGTCATAGAGTTCGTACTCGTAGAAAGAGACCATCCCGCGCGTGTCGCCGTTCGTCGTCGACGGGCTCTCGTCCATCCTGGCGGCGGCGGACCAGCCGATCGAGCGGTGCTCGATGAGGAGGAGCTCGTTGCGGATCGAGTCGAGCGCGTCCGCCCAGCCCGTTTCTTCTCCCGCCGGGGCGCCGTTCGGGTCCGTCGGTAGCGTGAAGCCGTCGTAGTCCTCCCCGGCGACGAAGATGAACTCCTCGCCGAGCCCGCTGGCGTCGAAGTCGACGCCGGTGTCGGTGTAGTACCACTCGCGGTTCCGCAGCAGGTAGCCCGCCGGGTTCATCTCCATCACGCTGCGGTGGCGGAGCCCGGGCTTGAAGCAGACGCTGTCGTACGAGACGGTGCTATCGACCATCTCCGCGCGTGTGTCGAACGCGTCCACGATCGAGATCCAGCGAGCGAGGGCGAGATTTCCACCGTCGCAGAAATCACCCTGTGCGTTGAAAATCTCTCCTGCGTCGTTTGTGAGCAGCACCCACGGACCCTCATAGGTGATGTGGGGATACCCGTACCACCGAAATGGGTGCGCGACGGAGCTCGCGTGGCGGTAACTCACTGAGTTAAAGTAATAGTCCCAACCCACGCTCGGCTCGGCCGAGCTGTACTGCTTGGGAAGGTGAACGAGCTTGTGCAGAGCGTAGTGCGCGGTGCTGCCGTCGTCCCGATTGATGGTCGCCATCGCCACCATTGACGATGCTTCCTCCTGCGGGCTCTCAATGCCCGGGTCGCCGAGATACGGCTCTCCGTTGACGACACTGGAGCGGTCATTAACGAGGTACTGGCCGTGTGCGTCCGATCGGAACAGGTGATTGTGGCCGGGCTTGGCCCAGTCTCCGATCTCGGACCACCGGCTGTCGCCACTCGGAATGACACGATCGTTGTCCTCATTCACCGGGCGGGCGTTGAGGCGGAGCGACGCTAGCGCGCGGACTTCCTCGGCGTCGATACCGCTATCCTCGTCGAAGTCTTCGGTGGCGTTCGTGCGCCAGCGTGCGACCTCGTCGATCGTGAGCCCCAGCTCAGCCTCAACACGGCTGATGTCCTGGTCTTCGAACAGCAACTCCAGCCACGGAAACCACTCATTCTCGATGTCATGCATTCCTATTGTCTGAAACTTGCGTTGGTCGTTGCCCCCGTATGGGTCTCGGTAGTGGTACGCCCTGCGATCCGTCAGGCCCAGCCCGGCCGTCTCGACCGTGGTCTTCACGAGCAACGGGGGCGTGAGGTTTTGCCCGTTGCCATAAAACGGCCACGCTGAACCGAGGCTGCGCTCCTCGTACTCATAGTGGTATCGGACCATGTACCGCCAGTCTGTCGGCAGGCTCCCTCCCCCCGAGTTGTGTTCGGCCAAGGGGTCAACGCCGCCGTTGAGCATGGGTTGGTCAAGGTGACTAATTGTGAGCTGGGCCGGTCCGACGTCGGACTCCGGCACATCACCCGCAAACGCGTAAATCCGATCGATCGCGGTGGAGCCGCGCAGGGAATAGAGGGCCGCGTTCGCTTCAATCTCGGGGAACACATCGGAGAAGCCAAGCTCCCCCGTGGGGTCGAGCAGGGACAACAGGTAGGTCAGGTCCTTGTCCGTTGAATGCCCGTTCACCAAAGCGCTCGTGATCGACGTCGCAGCGCCACGGAATCGACGATGCGCGTACACAAGCGTCCAGGCCGTCTCGTACCCGCCCTGACCATCAGTCGCACGGAGTTTAACGTAGTTAATCTGGCCGAGCCTCTGGCTGTCTTCCCAGCAAGTGTCGCAGCCTCCTGGCCCGGCGTCTTCGAGCGTGCTGGTCGGGACGTCGCAATAATAAATGTCAGCGCGGTGGCCGTACTGATCCTCGATGCGAGTGCAGATTCCAAAGTGGGGAATCCCCAATCCTGGGTTCTGCGTGGTCGCGAAGGGTTCCCAAGATTCCGCAGTGGCTTGATCCGGGATGTCCTGTGGGAGATAGGGGCGATCGTGGAGCGTTAATGGTTCGCCGTGAATATTCGTGCTTGTGCAGAAACCGTCGGGCGAGCCGTCCTGGTAGCCGTCCTCAAACTGGTTCGGTGGGACATCGTCTCGGATGGGGACGAACGTGTAGGCCAGGCGATCTTCATAGAGATGGACCTTGTACCACGTCGGCCTGGTCGTCCAGTTCCTGTTCTCAGTATTCCAGTCGCCGTCGTGCTCGATCCGGGCGCGGAACCTCGGCGGGGCCTCATACGTGCCGTTGCTCTGGATGAGCTGGAATGGGATGGAGTGATGAGCGTCGGGCACGAACCAGATCGTCCGGGGAGACTCTCCGATGACGTTCGGCAGCCGAGAATCGATGACGAGCAGAGGATTCTCGCTTGCCATCCAGCCGACACCAGTCCAGTCCCACCACTGCTCGCTGACGTCACGCCGCCCTCTGTACGGCAAACTGGTCGCGCTCTTCCCGACCCCGCCCTGGTGTCCAAGATTGGGCGGCGCGGATCGCGTTCTGGTGAGATGGAATTCCGCTCCTCCGAATGGCAGTGTGAGGTCTGTAACCCTGATGAGGGGGGCTCCTGTCACAAGATCTACGACGCCCTCCAGGACCGGGCGTGAGACCCCATTCCAGTCTGTGGAGACGCCCTGCGCATGCCTCGGGATGAGAGCAAATGAGCTCTGTCCGATCGTGGGAGCAGGATTCAAGAAGTCACCGGGGGAGGGTGACCAGAACCCGCCGATATTCGATTGTGTTCCTGTTGGAACGGGCAGCCTCTCCCAGATGCCACGCGGAGAAGCTGGATCCGCGAGCGACTCTCCCATCACTCGGTAGATCGAGAGCCAGGACCCGACCGCAGGCGCGGCGGGAGATGAGACCCACGCATATGTGTCGGGGACACCGTCCGGCGCACCAGGCGGGTCTGAATCGATGTAGTTGACGTACCCCGCGCCGTCACAGACATCTACATCGCCTGGATCGCTCAATGCACCGAAATAGGGCCACCATTGAAGATCTGTTTCGCAACCGGTCGGCAGCGGCGGACCGAGGCTGCCGTAGTCTTCACAATGAAGTGACTGGCCAAGTACGCATGACTGCGCAACAACAAGCGCCGCGATAACCGCCGCGTGCCGATCGCTCATGACAGATCTCCGGAAGTGACGCACGAAACTAAAGATCCATCATTGGTGCAGCAAGGGAAAAGCACGAAGTTTTTGGTACCCGCCTTTGTAGGTGAGCGGTATGTTGTTCGCTGCCATGTCGCGCTCAGCCGAATGGAAACTTGTACTCCCCCGTAAGTCCCGTTGTAAGAACGGACTTACAGGGCCACATCCGGCACCGATGAAGATTGCGTGCCGCACGGCAGTCGGACTCATGGCATGTGCGATGCTCTGCCCGGGCGCCCTGTCTTCCACGGCGCTCGGGCGTGGATCACTTGTGGAAAGCGCAGCGCAGCCCATCGAGGCCCGGCCGAGCGGGCGGATGTCGCTCGCACGGCTCGTTGACCTTGCGGCTGAGCTCATGAACATGAGCGTTACCTACGACTCATCCGCGCTGGAACGACTTGAAGCAACTGTGCGCGTCGAGGAGACACTCACGGATGTTGAGTTGTGGGCTATGGTGAATGATCTGCTGATCGCATCTGGTTACACGAGTGTTCGACCCGGTCAGGATGCGTCTTTGAGCATCGTACGCCTCCAGGACGCCCCAAGGGCGGCTCGCCTCGAGACTGGTGACCCCCCGAAGCCGCTCCCAGGTTTTGTGCGGCTGCTCGTCCGACCAATGCACGCGGAGGCGAGCGCAGTTGGGTTAGCATTAGGCCCATACCTGTCTGATGTCGGCTCGGCGGTCACATTGGACGAATCGACGCTGCTGGTGTCCGAACTGACCAGCCGGCTCGATGCGATTCGTTCCGTCTTGAATGAAATCGATGCGCCGGCGCGTGCGCCGGCGAGCCGCGTTGTGTCGCTGCGTCACCTCGACGCAGAGCTCGCTGCTGGGCTCGTAAGGAAAGTCCGGGCGACCAGGGAATCGGTGGGTGAACGCAGGGCCAAAGGTGATCTGGTGCCCATGGCGGACAACCGCTCACTGCTTATCGTGGCGCCCGAAGGCGAGCTAGACGAATGGGAGAGTCTCATTCGGTCCGTAGACCACCTCGAGGCTGTTGAAACACGTCAGTACTCCCCGCAGCACTTTGGGCTTGATGAGGTGGCCGATCTGCTTCGCCAAGCGTTGACCCACGAAGCGGATGACTCAGCAACGACTTGGGGTCTGATCATTGACCGGCTCACGGGTTCATTGCTGATTACCGCCACGGCCTCCGAACATGAGCACATCCGGAGCCTTCTCGACCGCCTTGCGGAGGCGCCTCCGACACCGCAGCGACCGATGCGTTCATTCGTGATCCGAAATCGAAGCGCCACGGATGTACGTCATGTTCTTGCCGATCTCCTCGAGGCGACGGTTCCGGCGGAGTCATGGACGATTCCAGATCCGGCAGAGCGTGACTTCGCCGCGCAACGGTCCACACGCACGGCACCACGTCCGAATGCCTACGCGGCGGGTGATTCCGTGATGAAAGCAACGCCCTCAACCGACACCTCGCGGGCCGGCGAGGGGTTGGTTATGACAATCGACGAGGGTACAAACACGCTGATCGCCATCGGCCCACCGCGCGTACTGGCGCACATCGAGTCACTCCTTGAGATCATCGACGTCAGGCAGTCACAGGTCCTGCTCGAAGTGCTGCTCGTGTCGCTGACAGAGGGGGAGACCCGCGATCTCGGGGTTGAGTTGACCGGCCTCATCACAAAAGCAGGGACCCAGATTGCGCTCGCCTCATTGTTCGGGCTGTCGGACGTGCTCCCCACGGATGGTTCACCGTTCCTCGGGGGTGGTTCCGGTGGCACCGCGGTCATACTTGACCCTGGTGACTTCAGTGCTGTCGTCCGCGCCCTCAAGACAATAAACGACGGCCGATCGCTGTCGATCCCGAGAATCCTAGTCAATAATAACGAGAGCGGCAGCTTCAACTCGGTCGTCCAGGAACCGTTCGCGAGCACGAACGCGTCGGACACCGTCGCGACGACCAGCTTCGGTGGAACGCAGGACGCCGGGACAACGGTCTCGATCCGCCCGCAGATCGCCGAGGGAGATCACCTTGTGCTTGAATACTCCGTGTCTTTGAGCTCGTTCACCGGTGAATCGGCAGACCCCGCTCTCCCCCCTCCGAGGCAGCAGAACAATCTCTCGAGCGTCGCCACGATCCCGGACGGGTTCACGATTGCGGTAGGCGGGATCGAACTCACCAACGAGGCGGATGCGGTGAGCAAGGTACCCCTGCTCGGTGATGTTCCTGGATTCGGCGCGCTCTTCCGGAGCCGTTCAACGTCGAACAGCAGATCGCGGTTTTATGTGTTCATACGAGCGACCGTCATGCGCCACCAGGACTTCGAAGATCTTAAGTACATCAGTGATCAGGAGGCTACGAGTGCGGGGATCGATGACGGTTGGCCGACCATAGTGCCGAGGATCATCCGGTGAGCAACGGCTCGGTCTCGATCTCTGATTCGTCACGCGAATCCGCGCCGTGCGAGCCTCCTTCGGCCGAGTTCATGGCGGCAATCCCGCGCGATTTTGCGCGTCAGCATCTGTTGCTGTCAGCAGGCCGGGGTGAGGTATCCGAGACACTCCTCGTCACGGAGGAAACGGACCCCGCTGCCATTTGGAACACTTCGGTGCGGCTTGGGATTCCAATTAGCACGCGCGCGACCGCCGCGGAATCGCTCGCACGTCGAATCGATGAGGCATATGCCGTTCGGGAACGAACCGGTGATCCTCTCGCGCAATGCAGCGGTCTTGACTCGGACACCGAAGCCACGGCGACGATCGACGCACTCCTCGCTGAAGCTGACCGCGACCTGCTGAGTACGGAAGGGAAGGGCCCGATCGTCAAGCTCGTTGACGCATTGCTCTTCGAGGCACAGGGACGTAGTGCCAGCGATCTTCATGTTCAGCCGCTGGCCGATCGCACGCTCGTGCGGTACCGCATCGACGGTGTGCTGCATGTCGCGCGTGAACTTCCGGTCAGGGTCACTCAGGCGCTGACTAGCCGCATTAAGGTGATGGGTCGGATGGACATCGCCGAGCGGCGAGTCCCCCAGGACGGACGGTCGACCGTCACTATCGGACGCGGAGACACCGCACGGTCCATTGATCTGCGCATTAGCACGCTGCCCACCAGCTACGGCGAGCGCGTCGTCATCCGCATTCTCGACACAGACCGCGGTCTCCGGCTCGCACGACTTAGCCAGATTGGCATGCCCGAGGACGCCCGTGGGGCGTACGAGCGGGCCGCCTCCCGCGCCAATGGCATCGTTCTGCTCACCGGTCCGACAGGCTCGGGCAAGACCACGACTCTGTATGCCACGCTCCGCTGGATCGCCTCGAGAGGCTACGCGGGGGGTGACCTTAACGTCATGACCATTGAGGATCCAATCGAGTATGAACTCTCGACCGCAGGCGTGGCAATCAGCCAAGCTCAGGTCAACACGAGGAAGGGCGTGACTTTTGCCTCTGGCCTCCGCCACATTCTTCGCCAGGATCCGGATGTTGTCATGGTCGGCGAGATTCGTGATGTCGAGACCGCACGCACGGCGATTCAGGCCTCCTTGACCGGGCACCTGGTGTTCTCGACATTGCACACCAACGATGCTGCCAGCGCGGTCACCCGCCTCGTCGACCTCGGGGTTGAGCCGTACCTCGTAGGGTCCTCTCTCTCGGCGGTCCTCGCCCAGAGGCTTGTTAGGACCCTACACGCCAGCTGCGCGGGCGTAGGCTGCGACGAGTGCTTCGGCTCCGGCTACCTCAGGCGGACCGGTCTCTTCGAGTTGCTCGTCCTGGATGAAGGAATGCGTTCGCTACTGACGTCGGGCGCCTCGGCGACGGCGCTTCGTAATGCCGCCCGGCAGGCAGGCATGCGGACGCTGCTTCAGGAAGGCGAGCGGCTCGTCCGCGAGGGCGTGACGTCGCTGGTCGAGGTGGAGCGCGTCACCACAGACTTCGAGGCGACGGTCCCAGTCGAGGGCAAGCCGTGACTGTCTGGCGCTACACGGCAGTACTCCCGGAGGACCCGGCTCGCAGGCGGCGGCGGGGCGAACTCTCAGGCAAGACCGCCGCGGATGCGAGGGCGTCCCTGCGACGCATAGGCCTACAGGTGATCGATATCCGTCCGGCAAGCCGGAGGCGATCCGCGTCGGACCAAGCAACTCTCGGCATGCTTCGCTCTCAATGGTGTCGCCATCTGAGAGCCCGCCGTCGTCCTCGTGTCGGCGAGCTCTATGACTCGCTTGCGACGATGCTCGATGCGGGTATCCCTCTCGCAGATAGTGTCTCCTTGTCTGCGGGCGCAAGCGGCCAACATCCATCCAGGACCAGATCCATGATGCTCGACCTGGCGGAGTCGCTTCGTGGCGGGAACTCGCTGGCCGATTCGATGAGCGACCAGCCCTCCTGGTTCGACGGAACCGAAGTTGCCATGGTGGCCTCGGGCCAGCACTCAGGCGAGTTATCGCATGTCTTGCGGACTTTGGCGGAACGGCACGAGCGGTCGGGCGAGCTCTCCGGGAAGCTCGCAGCCGCGCTGGCATACCCGGCAGTCGTCGCGGCGGTCGGTCTGGGTGTCGTGTTGTTCCTGAGCACCAAGACGCTTCCAGACGTTGCCGTGATACTCCAGAACGCCGACGTTCCGACACCGGCACTGACCCTGGGTGTGATGTCGCTCGGGTCGGCCCTGATCAACTACGGGCCGCTGATTTGCGCCACGGCCACTGTCTGCATCGTCGCACTGGCGATCGTGCACTCGCGTCTCGGTAGGCAGGGCCACCATGGCCCAGCGTGGGTCTCGCGCCTGAGCCCCCGAGTAGCTCGTCAGGCGAGCGTCGCGGAGGTCATGCTTGCCCTCGCAGAGATGACCCGGACCGGCGTACCGATTGTCGATTCTCTGCGTGTGCTCGCGCCGACCGTCGGCGGACTCGGGCATGGCCAGCTGCGTTCGATCCTCGCGGCGGGTGCCGACCGAATAGAGCGAGGTGAGACGCTCTCTAGTTCACTCGATGACAGCCGGTGGTTCGACATGGAGCTACGCCGCCTGATTGAGATCGGAGAATCGAGCGGCGAGTTGCCTGACGTGCTGCAACGGGTCGGCGAGCGGCAGCGCCGGGCTGCGCGCCGCGTGATTGATCGTGTGGCCACGATGCTCGAGCCCGCGGTAATCCTCGTGCTGGCGGCTCTTGTTGGTATAGTGGTCATGGCGGCGGTCCTTCCATTGATCCGATTGCAAGAGGTCTTGTGATGATGCGCGCATGCATCTCTCCATCCCAGCCACATCGTCTTGGCATGACGCTTGTTGAGGTCTTGGCAGTCGTCGTGATCCTCGGCCTCGTCGCCGGGACGCTCGCCGTTGGCTTCTCGGGGGCATTCAGCAAGGGCAAGCGAGAACTCGCGAAGACCGGCATCGGCGTGATCATGCAACGCGTCGAGGCCTACCGAATCGAGCACGACTCTTGGCCGGACCCATCGATCGGTCTTGCCGCCTTGTCAGACGGGCACGCCACGCCCACCGACGCCCACTACCTCAAGCCGGATCAACTGCTCGACCCGTGGCGGAACAGATACGTGCTCATCGTGCCGGGACCCAGCGGGCATCCCTACGAGGTAGTTTCCTACGGCAGAGATGGTCAGCCAGGAGGCCTCGGCGAAGCCGCCGACATCACTTCCCTAAAACTCCGGACGGACGATTGAACATGAAGAGGAAGAGGCACAGTGCATCGGCATTCACGCTTGTCGAACTCATGAGTGTGATCGCGCTCCTCGCGCTGGTCTCCGCCATTGGCGCGACCGGCTTGTCCGCGGCGGCGGCCGCGTCAGGACTCGACGGTGCAGTGGCCGCGATCGAAGCCGCGGACCGTTCGGCACGTCTGCTCGCGGTACGAGAGGGTTCACTCCGCCTCGCGCGTGTTGACGAGGGCGGAGCGACGGTCATTGTGAATGACCAAGGGACACTGATTCGACGCATCGAGATGCCTCGCGGGGCGACCGTGTCTTTCTCAAGTCCTGCCAATGGGTCAGCCTTGGAATTCGTGGAATTTGACGCCAGAGGACGGTCCGAGGACTACTTTGTCTCCACCACTGTCGGCGGACAATTGGCCGCTCTGAGGATTGCCGGGCTTACAGGCTGGGTGGCCGAGGTGAGGAGCAACTCACCATGAGAGCGGCGCGGGCCGTCACGCTGCTGGAGGTGCTCGCCGCAACCGTATTGCTGACGGTGGTCGTGTCAGCATGTCTACCCATCTTGACTTGCCTGCACTCGCGCACCTTTCACGGCGAGGAGCTGAGAGTTGAGGAATTGGCATCCGCTGCCGACCGCGTGGTGGCGGATCCGACATCTTTCGGGCTCGACCCGAGCGCTGAATGGAACAAATCCGCAGCAACATCGATCAGAGTAGGAGGATCTGTAGGAACGGTTGTAGTGAGTGTCCGTGCGGCGCGCCCGAGCGGCGAGCGCGAACGGGCGGACCACCTATGGCTTGTGTTCGAAGCAGAGGGAGTCGCAGTGTCGCGGTGGGCACGCACTGAGAGCGAGAATACACCACCATGAATCGGCGCGGTTTGACCTTGCTGGAACTCTTGCTCGCTCTTGCCCTGCTCTGCGGGTTGGTTGTCACCTCGGTCGCATGGACCAAGTCCGGCTTGGAGTCGAGCCGAGAACTCGCAGAGCGGACGCGGTGGCGAAGCGCGGCAACCGCCGCGCTTGACTTGATCGGCGAGGATCTCCTCACAGGCGACATCTCGGAGCGGCACCTCGACCGCGAGGGTCTGCCGGTTTGGATCACCATTGATGGTCACTCGCTCGCCATCGATGCGCGAGCCGCTCCGTTCACCGCCGCTGAACGAGTACGGTATGACTTGGACGACGAGACCCGGCGTCTTTCGCGCACGCTGCTTTCCCAGGAGCCACCGCGAGTGGTCCTCGGTGGAGTCACAGGATTCAGCTGCTCGCTGCATACGCAGGGTCTTCCGCACAATTCACCGGTTGCGCTCACCGTCGGGTTGCGGAACCATCGTGGCTGGTTCGCAGCCCGGACCTATGTAGTCGAGCGAGGGAGAAAGCCATGATCGGTCGACGCGGTATGGCCATGCTGCTCGTGCTGATGACGTTAGTGATTTCTGTGACCACCGCCACGATCGCGGCGCAAGCAGTAACCGCCACACGTCTCTCCGACACAAATGACAAGCGCAGTCGGCTCTGCGACGACCTCGCGAGGGAGGCGCACGCGCCGTTGCGCGATTGGCTCGCTGATCGTGCACACACTACGGTCCTTGCCCCAGAGATTGATGAGCCGTGCGTAGTCGTGCTTCACGACTGGTGGACGGCGGGCGGTGACAGCCACGAGATTACCATCACTGCTTGGGATCAGTGCGGCATGACACCGGTCGCGGCCGCAGCCTCCGGGCACGGATTGGCACAGATTCTCCCTGATCAACTACGGGCGCGGGCGTCTGATGTGCCACGCGAATGGCTCTGGCGCGCCGGCCTCGATCAACTGGGAACCGATGGCCTCACGCTGTTTCCGGTAGCTCCCCCACTCCGCGAGAGCGCCCCCGGCCGGACCGCGGGCAGGGCGACGCCGAGTCCGCCTGATCTCTCCATCGGCGCCTGCCTTGCCACTCATAATCCACCTGTGGCGGTCCGATCGCGGCGCGGCGTGTCCCCGGTCCTGATCAATGTCAATACATCGCCCCCTCGCTTGCTCCGCCATGCGTTCAGGCTCGCCGGGTTGGGCGGGGTCGATCTTGTGCTCGATGCCCGAGAGAACGGTTTGCCAGCGACGCTCGGCCTCCTTGCGTCGACGGGAGATGCGAGTGAGTCAGCCCCAATCCGCTTCGTCGGCGCCAGTCCATCGTGGGGCGTCCGCATCGACGTGAGAGTGGGCTCGGTTCGCCGCAGCTGGTGGGAGGTGTGGATCAACACGTCCGGCCAATGGGAAGTAACCCAACGCCTTGCGATCCATGAATGATCCAATTCGAATCTACCGGAGGCGGACCCGCGCGTCCTGGACGCTCGGGATAGTCGCGGTGCTGCTCTGTGCGTGGTTTGCAGTGGTCTCGCGTCCGGAGAGTACGCGAACGGTGGTCGAGTTGGACACACTACATTCCTCGGCGGATGAGCCGGCGAGTCCGGAAACGATCAACCTATCTGCGTATGAGCAGGCGAGGATCTGGGTAGAGCCCGCGCCGGTCGCAGTGGCCGAGCCGGAGCAGCGGGCGCCAGACCCTGTTCTTCCCGAGGCGAAACTCGAGCTCTTGGCTGTAGTCATCAATGCACACGAGCAGTCCAATGAACCAGTGCGGCTCGCGGCAATCTACGACCCGGCACAAGATCGACTGTTCATTGTCGGCTCGGGGGAGAGTGTCGGACCTCACGAGATCGCCGAGGTTGATGAAGAGAGCGTCGTGGTCATGACGGGATCGCGTATGACGACGCTACGGTTGCGCAGACTCGGCCTGGCTGGGAAGGGAGGACGCTCGTGAGTGGTGCATCAGGTGGCGATCGCGATGTTCGACTAGAGCCGAACCGATTCTACTGGGGCGAGCTCGAGACCACGAACGTCGGCGGCAGCGGGACCCGCGGCCGACATCGCACGAATCAACTGGGCTTTCTTCTTGAATCGGTGCTGCCCGTTCCGATTGAGTCCGTGCACGCTGTGTTTCTCCCCCTCGCCGAAGGGAGGGTCCTGGGATGTGCCATGGATCGAGAGCAGCTCGCGCGTAGGTCGGCAAGCGCGATCTCGCTCGGCCCGAGCGCGATCCCGGAGTTTGCCGGTATCGGAAACAGTGCAGGCCAGGTCGATTCTACCGCGAACTCGATCAACTTGCTTGTTCGCGAGTTCGAGCCGGCTTCGGTCCGACGCGCGAGATCACAATGGAGGGCACAAGCTGCGGTTCTGCTGGCGCTGTGCGCCTTCCTGATCGCCATCGGTCTTGAACGCCGAACTCGGGCGGCTCATGCCGATGCAAGGGCGAGCCTCGCAGCGGTCGAGGACGTCTACGAGCAGAACCTCGGCCCTTCCGAATCCTGGAATCAGCCCCCGGCGGCACTGCTGTTGTCGGAGTTGCGGCGCTTGCGGCAGGCGACTGCGGCGCGCGCCGAGGTCGAAGAGCCGCAGGACGCCTCTTCTGCTCTAGCAGACGTGCTCGCGCGATGGCCCGAGGAACTGGAAATGCGGACCGATTCGATCCAGGCTCGCCATGATCGGATCACACTGGCGGCGCGCCTACCGGACAGCGCATCCGCCGAACGCCTCGAACGAGCCCTGGGAGACATCGTCGGATGGCGGACCGGCCAACGGATGCTCAGACGTTCACGAGACAATATCGAGCTCACACTGCCCTTGACACGAGAGACGGAGCCTTCATGGTGAAGTCTGGGCGCACGATAGTGATTATTGCGGCGATTACGGCGAGTGGCTCCCTCGTCTTGGTGGCCTGGATGCGGCATGCCGGCGCGGTTGGGGATGCTCAGGCAGCCCGCACGCACCTGGCATCGGTGACCGACAACACCCGGGAGTTGATGCGGCTGAGAATGGAAGCGACACGTTCTCTCACGGCGGCGCCACCAGATCAAGCCCTCGTCACGAGCGTCCGGCGGTCGTTGGCCAATGCCGGTCTTCCCGACATCAGGCTCACCCAGATGTCCCGTCCGGCTGATCGGGCCCTGCGGTCGGCCAGTACCGGCAACGATGGCCCTGATGTGAGGACGCGCACTGAAGTGGTCGTGCTCGACCCTGTGACGTTGCCCGAGCTCGGGCGGTGGATTTCATTGTGGCGCGACAGTCATCCGCTTTGGGTAGTCTCACAAATTGACCTGCGCGCGGCCACTGGCCGGCCGGGAAGTTACAGTGCCATGATTCACCTCGCAACGGTTTATGTGCGTAGTGCGGAGCCGGAGTATGGGTCATGAGAACCGTGCTCGCGATGTGGTTTCTTCTCGTGGCATGCATTCTGACTGGCTGTGTGGGCGCTCCCGAGCACCACGGTCCGTACATGCCGCAGAGCGAGGCTGCCCGAGATCCGCTCGAAGCGCAGCGGCTCACGCATAAGGCCGCAGATCTCGTTGTCGAAGACCCTGACGAAGCCGAGAGGCTGCTGCGGAAAGCCCTGAGTTGCGACCTTCACCATGGGCCGGCACACAACAACTTAGGGGTCGTGTACCTCCAAAGGGGCCAGCTCTATGAGGCCGCGGCGGAGTTTGAGTGGGCCAGGAAGCTCATGCCCGGCCATCCCGATCCTCGCATTAACCTGGGAATCGCGCTGGAACAAGCAGGCCGAGTCGGCGAAGCGATCGACGCGTATCGCGCCGCCCTCGAGTCTCGGCCGGAACACCTAGGTGCTATGCAGGCGCTCACGTTGTGTGAACTCAGACATGAGCGGGCGAATGACGGGACCTACTCTCGGCTCGAACAGATCTCGTTGCGCAGTAATCCCAAGTGGCGTGACTGGGCACGGCAGCAACTCAACCAGCGGACGAGCGGATGGGGCCGCGGTGAGGCTCGCAATCTCGATGACTCTTACGATTGAACTGGTAGTCATGTGAATGCGTGGGCGTTGGCGTACCCGCATATCGCATTTCGCCCAACGTGACCATGCCCCGCTCGCCCTTCTTGACAGTTCGGCCGTGCGATCTTTGCGTGTGGAATTCGGCCACTCGCGTCGCGGTCGGCTGCTGGACGAGGATCACCACGGGGCTTTCTTTGTTGTCCCAGTGGAATCGCCCCATCGCTGCCAGGGAGGTGCCATGCTGGTCGCTGGCACCGGCCTCCTGGGAGGCGGTTAGGTGGTCGAACACCTTGTCGGCGATCTGGCGGGTGGACTTGGCTCGGACTTGCCTTCGGCACGTTGCTGCGGGCCAAGGCGACTGCGGCCGCTGACCACCAGCACTTCCGCCATTGCGATCTTCGCCTTGCAGGGCTTGTACGGCACCCTCGCGGGCGCGGATGCGGCACCACCGCAGCAGCGTCACCGTTCTCACCCACGGTCACCTTGGCCGGTCCGCCGCCTGAGGGCATGGATCTCGGTGTGGGTCAGACCGGCAACCTCGCCCGTCCGTGCGGGTGACGAAGGGGTCCTTCCTAGTACCGGTACCACTCCCTCTCCTTCGTTCCGCTGTCCCACCGTTCGCCACGGAGGTCCGGCTCCAGCACGCGGGTCCCTTTGTCCCGGAGATCCGTCGCGGCGACCACCGCGTGCTCCGCGGCCAGCACCAGGCACACCATCACCAGCAGAGTGGCCAGGACCGCCCGCCTGGACAGCGTGGCCGGCATCAGGCTGAGCACGAGCCACTCGCCCCGCTCCCGGGGCGCCGGGCCGTCGATCGCATGCAGCCGGAGCCCCAAGTTCGACCGCCGCGCCATGTAGATCGTGCTGAAGGAGATCCGGCTCAGGCCCGGCGTGATCCTGGCCAGCCGGAGCAGCAGACGCATGTACGGGACACGAGAGGTCCCTCGGGTGAGCACGAACTCGTCGCACGCGATCTCCCGCAGCAGCGCGATCCGTCTAGCCGCGACCCAGTAGAGCGGGTTCCACCAGAGCCACACGCCCACGAACTGGACGAACAGCTCGACCAGGCAGTCTCGCCGCTTCACGTGGCTCAATTCATGCACCAGTACAGAAAACTGGGTCTCGATCGCCTCCTCGACGAACGAGGGTGGGAGGACGATCTGGGGGCGGATGATCCCGGTCGTGAAGGGCGCCTCCGCGAGGGGGCTGGTCCGGACGGTGAACTTCCGCCCGGGCCGGACCACGTCCGCGGCGCGGCGCACGGCGTCCTGCTGGTCTTCCCCGAGCGGGCGGGAGGCGATGATGATCTTCGCGACCGCCGACGTGCCCAGGTACAGGCGGACCACGAACGCCACCGCCCCTAGCGCGAAGATGCCGAGCCAGATCTGGCCGTACAGCGGCGAGACGTACCGCTCGAAGATCGGCGGCAGCTCCCCGAACAGCCCGCGGATCACCCAGCTGAGCACCATCGCAAGGAACGCGGCCCCGAGGGAGGCCACATAGACGAAGTGCTTGTCCCGGGCCCGGTCGCCCGGGCTGAGCCGGACCGCGATCTCCGCCACGCCGATGAACAGCACGCTCACCGCGAGGACCTGGATCTGCGGAGCCAGGAACAGCCCCAACGAGCTCCCCGAGCTACTTGCGTCGATCACGGCTTCCCCCCCGCTTCTCCGCCTCGGCCAGCAGCCTCCGCATCTCCTCGATCTCCTCGGGCGAGACCTTGGACCTCGGGTCGGACAGGTACATCGCCACCGCCCGGGACATCGAGCCCCCGAAGAACACGCCCAGGATTCGCCGCAGGGCGGAGCGGGCCGCTCTGGTCCTCCCCCCGACAGGGGAATACACCACGGCCCGCCCCCCCCTGCGTCGCTTGAGGTACCCCTTGTGGGCCAGGGCGCCGAGCATCGTGCGGACGGCGTTGTCGGTCGGTGGATTGGGGATCTGGTCCGCGACCTGCCGAACCGTGGCCTCCTCGAGGCGGTGCACGGCGTCCATGATCTGCCGCTCCCGCATGCTGAGCTGGTCGTCGTGGACTGGAGTCATGGGTCCCCCGCTGTGCCGCCAGCATTCTGACGGTTCTCCGGCGGGGATCAAGGCCATATCGCCAATTTTCTGGCGCTTCGCGCATGGGGCGTTCTGGGTACGTTCTCGGGCTGACGTCCACCTGTTGAGCCATGCACCGGATGCCGACTCACGCCCGATTCGGGCGGATGAAGCTTGCCGGTCGATCACGCGAGGCAACGGCATCAGACTCGAGATCGCATTGGCTTTGATACCTAGACGGCCCTTAGGCTAGTTTGACGCGTTTCATCTCGTATTTTAGCGCCTCTGACCAAACGCTAACACCAGGTGCGCTGACTCACCAACAAGAGCAACGTCTCCGGCCAATGACCCTGCCTGGAGCCCCATGAATGCCGGTCAGCAAAGCGCAACAGCGCCACCGAGTCGTCAGTCTCGTGCGCCCAGATGCGCGTTACCGCACATCACTACCGGAGTCGTCCGTCGTGTCCTCCTGACGAGGCCGCACGCCCCCGGGAGCGGCACACCGACCCGAGCCGGCTTCCTCTTGCTCCGCCTTCAAGCGCCTCGCCACGGCCTTGCAGGCATGCCGCATGAGCCAGGCCCATGCCCCCGCGTTCGTGGCCTTCTCGGATTGCTGGTCCATCTTCATTCTCCAAAGAAAAAGGGGCCCCGAAGGGCCCCGGAAGTGAGCGGGCTAGACCTGGTTTGTTCGGCCAGATCCGGGAGTGGTGGTAGTCCCGCAAGCTCTCCACGCCAGGGGCTGGTCCCCTTCAGCGGGCGGAGCTCTGCGTCCTGGTGGCACCGCTTGTTGGACGCCAGCGGGGCCGGGTCTGGGAGCGGCACAAACGGCGTGCTCCGTCCCTCCTGCTCCATCGCGTCTAGGAGGACTTGTGCGTCCCGCACGGTGCAGTAGTGGCAGCCGAGCCGCTGGGACTGGCTCTTGGCGCCGATACCCTCGTCGGTCAAGGCTCGGATCTTGCTGAGCAGTCGGACGGTTTGGGGGGTCCTGAACGCCGGGAGCATCAGTCGCCGCGTCGCCCGTTCTCGGATCGACTGGGAATCGCCGGGTCGGCAGAGCCCGGACAGGTCGATCTCCACCAGCACAAAGGTGTAGACCGACCGACCTCCGATCAACCGGAACGGGTAGGCGGTCATGGAGGTCACGAGCTGGAGCAGACGTGAGCTCGCGATGCCGTCTGCGGGGTCAAATCCCTCGCGGAGCTGGAGGAGCATTTCCCGCACCTCCTCCGCGGAGGGAACCTCGATCTCTGCGGGCGGATGCCGTTCGAGGTCCTCGAGTGCCGTGCGGGCGACGGCGAGCTGACCCGTGATCTTGCCCAGCTGCTTCGTCAGACTAGGGATGTCCTCGTCCGATCCCTGAATGGCGAGCAACAGGCGTTCCTCCTGGGCCGCGAGCGAACGACATGTTGATTCTTGGTCCGCAACCTGCTTCGACCATGATCCTGTGAGATCAGCTGACTCCTCCACGACCATCTGTCGAAGGGGCTCTGGATCCTCGAACGTCTCCACTGCGGCGCAGACCAGAGCGTTGAACAGGCGCTCGAGCAGTACCGGGTAATGGGCCACGCTGGACACCCAGCAGTCCTTCGAGATCGATCCGGGGCACCGGAGACGGCGCTTGTCGAGCGGTCCACCAGATCCCGGCCGTGCGCAGGTCCCCGCGCACTGGTAGTTCCGGCCGCAGATCGCGCAGGTGAGGATCTGGGTCGGGAATAGCCGTTTTCGTCCCCGACGGGGCGACGCGGGTGGCCTGCAGTTGTCCGCTCGCAAGTGTGCGTTCTTCTCCTTGAGTTGGGCGAGGAGCGCCGTGTGTCGTTGCGGCTCGACCATTTGGAGGTGTGGGACCGGTCTTGTGACGAGAGGCCGTTCTCGGGGAACTTGCCTGCGTTTGCCGGTGACGTAGTTCTTCTTGGACTCGGTGACACTGAAGACCCTTGTGCCCGCCCGTATCGGGTTTGAGATGACGTCACAGACATGCTTGCCACGCCATTGGTTCCCCCTTCCGGGAGGAGGGATCCGGTTCGCGTTCATCCAGCGGGCTACGTCGGCGAAGCCCGCCCCCGTGGACAGCATCTCGAACAACTTGAGATACGCGGCCTCGAGCTCGGGGTCCTTCCGGAGGTACTCGTCTCGTTTTCCTCCCTCGTGCCCTTCCGGTGGTTCGTACCGGTAGCCCCAGGGGATCGCGGTCAGGGCGCCCCCCTGCTCGAATTCATGCCTGAGCTGCCGCTTCAAGCGGTCCGAGGTCTTGTCCTGCTCCTCTTCACTCATGGCCGCCTGGATCGAGCCGAAGATCCGCCAGGATCGCTGTGCCGTATCCAGGCCGTTCGCGACGACCCGCATGTTAGAGTGAACGCAGCGTTTGATGATCTGGATCACCAACGTGTCGCGCATGATCCGATCAACGCTCTCCGTGAAGAGGAATTGATGTCGACCTTCGTCGATGAGTCGTTCCAGCTCTTCGAGTTCTGGACGGTCGAGGTGCTCGCCCGAGCCTCGCGACACGATCCACGTCCACTCGGGCTCGTGCCCGATGGTTTGCATGGCGAGGCGACGGCAATGCGCCTTCTGGGCCTCAAGGCTCTCGTCCCTCTGGTGCGCCGTCGAGACGCGGGCGATGCCGATCGCTCTGACAGGGCCGGTGTGGCCATTGGACGGAGTCAAGCCACACCCCCCTTCAAAGCGAGGTCGCGGCATGCGAGAGGCTGCTGGCGATCCAGGGTGGCGGGGATCGGGCGCGCCGGAGCCGGGCCTCCAGCCCGAGCATCGGGAGCCGCCGCGGGGAGGCTCCGACACGAACCGCCGATACGAGGCCGGGCTGCGGATTTGACACAATGTGTCAAACAGGCCGTCCCAAAGGGATTCAGATGTCGGAGCTGTCGCCTCCCGATACCTCCCCAAACCCCTGTCGAGGGGCCGGTTGTGGCCAGAACACGCCCTCCCGGCCTGTCAGCCGCCAGCCCCTTTGGAGAATCCCCCCCTCTCCGCTTCGGATTTTGGGTGCGACGAAGGCCCGTGTGTTTCAGGGCCTGCCGGCGCCAACCTTCTGAATTGAACCCGGCTGTGCCAAGTTCGTGCCAGATCGGCGGCTCGTCCCTCGTCGTCCTCCTGCTGCCAATTCACGCCCGGCGGGCTCCCGGCGTTGTCGTCGCCCCTGTCTTCTCGGCTGGTGGTGACCTGGGGCACGGTCACCGGCCGATGTCTTTCGCGGCCGCTCAGGCCACGTGGTCACTCTCGTTCGGGGCTCGGCCGAGCTGCTCCTTCCGTCGGCACGACTCCTCGTCGTTCTGGGTAGTCGTGCATGAGGGTCTCGGGGCCCTTGCGGCCCATCCAGTCCATGAGCATGGGCATGGCGATCCCCCGTGACGCACAGTGGGTGCAGGACGCGTGGCGGACACTGTGGCCGATACTCCGGCCCGGCCGTGCCGCTCCACACACACGACCCTCAAGGGCACAACGGCGTCGCCTCCCACCCCTCGGTCCGCCGGAGGACCGCTCGCCGATCGGCGTCCGCGCAGACCTGGAGCCAGTCGATCGTGTCTATGTCGAGCTGGAGGACGGCGAAGTTCTCGCGGCCGCGAACCTTGCCGGTCTGTCCGAGTTCCTTGACTTTGGCCTGGAACCGCGGGTCACGGCGTGGGGCGGCGGCGCCGGGCGGGCGCGGCTGCGCGAACACGCTGCGGGCGGCCAGTTCGAGTTGCTGCCAGTGACGCTCCGCGAGTTCGTCGGACGTGTGGACGCTGATCTCGCCGTAGACGCGGAGTTGCACGCCGTCCCGCGGGTCGTAGAACAGCGCGACGACGGTGGGCGCCGCTCGCGCTTGCACGATCTTCTTGGACCGCGAGTCCGAGTGGAACCAGAGCCGCGCCTCGGGGCGGCTGGCGCCCCGGAGAATCAGTAGCCGGGCGTCTGGCCCCTCGTCCGGGTTCACCGTCGCGAGGACGCCCAATCGCATCGGGTCCGCCGGGTCGTCCGCGCCCGCGGCGAGGCCGGCCCACGCCTCGTCGGCGATCCGCTCGTACTCGATGGGCGGGCGGCTGCTCATGTGCTGGCCTCTGCGAGACCGAGACTCAGGGCGACCGGGGCTACGGGCGCTTCGGATCGTACCAATCGCGGTCCGGCGGCTGTCCCGTCGTCTGGCGCCAGGTGTCGTCGAACGCGTGCGGGGCGGCGTGCCCGTCGGCCATGACGTAGTTGGCCCGCTCCCCCGCGTGGCGGGTGTGCTCGATCACCCGGGGCAGCTGTGCCGCGGCATCCCACTGGCGGGCCTGGATCATCGGGTTGGTGACGGCGGGCGGGTCGCCCCAGAACATTGGCATGAAGTGGTCCATGCCCATCTCCTCCTTGAGCTCGGCGCAGATGACCGTGCGTGAAGGCCAGCGGAGCTGGTCGGGGCGGACGCCGTGGTACGGCGGGTGGTTCGGGGTGATGTAAGCGTTGATGCCGTAGGAGGCCAGGCGCGGCATCACCGTCGCGTCCCAGCTCTGGCTCTTGTCTTCGGGGCAGCGGTTGGTCTCGTATCGGCGGACGTACTCGGCGATCAGCGTGTCGTCGGCGTCGGGCTCGGCGATCGGGTCGGCGCCGAGGTACGGGGCGAGCAGGCTGATCCAGGAGGACTCGAACGGCGCCGCCATCGGCCCCATGCCCGGCATCCTTGCTGTCGGGAAGTAGCTGTCGGGGTCGTCGTCGGCGTACACCGTCATGGCCTGGGCGATGGAGCGTGTGTTCGACAGGCACGCGACGGATCGGGCGGCGTGCCGAGCCTGGCCGAGGGCGGGGAGCATGATGCCGATGAGCAGTGCGATGATCGCGATGACGACCAGCAGCTCGATGAGCGTGAACGCCCTGGCCGGAGATGCCACGCACGATCGGGCCCGCACCCGCTCCTCGGCCTTGATCCCCGCGGGGAAGAGGATGTTGTTCTCCTTGTGGATGTGCATGTGGGTGTCCACCTCGAGCTCGTGCAGGACCGACAGCAGCCGCTCGTACGAGCCGCAGGCGCCTTCGGGGACCTCGTAGCCGTCCGTGAGTTCGCGGAATCGAGCCAGCGCCTCACCCGCGGCGTCGTGGTCGTGCTCCATGCAGTCGATGGGGCGCTTGACGCTCCAGGGCGGGCCCTTGTGCAGCGACTCGGCCCGATCGAGCCGGCGCAGCCAAGGGAACAGCACCCGCTCCTCCCGAACGAAGTGGTCGTGCATCTCCTCGATGAACCCGGGCATCATGTCACGGATCTCTGCCAGCTCGGGGTGGCGTTCGGCGTGGGCCTCGGCCACGCGGGGCGCGAGCGCGGCAAGCTCTTCGAGCAGGCGACGGGCGGCGACGTGGTGCGTCTGCTCGATGTGGTCGGCCAACTCCGTCATCGAGGCGCGGCTCCAGTCGCGGGCCGGACCCCGCTCGGCCGCGCGATCCGCCTCGCGGACGATCTCCGCGATCACGGCGCCCGGGCTCACGCGGATCTCGGCGCAGGCGTCGGCGAGCGAGCGGTCGCCGCGGCAGCAGTAGTCGAGACCGTGTCGCTCGAAGACAGCGGCGGCCGACGGCGTGCCGTTGACGATCTCGGCGAGCGTGAGGTCTTTCGTATCCTGGGTCATTGGTGACTCCTCTCGGAGAATCGCGGGTTCACGGCGCGGCCTCCCGGGATGGGTGTCCGGCGCAGCTCCCGTTGAGCGCCATCGCGGCACGGATGGCCTCGAACGTGCGCACGTCGCCACCGACGTCACTCTGCATGGAGTCCGCGCCGCCTCTGCTCGTGAACGCCGCGACGTGCGAGGCCATCGGCGTCTGGAGGTTCGGCGAACACAGGTAGGCGGCCTCGCCTGCGGGGAGCCAGGCGAGGGTGGCGTGGTCGTGCACCCAGCGTCGGAGCACGGGCGTCCCGGGGTTCATCGTCTCGTGATTGATCATGCAGTTGAAGTCGTCGAAAAGGCGCGTCTCCGGACGCGCTTGCTCGTCCTCGACGATGGAGGCGCAGGCGAACCGTTCGTCGCTGATGATCATGCCGCACTCGGCGCACATGTCGTCGCCGAGGTGGACGGTCGGGGGTCCGTGTCCCGTGTCCCGGGTGCACCCCGAGACCGCGAGCAAGGCGATCAGGACGATGCCCGCGGACAGGCGTTGCACGCTCATGCCGGGGCCCTCCGTGCGAAGATCAGCGCGGCGGCGAGCATGCTCAGAGCTCCCCAGCCCGCGAGCACGCCCAGCAGCATCCAGGGCAACGCGTCGTCGAACGAACGGGAGGCGTACGCCCCGGCGGGCCCGAGGACGTCGAGCGAGGCGTTGAGCTGGGTGACCACCGACATCTTGAACGCCTGGACCGGGTTGAGCATGGCCAGGGCGAACAGCTCCTGCACACGGAGCTTGAAGACGATCGTCCCCGCCATGAGGCCGAGGTCGCTCAGGAACACGAACGCCAGCCAGACGAAGACGGCGAGTCCGGTCGCGACGCTCGCCTTCCGGGTGCAGACCGAGATCAGGAATCCGACGGCCAGCATGACGACGGCGAGCAGGCACGTCAGCGCGACGAGCATCAGGAAGGAACCGACGCCCGCGCCGCCCGCCTTCCAGGCAAGGACCGCGGCGCTGAGCCCGAACCCCATGCAGACCGACGCGCACAGCGCGATCGAGAGGCCCAGGTACTTGCCGAGCAGGATCTCGAGCCGGGAGACAGGCTGGGCGAGCAGGTAGAGGAGCGTGCCCCGCTCCCGCTCGCCGGAGATGGTCGTGGCGCCAGCGGTCATCGCCATCAGCGGGACGATCAGCATGACCAGGTTGAGCAGGCCGGCCGCGGTGCGTCCGAACCCCGCGAAGCCGAGCGAGCCCGAGCCGGCGAGCGACATGAACGAGGTCGCGACGGCCAGGACCGCGAAGCCGATCGTGTACAGGGGGAACCAGCGGCTCGTGACCGCGTCCCGGAGCTCACGCCGCGCGAACGCGGCGATCGAGCGGACGAACGACGGGCATGCCGGGACAGTGGTGGTGGTCGCATGGATCTCGGTCACGGCCGATCCCCCTCCGGCTCGACGTCCTCGAGGAACTCGAAATCTCGGACATGGATGTCGGCGCGGGCGAGGAGGCGGATCGGAGCCGCCTTCTGATCGCGGGGAACACTCACGCACAGCCCATGCCCGTTGTGATTGACGGCGTGGCCCCCGTCGCGGAGCAGCTGGGCCGCGGCATGCTCGGCCTCGCCCTGCACGTGCAGCCGCATCGTGCGGACGGCGGAGGCTGTGGACCAGAGTTCCCCGGGCGTCGTGTCGCGGACGACCTTGCCCCGCTTCATCACGAGGACGCGGTCGCCGAGGGCGAGGACCTCGTCCGGCCGGTGCGAGGCGAACACGATGGTCTTGCCCCCGCCCTTCAGATCGCGGAGCGAGGAAACCACCTCGGCCCGGCCCGCGGCGTCCAGGTTCGAGGTCGGCTCGTCCAGCACGATGATCGGTGGGTCCGGCAGCATCGCGACCGCCAGGGCAAGCCGCTGCTTCATCCCCCCAGAGAGATCACGGACACGCTTCCGTTCCTGGCCCGAGAGCCCGACGCGCTCGAGCAGCTCGATGCAGCGGTCGCGATCAACCCGTCGGAGCGAGGCGAAGAACGCCATCGCGGCGCCGACTCGCATGTCGTCGTGGAAGGCCAGCTCCTGCGGGACGTAACCGATGCGGGCTCGCGCCCGTTTGCCCCGGCGACGGACGGGCTGGCCGTCCACGTGCATTGCCCCACGAAAGCGGACGACGCCGAGGAGGCACCGGATCAGCGTGGTCTTCCCGGCGCCGTTGCTACCCCAGAGAGCGACGGCCTGGCCGGTCTCGACGCGGAAGGTCACGTCATCCACGGCCGCGAGGCGTCCGTACCGCTTGGTGATCGATCGTGCGTTGATCATGAGGTGGCCTCCCGGGCCGTGCAGCCGCGTGCGGGGAGCCCGTTGGGCCGCCCGAGCAGGGCGAGGGCGCCAAGTCCGCCGACGAGCAGCAGTGCCGCGACGGCGCCCATCGCTCGAGGGCTCGCCCGGCGGACGCCGGCGACCCGTACCTCGGGCGGGGACATCAGGGGCGCGGCGTCCACGAACTTGGGCTCGGGGCGGACCTCCGGCAGGGCCCGAGCCGTGAACTCCACGGCCTGCTGCGCGGGGCTGTGGACGAAGAGGCGCAGGTTCGGCTCGCGGGCCAAAAGGGACTCGAAGAGGCTCGCGGCCTCGTACTCCAGGTCGCCGACGCCGTCGTTGTCCTGGTCAAACCCCGCGTAGTCGGACCAGAAGTTCCCGCGCCCATCCGAGGCGAACTGGTTGAGCGAGAGGTCGCCGCGCCCGTGGACGCCCGCCTGCTCCTCGTTCTCGACGAACCCGTTGCCCGTGATGACGTTGTCGTGGGTGTTCGGGGTGAGCAGGATGCCGACCTCGTTGAAGGCGACGAGGTTGTCCTCAATGAGGCCGGTCGAATCAACGGATGACGGGCTGTTGTCGATGTACGCGCCGACGCGGTTGGCGAGCATGGCGTTGGAGCGGACGACGATGCCGTCGCAGTCCTTGAGGCCAAGGCCGTAGCCGCTGGCGCCGCGGTTGTTGACGAGCGTGTTGTGCTCGAGCGTGATGTTGTTCGAGTACATGAGGTAGATGCCCACCGAGTTGGCCCGGAGGACATTGCCCGAGAGCGTCGTGTTGTGGCTGTACATGAAGTGCAGGCCGTAGCGACTGGTGTCCACGCGGTTGTCGCGGATGACCAGGTCCTCCGAGTACCAGAAGACCATGTCGCGCGAGTTCGAGACGGTGTTCGCCTCGATGAGACACCCGTGACTCCACCAGAGCCGGATGCCGTCGCCCCGTCGCCCGGGATCGAGGTCCTTGCCGACGACACAGTTGCCGCGGACGGTCGAGTCGGCGGCGCCCTTGAGGTCGATGCCGAACAGGGCGTCCTCGACGCGGCACCCCTCGATGACGGTCTCCGGGGCCATCGAACGGATCCCCGCGGGCTCGGTCTCGACGCGGGTCCCGGAGCCGCGGACGTGGAGGTCGCGGACGGTGACGCCCGCCGCTCGGATCTCGACGACCGTCCCCTCGCCCAGACCGTCGATGGTCGTCTCGCCCCGGCCGTCGACCACGACGGGCTTGTTGATGACGAGCGATCCCTCGTACGTCCCCGCGGGGAGAACGACCGTGGTCCCGGGCTGGGCCGCGTCGATCAGCGCGTCGATCGCCTCGGTCGAAAGGGCTGGTGAGTGCCCGGCGCCCGCGACCCGGGTGAGCACGAGAACCGCCATGATCAACATCAAGTCCCTGATCATGACGCGACGTCCCCCGTGCGCTTCAGGGTGAGCGGCCGGTAGGCGGCGCGATGGAAGACGAGCGCCACGACGATGATCAGGGAGGCGGCCGTCGCCAGGTACAGGCCGATGCCTGGCATGGCGATCGTCTTGAACTGGCCGACGAGGCCCGTGCCGAGGATGGGCGGCACGAAGGGCTCGACGGCGTTCGAGAGGGGCGCATCCGGGTCCAGGTTCTGCCCGAAATGGCTCATCCAGAGGTGCAGATCAAGGAGGAAGATCGCCGGGAAGAGCACGGTCGGGATGACGAGCAGGGCCGCCCACCGGCTGTGGATGTAGGCGGCCAGCTCGAGCAGAATGACGAGGGCGATCAGGACGTAGACGCCGACGCTCCGCTCGAATCGGGCGGCCTCCTCGAGCGGGCGCATCCCGATGTAGTGGTTCAGCCCGTCGATCTCTGCCACGTCACCCGAGAGCTGATTGACGTGCGCGGTAAGGTGCAGGTTGTCCGGGTACTGCGGCGCGACGAGCTCCATGTGCCAGTAGGGCAGGAAGAGCGAGACGAGGATCAGCACGCGGGCGACCAGCAGAAGAAATCCCGGGGCGCCGAAGCGCAGGCCGTGCCCGCGGATCTCCTCGGGTCCGACGCGCGGGCCGACGATGCGTGAGAGAATCGGAGACATGCGGCGCTCCTGGAGGGTGGGTGCGGGCGATGCCGCCGGGCGGCTGCGGCGTTGCAAGACCTCCCCGCGCCTCTCGGCGCAGGGGGGTGTGAGGGTTACTCGGGCTCGACCATCAGGTACCCGATCATCTCGAGATGAAGGGCCGAGCAGAACTCGGAGCAATAGAACGGGAACGTGCCCGGCGTGTCCGCGACGAACTCGATCTTCGCGGTCTCGCCCGGCTCGAGGCTCAGGTTGACGTTGTAGTTCGGGATCGCGAAGCCGTGGACGGCGTCGATCGCCCGCTCGATGTTGGTGATCCGCCAGACGACCTTGTCGCCCTCCTTCACCTTGATGTGCTCGGGTGTGAAGTGGCTGCGGACCGCGGTCATGTACACCTCGACCGTGCCGTCGTCCTTCCGCTCGACGCGCTCCATCTTGGGCTTGGGCGCCCACGGGTCGAGGGACTGCGTGTGCGGGTCCCAGCCCACCTCGGGGTAGGTCGTCCAGGGGTTCAGCTTGTCGGCCTTGATGATCTGTGCGTAGTGCGGCTCACCGAAGCCGACGGGCATGTCGTAGATCACGGGCATCCGGGCGCCCTGCTCGGAGATGTCGATCAGCTGGAAGTTCTGGGGCAGCAGCGGGCCGGGCGGGAAGAAGCGGTCCACCGACCACTTGTTGAAGGCGATGAGGTACTTCCCGTCCGGGCTGACCGTGTCGCCCTCGGCGACGCCGATGTGACCGACGTTGTAATGGACCGGGGTCTTCTGGACGAGCGTCCAATCGGGCTCGGGCGTGCCCGAGCCGTACGAGCCGCCCATGGTCCAGCGGGCGACCGCCGAATCGAGGAAGAGCGAGGTGTAGGCGTAGCCATCGGGCCCGAACTGCGTGTGCAGGGGGCCGAGGCCGACCTCGACCTGGGCCTCGACGACGCTGTCGAAGTCGAGGATGGGGACGCCCCAGTCGTCCCGTCCCGAGAAGGTCTGGCTGGCGATCGCGCTCTTGATCTTCTCGAAAGAGTAGATCGTCGTGTGCGGGTCGAGCTTCCCGGAGACGACGATGAAGTCGCCCTTCGGCGCCACGTCCACGCCGTGGGGGCTCCGGGGCTCGGGCGTCAGGTAGAGCAGACCCTCCTCGATCACCGTGTCGAGCGTGATGACCGGGAAGTCCTCGATCTGGGTCACCTTGCCGGCCTGGAACACCCGCTCGGCCTTCCGCCAGTCGATGATGTGCAGGTAGTCCGTAGCGTTCATGCTCACGCCGGCCTCGAACGGCGGGTTCTTGTTCTCGATGCCACCGACCGCGAGCTCGGTGTTGATCGAGTTCAGGAACATGAACCCGTCGCTCACTCCCTTGCCCGCGTCGGTGAGGTCCTGCCAGTAGGGCGGCAGCTCGATCGCGAAGGACTTGCTCTCGTCGATCCGCCCCTTCTTGCGGTCGAACTTCCACATCGTCACCGAGCCCTTGTACTTCTCCTTGTACTCCTCGATCGGGGCGTACTCGGCGCCCCAGGGGACCGCGTACTGACCGCCCTCGATGACGTACTCGGTGTTGGGCGTGACGAACGTGCCGCCGTGATCGCTGATCGTGAGCGGGTTCTTGATGATCTGCTTGGTCTCGAAGTCCCGCAGATCGATCACGCCGACGCGGGCGTTGATCTTGTCGTTGATGAAGAGCCACTGCCCGTCGTAGTCGCCGTCGGTCTCGGAGAGGGCGGGGTGGTGGGTGTCGCCCCAGAGGTTCGGCTTCCCGTTCGGGAACCCGGCGGCCAGGATGTCCTCGCCGACGCCGTATCCCCAGCCCTGCCAGGGCTCGGGCGTGAAGACCGCGATCGAACGGAGCAGTCGCATCGAGGGCACGCCGATGACGAAGACCTGCCCGCTGTGTCCGCCGGACGAGAAGATGATGTACTCGTCCTTCATGCCGCTGGGCGTAAACGTCTTGGCGGCGGCCAGGAGATCCGCGGTCGAGAGCCCGCGCTCCTTGGCCACGCGCTGGACGTCGTTCACGGACTGGGCGGGCGCGTGCGACGCCAGGGCGCCCACCGTCGCCGCAAGCAGCGCGGCCCCGATAGCTCTTTGCCTTGTCATTGCCGTGTTCCTTCCTTCTGAATCCGTGTGCGAGATCCGGAGGCGCCCCTCACCCCTCCGGGTGCAGGGCGCGGATGTACTCGACGATCTTGCGGAGGTCCTCCTCCGAGAGCGCGGGGTTCCCGCCCTTCGGAGGCATGTCGATGCCGGTGGTGTTCTCGGGGTCCCAGATCGGGCGCCCGGTCTTGATGAACGTCATCAGCTCCTTGTCCGTCCTCGAGGCGACGAACGGGCTCTCTGCCAGGGCTTTGCCGAGACCCTCGATGCCCTCGCCGCTCGGCCCGTGGCACGCCGAGCACGACGCGATGAACTCGGCGTGCCCGATCCCCGCCGCGGCTCCGCCCGCCTGCCCGGACGATCCGTCCGCGTCGGCGCTGGCGATCTGCCAGCCCTCGAGCGAGGCGTGGGGCTGTGTCGGATCCTGGAGCGTGCGGAGGTAGTAGACGACGTTGTGCAGACGCCTCTCGCCCAGGGCGGGGTTGCCGGCGCGGGCGGGCATCGCGGCCCCGGTGGTGTTGAGAGGGTCCGACGGCGGGCGGCCGGTCAGGATAACCTCGTAGATATCCGAGTCCGAGTGTGTCTGGACGAACTCACTGTTCCGCAGCGGCTTGCCGAGGCGCGGGATCCCCCTCGCGTCGCGGCCGTGGCAGACGGCGCAGCTGTCCATGTACGTGCCCATCCCCAGCTCGATCGCGCCCGGGTGGACACCCAGCCGGTCCGCGACCTCCGCGAACGGGCTCGGGGCCAGCCTCGGCCGGGCGGCCGAGACGAGGAGCAGGAGCACGACGGGCGTTGCCAAGACCACGAACGCCAGGCCCCAGGCGGGCCACTTGTACGGGTCACTGGGACGGGCTGCGGCGGCGGGTGCGTTGACGCGTGTGCTGCTCATCGGCCTGCTCCTCGGGCTTCGGGGGCCCTCCGGGTCATATTACGGCTTTGTGGCTCCAGATATCCAGTATTGCCGCGGACTTTTTCTTCGCTCCACGGGCGGCCAACGGGCTAGGCGGGCGGGGGGGACGGCTTGCGGGTCTTCCGGGCCGAGGCCGAGCCCTCCACGCTCGGGCTCTGGACCCGATCACCGGAGCACAGCGCCCGGGCCCCCAGGTCCTGCGCCAGCAGGTCCGCGATGGAGGTGGACGCGAACGTGTTGCGGACGCCGGCGATCTGCTCATCGAGCAGGCTGTGCAGGGGGCAGAGGCTGGTGTGCCCCTTGATCCCCAGCGGGCAGCGTTCGATACGAGAAATATCGGTGTCCGTGGCCGCCAGGATGTCGAGCACGGCGATCGCGGACGGCACCTTGGCCAGCGAGAACCCGCCGCCGGCGCCCCGTTGGGCGTTCAGGATCCCGGCACGCGAGAGCATGCGGAGGATCTTCTGGAGATACCCCACCGGGACGCGGGTCGCCTCGGCGATCTCCTGGGCCGCCGAGGGACCGTCCGGCTGCTGCGCCAAATGGACCACCGCCCTGAGGGCGTACTCGGAGGTCTGCGTGATGAGGGACCCGCTCGCGGGCCGGCCTGATTGTGGCTCCATATATCCACTATCGGCGGCCCGAGCACGGATGTCAACCCCGAGAGCGACAGGGGGGGGAATCGCTGGTCGGCCTGCCGCTTGTCGCCCCGTGGGCGAGTCTCGAGCTGGCGTCCGAGATCGTGCCGTCCGGATCCGGCGGGGGACACCGTGACCGACTCGCAGGTGAGCGCCCATTGAAACTGCCGCGGTGGGTCGGGCTGTAACCGGGTCGGCAGGGCGGGTCGCCTCCCGGGAGGCCGTCGCGGTCAGCGGTACCGCGAAGCGTCCTGCGCATCCGACGACACGCTCACACACGCACAGAGTCGTGGTTGGCCACTTCCCATCCCATTGGCGTGGCCTGAAATCGAACATAACCGCCCGGCCGACGCTGTGCGCCGGACGGGCGGAGAGGAAGAGCGTTCATCGCAGGTTCGGAGAGCCCGCTGAGAGTCGCCTACTCCGCGTGCTCCTGGAACAGGCCCGGCCAGTTGGTGTTGGCCCGCGAGACACTCCCCTCGAAGTCGGCGTTGAACTTCTCCAGCACCGCGGCGTTGACGTTGAGGTAGAGCTTGTCGTTGCGGATCTGGGCCGTGGTGATGTCCACGGGGAGCAGGATGTTGATCGAGACGCCGTAGGAGCAGAAGCCGCCGTACTGAGGGACGTAGCGGTCCGGGTTGGCCAGGAACGCGTCCCTGCTGTCCTCGGAGGCGAAGAGATAGGTGGCCCCCGCGTGCTCGGCACGGATCATCGGGGAGCCATTGAGAGGCGTCTCGTTCTGAAAGAAGCTGACCGGGTCGAAGCCGTCAAGCCCGATCGCGCTGGCGCCCGAGACGTTGACGAGGTTGCCCCGGGCCGCCGCGATCTTCTCGACCGCCTCGTCGGTGCTCCACACATCGCTCGCGATCATGCGGTAGTTGACGAACGCCGCCTCGAACCCGTCGTACCCCGGCAGCTTGGCGGCGGCCGTGGCGTCGGAGACGATCGCCACCTCGAACCCCTCCTCGATGAGGTTCCGCATGTGCGATTCGACGCAGAGGTTCGCCGACATTCCCGCGATGACGACCTGGTCGATGCCCGCCTTGCGGAGCTGAAGGGACAGGTCGTTCGAGTTGGGCCCGTACACCTTGTGGGGGCTCACGACGACCGTCTGGCCGTCGTTGATGTAGGGCTTGTACCGCTCGAGCCAGTCCGCCCCCGAGCCTGCGAGGCTGCTGGTGTCCAGGGGCCCGGCCCGATCGAACATCCGGATGTCGTGCATCACGGTCTCGAGCGCGCCCTCGAACTCCCAGGTGTGATCGTGCGGGTAGTAGTAGTGCGGGCTGACGAACACGCGGGCGTCGGCGTCCTTCGCGGCCTTGAACAGACGCTCGATGTTGTCAACCGTGCCGTTCTCCATCACGCTCTCGCCGACGACGCCCCAGGCGACACCCTCCGGGCTGAGGAAGTCGTTCTGCGGGTCGATGACGAGCAGGGCGAAGCCGCCCGGACCCAGCTCGACGCCCGGGCGCGGGATCGGCGCATCGGCGCGGGGGCCGTCGATGTAGTGGACGTGCCCGGCGTGCGCGTCGCCGTTCATGGGCTGGGCCCACGCGGTCAGGGGCATGAGGATGCAGGTCGTCAGGGCGGCGATCGTGAGGCTGTCACGGTTCATCTCTTGTTCCTTTCCTGTTGGTCTGATCTCGATCAGGGACTGCTTCGGGCGTTTCACGACGCGTGCCCGGGCGAGACTGTCTCGGCCGGGCGGTTGGCGTGTGTCATCGCACGTCGGGGATGCCCGGGTGCGACTCGGGTCTGGGTCCTGGCGCGTCCCAGCGGAAGCGGCGTTCGACCTCGGTGATCGCGACGTCGTTGATGCTCGCCTCGCGGCGTCGCATCAGGCCCGCCTCGTCGAACTCCCACAGCTCGTTGCCGTAGCTGCGGAACCACAGGCCGTCGGCGTTGCGCCACTCGTACTGGAAGCGCACGGCGATCCGGTTCTCGCGGAAGCCCCAGATCGCCTTGGTCAGGCGGTAGTCCAGTTCCTTGTTCCACTTGGCCCGGAGGAACGAGCGGATCTCGTCACGCCCACGGAGGAACCGGTCTCGGTTCCGCCATTCGCTGTCCGGCGAGTACGCGAGGGCGACACGTTCAGGGTCGCGGCTGTTCCATGCGTCCTCTGCGGCGCGTACCTTGGCGACCGCGGTTTCAAGCGTGAAGGGTGGGCGAATGTCGCTTGGTGATGGCATCACACTGCTCCTCGGGCTGGAGCCTGGACGCTCGTTGGGGTGTCGACGTGCCCGACCCCTTGAGCTCTCCATGCACGCCGCACCGTCGCGAGTCGAGCACCCAGTTCATCCGCATCATGAAGGGCTTGCTCGCGCGAGCGGTGATGCCGCTCGTCGTCGAACTCTTGGTACTCAGAGGCGACCTCGTAGATGTCCTCCGCCGCGATACCCAACAGGCGTGTCGCGACCGTGCGGAGGTGTGGGCTCAGGTGGTTCCAGCCGTCTCGGATGCCGCCCGGCTCGAAGCCAAACTCCCCCCGAGAGGAGAGCACGACCAGTGACTTGCCGCTGAGCATGCTCTGAATCGGGAAGTCACCCCGCAGGAGATCGAACGAAAAGGTCTGGCCGGGCCGCACGATCTGATCGATCCAGGCCTTCAAGGACGCGGGGAGCCCGTAGTTGTAGAGCGGGGCGGCCAGCACGAGGACATCCGCTCGCCGGACCTCATCGATGAGCGCCGTGGACTCGGCGAGCGCATCGGTCATTTCGGGGGTGCGCTCTTCGGCTGGCGTGAACCCTGCGCGGATCCAAGCCTCACCGATCACGGAGGGTGGCCGACGCCCAACATCCCTGCGCACGACCCGGACATCGGGCTCGCCGCTTCGCCAGCCGTCCAAGAAACGGTCGGCCATCTGGCGGGTGATCGAACGGTCGAGACGTGCACTCGCGTCCACACGCAGCAAGACGGTCATGGTGGATCCCCTTCAGACAATGCGACGTCTTCCCCGGCGACACAGTCGTCGGGGCCCCTCACGAGGGTGAGGTGGTCTTGTGCTGGCTCGCCGAGGGTCAGTCTTCTGGAAGCACCCTCGACCCACGTACTTTACTGACTAGTCAGGCAATGTCAAGCGGCTCTATCCGGATTCCCAGAGAATTGCCTTCCAGGCCCATGAGAGCCCTGATTTGTGGCGCCTTTGGTACTGAAGCGACGGCTCCTGGCGGAATGTGCCGATCGCATCTATAGTTATTGTCTAGTAAGTCAGTCTCCGACCCATCAAGCGAGGAGTCCCCGTGCCCCCCAGCCGCCGAGACGACCTGATCGATGCCGCGATGCGCGTGTTCTACAGGCACGGCTTCCACGCTTCGAGCCTCGATGACATACAGAGGGAAGGCGGCATCAGCCGCCCGACGCTCTACAACCACTTCAAGTCCAAGGACGAGCTCATCGTCGCGGCGATGCGACGGCGGGACGAGATCTTCCGGAACAAGCTGATGAAGTTCGTGGAGTCGAAGGGCAAGACACCCCGCGAACGACTCGAGGCTGTCTTTGACTTCCACGAGGACTGGTTCACGGGCAGCGAGTTCTGCGGCTGCATGTTCATCAACGCGTCCGCCGAGTTCTCCGCTGCCGACTCCGCGCCGCGCCGACTCGCGGCCGAGCACAAGCAGGAGATCGTCCGGTACCTCCGGGAGCTATGCGAGTCCGCCGGGGTTGCAGAGCCCGACGATACCGCCGAGCAACTCAACATCTTGCTCGAGGGTGCGATCGTGACGGCGCGCGTCGTCGGACAGGTCACCGACGGCGGAACGGACCCCGGCGTATCCGCTCGGCTCGCGAAGCGGATGGCGATACGGATACTCGAGCGAGCATGACCCGCGTCAACCCGGCCCGATCATGTGAGCCGAGGGCGTGAACCGCGCTCCAGAGTTGCACAGTGCAGTGGCCGCAGCCCAACCTGGCAGATCTCATCGCAGCGATCTGGCGACGCGGCCGCCGGGGTCATGCGGCGACGGAGACGACCGATCATTCTGACCGTACGCAGCTCTGGGCCGGTCTCGATCCTGCGACGTTCAATCCGAGAGCCGCGGCCGATGGGTGAAACTCATGCGAGGCCATCGGCGACCTCGGCCTGGTTCTTCTCGTCCTCCGCCTGCTCTCGTGCACCAGCTCGTCGACCAGTGGACGGACCAGGATGTCTCGCACCTCCCGCATCGCCGAGGTCCGCGGCTCGCCGGCCTCCGCCGGGCGTTTCTCGTCGTCTCTCGTCATTGATGATCTCCAAATGGAAAAGGCCGCCACACTGCGGTGGCCGCCCAGAGGACTCTGCCTCGGCGCGAGGGCGCCCTGGGGAATGTCAGGGCGCGGCGGGGGGACTTCCGGGGCGCCGAGCCGCCTGTCCGTGAGTCGATGGAGCGGGCCCGGCGCGTCTACGGCCCCGAACACCCGGAGACGCTCACGGCCATCAACAACATGGCCGCGATCGCGAGGCGTCCGGGCGCGATGGGCGAGTCCGTTCTTGGGGCTCTGGAGCGTGGCCGCGTAGCGCTCAGGGTTTCGTCGGTCTCGGCTCATCCTGAGGATCTGGCGCTGGCGCCTGCGCGCGGTCTCGCCAGACCTGGACGTCCTCCGCCCGCCCCCATCGCTCCAGCATGTCCGCCATCAGCCGCGCGATCGTGCGGGACTGCGGGTGCTGGGCGCCGAGCGCCTCGGCGCACTCCGAGTACGCCAGCCGGAAGCAGGCCTCGGCCTCCTCGCGCCGGTCCAGCCCCGCCAACGCCAGACCGCGGTTCGCCCGCGCGATCGCGATGCGCGGATGCCCGGCCTCGAACGACTCCTGCGACAGCTGCAGCGCCCGGTCGGCGAACCCCAGGGCCTCGTCGAGCTTGCCCTGAGTCCGGAGGGAGAGAGTCAGCGCGTTCGCGATGCGGCTGAGCTCCGCGGGGGTCGCGTCCCCCCGGCGTTCGAGAGACTCGAGGCACGCCCGCAGGTGCGCCTCGCTCTCGGTGAACCGCCCCTCCACGCCCAGGACGTGCGCGAGGTTCGCCCGAACCGAGATCGTCTCCGGGTGATCGGCCCCCAGCACCCGCTCGCGGGCGTGATAGCACTCCTCGTACAGCGCCATCGCCTCGGCCGTCTCGCCCAGACGCCTCGCGATCGCGGCCATGTTGTTGATGGCCGAGAGCGTCTCCGGGTGTTCGGGGCCGTAGACGCGCCGGGCCCGCTCCATCGACTCACGGACAAGCGGCTCGGCGCCCCGGAAGTCCCCCCGCTGCGCCCTGACATTCCCCAGGGCGCCCATCGCCGTGAGCGTGCTCGGGTGGTCGTCGCCGAGCGTGACCCGACCCGCATCGAGCACGCCGGAGTACAGGCGCTCGGCCTCTTCGAGCTCCCCCCTCGCGAGGGTGATGTACGCGAGCGACCCCTGCGCGAACAGCGTCTGGCGGTCCGACTCCCCGAGCAGCTCCGTTCGAGTCTCGACGGCACGCCGCAGGACCTCGCCGGCGTCCTTCAACTGCCCCGAGTCCTGGAGCGCCATGCCGTACGACACGCCGGTCGTCGCGGCGATCAGGGAACTACCGCCGTGGGCTTCGACGCAGGACGCGTGAGTCTGCCTGGCGAGTTCCAACGCCGCCTCACGGTCCCCCA
This sequence comes from Phycisphaerales bacterium, assembly GCA_041987545.1. Taxonomy (GTDB): domain Bacteria; phylum Planctomycetota; class Phycisphaerae; order Phycisphaerales; family UBA1924; genus JAJRXR01. Next base: position 608,632 of record JBHIWH010000001.1, on the reverse strand, counting down.
GGTTGCGCATCGCGTCGGCCAGGTCCACCCGCGCGCCGAGGCACTCGACGCTCTGATCGCCGTTGAGTTCCGCATAGAGCGAGGACGCCCGCTCCAGGTGCGTCCGCGCCTCGCCGTAGGCGCCGAGCCCGAGCAGCGCCTGGCCCGTGGTCCGGTGCAGGCGGGCCCGGACCGCGGGCATGTCGGCGAATCGGTCGTCGATCGTCGGAGCCGCCTCGAGCAGCAGGTCCGTCACGGTCGGGTTGCGCCCCTGCGACCGGGCCGGGTGCGCGGCGGACAGCAGGTCGTTGAAGTAGTCGTTGATGCCCACCGCGACCGCCGCCTCCGACTCGGCGACCCGGCGCTCGCGGTCCGCCACCAGCGCCAACCAGCCGATAAACACCAGCGACGCGACGAGCAGCACGAACGTCAGGCACGTGGAGACGACGAGCGTCCGATGGCGCCTGGAGAACTTGCGGGCGCGATACATCGCGCTGGCCCGCCTCGCCACGATCGGCCGATCACCCATGAACCGGCGGAGGTCCTCGAGCAAGGCGCCGGCGTCGGCGTACCGGCGGGCAGGGTCCTTCTCCAGGCACCGCTCGACGATGGTCTCGAGATCGCCGCGGAACGTCCGGGAGACGCGGCTCAGCCTCTCGGGCTCCTCGGCGACGATCGTCGAGATCGCGACCGCGACGGGCATCGAATCGACCGCCAGCGGCGGGCGCCCCGTCAGCAGCTCGAAGAGGACCGCGCCCAGCGCGTACACGTCCGCGCGCGTATCGACGGGGCCTTGCGTCGGCTGGGCCTGCTCCGGGCTCATGTACGCCAGCGTGCCGACGATCAGCCCCGGCTCGGTGAGCAGCGTCCCTGGGTTCGACGCGTCCAGCGCGCGGGCGACGCCGAAGTCGACGACCTTCACGCTCTCGTCGGGGGAGACGAGGATGTTGGCCGGCTTCAGATCCCGGTGCACGATGCCCAGCCGGTGCGCCGCGGCCACCGCGTCGCACGAGTCGGCGAACAGCGAGAGCCGGGCGCGGGTGTCCAGGTCGCGGGCCCGCGCGAACGCCGTGATCGACACCGCGTCCGCCGCGAGCTCCATCGCGATGTATGGCTCCGGCGAGTCGTCGGCGCCCTCGGCGGTTACCGAGCCCACCTCGTAGACCTGCGCGATCCCCGGGTGCTGCACGCTGGCGAGCAGCTGCGCCTCCCGCCGCAGCCGCTTGGCGGTGTTCGTCGTCGCGCGCCCCGGCGTGATCGTCTTGAGCGCGACCCGTCGGCGTGGCTCGGCCTGCTCGGCGAGGTACACGGTCCCCATGCCGCCCTCGCCGAGGACTCCCAGGATCGTAAACCGTCCGATCCGCTGCCCGTCTCGCAGCGACGGGCGCGCGTGGGCCGACTCGTGCTCCTGCCCGAGCGCGGCGAGGTCGGAGAGCGCACTGGCGGGCAACGCGGGCTCGTCGAGCGGCGCGGCGCGCTGATCCTGATCCAGCAGCCGACCGACGTGCGCCCGCAACTCCGCGTCACCCGCGCACAGCTCGCCGAGCAGAGACTCCTGCTCCTCGGGCGCCGCGTCGCACACCCGGGCGAACACCTCCGCTGCTCGATTGAAACGGGTCTCACTCATGGCTGGCTTGGTCCGTCCGGTCCCCGCCGAGTCGATCCAGCAGCCAGGCTCTGGCGAAGCGCCAGTCCGACTCGACCGTCGACAGGCTCACGCCCAGCGCCTCGCCCGTCTCGCTCGCAGTCAATCCGCCGAAGTAACGCAGTTCTACCACCCGGGCCATGCGTTCGTGCTCCCGCTGCAGGTCCTTGAGCGCCGCGTCGAGATCGAGGAGGTCGACCGCGGGCGGCGGGGTGACGGCGTCCGACTCGGCGAGCGTCACACGCTCGCGGTCTCCGCCTCGCTTCAACGCCCGCTTGGCCTCGGCGTGGTTAACCAGGATCTGACGCATCGCGGTGGCGGCGACCGCGAAGAAGTGCCCCCGCCCGTTCCAGGAGGCGTCTGTCGTCCCGAGCAGGCGGACGCAGGCCTCGTGCACGAGCGCGGTCGGCTGCAGGGTGTGCCCGGGTGGCTGGGAGCGGAAGTAGGACCGCGCCAGGCGGTGGAGTTCGTCGTACACCAGCGGCAGGAGTTGATCGGTCGCCGCCCTGTCGCCGCGCTGGCTCCGGGACAGCAGGACGGTGATGTCACTCCCCGGCTTGTCCAAGCCCATCCCGGTTCCTCGGCCTGACCAGGGCTCGGCCTGGCCCGTGCCCAAACGCCCCACTCCCATGGGCTTACGGGAGATCCTATCGAAAAGCCCGGAAACCCGCCAAGGCCCCGCGCCCCGCTTCCTGTGTTCCCAGATGGGGCCGGGCGCTTTGCGGCGTGCCCCCTGAACCTCGAAAGGAACACCCATGACCTCCACCGCCCGACGCGCCTCGGTCGCCCTGATCGCCCTCGCCGCGGGCCTGCCCGCCGCCCAGGCCCACATCCTCCACCAGGACTACTTCAGCCAGAACAACTTCCTGTACCAGATCCTGCACGTGCCGGACATCGACCAGGTCCGCAACGGCCTCCCGAACACGGGCCTGTACTACTGCGTGCCCACCAGCCACATGAACTTCGCCGCGTACATCGCGGATCACGGGTACCCCGCGCAGCAGCCCGGCTCCGGCGACTGGACGACCGTGAACGGGCACCTGCTGATGACCGGGCGCCTCGCCACGCTCGGCCAGCTCATGAACACCAACCCCACGGGCGGCACGAGCCCCTCGAACGCGTTCTTCGGCAACGCCGCGTGGTTCACGGCCGGGGGCACGGCGGTCGTGTCGTGCTTCGAGATCAGCTCGGGCTACACGCCGCGCCTCAAGTCGATGGCCGCCCGGGCCGCGGACGGCTCGCTCATCGTCCCGCGCATCGGCTGGTACGACGAGAGCAACTACCCCGTCATCGCCCGCACCGGCGGGCACTGCGTCAGCATGGTCTACGCCCGGGCCGACAACTCGATCCAGAAGTACATCGGCTTCAACGACCCGGGCAGCGACGAGGACAACAACTCCCTCCAGTCCGGGTACACGACCGATCACTATGTCGTTCAGACCCGGGAGGTCTTCGAGCTGGGCCAGCTGAGCGTGCGGACGATGTCTCGGATCAAGGGCTACGGCGGGAGTTCCTCGAACGGGTACATCTACGGCTTCTACTGCATCTCGCCCGTCGTCACGCTCGTCGGCGCCGACACCAGCTGGATCAAGCTGCGGGCGGACTTCGTCGACGCCAACCGCAGGCTGTACCAGTCCCAGACGCCCGGCGAGGCGCCGCTCCGCGGGCTCGCCCTGTCGCCCGACCAGTTCCGCACCTACTTCCTGACCGAGCAGGCCGGGGCATCGCCGGCCGCGGTCTGGCAGTACGACACGGTCTCCGAGCAGGCGAGCATGATCGCCGAGTTGCTCGACCCCGTCTCCCTCTGCACCGGGCGCGGGCTTCAGCTCTACGTCGCGGACGGGCGGACCCTCCGCTGCTTCACCCCAGAGCACGACGAGCCGAGCGAGGTGAGCGCGCCGATCCCGTCTCCCGTCGAGCAGGTCATGTACGACGACGCGGCGGACCAGGTCGTCTGCCTCTCGCAGTCGGAGCGGCAGATCCTCCGGTTCGATGCGGGTCTGGGCGGCGACGTCGCCATCGAGTCCTGGCCGACGGGCCTCACGCTGGGTGATCGCTACGCCGCGGCCCTAGACGCCTCGACGGGCGCCATGTGGGTCGCCGACACCGACAACAACCAGCTGTTCATGGTCGATCGGGACAAGAACGGTCGCCTCGCGGCCGAGGCCTACACGGCGCCCACCCTCACGGGCCCCATGGACGTCGCGATCAACGACCTCGGCCAGCTCATCGTCGCCTGCGACGGCTCCGTCCGGCTGTTCCGGATGGGCGTCCGGGGCCAGCTGGTCGACATCACGGCCGGCAGCGGGTACGAGGAACTCGCGTCGGGCGCCTTCCTGGCCGTCGGCCGCTCGCGGACCAACATCGATCCGGCGTCGTACGGCGGGCCGGACACGGTCGACGTCGTGCCGACGAACTTCCAGGGTCGGATCCCACTCCCGAGGGGCCGCTACCTTCCGGCATGGCGCCCGTAGCGATCGCGTCCTCGGCCGGCCCTGCGGGCGCCGATCGTCCTCCCGGACCGAGTGCGGGCGGTGTTCGCCTGGACGCGTCGCGAGGCTCCTGCGTTCGTGCTTGGCCCAGATGGCTCGTGGCCGCGGCCATCCGAGACGCCCGCATCAAAGGTCGAACGAGCAGGGGCCGCTCCGCTCCGGAGGCGGCCTCGACAGAGTTGGGTCTCTGACGTGCGACGGCAGACCGGTCGCGGCGCCGTCGCCGCGTCGCCCACGGGCCACAGGTTTGCCGCGACCGTCCCGGACTCCCAAGAACCCCGGGCAGTGCGGCGGGAACGCCGAGCGGCCGGGGGCCAGGTGCGCATCACCCCGACGGGGGATGCGCCAAGCCGGCATCCCGAGTGCCCGGACGACTCGCCGGGTTCTCTGGAGGGCCACCGGATCATGATGCGCCGGATTGCTAAGTCTCGACACGATCTGTGATTAGTGCATGGGAGCCCAGGGGCGGCATGTAAACGCCTTGCGAATAGCCACTTCAACTCGCAACCAAGTCCCGCACGCACGACTTGTTGCGACGCTTGTGTTCGCCGAGGCATTCGCTACGCTCGCGGTTGAGGGGGAGCCAGTTCGTTGGGGGGCTCCAGAACAAATCGGGTGACGACCGGACAGGCGGCATGCCTGTCGGAGATTGCTCGTCTGCTGCGCGCAGACGTCGAGTGCGGTCCGCCGCGCATCGACACGATCTGCCCGGGTGTTTGAAAGGAAGGGCTGGGATGAGAGCGACGAAAACACAGTTTGGGATTCTCGGGACTATCGCGGCGCTGACTGTGGGCGGGACGACGCAGCTCGCGTCGGCCGACTTCGGCGACGTCGAGCCCACAAAGCTCGCCGGCGACATGATCGCCGGCTCGGGCATCCCGGCCGACAGCTTCACGTCCAACACCAGCGGCGGCGTGGGCGTCTACCTCAAGGCCCGCGCCCGGGACACGGGCGACGCCCTGCTCATCGGCGGGAACACGTACATCGTCAAGGACGGCGTGTCCTCGAACCCCGCCCGCTCGTGGTGGCAGGTCGATTTCCAGTTCACACCCCGCGAGAACGACGTCGTCAACGGCGTCAACTACGTCCTCAAGTTCGAGATGGACACCGACCCGACCACCGGGACGAGCTTCATCACCATCGACGAGCCGATCTGGGACGGCGCCTCGGGCACGCTCCCGGAGGACGGCGGCGGCTGGGAGAACAGCGACGGGTACGAGCTCAACCCGGGCCCCGGCTCCTGGAGCAACGACGACATCGACTACGTCTACAGCCAGTCCTGGAGCCCGAGCTTCGGGTTCTGGTTCGGCACCGCCTCGCAGCCGGCGGGCGACTACGTCGTTCGTTTCACGGCCACCCACCCCAACGGGCACCAGCTGGCCCAGACCGAGATCCGTCTGATCGCGATCCCCGCGGGCTCGCCCGCGCTCGTGCTGACGGCAGAGGACTCCTGCCTGAACGCCTCCGAGGACGACCTGTCGGTGGCCATCAACATGGTCAACGCCAGCTCGGACATCGTGGGCGGGCAGTTCTTCCTCGAGTACGACACCTCGAAGCTCACGCTTGACTCCGCCGACGCCGGCGACGCTCCCTTCACGGTCGAGCTGTACGAGGACACCCCGGCCGCCGGCGAGCTGGACTACGCGGTCAACATCCCGCTCGGCGGGAGCGGCACCTCCGCCGCGACCACCATGGCCCGGGTGCACTTCACGCCCACGATGGACTTCTGCTCGCTGGGTGACCTGGTCACGTTCCGGGCACACGTTCCGCCCACGCGGCTGACCGAGGCGACCGGGCCGGACATCATCCCGACGCTCGTGGACCTGAGTCTGGTGACCAAGGACAGCCTGCCGCCCGTGCTCGTGCTGCCCTCGGACGTGGACTCGCCCGCGGACGCGGGGACGTGCGAGGCTGTCTTGCCGTCCGGCGTCGCCACGGCGACCGACGACTGCGACACGACGCCCAACGTCGTGGCCACGCGCAGCGACACCGTCCCGCTCGCCTCGCCCTTCCCCCCCGGCGACACCACGATCACTTGGACCGCGACCGACGACTGCGGCAACTCGGTCTCCCTGGACCAGACGGTCAGCGTGGGCGACTACAACCTGATGGACGTGCTGGTCGAGCTGCAGGACGTCTCCGGCTCGTTCGACCGGTGCATCACGTTTGAGCTCCGCCCGGACGGCGGCGGCGCGTCGATCGAGGTCGAGGCGACGCTGACGTTCACGGGCGGCCTGGCCGCCCAGACCATCGAAGTGCCCTGCGGGCTGTACGACTGCGCCGCCGCCCGCGACACCCTGCACACGCTCCGCAGCCGCGACGACGAGGACTTCGGGATCGTTGGCACCAACTACGTGTGCGACTTCACGTCCACGGGCACGACCGACGACTCGCTCGTTGGCGGCAACCTCAACGACGACGAGTACATCGACATCCTCGACTTCGGCGTCTTCATCGGGCAGTACGGCCTGATGCTGGACCCGAACACGCCCTGCCACGACCTCGTCGCCTCCTCCGAGGCATTCGGGTACGAGGGCGTCTTCTCCCGCTACAGCACGCTCGCCGACGCCGAGACCTCGACCGGCCCGATCGCGTCGTCCGCGATCCCGGCCCGTCTGACCGCGTTCCCCTATGACACGCCCAGCCGCGACGGGAGCATCTACTTCGAGCGGAACGCCGACCTCTTCGGCGACCAGGCCATCTTCCTGACCAACTGGTACTACACGACCATGGCCGGCGGCGGCTTCGGCTCGGGCAACCCCAACAACCTCAACCCCGGCTTCGTGCAGATGTACGACGCGGACGCCTCCACCGTCACCAGCTGGGACGGGTACTTCGCCGCCTTCGACGGCACGTACTTCACCGAGTACCACCTGTTCGCCTCGGGCGTGGACACCGACTCGCCCAACGACTTCTCCAGGCTCTGGAACGTCCCGTCGCTGGGCAGCACGGGCGCCAGCACGGGCGGCGAGTTCCGCAGTTGGGAGGTCGAGATCGTCTTCACGGGCCTCGAGGGCGTGCCCGCGGCCGAGCCCGGCTTCATCGAGTTCGAGGGCCAGCCCACCGGCGCCAGCGGCACGTTCACCGCCGTCTTCGAGAACATCGACGTCGGCGGCTCGGACGACACCGCCTTCGACGGCTTCTACCGCGCCGACCTGGACGTCAACACCGACATCTGGGCCGCCGGCCCCGATGGCTACCAGTACGACGCGGGCGGGAACATCCCCGGCCTGGCCGACAGCTACTTCTACGGCACGCAGAACCACGTCGCCCACTCGGACATCAACGGCGACATGGACGTCGACGGCGGTGACTACACCTTCATCGCCATCAACTTCCTCGAGTTCTCCGAGGCCTCGTGCGACGCGTCGCCCGCGACGGCCAACGGTCCCCGATTCGCCCACGCGGGCGCCCGCCGCGGGCCCGTGACCTCCATCACCGTCGGCGAGCTGGCCGCGATGGGGCTGGGCCACCTGGCCCAGGCGGACCTGACGGGCGACGGCGTCCTGGACGAGCAGGACATGGCCGCCTTCTTCATGGGCGCCCGCCCGCCGCGGGCCGCCGACGTCAACGGCGACGGCCTCGTCAACGTCCAGGACCTCATGATCGTCCTGGACGGCGTCAACGCCCTCGACCAGGTCGCCGACGTCAACGACGACGACGCGGTCAACTTCGCCGACGTCCTGTTCGTCCTCGAGCACATGGGGACGCAGGTCGGCTGAGGCTCTTTCTCCTCCGCGTCCCCCCGGGGCGCGAGAGAGTGATGGCGTCGGGGTGGACACACCCCGACGCCTTTTCCACGCCGGCGCCCACCCTGTGTTCGGTGGACCGAGGAACGCCCGGCGGATTCCGGATGGGGGAGAGGTAGTCGATGCGGCGTCACACACTCATCCCGGCGGCTCTCGTGCTCGTCACCGCGTCGTCTCTCCTGCAGGGTCAATCGCTCCGCCGCGATCGGACCCCTGTCCCCCGCTTCGAGGTCTCCATCGGCGCCCACGAGGCCCGCTCGCCGCTGATCACGACTCCTGCGGCGCCCGACGCCGCCGCGGCCAGGCTCCTGGGCGACACGTTCGATTCCGAGCTGGTCGTCCTGGACCCGGGTCAGACGGTCGCCGAGTTCCTCAGCGCCGCGGCCCTGGGCCAGAGCCTCCTCGCGGACGGCTCGTACCAGCCGGCCGGGATCAGCATGCTCTCGGGTCAGGGCATCGAGGCCTCGGTCGATCAGATCGACAACGGCGACGGCTCGTACACGATCATCATCTCCACCCGGACGCCGATGTTCTCCGACGGGTTCGTGCCCAACGGGTTCACCTTCTCGCCCTCGGGCCTGCCCGTGGACACGCTGGAGTGGCGCTTCGGCGCGCCGGCCGACCGGGACGCGGCGCCCGACCCGTACGACCCCATGCTCATGGACGACTTCCCGCCCCTGGGCGAGTTCGACGTGCTGCAGGTGGACTACTTCCTGCTCGACAACGGCGTCGAGCTGGGCTCGGGGACGTCGGGCGCGATCCAGTTCGACCAGGCGGAGATCAACTTCGACTTCTTCGTCGAGGACGCGGCCGGGAGCCTGATCGACCGGATCCAGTTCCAGTACATCGTCCAGTCGGCCGACGCAACGCCCGCGATCGTGCTCGAGGCCCAGGACGACTGCCTGGGGATCGGTGAGAACCAGCTCGTCGTGGACATCGACATGCGGGGGATGACCGAGCTTGTTGTTGGCGGGCAGTTCTTCCTGGAGTACGACGAGTCGCTGCTGGACTTCGTCTCGGTGGTCCCGGGCGACGGGCCCTTCACGCGGGAGGTGTACGAGAGCGTGAACGAGGGGGCGGGGACGATCGACTACGCCGTCGGCGTCGAGGACGGGGGCGTCGGCACGTTCCTGCCCACGACGATGGCCCGGGTCACGTTCAACGTGCTCGGGGACTTCTGCGCGACGCCCGACCTGGTCGCGTTCCGCCCGAGCACGCCCCCCTCACGCCTGTCCGACGCGACGGGGACGGACCTGGGCGCCGCGACGATCAACCTGGGCCCGGTCACGCGGGACACGCTCCCGCCGGTGCTCATCGTGCCGCCGGACATCCAGACGAATGCAGACGCCGGCGGGTGCTCGGCGACGCTCGACTTCGTCGAGCCCTTCGACACCGACCCGGCGTTGTGCCCGAGCCAGACGCCTGACTGCTGGTACGTGGACCGGTACGCGCCCGCGGCGTTCGAGAGCGCCCTGTTCGACGGCGGCGCTCGTCTCAGGCACGGCATCTCCAGCGCGGACTCGGCGGCCAACCGCCCGCCCGCATTCGCCGGCGCGTTCTACGACACGCAGGGCCGCAAGCACGACGTGGACATCCCCGTCGGCGAGTCCTGGTCGATCGATCTGCACATCGACGCCGGGTGGGCGACGCAGGTCCGTCGCGCGGACATCTGGGCGACGACCTTCGACAGCGCCAACGCGATCTCCGGCTTCCCGATCCTGGGATTCACCTCCAACGACCCGGCCGACCCCGCCAATCCCTCGCCCGCGAGCCAGACCCCGCGCTTCCGCCTGTACACGCAGGACACGGACCAGAACCCCGTCAACGGCCTGAGTGCCGGCTGGGTCGACCTCGGGCTGCCCGGCGGGTTCTCCTACGACCGGTGGTGGACGCTGGAGGTCGAGCTGACGCCGACGGCGTACGAGTTCCGGGTCAAGGACGACGGGGGCGCGACGGTGCTCGCGTTCACCGACAACGCCGTCCTCGGCTCCCTCCGCGCCGGCAACCTGATCGTCCAGGCGTACAACTTCTCCGAGTCCTACGACGTGTACTGGGACAACGTGACGCTGGGCCCGGTGGGCCCGGTCGCGACCGACGACTGCTCGGACGTGACGCTCACCTACGAGCGGAGCGACAACCCCTCGCTCACCCTCCACGACCCGTTCCCCTCGGGCGCCACCACGATCACATGGACCGCCTCGGACGCGTGCGGCAACACGACAGTCGACGAGCAGGACGTCGTCGTGGACCCGGTCAACGGGCTCAAGCTCGCCGTCGAGCTGGCGGACGTGGACGTTCCCTCGGCGTTCGACCGGTGCGTCACGCTCGAGCTGATCCCCGCGGGCGGAGGCCCGCCCGTCGTCGTTCCCGTGACGCTCTCGTTCGTCGATGGCATGGCGACCGACACGATCGAGGTCCCGTGCGGCGACTACGACTGCATCACGGCCCGGGACGCGCTGCACACACTCCGCCGAACCGACCTGGACGACTTCACGATCAGCGGGGCGATCTACATCGCCGACTTCACCAGCTCGGGCGGCCCCGACGACGACTCGCTCGTCGGCGGGAACCTGAACGACGACCAGTTCATCGACATCGTGGACTTCGGCGTATTCATCGTCCAGTACGGCACGACGGTCGGCGCCGACACGCCCTGCGCAACGCCCGGCCCTCACTCGGACATCAGCGGCGACGCCGAGGTGGACGGGGCTGATTACACGTTCATCGCGATCAACTACCTGCAAGAGCACGAGCCCCGCTGCGACGGCAGCGTCCTGCCCGCGGACGGCCCGGGGCCGTCCCTCGCCCGCCCCGGCCAGCCGGCCGGTCCGACGACGTCGGTCAGCGTGGCGCGCCTCCACCGCGTGGGGCTGGGCCATCTGGCGGAGGCGGACCTGAACCTGGACGGGGTGCTGGACGAGGGCGACATCGTCGCGTTCATCCAGGGCGCCAGACCCCCGCACCTGTTCGATCTCAACGCCGACCGCCTCGTGGACGCCCGCGACGTCGGGCTCGTGGCCGAGGCGATCAACAGCAACGACCCCGCCGGCGACGTCAACCGGGACGGGAGCGTGAATCACGCCGACCTCGTGTCTGTACTCGAGCACGTCGGCCGGTCATACTGATCTTCGGAGTTCGGCCCCGCCGGCCGCTCCGCGTCCGCCCGCAGGAGTCCCCGATGCGCCACCGAGCCGTTCACCGTGCCGCGCTCTGCCTGCTGCTCAGCCCCGGGGGCTGGGCGGCCGCCGACATCGACCTCGAGTTCCGCGAGGAGGTCCCCGTCGTCGACATCGGCGACGAGGTCCGCGTGGGCCTGTACGCCGTCTCGGATTCTGCGACGGATCAGACGCTGTCCGTGATCGAGGCGGTCGTGACGTGGGACGCGACCCGCCTGCTGTTCACGGGCGTGGACGCGACGGGCGCCGCCCCGCTGCTGAGTTCGGGCTTCCCGGCCGTCGGCTCGGGGGGGCTGAACGAGGCCAACCCGCCCCAAGACGGCGACGCGTTCTACCTGGCGCTCGGGCCCCTGGGCAACCCCGTGGACGCGACGCCCGCGGGCACGCTCATCACGACGTTCGTCTTCGAGGCCCTGCACTCCGGGCCGGACGTGCCGATCGCGCTGGAGGCCTCCGGCGGGTCGCCCCTGCAGGAGACTGTCGTCTACGACGGCAAGACGCCCAACACGGTCGTGACTGGCGCCCTTCTCGACGGCGCGGTCTCGATCAGCTGCGGGCCCGCCGACCTGGACATCCCATTCGGCCAGCTCAACTTCGACGACGTGGTCGCGTTCCTCACGCTCTTCGGGGCGATGGACCCGCTCGTGGACTACGACATCCCCTTCGGCCAGTGGGATTTCTCCGACGTCATCGCGTACCTGATCCTGTTCGGGCAGGGTTGTCCCTAGCGGGCGTCTCGGTCTCGGTCTTGATCGACCACAGCGGGACGCAGCAGGAGCGGGGAGGACCTCAGCGCACCGTGCCAGACAGGCGTCGAGACCTGGAATCCGGTGTCCGCCGATGTCCACCGCCAGGAGACGCAAGCAGCCGATACCGGCGCCACTTGCGGCCAACTGAGGCGATCCGCGGCGACGAGAGAACGAGTCCTCCCCACTCCGCACGTTCCAAGGCCGCACGCCGTGTCCCTCGTCACGCAGGGATCTGCGCTGTCGCACGCGTCCTGGGGCGCACGGCGCCGGGTCGCTGTCCCGCCCGCTCACCTTGGATCTCCCTCTCGACGGGCTCGCCGCGGGCCCTCTGATGGTCAGGCCGATGTCCGCGCCGGGGCGTGGTCTGCGCTGAACGTCCGGTTGGCGTCCGGGCTTGGCGGATCCGGCTCGGCATCGGCGTTGGATTCTCGCCCCGGCTCCCGGAATGGCCCCGAGTAGATCTTCCCTTCCTTTTCCATCTCGCGCCGGACGCCGCGGCACGCGTCGGAGAGCCGGATCGTGCGGTCGCCCCTGTCGAGGGCGGCCAGACAGGCGTGCTGGACGGCGTTCACGATGTTCCCTCCGGAGAGCTCGTAGCCCGCGAGCGTCACGGGGAGATCCTCGGGGATGAGCGAGACCCCTGGTGGAAGGGCGCCCCGCCAGAGGATCTCCCTGGATCGGGAGTCCGGCATCGAGAATCGCACGATCGCGTTGAAGCGACGCAGAAACGCCTCGTCTATGTTGGCCATTAGATTTGATGCTAATATGACAAGTCCATCGAACTCCTCAATGCGCTGAAGGAGGTACGAGACCTCCTGGTTGGCGAAGCGGTCGTGGGCGTCCTTGACGCCGGACCGCTTGCCAAAGAGTGCGTCGGCCTCGTCGAAGAAGAGGATCCACCCGCGTCGGTCGGCGCGGTCGAAGAGCCCCGCTAGATTCTTCTCGGTTTCCCCCACAAACTTAGAAACGACCGTGGACAGGTCCACACGGAAGATCCGACGCCGCGTGGCCTTCCCGAGCAGGGTCGCGGTCAGCGTCTTGCCCGTCCCGGAGGGCCCGTGAAACAGCGCCTTGTAGCCCGGGCGGAGCGTGCGCTTCATTCCCCAGCCGTGCATCAGCGCGTGTTCGTGACGGACCCACCGCCTCAGCTCATTGATCTGCTCGAGCGTATCGGCGTCCAGAACGAGATCGTCCCACTCCAGCTCCGTCGTGATCTCGCGCGCCGGGAAGGATGCGCCGAAGTCTGGCGTCGCGACCCGCCCCAGCGTGAGCCGCTGCGCGTGCTCCGGGTCGATCAGCAGGCGCCCGCTCAGGAGTGGCGCTCCAGGCGCGGGCTCCTCCAGCCGCAGGACGCCGCGCTCGACCAGCCAGCCGTCGGCCGACATCGCCTGCTGCACATCGAAACGGGGCGCGAGCTCGTCGCCCGCCAGCAGGAACGCGGCCGTCTCCCCGGTGGGGACGAGCGCCCGGCTGCCCGGGTCCCGCTGGCCGCCCAGCTCGGGCCAGTCGCCCCCGCCGGGGCGGGCCGCGGCGATGGCGCGGTCGAGGAACGCGGGGCGGACGTGCGGCGCCAGGGCGAGCACCAGCAGCACGTAGTCCGTGTAGCTGGGCCGATGCGTGCTGATGAACTCCCCGAACGGCGAGCCGTCGTCGTAGAAGGCCAGCTCTGGCGGGGACACGTCGGACTCGGGGTCGCCCTGCGCCTTGAGTCTCGCCCGCAGCAGCCGCTCGAGGAACGAGAGCGCCTGGTCGAGGTTGGCGGCGTTGGTCACGGGCGGGGCGTCGTTCATGGCGTGGCATGTCCTGAGGCCGAGCGCGGGCTCAGCGGAGTTTGATGAATCCCCTGTCGCGCCAGAGGCCAACCTTGGATGTGAATGCCCCGCCGTCCTGCTGGGGCGCGCCGGCCTGGACCGAGTTCAACGCGACCGCCAGGCGCTCGTAGGTGCCGAACGTCTTCGTGCGGTCCGCGAGCGCCCGCTCGAGCAGCCCAACGTCGCTCTCCGGCCTGATCCGGGCGCGGAGGGCCGACGACTCTGCGGCGCCGAGCCCGCTGCCGAGCGCCACCGGCTCGATCCGCTCGACGCCGTCGAGCTGGTAACTCGAGGCGTCGCGATCGACGGGGTTGTCGAGCGTCCCCGAGTACAGCGACTTGATCGTCTCGAACCTCCCGGCGCCGGCGGGGCGGATCATCTCCGCCTTGATGCGCAGCCCGGAGGGGACGTTGTCCTCGCGCTTGACGAGCTTCTTGATCCTGCCGGCCTGGTCGTCAGTCGCGCCGCGGTTGAGCGCCGCGACGATGGCGTCGCCCCCGCCCCGCGGCGCGTACACGGGGATGACGCTGTAGGACACGATCCCGCCGGCATTGACCGCGTTCTTGACCTTCGACTCGACCGATTTCTCGTGCGCCGAGTTGCCCTCGCGGCTGAGCGGGGTCATGTTCTTCCACACGCCCGGCCCGCCGAGGTTGTCGTTGAGCAGGTGGCCTCGGATGTAGTAGCTGCCCCCGCCCGAGCGCCGGACGAGCAGCTCGTTCCACGCGTCGCCCGCCGACGACGGCGCCGAGCCCTTCCCCATCTTCTCCTTGCTCAGTACCTTGGCGTGCATGTGCTTGCTGAACGGGCTCGGGCTGGTGTCGTAGTCGGGCTCCTGCCACGCGGGCACGTTGTCGAGCCCGAGGAGCGACCTGAACGGAACCTCCATCTTCGCGAAGAGGGCCTCGACGTCCTTCTGCTTCTGCTTCGCCTTCAGCTTCTTCTTCTCGGGGTCGGCGCCGAGGGGCTCCTTCTTCTTCGCGTCGATCTGCGCGGCGATCGACCGGGCATTCTCGTAGTGCGGCTTCGTCTCGGGGGTGAGGTCGGGCTTGATGGCCGCGAGGAAGGCCTCGACCGTCCGCTCCTCGCTCTTGAGGGTGAGCTTCGAGGAGTCGCCGGAGCCTCTGAACTGGATCGAGTGCGGCTCCCCGTTGTCGGCCTTGAACCGTCGCCTGGCCTTCCACCACTGGGCGAGCTTCTCGGCGACCTTCTTGGCGCCGGCCTTGCCCTTCTTGATCAGCTTCTTGGCCGCGGCGACGATCTTGTCGATGACCTTGTCGAGCACCTTGTTGATCGGCTTGGTGATGGTGCCGATGAGCTTCTGCACCTTGCGGCCGAGCCCGCCCAATCCCAGGATCGAGGCCATCAGCCCGATGACAACGGGGAGGCTGCGGGCCAGGGCGCCCTCGACCGCCTTCGCCGCGGGCGCGAGCTTGCCCGCCGCGATCTCCGCGACCGCGTTGTACACGGACAGCACGAACTGCTTGATCTGTTCAAACCGCTCGATCAGGAACCGCACGACATCGAACAGGAGCTTGACGACGCGCGCGATCGCGCCCGCGGGGTTCAGAAGGCTGAGCAGCCACACGACGCCCTGCTCGATCACGGTCGTGATGAGCATGTTGCGGATGCCGCCGATGACCTGCTCCTTCAGGTTCGAGACGGACTCCTGGATCCACCGCCAGAGGAAGACCGGGCCCTCGGTCACGATCCCCCGGACGACCTCGACGCTCGTTTCGAGGACGCCGAACACCTTCTCCGCCTTCGGGTACTTGCGTATGACCCTGGCCTTGATGTTGTCGTAGGTGAGCCCGAGGATCTGGAGCGCGAGCGAGACGACGCCCCTGAAGTCGAACTTCTCTGGAGGCCTGATGGGTGTCGCGGAGAGCGCGCCCGTGAGCCAGGCGATCACGCCCTGGATCAGGTGCTGCTTGATGTTGGTCAGAAAGCCGCGGACACCCTGGCCCACAGCGCCGACGAGGTTGTCGAAGAACTTGACCGGGTGGCGCAGGATCCGCATGACGTTGGCCGCGGCCCGGTCGATGAAGTCGAAGATCGGCTTGGGGCTGACACCGGCGATGGAGCAGGCCGCCTCGATCGCGATCCGCAGCGCGCCGGCCAGGTCTCCCGTGAGGACGGCGCCCGCGATCTGAACCGCGGCCTTGAGCCCGGTCTGGAACGTGGACAGGACCTTGTCGAGCGCCGCGGCCAGGCCCTTGGCCAGCGCGTTGACGGCGGCGACGGCGGCGTCGGCGATCTTGTTCACCCCGGCGATCGCGACGTCCACCACCGCGTCGATCGCCTTGTTGATCTTCTTGGCCAGCCCCGGGAAGGTGTCCTTGAGCAGCGCGTTGACCGCCTTTTTGGCCCACTCGCGGAACTTGTTGAGCTTGTCCACCACCCACTTGCGGGCCGCGTTGATGATCCCGACCGCCAGCTTGCGGGCGGCCTCGATCACCTTCTTGACGGCGTTGCGGACCGCCGTGAAGATCTTGTCGATCACGCTCGTCAGCGCCTTGATCGCGCTCTTGATCGCCGACTTGGCCCGGTCCCACCAGCTCTGGTTCTTCTGCTCCTTCTCGGCCCTCGCCTTCTCCCGGGCGGCCTCCGCCTCGCCCCGCTTCCGCTCGTCCTCGGCCTTCCGCTCGCCCTGGTCGAGCTCCTTGCGAGAGTCCGCCTCGGCCTGCTTCGACCTGGCCCGCACCGCGTCGTCGGTCGCGGCCCGCTCCTTGCCGGCGCCCTTTTCGAACGCCGCGACGTGCGTGTTGGCCTCGTCGATCCCCTGCCTCTGCTGCTTCGCGATCGCCGTCCGCTGTCTCGTGACCTCGGCGCGCTGGTCGCGGTCCGCCTGCTCGTTGATCTTGTCGGTCTGGCGCTTGGCCTCGTCGATCTTCGCGCGCTTCTCGCGGTCGCGTGTCGCGGCGGCCTCGATCGCCTTGGTCTTCGATTCGTTCAGGTTGGCGCCGAGCGTCGGGGCGAGCATCTCGTCGGCCTTCGCCCGGACGTCGGCGGTCAGGGGCGCGGCCCTGTAGTCCTCCGCCGCGGGCGTTGGCGTGGTCTCGATCGTCTCGGCGGGTTCAGCGGCGAGTTCGACGGCGTTGGTCTTCTCGACCGCCTTGGGCTGCACGTTCGACTGGCCCGGATGCTCCCGAAGCGACTTGGCCGTCTCGTCGCGCTGCGAGCGTGCCTGCCCGCTCGCCTCCCGGGTCTGCCGTGCCGCCCGCCCGGGGTCGGCGTCGCCCGAAGTGTCCACGCTCGGCGCCGGCCCCGCCGACGTGACGATGTTCGGGTCGTTGGTTATCACACGACGCATCGCCGCCTGCGCCTTGGCGACGACCTCCGCGTCGTCGGCGTTGGTCGGGATCGCGTCCGCCGCGGCCGAGTTGTTCGGCGGGGCGCCGCGGTTGGTCTGTGGCTCAGGATTGAGCGGTGGCGCGTCCGGCCCGACGCGGCCGTCGCCCAGTCCGGGCGAGCCCGGCGGGAGGTCTCGTGGCTTCACCAGCGCGACGTCGTCCTTCCCGCTCATTCTCGTCGTCAGGTCCGGTGCAGACGCGGCCTCCGCGCGCTGCTCGCTCGCCACCTTCTGCTGCAGGGCGCCGCCGAGCTTCGGCTGCGTCGCCGCCATCTGCGATGCCGAAGCCCCGGCAAACTTGGCGAACGCCTCCGACGACGACCCCTCGAGCGCGACCGGCTCGACCGTGTCGATCTTCGTCTCCGGAATCGGCGGGGCGGGCGGCGCGTTGACGCTCACTTCGGAGGAAGTCGTTGCGCCAGAATCGGGTGCGGCCGCTGGCGGCGCGGCAGAATCGTCAGCTTGCTTCCGGGGACCGGTGATTGGCGACCCCGGCGCTCTGAGGTCCGGACGCGGGGCGCCGGCGCCCTGCTCTCTGGACACCGCCGGGGCGCCGCCGCGCGCCGCGTCCGCCGGCGGGCGTGAGTCCGATCGCGGCTCGGCCCGCCGGACGGCGCCCTGCTGGATCGTGTGCGTGAGCTCGTGCGCCAGCAGGTGATCGCCGCCCCGAGACCCGGGGCGGAACGCACCCGGGCCGAAGAACAGGTCTCGCCCGAGCGCGAACGCCCTGGCGCCCAGCATCCAGGCGAGTCGCTCGGCCATCCCCGAGCGGTGGACCCGGACATCCGCGAAGTCCGCCCCGAACGCACGACCCATCCTGGCCCGGACGGCGCTCGGCAGCGGTCCCCCCGTGCCGCGAACGCGGCGGAGCACCGCCCCCGCTTCGTTCGGCGCGGCGTGCGGACGATCCGATCCCGCGAGCCGCTGCACACCGCCGGTCTGCGCGTCTTCGTCCCTCTCCGCGTCGGCGCCGACCTCGCTCTTGGACTGCGCCTCCTCTTCGGCGTTCGTCTGGGCCTCTTCCTCGGCCTTCGGCTGACTCTCTTCCTCGCGCTCGGCCCCAGTCTCTTCCACGCCCTTGGCCTGCAACTCTTCTTCCAGCGTCGCCTGTGCGAGCTCGGAGTCGTCCTCGCGCCGGATGACCTCGTCGTCTGTGGTCCGCTGCACCCGCGGCGTCACATGATCGACCACGGGACCCCCACCGATCTCCGCGGGCTTCGCCACGACACGGTCGGCGATTCGGTCCGCCTCGGCCTCGAACCGGTCACGCCGGGGGCCGACCGTCAGCTTGGGCTGCGCGCGCGGGAAGAACTGCCCGGGCGCCTCGGCGCGGCGTCGGCTCCGCTGGATCGGCTTGACGCGGGTTTTCTCGCGCATCGCGTCTCCTCGATGTCACCACTCGACGTGTATCGGCATGCCCAGCCAGGGGAGCTTGAACACCGAAAGCCCCCACGGGAGCCGATCAAGCAGCACGTCCACGCCGCGCCTCTCCACGTGCACGGCAATCGCCTCACCCGTCCGCACCACCCCGGGGCGTTGCAGGAAGGTCTCGCGGAGCCCCTCGGAAGACGTGCGCCCGAGCGCGTCCCAGTGCTCGAGCACCGAGGCGAGCAGCGCCCGCCCCTCGTCCAGCCAGGCTTGCTCCGGCTCGAACCGACGCGGCGTGGGGTCGCCGGGGCCGCAGCCGACCAGCATCCGCGGCCAGGCGAGCGTGTGCTCGTCGCATCCCTGCCGCCCGGTGGCGAGGAAGTGCAGCAGGTGTGCGCCCGCGTGCCGCGCCCCGCGAGAGACAAACGCCCCCGAGTCCACGAGGCCGCACGCCTCGAAATAGCAACGCAGGAACGGGTGCAAGAGCACCAGGCCGGCGTGGTCCACGCGCATCCACGTCGACTCCGGCTCTGGCGAGTCCGCTGCGTTCTCGTCGCGCGCCGTCGCCGGATCGTCGGCGGCGGCCGACCCAGGCGCGGGCCGGCCGGCGAGGTCGGGGGATGGGCCTCGGAGAGACCGGGTCTCGGGGTGGGCGGCCGCCGGTGAGGCCCCGCCCCCCAGGGCGCGGTCGATCTCGCCCGCATCGGCCGGTCGCGCGGGCCTCCGCCCGTCGGACGGCGCCAACTCGCGGATGACCGTGTCGACGACATCCGGATCGAACTGCTCCACCAGTCGCTGACGAGCCGCGCGCGTCCGGAGCGCCTCACGGAGCGCGGCCCGCAGCGCGACCGCGCCGATCGGGGACGACACGCCCCGCTCGGCGTTCGCGATGATCCCGCGGACCCGCTCGCCGAGCTCGGCCACGGTCGCGACGCTCGCATCCCAGCCCAGCGTCCCGCTGCGAAGGAACCGGCCGAGCGTCTCGAGGTGCGAGACCGCCGTCGGGACTCTGACGGCCCGCGGGGGCTCGCCCTCGGGCGTTGCGGCCATCGCATCGCTCACGGCCTGCGCGAGCAAACGTGTCAGCCGCTCGAGGTCCGGGCGCCCGGGGTCGAATCGGCCCAGGTCAATCTCGATCCGATCGAGACGCACGTCCATCCCGTCGAGGTCCGGGAGCGCGGCCTCGAGCGCCGCCCTGACGGACCGCTCGATGTGCTCGGCCTGCTCTGTGCGCGCGCGGAACGCCGTGTCCCGGTCGGCGCAGGTGAACTCGACTCGGACCTGTCGAACGCTCGCGTCCATGGGGTCAGTTCCGCGCCGGCAGCTCGAATACCAACTCCGGATTGTCGCCCGAGGCCAGGGTGATCGTCTTCTGGCGGCTCGCATGCCGGCGCGCGGAGGCGACGAAGGTGTACTTGCCCGGAGCTCCGCTGAAACTGAAGACACCGCGGCGCAGATCAACGGGTTGCTCGGCGCCCGACCCGTCCTTGACGCTCAGCCGCGCGTCGGCGAGGGGCCTCGCCGCCCCGCCCGGGGAGTCGTCTCCATCCTCTGAGACGATCACGCCACGGAGGAACGCCTCCCGGACTCCGACGGGCCGGGTCGGTGTCGTGTCGCCCGGTGTCGTCGAGCCGGACTTCGACTCGCGGATGGACGCGAGCGCCGCCTCACACTCCGAGTCGCAGCACCGGTAGGGCAGGCAGAAGTCCGCGACCACGACGAAGTCGTCGAGCGGCGAGGCCACCCGGCGCCTCGCGATCGTGTGGCCCGAGGTGCTCCGACCGGCGCCCGCGGTCGGTCCGGCGGCCACGCCGTGCACGCGGGCCAGGTAGTCGCGGTGCGTGAAGCACAGGACCAGCGTGCCCCCTCGCTCCACGCCGCACCGGTGCTCGAGCCCGGGGTGAGAGGTGGCGTAGTTCTCGAAGCGCAGGCTGTCGAACGCGTCGTGCAGGCGCTCGGCGAGGAGTTTGGACATCGAGGCATACATCGTGTCCGAGTCGTCGGATACGACCGCGGTGTAGATGGCGGCAAGCTCTGCGTTGCCCCTGTCGATCTCGCGAACGCTCTTGTAGTCGCGGACGCCGACGCTCTCGAAGTAGGCCGCGAACGCGTCCTTCACCGCCCCGTACTCCCTTGTGAAGGCGTCCGCGTCGAGCTCCCCGACCGACGGCGCTGTGGCATGCCCGAGGACACCCTCGATCTTGTCTATCAACGACACGGCCTGATACAGGGGGGCCTTGTCGGTGTCGTCCTGATCCAGCCCCAAAGCGGTGGCCTTGGACTTGAATCGGTCGAACAGGTTGCCGCTCCCGACCGACCCGACCGATTTGTAGAACGCTCCGATGGAGCGCTTCGGCTCGTCCAGTTTCGTAACGGCATTGGTCATCGTTCCGGCGACGTACGGGGCCGCCCCGGCCCGCCCGACGCGGATCACACGCCCCGGGTCTGGCATCGTGAACCGATCCCTGCCGGCGAGGTACGCGCCCCAGTCGATCCCCCGGCCGTCGTCGTGCGCCTCCTTCCCGACCAGATCCTCGGAGCTGAGATTCGCCAGGAGCGTCAACGCACGCTCGAGCCGGCTGTAGAGCGTGGACATCAGCCCGAGGAAGAGCACATTCAGCTCGCCCAGCCGGCAGGTCAGGTACGGCCGGAGTGCGGTCTCCGCCAGCGAGCGCACCGTCGCGTCGAACTCCGCCGCCGCGTCCGGCTTCCCCGTGCCGAGCCCGAGGTAGACCGGCTGGATGGCGAACGTCAGCCCGAGGCGACGCTTGTGCGCGACGAGATCGTCGACCGCGTCACGCAGCGAGGATCCCACGACACCCTCGACCCTGCAGAACTCCTGCCCGTCGTGACGGTCGAGCATCGGGTGGGCCGCGCTGTCCAGGAGCGTGTACGCCGGCACCGAATCGAGCGAACCGGAGACGGTCATGTCGTACGACCAGTTGCGGTGCAGATCGTCGCCCGCCGCGAAGTCGTAGTAGAAGGGCAGCGCGCGGCGTGACAGCGGCGCGTCCGCGTGGCGGCTGGGGGTGATCCGGATCTCCGTGCCGGATCTGCCGGTGGTGCTGAACCGGTACGCGAGCAGGTACAGACGGTAGTGGAGGCTCTGGATACGCCGCAACGCCGGGTCGCCCCCGACCAACGCCGGCGAGGGGACAAAGTGGTGACGGAAGGCGGCGGGAAGGTCCCGCGGGCCGTACCCGGAGTCGGCCGCGAGCGGCTTGATGGCGCCGCGCGCCGGGGGAACGAACGCGCGCACGAACGGGCCGGCCATACCGAGGAACAGGTGCTTGGGGAATCGATCAGGATTCGGACAGCACTCGGCGTCGTACAGCATCGCCGCATCGAGGAACTCGTTGTACGCCCGCACCGCGTCGTGGAAACCGTCGTACAGGTACTCGACCATGTCTGTCCGGTCGAGCCGGAGCGACAAGAGCCGGTCGAAGGGCGCCGCGTGGAACGGGCCGCTCGGGAAGTCCGGCTTCGGGTACACCTCGCGGACTAGGGGCTCGAACGACTGCCATGAGAGCGTGAGCTGCGCCTCCAGCTTCGGCTTGACGACCCGGACGATCTCGGAGACCCGCGTGACCAGCTGCGGGAATCCGCCGATGTCGGCGCCCGCGGGGTTGATCTTCGGCATCGCCAGACGTTCGAGCCCGTAGCGGGGGTGCGTGTGCCGATGTACAGGACGCTTGGCGATCGCGCGCTCCGCGGCGAGCATCTCCTCCGCGTCCTTCCTCGATACGAGCAGCTTGCGGAGCGTGAATCGCATTTCCGAGCCCTTGTCCGCGCAGCTGTTCACATCGCAGCTCTTGAGACCCACACGAGCGCACTCCAGGTACAGCAGCACGACCTTGTCGGCGACAAAGGAAGAGGTGAGCGGTGTCGGCGTGCTCCCGTCCGATGGGCTCTCCTTGGGCTCGAGCAGCTCCCAGATCGCGCGGGGGGCGCCGGCGCTGTCGAAGAAGAACGGGTACGGCTCGGTCGCCGTGGCGTGGTCGGCGGCGCCCGTCGCGGGAGGCGCCACCGCGAACCCGGTCCGGCGCGTCAGGTCCGTGCTCTCGAGCGTGACGAGGTACCCCTCGCTCGTGACCCCGGCCCCCCCGGTGATCGTGAGCGTGTCGCTCGACGCGTCGTAACTCGGCTCGAGCCCGCAGACGACGCCGATCCCGATGAGCCGGGAGCGGGTGAGGCGGTCCTGCTGCTCGAGGTACTCGCCCAGGTCGTTGAGGTGCCCGCTTGTGAGCACCTGCCCGCTCTCGAAGATTGGATACGAGGTCTGCGTGATCATGGCGGCGTCTCCCGCGGTGGGGCGTTCTCAGAACATGCCGAGGTTCGTGGTCCCGAGGCGGACGGTGTTCCCGTCGTCCCCCTCGTCGGAGCAATCGTGCAGCGTGGCCGATGGGTAAACGGACTTGAGCGCGGCGAGCAGCTCGACCATGTCGTCCGACGCGGCCTGCAACGCCGCGGCGTCGGGCGGGTCGGCCGCCAGCGCCCCGCGCCAGGCCAGGTGCCGCTCGTCGAGCAACGCCATCTGCGCCTGGCTGATCCAGCAGATCTTCGCGTGGATGTGGGCGGGCGCCTGCTCCCGGATCGTGCGCTCCACGAACTCCCGGAAGTGCAGGTTGGTGAACCGGTCGGGCCAGTAGGGCAGGGCGACCGTGATCCGGAACGAGTAAGGGTCGTCGTCCCCGCAGATCGGCGCCCCGTCGTTCCGGTCGCACCCCAGGCAGACGGGCAGCAGTTTGTCCCCCGCGAGTCGTGGGCGGAGCAGCAGGTGCTCGATCAGGTGCATCCCCTCGTCATCGCACGCGTCGTCGAGCAGCAGGCTGTCGTGCAACGCGATGATGCGGCGGATCGTCGAGACCGCCTCGGCCTCTGTCTCGAACGAGGACTCGTGCTCGAGTATCACACCGCCGTGGTGGATGACGAGCCCGACCCGCTCACTGGAGGGTTGGTTCACGACCTCGTAGGTCTCGAGAAGGCGGACCCCGGGGAAGAGCTTGCGGGCCGCGTCGAGCGCCTCGGACTTGGAGGCGAACGTCTCGCGGGAACGGAACAGCACGCCCGAGTCCCCGCGGATGGCGACCCTGTGGCTCGAACCGCTGCGCGACGCGCTGAAGAGCAGGCCGAACAACTCCGGGCAGGCCAGGTCGCGTCTGGTGGCGTCCTTGATCCCCAGGAGCCTCGCGACGCGACGCTCCAGGCCCGAGATGTTGTCCGAGTCCCAGAGCTGCGCGGGGTCATCGGGGCGCTGGTTGTACGCCACGTGCCGCAGGCGGCTGAGCGAGGGGTACGCGCGCAGGAACGCGATCTTGTCCTTGATGAGCGCCTGGCTGGTGTGGATGGGATCGCCGTCGAGCCGGAACTGGAGCATGGCGTAGTCGGTAAACCGCTCGGCGAATCGGGCGAGCAGATGATCGAGGAACCGATTGCGGCGCTCGCCGAACGCGGCCTCGTCCTCCACCAGCCCCGCCCGGTTCGCGTCGTCCTGCATCCACGCGTCGTCGGTGTAGAACTCCGATCCGAAACCGCCACGGACGCCCGAGACCTCGGTGAGGTACTGCGTGAAGTACGTGCGCGTCAACGTGTCGTCCAGCGAGAGGAGACGCCGGGCGTTGGCCAGCTGGGAGAGGTAATCCGCCAGCACCTGGTCGAAGACGGTCAGGTACGCCTTGAACTGGCGGGCCTGGTTGACGCGCTCGACCGTCGCGGCGATCGGGAGTCCAGCCCGACCGATGCCGTACGTCTTCGGGAAGTCGTCCTGGAGGGTGTAGAACTTCTCCGTCTGGCGCGCCCTGCCGGCCTGCGGGTCCAGGTGCTGGTTCGGCTCGACGTACGCGTCCCGCCGCGCCAGCGTCCGCAGCCGCTCTAGCGCGTCCTCGAACTCGTCGGGCTCCGCGAGATAGGGCAGGCCCTGCTTGTAGAACATCAACCGGGACCGCTCGAGCATAAGCCGCGGCTGGCGCCCACCCGGGATCGGCAGACACCACCGCTCGCTGCCCCCGCTCGGCGTCCCGTCCGACGCCATCGGTCGCAGCAGCGTGTCGCGGATCGCGACGACCCCATCCACGTCCATGATCGCATTGATCAGGTCCGAGGTGTGCACCATCTCGGGCAGGTCCGAGGCGGTGAGGTCCTCGTCGAGCACGAACCCGGAACGCGTGAACACGGGATCTCCCCCGCAGGTAAGCGCCGTATCGTAGTACGGCCCGTTGAAGATCTCGTCGGGCGACGCCCCCCGCCCGAGCATCCCGTCGAGCGTGTACCGAGGGATCGGGGGGTTGAGCACCAACTCGATCGCGTGAAACACGGCGGCCTGCACCTCCTCGAGGTCCGCCCCGGGCTCGACCTCGACATCCGCGCACACCGCGATGTGCTGAGGCTCCACCACTCCGACTTCCAGGTAGTCCTCGCACAGGTTTCTGTAGGCGTGCAGGGCGCACCGCGCTCTCGAGACCGCCGCCTGTCTCGCCGCGAGCTTGGCCCAGAACTGCATCACCGGCCCGTCCTCGGCGACGTCGCCCAACGCGGACTTGAACTGCCCGCGGCGAGCACCGGCGTCCCTTGCGACAACCCCCGGGTCCTTGTCGGCCATGACCAGCAGCTCGAGCCGGAACGTCGCGCCATCGTCCAGATCGAGACGGATGGTCGCCTTGTCCCTGCTCGCAGACGGCCCGGCGACGACCGACTCGACCGCGAGACCCGTGATCGCGCGCGACGCATCCACGGAGCCGCCCACGACGTCCGTCTGCTCCGAGTCCAACCACAGTGTTGCCCCCGAGAGCCCGCCCCTGGGCACGCGGTAGACCAGCCGCAGCTCGTTGAGCGTGCCCAGCGATGAATCGGTCTCCAGCTCCAGCATCACGCGGTACAGACCCGACACCCGGACCGGGCGGTGTGGACGCCTCGTCTTCGGATCGAACGGCTCGTGCGTGAGCCTGTCGCCCACGCAGTCGGCGAAGATCGGTCTCTCAGACGATGCCCCCCCGCCACGCAACGGGTACGGCCACGCGTTACGCACGCCGGCGATTCGGATCAGCATCCGGCGGTAGTCGGCGATCGTCAGCGGCGCGCAGGGCAGGATCTCGTGCGCCTCGAACAGCCCGGTCAGGCTCGGATCCCCAATCTTCTTGGCGCCGGGGTCGGTCAGCAGGTCCTCGATCGGGAATCCCGCGCGGTACCCCAGGTCCGACAGTGCGTAGCAGAGCGCCTCGAGCGTGGTCACGCCGGGGTCGTGCAGGTTGTGGTCGGTCCAGACCTTGCCGGCCAGCGAGCGGATGTACCCGACGCCCGCCTCGCGGAGCGCCTCGTAGTCCTGCGACGCGGGAAGGGTCGTGTCCCTGGGAATGGTCTGTGTCGTTGTCATGAACCCTTGAGGATCTCCAGCTTGTGCGTGTCGGCGGACACCAGGATCGATCGTGCCGTCGTCGCACGCACGGTCTCCAGGTCCGCGTGCAGGTACCCTCCCTCGGGATCCGGGCCGTGCAGCATCCGCACGTTTTTGAGGTAGTCCACGCCGGGCTGTTCCTCGAGGAAGTTGATCACCGACGCCTTGTGCCAGACGCCCCCGAACGCGATGTCCGCGCCCCGCGACGCCCACGGTGTGAGGAAGTCGACTAGCGCTGCGATCAGCTCTGTGATCGCGAATCCCCGGTCCGTCACTTCGGGCTTGAACGCGACGTCCGCCTCGAACCTGACCCGCTCGATCCGCGGGTTCTGCACCTCGAGCCCGACGAACGGCGAGACCCGAGCCTGGAGGAACGCCTTGATCTTCGACCGCGTCGCCGTGTCGGCGTACGGGCGGAGGGGGTCGATCGGGCCGCCCTCGCTGACGTAGGGCACGGGCACCACGACCACGCCGCCCGGCTTGAGCTCGTTGTCGGCGACCGGCCCGCCATCGCTCCCGGCGCACAACGCCGTGTGCGGGAGGCACTTGACGCGGTACACGCCCGGGAACGCGTCCAGCACGAGCCGCTCGTAGTCCCACATGGTCGAGGCCCGGTCCTTGTGCCTCAGCCGCCCGCTCACGCGGACCGCGAACGAATCGTCGTCCTCCGCGGGCGCGCCCCCGAACGACTCGTCGGGCTGGTCGATCGACTTGACCGAGGCGTCGCCCTGTTCGAGCTTGGAGATCGTGCCCGCGGGAAGGGGCGTGGCGAGGAACTGCGGGTCGTTCCCGTTGTCGGCGAACGTGACCCGGATCGCCTGGGCGTCCACGCCGAGCAGGTCATTGGCTGCGTCGGCGTCCGCGGCGACCCGGAGGCGGAACCAGGAGAGACCGCCCGGGAGCACGGTGTGATCCTCGTCGCACGCCGCCTGCACGCTGATCGTGACGATCCCGGTGTCCGCCAGCTCCGACGTGCCGTCGTCGAGCTGCGCCGTCTCGACGGGGAGCCACGTGTTGCCGTCCAGATACTCCCACGCGACCTCGGCCAGCGATTTGAGCGGGTTGGCCGTGCCGGGCGCCACACGCACCAGCAGCGTGAGCGCACACGGCGGCTTCAGCCCCGCAACGCCGATGTAGAGCTCGCCCTCGTCCGGGTACGACGGCAGCAGACGGTCGGGCGCGGGGACCGCCTCGTACCCGAACGGGTGGACGTGGTAGAACTCCGCCGGCGCCCCGGCCTGGGAGTCGTAGCGGAGCGTCAGCGACACCAGCGTCGGCGTGTAGGGCTCCTTCGGCACGCCATCCGAGTAGTTGATGTCGCTGTCCTTGCCCTCCCAGTTCGATCCGGACTGAGCCACCCGTATGAGCGCGTAGGTCCTCTTGTCGATGTACTCGCCGTGCCCGAAGTCCTTCGTCAGGCTGAGCCGCATGAACCCGGCGACACTCGACGTAGCGAAGACAGGATCCTCGAGCGTCTGCGCCGCGCCCGGGTCGGGCACATCGGCGAGGTCGATCGGAACGGACTGCCGCGTCGATGGCGGGAAGTTGCTCTCGCTCTCCCAGATGCCGAGCAGGGCTTCGGGTTCGGCCAGCTCGGGCTGGGCGGCGATCGCGTACCTCTTCACTGTGGCGCCGAACGCGATCTCCTCCGTCGCGCCCGGCGACACGCCGCCGGCGACCGTGCGGGGCATGCCCCCGATGACCGCCTTGCCCAGGGCCGGGTTCTGCAGCGCGATCTGGATCGGCATCACCGGCGCCAGGAGCTGTGGCGTCGCCAGGATCAGCTCCGTGTAGGTCGGAAGCTCGAAGATCCACCAGGGGAGCGGGGACTCCACGCCGAAGATCTCGAGTTCCGGCGGGTGCTCGGCCCACGCGCCGGCGTCGAGCCGCCACGCCTTGGCCGTGAACGCGCTCGCCTTGTCCTTGTGGTAGTGGCTGTAGTGGTCGAGGGAGTCCTGCCATTCGAACTCGAGCGTCAGCGTGGAGATCGGCTTCGAGAAGACCTCGGCCGACCCGAGCACGAACGCGCCCCCGGCCCGGGGCTGGGAACCGAACGGCGTGAACGGCTTGGTCGTGTCGAGGACTCCCTGGTCGCTCGAGGCCGTGAACCGACGCAGGCCCGACGCGTCCACCCGCAACTCGATACCGCTCAGGCCGAGCGACTCGAGCGCGCCGAGCGCGGTCGCGGCGGGCGTGTCGTCATCGGTGTCATCGCCGAGAGTCATCTCGACGACCATGACCGGCAGCTGCGAGCCGAACTCCTCGCCGTGCAGCTCGGGATCCCGAGGCACGATCGCCGGCTGCTCCGGCGTGACCTCCACGACGAGCTCGAGCGTCGCGCTCGAGTCCGTGTTCGTCGTCACCGTGGCCCGCGTGACACCAGCCTGGACCCACTCCTCCTCGCCGGTGAGTCGCGCCCGGAAGGCGCCGGGCGTGATCGACCCCGCCGCAGGCGCCGCCGAGAGCGCCGCGGTGACCGTGATCGTGCGGGTCCCCTCGCGCAGGAACAGCTTGCGGTCGGCGATGGCGAAACCGATCCGCGCCGGCGGCGACGCCTGGGAACCGAATGGCGGCCACGCGGGCTCGTCCTCGGGCAGCTCGGCGCCGGCGCCGTCCCCGGAGTTTACGGCGGACGACGCAAACGCCCGCGCCACCCCGTCCGCCCCGCTCACCGGGCGGAACATCGCCCGCAGCTCCTCGACCACGCCCCGGTTCAGGACCGTGTCGCGGTCCGCTGTGTACGTGACCTCGACACCCTTGTCGTCTTTCCCCCCGCGGAGGCCCGTGCCCACCGCCAGCTTGTGCTGCTCGACGGACTTCTTCAGCTCGACCAGCAGGTGGGCGCTGTCCGGCGTCGGGTCCCGCGGCGACAGACCGAGCACCTTCTTGTAGTAGAACTCGCGGTGCCTCGCCGTGAACCTGTTGAGATCCTCCTGCTGGGTCGCGAACAGCCGGCAGAAAGTCAGCCACAGCGCGTACTGCGCGTCGTGGTCGTCCGCCGTCAGTGATTCGGCGTGCAGCTCCGACGCCGCCAACGAGATCTGCTCGACCGCATGGAAGACCTGCTCGATCGACTTGGGGAGCGCGCCGTACGACATCGCGGCGCGCAGGTCAGCACGCTTGCTCCCGCTCGCGGAGAACGGGCTGGAGTCCGGCGGCGTCCCGGGCTGCGCGCTCGAGTGCGTGTCTCGGGTGTAGAGCTTGCCGAATCCGTCTCCGACCACGCGCTCGAGCAAGCCCCCGTCGATCGGCGTGTCCGCCAGCTTCGGAGCCCCCGCGAGGGCGTCTGCGACCACACGAGGCAGGAGCGGGCCGGGGCCGGCATCGCTCTCGTTCACTCGGTACCAGCCCGGGTCGAGCACGCCCTCGTCGAGCAGGTCGACGTCGTTGTGCGGCTTCCGCGACCCCTTCTCGAACCGGAGAAGTCTCCGCAGCGGCTCGCCCAGCTCACGCTCGGCGAGGATCGACGCCCTCGAGCGCAGCGCGTCCGACGAGGGAAGCCTGTCCAGCCGCTCTCCCAGGTCCGACAGCAGCAAGATCGGCAGACGGAACAGGAGCGAGGCGTGCCTGCACATCGCCACGGTGCTCGGCGGCGGGTCGGAGACAAGCCACACCCGCAGCGTCCGCGCCAGCGACCGGTAAGCGGCGACGGGGATCCGCTCGATGCTCGCGAATACCGCGGACGGATCGTGCGCGAAGAACGGTTCGAAGGTCAGCGGGTCGCCGTCGGCGTTCGTGCTGGTTCCGTCGAGCTCGTAGTAGCGCAGGCGCCGCGCGTACCGCTGCGCGTACACCTGTAGGTCGCCCAGCGAACGCTCGTCGAGCGGGGCGTGCCCGGGGTCCAGTTCCGAGAGCACACGGTCCGCCTGCGTGGCTCCGCTCCGAAGCAACGGCCCCCGTCTGGAACACCCGGCGCCCATCTCAGCCCGACGCCTCCAGGTCGTACGGGTAGACCATGTTGAACCGAGAGTTCGATCCCCTGATCGTGTACCCGAGCGTGATCAGCAGGCGCCCCGCGAGATGGTCGGGCACGACGCTGATCTCGTCGGCGTCGATCCTCGGCTCGTGGTAGAGCACCGCGTTCGTGATCAGACGCTCGAGATAGCCCACCATCGAGTCGTTCATCGCGTCGTGGACGTGCCCGTCGAGTCCGCAGCCGAAGTCGGGACGCATCACCCGCTCGCCCAGCGTGGTCGAGAAGATGATCCGGAGGCTCTGCTCGATGTCCTCGACGCCGGAAGACATGACCGCCCGGCGGCGTCCGCGGTCGAACGTGGGCGGGAAACTCCACCCGATCCCGATGAACTCCGGCGACTCCGACACGCTCACCCCCCGATCAGCACCGTGGCGCACCCCGCGACGATCGACCCGCCGTGCGCGGTGCTGTCACCCATCCGCGCCGCGGGCGACCCGGCGATGAGCACCGAGGATGACCCGGCAACGATCGTGTCCGGCGAGCCCGCGCACGCGGCCTGGTCGCCCGCCTTCGCCGCGGGCATCCCCCCGATCAACACCGTCGCCTCCCCGGGCGGGAGGACCGGCCCCCCGACGTGCGGGGTCCCGCTCGCCTCCACCATCGGGCACGTGTGCATGTCCGTGATCCGCGCCGCCATCCCCATCCCTCGCCCTCCGTCTCAGTTGATCTGCACCACGGAGCCCTTGACCTCGGTCGACCCGCTGCTCGAGAGCTTCGCCCCGCCCGACCCGCTCGCCTCGAACGAGGCCGTCGCCGTCGCCTTGACGTTCACCCCCTCGACCGTCGCGTCCCCCCCTGCCGTCACGGCCACGGCGCCGGCGCTCTCGATCGCGATGCCGCCCGAGTCCATCGTGATCGAGTTGCCGTTGCTGTCGTTGACCGTCAGCGTGCCCGCGCCGTCATCGAGCACGAGCGCGTGCCCGCCCTCGGTCTGGATCGTGATCGAGGGAACGCTGTCGTCCACCAAGATCTTGATCTTGCTCCGCGTCACGAGGCCCTTCTCGTGATTGTCGTCCGTCGCGGCAATCGGCGCGGGCTTCGCGCTGCTGTGCAGCATCCCGAGCACCACCGGCTGGTTGGGGTCCGACTCCAGAAACCCGACCACGACCTCGTCGTCCAGCTCGGGCAGGAAGAAGCTGCCGCGCTGATCGCCGGCGTCGAGCGTCGCGACCCGGCACCACGCGCCGTCGTCCGCGGAGTCCACGGCCGGCAGACGCACCCGGATCCGGTGCTCTCCGGCCGGATCGCCCGCGAGCTGCGTGACCACGCCGATCTGGAGACCGGCCGTCGAGGGCCCAAGCCCCGAGGCCCTGGGGGGATCGATCTCGTACCGCTCGTGGTGCCAGCGTGGGTCGAGCCCGACCTGGACCGTGGTGACCCAGTCCCCGGCGCCGATCTGGTGGCGCACGCCGCTGACCAGCGCGGTCCCCGTGAACCGCTCGCCCAGACCGCTCAGCTCGATCGTGCCGCCCGGCCTGGGCGCGTGCGTGCCCTGGATGCGCACGACGCCCCGGATTCGCGCCTGCCTCGAGCGGGCCAGCGCCGCCGCGGCCCACGCGTCCGTGCCCGACTGGTCCAGCGCGCCCGAGTGGCGGAGGCGGAGCGACTTGCCCAGGGCCAGGTCCTTGCCGGCCGGCGAGCCGTGCGCCGGCTCCGGCGCACTGGTCACGGACGAATCGAGCCGGGACTGGTCGGCCGACGACCACGCGCCCGCGTCGGCCTGGGCGAACTGTGTCTGACCCTCCATCCGGAGATCGACGCTGCGGACGTCGGCGCCGTACCCGACAGAGACCGCCGCGCTCACGCCCGGGTCCAGGGCCGTCACACGCACCGTGCCCGACTCCACCAGGCACGCCAGCCCCAACCGCTCGGCCCGCGACACCAGCAGGTCCCAGTCCGTCGTCTGGTACTGGACCAGCGAGTCGTGCATCGTCGTGGTCGGGTCGACCTCGGGCCTGAGTCCCTCGTGGGCCCGGATCAGCTCCTCGAAGAGATCGCTGTCGGTCACGCCCTCGAAGAACGCGCATCGGCGTTCCAACGTCATCCGGAACGCGGCGTCGCGCGCCCGGATCTCGAGCGTGCTCGCGCCGTCCCGGCGGACCACGATCCGGTGCGACGTGATCACGCCCTTGAACAACACCTTCTCTTCGCTGTGATACCCGGCGAGGATCTCCAGCGTCGCCCCGATCTTCAGAGTCTCGCCCCCGCTGAGCGCGAAGTCCTGCTCGGCGACGTCTCCGTCGTGCAGGACCACGCACGCCGACGGGATCCGCCCGACTTCAAGACTCACGTCCACCGTCGTGAGTTGGACCTCCGGGGAGATGTCCGACCCGTCCACCTTCAGGGTGAGCGTGACCAGGTCGGTCGGGGAGGCCGTCGGGCTGGCGGGGATCGCCGTCATCCGTGTCAAACCACCGGGGGAAGGGTCAGGGTTCGCCCGGGCTCGATGCGCCGGAGCGTGTCCAGCCCGTTGGCCTCGGCCACGGGCACGACGTACCTGGTGTCGTCGTACACACGGTGGGTGACGAGCGACAGGTGCTCGCCCCCGACCACGTCGTGAGCGTGCGTCACATCCGGCGACATCAGGTTCATGACGAGCTTGCGCAAGGGGTTGGCCACGTGCTCCCTGAAGCTCGCCGAGATCGTCGCCCGCAGGGGCAGACCCTCCGGGCGAAACATCTCGTACTTGACCGTGTACCGCTCGAGCACGCAGCTGATCACGAACGTGCCCCACATCGCGACCAGGAAATACGGCCGGTGCGTCGCGCCCGAAAACCCGGTCGTGAGCTGGAAGAGCTTGACCGCCGCGGTCACGTCCACGGGCGCCTCCGACGCCCCCGTCCCGTCCAGCAGCAGGTCGAACGAGAATGTCTTGGGCTCCACGGACTGGAACTTCTGCTCGGCGCCCTGCTCGCCCTGCCCCTTCTCTTCCGAGTACTTGAACTGCGTGTCAACCGAGAACGTCTCCGGGTTGAACTGCGCCACAAACGGCGGCCCGATCGGCGGGCCCTTCTGGTCCATCTCAGGATCCGCGAAGGGAAGCAGGGTCAGCTTCATCAGCATCTACCGCTCCCCCTTCCGCTCCAGCACGCGCAGGACCTCCTCCACCGCCTCCTCGACAAGCAGCCGCCGATCCCGCGCCGTGAGCGGGGCGCCCTCCGCCGGGCGCGCCTCCTGCTGGGCCCGGCCCCCCGCCGGCTCCACCTCGCCCCGGATCACGATCTCGCTGATCACCACCGCCATCGCTCACTCCACGCTGAACTTCCGGTACGCCAGGTCCAGGCTCTCGATCGCCACCGAACTCGACTCGGCGTTCAGATCCGCCACAACCCACTTCTTGGGCCACGCGTGCTCGAACACGTACGTCATCAGCGGCGCGTGCGTCTCGTCCAGCAGCGACACCCAGACCGTCGTTGGAACGATGTCCAGGTTCTGTACCGCCTCGCGGCACCAGTCGGTCACGACAGAGCTCGTCACCAGCCCTCGCTTCAGCGTCAGGTCAGGGTACTTCGCCCTCCCGGGCAGCTTGTGCACGTACCGGTTCTCCCCACCCTCGGCGTGGGTGTACTCGTCGAGCTCCATCGTGAGCCCGGAGACCTCACGGAAACGGAAGTCGTTGTCCTGCACGCCCGGCAGGTCGAACGACACCGAGAAGTGAAACGCGACCGGCGGATAGGTCACACTCATCACGGCGTCTCGACGACCACGCCCTCGTGCACCAGCTCGATCGACTCGATCGCCGTCTCGTTACCCTCCGACTTCAACTCGGTGGACTGCACCTTGGTCGGCCACGCGTTCTTAACCTTCCAGACCATGACCGGCGCGTGCTCCTCGTTCAGGAGGCTAATCGTCAGGTCGCGGCGCTCGATCGTGTTCATCTTGACGGTGTTCCACCAGTCGAAGTAGTCGTTGTCGGTGGCGAACGTACCCCGCTTCATGGTGATGTTGGCGAACTTCTGGAGCCCCGGCATCTTGAGCTTGCCGAACTCGGGCATCGAGCCGTCGCGATACTCGATCACCTCGTGCTCGACCTCGAGGCCCGTGATCTCCGTGAACCCGATCCGGGCGCCGGCCCACTCGACCTGGAAATGGAACTTCGGGAGCGGATATGTCGTCATCACTTGCTCACTTTTCTAATTTCTGATCGACACCGGGACGGAGGACGGGAGGGCCCCCGGCGCCGCCCAGCGTCGCACGCGACCGGTCAGGAAGTCTGCATCTTCTGCATGAACTTGAGCACGATGAACTCGGCCGGGCGAACAATGGCGAGGCCTATCTCCACGTTCATGACACCGTTGAGGATGTCGTCGAAAGTCATCGTCTTGCCCAGCCCCACGGAGACGTAGAACGCCTCCTCGGGCTTGGCGCCGACGAGGGCGCCGTCACGCCACTGCTTGGTCAAGAAGCTGTCGATCATCGACTTGACCTTGACCCACGTGTTTGCGTCATTCGATTCAAACACGAACGCATCCATGGCCTTCTTGGTCGATTCCTCCGCGAAGTTGAGGAACCGACGCACGCCCACGTACCGGTTCTCGTTGTCATTGCCCGCCAGCGTCCTGGCGCCCCACACCATCGTCCCCTTGCCCGTGAAAGATCGGATCGCGTTGATCGACTTCCCGCTCGTCGCGTCCACGTTGAGACGGCCGTTCGTATCGTTGGTGATCTCGATCGCGGGCGCCGACACGCTGGAAAGGGAAGTATTCGCGGGAGCGTGCCATACCCCGAAGCGATCATCGTTCTTGCAATACACACCAGCTACGGCCCCGGAGGGCGGCAGTGTCAGCACGTGCGTCGTCAGCAGTTGCTTGACCGCGTCGTAGACCGCGGTCTGATCGTCCACGACCGATGTATGACTCAGCAGCGTGTCCGCGGTGATCGGCCCCGCCGCCCCGCCGACCGTGTGCGACGTGATCTTGACCTTCCCGTCTTCGATCGGGGGCGTGAGCGCCGACTTCAGGTACGGGATGTACGCGGCGCCGTACTTCTTCTCGGCCAGATCGCTCGAGACAATCTGCCGCATCGTCGCCACGATGCCCTTCTTGTAGCTCCCATCGGCGGTCTCGTCGAACCAGTCGCCCTGGGCTTGCAGGGGTGTGCCGGTATCCGGCACGTCCAGGATGGCGAACCGGTCCTCCGTCTTGCTGCAGTGCTGGAGCATCCCATCGGCGACCTTCTCGTACTCCGACTTGCTGCCGAGCTTGGCCGCGTCCGGGATTGCGATGATGGTTGGCTCGTCGTACGCCTCGAGGGTCGCGAGCGCCGCAACGTACTCGTCGCCCGTCGGCGCTGTGTCGGCCTCCTTGGCGATCGACACGACCCAGCACGGGCCGCCGCCGTTGGCGTAAAACAAGCGGATACTGTGGTACAGCAGCGACGGCGGGACGGCGAAGTTCCCCGACTTGAACGTCGCCGTTGTGGAGGTCACCGTCCCCGAGCCGGTCCCATCGTCCGTGTCCTGGACGACGTCCACCTCGTAGTCGCCCGCGTCGGCCGTGCCGAACAGCTCGACGAACTCGGGCAGCGAGGTGATCCTCTGGGGGACGCCCTTGTCTTCGCTCGACACCCTTTGGGTGACCCCGATGAACGCCGGGATCGCCGTCGCCACCGGTGCGATCGACGGCGGGAACACCGAGATCTCTTCCACGTACACGCCCGGGGTCTGGTACGTCGTCATGCCCGCTCCCTCCGGGCCTGCGCCCGGGTCTTGAAGATCGACGCGCCTCTTCTACGCGCCCGTCCGCTTCGCGAAGGGCAGCGCATACGTCACGCCGCCCGAGCTCACCGTGTCCTGCCTCGTCTCCCAGAACAGCTCCACCACCGCGACCGGCGGGTTGCCCGCCAGCTCGTCGTCCGCGTACACACGTGTCCGCGTGGTCTCTGTCTTGATCCCGACCTCGAGCGCCCCGACGGCGCCCCCCGCCAGGTCGACCGTCACCCGGTCGTCGCGCGCCGGCAGGTCGTACTCGCGGTCCGCGTCGCCCGTCCCGATCGTTGAGACCACGACCTTTCGATCCGACGTCGATACCGAGCCCGGCTTGTATGTGAACACGCTCGGGACGATCCGGATGCCCTCGCCGTCGCCGACCGCGGTGTCGGACGTCACCGACCCGCCCCCCGTGTTCACGCTCCCGTCGGCCGCCAGATTCGCCGCGTACACGTTCGGCCCCACGCCGCTCGACAACGCGGGCAGGTACTGCCGAGCGGCGGCCGGGTCCGCCACTCGGACCGCGAACCCGACACGCACACGCGCCGTGATCGGCCCGTTGAGCGGCTCGCTCGCCAAGGGGTTCCGGCTGTAGAACACCTGTGCCCGCCCCCCCGACGCCCGCGCCACCATCCCGTGGTCCGCCAGCCTCGCGCGCCCGGCGGCCGTCGGCTCCACCCGGAAGGCCGCCAGCGGAGCCGTCACACCCGTCGCCCGGGCCTCGACCCCCCACAGCTCCTTGTACTCGATCCTGAAGCTCACACGACCCCCGTCTCGACCGCGATGGTCTTCACTGGGCGTGCGTTGGTTCGCAACTGACGCTGCAGACGGACCAGGCGAACCCGGTACAGCACCGAGGGCAGGTACACACCCCCCGCCACGCCCCACAGGTAGCTGAGCTGCTCGAAACCGATGCTGTGCAGCTCGAACAGGAGCCGGTCGAGCTCGGGAGGGAACGGATTGGCCGGGCTCTCGTTGCTGACCGAGCAGAACCGCTTGTGCTGGAACAGCTCGACCACCGCGGACAGGTGCTTCAATGCCGTCTCGTACTGCTGGAAATCGAACCAGATCAGCACGCTGAGATTGAGGTGGACCGCCG
Source organism: Phycisphaerales bacterium (assembly GCA_041987545.1). Lineage (GTDB taxonomy): Bacteria > Planctomycetota > Phycisphaerae > Phycisphaerales > UBA1924 > JAJRXR01. The sequence goes on along the minus strand of JBHIWH010000001.1, from coordinate 572,139 downwards.
GCTCCAGGTACTCGGTCGTCGTGCCGTTGCGAACGACGTGGTCCGTGTTGCGCAGCGCCGCCTCTTCCTGCACGTTTGCCAGCGACACGCCGACGCCCAGCACCGTGGCACGGTCTGGCTTGAGTGCGTCTACACCCTTCAGCGATACATCCCCGGAGCTCAACGCCGGGAGCGTCACAATCTCGCCAACGATGTACTTCAGCGCCGCGTCGATCACGTGTGCTCTCACAGCCCGGTCTTCCGACCTGGCTTGGGCCGCGGATCGGTCCCCCTGGTGGCGGGCGGAGCACGCACAACCGGCACCCTACGTATGCGCACACTATCAGTCGTGTGCTGCGCCGCAACTCTCCCGACGGTATCCACAACTTCCAACAACGTGCGCCGTGTGCGGACCTTGCAAGCGTTCTAATCTCAGGACAGTCTCGGCGCGGTCACGTCCGCTCAGCGCCGGCTCGCTCGCTCGCACCAAGATCACCCGACAAGAAACATGCTCCACGCACATACCACCCGTCACCCGCTAACCATCTGACCACAAAGGCGTTTGCACATCGCGCCGACGGGCTTCCCGCGATGCGCTCTGCTCGCCGGACCGGGTCAATGCCGGACATGTCGTCGCCGTACAGAAGAGGCCGGCGGGCGCGGCTTGGAGATGCTGCGCCGGCTGTCGGTTGCTGTGGGTTCTTGTGTGCAGCCCGTGAACTGGCGCCGGCTTTCTTAGATGCTCGCGTGCTTGTGAGTCGCGTAAGGGGGGTTTGTTGGCGCTCAGCCCCCGGGTATGCTGGCGCGATCACCGATCCCCTATGTGAGGAGGCCGCGATGCGGACGAGGCGCGAGTTCGTCAAGGCCGGCCTGGGCGCCGTCCTGGGCTTCGCCGGCGCCGAGCGGGTGGCCCGCGGCGCCCTCGGCTCCGGCACGCTCCCCGGCCTGCCGCCGCGGTGCGACACCGGCGCCCTGCCCCTCGGCCTCACCCGCCCGCTGATCCAGTCGCCCCTGAGCGCCAAGCCCACGATGATCGGCGGGTTCCCTTACGCCCCCTGGTTCACCGGGGACGCGTTCCCCGACGGGAACATCCCCTTCCACTCGGCACAGAACGTCTTCCCGCCCGGGCGGACGCCCAGGGCGACCGAGCGCGTCAAGGTCGCCGTGATCGGGGGCGGGATCTCGGGCCTCGGCGCCGCCTACCTGCTGCGCCGGCACGAGCCGGTCGTCTTCGAACTGCGCGACCGCTTCGGCGGCTCGGCCCAGGGCGAGGTCTGGGACGACGCCCCATACTCCCTCGGCGGGGCGTACGTGATCACGCCCGACCCGGGCACGGACCTGCACACGCTGTACCACCGGCTGCACCTGCACCAGGAGCTGCGGGTGGACAACGAGGACATGACGGTCGAGCTCGGCGGCGAGATCATCCCGAGCTTCATGCAGGGCGCCGGGATGCCGCCCGAGGACCTGCCCGCCGTCGAGGCGTACCTGGGCGTCCTGGACCAGATGGCCAACGTGACGTACCCGGACGTGCCCTTCGACCAGCCCTGGATGCAGGCGCTGGATCAGATGACGTTCAAGCAGCACATCGAGCAGGAGATGGGCCTGCCCGTCCCCCCGCTGCTGGCGGCGGGCATCCAGGCGTACTGCTACTCGTCGTTCGCGGCGGGGTGGGAAGAGATCTCGGCGGCCAGCGGCTGGAACTTCCTCGCGGCCGAGGTATTCGGGCGGTGGGTCTTCCCGGGCGGCAACGCGTACATGGCCGACCGGATGTGGGAGGAGTTGGCACAGCTGGACGCCGGCACGCCCGCGGGGTGCACGCCCAGGCACATGCGTGGCGGGTGCCGGGCGGTGGACGTGCGGATGGCGCCGAGCGGACGCGTGCACGTCATCTACCGGGACCGCGACGGGCGGGGGCGGGCGCTCGAGGCCGACCGCGTGGTCATGGCCTGCTCCAAGCACATCGCCAAGCACATGCTGTACGGCCTGGAGCACCTGGACCCGGCCAAGCACGCGGCGATGGACATCGAGTACCGGGCCTACGTCGTCGCCAACGTGCTGCTCGACCGGCAGATCCCGCCGGAGTTCTACGACATCTTCCTCCTCCGCGACGGGCAGTTCCCGCAGGACGTCGGCGAGGCGCAGAACTACTTCCTCTCCACGGACGTGCTCGACGGCAGCTTCACGCCCTCGCACCTGCCCCCGGGCAAGGGGGACCGGAACGTGCTGACGTTCTACTGGCCCCTCTCGTACCCGACGGGGCGGTTCGAGCTGATCCTGCACGAGCCGTTCCAGCGGTTCGCCGAGGCGTTCGCGGCCCAGCTCCGCAACGAGGTGCTGCCCCTGATGGGCCTGCCCGAGTCGTCGGTTCGGGAGATCCGCCTGACGAGGTGGGGTCACGCCGTGCCCCTGGCCGAGCCCGGCTTCATCGCCTCCGGCAAGCCCCAGGAGCTGCTCCGCCCCTTCGAGGGCGGGGTCTACTTCGTGAACCAGGACAACTGGGCCCTGCCGGCGGTCGAGAACTGCCTCATCGATGCGCATAACGTCGCCGACGAGATCCTGTCCGATCTGTAGTCGCCTGCTGACCCGGTGAGGAACACAACATGAGGTGTCGAGCGTATTGCCCCGGTCTGTTGATCGCGTGCGCCGCGGGATCGGCGCTCGCCGGCCCCGAGTGGTGGCACGAGGCCGTCTTCTACGAGGTCTTCGTCCGCTCCTTCGCCGACTCGCAGACCGGTCCCCTCGCCGGCGACGGCGTGGGCGACATCCGGGGCCTGATCGACCGGCTCGACTATCTCAACGACGGCGACCCCGCCACCGACTCTGACCTGGGCGTCACCGCCCTCTGGCTCATGCCCGTCTTCGAGTCGCCCAGCTACCACGGGTACGACGTCGTGGACTACAAGGCGATCGACCAGGAGTACGGCGACAACGCCGTCTTCGGCGAGCTGCTCGACGCCTGCCACGACAGGGGCATCCGCGTCATCGTGGACATGATCCCCAACCACTGCTCGTCGCAGCACCACTGGTTCAAGGAGGCGCGGGACCCGGACTCCCTCCGCCATGACTGGTTCGTGTGGGCCGACGAGCCATTGACGGGGCCCGGCGCGCCCAACCACACTGTCTGGCACGACCAGGCGGTCGGGACAACCGGGCAGTACTACTACGGCTTCTTCTGGCACGGCATGCCGGACCTCAACTTCCGCGAGCCCGGCCCGACCCTGGCGATGTACGACGCGGCGCGCTTCTGGATCGAGGCGGGCGTGGACGGGTTCCGCCTGGACGCCGTCAAGCACCTGATCGAGGACGGCGTCATCTTCGAGAACACCCAAGAGACCATCGACTGGCTCGAGGGGTACAACCAGCACGTGCACTCGGTCGGCGATGGGATCTTCACCGTCGGCGAGGTCTGGGCCGAGACCGAGCAGGTCAAGCGGTACGTGCCCGACGGCATGGACTCCGCCTTCGAGTTCTCCACCTGCTTCGCGATCGCCGAGGGGATCAACGCCTCCGACGCTTCCCCGATCCGGGCCGCCCTCGACGAGTCGTGGGACGCCTACGGCGGGCGCCAGTCCACATTCATCGGCAACCACGACATGGACCGCGTCGCCAACCGCCTCGGCGGCGACCGGGCCCGCATGGCGTGCGCCGCGACCGTCCTGATGACCACGCCGGGCGTGCCGTTCATCTACTACGGCGAGGAGATCGGGATGCAGGGCGCCAAGCCCGACCCGGATATCCGCACGCCGATGCAGTGGGAGAACGACGCCGCGACCGGCGGGTTCACGACGGGCGAGCCCTGGCGCGCGGTCAACGCGGACGTGGCCCAGGTGAACGTGGCCGATCAGGAGATCAAGGCCGACTCGCTCCTGGCGCACTACAAGCGGCTGATCCGTCTCCGCCAGGAGCACACAGCGTTGTCGGTCGGCGAGTACGAGGCCCTCGACGCGGGCGACCCGCGCGTGCTCGCGTTCGTCCGCTCCCGCGCCGGCGAACGGCTGCTCGTGTTGATCAACGTCTCGGGCGACCCGATCGCGGGCGGCTGGGGCGTGGACGCCGGCGCGCTGGGCGTGGCGCCGGGCTCGGGTCTCGAGGAACTGCTCAACGGGGCGACAGCCTCCGCGCCGCTCGCCGCCGACCAGGACGAATGGAGACCGATCGATTCGCTGACGCCGCGCACCGGGTACGTCGTCCGTCTGCCCTAGCCGCGCCCGGGCCAGCCAGCCTCAGGGGCAGCCCTGGCCGAAGAGGGCGAGGAACTCGACGACGTCGGAGAAGTCCAGCTGCGCGAACGGCGGGGCGAGGTCGGCGTTCGGGTCGCCCCCGGCGAACAAGGACAGGAACCCGGTCACGTCGCTGAAGTCCAGGGCGCCCAGCGGGGCCGCGAAGTCCGCGGCGCAGGCGGTCGCGCCCGAGAGGGGCGCGACGAAGCTGGCAAGGGGCCCGTCGAGGATGGTCACGACCTGCCCGCCCGGCTCGAGACGGTAGACGCCGAACGAGGTCGTGAACATGAGCCGCCCGTCTTCGAGGGGCCAGACGCCGGCGATCCAGGTCTCGGGCAGGAGGCGCTCGACGAGCACGCCGTCGGCGCCGAGGCGCATGATCCCGTTGTTGGACGCGACCAACAGCCCACCGCCCGGCGCCGGGGCGACCTGGGCGGGGTTGGAGAACGGGATGTCCTGCTCGAGCGAGGCGAAGATGCCGAGGTGTGCGCCGGTCGCCGTGACCCGCTCGATCGTCCGGTCCGACGAGTTGGCGACGTAGAAGACGCCGTCGGCGAACAGGATGTCGGACATCGCCGCATCGTTGAACGCGTCGAACGTGCCCAGGTTGGCGCCGCCCGACGAGAGCCGCGTGATCCAGGACCCCGCCAGGTGCTTGGCCAGGAACCGGTTGGTGACGAGCACCGTCGAGCCGTCGGTCGCCATCCCGCTCGGGCGGTCGAGGGCGTAGGTGAAGGGCTGCATCGTCGCGATGACGTTGCCGTCCATCGAGAGGCGCTTGACCGCGTCGAGCCCCGGCTCGCTGACCCAGACCTCGTCGCCGACCTGGATCGCCTCGACCGTGGCGACGAGCGTGCCCGCCGGCGGTACGATGAAGTCCGCGTCGATCACGCGCCCGCTCGAGGCGTCGAAGAGCATCAGCCGGTCGCCCGCCTTGTCCGGCACGAGCAGGTGCTGGGCCAGGGCGGGCGAGGACGCGGCGGCGAGGGCCAGGACAGAGGCGGAGACGACGGCTGAACTGGTGCGCATGGATCGAGCTCCCGTGGTCGCGGCGGCCGCCGCGGGTCACGGGCAGTTGTACGCACCGGGCCCGACAGGCCAGCCCCTCCGTTCAGGTGGGTCGCCCGACCACGCGGCTCACGGGCACCCGGCGCCGAACGCCGACAAGAACGCCACTACATCGGAGAAGTCGAACTGGCCCACGGGCTCGGCCAGGTCGGCGGCCGGGTCCATCGCGCCGAACGCCGTCAGGAACGCGACCACGTCGGAGAAATCGAGCTGACCGAAGGGCTCGGCCAGGTCCGCGGGGCAGTCGGCCGAGCCGATCGGGAACTCACGCACGATCGCACGGCCGGACTGTTCGAACGCGACGACCGTGATCACGTGCGGCCCGTCGTCCAGCCCCGGGAACGTGCGGCGCCACTCGAGCCGGTCCCAGCGGGACGCGGCGTTGAACACGTCCGCCTCGTCCACGGGGTCCACGCCGTCTGGCAGGTCGAGCATCGCGTGGACGGCGGTCACCGTCCGGTCGGGTGTGCGGACGTTGATCTGCACGTCCCCGCCCGCGCCCCGGCCCTCCAGGCCCGAAACTTCCAGAGGCGCCTCCTCGCGATCGATGTAGACGACCTCGCGGAACTCGCGGAACAGGGGCGAGCCCGTCGTCCGGTGGCGGAACGCGATGACCGAGATGTAGTGGAAGCCCTCGTCGAGCTGCGACGCGTCGATCTCCTGCGAGTAGACACCCGTCGTCCCGCCCGAGCCGAAGGTCGGCTGGTTGATGGTCGTGAACTCCTCGTAGGCGCCGATGACGGCGGCCGACGGGGCGTAGTCGATCACGCCGTTGCCGTTCCAGTCCTGCGTGCCCGCGTCGATCTTGAACAGGGCGTTGTCGTCCGTGTTCGGATCCTCCGAATCGGTCTGCGACGTGTTGAGCGTGATCCTGAACGAGTCGGCCGAGACGACCGGGATGTCGTTCAGCCGCCGGAAGAAGGGCGGGAAGTTGCTCGGGTCGGCCGAGATGACGCCCGACTGGTTCGTGATGACCAGCGAGCCGGTGGGCAGGGCCTCGGAGTAGACCACGTGGCCCTTGGCGTGCTCGAAGCCCGTCGACGAGACGTTGCGGGGGACGATGAGCGTGACACTCCCGCCCGGGCCAACCGTGATCACGCTCGGGATGACGTTCAGGGGGTCCACGTCCGGGTCGTCGGCGTTGCCCGTCTGCTCGTGCAGCCGCGTGCCCTGGGGGTAGCTGGTCGTGACGCTGACCGAGTTGAGGCCCGCGTCGTACCGGTCGTTGACGGCGACGAGGCAGTTGGCCTGCCCGTTGATCGCCCGCTCGAAGACGAGCACGTCCGAGATGTTGCCGTTGAGCTGGAAGTACTGGCCCCGCCCGATCTCGTTGTGCAGGCGGACGAGGGTCGTGATCGTGTCGTCGAGCATGTTGGCCGCCGGGTCGAGCCCGAGCGCGACCGGCACGCCCTCGCGCGGGTAGAACCCGCCCGATCGGGGGACACCCCGCCCGTGGTGGTAGACGAGCGCGCGGCCCGGGCGGAGCAGCGTGTACGCGTGCTGCGGGTAGCCCTGCTGGCGGGCGGTGGGCAGCACGGGCATCGAGCCGCCGTCGCCCGTCGTCCCGTTGTCGTGGCTGAAGACGTGGTTGACGCCCAGCGTGCCGTTGGACAGCCCGTCGTCGGCCAGGTCCAGGTGACCCGAGTCGGCGTTGGAGAAGAGACTGTTCCAGGAGCCGAAGCCGGCGGCGTTGAGGACATCACGGAGGCGCCCGGCGCCGTTGAGGTCCAGCGCGTCCCGGTTGGCGAACGCGTCCTTGCGGGTCTGGTCGTTGACGATCGCGAAGTTCCCGGTCACGTTTTCGCCGAACATGAACGGCACGACCTTGTTCCCCCAAGGATCCGTACGCGCGTCATGCACCGCGGCGTCGAAGAACGTGTCCCAGAACCAGGTCTCCTGGTGCTTGTGCGCGTCCAGCCGGAAGCCGTCGATCTCCTGGACCTGCAGCATCCACTGCGCCCAGCGCATCAGCAGGCCGGTCGCGTTGTCGGTGACCGCGTCGCCCGCCAGCGGGTCGGCGTTGTTGTAGGGATACCGGGAGTAGTTGAAGACGGTCGGGTTGCGTGCCGTCCCGGGGTTGTTGATCACGTCGGGCGCCAGCGCGTCGTCGGGGTAGAAGCGGGCGTTGGCGGCGTCGGGCATGTTCCAGATCGAGCCGCCCGGGATGTTGTCGGGATCGCCCGGCGCCACGGGGTGGCGGATGAACTGGTTGTTCTCCTCGGGCGCGATGTCGATCAGCGCGACCAGGTCGCCCCGGGTCAGGTTGTAGTTGGGCGCGCCCGGGTTCTCCGACTGGAGGTATCCCGAGGCGTTGCCGCCGTGGAAGTCACCCCAGTCGTCGGTGGGCAGCTTGTCGCGGGGCGGCGTCTCGCGGGGGATCCAGAACCCGGGCCAGCCGCCCTGGGCCAGGAACGCGTCCGAGGTGGTCCGCCCCGAGTTGTGATTGAAGATGCCGTCCACGTACACCTGGGCGTTGGCCCGGTGCATCTCGTCCACCATCGACTTGAACGACTCCTCCGTGCCGAACGTCGTCCGCTCCCGATTGGACGCGGTGGCCGTGATCGGCGGCTTGCCCAGGTCGAACCGGTCGAACGGGTCGTAGCCGGCGCTCTGGAAGCTGGCCTTGGAGGGCGGGGGGAGCCAGACGGCGTTGTACCCGGCCAGGAACATGTCCGGCGTGCGGCGCTCGATGTCGTCCCACTCGGTCTCGAACCACTGCAGGAACGCCGGGTTGTCCTGGGCCACGGCGGGACCGGCCAGGCCCGCGGTCAGCAGGGCGGCGAGCAGGGGTGACAGTCTCGGGGCGCGTCGGGCATGCATCGGTCGCCGTCTCCATTCTGGCGGCTGGTCTGGCGGCTGTCTCATCCTGGGGCTCGCGGCAAGAACAGAACGCGAGCGCTCCGTCGATTATGCCGCCCGCCGCCGGCGGTGTGAACCCCCACCCCCACGATTCGCTCGGCGGATCAAGAGGATTCCGCTTCCCGGGCCCCCGCCGACGCCCCGCCACACTTCGCAGGCCGCGGGCGTTGCCCGGAGGGTCCGGGAACGCGATACTCCCCCGTCCTGCGTGGGGCCCGACGCCCCCGAACAGATACCACGACAGGAGTTGATCCGACATGACCCCGAAGCGATCGGCGTTCCGCGAGCTGTGCGTCCCGGGCGCCGCCCTCGCCCTCGGCCTCCTCGCATCCCTCGCGCCGGCCCAGGTCGTCTCTGAGTCGATCGGCGACGGGATGGTCCGCTTCCACGCCGACGCCGAGGCCCGCGACAACCGCCTGCCTTCGATGGCCCTCGAGCAGCCCCGCGAGGCCGAGGGCGACGCGCCCGCCGGCTTCCCGGTCGAGGTCGTCTTCGGGCGCGAGGGCGACCGCTGGACCGCGAGCATCGAGACCGAGGCCGGCACGAGCCTGTACGGCACCGGCGAGGTCGCCGGCCCCCTGCGCCGCAACGGCCGCGTCGTCGAGACCTGGAACACCGACGCCTACGGCTACCAGGACGACGACCCCAGCCTCTACACCGCCCACCCGTGGGTCCTCGCGGTCCGCGCCGACGGCTCAGCGTTCGGCGTCCTGTGCGACACCACCTACCGCTGCGAGATCGACCTGACTGACGGCATCGTCTTCCGCGCCGTCGGGCGCGAGCAGCCTGTCATCGTCGTCGAGCGCGACACGCCCCTGGCCGTCTGCGAGGCCCTCGGCGAGCTGACCGGCACGATCACCATGCCCCCCAAGTGGGCGATCGGGTACCACCAGTGCCGGTACTCCTACGACCCGGCGAGCCGTGTGATGGAAGTCGCCAACGAGTTCCGCGCCCGCGACATCCCCGCCGACGTCATCTGGATGGACATCGACTACATGGACGGGTACCGAGTGTTCACGTTCGACTCGGCCGACTTCCCGTCCCCCTCCGACCTCAACCAGCAGCTGGCCGAGATCGGCTTCAACAACGTCTGGATGATCGACCCGGGCGTCAAGGACGAGGACGGCTACTCGATCCATGACTCGGGCGAGGCCCTGGACGTCTGGGTCAAGCGGGCGGACAAGACCACGACGTACACGGGCGAGGTCTGGCCGGGCGTGTGCGTCTTCCCCGACTACACCAACGCCGCCGTCCGCGAGTGGTGGGCCGGGCTCTACGACGAGTTCATGGCCCACGGCATCTCGGGTGTCTGGAACGACATGAACGAGCCGGCTGTCTTCAACACCCCCACCAAGACCATGCCCGAGGACAACTGGCACCGCGCCGACGAGGAGTTCGGCGGCCCCGGGACCCACGCCCGGTTCCACAACGTCTACGGCATGCTCATGGTCAAGGCGACCCGCGAGGGCGTCATGGACGCCAACCCGGACAAACGTCCCTTCGTCCTCAGCCGCGCCAACTTCATCGGCGGGCACCGCTACGCCGCCACCTGGACGGGCGACAACTCCTCCAACTGGTACCACATCGATGTCTCCATCCCCATGACCCTCAACCTCTCGCTCTCGGGCCAGCCCTTCTGCGGTCCCGACATCGGCGGCTTCGCGGGCAATGGCGACGGCGAGATGTTCTCCCGCTGGATCGGCTTCGGCGCCCTCCTCCCCTTCTCCCGCGGGCACACCGCCAAGGGCAACATCGACAAGGAGCCCTGGGCCTTCGGCGAGGAGGTCGAGGCGACCAGCCGCCGGGCGCTCGAACGCCGCTACCGCCTCATCCCCTTCCTCTACACCCTGTTCGAGGAGTCGTCCCGCACGGGCGCCCCGATCTCGCGGCCGACGTTCTTCGCCGACGCAGCCGACCCGGCGCTCCGCTCCGAGGACGACTCGTTCCTCCTCGGCGCCGACCTGCTCGTCGTCGCCCAGATGCAGCCGGCCCGCGACCGGGTGCAGGTCCTGCCCAAGCCCGTGGACGGCGTCGCGTGGCGCGAGTTCGACTTCCCAAGCTTCGACGGGGGCCGCGACTCCAAGGACCCCGACCAGCCCCGGCTCCTCGCCCGCCCCGGCTCGATCATCCCGACCGGGCCCGTCATGGAGTACGTGGACGAGAAGCCCCTGAACCCGCTGACGCTCATCGTCTGCCTCGACGCCGACGGTCGCGCCTCGGGCGAGCTGTACGAGGACGCCGGCGAGGGCTGGGACTACCTCGACGGCGGCTACCTGCGGACCGTCTACGAGGCCGAGCGGGACGGGCGAACGCTCCGCCTGAGCGTCGCCGACGCCGAGGGCGACATGCAGCGCCCGGAGCGGCTCGTCGAGGTCCGCGTCCTGCTCGCCGACGGCTCCGAGGTCCGCGCGACGGGCAAGGACGGCGACACCCTCGAGATCCCGCTGCCGTAGGCGTCCGGTCCACCGAGAGCCGGGTTGATCTGGAGGCGCTCGCTCAGCCCGCCGCGGCGGCGCCCTCGCGCGTCGCCAGCGTCAGGATCGCGCTCTGCGTCATCCCGTCGCCCGTCAGCTCGCCCCGCACCTCACCCTCGCCCATGACCAGGATTCGGTCGGAGAGGGCGAGCAGCTCGGGCATCTCGGACGAGACGAGCACGACCGCGGCGCCGTTGTTCGCCGCCTGGTGGATCAGCTTGTAGATCTCCGACTTGGCGCCGATGTCCACGCCCCGCGTCGGCTCGTCGAGCAGCAGCACCTTCGCGTTCCCGTGCATCCACCGGGCGATGAGCAGCTTCTGCTGGTTGCCGCCCGAAAGCTCGCCCGGCTGGCTGCGTGGGGAGGCGGTCTTCACGCGGAAGTTGCTGATCCGCTCGGCGACCAGCTCGCGCTCGGCCCCCAGGCGCCGAACACCCATCGCCCGCGCCAGCCGGCGCATGAACGGCACGACGATGTTCTCCGACACGCTCAGGTTGAAGAACAACCCCTGCAGCCGCCGGTCCTCGGGCACGTAGCCGACCCCGGCCCGGATCAGCCCCCGCGGCGACGAGCGGTCCACCTCGAACCCGTCCACCTGCACGCGTCCCGAGGCCTTCGGATCGACGGCGAAGATCGCGTCCAGCAGCTCCGACCGCCCGGCGCCGACCAGCCCGCCGATGCCCAGGACCTCGCCCGGGCGGACGCTGAACGAGACGCCCGCGACCTTGCCGGGCGAGGCGATGGAGCTGACCTCGAGCCGCGGCGGGGCGTCGGCCTGCAGCTCGTGCCCGTCTTCCCCGCCCATGCCCCGCAGGGCCGCGGCCTCGCTCCCGGGCGCGCGGGTCGGGCCCGTCGGCGTCTGCAGCCGCCGCCCGATCATCTGCTCGACCAGGTCCGGCTCCGTGATGTCCTTCACGTTCGACGTCGCGACGTACGACCCGTCACGCAGCACCGTCACCCGGTCGCAGCACGCGAAGATCTCGCTCATGCGGTGAGACACGTAGATGATCGTCAACCCAGACGCGGCCAGGTCGCGGACGATCTCCAGCAATCGTTCGGTCTCGGCGATCGACAGGGAGCTGGTCGGCTCGTCGAAGACGATGACCCGGGCGGCGCTGGCCCCGGTCCGGGCCTCCTCGTCGAGCGAGGCCGCGATCTGGCAGATCTGGCGGTGTCCCGGCGACAGCCGCCCCAGCTCACGCGTGACGTCGATCGACGGCTCGATCCGGTGCACGAGCCGGGCGGCACGCTCGCGCATCGCCTCCCGGTCGATCATCTTCAGCGCGCCCCGCGGGATGTCGTGCAGGCACAGGTTCTCTGCGACCGACAGGTTCGGGCACTGGGCCAGTTCCTGATGCACGATGCGAACGCCCGCGTTGAACGCGTCGTCGATCGAGCCGGGCTTGAGCTCCCGCCCGCCGATGCGGACGACGCCCTCGTCCTGCCTGTGCAGGCCCGCGATGACCTTGCCCAGCGTGCTCTTGCCCGCCCCGTTCTCGCCCATCAGCGCGTGCACCTCGCCCGCGCGGAACGAGACCGACACGTCGTCGAGCGCCTTCGTGGGCCCGAAACGCTTGCTCACGTGCTCGGCGACCAAGAGTGTCTTGTCGTCGGTCATGGCGGGCGTCGCTCGGTCTTGAGACGACGCGGCGGGCCGCTCGTGGGCCCGCCGCGGAGTGGATCCGTCTGCCGTGTCGCGGCTCAGGGCGCCGCGTCGTCGTTCCGGGCCAGCCAGTCGTCCCACTGGCCCTTGAACTCCTCCACGTTCTCCTGGGTCACGACGTCGAAGTCCGCGTAGATCATCTCGCTCGGCGGGTTCTTCGCGTTGTGCAGCTTCTCGACGATGTACGTCACCGACTCGTACCCCCAGCCGTAGTACGGCTGGCCGATCAGCACCTGCACCTGACCCTTCTCCAGGTAGTTGAGGGGCAGGGGCAGGGGGTCGAGCGAGACGACCTTGGCGTTCTCGTAGATCCCGTCGAGGGCGTTGTCGGTGTACAGGGGCCAGCCGCCGACCAGGGCCCAGCCCGTGATGTCGGGGTTGGCGTTCTGGACCGACTGCATCTTGGACGCCGCGTCGTTGGCGGTCTCGGGGTGCTCGTAGTCTTCCTTGATCGTGATGCCCGGGAACTTGGCGGCCTCCTCGCGGACGCCCTCGACCCGCCGCTGCAGGTTCGTCGCCGCGGGGTTGCCACGGAGGATCGCGACCACGCCCTCCTCGCTCATCACGCCGGCCAGCTCACGCATGACGGCGGCGCCCGCGGCCTTGTCGTCCACGCCGTAATACGCCATCCGCCCCGACTCGGGCGCGTCCGAGTCGAACGTCATCACGGTGATGCCCTGGTCCACGGCGTCCGACAGCACACCCGTGAGCACGTCCGCGTTGATCACGCTGATCGCGATCCCGTCCACGCCCGAGGCCTTGAGCTGCTCGACGTACTGGGCCTGGACCTGCGCGTCCTCGGAGTTTGGCGTCTGCCACCGGACCTGCACGTCGATGCCGTACTTCTCGGACAGGTCGCGGGCCGCGTCCTCGGCGCCGACGCGGGCGGCCTTGAACACCGGGTTGCCCTGGCTCTTGGCGACCACGCCGATCACGTACCGCTCGCCCTCGCCCCCGCCCGAGGCGGACCCCGAACCCGTCGAGGACGACCCGGACTCGCTGCAGCCGGCCAGCGAGAGCGTCAGGCCAAACGCCGCGGCGCCGATCCAGTTCCGCCCAGTCTTCCGCATGGTGTCGAACGTCATGATCCGCTCCGGTGGTGTGCGTGCGTCCCGGCCCCCCGTGGCCGTCCCCGGTCGATCCGTCCAGGCCCGAGTGTAGCTGCGCCCCCCGGGGCCGGGGCGCCCGCCGGCCCTAGCGGGGCGACAGGCGGGCCTTGGTCTGGTCGATCACCACCGCGACGATGATCGCCCCGCCCATCACGACCTGGTTCCAGGACTGGTCGATGTCGAAGATGATCATCGAGTTGCCGATGAGCTTGATCACGACCGCGCCCAGGACGGCGCCCAGCGCCGAGCCACGCCCGCCCATCAGCGACGCGCCCCCGATCACCGCCGCCGCGATCACCTCGAGCTCGTACGCCACCCCCGCGCTCGTCTCGGCCGCCCCCAGGTAGCCCGTCGCCATGCAGGCGCTCAGGCCCGCCAGCGCCCCCATGATCGTGAAGACGATCACCTTGACCCGGCCCACCGGGATCCCCGCGTACCGGGCGGCCGTCTCGTTGCCACCGATCGCGTACACCCGCCGCCCGAGCACCGTCCGCGAGAGCACGAACCAGCCGGCGACCGCGACGACCGCCATGATCAGGATCGGCACCGGGTGGACGCCCAGGATCTCCCGCTTGAAGAACCCGGTCTGGAAGCCGGGCGGGAAGCCGGCGACCGACTGCTCGCCCGTGACCTGCTGCGGGATGATGATGGTCAGGCCGCGCAGCGCCGCCATCATGCCCAGCGTGACGACGAACGGATGGACGCGCAGCCCGACCGTCATGACGCCGTTGGCCGCCCCGCACGCCGCGCCGATGCCGACGCACACGCCCAGCCCGACCAGGACCGCGACGAAGCCCGTCACGTCCAGCCCCCCCACCGCCAGCGACATGTCCGAGCCCATGCGGTTCAGCACGATCGCCCCGAGGATCGCCGCGAACGCGAAGATCGAGCCGACGGAGAGGTCGATCCCGGCGAGGATGATCACCGCGGTCATCCCGACCGCCATGACCGCGAAGAAGCTCGCGTCTTTGAGCACGAGCGTGATGTTCTCTTTCTCGAGGAACCGGTTGACCCGCCGCTCAACGAGCACAGAGGCCGCGGCCCCGTTCTCGCGGTACCGCAGGGGCGCCTCGAGCGTCTGGCTCTGGCCCCCGGGCGTCGTGATCGTGATCCGGTCGATCAGGCGGTCGGGCAGCGCGCCCGGCTCGTGCTCGGCGCCCTGGGCGTCGTAGATCACGATCGTCGAGCCCGGCTCGATCTCCACCGGCTTGTAGACCGTCTTGGACCCGCCGAAGAGCGTCAGCGCCGCGACCATCAGCGCGATGACCAGGAGCAGGCCCGCCTCCTGGGCGCCGGCCAGACGCGTCACGGCACGCCTGGCGCCGGGCTTGGACCTCGTGCTCTCGCTCGCGCCGTCGCTCATGGGGCGGGGAGTCTAGCACCGACGCCGAGGCGGATTGCCCCGGGTCAGTCGATCGTCTGTGTGTAGCTGTCCCGGTCGGGGTCGATGAGGTTGATGCTCAGGGGGTTGTCCCGCGGGCGGTCCGGCTCCCCGTCGCCGTCGTCGTCGAAGTCGTCGTAGAACGTCCGGGCGACGTTGCCCGAGAGGAACTCGCCGTGCCCGTCGGTGAACGCGAAGTTCGCCCCGTCCGAGCCGTGGTTGTCCGCGTCCGCGTAACTCCTCTCCGACGCGGGCGCCCAGGGGTCCGGGATCCCGGCGTCCTCCCACTGGCCGGCCGAGTACCACGAGCCGAACCGCACGTCGTTCCCGTTCGTCTCGTCGCCCCACATCGGCGGCGGCGCCACGATCACCGGGTCGTCCTGGCGCAAGCCCGCGACGTACATGTAGCTGATCGTGTACGAGATGACATCCTGCTCGCCCTCGGGCGCCCGCGGCGCCTTGAACTTCCCGTCAGGGAACGTCGTGTTCAGCGAGAGCGTCGGCGGCCTCCCGTAGTAGTAGTCCTCCCGGTCCGACGGGCAGTTGAGGATCCCGAACCCGTCGACGTAGTTCCGGAGCAGCGGCTCGTCGTTGCCATCCACGTACTCGTTGATGTGCCCGGGCACTCCGAAGTACCCCACGTCGCCCATGGGCGGGCTGCCGGGCGTGCCGTCGCCGACCTGGTTCAGGCTGAACATCCCCGCGACCCCGCCGTACACCCACTGCCCGTCGAGGTACATCGGGCTGGCGTACGACGGCGGGATCGGCATGACCGGGTACCACCCCCGAGAGTCGTGCGCGTACCCGTTCATCGCGATGCTCATCTGCCGCACGTTGGACAGGCACTTGGCCGTCCGCGCCGACTCGCGGGCCCGCCCCAGCGCCGGCAGCAGGATGCCGATCAGCAGCGCGATGATCGCGATGACGACGAGCAACTCGATGAGCGTGAAGCCCCGCGGGCGACGACCGTCTCGTGCTCGGCGCATGGAATCTCCCGCCTCGGGCGTCTCGGCCCGCCTACTCGATCGTCATGAGCTGCCCGCTCCGCCCCGGGCGGATCAGGTTCACGCTCAGCGACCCGGTCGTCGGGCGGTCGGGCCTGCCGTTGTTCTGGCTGGCCCCGAAGTCGTCGAAGAACGTCGCGTGCACGTTGCCCGAGAGCAGCTCGGCGTGCCCGTCGATGAAGACCCAGTTCCCGCCCCGCTCGCCGTGGTTGTCCTCCTCGGCGTAGGACTGGTCGATGTAGTCGGCGTCGTCGGGGTCCGAGATCCCGGGGTTCCCGTTCAGGCCGACCTCGCGCCACTGCTCCTGCTGATAGAAGGAGTTGGTCCGGTTGTCGTTGCCGTTGGTCTCGTCGCCCCAGAGGGGCGCGGGCGCGACAATCGTGGGCTCGTAGTTCTTGAACCCGACGATGTACATGTAGCTGATGTTGTACGAGACGACGTCCACCTCGCCCTCGGGCACGCGGGGGATCTTGGTCGTCCCGTTCGGGTACAGCGTGTTGATCGAGAACGTGGGCGGGCGCCCGTAGTAGTAATCGAGCTTGTCCGCGGGGTCGGTCAGGATGTCGAAGCCCTGGACGTAGTCACGCATCAGGGGCGTGTCGTTCCCGTCGGCGTACTTGTTGATGAAGCCGGGCGCGCCGAAGTACCCGACGTCCCCCGTGCCGCCCAGGCCGCTCTGCTCGCCGTCACCGATCTGCCGCAGGCTGAACAGGCCCGCGACCCCGCCGTGCACCCACTGGGCCTCGGACACCTTGTTCGACGAGTTGTTGAACTGCGGGTTGTCCGGGATCGGCTGCACCGGGTACCACCCGCGCCAGTCGTCGGCGTAGGTCGTCATCGCGATGCCCATCTGCCGCGTGTTCGACAGACACTTGGCGTTCTGCGCCGCCTCGCGCGCCTTGCCCAGCGCCGGCAGCAGGATCCCGATCAGCAGCGCGATGATCGCGATGACCACGAGCAGCTCGATCAGGGTGAAGGCTCGGCCGAACGCACGCCTCTGGGTGGCACGCATGGGGACTCCCGGCCGGCTCGGAGCGCGGCGCTGGGGGCGACGAGAGGGGCCGACGACGCCGGCCCTCGGGGTGTTAACGTTTCAATGTAGAAACACTTGGCGATCGCCGTCAACAGCCGAAGGGGCGGCCCGGGCGCCCCGGCCACCGACGCGCCGATGCCCGCCGACGTGCTCTGAGCGAGGTCTTCGCGCGATCTGAACAAAATTTCGCCCGGCCCCGGGCCGGATCTGGCCGGTGAACACTGGAGTTGCGCCGCGACCCCCGCTACCTTCGGTTGTTTGCCGATTCCATGCCGCCGCGCTGTTTGTACGGCATGTGTTTGGAGTGCAAGCGTTTTCATACCACACGAGCCCCGCCTCCGCGCGGGCCTGAAACAGTTGAGGGAGAACACACGATGCAGTTCAGAACCCTGAGCCCCGCGGCCCTGGTCGCGGTCCTCGCCGGCGCCGCCATCGCCCAGCCCACGGTCGACGGCGTCTTCGACCCGGGGACCGAGGGCGCGTTTTACTCGAACGTCATCTGGTCGCAGAACCAGCCGACCGGTTTCGGCGACAACCAGACCGGCGACTTCCAGGGCGGCGACTTCGGCGCGCCCCCCGAGGACGTCATGACCGGCGTCGAGATCTGCATCCCGCTCACGGACATCGGCGGCGCCCTCGAGGGCTCCGGCGGCACGTCCACCTTCCAGCTCGCCGGCTGGGTCAACTCCGGCGACCGCACCTTCATGTCCAACCAGGTCGTCCACGACGGCGGCCTCCCCATCGACACCGCCAACATCGGCAACGCGCCCGACTTCACCGCCCTCGGCGGTGTCCAGCACGTCGCCGTCACCGCCAACGCGGGCGCGATCGTCGTCGACGGCCAGCTCGACGCCAACTACGGCGCCGCGCAGATGCTCCAGACCAACTTCACCGGCTTCGGCGACTCCACCGACGGCACCGAGATCGGTGGCGGCGGCTCCGAGATCGACGCCGTCTACGCCGCGACCGACGGCGTCAACCTCTACCTCTTCATCGCCGGCAACCTCGAGGCCAACGGCAACGGGCTCGACCTCTACATCGACGTCGATGCCAACGGCGCCACGGGCGACACCGTCCTCGGCGCTGGCGCCGGCGCCGGCGCGTTCATCATCGACGGCCAGTCCGGCCTCGTCTTCGACGCCGGCTTCGGCGCCGACTTCCTCGTCTCCGCCGACGCCTGGAACGACGACGGCGACGACGGCACCACCCCCAACGTCCCCCGCCTCTGGGCCGGGCCCATCGGCGGCGCGATCGCCGACCTCGGCTCGCTCGCCGGGTACGGCGCCGCGAACGCCGGCGCGCTCACCGGTGGCTACTCCATGGGCGTGGACAACTCCAACGCCCTCGGCGTCATCGGCAGCCCCTCGCTCGCCTCGCCCATGGCCCCCGACGCCAACTGGGCCTACGGCTCCGAGATCAACAACGTGCGCGTCTACCTCGACGCCGACGAGGGCCCCGTCGTCTCCGGCGAGCTCTACATCTTCATCGGCGGCAACATGCAGGTGAACTACAACAAGCTCGTCCTCTACCTCGACTCCCAGCCCGGCGGCCAGAACGTGATGCGCAACGACAACGTTGACATCTCGTTCAACGGCGTCAACCGCGCCGCGGACCTCACCTGGGACGCCGCCTTCAGCCCCGACCAGTGGATCAATATCAACAACGGCGTCAACGGTGGCTCGGGCAATCTCGAGAACTTCTGCGACTCCACCACCCTCCGCACCGACGGGCCCATCTTCGACCCCTTCTTCGGCCTGCTCGCCGACTACGGCTCGTTCTCCGGCGGCGACGTGACCGACGGCACCGGCGCCCCCGTCGCCATGCCCGTCGAGCTCATCGACTTCTCCGGCCCCCTGTTCGACGAGCAGGACGGCTTCCTCGCCGCCCTCTACGCCGGCTACGCCCCGCGTAAGAGCTCCGAGGTCGGCCTCGACATCCTCAAGGGCAACCTCCCCTCCGGCTCCCTGCCCCCCGTCGGCCTCATCCAGGTCGCCATCAACAACTCCAACGTCGGCGGCGTCACCGCCAACGACGCGATGACCCCCAGCGTCGCCGACGCCCCCAACGTCAACACCGGCATCGAGATCTGCATCGATCTCTGCGAGCTCGGCTGGGACGGCGTCCAGGACATCCTCCTGGGCGGCTACATCTCCGACGGCGGCTTCGGCTTCGTCTCCAACCAGGTCATCGGCGGCCTCCCCGCCGCGGACAACCTGGGCGAGGTCGGCGACATCGACTTCAACTCGATCGCCGGCGACCAGTACATCAACCTCTCGGCCATCCCCGGCGGCTGCAACGGCGCCGACCTCGCCGAGCCCTTCGGCACCCTCAACTTCGACGACGTCATCGCCTTCCTCACCGCCTTCAGCGGCAACGACTCGGCCGCCGACCTCGCGGCACCCTTCGGCACCCTCAACTTCGACGACGTCATCGCCTTCCTCACCCTGTTCTCCGGCGGCTGCCCGTAAGCCCCGCGAGTAGTCCCTGATTCAGCATCCCACGCCGCCCGCGTCTGCTCGACGCGGGCGGCTTTTTCTTTGCACAGGGCCCGCCACGGCTACACTCGCCCCGCCATGACACGCACACTCATCACCCTCGCCGCCCTCGCCTCGACCGCACTCCCCGCCATCGCCCAGCGCATGGTCCAGCCCGAAGACCTCCCCCAGGGCTTCGTGCTCGTCGTGGACGACGTCGCCCGGATGGCGACCACCGACGAGCCCATGTTCCTCGCCTCCAACTGGGGCGGGTGGGACCCGGCCAAACCCGAGTTCAAGATGACCCAGCGCTCCGACGGCCGCTGGCAGTACGTCTCCAAGCACGACCCCGCCCGCACCGGCACCATCCAGTTCAAGTTCACCGTGGGCTCGTGGGACCGCGTCGAGACCACCGCCGACGGCGCGGACATCGACAACCGCACCCTGCCCGAGGTGGACGCCGACGCCCTGGCCGGCGAGGCGCCCATTATCGAGCTGACCATCCCCCGCTTCCGCTCGCCCGCGGACATCGCCTCGCAGCGTCAGGCGACCCAGTACCGGGATATCGAGGTCACCGGCACGCTCCGCCGCCTCCAGGTCGCGGGGGGCGCCGGCTCCGCCGCCGGCTCCATGCGCGACCTGCTCGTCTGGCTCCCGCCCGGCTACGACCACAACGCCGACCGCAAGTACCCCGTCCTCTACATGTTCGACGGCCAGAACCTATTCGAGGACCACGCGGGCATCCCCGACGAGTGGCACGCCGACGAGACCGCGACCCGTCTGATCGAGGCCGGCCTGATCGAGGACCTGATCATCGTCGGCGTCCCCCACGCCGGCGCCGCCCGCTCCGAGGAGTACGTCCCCTGGGACGTCGGGCGCGGCTTCACGCCCCACGGCGGCGAGTTCGCCGACTGGTTCATGGCCGAGGTCATGCCCCGCGTCGAGCGGGCCTTCCGCGTCTCGACCAAGGCCTCGGACACGGGCGTGGGCGGGGCGTCCTACGGCGCCGTCATCTCGCTCTACATCGCCACCCAGCGCCCCGACCGCTTCGGGCGCCTCCTGCTCGAGAGCCTGCCCCCCGTCGGGCGGGAGTACGTCGAGTCCGTCGGCGCCTGGCCCCAGCGGGTCTTCGTCGGCGTGGGCGGGAGCGAGCTGGGCTACGACCCGGCGGCCGACGACCGCAACCAGATGTACGAGGACTGGAACCGTGATCTGGACGCGAGGCTGGCCGACGCCGGCCTCGGGGAAGACCGCCGCCTGCTCGCCGTCGATCCCGACGCGGTCCATAACGAGGAGGCCTGGGCGGACCGCCTGCCCGAGGCCCTGCGGTTCCTGTTCCCGGCCCGATAATCTGGGCAAGGCCCGAGATCGACCCCCGGGCCACGCCGGGCCCGTCCACCGCCAGAATTGGCGTTTGCGGGGCCGGCACGCCCCTGTAAGCTGTTACACGAGAAGAGAAACGCCCTCCCCGCCGGGGAGGCGCGCAGAGAGATGCGGTTCATCGAGTCGTAGGAGAGTAGAGAGATGAAGCGAGCAGTTATTGCGGCCGTCGCCGCGGGTCTGGCGTGCTCCGCCGCGTCCGCCGACGTGTACAACGACAACGTCGGCGGGACCGCCTCGGGCGGCGACCTGCACGAGTTCTTCAACGGCATGGGCTTCACCCACCTCGACATCTCCGGCGTCGAAGTGACCAACGACAGCCAGTACCTGTACATCAACATCTCGACCGACGGCCTCGTCTCGGACCAGAACTGGGGCAAGTACATCGTCGGCATCGACACCGGCGCCAACGCCGGTGACAACTCCACCGATCCCGGCACCTGGAACCGCAACGTCGATTGGGGCCGCGGCATCACCCACTTCCTCGGCACCTGGGCCGACGATGGCGGCTCGCTCCAGTTCGGCGGCGAGATCCGCGGGTTTGACGGCTCCAACTGGAACCTCGTCGGCGCCACCTGGAACGGCGACTCCAACATCTCCGGCACCTCCGCCGCCGGTCAGATGATCGTCGTCGAGTTCGCCGCCCTCGGCCTCTCCATCGGCGACTCCTTCGAGTTCGACGTCTTCTCCACCGGTGGCGGCGCCGACCCCGGCGTTGATCACCTCTCCCGCTCCGACGCCGCCACCATCGACTGGGGCACCACCTCCGTCGCGGGCGACTTCCTCTCCTACACCATCGTCCCCGCCCCCGGCACGCTCGCGCTGCTCGGCTTCGGCGCCCTCGCCGGCGCGCGCCGCCGCCGCTGATCGCGGTCAGGCGTCTCACGCTTCGCACGCACAGGCCCGGGGCATCTCGCCCCGGGCCTTTCTCGTGCGCGCCACCCCCTGCCCCGTACGATCCCGTGTGCCACCTCCGCCAGACATGAGCGAGGCGCAGCGCGCCGAGGCGACCGCCGCCATAGAGCGGCTCGTCGCCGAGCAGGGCCCGCGGCTGTACTCGCTCGCCCGCCGATTCTGCGGCTCGGCGGACGAGGCCGAGGACCTCGTCCAGGACGTCTTCCTCCAGGCGTTCCGCGGATGGCACGCCTTCCAGGGCCGGTCCGACCCGGGCACGTGGCTGTACACGATCGCGGCCAGGGCCTGCCAGCGGCGCCACCGCAAGCGGGCCGGCGAGCCGGACCGGGTCGCGTCGCTGGACGCGCCGCTCCCCTTCGACGCGCCGGTGATCGCGGCAATCGCCGACGAGCAGGACGACGCCCTGCAGCGGCAGATCCGGGCCGAGGCCCGCGAACGCGTCGAGTCCGCGATCGCCTCGCTGCCCGAGGACTTCCGGGTCCCGCTCGTGCTCAAGGAGATCGTGGGCTTCAGCGTCCCGGAGGTCGCCTCCATCCTGGGCCTCGAGGAGGGCACCGCACGGTCCCGGGTCCACCGCGCACGGCTCAAGCTCCGCCACGCCATCGACCCCGCCAACCCCCGCGCGCCCGGCGCCGCCCCGCCCCCCGCCTACCCGGAGCGGACCTGCCTCGACCTGCTCGAGGCCAAGCAGCACGCCCTGGACAACGGCGCGCCGTTCGACACCAGCGTCATCTGCCAGCGGTGCCGCTCGGTGTTCTCCTCCCTGGACGTCACCCAGCGGGCCTGCCGGGATCTGGCCGCGGGGGACCTGCCCCCGGGCCTGCGCGAGCGGCTCCGCGAGAATCTCGAGAATCCACGACGCGAGCGGGAGTGATCCCCGCGCGGCGCGCCTCTCAAGGGACAGGGGGCCGGACCAGACCCGGCCGCACCGATGGAGCCGACCATGCCAGAGACCCCAATCCTGATCGACGTCTCCCCCGAGCAACTGGAGCGCTGGCTGGACGCGGGCGAGGCCGTGCTCATCGACGTCCGGGAGGACTTCGAGCACGCCGCCGAGCGGATCGACGCCGCCCACCACTGCGCCCTGTCGGGCCTCGACGCCGAGGCCCTGCGAGGGCGCCACCCGGGCAAGCGGCTCGTGTTCCACTGCCGCACCGGGGGCCGGTCCGCCAAGGGCGCCGAGCAACTGGGGGCTCGCGAGGGCGAGTGCTACCACCTGGCCGGCGGCATCGAGGCATGGAAAGCGAGCGGGCGGGAGACCGTCCGGGCCGCGGGCGCCCCCAGGATCGACGTCATGCGTCAGGTCCAGATCACCGCCGGCTCGCTCGTGCTGCTCGGCGTGATCCTCGGCGTGCTCGTCACGCCCTGGCTCCTCGCCCTCAGCGCGTTCGTCGGCGCGGGCCTCGTCTTCGCCGGCGCGTCGGGCTGGTGCGGCATGGCCATGCTGCTCGCCCGCATGCCCTGGAACCGCGTAGGGAACCCCGCCCCCGCCGGGCCCACCACGGAATCGAACCAACCACACCAGACAGAGAGGAGGACGGCATGAGCACCGCCGCCCAGCATTACCAGGCATGGCCGGACCGGGTCGGCGCCATGCGCGACGAGGCGCCCGACACGGTCCGGGCGTTTGGCACGATGTTCCAGAAGCTCATGGGCGAGGGCGCGCTCAGCGTCCGTGAGAAGGAGCTGATCGCCCTTGCTATCGGCATGGCCCTGCGCTGCGAGCCGTGCATCTACTCGCACGCCGAGAAGGCGGCCAAGGCCGGCGCCACGCGCGAGCAGATCATGGAGATGGCCGGCGTCGTCGTCATGATGCAGGGCGGGCCCGGGTACGTGTACATGCCCAAGCTCATCGACGCGCTCGACGCCCTTGGCGTCGCCCGCGCCCAGGGCGCGGACGCGTCGGCCTGAGCACTGCCCGAACAAAGCGAGGGCCCGGGGGGTGAGTCCCCGGGCCCTCTCTCTTTCTCGGAGCGCCAAGTAGTCCGTTCACGCGAGGTTCACGGCGCCCCGAGCACGCCCCAGGAAAAAGGGCCCGCCCGTGGGGCGGACCCGATCTGGTGACCTTCCGCGGCGGGCTCCCCCGCCGTCACTCCGACTCAGCGGCGCCGGCGCCGGGCGCCGATCAGCACGCCCCCGACCAACGCCGTCGCCAGCGCGCCCGGAGTCGGCACGACCAGCATCACGTTGTCGAAGTCGCCGAAGTCGTCCTTGTGGTTGTTGTCGCTGACGATGCCGAACTGCGTCGGGTCGTCCACGAGGTCGAACCTGTTGTTGTCCTCGTAGATGAGCGTCCCGCCGTAGTAGTACTTCGCGGTCGCCTGCCCGGCTCCCGTGTAGTCGAGCTCGATCCGGAGCTCCTTCCACTCGGCGACCGACCACTCGACCCCGGTGTCGCGGAACGCCAGGTCATCGACGATCAGAATGCGGCCCGAGAAGTCGAACTTCACGCGGGCGGCCAGCGCGCTCTCGGACTGCAGGAAGACGTCGTAGTCCGCCCCGCCCTTCTCGCTGATGTACACGCCCATCTTGAGGGTCAGCATCTCGAGCTCGTCCTCGCCCGGGAGCTTGATGTTGGGCGACAGGATGCCGACGTCGTTGTTCGAGCCAACGCCCGGCTCGTCCTGGATCCGCAGGTGCTGCGCGCCCACCCACGGGTTGAGATTCGAGATGATCGGGCTCGCGTTCGCGCCGAGCACGGCCCAGCCGGCGGGCGTGTTGTTGCTCGCCAGGCCGAGGTTCCAGCCCTCGCCCTGCTCGAAGCCCGACATGAGCATCGAGACCTCGCGGGGGCCGATGTTGTCGTAGTCAGGCGGCGGGAGGAGGATCCGGTTCGGGTCGTCCCCGCCCGCGAACGCTACCCCTGTGCAGAGCACAATCCCGCACGCCGCCGCGATCCGCGCCGATGTCTTTGACTGCATGTTCTCACCCTCCGTCACCCACGCGTTCGGGCGGAGGGGCCGGAAGATCGGCGCGGTGCGGGCCGCGGCGTCAACCCCGTGACACGTCGCGACCGTTCGCCGATTGACCCGATGCCCACCCGTTGCGGGGCGAGAAACTGATGTCCTTCTCGGGACCGTGGCACTCCCCCCGGACCCGGGCCGCCCGGGCGGGACCCAACCCGCCTCACCCGCACGACCGGTTCAAACAGACCACCCGGATGCCCCGGAAGCCACCGGATCACGGGGTTTTTTCGCTCGGCGCGGCCACAGGGGGCCGGTTCTCGGAGCCCAAGCCCGTCCCGGTCAACGGGTTGCCCCGTGCCGGCCTCTCCCCACCGCGACGGTCCAGGAGTCGCTCAAACGCCCCAGTGACCGGGCCCGCCCTCGCCGGAGCCCGCGGGGCGTCCGGGTCTGGCGGCCGAGCCCGCGAGCCCGCAGGCCACCGGCGACGGACGCTGTGGGCGCACAAAAAAACGGCCCGCCCCCCGGAGGGGACGGGCCGAATCGAATCGAGTGATCAGCCTTGTGCGGCGGGCCGCACGCGGCCGGTCAGATGATCACGGACGACGGATCGTGTTGCGACGGAGGCCGGTCGCGCCCTTGGACCCGACGGTGGCGTCGCCGCCGCCCATCGAGGTCGCGGGGATGGTCGCGCCGCCGGGCATGTCCTCGCCCTCGTCACGCGTCCAGATGCGGAACGCGAACTCGCGGGGCTCGCCGGGACCACCATCGATCTCGCTGACCGGGGTGAAGTCGTCGTAGCCGAAGAACTTGTTCTTGTACTTGCCTTCGCGGATGTAGATGTCGCAGGGCGTCTCCTGGGTCTTGAACAGGAAGACGGCGCGCTCGCCGGCAACGCCCTGGCCCTCGCCGGCGGCGGCGAACCAGTAGTTGCAGCCGGCGTTCAGGAGCACGTCGGGGCAGCTCCAGACGAAGCAGTAGACGTCCAGGCCGTCGAACGTGTCACCGGTCAGGTAGACCTTGTCCATGTCCACGCGGCGGGCGGTGCCGTCCACGGGGCAATCGCACAGGTTGTCCCAGATCTCCATGAACCACTCGTGGTCATCGAAGCAGTTCGTGGCGATGTACGCCTCGACGCGGCAGAGGTACTGGTCCTCGCCCGGGGGAACCTGGAACTGATCGACCGAGCGGCTCGAGAAGAGCGAGGTGCTCGGGAAGTCGAGCGAGCTCATGCCGGCCAGGTCGTAGTCGCCCTGGTCGCGGAGCAGGCAGCAGACCTTCGCGTCGATCGTGAAGCAGAAGTCCTGGCAGTCAACCTTGCCGGAGGGGATGTCATCGACATCGGTCCAGCTGATGAAGCCGAGGTGCGGGCTGTAGAACTTGCCCTGCGAGCCCTGGACCTTGTAGTCGTTGGCCGTGACCCAGTAGTACACGCCGTTCGAGCCGCCACGCGGGGAGACCCAGTAGCGGGTGTCGCCCGTCAGGAAGAGCGGGCAGGTGTTGCCGAAGTAGTCCGGGGACACCTCGGGGTCGAAGCAGATCTCCCAGAAGTTGGTGTCCTCGAAGTCGCCGGTGCCGGCGCCGAGCATGCGGGCCTGGATCTCGCAGACCTCGTCGCCGTCCATGTCGCCGTCGCCGCCCTCGGTGACGACGCAATCGACCTGGATCGGGAAGGTGTACAGGATCTGATCAGGGCACCCGTCGCAGTCCGACCAGATGTCCAGGGCGACGTCGAGGTCCTCGACGTCGGTGATGTTGTCCGAGATCGCCATGATCACGGTGATCTTCTCGATGCTCCACCACTCGCAGTCGCGAATGAAGAAGTCGTCGGCGACCCGCGCCTCGAAGGGCGAGGGGGTGCCGGGCCACACCTGCGACTGGACGCCGGCGGCCGAATCGGGCGCGTTGTCCCAGTCGCACGGGCCGTTGTCCCAGACGCGCTCGACACCGTCGCCGAGGGTCTCGCCGCCACGCTGGGTGGTCTGCGGGAACACGGTGACGCTGTCCCAGTTGATAACCGTGGGGGCCGTGGGCTCGGCGATCGCGGCGCCCGAACACGCCAGCATCGCCGCGGCCACGCCGCACATGCCGTTCTTCATCTTCATTGTCCTACTCCTCGCATTCACTCGACACTCGATGAACACACCCCTACCCGAGTGGGCAGAGCAACTACGGTCGCACGGAAACCTGCCGGATTCGTTATGCCCCTGCAGTTGGAACCGAACTCCCCAGACCGGTCCCGTGACACTCCCGATATCTACAACATAGTGATAGTGAGGCGCGCAACCCACGGCAAGACCTACGCCTGCATTTCGCGCTTTTCACACCCACCGACAGCCAATCCACCTCGTCACGCACGCGCCACGATGCGGAATCAACCTTGCCCACATTCACATGCACGCGCCGCTCCAGTTGCGTTCGAGACGTGATGACGCCCCGGCGCTGCGATGCGACGACCCAGCTTGTCCCATCCGAACCGTTCACGCTCGCGGTGATCGCGGCACAGCCCTCGACGGCGAGCCGCCCTAAACTCTTGCATATCAACGCGTTGCGCCGATGTCGCCCGAGCCTGCTCGATTCAGCCCGCCTTCCGGGCCCGAATCGGCCAAGGATCCGCACATCGGCGGCCCGATGCCGGTACGAATCGGCGTCCGAGAACCCGGCCCCGCCGTCGGCCAAAGAGCCCCCGCGGGGAATCGGCCGCCGGGCCCTCGGCCGCCCCGCCCGCCCGGACCTTTTCGCCGAGGCCCGCCCGCCCAGGAGAGATACATGAGAGCCCCCAACGTCCGACGGACCGCGATCCTCGCGACCGCCCTCTCGCTGGTCTCCGCGGCCACCGCCATCGCGGCCGCCCCCGCCGCCGCGGAGCCCACGGTCCACGAACGCACCTTCGAGGCCGCGTGGCGGATTATCCGCGACACCCACTTCGACGAGACGTACAACGGCGTGGACTGGGACGCCGTCCACGACGAGCTCGCCCCCGAGGCCCGGGCCGCCACCTCCGCCGACCAGGTCCGCTCGATCATCTCAGACATGCTCAGCCGCCTCGGCGAGTCGCACTTCGCCCTGATCCCGGGCGAAGTCGCCGACGTCCTGCCGGGCGAGGACGAGGCGCCCGACCACGACGACCCGGGCGCCGACGCCCCCGACCACCACGAGGAGCACGCCACCGAGGACTGGCTCGACGAGCCCCTCGAGAACGAGTCCTACGGCGGGGGCGAGGCGTGGCTGGGCCTGGACGTCCGCGTCGCCGAGGGCCGGCTCCTGGTCACACGCGTCGAGCCAGAGTCCCCCGCCCAGGACGCGGGGATCCGCCCGGGGTGGGTTGTCCAGAAGATCGGGACCCGCGACGTCGCCGACCGCATCGAGCGCATCGCCGCCCTGGACCCCGAGTCGAGCGAGATCATCGCCTGGCAGATCTTCACGGGCA
Source organism: Phycisphaerales bacterium (assembly GCA_041987545.1). Taxonomy (GTDB): domain Bacteria; phylum Planctomycetota; class Phycisphaerae; order Phycisphaerales; family UBA1924; genus JAJRXR01. The sequence continues at coordinate 544,244 of JBHIWH010000001.1, read as the reverse complement.
CGCTCTCGGGCGAGCCCGGGACGGCCGCCCGCCTGACACTCCTCGACGCCAACGACCAGACCCGGCGCGTCACGCTCAGGCGCGTGCGGCAGCCGGGCCAGATGGCCAAGTTCGGCAACCTGCCCGCGATGAACTCGCGCCTCGAGTGGTCGTGGCTCGACAACGACGAGCACGGCCTGCCCCAGGGCGCCCGGATCGGGCTCATCCGCTTCAACATCTTCATGATGCCCATGTCGCGCCAGTTCGAGCGCGCCGTCTACGAGCTCCGCGACGCCGACGGCATCGTCATCGACATCCGCGGCAACCTGGGCGGCATCGGCGCGCTGGCCATCGGCATGGGCGGGCGCCTCATCGACGAGCCGGCCAACCTCGGCACGATGAAGATGCGGGGAGCCTCCCTCCAGTTCAAGACCACCCCCCAGTACGCCACCAGCTGGGGCGAGCCGACCGAGCCATTCGCCGGCCGCGTCGCCGTCCTGACCGACGGCGTCTCCGCCTCGACCTCCGAGGTCTTCGCCGGCGGCCTCCAGGCCGTCGAACGGGCCAAGGTCTTCGGCCAGACCACCGCCGGCATGGCCCTGCCCGCCGCCATGGACCGCCTGCCCAACGGCGACGTGCTCCTGCACGCCATCGCCGACTACCACACCTCCAAGGGAGACCGCCTCGAGAAGACCGGCGTCATCCCCGACGTCCCCGTCCCCCTCACCCGCGAGGACCTGCTCGACGGCGTGGACGCGCCCCTGCACCGGGCCGCCCGCTGGCTCTCGGGCGCCGAAGAATGAAACAACGCACGCACGGAAGGAACCACACCATGCACCGCCGATCCACGATCACCCGAATCGCAACCCTGTCCGCCCTCGCCGCCGCCGCCCTGCTCGCGCAGACCGTCGCCGCCCTCCCGGCCCCCGCACAGCCCGCCAAGCAGGCCGTCAGCCCGCAGGAGAAGGCGCTCGAGATCATCGCCCGGCACATCGAGGCCGTCGGCGGCGAGGACGTCATCCGCGCGCACACCGACATCACCTCCACCGGGCGCATCTCCATCCCCTCGGCCGGGCTCCAGGGCACGCTCGAGACCCGCGTCAAGGCGCCCAACCAGAGCGTCCTGCGGTTCGAGATCACCGGCTATGGCGTGTCCATGCAGGGCTTCGACGGGCAGACCGCCTGGAGCATCGACCCCAGCCTCGGCGCGATGGTCCTCGAGGGCGAGCAGCGCGACGCGGTCGTCCGCTCCTCCCGCTACGACGCCGACCTCCGCCTCGAGAAGGACTACGACTCGATCGCCTACGCCGGCGAGAAGGAGGTCGAGGGCGAGGCCGTCCACGCCGTCGTGCTCACCGACCCCCACGGGCGCGAGACCACCCAGTACTACTCCAAGGAGACCGGCCTGCGGATCGGCTCCGAGTCGATCGAACCCTCGCCCCTGGGCGACATCGCGGTCCGGTACGTCCTGAGCGACTACCGCGAGTTCGACGGGCTGATGATCGCGACCAAGACCGTGCAATACGTCGGCCCGCAGAGCGTCGAGTTCGTCATCGAGGACGTCTCGTTCGACCGGGTCCCCGACTCCGAGTTCGACCTGCCCCCGGCCATCCGGGTGCTCGTCGATCGCGAGGACAACGCCGGCGCCTCCGACGACGAGGAGGACGAAGCCTCGGACGACGGGGACGACGATGATGACGAGGACGAGGGAGACGACGACGACGACGACGGCGAGGACGAGGACGACTGAACGCCCCGCCCGGCCTCGGCTCAGAGGATCTCGAGGATCTCGAACTGCTTGACGCCCCGCGGCGCCCGGACGCGGACGGTCTCGCCCACGCGCGCCTTCATCAGGGCCTCGCCCATCGGGCTCGTCGCCGTCACCTCGAACACGTCGTCATCGACCTCGCCCGAGCTCTCGCCCACCAGGCGGCACAGCTCGTCCTCGTCCGACCCGACCTCGCGGATCTTCACCGTCGAGCCGATGAACACGACGCCGTCGGCCTGCTTGTCCTCGCTGACGACCTGCGCGTGGGCCAGCCGCTCCTCGATCCGGCGGATCTCCGCCTCCTCCAGGCCCTGCTGCTCCCGCGCCGCGTGGTACTCGGCGTTTTCCTTCAGATCGCCCAGCGCCCGGGCCTCGGCGATCCGCTCGGTGATCACCGACCGATGCGCCAGCAGCTCGTTCAGCCTCGTCTCGAGCTTCACTTTGTCGGCGGCGGTGATCAGGTCCATCGGATCGCGTCCCTTCCTCGGGGCCTGCCGGGCCCCTCCAAGCACGCCAATCTAGGCGCTCCGCCCCCGGCGTGCCAAGCCCACGCCCCAGGCGCCCGCCCACAACGCCACCCCCACGCACAGCGTCCACCCGATCGCCATCCAGTGCATCGAGCCGATCGACGCGGGCCGACCCGTCCAGACGCGCGCCCGCGTCAGCTCCGCGACCGCCGTCGGCGCCGAGAACATCCACCCCAGCGTCGTCCCCACCGACGCCCCGTCCACCGAGTCCACGCGCAGCGCGCCGCGCCACGCCAGCCACGCCGGCGCCCCCACCACCAGTGCCACGAACACCAGCATCCACGCCCAGCGCGCCCCGCCGCCCCCCCGTCGCGGCGCCGACGCCTGCGCCACCGCCAGCACGCCCCCCGCCACCACACCCCACGCGATCATCACGCACGAGACACCCGCGACCACCTCGATCGGCCAGCCCGCCAGGATTCGCAGCGCGTGCGGCCACACCAACGCCTGCACCGGCGCCAGCACCACAACCATGTCCTTGAACGTCGCCCACAGCGGGCGCTGCCCCGGCGGCGCCTGACACAGCCTCGTCATCGGCCACAGCACCACCACCCCCACCGACACCACCATCAGCAGCGTCCGCGCCGCCGGGCGGTACGATTCGGGCGTCACCACCCACGCCGCGCTCAGCGACGCGAACATCAGCAGCGTCGCCGCCATCAGGAACGCCGTCCACAGCAGCGCGAACACCCGCGGCTCGCCCTTCCGGTGCGACCAGTCCGCGCGACCCTTGGGCGTGTTCCCGAAGAGGTCCCGCTCCTTCTCGCCCTTCGCCTGCTGTTCGTCGGCGGGGTCCACGCCTGAGCCTACGCGACCTCAGCCCCCGCGCCGGTCGATCTCGACCCGGGGGCCGTAGATCTCCACGCGGCCCTCCCCCGCGTCCAGCATCCCCGTCCGGTCGAGCAACGCCCGCAGGACGTCCACACGCTCGTTGTCGGACTTCTGCCCCGGCGCAAACCGCCCGACGGGCGAGCCCCACACGATCCGCCCGCCCCGGGTCGTCACGATCTCGAGCATCCCGTCCTCGAACACGCGGGACGTGTCCACCGCCGCGACCTGGTCGTCCAGCTCCTCGGCCCGCAGCAGATCCAGCAGCGCCAGGCCCGCCGCCACGTCCTCCCCGGGCCACGCGCGGGCCGGGTCGATCACGCCGTCCTCGCCCGGCCCGAAGCTGGCGCCGAGGAGCACGCGCAGCCCGCTCTGCCCGCGCGGGTACCGGAGTGGCAGCGCCGCCCCGTCCCACGCGATGAGCTGGTCCCGCCCGTCGAACCGGACCGCCGCCGCCGGCACGCGCCAGCGCGCCTCGACGATGATCCCGCCCTCGCTCGTCCGCCGCACGGTCGGCGCCTCGCCGAACCAGCCGGTGGACCACAGCTCGCGGCTCACGCTCCGCACGCCCTCGACGTCCAGTGGCCCGCTGTTGGCGATCGCCGTCCGCGCGATCTCCGTCAAGCGCTCACGCTCACCCGACGGCAGCCAGGTCACGCGGTCGCGCTCGCCCCCGCCGCCCAGCGCCGGCCAGAGGATCTGCACCGCCGTCGGCTCGCCGCCCGCCAGCTCCTCGGCCCGCGACTCGAGGTACCGCGCGCCGAACACCGTCCCCGCGCCCAGACCCCCGACGCACGCGGCGACCGCCAAACCGATCCCGATCCGCTTGGTCATCTCGGGGTCGAGTCCGCCGCCCGCGCCTCGCTTCTTCTTCTTCGCCATCGCGTCAGACTCCCGCCGCGGCCCGCTCGCCCAGGGCGCCGTCCACCAGGCGCCCGCACAGCGCCGGCAGATCCAGTCCGCGAGCCTTGGCCGCCATCGGGAGCAGGCTGTGCGCCGTGAACCCGGGCATCGTGTTGACCTCGAGCAGCATCGCCTCGCCGCTCTCATGATCGAGCATGAAATCGACCCGGGCCAGGTGCCGCACGCCCAGCGTCTCGCACAGCCGCAGCGACCGCTCCGAGATTCTCTCGCTGACGCCCGCCGGCAGCTCCGGATCGACGACGTACCGCGTGTCGCCCCGCTCGTACTTGGCCGCGTAGTCGTACACGCCGTCGGGCGGCGCGATCTCCACGACGCCGGCGCAGACGAGCCCGTGCCCGCCCTCGATCAGCGCCACGGTCAGCTCCCGCCCCTCGACCAGCCGCTCAGCCATCCACGCCCGGTCGGGCCGCGACCGGACATCGCCCCGGACCGTTGCCAGCGCGCCGGCCCAGTCCTCCGGCTCGCGGCACATCGTCAGGCCCACGCTCGAGCCGTCGTGCACGGGCTTGACGGCGCACGGCGTGCCGATCGGGCAGACCGGGTCCATCGGGTTGATCACCGCCGCCTCGGGCGTGGCGATCCCCAGCGATGAGGCCAGCAGCTTGGTCGTGATCTTGTCCATCGCCAGCCGCGCCGCCCTCGGCCCGGACCCGACGTACGCCCGACCGCTCTGCTCGAGCAGGTCCTGCAGGGGCCCGCCCTCGCCGAACGGTCCGTGCAGCACCGGGAACACGACGTCCCCCGCCATCGCCCGCACGTCGCACGGCCCGATCGACTCGATCAGCTCGTAGCGGACCTCGAACCGGCCCGAGTCCATCAGCGCCTGCGCCACCGCCCGCGAGCTGACGATCGAGACGTCGCGCTCCGCGTCGGGCCCGCCGCCCAGGACCAGCACCGTCGGCCGCGCGTTCACGCCGAACGCTCCCAGACGACGACCTCGCGCTCGAGCATCACGCCGAACGTCGCGAGCACGCGTTCCTGCACGAGCGCGATCAGCTCGATCACGTCCCGCGCCGTCGATCCCTCGCCCGTGACGATGAAGTTGCCGTGCTGCGCCGAGACCTCCGCCCCGCCCACGCGGCAGCCCTTGAGCCCCGCCCGGTCGATCACCATCCCCGCGCTGACCCGCTGCCCCGCCCCGCCCACGCCCTCGATGTCCCGCTCCAGCGTCGGGTTCTTGAACACGCACCCGGCCGAGTCGTCCTTCAGGGGCTGCGTGCTCTTCTTGTACTCCATGCACTCGCGGAGCCGCTTGCGGAGCGTCTCGGCGTCGCCCGGACGGAGCGTGAACTCCACGCTCGTGAGAATGAGGTGATTCAGCCTGCTCCGCCGGTACCCGAAGTCGATGTGCGACCGGTCGATCGCGTGCTCGCGCCCGGCCCGGTCCATCGCGTGCACGCGCAGGACACTCTCGCGGATCTCGCCGAACGCCCCGCCCGCGTTCATCACGACCGCGCCCCCCACGCTCGCCGGGATCCCCGCCAGCGTCTCCAGCCCGCCCAGACCGCGCCGCACGCACTCGTTGATCAGCTGCGGCAGCCGCACGCCCGAGCCCGCGACCACGAACCCGGTCTCGTCGTGGATCGCGACCTCCCTAAACGACCCCTGCGACAGATCCACGACCAGCTCGCCCACGCCCGCGTCATCAACGAGCAGGTTCGCCCCGTCGCCCAGGACGCGCAGGTCCGGGTCCAGCTCGATGCACTGGCGGAGTTCCTCGGCCGATGTCGGCCTTGCCAGGCGGTCGGCCGTCCCCCCCACGCCGAACCACGTCGGGATCGGCGCGTCGGTCTCGATCTGCACGGACGGCGTCTGCGTGGACATCATGACGAGGCGTCCCTCAGGTACCCGCGGGCCACCTGCCACACGGGGCCCGCCCCCATCACGACCAGCAGGTCGCCCGGGCGGCACAGGTTCTCGAGCTGCTCGACGATCGCCTCGAACGGGTACAGGTGCATCGCCCGCACGCCCCGCCCCCGCAGCCGGTCCACCAGGTCCGACGCGCTCACCCGCTGCTTCTCCGCCTCCGAGTCGCGCACGAAGTAGATATGCGGCACGATCACCACGTCCGCCTGCTCGAAGCTCGTCGTGAACTCCTCAAGCAGATGCCGCGTCCGCGAGTGCTGGTGGGGCTGGAACACACAGATCAGCCGCCCGCCCCGCTCGTGCGGGCGCTCGGCCTGACGCAACGCCCGGAGCGTGACCTCGATCTCAGTCGGGTGGTGCCCGTAGTCGTCGTACACGCGGACGCCGTCGCGCGAGCCCAGGCACTGCATCCGACGGTCGAGCCCGCGGAAGTTCCCGAGCGCCGCCGCAAGCCTCGACGGCTCGGCGCCGGCGATCCGCCCCAGCGCGTACGCCGTCGCCGCGTTGATCGCGTTGTGCTCGCCCGCCATCTGGTTGACCCAGCCGACCGACGCCTCGCCGGCCCGCGCGACGTACACCTCGCGCGACCCGGGGTCGTACCCGATCGTCCAGTCCGCCGAAGGCGAGAACCCGATCGTCTGCACGTCGCACGCCAGACCCGACGCGACCACGCGCCGGTGCGCCCCCTCGTGCGCGATCAGCAGCGTCCCGCTGTCCGGCACGAGCCTCGCGAAGCCCGCGAAGGCCTCGACCACCGCGTCCAGCGAGCCGTACACGTCCAGGTGGTCCGCCTCGACCTTCCCGATGCTCGCGATCGTCGGCCGCAGGTGGTGGAACGACCGGTTGAACTCGCACGCCTCGGCCAGGACCAGCCCCGGCTCGCCCGCCCGCTCGCCCTCCGGGATCACGTCCGCCCCGGTCCGGAATCCGACGCCCGAGTTCGAGCTGTCGCCCGAGAGCTGGGCACATGTCGCGCCGACGATGACCGACGGGTCCAGCCCCGCCTCGGCCAGCGCCACGCCCAGCATCGCGGTCGTCGTGGACTTGCCGTGCGTCCCCGCGATCGCCACGCCCGTCCGCCCGAGCATGCACGCCCCGAGCGCCTCGGCGTACGTCAGCACCGGCAGGCCCAGCTCCTGGGCGCGCAGCGCCTGGGGATGGTCTGGCGGGATCGCCGCCGAGAGAATCACCACGTCCGTCTCGTCGGGGATCGGTGCGTCGATCTGATCCAGATCCACGCCGATGCCCGAGGCTCTCAATGAAGCGATGAGCGCCGAGTCGGTCGAGTCCGAGCCGGCCGGGCTCGAGCCCCTCGCGGCGAGCATCCGGGCCAGTCCCGACATCCCGCACCCGCCGATCCCGACCAGGTACGGGCGCGACCACGCCGCGCCGCCGCGCGCCGTCCCCACCCCCGCCTCCGTGCCGGGCCTGACAAAGCTCATCGTTCCGAGCGTATCGGCCCGCCGACCGCGTCGGCGTGAATCGGCAGGTTGCCCCGCGAGGCCCCTGATCCGGGCGAAACCGAGCCCCGAACGCCGCCCGACCCACTCGGCGTCCACGTCGGCCGCGCAACGCCCGGGGCCTATCCTCGCCCGACGTGAGCGACCCGGCCAACATCCTGCCCGACCTGGAGGACTCGCCCGCCCTCCCCTACCGCCTCGCCTGCCTCTGCGACCTCCGCGACGCCGACGGGCGCCTCCTCCTCCTGCACCGCAACAAGGCCCCCAACAAGGGCCTCTGCTCGCCCATCGGCGGCAAGCTCGAGATGGACCTGGGCGAGTCCCCCGCCCAGTGCGCCCAGCGCGAGATCCGCGAAGAAGCCGGCCTCGACATCCCCATCGAGCGCCTCCACCTGCTCGGCCTCATCTCCGAGACCGCCTTCGAGAACGCCGGCCACTGGCTCCTCTTCTACTACCGCGTCCTGGGACCCGTCGAGGTGGACACCGGGCCCATGGACGAGGGCCACCTGGGCTGGCACCACCCCGACGAGCTCGACGGCCTCCCCGTCCCCGAGACCGACCGCCAGATCATCTGGCCCCTCGTCCGCCGCCACGAGGCCTCCGGGCCCGGCGGCTCGCCCGGCTTCTTCGCCCTGCACATCGACTGCGCAGACGGCGAGCTGTCCTGGCACGTCCAGCAGGAGTCCCAGGGCACGCCCTGAGCCGTCGCCGCCGCCCCCCACGACGCGCGAATCCGCCTGTCCGGGGGACGCCCCGCGCAGAATCTATACTTTGTTCGTGCAGCAACACACGCGCCACAGCACTCGATCGCGACCGATCCGACGCGCCCTCGCGTGGGCGTCGTTGCTGGTCACCGGCGCCGTCGCCCTGGCCCAGCCGGGCGAGCCGGCGCCGACCGCCGTCCCCGCGGGCCGCCAGGCCGACAACGTCGCCGTCCTGACGGTCAAGGGCCCGATCGACCGCCTGACTTCGGTCTCCCTGCAGCGCCGCATCAAGCAGGCCAACGACGCGGGCGCCGGGGCGATGGTGATCGAGATCGACTCGCCCGGCGGAGAGATCGGCGCCGTCCTCGAAGTCTCCGCCGCCATCAAGTCCGCCCCAATCACCAACACCGTCGCCTGGGTGAACCCACAGGCGTACTCGGGCGGGGCGATCATCGCCCTGGCCTGCCGCGAGATCGTCGTCTCCGACCCCGCGGCCATGGGCGACGCCTTCCCGGTCACCGTCGGCATGGAGGGCCTCCAGGCCCTCACGCCCGACCAGCGGACCAAGCTCCTGCCCCCCCTGCTCCAGGACGTCACCGACTCGGCACGCCGCAACGGGTACGACGAGTTCCTCGTCCAGGTCATGGTCACCGACGGCATCGAGCTCTGGGCCGCCCGCAACACGACCACGGGCCAGCTGCTCCTGATCAACGAGAACGAGTACCGGTCGCTCTTCGGCCAGGCCCCAGCCCGCGGCCGCCCGATCCTCGGCTCCGTCCCGGGCGCCCGCACCCGCTCGCTCGCCGACCGAGCGTCCAACGCCGACGACGACGCCGTTCCTGACGAGCCCGACACCGACGAACCCGACACCGACGAACCCGCCGAGGCGGAGTCGCCGAGCGAGATCGAGGACGACCCGATCCTCGACCCGCAGACGCGCCCGGAGGCCGAGTTCACCCCGGCAGGCCCGGGTGTCGCCGACCTCCGGCAGAACGTCTCGGACCTGCTCGACGTCTCGACCAACCGCCCCGACGTGGGCACGCTGAGCCCCGGCGAGTGGGAGCCGGCGGGCTACGTGACCGACGGCACCGCCGCCGTCGTCCTCGGCGCCGACCAGCTCCATGACTTCGGCCTCGCCTCCAGGACCATCACCAACGACGACGAGCTCAAGGCTTTCTTCGGCGCCAAGAACCTCATCCGCCTCGACCGCTCCTGGTCCGAGTCCCTCGCCGGCTTCCTCACCTCGATCCCGGTCCGCGGCCTGCTCATCGTCGTCTTCATCCTCGCGCTGTTCATCGAGATGACCAGCCCGGGCATGATCGTCCCCGGGGGCGTCGCGGTCCTCGCGCTGGTCGCCCTCATCGCCCCGCCCATGCTCGTGGGCATGGCCGGCTGGTGGGAGCTGGGCGCGATCGTCATCGGCATCCTCCTGATCGCGATGGAGATCCTCGTCATCCCGGGCTTCGGCGTCTTCGGCGTCCTCGGGCTGCTCGCCCTCTTCGGCGGGCTCGTCGGCACCTTCGTCCCCAACTCCCCCGCCTTCCCGGGCATGCCCGGACGCGGGACGGACATGCTCTACGGCGTCGTCACCGTCGCCCTCGCCGCCGCCACCGCCGGAGTCGGGATGTACTTCATCGGCAAGCACTTCGGGCGCCTGCCCGTCCTCTCAAAGCTCGTCCTGTCGGACGCGGCGCCAGACGAGGAGCAGTCCATGAGCCTCGAACTCATGATGGCGAGCCCGCCCACCGCCGTCGCCGCGGGCGACTCGGGCGTCGCGCTCTCCTCCCTCCGCCCGAGCGGAACCGCCGAGATCAACGGCGACGTCATCGACGTCGTCGCCGACATGGGGTACATCGAGCCGGGCACGCCCGTGCGCGTCATACAGATCGACGGCTACCGCGTCGTCGTCGAGCCGGGCGAGGGCGAGCACGCGCAGGGAGGCGAGTCCGCGTGACCGAGACGATGCTCATCTGGGGGCTGGCGCTGCTGGCCGCGGCGCTGCTCATCACCATCATCGAGGTGCTCGTGCCCTCGGGCGGGATCCTCGGGCTCGTCGCCGCCGGGACCGCGATCGCCGGCGTCGTCTGCCTCTTCCAGCACTCGACCACCTGGGGCCTGATCGGGACCGTCCTGGTCATCATCGGCGGGCCCTGCATGTTCTTCTTCGCGCTGAACATCTTGCCGCAGACACCGACAGGCCGCGCCATGCTCGGCGAGATCGACGACGAGGCCAAGGCCGAGCGCGAGATGCGCGAGCGCGAGGCCCGCGACCGCCTGCTCGCCCTCGTGGACGCCGAGGGCGAGGCCCTGACCGACCTGCACCCGGTCGGCACGGTCCGCGTGGACGGCGAGAAGCACGAGGCCGTCGCCGTCGCCTCGCTCGTGGACAAGGGCCAGCGGGTCCGCGTGATCGGCGTGGACATGTCCACGCTCCGCGTGAGACCGGCCAAGGACGCCGGGGCGCCCCCGAGCGCCTGAGCCCCCGCCCGTCCGCCCAGATCCCCCACCTATACTCGCCGCAGCGGGCGCCAGCGCCCGCCCAACGACCCGATCGGAGACCCCATGGGCAACTGGATCCTCATCACCATCGGCATCGTCGCCGCCCTCTTCCTGCTCATCATGATCGCGGTCGTCGGGCAGTTCATCAACCTCTACATCCAGGCCCTGCTCTCGAACGCCAAGGTCGGCCTCTTCGAGATCATCGGGATGCGCCTCCGGAAGGTGGACATCCGGGCCGTCGTCTACGCCCGCATCCGCGCCGTCAAGGCCGGCATCCCGATCTCCACCGCCCAGCTCGAGACGCACTACCTCGCCGGCGGGCGGATCAACAACGTCGTCAGCGCCCTCATCGCCGCCATGCGCGCCAAGATCAGCCTGGACTGGGACACCGCCTGCTCGATCGACCTGGCCGGCCGCGACATCCTCGACGCCGTCCAGACCTCGGTGAACCCCAAGGTCATCGACTGCCCGAACCCGCAGCTCGGCCGCCCGACGATCGACGCGGTCGCCAAGGACGGCATCCAGCTCAAGGCCCGCGCCCGCGTCACCGTCCGCACCAACCTCCCCCGCCTCGTCGGCGGCGCCACCGAGGAGACCATCATCGCCCGCGTGGGCGAGGGCATCGTCTCCTCCATCGGCTCGGCCGAGTCCCACAAGATCGTGCTCGAGAACCCGGACAACATCTCCAAGGCCGTCATCAACCGCGGCCTGGACGCGGGCACCGCCTTCGAGATCCTCTCGATCGACATCGCCGACGTGGACGTCGGGGACAACATTGGCGCCAAGCTCCAGGCCGACCAGGCCGAGGCCGACAAGCGCCGCTTCCAGGCCGAGGCCGAGAAGCGCCGCGCCCTGGCCGTCGCCCTCGAACAGGAGAACAAGGCGGACATCGAGAAGAACCGGGCCCTGGTCGTGCTCGCCGAGGCCGAGGTGCCCAAGGCCATGGCCGACGCGTTCCGCAACGGGAACATGGGCATCATGGACTACTACCGCATGAAGAACGTCATGGCCGACACCGACATGCGCCAGTCCATCGCCAAGCCCGAAGAAGAGGCCTGAGGCCGATCGGCCCGGGACCGCCGCCCGCAGGATCACTCCGAGGACGCCGCCGAGAGCAGGGTCGCGACCCGCGTCCCACGCTCGCGGTCGCTCTGCCATGGCAGGGGCTCGTCATCTGAAGCCCGACGATCCACCTCGTCGGCTCCCCGCGTCGGAGCGTCCGACCGCGCCGACGGCCCGCGCGAGGGCCTCGTCGTCGGCGCGCCGCCCGCGGGCCGCGCGCCCGCGCTGAGGTCGATCCGCCGCGACACCGCCAGATCCGACTGCGCGGGCGCACCGTCGTCGCCGGCGCCGAACCCGAGCCGACGAGCCTCGGGGCCCGTCGGATCCCCGATCAGGAACCACGTGCCCGCCGGAATCGCCGCCACCGGCCCGAACCCGGTCAGCACGTAGTCCGACCTCGGGAACACGGCCAGGATCGCGCCGTCGCGGCGGTAGAACCGCTCCCGCCCGTCCTCGTCGGTCACGCTGAACACGCTCTCGAAGCCGTCGGACACCCGCAGATCGACGGGGACCAGCCGCAAGCTCTCGGCCAGAGGCCCCACGTCGCTCGTGCCCGCGTCCACCCGGACAGGGTCCGCGGACTGGGCCAGCGCGCCGCTCCCGCCGACCAGGGTGATCGCGAGCGCCGCGAGCCGAGCTGTTCTTCGTCCGGTCGTCATACCACCCGGTTATCGGCTCGCCGCCGCCCGCACTTGGCCCCTAGCGCCGAAGAACGACGCGGACCGAGACCTGGTGCGTCTCGCCCTCGCCCAGGGCCTCGATCGCCTCGCCCGACGCCTTCCACCGGTAGATCGCGTCCATCAGGGGCCCGTCCACGTCCTCGAAGCCGGTCGAGAAGACGAGCCGCTTGTCCCGCAGGAACTCGGCCGACCGCACCGTCCCGTCGGCGCCGAACCGGATCAGCACCACAGGGTTCCGGGGCATCCGGGCCAGGCGGGTCGTCACACTCCACCGCGGTCGGACCGTCGTGACCTCCAGCCCCTGCCTGGCCAGCGGGCGGCCCCAGTCGGTCAGGTCGATCGCCTCCTTCAGCGCCGTCGCGACCGACTCACGGTCGCTCGGTTCGCCCGGCTGATCGTCGCCGCCCGAGGGCGCGCCACGCTCGCCGCTCCCCCCACCGCCGCCGGCGCCGGCCAAGGGGTCCCGCGGTTCGGGCAGCGCGGGCGGGCCCATCTCCAGCGCCGCCGCGACCTGGGCGTCCTCCGACTCCCTGGGCTGGACGACCAGCGCCCGCGACGGCTCGGTCGGCGCCGGCGGCCCGACCACCCCGCCGGGCGTCGCGGCGGACTCCGCGGGCGCGACGGGCGCGCGCGCGCTGGCGCCCTCGCCGATCGTCGGCGACGCCTGCTCGGTCGGCGGCTCGCCCATCGGCGCCATCGACAACGCCGGCTGCTCCGTCTCCGCAAGCTCCGCCCGGTGCTCCGTGGGCGTCTCGAAGCCGAGCCAGTTGATCGAGACCTTCCGCGAACTCTGCAGCCCCAGAGGCGTCGGCATGTCCTCGCGCTGCATCAGGGGCTCGTCTGCGGGCTCCGTCGGCGCTGCCCCCGGCTCGCCCCGCGCCCACGCGACCGCCAGCACGCCCACAAGAACATGCAGCGCCACGCTCAGCAGCCCCCCGGCCGCCAGCCACCCGCGCGATGCGCCGCCCGGGCTCACGGCGCCGCCCCCGAGTTCTCGCCGGCGCCCGCCGCCTCACCCGGGCGCCCGAGCACGCTGAACTCACCGAGACCCTCGGCCGACAGCTCGTTGGCCAGGCCCAGCAGATCCCCGGCCCGCCCGCCCTCGTCGACCGCCAGCAGCAGCCGCGCGTCCTCGCCGATCTCGCCGCGGATCTCGCGCACTCGGTCGGCGACCGCCTCGAGCCCGACCTCCTCGCCCTCGACGAAGATCGCCCCGTCCTTGTCGATCGCGATGGTGATCGCCCGGGCGCCGTCCGCGGCCCGGCCCGAGCTCAGCTCGGGCAGGCTCACGTCCAGCGTGTCCGCCCGCACCATGAGCACGACGGAGAAGACGAAGAACGTCAGCAGCAGGAACACGACGTCGATCAGCGGCGTCAGCTCCAGGCGTACCCCCGCGCTGCTCCGGCGGACCCGTCTCATGGCCCAACACTAGCGGGCTCGGCGCTCGTACTCCCGCCCGCCCCAGGCCGTCGGGCGTCCCCGCTCCAGATCGCGGGCCGCCTCCAGCAGGATCGACCCGGTGAACCACGACCCGACCGCCGACAGCGGCGCCCACGCCCTCGACCCGCCCCCGCCCCGGGCGCTGGCGCCCATGACCGCGAGCCAGAGACTGAACCCCAGCGCCCCCACGCCGACGCACACGAGCCCCCACGAGCGGCCCTCGGCCGCGTGCCACACGCCGAGCCCGACGCAGACCAGCGCCAGACCGGGCAGGACGCTGGACATCAGGCGCACGTGCCACGCGTGCTTGCGGAGGCGCCCGGCCTTGCGGTTGGCGGCCTCGGTGTAGATCCGCTTCCAGCCCTTGCGGAACTCCGCCCAGTCGTCGTACATCGCGCACGAGAGCATCCCGTCGGCCAGCAGCATCGACGCGCCGGCGCCCGCGTCCTTGACCCGCCGCGACAGGGCGATGTCCTCGAGCAGCTCGTCCCGCACCCCCTCATGCCCGCCGACGCGGTCGTACACGCCCCGCTCGAAGAGCATGAACTGCCCGTTGGCGAACGCGCGCCGTGCCTTCGCGTCCGGGTCCGATGCCTTCAGGGGCGGATACTGGCGGACCAGCTCGAGCCCGCACGAGGGCTGGACGACCCGCTCGAACCAGCTCGCGTCGGTCAGCGTGCTCAGGAGGCTCAGCAGCCCATCGCCCCGGCGCCGGGCGATCGCCAGCGTCGCGCGCACGCACGAGGGGTGGAAGCTCGTGTCCGCGTCCGTGAACAGCAGCCAGTCCGCGTCGCGGGCGCCGACCGACCGGGTCACGCCCGCGTGCACGGCGTGCACCTTGCCCGCCCACCCCTCCGGGCAATCGTCGATCTCGATGATCTCGAACCGCTCGTCGCCGCCGATCGCGTCCCGGGCCTCCCGCTCGGTCTGGTCGGTGCACCGGTCCAGCGCGAGCACGACGCGCAGGTCGTCGTAGTCCTGAGCCCGGAGCGACTCGACGAGGCGCCCGATTTTGCCCGCCTCGTTGTGGGCCGGCACGACGACGCAGACACGCCCGGTCGGGGCAGATTCGTCGGCGATTCCGATGCCGTCCCGCGCCGTCGGCAGCTTCCGCCGCGTGCGCGCGACCTTGACCAGCCCGGCGCCCCAGTAGATCACGAGCGCGATCGGCGCCAGCATCAGCACGAGGGCGACGACGAGATGGGCCTGCTCGCTCACGCGCCGTAGCCTAGCCGCACGTACACTCCCGCGATGGACCACCGCCCGCACGATGCGCCCACGCTCTCGCGCGATGCGCTCCGCGAGCTGGACCGGCTGTGCGTCGAGGAGTTCGGCATCCCCTCCATCGTCCTGATGGAGAACGCCGCCCGGGGGATCGCCGCCCAGGCGTTGCTCGTCGCGGATACCGGATCGATCGACGCGGCGGTCATCCTGTGCGGCCCGGGCAACAACGGGGGTGACGGCCTCGCCCTCGCCCGCCACCTGCACAACGCCGACATCTCCGTGCTCGTCATGCTCACCTCTCCCCCGGACTCATGCTCGGGCGACGCGCGGGTGAACCTCGAGATCTGCCAGCGCATGGGCCTGACGATCGAGCCGCCCCCGCCCGAGATCGTGTCCGCGGGCGACTGGCTCGACGACGCCCTCCGTTTCCACCCCGCCGGGCCCGACCCCTCGCCCTGCCTCGTCGTCGATGCGCTCCTGGGCACCGGGCTCGACCGCGCGGTCAGGGGGTTCATCCTGGACGTGATCCGGGCGCTCAACGCGCGCACCGGGCTGGGCCCGGTCCTGTCCGTCGATCTGCCCTCGGGCCTGGACGCCGACACCGGGCGGCCCCTGGGCGGCGCCGTCCGCGCAGACCTGACCGTGACCCTCGCGGCCCGGAAGCGCGGGTTCGCCTCGCCGGAGGCCGCGGCCTTCACCGGGAGGGTCGTCGTCGAGGGGATCGGGGCGCCCCGGGCCCTGATCGAGCGGCTCGCGGACGGGGCGGCCCACGGCGGTCCCCCGGGCGCCGGTTGACTCCGCCCCCGCCGTCGTGGAGGATCACGCGTCCCACGGGAGACGTTCGATGTCCGTGCGTATGGAACTCAGCCGCATCTTCATCCGCGAGCTCGTGGACTACCAGATCATCGAGCTCCGCGAGGCCGAGGAGTTCGTGGACGAGGACGGCAAGCCCCAGGTCCGCCAGATCGAGGACGGGCGCACCTTCCCGATCGTCATCGGCCTGCCCGAGGCCCAGGCGATCGAGCGGCGGCTCGCCGGCGTCGAGATCAAGCGCCCCCAGACGCACGACCTGCTGGCCAGCATCGTCACGTCCCTGGGCGCGACGCTCGAGAGCATCGCGATCACTGATCTGCAAGACCACACGTTCTTCGCCGAGCTGCGCCTGCGGAAGGACGACGGCGCCCTCGTGAACGTGGACTCGCGCCCCAGCGACGCGATCGCGCTGGGGATCACGGAGCAGATCCCGATCTACGTCGCCGAGCACGTGCTCGAGGAGGCGACGCGCGAGTCGCCCGACGAGCCGAGTTCCTTCATCGACGACGACGACGACGAGGACGACGCCTGATGGACGCCCGCCCGGGCGACCACCGCGAGTACGACGCCGACCCGCACGTCCGCCCCGCCCGATACCTGACGCACGACCAGCCCCCGATCGGCGGCGCGCTCAAGCAGCGCCCCGAGGACTTCATCGTCGAGGAGCTGCCCCTGTTCTCGCCCGCCGGCGAGGGCGAGCACATGTACCTCTTCGTCGAGAAGCGGGGCCTGAGCTCGATCGAGATGATCAACGCGATCGCCCGGCACTTCCGCGTCCGCCCCGACGAGGTCGGCTCGGCCGGGCTCAAGGACCGGCACGCGATCACGCGCCAGCTCGTCTCCGTCCACGCCCCCGGACGCACGCCAGAGGACGTGCCCATGATCGACCGCCCGGACATGCGCGTCCTCTGGGCCGACCTGCACACACACAAGCTCAAGCGCGGCGCCCTGCAGGGCAACCGCTTCGTCATCCGCGTCCGGGGCGTCGAGGCGACGCAGGCGATCGTCGCCAAGAAGGTCCTGGACCGGCTCGCCGAGGCGGGCGTGCCAAACCGATTCGGCGAGCAGCGGTTCGGATACGTGGGCAACAACCACCTGATCGGGCGGGCGATCGTGCGAAGGGAGTACCAGGAAGCTGTCGACCGCCTGCTGGGCCCCGACGAGCGGGCGCCGCGGTCGCAGACCGACGCCCGGGCGCGGTACGCCGAGGGAGACCTGGAGGGAGCCTGGCGGGAGTTCCCGCGCTCGTTCCGGACGGAGCAGACGGTGCTCAACGCGCTGCTCAAGGGCAAGGACGCGCGGGGCGCCCTGCGGTCGGTCCCCAAGAACATCCGCTCGTACTACATCAGCGCGTTCCAGTCGGCGATCTTCAACGCCGTCCTGGACCAGCGGCTGATCGACGACGGGCTCGACGTCCTTGAGCTAGGCGACCTCGCGTACGTGCACGAGCACCGGACCACGTTCGCCGTGGGTGAGACGGACCTGGCCGGCGACGCGAGCGGCCCCGGCTCGATCCCGGCGCGCCTGGCCCGTTTCGAGATCAGCCCGTCGGGGCCCCTGTGGGGTCGCGAGATGGACCGCCCGACCGGGCGGGCGGGCGAGGTCGAGCTGGATCGGCTCCGAGCCTTCGGCGTGGACCCGACCGACTTGGACCGGGCCGAGTCCTCGATCGCCGAGATGATCGGCGGCGCCCGGCGCCCCCTGCGAGTTCCCCTGACCGACCCGGACGTCGAGGGCGGCGTGGACGAGCACGGCCCGTACGTCAAGTGCGCCTTCGAGCTGCCCCGCGGCGCCTTCGCCACGACCGTCATGGAAGAGGTCTGCAAGACGAGGCTCGACGAGGGTGAACACGACGCCTGAAACCGAGCCGCGACGCCTCAGTCGCGCACGTCGATCTCGACGCCCAGCTCGAGCGTCTGGGGCGCGAGGCACTCCGTGTCGCCGCACGCCTGCAGCGTGATGCCCAGGATCGGGTCGCCCGTGCTCGGGCCCACGCCCGGGGCGTGCTCGAGCGCGACGTCGAACTCGACCACGCCCGAGTGCACGCGGATCGGGCCCACGCCCTCGATGCCAAGGTCGAGTACCTCGCCCTCCGGGTAGTCGGCGTAGACGGCGACGCCCTGGCCCCGGACCAACCCCACACGCA
This sequence comes from Phycisphaerales bacterium, assembly GCA_041987545.1. Taxonomy (GTDB): domain Bacteria; phylum Planctomycetota; class Phycisphaerae; order Phycisphaerales; family UBA1924; genus JAJRXR01. The sequence goes on along the minus strand of JBHIWH010000001.1, from coordinate 526,324 downwards.
TGGGCAGCAGCCCCCGACCTCCCTCCCCAGGCTCGGCGGCGACGACGTGGTAGCCGTCATCAACCTGCAGGCGCAGACGGAAGGTCCCGGGCGTCTCGGGCCCGACCCCGACCGACTCGGCGCTGGCGAAGACGTTGACAGGCGGGGCGCGATCGGGCGCCTGCCCCAGTTTGCCGTCGTCGAACGCAACGCGAGCGTCCAACGCCTCGCCCATCCGCATCATCGCGAGCAGGTGGCGCGTCGCCTCGACGACCGACGCCGGCGACTCGGCCAGACGCGGGCTCAGCGACGCGAGCACGCCGACGGCCCGGTCGAGCTGCACGCCGTCGCCAGTCGCCCGGTGCAGGGCGAGCAGGGCGCCGAGCATCAGCGACGAACCGCAGGGGATGGCGCCGTCGTAGGTCGATCGCGTGCGCACCAACAGGTCACCCTGGTTCTCGCGTGTGTCGAAGTACCCGCCGCCCGCGTCTGCGAACGCGGCGTGGACGAGGTCGGCGAGCTCTATCGCCGCCCGGAGGTGCTCGCCATCCTCGTCAAACCCGTACTCGTGCAGCGCCACCAGGCCCCGGATCATGGCCGCGTGGTCCTCGAGGAACGCGGGGGTCTTGGCCCGCCCGCCCCGCTCGACGCGGAGCAGGGCGCCCTCGGCGTCCCGCATCGAGTTCATGACGTGCCGCGCAGCACGGCAGGCGGCCGCGGCGTACGACGGCTCGCCCAGCAGCGAGGCGCCCGCGGCCAGCGCCTCGATCATCAGCCCGTTCCACGAGGCGATCGCCTTGTCGTCCAGGTGCGGCTGCTTCCTCTGGGACCGGGCCTCGAGAAGGCGCTCGTTGATCGAACCGAGCCGCGCGAGCAGCTCGTCGGGAGTCACGCCGTGGTCGGCCGCCAGCCGCTCGGGCCGATCGACCAGGAACAGGATGTTCCGCGCCGGCTCGTCGGCGTGGTGCGGGTCGCGGAAGTTCGGGCCCTTGTCCAGGCCGTAGACCCGGATCGCCAGCTCGGCGTCCTCATCGCCCAGCGCGTCGCGGACCTCCTCGGGCGTCCAGAGGTAGTTCAGGCCCTCGCGGGCATCGACCTCAGCGTCTTGAGCCGAATAGAAGCCCCGCGCGCCCGGCTCGTCGGCGCCCGTCATCTCGCGGAGGACGTAGTCGAGCGTGCGGCGGACGATGCGCGCGTAGAACGCGTCGTCGTACGTCCTGGCCGCCCGCGCGTACACCAGCGCGAGCTGCGCCTGGTCGTAGAGCATCTTCTCGAAGTGCGGCACGAGCCAGGCCGCGTCGGTCGAGTACCGGTGGAATCCGCCGCCCACCTGGTCGAACATCCCGCCCAGGGCCATGCGGTCGAGGGTCGTCCGGACCGCGGCGTCGATCGCGGCCAGCGTGTCGCCCTCGGCTCCATCACGCGCTTCGAGCAGCAGCATGAGATTGGCTGGCTGGGGGAACTTGGGCGCGCCCCCGAACCCGCCGTGCGTCCGGTCGAACGAGCGGAGCAGCGTCTCGACCGCCCCCGTGACCGCCGCCCGGCCAACGGGCCGGGGCTCGCCCGCCGACGCGAGCGCGCCCCGGACCGAGTCGGCGACCGTCTCGGCCTGCCCGAGGACCTCGTCGCGCTTCGTCTTCCACGCCTCGCTCAGCCCGGTGAGCACCTGCGTGAACGACGGCAGGCCGTGCCTGGGCTCCTTCGGGAAGTACGTCCCGCACCAGAAGGGCCGGAGTTGCTCGGGCTCGAGGAAGCAGCTCATGGGCCAGCCGCCGCGGCCGGTCATGATCTGCGTCGCGGTCATGTACAGGTCGTCAACGTCGGGGCGTTCCTCGCGGTCCACCTTGACGCAGACGAACCGCTCGTTCATGACCCTCGCCGTCGCAGTGTCCTCGAAGCTCTCCCGCTCCATGACGTGGCACCAGTAGCACGTCGAATACCCGATCGACAGGAACACCGGAACGTCGCGGCGGCGGGCCTCGGCGAAGGCGTCCTCGCCCCACGGCCGCCAGTCCACGGGGTTGCCCGCGTGCTGGAGCAGGTACGGGCTCGTCTCGTCGGCGAGGCGGTTGGTGTGTGTCGATCGGCCTTCGTGCATCGGCGCGATGCTAGGGGCGCCTCAGCGCCCAACCCGCCTGAAGACGAGCGAGGCGACCATGTCGCCCGGCAGGGGCGCGGCCCGGCGTGGAGCGCGGCCGCGGGCGCGGCGGAGCGCTGACAGACTGGAGCGGAACGCCGCGTCCGAGGGCAGCAGCACCCCAGAAACCGACACCAGCCCGGCAAGCACTCGGGGGTCGTCCTCGTCCTCGGGCGGGCGGGTGAGCGTGTCGCGGGCGTCCTCAAACGCCCCCGCGAGCGTGTCGGCGGCCAGCCGCAACGCCCCGGGGTCGGCCTCGTCGGCGTCGCCCTGCCCCAACGCCGCGGCGAACGCCTCGGACATCCGGGCCCGCAGCGCGCCCAGGGGCGCCGCCAGCGTCTCCCGGACCTCGACCAGCCGCCCGCCGTCGGCCTGCACAAGCATCGGGATCACGAAGGCGAAGACGGGTCGGTTCAGCCTCGCCTCGGCCTTCTGGGCCAGCGACACCGGCGCCGCCCGCGCGGCCGCGAGCCCGCGCCGCGCCGCGAACCTATCGATCGCCGCGGCCAGGGGCACGCACCAGCCAGGGTCCGGCCCGCCCCGCACCAGGTCGCGCGCCACGCCCTCGAGCCACACGCCCGGGTCGAGCCCGCCGGCCCGCCCGCCCACGAACGGGCGCAGCTCGGCCAGCTCGTCCCGCCCCTCCAGCTCGTCGAGCACGTCGATCAGGTCCCGCCCCGCGTCGTCGGCGTCCAGCCGCGCCCCGAGCGCGCCCGCCTCCCAAAGGGGCGCCGACCAGGACCACGCCTCCATGAACCCCGCGTACGCCGGGCTCGTCTCCGCCCGCTCACGCGCCTCGTGCTCGTGCCCGGGCGGGAGCGGGAGCATCGTGACCACCCGGTCGGCGAGCACCGCCGACGCGAGTGCCGGCAGCTCGCCCGTCGCCAGGTGGTAGGGGCTCAGCGCGATGCCCAGCTGCGCGCGGGCCGCGGCCGGGACGGGGACGGCACGGCTCACGAGTCGCCACCGGGGGCGTCGCCCTCCAGCGCCGAATCCAGCCAGGCGCTGATCCGATCGAGCTGCGTCGGCAGGAACAGGAAGATCATCTCGTGACCCACGGGATAGACCCAGCGCTCCGGGCGCCCGAGGCGGCGCCAGAGCTGCTCGCCCGACTCGGCGGGCACGGCCTTGTCCTTGGCCGCGTGCAGCATCAGCACCGGCTCGCCCCGCATCGTCTCGGCGGTGTGGTAGGGGTCGAACGGCGCCCGGCGCAGGTACTCCTCGCCCCACGCCTCGATCTCCCCGAGCGAGGGCTCGCGCCCCTTCCAGGTGATCCGCATCGAGTCGATGCTGCTCGAGTAGTTGCTCTCCAGGATGATCTCGAGGATGTTGCTCCCGCCCGCGATCATGACGGCCGCGTCGTACAGCTCGGGCGCCCGCGCATAGACCGTCGGCGTCATCATCGCCCCGCCGCTCATCGACACGATCACGCGCGGGCGATCCTCCAGCTGCGCGTCTGCCTCTATCGCGTGCAGAACGCCCGCCTCGGTGGCAAAGGCGATCTCGGCGGCGTTGTCCTGGAACATCCCGGACACGACACCCCCCCACAGCGTCGCCCACTCGCCCGTCTCCCCGGGCGCAATCTCCAGCTCGACCAGCTGCGTGAACCGCGCCGGGTGCGAGAGCATGCGGAGCACCCCCCAGCCCTCGCGCCGGAAGTAGCGGACGGTGGACTCGACGACCGGCTCGGGCGTGCCGAACATGCCGGGCAGCAGCACGATTAGCCCCCGCGGCTCGCCCGCGAACGGCTCGTACCGCGCGAACCACGTCCGCTCGATCTCGACGTGCGGCACGCCGCCGACGGCCCGCCCCTCGCGCCCGGAAACGTACCGGAATAGCTCCGCCGGCTCGTCCGGGTCGCTCAGCAGCCGCTGGGTCTGCTCGGCCGGTCGCGGGTGGTCGGGGTCCTCGAACCGGCGAACGAAGATGTACGAGCCCGGGCCCTCGGCCCGGAACCTGTACAGCCCCACGTCCTCCTCGCCCTCGGCCAGTCGATCAACAGGCCCCCGCTCTTCCTCGGGTGTCCGCAGCTGGTGATGCTCGCCCAGGCGCACGCCACGCAGGTCGTCGATCGGTCCCTCGACCGGCTCGATCACGCCCTGGACGCGCCGGCCCGACCGCCCCCACCGCTCGGGCCACTCCAGCTCGCGTTCGGGCTCGATCGCGTCCTCGTCGTCGGACGCCGCGCCCGCGTCGACGAACGCGCCAGCGGGCGCCTGGATCGCCACGCACCCGGCCAGGGGCGCGAGGATGATCGCGGGAATCAGGCACAGCAGCCGCGACCAGATCGCCGATAGCCCTGTCGCCAGGGCGCCCGCGTCCGTGCGTGAGTGTCGGCGAACAATGGCCCGCTGCATCATCAGCCGATCATAGAGAACAAACGCATGGGCGAACCACCCGAATCAGCCAGCCCCCCGTCGGACGCCCCCGCCGAGGCCGGCGCCGTCGCCCCGGGGCTCTCGCCCGGCCTGCTGGCGCGGGCGGCGGTCGGGGGCGCCCTGATGGGCCTGGCCAATCTGGTCCCCGGGATCTCGGGCGGGACGATGCTCGTCGCGACGGGCGTGTACCGCCGATTCATCGACGCGATCAGCGACCTGACACGTTTTCGGCTCCGGGCATCGTCGATCGTGCTCGTGGGCGTGATCGTGCTGTCGGCGTTGATCGCGATCGTGGCGCTCGCCTCGAGCATCTCCGCGGCCCTCGTGCACTTCCGCTGGGGGATGTACGCGCTGTTCATCGGGCTGACGCTGGGCGGGGCGCCCGTGCTCGTGCGGATGGCCAGGCCGTTCTCGGCCGCCGTGTGGGTCGGCCTGGTGGTCGGCGCCGCCCTCATGGCGGGGGTCGTCCTCGTGCAGGCTCTCACGAGCGCCGAGGGCGGCGGCGGGTCGAGCACGGCCATGCTGACCCTCGCGGGCGCCGCGGGCGCCAGCGCGATGATCCTGCCCGGCGTCTCGGGCGCGTACCTGCTGCTGATCCTGGGCCAGTACCGCCCGATCCTGGACGCGATCGGCGCCGCCAAGGACGCGGCCAGCGCGGGCGACGTCTCGGGCGTCATCGACCAGCTCCCGGTCATCATCCCCGTCGGCGTGGGCGTCGTGCTGGGCGTGGTCGTCGTGGCCAACATCCTGCGGATCGTCTTCCACCGCTACGAGAAGGCGACCCTCGGCGTGCTGCTCGGGCTGCTGCTCGCCGCCCCGCTCGGCCTGTACCCGTTCAAGCGGGGCGTGGCGCCCGAGGTCGGCGACACGTTCCGCGGCGAGGTCGTCACCGAAGAGACACTCGCGGACATCGACCCCAAGGACTGGCCCGAGGAGTTCTTCACGCCGGGCGTCGGCCAGATCGCGGGGGCGGCCGGGATGATCCTCGCCGGCTTCATCGCCACGCTCGGCGTCGCTCGACTCGGGCGCGACGGTCAGGACGACTGAGGGGCGTCCCGCGGCGCCGGCTCGGGCGCCGGCTCTGTCCGCGTCGCCCACCCGCCCATCTTCTTCCCGCCCCGCCTGAGGATGATGGCGAGAATCACGGCGCCCGCGACGACCATCGCCGCGCTGAGCCACTGCCCCCGCGACAGCCCGAACGGGCGCTGGACCGCCAAATGGTCGTCGGGCAGGCGCCACAGCTCCGTGACGATCCGGGCGGCGCCGTAGCTGATCAGGAACCAGCACCCGATCACGCCCGGCAGCCGAGGCCGTCGCGCGATCCACCAGACGAGCAGCCCGACGAGCACTCCCTCGAGCGCCTGGTACAGCTGCGAGGGGTGGCGGGCGGAGACCAGCGGCTCGAGCCGCGCATGCACGTCGGGCGCGCCCCGCCACAGCGCATCGAGCACGCGGTCGAACGCCCGCGCGTAATCGTCGCCCTCGCGGGCGAACCCGATGACGAGCTCGTCCAGGCGGGCCTCCTGGGACGCGCTCAGCTCGGGGGCGTGCTGGGTCGTGACCTCCTGGGGGAAGCGGACACTCCACCAGGGCGCCGGCTCGCCCGGCGCCGCGACGATCTTGCCCAGCAGCTCGCCGTTGACGAAGTTGGCGACGCGCCCGATCGAGTACCCCGCCATCGCCAGCAGCGGCAGCAGGTCCATGACGTGCAGGGGGGGTGAGGCGCCGACACGCGCGCCGTCCTCGGCCCGGAACCCACGGCTGACGAACCAGGACCCGATGATGAGCCCGATGAACGCCCCGTGCGAGGCCATCCCGCCGTTGTTGATCGCCAGCAATCCCCACCACGGCGGCGAGTCGGTGAACTCCCACAGCAGGCCCTGCTGGTAGATCAGCACGTACCCCAGCCGCCCGCCCAGGATCGTGCCCAGCACGAGCGTGACGATCGCGTCGAACACCCGGTCGCGCGGGATCGGCGTGAAGCCCCGCCCCGCGAGCCAGCGGAGCAGGAAGTACGCGATCGTGAAACCCGCGATGTACGCCAGCCCGTACCACCGGACGCCGAAGTCCTCCGAGACACGAACCACGTACGGCGAGACGTCGTGCAGCCACGCGGCGCCAAGGTCCGGCGCGGCGCCCGCGGCTTGTGCGGGGGTCGGCACGCTCACGCCCCGGCCCCCTCGGGCACGCGGATGCCGAAGAAACGCTCCGTGTTCGCGTTGATCGCGGCGTGGAACTCCTTGAACGGCATGCCCTTTATCTTGGCGACGCGCTCGGCCGTGTACCGCGTGAACCCGGGCACGCACGGCCGCACGCCCCGCTTGGGCTCGGGCGACAGGAACGGCGCGTCCGTCTCGCACATCACCCGGTCCAGGGGCACGAGCGCCGCCGCCTCGGCGACCTCGGTCGCGTTCTTGTACGTCACCACCCCCGTGAACGAGATCATCGCCCCGAAATCCAGCGCCTTGCGGGCGTCCGCGGGCCCGCCCGTGAAGCAGTGGAACACGAACCGGGACGGGTCGAGGCTGGTCTGTTTCAGGATCGGGATCAGGTCGTCGAACGCCTCGCGGCAGTGCAGCACGACGGGCTTCTCCAGCCCCTCGGACTTCCACCGCTCCAGCCGCGCGAGCTGGTCGGCCAGGACTGCCCGCTGAACGTCCGCGGGCGGCCTGTCGTAGTGGTTGTCCAGGCCCAGCTCGCCGAAGGCGACGCACCGTGGGTGCTCGGCCAGCTCACGCACCGCGTCCCAGTCGTGCGGGCCCTTGTCGGAGTACAGCGGGTGCACGCCCGCCGAGCACCAGACGTTGTCCCGACCCTCCAGTACGTTGCGGATCGCCTCGCCGTCGCCCGAGGTCGTCGAGATCGTGATCGCGCCGGTGACGCCCAGGGCCCGGGCCTCGGCGAGCACCTCGTCGATCCGCCCGGCGAAGTCGGGGAAGGTCAGGTGGCAGTGCGTGTCGATCACGCGGGGAGGATACGAGCCCGCCCGCACCGCCGCGTCCGCCGTCCCGATCCCCTGTCGGTGGTAGCATCCCGCGCCGATGAGCGACGCGGACACCTCAGCCCTGCCCACGCTCCCGCCCCGCCCCGCCGACGCGCACAAGGGCGTGTTCGGGACGGTGCTCGTGATCGGCGGCTCGGCCGCAGACACCCAGCCCCTGCGGATGATCGGGGCGCCCGTGCTCGCCGCCCGGGCCGCGGCACGCGCGGGCGCCGGGCTCGTCCGCCTCATGTGCCCGGCCCCGGTGCTGGACGCCGCGCTCTCGATGCTCGCCGAGGCGACGGGCGTCCCGCTGCACTGCGACGAGGACGGACGCCTCGTCCCCCACCGCGCCGCACAGACGCTCGACGCGCAGCTGGACCAGGCCTCGTGCCTGGCCGTCGGCCCCGGCATGGGCGGCGGCGACGAGGTCGAGTCGCTCGTGCTCCGGTGCGTGAACCAGGACCAGGCGCCGGTGATCCTCGACGCCGACGCGCTCAACGCCCTGGCCCGCATCCCGGACGCCGCCCGCGAGATCCGAACCGCGTGCGTCCTCACGCCCCACCCGGGTGAGTATCGGCGCCTGGCCGAGTCGCTGAGCATCACCCTCGACCCAGCTGACGAGGCACAGCGCCCGGAGGCCGCGGCGCGGCTCGCACAGCGCCTCGGGGTCGTCGTCGTCTTGAAGGGACGCCACACGATCGTCAGCGACGGCGCCCGGACCTGGGCCTGCACGCGCGGGCACCCAGCGATGGCGACCGGGGGCTCGGGCGACGTGCTGACGGGTCTGCTCGCGGCGCTGGTCGCCCAGTTCGTGGCGCCGGGCCCGGCCGCGATCGGCAGCGTCGCGATGCCCAGGCCCGCGGGCAAGCCGCTCGACTTGTACGACGCGGCCCGCGTCGGCGTCGAGGCGCACGCGATCGTCGGTGAGGCCTGGGCGCAGCACGCCCACGCCTCGGGCGGCCTGCTCGCCCACGAGCTGGCCGACGGGCTCCCGTCGATCATCGAGTCGATGCGCGGGTGATCACGACACGGGTCCCCCCGCGACCGCTCACCCCTCCTGACGCGGCGCGGCCGAGGCGACCATCCGGATCGTCGGCGCCTCCAGGTCGTTGGTCCCCAGGGACGCGTCCTGCAGGTCGTCGGGCTGGATGATCATGTCCATCGTCGCCCGCCGCAGCCGGGGCCCGACGTCGTACTCCAGGATGAAGTTTAGCTCCAGCAAGCGGTCGAGCAGCGGGTACTCCTCGGTCGAGACCTGCACGCCGTTCTCCGAGCGGGTCGAGACGTACCAGAGCACGAAGGGCCCGGAGTCGCCGGCGCCGGCGCGGCGCTCGAGCCGCGTCACGACCTCGACGCCCGCCGCCTCGTCCTGGAAGCTCACGAACTCCAGCCAGTCGCTCTCGATCTCGGGCGTCGTGATCGGGTTGACCGGGTAGGGCCCGAACTGGCGCCCCGTCCGGATCATCGCCGTCGCCCGCTGGGTCACGATCCGCGCGACCACGTGCGTGGACGCCGACTCGGTCGTGTGCTTGTAGCTCTTGAACGACGCGTCGAGCGCCGCGAGCGTGGACGTGAGCAGCGTGGCCGTGATCGTCAGGGCGATCAGGACCTCGACGAGGCTGAAGCCCCGCCCGCGGCGGATGGTGCTGGTGCGCATCTGGTTCCTCACAGCCCGCCCTCGCGGTAGGTGCCTGAAACGGTCGTGGCCCGCAGGGGCAGGCGGATGCCCGACGGGAGCGTCATGTTCGGGTCGTAGCGGAGCAGGACCTTGCCGTACCCGTGGAACGGGACGATGACGGCGCCCTGGGCCTGGGCGTCGACCGGGTCGTGGTCGTGCGGCAGGTCCGGCAGGCCGTCGTACGGGGGCAGGTCCCAGCCGACGATCTTGACGCCGCCGATCTCGGGCAGGGTGTTGGGGTTGAGCGACTCGAAGTCGCCGTCCTCGGGCCCGAAGTAGCCGAGTGTCGCGTTGAAGCCGGCGGGGTTGCCGACCGGGGCGCCCGTGAGGTCCACGAGCGGACCCTCGCCGTAGACCGGCTGGTAGGTCAGCAGGAGGGCGCCCTCAATGGTGGTGTTCCCGCGGGCGTCGAGGACGCCGGCGATGATCGCGCCGGTGAGGTGCACGTTCTGCTCGGGCGGGGAGTTGAAGCTCCCGATGTCCACCGAGTAGTTGGGCAGCATCATCGAGCTCTTGGCGATCTCCTCGAGGTCCGAGGGGTCGGGGTTGTAGTACCCGTCGTCGGGCAGCTCGGGGTGCGTGTCCGTGAACCGGGTCGCGCCCGTGAACTGCATCTTGTTACGGACCTGCGTGAAGTTCGTCGGCGTGTCCGAGATGACCGAGCCCACGAACAGGCAGTCGTGGAAGCGGACGTTGTTGGAGTACAGCTTCGTGTCCGTCACCCGCTTGCCGTCGATGATCAGCGGCTCGGGCAGCATGTCGTAGTCGTCGGAGGCGAAGCTGGCGATCTCCGAGTCGAGGATGTCGGCCTTGTCGAGGGGGTTTGAGGCGAGCATCATGACCTGGTCCGGCGGGACCGCCGTGCTCGGCAGCCCGTCGTACGCCTCGTCGGCGTCCGCGACCTCGTCGGGCTCGTCGCCGAACGCGGTCCGCTCGAACTCGGGCGTCGGGTAGCTCAGGCCGTCGATCTCCAGCTTGCCGAAGATCGTCCAGTGCGGGTAGGTGTTGGCCTCCCAGGTTCGGACCCAGGTGACGCCGATGAACTCGCAGTCCTCGAACAGGGCGTTGGTGCCCATCGGGATCTGGACGTTGCGGAAGACGAAGTTCCGGAACACCGGCCGGTAGTAGTAGTCGGCGAACGCCGGCGAGTTGAAGGGCGACTTCTCGAAGTACGCGTCCGCGGCGTTGTCGGGCAGGCCGTCGTAGTCGTTGTCGGCCCAGACCGCCTGGAACCAGGGATCGCCCACGCCGCCCGGGTTCATCGCGACCGTCCACGTCTCGAGCGCGACCGTGGCGACGCCCAGCTGGGCGGCGACCTGGTCCCAGAACGGGTCGCCGTCGGCGGCGAGCTGGAGCGCGGACTCCGTGCCCGTGAAGCTGTCGGCCGTGATCAGCGGGACCTCGTCGTCCCCGGCCGAGAACGTGATCGGCGCGTTGCCAGAGTCCGGATCGATCGGGCCCTGCAGCTTCGAGTCGTAGGCGCCCTGCTCGTCGGTCCAGTCCGACTCGTCGACCGTGAACATCAGCCGCCCGGCGACCTTCGCGTACTGGTCCAGCACGTCCAGGTACCCGTCGCGCCAGCCCAGGGCGACGTCGGCGTACACCGAGTGGAAGTCGTCCCAGTCGTTGGGGGTCTCGGTAACCGGGTCGTACTCGTTGTCGTTGTTGGCGTCCAGCCAGCCCCACGAGCCGTTCTTGTTCCGGTCCGGGAGCGTCGAGTCGATCAGCAGCGACAGGTCGTCGTCCAGCGTGAACTCGGGCGCCTCGCCGTCGGCGGGCGTGCCCAGCGTCAGGGCGGCGGGCATGGTGATGCGGTTGTCGCCGTTGGCGTCGAAGTGGCGGATGAAGACGTCGAATTCGTCCACGTACCCGTCCTGGGTCGCGTCGTTGAACGCGCCGTCGGGGATGGTGTCGCCGTCGAAGTCGGTATTGGCCGGGATCCCGACGCCCTCGACCGGGTGCCCGACGCGGAGGCGGTTGTCGCCATCGACGTCGGCGGCGATGAGCCCGGCGAACAGCTCGTCGAGCTTGGTGTCCAGCGCCGGGTCGATGCCGTAGAAATCGCTCTTGATGATGAGCGGGTCGCCGTTGTTGTACTGGACGTCCTCGTACCGGGCGCCGAGGTTGCCCTCGACCATGACGTTCTTGCCGATCATGATGCGGCTGGGGGAGATGATCGCCGAGTCCACCCGCTTGACGACCTGGAAGTCCTTGGAGATGGTCCGGCGGATCGGCTCGCCCGAGCGCATGTCGTCGAAGACGATGCCGTCCACGATCACGCGGATCGTCCGCCCGTCGGCCAGGGGCGCGTAGCGGATCTGGTAGGACGGGGGCAGGGCGCCGTTGGCGGGCGGCGCCTCGATGGCGACGGCCGGCGTGTACACCCAGTTGCCCGTGGCGTAGACCGCCCCGTCGGCGTTCGCGGGGGCCGCGGCGATCACCGGGGTCGAGATGAACTCGCCGCCCGTGACGACGTTCGTGTCCGCCGAGTGGTGGTTCACCAGCGCCTGCATGATGCCCGAGGGCAGCCCGCCCTCGGCGTACCCGGAGGGCGGGGGCAGGACCGTGTGGTCCCCGATCACGCCCGAGTCGCCCGTCCACAACGCCGACGCCATCGTCGCGTCGATGTCGCTCTCGGCGACGACGAACCGGCTGCTCGCCTCGGCCAGGCGGGCCTCGGCGATGTCCATCCCCGTCTCGGCCGCCCCCATCGCCCGCATCACGCGGATGTGCATCGACGCGGTCCGGATGTTGCCCGTGGACGCGACGCCCATCGCCGCCACCAGCGAGCCAAAGACGATCAGGAACATCATCGCCAGCACGGACGCGACGCCGCGCCTGGACGCGAACAGGCCCCGCAGGCCGGGGCGCGTCGTGCGTGACTTGCTGTGTGTCGTGGGCATGGGTCTCTCTCCTCGCCCTGTCGCTCGGCTCGGGCTCAAGGCTTGATCCAGATCACTCGGGCGACCTCGTCGGCCTCCAGCTCGCCCGCGGGCTGGTAGGTCACGATCACCGTCACCCGCAGCGGGAACTCATCGACGGCCAGCCCGCCGAAGTCGCCCGCCGCCGGCTCCTCGTACGCGTTGTCCAGCACGACCGACGTGTCGAAAGGGTCGACCTTCTCGACGACGACGGTCTGGCGCCAGCCGACCATCGGGACCTGCTCGCCGCCGCCCACCACGATCGTGCCGTCCACCGTCAGCTCGGGGATGACCTCGCGGAAGGCGTTGACGGGCCCGGGCAGGTCGCCGTCGTTGGCGCCCGCGGTGCCGTCGAAGGCGAAGCTGATGCCGTCGAAGTCGTCGACGTCATCGAAGTCGGCCAGGACGGTCTCGCCCGCGTTCAGGCCCCAGCCCGACAGGACCGGCGCCCCGCCCCCGCCCGGGTCATCGAGCGCGAGCCCGACGGTCGGGTCGTGCCTGGGCAGCGGGCGGATGATCTCGCGCAGCTCGTTGGCCAGGTACGTCCCGCTGGCCGCGTGGCTCGACCAGTTGTTGGAGCGGATGAACGCCTGCTGGGCGTCCACCATCGCCAGGATGCCCACGCCGACGATGACGGTGGCCAGGGCGGCCTCGATGAGGGTGAAGCCCCCCGCGGCCCCCCGCGTGCGTCGGACGCTCTGCCGTGCCCTGTCGCGCATACCGGTCTCCCCGAGCGGGACCGGCCCCTCCACGGGCGCCGGCCCGCATGCAAGCGTGCGTTACTGCACGATCTGGCTCATCTTGAAGATCGGAAGGATGATCGCCATGGCGATGAACCCGACGATTGAACCCATAATGATGATCATGATGGGCTCGATCATTCCGGTAACCGCCTTGATCTGGTCCTTCAGCAGCTTGGCGTAGTACGTCGAGATCTCGTCGAGCACCTCGCCCAGCTTTCCGGACTCCTCGCCCGCCGAGATCATCTGGCTCACCGCCCGGGGCAGGAGGTCGGTCTCCTGCAGGGGCGCCGCGATCTTCTTGCCCTGCTTGACCGAGTCGTGCACGCGGCGCCACATCGTGCCGTAGAGCTGGTTGCCCGAGATGTCGCCCGTGATGCTCAGCGTGTCCAGCATGGGCACGCCCGCGTTGATCAGCTGGCCCATCGTCTGCAGGGACCGGGAGATGTACAGCGAGCGGAACATGCCCTTCATCACGGGCACGGTCAGCTTGATCTTGTCCACCCAGAACGAGCCCAGCTCGGTCTTGATCCCCGCGTACAGCAGCCCGCCCGAGACCGCCAGGGCGCCCAGCAGGAAGGGCCAGAACGCGATCATGAACTTGCTGAGGTTCATCAGGAAGATCGTCGCCCAGGGCAGGACGTCCTCCTTGCCCTCGAACACCTGGTAGAACTTCGGCAGCACGAAGGTCAGCAGGAAGATCGTCACGCCGACGGCCAGCAGGCCGATGATCGCCGGGTAGATCGACGCCCCGACCACCATCTTCCGCGTCTCGAGCTGCTGGGCGATGTAGCCGGCGATCCGGTCGAGCATCTCCGAGAACGAGCCGGACATCTCCGAGGCCCGGACCATGTTGACGTAGAGGGGCCCGAACAGCTTCGGGTGCGCCGCCAGCGCATCCGAGAACTGCTTGCCGCTCTCCACGTCCTCCTTGAGCTGGATGATGACCTTCTTGAAGGCCTTGTGCTCGGTCTGGTCGGCGATGCCATCGAGCGCCGAGCGGAGGTTGATGCCCGCCCGGATCATGACCGCCAGCTGCGTCGTGAAGTCCAGCACGTTCTTCTGGCTGGGCTTCCGCGAGTTGAGCTCGGCGATCTTGCCCGCGATCCCGCCGGCCACCGCGCCCGCGCCACGGTCCGCCTGGACCGAGATCACCCGCGAGCCCTGGTTCCGGAGGATCGCCGACGCGTTCTGCGCGCTGTCGGCCGCCATCACGCCCGACTGCAGACGCCCGTCCGACGTCCGGATCTGATACTTGTAGACGCCCATGTGCGCTCGCTCCTCCCGCCCCTAGGCGACCAGCTGACGCTCGAGCTTGTCCGGGTGGACGGCCTGCGCGATCGCGTCTTCCTTCGAGATCAGACCGTTGAAGTACAGCTCCGCGATCGACGAGTCCAGCGAGCACATCCCGATCGCACGGTTCGTCTCGATGACGTTCGGGATCTCGTAGATCTTGTTCTCGCGGATCAGGTTCCGCACCGCGGGCGTGCACAGCAGCGTCTCCACCGCCGGCGCCATCCCGGGCCGGTCGGCCCGCGTGAACAGCGTCTGCGAGATCACCGCCTGCAAAGTCGTCGACAGCATCGACCGGATCTGGTTCTGCTGCCCGCCCGGGTACATGTCGATGATTCTCGACACCGTCTGCGACGAGTTGACCGTGTGCAGGGTGGACAGGACGAGGTGGCCCGTTTCCGCGGCCGAGATCGCCAGGCCCGTCGTCTCCAGGTCACGCATTTCGCCGACCAGGATGATGTCCGGGTCCTGACGCAGGGCGTGCTTCAGACCGGACGCGAAGCTGGGCATGTCCCGCCCCAGCTCCCGCTGCTCGATCACGCACTGGTCCGACTCGAAGAGGTACTCGACCGGATCCTCGAGCGTGATGATGTGCTTGCGGTACCGCTCGTTCATGGCCTGGATCATGGCCGCGAGCGTCGTGGACTTACCAGAGCCCGTGTCGCCCGTGACCAGCACCAGCCCGCGGGGCAGGTACGTCAGACGCGCGATCACCTCGGGCAGACCCAGGTCCGCCAGGGGCGGGACCTTGGTCTTGATCATTCTCATCGCCAGGCCGATCGTGCCCTGCTGCATGTGCGCGTTCACGCGGTAGCGGCTCAACCCCTCGACCATGTACGAGAAGTCCGCGTCCTTGGCACGCTGGAAGTTCTCGACCGTCTCCTCGGGGGCCATGTGCTCGAACGCCGCGAGCGTCTCGCCCGGGCTCAGCACCGGCATGTCCATCTCGGTCATGACCTGGTGCACCCGCATCATGGGCGGCTGGCCCGCGATCAGGTGGATGTCCGAGGCGTCGGCGTCGAAGGCGACCTGCAGGATGGCGTCGATGTCCATGGCTGTCTCCTGGGCGCCCCGGACCCCCGGCGCTCGCCCTGGAGTGGCTCATCGGGCCGAACCAGACCCCGATTGACCCCCGCCCCTCCCCGCCCCGCGCTTCGCCCGCCCCCAGAGCCCCCTGGCCGCGCAGGCGTCACAGACCGCGCGTCGGCACGCGGGCCACCGCCCGGCCGCCCCACGCCCGCGCAGACCTCACGACCCGCGCGACCGGACCAGCTCCTCCCGCGCCGCGACCGCCAGCTCGTCGCACCGCTCGTTCTCGGCGTGCCCCTCGTGGCCCCGGATCCAGTGGAACCGGATCTCGTGCTCCGAGGCCAGCCCGTCGAGCCGCTCCCACAAGTCCCGGTTCTTCACCGGCTTCTTGTCCGACGTCCGCCAGCCCCGCTTCTTCCACCCCGCCATCCACGTCTCCAGACCCTTGAGCACGTACTGCGAGTCGCTCGTCAGGTCCACGACCGACGGCCTCGTCAGGGCGGAGAGCCCCTCGATCACCGCCATCAGCTCCATCCGGTTGTTCGTCGTGTCCAGCTCGGCGCCGGACCGCTCCTGCGTCTTCCCGGTCTTGGCGTGGCGCAGCAGGTACGCCCAGCCGCCCGGCCCGGGATTGCCCGAGCAGGCGCCGTCGGTGAACAGCTCGACGTGAGGGCGTTTCTCGGCGTCTGGCATCGCCGCAGTCTAGTGTTCGCCGCACGCGACGGTCGCCAGACCGCGGAACGGGGAGCGAGCATGAACGGCACGATCGCGGTCATCGGCGCCACCGGGATGCTCGGCCGCCCCGTGGTCCGTGTGCTCCTCGACTCCGGCTTCCGCGTCCGCGCACTCACGCGCGACGCGGCCAGAGCGCGCCCGCTCCTGCCGCCCGCGGCCGAGGTCGTCCAGGTCGACTACGGGGACGACGCCGCCCTCGCCGACGCGATCCGCGGCGCCGACGCGGTCTACGCGAACCTCAACTCCGGCCGACGCGAGCGCGACCCCGACCCCACCGTCCCGCTGACCCGCCGTCTGATCGCGCTGGCCCCCGACGCGGGCGTCCGCCGCCTCGCCGCCATCTCCGCGCTCGAGGCGGACGTCGAGGACGCGGGCTGGTGGGACATCAGGCGAAAGCAAGAGGCCGACCGCCTCCTGCTCGACGCCCCCACGCCGGCGACCGTCTACCGCCCCGGCTGGTTCATGGAGTCGCTCGCCGAGTTCCGCCTCGCCCGCGGCCTGATGATGCACTTCCGCGCCGGGGGGCTGACCCGACGCTGGCTCGCGGGCGAGGACCACGGCCGAGTCGTCGCCCACACCCTCACGTCCCCGGCCTTCGAGAACCAGATCGTCAGAACCGTCGGCCCCGAGGCCCTGGGGTTCCCGGCCGCCGTCCGTCGATTCGCCGACGCGATCCCGGGACGCCACCTGGTCCTCCCCGTCCCGGACGCCGCGATCGCGCTCGGCGCCCGCCTCTCGCCCAAGGCCCGCTACCTGCACGACCTGCTCGCCGTCACGCGACGCACGCCCGAGCCCGAGCGGACCACGCCGGCGCCCGCGCCCGAGTGCCCGGCCACGATCGAGGCGTACGCCGAGACCATCCTCGCCTCGGCGACCGGCTGACGCGCGGCCGAGCGCCGTGGCCCCGCGTGGGCCGCGCCCGCGGACGCTACCATCGCGCATGCCCAGCGCCACCCCCGCCGAGCCGTCGGCGATCGACGCACGAGTCCACCGCATCGAGGTCCGCCCCAAGCCCGCCGCGGGCGACCCCCGCGCCGCGACGCTCGCGTCCGACGCCGGGGCGCTGGGCATCACCCTGGCCGGCGCGCGGACCGCACGCGTCTACCTCATCGAGGGCCCGCTGAGCCCCGAACAGCTGGAAACCGTCCGCTCCCGCATCCTCGAGGACCCCGTCGTCGAGACCGCCGCGATCGCCTCCACCCCGCCCGTGGGCGCCGAGCGCACGATCGAGGTCCACCCCCTGCCCGGCGTGATGGACCCCGCCGCCCAGAGCGTCGCCGACGCGATCGAGGGCCTCGTCGGCGTCCGCGTCGCGGTCTCCACCGGCTGGCGGTACGACCTGGCCGGCATCTCCGAGCAGCAGGCCGACACCATCGCCCGCCGCCTCCTGGCCAACCCCGTCGTGCACGCGATCCACACGGCCCCGCACCACCCGGACGAGCTGCCCAAGGGTCGCCCGGCCGAGTTCCGAGTCACGCACATCCCTGTCCGCGACCTCGACGACGACGCGCTCGAGAAGCTTTCCCGCGAGGCGCACCTGTTCCTGTCGCTCGACGAGATGCGCGCGATCCGCGACGAGTACCGGACGCTCGAGCGCGAGCCGACCGACATCGAGCTCGAGACCCTCGCCCAGACCTGGTCCGAGCACTGCGTGCACAAGACCCTCAAGGCGACGATCCGCTACCGCTCGGACGACGCCGACGACCCCGTGATGCGACCCGGGCGCCCCGGTCACGAGCGGCACGACGACGGCTCGGTGACGATCAACAACCTCCTCAGATCCTCCGTCGCCGCCGCGACGCACGAGCTGATCGCCGACGGCGTCGATTGGACGCTCTCGGTCTTTGTGGACAACGCCGGCATCATCGAGTTCGACGACGAGCACGCCGTCTGTGTCAAGGTCGAGACGCACAACCACCCGAGCGCGATCGAGCCCTACGGCGGCGCCGCCACCGGCATCGGCGGGTGCATCCGCGACGTCATCGGCACCGGGCTGGCCGCCAAGCCCATCGCCTCGACCGACGTGTTCTGCGTCGCCAACCCGGACCTGGCCGACGTGCCCGAGGGCTGCCTCCGCCCGCGACGGGTGCTGGGCGAGGTCGTCCGCGGCGTCCGCGACTACGGCAACCGGATGGGCATCCCAACCGTCAACGGCGCCGTCTGGTTCGACGACCGCTACGTCGGCAACCCGCTCGTCTACTGCGGCTGCGTGGGCGTCATGCCCCGGGGCGCCGGCGACTCCAGGATCTCCGGCGCCGCCAGGCCCGGCGACCGCATCATCGCCCTCGGCGGGCGCACGGGCCGCGACGGGATCCACGGGGCGACCTTTTCCTCGGCCGAGCTGACCGACACCCACGCCGACGAGTTCGCCCACGCCGTCCAGATCGGCAACGCCATCGAGGAGAAGCGCGTCCTCGACGCCATCCTCCGCGCCCGCGACGCCGAGGGCGGCCCCCTGTTCACCGCGATCACCGACTGCGGCGCCGGCGGCTTCTCGTCGGCCGTCGGCGAGATGGGCGAGAACCTCGGCGCCGAGGTCCACCTGGACCGCGCCCCCCTCAAGTACGCCGGCCTGACCTACACCGAGATCTGGATCTCCGAGGCCCAGGAGCGCATGGTCCTGGCCGTCTCCGAGGACAGACTCGCCGAGCTGCAGGCCATCTGCGACGAGGAGCACGTCGAGCTGGCCGACCTGGGCCACTTCGGCACGCCCGACCGCGAGCTGGTGCTGCACTACAACGACATCGAGGTCGGGCGCCTCCCGATGGAGTTCCTGCACGACGGCATCCCGATGCCCACGCGCGAGGCCGTCTGGTCCACGCCCGCGCCGGCGCCCGAGCGTGAGGCCGCGCCCGGCGAAGCACCCTCGATCCGCGAGGCGCTCCTCAAACTCCTCGCCCACCCCAACATCGCGTCCAAGCACTGGATCGTCCGCCAATACGACCACGAGGTGCAGGGCGGGACCGTCCTCAAGCCGCTCGTCGGCCCACTCGGGCGCGGGCCCGGCGACGCCGCGGTCGTTCGGCCCGTCGCGGGCTCGAACAAGGGCCTCGCCATCGCCTGCGGCCTGGCGACCAACATCGGCGACCCCGAGCAGGGCGGCGACCCGTACCAGATGGCCCTGGCCGCCATCGACGAGTGCGTCCGCAACCTCGTCTGCGTCGGCGCCGACCCGGACCGGATCGCGATCCTCGACAACTTCTGCTGGCCCAGCTGCAAGAAGCCGGAGAACCTGGCCTCGCTCGTCCGCGCCGCCGAGGGCTGCTACGACGGCGCCAAGGCGTACCGGACTCCGTTTGTGTCTGGCAAGGACTCGCTCAACAACCAGTTCACGACAGAAGACGGCCGCACGATCGAGATCCCGCCCACGCTGCTCATCTCGGGAATCGGCATCGTCGCCGACGTCCGCGCGTGCGTCACGAGCGACGCGAAGCGCCCGGGGTCGAAACTCCTCCTCATCGGAGCCGCGGGCGAATCCCTGGGGGCGTCGCACTACGCCCGCGTGTTCGGCGTGCATCACGCCGCCGAGGGGCGGATCCCCCGTCTCGATCTCGAACGCGGCCCGAAGACGGCCCGCGCCGTCGCCGATCTCGTCCGCCGCGGAATCGCCCGCAGCGTTCACGACGTGTCGGACGGCGGGGTGCTGGTCGCGCTGGCCGAGATGCTCATCGCCGGCTCCGCCACGGGCCGCCCGATCGGGTGCCGGCTCGCCGCGACCGGGTCCGGGCCCTGGTCGCCCGGACGCGCGTTCGCCGAGTTCCCGTCGGCGTATCTCGTCGAGGTCGACGACACGGCCCCGCGCCTCGTCGGCGACGACATCGCCTGTACCGAGGTCGGCACGCTCACGGACGACGGCGTGCTGGACCTGGGGGACGGCGGCCGCGTCGGCGTCGAAGACCTCGCCCGCGCCTGGCGCTCGCCGCTCGACTGGTAGAGAGCCTCACGCCGCGGCGGCGGACCCGCCCGTCGCGGTCGCGACAAGGCGCGCGATCCACTTGGGCAGGTCGGTGCACAGGTCGTCCTTGCGGACGAACGCCGTCGCCCCGTTGTGCCGGCAGTCGCGCTCCACGCCCTCGTCCGTCGACGCCGTGATCATCACGACGGGGATGTCGCGCAGCGCCTCGGCGGCGCGGATCCGCCCGAGGATCTCCACACCCGACTGACCCGGCACGTTCAGGTCCGCCACGACCAGCGCGGGCGCCGGCGCCCGACCGCCGGCGATGGCGTCGAGCTTCGCCGCGGCCTCGTCGCCGCTGGACGTCCAGTCCACCCGGACCGCCCCCCGACGCGTCAGGATCGTCTTCATCAGCGTCGCCGCCAGCGCGTCGTCCTCGATCAGCAGGATCGTCGGCAGCTCCGCTCCACCCGCGCCCCTCGACGGCGCCGGCGCGGGCGGCGCCTTCTTCTCCGCCTTGTTGATGTCGTCGGACATCCGCAGATCGCCGTACACGCGGACGCGGTTGCGCCCGGCCTTCTTCGCCGCGTACACCGCCTGGTCCGCCTCCTGCACGAGCTTGTCGGCCGAGACGTCCCGCGCGCTTCCCGTCGCGTCCGTGGACGACACGCCGACGCTGACCGTCACCGCCAGCTCGTCCGGCGCGTCCTCGACGGCGCGGAGGTCGAACACGTCGTCCGCCATCGCCCCGCGGATCCGCTCGGCGACGCGCTCGGCGCCCTCGACCCCGAGCCCGGGCAGCAGCGCCACGAACTCCTCCCCGCCGTACCGGTACACCGTCCCGTCACCGCCGACCGCGTCCGCCGCCCGCTGTGCGATCTCGACCAGCACCGCGTCGCCCGCGGCGTGCCCGTGCGTGTCGTTGACGGACTTAAACTTGTCGGCGTCGAAGAACGCGACGCCAAGGGGCGCGCTCGCGCCGCTCGCCCGGTGCTCCCGCGCCAGGTCGTCGTCGAAGCTCTTCCGGTTCGCCAGCCCGGTCAGCCCGTCTGTGCGCGCCTGATGCGCAAGCTCCTCGGCCTCGCGCTGCGTCTGCATCTGCAGCTCCAGCGACCGCTCGCTCGCCTTGCTCATCAGCCGACGCACGTTCGCCGTCTCGCCCATCTCGACGTCGAACATCTTCGCCAGCGTCCGCGACGCGGCGTCGATGGTCTCCAGCAGCTCCCTCTGGTCGGTCGTGCCCCCGCACTCCTTGCGGTGCGCGACGCAGAACGCGTCGGCCCGCATCGACGTGGCGCCGGGCGCCAACGCCTCGGCCGCCAGCCGCCCGAGCGAGACGACCTTCGTCAGCCCGCCGGACTTCTTCGTCTCCCCCGTGTGGTGCTCGCGGATCGCGCCGCAGATCTCCGAGGGCAGCTTCCACTTCTCCGCCAGCGCGGCCCCCACGATCGCGTGGTCCGTTTCGAACGCCTCGTGCTCGAACCGGCACAGCTCCAGCGGCGCCTCCCTGGCGACGTCGAGCACCCTGGTGTACCGCTCGCCGAGCGCGACCGACATCGCCAGCATCCCCACGTCCTGGAACAGGCCCGCCGTGAACGCCTCGTCGGGGTCGCACTTGCCCGACCGCATCGCGATCTCCCTGGCCGCCGACGCCCCGTGGATCGAGCGGCGCCAGTGCGCGTCCAGGTCGAACCCGCCGTCGCCATCGATCGAGCTCGTCGTCTCGACGAGACTGAAGCCCAGCACGAGCGACTTGACCGTCGCCAAGCCGAGGTACATCAGCGCACGGTCGATCGAGCCGCACGGCTTGGCCAGCCCGTAGTAGCTGGAGTTCACCGTCCGCAGCACCTTGGCGCTCAGCGCCTGGTCCTGCCGGACGACGCCCGCGATCTCCGTGATCGCCGCGTCCTCCTTGCCCGTCAGCTCGAGCACCCGCACCGCGATCGACGGCAGGGACGGGAGTTGCCCGCAGTCGAGAACCTCGTCGAACACCGTTCCGGGCATGCCAAAGACCCCTGGATGAACAACCGCCGCGCAACGACCCCGCTGCGGCGCTCCCGCCGCGACGACCCGGGGAGAACACCCCGCTGATCCTGGGATCGTCCCGCTCGGCGGGCGACTTCAGCCCGCGACGCGCGCACCGTGACAGTCGCGCCCGCACAACCACCCCCCCGAAGTGGGTCCCGCGATTGGGTGGCGCGCAACCCTCCTTATCGGAGGTTGTACTCCTTGAGCTTCCGGTACAGCGTCCGCTCGCCGATCCCCAGCAGCTTGGCCGCCTGCTCCCGGTTGCCGCCCGTCAGCTTGAGTGTCTCCCGGATCGCACGCTTCTCGAGCTGCGTCAGGCTCGTGCCGGCCAGCGAGCCGCCGCCCCCGCCCTCGGGCAGGTCCTCGTCAGAGGCCCGGACGTCCTCGGGGATGTGCCGCGCGTCGAGCGTCGCCAGCCCCGCGTCCCCGCCCTCGCCGCCCGCGGCGACCACCATGTTCTGCACGACGTTAAGCAGCTGGCGCACGTTCCCGGGCCAGTCGTAGCTGGTCAGCCGCATCAGCGCCGCGTCCGTGATGTCGGGCGCCGGGCGGCCCGGGGCCATCTGGTCCGCGAACCGCGCGATCGCGTGCCGCACGATCCGGGGGATGTCGTCCCGCCGCTCCCGCAAGGGCGGCAGGTGCACCCGCGAGCCGTTGATCCGAAAATACAGATCCTCGCGGAACGTCCCCTCCTCGACCATCTTCTTCAGGTCGCGGTTGGTCGCGCTGACGAACCGGGCGTCGGTCTTCCGGGCGTCGTTGGCGCCCAGCCGCACGACCTCGCCCGACTCGAGCACCCGCAGGACCTTGGCCTGCATCGCCAGGGGCATGTCCCCGATCTCGTCCAGGAACAGGGTCCCCCCGCTCGCGTATTCGAACACGCCCTCCCGGTCCTTGTCGGCGCCCGTGAACGCGCCCCGGACGTGCCCGAACAGCTGATCCTCCAGCAGGCTCTCGCTCTGGCCCGCGCAGTTGAACGCGACGAACCGCTTGCCCGCCCTGGGCGAGCACTTGTGCACCGCCTCGGCGATCAGCTCCTTGCCCGTCCCGCTCTCCCCGGTCACCAGCACCGGGATCGTGCTCTGGGCGACGGTCTTGACCGTGCTCAGGATCTTCCGCATCGGCTCGGAGCCGGCGACGATCCCCTCGAACCCGTCGTGCTGGACCAGGCCCGAGAGCTGCCCCGACTCGTGCCGCAGCAGCACCGCCTCGGCCGCCCGGTCCACCAGCGACCTGAACAGCTCCAGGTCAAGCGGCTTCTCGATGAAGTCGAACGCCCCGTGCTTGAACGCGCTCCGCGCCGTCGCGACGTCGCCGTGCGCCGTCACCATGATCGTCTCGGCCTCGGGCTGCAGCTCGGCCGCCACCGCCAGGACCTTCATCCCCGCGTCCGCCCCGTCCGCCGCCACACCCTCGACGCCCCCCGAGCCGGGCATCCGAAGGTCCGTCACGATCACGTCGAACGACCCGCCCTTGAGCTCCTCCATCGCCTCGGCGACCGACCCCACGATCGTGCACACGTGCCCGGGCCGCCGCAGCGCGTCCGCCATGACGTCCGCGTGCTCGGCCTCGTCCTCGACGATCAGCACCTGCGCCCCGCCGCGACTCTCGTTGCTCGCCATCATCGCCCCGAGTCTATCCCCCGCCCCGCATCCCCCCGTCCCTCACCGCCCGATCAGCCGCCCCGCGTGCGACGCCCGCGCGATCGCCGCCCCCGCGACCGCCAGCGCGTCGGCCACGTCCGCCGGGCTGGGCGCCTCCGCCAGGTCATAGAACCGCGCGACCCCGCCCTGCATCTGCGCCTTGCTCGCCCGGCCCGAGCCCGTCATCGCCCGCTTGACCTCGCTCGGCTTGAGCTCGACCACCTCCGCCCCCGCCCGCCGCGCCGCCAGCAGCACAACGCCCCGCGCGTGCGCCAGCTTGATCGACGCCTCGGGCCGCTCCGGGTGCGCGAACAACCCCTCCACCGCCACCAGCCCGGGCCGCACCCGCGACAGCAGCTCCCGCAGATCCGTGTCCAACTCGGCCAGCCTCGGGCTCAGCGTCTCGCCCTCGCCCGGCGCCGACAGGCGGAACACCCCCGCCTCCACGATCGTCGGCCGCTGCGGGTCGCCCTCGACGCACCCGTAGCCGGTCAGCCTGAGCCCGGGATCGATGCCAAGCACGCGCACGCTCGGGAGCCTACCCGCCCGCCGCCGCGCCCGTCCCAGCGCCCGAGCCGCCGCCCCCGCCCCCGCCCCCGCCCGACGCGCCGCCGTCCACCAGCGTGCGCACCGCGTGCACCACCGACTTGACGATGTGGTCGCACTCGACGTTGACCCGGCCGCCCACGCGGAGCGCATCGAGCGTGGTCCTCGCCAGCGTCTCGGGGATCAGCGCGACCTCGAACCAGCCCTCCCCCGGCGCGACCTCCGCCAGGGTCAGCGACACGCCGTCCACGCACACCGAGCCCTTGGGCGGCAGGTACGCCGACAACTCGGACGGCACGCGCACCCGCACACGCCGCCCGTCCGAATCGTCCACCCCGGCGACCTCGCCCACCCCGTCCACGTGCCCCTGCACGACGTGCCCGCCCAGCAGCGTGTCCGCGCAGCACGCGTGCTCCAGGTTCACCCGCTCGCCAGGCTCCCAGCCGCCCAGGGTCGTCTTGGCCAGCGTCTCCGGCACCGCGTCGAACGCGAGGTCCCCGCCCTGGTCGATCCGCACCACGGTCAGGCAGCAGCCCGACACGCACACCGAGTCCCCGGGCGCCGGCGTGTGGTCCCAGCCCTCGGGCCGCACGCGCAGGCGCCGCCCCCCGCCGACGTCCTCAGCCTCGACCACCCGGCCCATCGCCCGTACCAACCCGGTGAACACGCCCGGATCGTCGCCCCGCCCCCGCCCCCGTCAACCCGGGGCCCGCGCCCCGTGCTTGACCGGGCCCGGAGGGCCTCCCATACTCCGCCCGGGCCGCCCCAGGACGCCCGCGCCGCGGGCCCCGCGACCGCCGCCCGCCCCCACACCAGACGGAGACCGTCGGCATGTCCAACGCCCGCACCCGCACCCTCCTCGCCGCCGGCCTCGCCGCCGCGGGCCTCCTCGCCGCCTGCTCGACCTCCTCCTCCTCTTCCTCCAGAACCACGACGACCTCCGCGCCCGCCGCGCCCACCCGCGTCGGCGACCCCGACAGCCCCACCGGCGGCGCCGTCACCGACGCCTACGGCTTCCGCATCGAGCACGACGACTGGTACCGCCTCGGCTACCGCTGGGACTGGTCCGCGCGCCCCTACATCTCGCGCCGCGGCGCCATCACCACCCTCGTGCCCGCCGACGACCGCATCCTCGTCCAGGAGTCCGCCAGCCACATCTCCGTCCTCGAGGACGACTCGGGCCGCCTCGTCTGGAGCTCGCAGATGGGCTCCGAGCACACCAAGTTCGTCGGCCTCGTCCGCGACGGCGACATGATCCTCTCCTCCTCCGCCTCCGAGCTCTTCGAGCTGGGCCTCGAGACCGGCAACCTCCTCGCCCGCTCTCGCTTCGACTTCCTCGTCGATACCCCGCCCACGCTCGTCGGCAGCTTCGCGATCTCCGGCGCCGCCAACGGCAAGGTCCTCGCCCACAACCGCGACATCGGACTCATCGGGTGGGCCTACGGCCTTTCCGGCCCCATCACGACCCCACCCACCCACATCTACGGCTCGCTCATCGCCGCCGTCTCCCAGCGCGGCGACGTCCTCTTCCTCGACGCCGTCTCCGGCTCCTCGATCGGACGCGCGAAGATCGACGGCGGCGTCGCCCACCAGGCCCCGACCGACGGCCAGCGCCTCTTCGTCCCCAGCCTCGACCAGTCCGTCTACGCCTTCGACTCCGACGCCACCCTCGCCTGGCGCGTCCGCACCGAGTACCCGATCACCAAGCCCGCCGCCCTGCACGACGGCGCCCTGCTCGTCCCCCTCCGGGCCCACGGGCTCACCGCCCTCTCCACCGACGACGGCTCCCTGCTCTGGCGGAACGATGAGCTCACCGGCTACGTCGTCGCCAGCCGCGACGGCGAGCTGATCGTCTGGGACGGCGACTCGCTCGCCGCCGTCGACGCCGAGCGGGGCGACGTGATCTTCCGAGCCCAGGTCCCGGGCGCCGAGATGCTCGTCGCGGGCGAGTTCGAGGACGGCTCGCTGTACCTCGTCACCCGCGCCGGCGGGATCATCAAGTTCAACCCGCGCCAGTAGCCGCAAGAGCCCTCGGCGCCCCCCGAGCCACAGATGCCAGGCGACCTCATCCCCGTTCGGCGGGCGCTGCTCTCGGTCTCCGACAAGGCAGACCTCGTCCCGTTCGCGCGCGCTCTCGCGTCCCGCGGCGTCGAGATCGTCTCCACCGGCGGCACCGCACGCGCACTCACCGACGCCGGCATCGACGTCCGCCCGATCGAGGACCTCACCGGATTCCCCGAGATCATGGACGGGCGCGTCAAAACCCTGCACCCCAAGGTCCACGCCGCCCTCCTCGCCCGCCGCGACACCCACGCCCAGGAGATCGAGCGGCACGACGTCGAGCCAATCGACCTGGTCTGCGTGAACCTCTACCCCTTCGAGTCCACCATCGCCCGCGAGGGCGTCACCCGCGACGACGCGATCGAGAACATCGACATCGGCGGCCCCTCCATGATCCGCTCGGCCGCCAAGAACGCCGACTGGGTCGCCGTCGTCACCTCCCCCCGCCAGTACGACCGC
>JBHIWH010000001.1:0-499645 GCA_041987545.1 Phycisphaerales bacterium | reverse complement strand
GACGACCTCCGCTACGGCGAGAACCCGCACCAGCACGCCGCCCTCTACCGCGACCCCGCCTCCGCCGGCCCCTCGATCGTCAACGCACGCCAGCTCGCCGGCAAGGACCTGAGCTACAACAACATCCTCGACGCCGCCGCCGCCCTCGAGACCGTCAAGGCCCTCCGCCGCGTCGATGGCTCACGACCCGGCGCCTGCGTCGTCAAGCACACCAACCCCTGCGGCGCCGCCATCGCTCCCGACGCCCCCTCCGCCATCGCCGCGGCCATCGCGGGCGACCCGGTCGCCGCCTACGGCGGGATCCTCGCCCTCAACGCGCCGCTCTCGGCCGATGCCGCCACCGCCATCACCGAGGGCGGGTCCTTCTTCGAGGTCGTCATCGCGCCCGAGTTCGACGATGAGGCCGCGGCCACGATCTCGGCGCGGTGGAAGAACGCACGACTGCTCGCCGTCGGCTCGCACGCGCCCTCCGGCGCCCGCAAGCTCGAGCACCGCTCCATCGTCGGCGGCGCCCTCGTCCAGGAGCGCGACACCCGCGCGCCAGACCCGGCCACTTGGACGCACGCGGCCGGCCCCGAGCCCGCGCCCGAGGCGCTCGCCGACGCCGCCTTCCTCGTCGCCTGCGTCCGCGCGCTGTCCAGCAACGCGATCGCCCTCGGCGGGCGGACGCGGGAGGCCCCGGGCGCCGTCCGCCTCTTCGGCGCCGGCGCGGGCCAGATGGACCGCTTGGCCGCATGCCGGCACGCGGCCGAGAAGGCCCGAGACGCGCTCTCCGCCTGCGACGCGCCGATCGCCGCCTCCGACGCGTTCTTCCCGTTCCCCGACGGCGCCCAGGTCCTCATCGACGCCGGCGCCCGCCTCATCGTCCACCCGGGCGGCTCCAAGCGGGACCAGGAGACCTTCGACCTCTGCGACGCCCGCGGCGTCACCTGCCTGACCACCGGCGCCCGCCACTTCCGCCACTAGCCCGCCCCATCGCCCGGCCCGCCCACCGCGCGGGTGGTCCGTGAAATCCCCTCCCCCGAACTCCCAAGCAGACCCGTGTCGGCCCGCCCTTGTGGTCGCGGGCCGGTTCGGGCACACTGTCCCCGGAGCCACGCCATGAACGATCAGGTCCTCACGCTCGCCGACACCGACGAGGTCATCCCGATCCTGATGATCGCCCTGGGCGGCGCGGCCCTGATCACGTGGCTCGTCTTCTCGAACATCCGCAAGGCGCTCGAGACCCGCTCGAAAGAGAACACTCGGCGGGAGATCGCCGCCTACGTCGCCGAGGGCTCCATCTCGCCCGACGACGCCCGCAAGCTGCTGGGCTCCTCGACCGAGGAGGCCGAGAACCAGATCTCCAACGCGGTCGCGTGGGGCATGATCTCGCCAAAGAAGGCCGAGCAGTTGATCCACGCGATCCGGTCCGACGGCCCGCCGACGCCGCCGGCCAAGCCGGCCGACGCCTGATCCGCGCCACCCCCAGACTCGACCCGACGACCGGGAACGATCCGCCTGGATGCGCTCTCAGGCAGGTTTGTCGCATCCTTCATCCGGGACCGTGTTGAATACCCGTGGATTTGTCCGTACAACATCTCGGCGGGGAGACCCGGACTCAGACCCATGCGACGCCGATCCAGAGAGAGCCACAGACGTCCGACGGCCAGCGCCGCCGACGCCGACACCCCGGGGCCAGCCCGGGCGGCTGACGCGACGGCCCTCGACTCGGCCGCCGGCGCCGCCCTCGCATTCAAGAACGAAGGCCTCGACGCCAAGGTCCTTGTCCTCAACAAGCTCTACGTCGCCGTCCGCGTCATCTCCGCCCGCCAGGCCTTCTGCCTGCTCGCCCGCGACGCCGCCGAGATCATCGACCACGACCAGGGCGTCTACTCGAACCACGACTTCGAGTCCTGGCTCGACGTCGCCGAGTTCAAGCGCGAGTTCGAGCGCGAGAAGCACGACTGGATCCGCACCGTCCGCCTCGAGATCCCGGTCCCCCGGATCATCCGGCTGCTGGGCTACGACCGCCTGCCCGACCAGGGCGTCAAGCTCAACCGCCGCAACCTGTTCGCGCGGGACCGCAACTCGTGCCAGTACTGCGGCAAGCTCTTCCCGACGAGCGAGCTGTCGATCGACCACGTCGTCCCCCGCCGCCAGGGCGGGCCCGACACGTGGGAGAACCTCGTGTGCGCCTGCATCAGGTGCAACTCCCGCAAGGGCGGGCGCACGCCCGACCAGGCGAGCATGAAGCTCGTCCGCAAGCCCGTCCGCCCCAAGCGGAACCCGCTCGTGACAGTCCGCCTCGGCCGGCAGAAGTACGCCTCCTGGAAGGCGTTCCTGGACGAGGCGTACTGGTCCGTCGAGCTCAAGTGAGCCGCGCCCGGATTCGTCTCTTGATCGCCCTCAGGCGACCAGCTGGCCCGCGAAGTCGTCCGCCTTCCGCGCCAGCGCGAAGTCCTTGCCCGTGATCCCGCCCGCGTCGTGCGTGGACAGCGTCAGCGTCACCTTGTTGTACCGGATCAGGATGTCCGGGTGGTGCTGGTCCGCCTCGGCGGCCTCCGCGACCTGGTCCACAAACCGCATCGACTGCACGAAATCCTCGAACTGATACGTCCGCGTGATCGTCTCGCTGGACTGGGACCAGTCGGGCCGCTTCGCCAGCTCGGCCTGGATCTGCTCGTCGGTCAGCTTCGTCATCGCTGGCGCCTCCCGCCGCTCGCACACATCGCCCCGCCGATCCGTCGACGCGGGCTCCGGAGTCTACCTTCAATCCACCCGTGGATCCCTCCCCGCCGCAACACCCGCCTGAGAGCGCCCAATCGCCGCCCCACCGCCCGCGGCGCACCCGCCTCGCCCCCTCCCCCACCGGCGCCCTGCACCTGGGCAACGCGCGCACGTTCCTCGTCAACTGGGCCATCGCGCGCCAGAACGGCTGGTCCATCCTCCTCCGCGTCGAGGACCTCGACACGCCCCGCGTCAAACCCGGCGCCATCGAGCAAACCATCGACACCCTCCGCTGGCTCGGCCTCGACTGGGACGAGGGCCCGGTCACGCAGCTGACCGACCTCGCGCCCTACCGCGACGCATTGCGTGCGCTCGCCTCCCGCGGCCTCGTCTACCCGTGCGACCTCACGCGCGCGCAGATCGAGGCCGCCGCCTCGGCGCCCCACGCCGGCGACGCCGAGCAGCGCTTCCCGCCCGAGCTCCGCCCCGACGCCCGCCCCAGCGCGTTCGACGACGAGCACACGAACTGGCGCCTGCTCGTCGAGCCCGGCGCCGTCGAGTTCGAGGACGCCCTCGCCGGCGCTCAATCGATCGACCCGTCGCGGAGCGTCGGCGACTTCGTCGTCTGGACCAAGCGGGGCCAGCCGTCGTACCAGCTCGCCGTCGCCGTGGACGACGCCCGCCAGGGCGTGACCGACGTCGTCCGGGGCGACGACCTGCTCGACTCGGCCGCCCGCCAGCTCCGCCTCTACGACTCCCTCGGCCTCTCGCCCCGACCCGCCTACACCCACCTGCCCCTGGTCCGGGGCGCCGACGGGCGCCGCCTCGCCAAGCGTCACGGCGACACCCGCCTGACCACATACCGCGACCGGGGCGTCCGCCCCGAGCGGCTCATCGCCCTGCTGGCCCGATGGTCGGGCGTCGCCGGCGAGCCGGAGTCCATGGACGCCCGCGAGTTCCTCGCCGCGTTCGACCTCTCTACGATGCCCCCCACGGACGTCACCTACACGCAGGAGGACGAGCGATGGCTGCTCGCCTGACACGCGCTCTCACGATCACGCTGCTCACGCTCGCGGCCCTCGCCGCCGCCGCCTCGCTCCCCGCCTGCGCCGAGACCCCGCCCCCGGGCTACGAGCGGGTGACCCTGGACGGGCGCACGTTCACGCTCGAACTCGCGATCGACGACGCCACCCGCGTCCGGGGCCTGGGCGGGCGGGAGTCGATCCCGGCCGACGGCGGGATGCTCTTCGTCTTCCCGGACTCCATCCGCCGTCATTTCGTCATGCGCGACTGCCTCGTGGACATCGACATCATTTATCTGGACGCGAGCGCCAGCATCGTCGCGATGCACCACATGACGGTCGAGGAGGCGAAGCGCGAGGACGAGACCCAGACCGAGTACGAGCTCCGCCTCACGCGGTACCCCAGCCGCTTCGACTCCCAGTTCGTCATCGAGCTGCAGGGCGGCACGCTGGAGAGCCTGGACCTCTCGACCGGCGAGCAGGTCGAGCTGGACACGAAGCGGCTCAGGTCGCTGCTCAAGTAGGCCGATACGCCCGGGGCGTCGAGACCCACGGCCCCCCTCCGCCCCCGAGGCGGCGGGCAGGTCCGAGAAGCGGCGCTGGAGGACCCGGTGCCCGGAACCCGCAGCGCCCCGACGATCGTCCTCGCGGCCAGCCCGGACGCGGAGGCCGCCGCCGACGCCGCCGCCCAGGCCCTCCTGGCCGCCTGGCCCGGCGCGAGCACGCCCGCGCTCGACCCCCGCCCCGTCTCCGCCGCGATCGACGCGCTCAGCGCCGGCGCCTCCATCGGCGACGTCGTCATCGCCGCCCTCACCCCCGCCGACCCCTCCATGTTCGCCTACCAGCTGGCCGACCTCGCCCACCAGGCGCTGGCGCCGATCGTCCTGCTCCTGCAGCCCGACGACCCGCGTCTGAATCGTCTGAACACCGACGACCGCCTCGTCGTCGAACGTGTGGACGCCGAGCCGGCATACCTGGCCGCGGTCGTCCGCACCCTCGCCCGCAACCAGCCCGTCATCCGGCGACTGGACCAGGACCTGAGGCTCACCATGTCCTCGCTCCGCGGCGCCGAGTCCGAGATGGAGCGGATGCAGGAGGAGCTCCAGCTGGCCGCGACCGTCCAGCGCGAGTTCATCCCCGACCGCCCGCCGACGATCCCGGGCCTGAACCTCGCCGTCGTCTTCCGCCCCGCCGGCTACGTCTCGGGCGACATCTTCGAGATCACCCCCCTGGACGACGAGCACGTGGGCTTTTTCCTGGGCGACGCGGTCGGCCACGGCGTGCCCGCGGCGCTGCTCACGCTCGTCATCGCCAAGAGCCTCCGCAAGCTCGACCGCATCGACGGCTCGTTCACGATCGTCCCGCCCGCCGAAGCCCTCCGCCGCCTCAACCTCGAGCTCACCGACCGCCCGGGCGCGGGCCACCGATTCGCGACCGCGGTCTACGGCGTCATCAACACGCGCACCCGCGAGGCCCGCATCGCCGGCGCCGGCCACCCCCCGCCCATCCTCTCACGCGACGGCCGCATCGAACGCGTCGAGACCGACGGCCCGCTGCTCGGCGTCTTCGCCGAGGCCGAGTTCACCGAGGCCCACGTCACGCTCGGCGAGCGCGACGCCCTCGTCCTGTACTCCGACGGCTTCGAGACCGTCTACCACGAGCCCGGCGCCGACGACAAGGCCCTCAAGCTGCCAACGCACCTGCACATCGACCGTCTCTCGGGCCTCGCCGCCCAGAGCTGGGACGCCGACGCCGTCGCCCGCTCCGTCGCAGTCTTCGAGCGGGACCTCGACGAGCAGGCCGGCTCGCTCCACCAGGGCGACGACCTGACGGCGATGCTCATCGCCCCGGCGCCCCTCGCCGCGACACGCGCGGCCTGAACGGCTCAACTCGGTTCACGCCCGCACGGACCGCACGGGGTCCTGCACCACCGTGTCGCTCTCGATCTCCCCGTCCCGCAGCCGCACGACCCGCTCGCACCGCTCGGCGACCGAGTCGTCGTGAGTCACCATCATGATCGTCATGCCCTGGTCGTGCAGGTCCTCGAAGAGCGTCAGGATCGCCTCGCCCGTCTTGGAGTCCAGGTTGCCCGTCGGCTCGTCGGCCATCAGCACCACCGGCTCGGTCACCAGCGCCCGCGCGATCGCCGCCCGCTGCTGCTGCCCGCCCGACAGCTCCCGGGGCCTGTGCCCGACTCGGTCGTCGAGACCGACCAGCGTCAGTTTCTCGATCGCACGCCGCATCCGCTCGCCCTTGGGCACGTCCTGGTAGAACAGCGGCACCGCGACGTTGTCCTCCAGCGTCAGCTGCGGGATCAGGTTGAACGCCTGAAACACAAACCCGATCTTGCGGCCCCGGAACGCGGACAACTCCTCGTCGCCCAGCCGCTCGGCCGGCACGCCGTCCAGCAGGTACTCGCCCTCGGTCGGGCGGTCCAGGCACCCCAGGATGTTCATCAGCGTGGACTTGCCCGAGCCGGACGCGCCCATGATCGCGACGTACTGGCCCGCCGGGATCGTCAGGTCGATCCCCTTGAGCGCCTCGACCATGACCGAGCCGTCCGGCTTGTAGTACGTCTTGCGCACGCCGCGGAGCTCGGCGACCGGGCGGTCGGCCCGGGGCGCCGACCCGTTGGCCCGGCCCGGGGATGAGGAGTTCGGGGACGCGGCACTCATGGACCGGACTGTACCGCCCCGCGACCGGCCCGGATGCCGACGCGCGTCCGGAGCCCGATCCCGGGTCGCGGGCCCGAGGCCGATCTGCGACCATGCGGGCGATGGACATGTGGACCACCCTCTTCAGCATCCTCGTCCTGCTCACCGCGGCGCTCGTCCTGGGCGTCCTCTGCGAGCGCCTCCGCCAGAGCCCGATCCTCGGCTACCTGCTCGCCGGGACGCTCCTCGGGCCCAACGCATTCGCGCTCATCAGCGACACCGACGAGGTCGCCGCCTTCGCCGAGCTCGGCGTCGCCCTCCTCCTGTTCACCATCGGGCTCGAGTTCTCGTGGGGCCGCCTGAGGCGGCTGGGCCCCGCCGCGCTCTTCGGCGGGACCGCCCAGGTCGCCGTCACCGTCGCGATCGGATTCGGCGTCTCGGTAGCGTTCGGGCTGGCCCCGGGCGTCGCGTTCGCCGTCGGCGCGATCGTCGCCCTGAGCAGCACCGCGGTCGTGCTCCGCCTCCTGGTTGCCAGGGCACAGATCGAGAGCATCCACGGGCGCCACGTGCTGGGCATCCTCCTCGTCCAGGACATGGCCGTCGTCCCACTCGTGCTGCTCGTGACCGCGTTCGGCTCCGACGGCGGCGCCGTGGGCGTGTTCCTGGACATCCTCCGAACCCTGTTCTGGGCCGGGGTCCTCGCCGCCTCGTTCTACCTGTTGTTCAACATCATCGTCCCGCGCGTGCTCGTGCTCGAGTCCCTGCAGCGCAACCGCGACCTGCCCATCCTGCTCGCGATCGTGACCGGCCTCGGCGCCGCGTGGGGCGCCCACTCCCTCGGGCTCTCCCCCGCCCTGGGCGCGTTCGTCGCCGGCATGCTGCTCGCCGAGTCCCCGTTTGCCACACAGATCCGCTCCGACGTCGCCTCGATCCGCACGCTCCTGGTCACGCTGTTCTTCAGCTCCATCGGCCTCGTGGGCGACCCCGCCTGGCTCCTCGGGCAACTCCCCGCCGTGCTCGCGCTCGTCGCCGCGATCGTGGTCGGCAAGGCCCTCGTCGTCCTGGGGGTCCTCCGTCTCTTCCGTCTTCCTCTCGCCCACGCCCTCGCCGCGGGCCTATGCCTGGGCCAGGTCGGGGAGTTCTCGTTCGTGCTCGCCGAGACGGCCCGGGGCAGCGCACTGCTCGACGACCACCTCTTCAAGCTGATCATCTCCGCGACCATCGTCACGCTCTTCGTCACGCCCTACCTCGTCGCGACGGCGCCCCACGTCTCCGGGCGGATCGCCGCCCTGCTGCAGCGGGCGGGAGGCCCCAAGGGACCCCAGCCGACGCCGACCGAGCAGGACATCGAACCCGGGCCCCGCCTGCTCATCATCGGGTTCGGCCCGACCGGGCGCATGGTCGCCGAGAGCGCGCTCCGGCTGGGCGAGCGGGCCTCGGTGATCGACCTGAATCCCGCGATCATCCGGTCGGCGCCCAAGGGTCTACACGCGCACCTCGGCGACGCGAGGCACGCCGAGGTGCTCGAGCACGCGGGCGTGCACGGCGTCGAGGTCGCCGTCGTCACCATCCCCGAGCCCGACGCGTGCCGCACGATCGCCGCGCGGATCACCGCCATGGCCCCGTCGGCCCACGTGATCGCCCGAGCCCGATACCACCGCCACGTTGACGAGATCGAGAGCGCCGCCGACGAGGTCATCGACGAGGAGCAGAGCGTCGGTCTGCGTATGGCGGCGAGGATGCGACGAGTACTCCGGGCCAACGCGCCGTCGCGCGATCCGGAGGCCTAGCGCCTCAGGCGTCCAGCCCGGCCGCGTCGTCCAGCTGCAGGCCCGCCAGCGCCGTCATCGTGTCCGGCGCGAACCGGAACACCTTGTCCAGCCCGGTCACGAGCATGACCGACCAGACCTCGTCGGTGACGCCGCACACCCGCATCTGCTGCCCCGCCTCGTCGAGCATCTTCCGGATCCGCAGCAGCTGGGCGATGTTCGAGCTGTTCACGTAGCTCACGCCGCGGAAGTCCAGGACCGCGTGGGGCGCCGCGTCGGCGTCCTTGATCTGGTCCACGACCAGGCCCAGCTCCTCCGACAACGCCGGCTCGTCGGACAGGTTCGCAAGCAGGATGTTGTCCGACCAATCGATCGCCATCGCTCGTCTCCGAGGGGTCCCCGCCGGCGAACCGCGCCCGCGAGTCCAGTCTACGCCCCGCCCGACCCGGGCGCCCATCAGCTCCCGCCGCCGGCCCCGCCCGATTCCTCGCCGGCGCCGGTCGTGCCGCCTGCGCCGGTCGCGCCGGCCTCGGCGCTCTCGTCGCCCTCCTCCTCCGCGACCCGGGCCGCGGCGATCACCGCGTCCCCGTCCCGCAGGCCCACGACACGCACGCCCTGCGTCCCGCGTCCGTACCGCGAGATCGACTCGGCGCCCATCCGCACGAGCTGCCCGCCGCGGCTGACCACGACCACGTCGTCGGTCTCCACCACGCCGATCGCCGCCACCGTCCGCCCGTTCCGCGACGTCTGCTTGATGTCCGTCCGGCCCTTGCCGCCCCGCGACTGCGACCGCATCGGGCCCGACTCGGGCGCGACGCGGTACTCGTCCACCAGCGTCCGCTTCCCGTACCCCTTCTCCGTGATCGTCAGCAGGCAAAGCCCGCGCTCGATCGCCCGCGGGTCGGTCTCGAACTCCGTGTGGTTCTCGCCCTCGCCCACCATCGGCACCTGCACCACGCCAACGACCTCGTTCCCGTCCTTCAGGTCGATCCCCTTCACGCCCGCGGCGCCCCGCCCCATCAGGCGGACGTCACGCTCGTTGAACCGGATCGCCATCCCCTCGGCCGTCACGAGCAGCAGGTCATCAGACCCCGCCGTCAGCACCGCCGTCAGCAGCCCGTCGCCCTCCTTGAGCCCCACCGCGATCAGCCCGCTCTTGCGGACATTGCGGTACTCCTTCAGGGCCGTCCGCTTCACGATCCCGTGCCGCGAGACGAACGTCAGGAAGTGGCTGCCGGACTCGAAGTTCTTGATCGCCAGGAACGCGCATGTCCGCTCGCCCGGCTTCAGGTCGATCGAGTTGACGATCGCCCGGCCCTTGGCCGTCCGGCTCATCTCGGGCAGCTCGTACACCTTGATCTTGAACACACGACCCGTGTCCGTGAAGCAGAGCAGGTCGTCGTGCGTCGAGGCGACGAACAGGTGCTCGACGAAGTCCTCGTCCTTGCTCGCCGTCGCCTTGATCCCCTTGCCGCCCCGGCCCTGGGCCTGGTACGTCGCCAGCGGGACGCGCTTGGCGTACCCCTGGTGCGAGATCGTGACGGCCATGTCCTCCTCGCGGATCAGCGCCGCGATGTCGATGTCCCCGGCCGCCTCCTCGATCTTCGTCAGGCGGTCCGAGCCGAACCGCGCCTTCATCTCCTCGCAGTCGGCGATGATGATGTCACGCACCCGCTGCTCGCTGCCCAGGATCGCCTCGTAGTCCTCGATCTGCGCGACGATCTCCGAGTACTCCTTGACCAGCCGCTCGATCTCGAGCCCGACCAGCTGGATCAGCCGCATCGCCCCGATCGTCTCGGCCTGGATCCTCGTCAACAGGCTCCCGCCCTGGGCCTCGGCCGCCCGCACGCGGTCCATCAGCCTCGCCGGGATCTTCGGCGCCGCCGGGTGATCCGCCGGGATCCGGAACCGCTTGGCCATCAGCTTCTGGATCGCCTCCTCGCGCGTCTGGCTCGACTTGATCAGCTCGATCACCTCGTCGATGTCGCAGACCGCGTAGATCATGCCCTCCAGGACATGCGCCTTCTTCCGCGCCTCACGCAGCAGATGCGCCGTCCGACGACGGATCACCTCGACCCGGTGATCCACGTAGCACTGGATGAGCTCCTTCAGCCCCAGCGTCCGCGGCTGACGGTTGACCAGCGCGATGTTGATGATGCTGAATGTCTGCTGCAGGGGCGTGTGCTGGTAGAGCTGGTTCTCGACCACCGCCGGGTCCGCGCCCTTCTTGAGCTCGAGCACGATCCGCGTCCGGGCCGACCGCCCCGACTCGTTGCGGACGTCGGAGATGTCCTTGAGCCGCTCGTCCTTGACCGCCTCGACGATCTTCTCGACCAGCGTGTTCTGCACCAGGCCATAGGGAATCTGATCGATGACGATCTGCTCGCGGTTGCTGCCGAACTCCTCGGTGTGGCACACGCCGCGGACCGTCACGCGCCCCCGCCCGCTCGAATACGCCTCGACGATGCCCGACCGCCCGCAGATGATCCCGCCCGTGGGGAAATCGGGACCGCTGACGCCCAGGCGGAGGACCTCGCCGTCCTCGCCAAGCTCGTCGGTCATCAGCTCGCCCAGCTCGATCTCCGGGCTCTCGACCACGCGGACGATCGCGTCGAGGATCTCGCTCGGGTTATGCGGCGGGATGCTCGTCGCCATGCCCACCGCGATGCCCATCCCGCCGTTGATCAGCAGGTTCGGGAACTTGCCCGGCAGCACCGTCGGCTCCGTCAGCCGGTCGTCGTAGTTGGCCTGGAAGTCCACCGAGTCCAGCTTCAGGTCGGCCATCAGCTCGACCGCCGCGTGGTGCATCCGCGCCTCGGTGTACCGCATCGCCGCCGGCGGGTCGCCGTCGATCGAGCCGAAGTTGCCCTGCGGGTCCACCGTCGGCACGCGCATCTTCCAGCCCTGGGCCATGCCCACGAGCGTCGGGTAGATCACGCCCTCGCCGTGCGGGTGGTAGTTGCCCGACGTGTCGCCGCAGATCTTCGCGCACT
This sequence comes from Phycisphaerales bacterium, assembly GCA_041987545.1. Classification (GTDB taxonomy): domain Bacteria; phylum Planctomycetota; class Phycisphaerae; order Phycisphaerales; family UBA1924; genus JAJRXR01. The sequence continues at coordinate 488,498 of JBHIWH010000001.1, read as the reverse complement.
TCAGGTGCTTCTTGCCCGGGCGGAGGTTGAGGTCGTTCATCGCGACCAGGATGCGTCGCTGGCTGGGCTTGAGCCCGTCGCGGACGTCGGGCAGGGCCCGGTCCATGATCGTGCTCATCGCGTACGTCAGGTACGAGTCCTGCAGCTCGCGCTCGATGTCGAGCTCGACCACCCGCCCGCCCTCGGGCGCCTCGATGTCCTGACCGTTCCCGTTGACCGGCTCGTCCGCCATGCGCACTCCGCTCCCGCCCCTGGCCGGCCCCCGCGATCCGGGGTCCCGGGCCCACTCCGGGCGTGTCAGAGATTCTAGCGCGCCAAACTGCTATACGCGCGCACGCGCGCGCACGAGACTGACGACCGACGCCTCGCCTAAACCTCTGTTTTATAGAGCTTTATGGATATTCGCCGTCTCGCTGCGCCAGCGCATCCATGCTCCGCAGGGCCTCGCACACCGTCAGCAGCGTCAGGGCCGACGCGTCCGTCGGCATCCGCTGGTCCCACGGGGCCTGCCGGACCCCCCACCCCGCCCGCTCGGGCCGGGCGTACATGTGCCCCGAGGGCACGCCCGCGGCCAGCTGCCGCAGAAACCGCAGCGAGTCCACCAGCCGCAGCAGCTCCGCCGGCGCCTCGCCCCCGGCGGCCCAGCCGGAGGTCAGGCTTCGCTCGCCGAGCATCGTCGCGATCACCGCCAGCGGGCGGGCGCTGTGCCACGTCGGCAGGGGCGTCCGCCCCCGCGTGAACACGATCCCCCCGACCAGGTCGCGGTCCCAGGGCGCGACGTCCGGCCCCGAGAGCTGGTGCTCCCAGACCGTGGCCCGCATCTCCCGCAGCAGGTCCGCCGCCGCGGGCGCTCGCCCCTCGGCCGCCGACAGCTCGATGTCCGCCCAGCCCAGCCAGGGCATCTGTCCAACGAGCAGGTTCGTCGGCGTGTCGCGGAACGCCGCGGCCACCGCCGCCCGCGCCCGCCCGCCCGAGCCACGCTCAAACACCGTGTGCGCGCGCACCACGCCGTACGCCACCAGCCCCAACGCGTCGGGCCCGACACCCTCCTCGAACCCGTCTTCCTCGGCGAACGCCGCGTCCAGACGCCCCAGCACCCGGTCGCGCAGCGCGCTCAGCTCCGGATCCACCGCGACCGCCTGCGCGCCGAGCTCGCCGAGCGCAACAACGCACGCCGCCGACGCCGCGGCGCCCTCCCACGCCGGGGGCGGGGGCGGCGCCACCGCCTCGCCCGTCTCCGGATCGATCGGCGCCAACCGCTCCGCGTCCTCGACCACAGCCAAGTCCGCGAGGATCCCCGCGCCGACCGAACGCGACCGATCGGCCGCGCCCCGGTGCACGCCCGGCGTGCGCGCCAACCGCGCCAGCGCCAGCGCCACGACCGCCTGCGCCGCCGGGTCCTCCAGCCCCGCCTCGTGCCGCCCGGACACGGGATCGAACGTCCCCCGCAGCCCGAACCGCTCGACGCCCGGCCAGCGTCGCTCCTCGAGGTGCGCCGCCAGGCCCTGGGCGAAGTCCGCCAGGCCCAGCCGCGTCAGCTCCCGCGCGTCCACCACGCGCCCGCCCCTGTGCAGGAACACCGCCGCCATCCCGGGCGCCGGCTCGGCGACGTGCGTCACCCTGAACCGGTACAGCGTCATCCCCCGCTCGACGAGCGTCGCGGGCGAGGCCAGCGCGTCCTCCACATCCCCGGTGAGCTCCGCCGCCAGCGCCCCGATCGCGCGGCCCGCGTCCGTGTTCCGCCGCAGGATCGTCCCGGGGAACGTCGCCGCCAGAGCCTCGCCGCGCCGGACCGCGACGCCGTCGAGCCCCGGCGCCAGCGTCAGCGCCGGGCTGATGACCTCCGCGTCGCTCAGGGGGACCGGCGCGCCCGCCAGCTCGAGGCTCACGCGCATCGGCGTCGGATCCAGCGCGTCGCCCGGGCCGGTCCGCCGGACCGCCTGCGCGATCGCCTCCGACGCCGCCGCCCAGACCGCGCGCCCGCGTTCGTCGCCCTCGCCGCGCATCGACAGCCCGCGCCCGACGACCCGCCCCCCGCTCATCACGACGACCGACGCCCCGCCGCAGTCGGGCAGGCCCTCGGCCGGGGGCGCCTCGGGCGCGGCGCCCGCGTCGAGCCACGACCGCACCAGGCGGTACGCGTCCATCGTCTCCATCGGACCGGGCGGTGTGACCCGGTTCTCGGACGCCGGCGCCGGCTCGAGCTGCAGCTCCTGCGACAACGCGGGCCCGCACGCGGCGCCCACGAGAACCGCCGTGATCAGGGCCCAAATCCAGGCGCGCGTTGCCCCCACGCAACGCCCCGCGTCCCCCCCACGCCCGGCGCCCGCGCGACCCGAACCGGCGAGGCGTCCGAGAACGCGATTTCTCGCCGCTCCTCCCCCGAACACGGGCGGAGTGCTTGGCGATCCCCCGGGGCGGCGCCATGATTGGGCGTCCGCGATCCACAACCAGAGAGAAGAGAGAGTTCCCATGAGCAACCTGTTCAAGCTCACCCCCGCCCGCCGCCGAGTCGCGATGCTCACGCTCCTGAGCTTCATCGCCCTCTGCTAGAGCGAGCCCCGCGTCCTTCTTCGCCCGCCAACACGAGGCGGGCCGGCGCGGCCGAGCGTGCGTCCCTCGATCGTACGCGGCGCCCCCACCACCCGATCCAACGAAAACCGCCCCGGGAGATCCCGGGGCGGCTGTGATTCACCAGAGCCCGATCCGTCCGACGCGCCGCGTCAGAACGAGATCTTGTCGGTGCCCATGGACCCGTGCTCGTCCATGCCGCCCCGCGAGGGCATGTCCGGGGGCATGTACCCGCCGTCGTCCCCGCCGCCGGCCTCCCCGCCGCCCGTGGTGTCGCCCCACTGGGCGCGCTTGAGCGACAGGCCGATCTTCCGCTCGGCGGTATCGACGCGGAGGATCTTGACGTCCACCTCCTCGTCGGCCTTGACCACGTCCTGCGGGTTCTCGACCTTGTGGTCCGCCAGCTCAGAAATATGCAGCAGGCCCTCGAGGTCGTCCTCGAGCTCGACGAACACGCCGAAGTTGGTGATCTTGGTCACCTTGCCCCGCACGACCATGCCCGGCTGGTACGCGCCCGGGATGGCCTCGAGCCACGGGTCCTCGGCCAGCTGCTTGACGCCGAGCGACACGCGCTGCTTCTCCTGATCGACCTCGAGCACCACGCACTCGACCTCGTCGCCCTTCTTGTAGAGCTCGTTGGGGTGCGTGACCTTCTTGGTCCAGGACATATCAGAGATGTGCAGCAGCCCGTCGATCCCCGGCTCGATCTCGACGAACGCGCCGTAGTTGGCCAGGTTCCGCACGACGCCCTTGATGACGGTCCCGGGCGGGTACTTCTCGCTGACCAGCTCCCAGGGGTTCACCTCGACCTGCTTCATGCCGAGGCTGATCTCCTGCTTGTTCTTGTCGATGTCCAGGACGACGACCTCGACCTCCTCGCCGACCGAGATCATCTCGCTCGGGTGGTTGACGCGGCGGGTCCACGACATCTCGGAGATGTGCACGAGGCCCTCGATCCCGTCCTCCAGGCGGATGAACGCGCCGTAGGACATGATGTTGACCACCTCGCCCTTGATCCGGGAGCCGACCGGGAACTTGCCCTCGATCTCCTCCCACGGGCTCGACTCGGTCTGCTTGAGCCCGAGCGCGATCTTCTCCTTCTCTCTGTCGATGTTCAGGATCTTGACGTCGATCCTGTCGTCGATCTTGACCATCTCCGAGGGGTGGTTGATCCGGCCCCAGGACATGTCGGTGATGTGCAGCAGGCCATCGATCCCGCCCAGGTCCACGAACGCGCCGAAGTCGGCGATGTTCTTGACCGTGCCCTTGACGATGTCGCCCTCGGTGAGGGTCTCGAGCAGCCGCTTCTTGGCCGCGTCCCGCTCGTGCTCGATGAGCTTGCGGCGGGAGATGACGATGTTCCGCCGGTCCTGGTCGATCTTGAGGATCTCGGCCCGGATCTTGCGGCCGATGAACTCCCCGATGTCGTGCGGGCGGCGGATGTCCACCTGCGACGCGGGCAGGAAGACCGGCACGCCGATATCGACGAGCAGGCCGCCCTTGATCTTCCGCATCACCGTGCCCTCGACCTCGTCGCCCTGCTTGGTCGTCTCGGTGATCCGCTGCCACGCGATCTGGCGGTCGGCCTTCCGCTTGGAGAGCCCGACGAGCCCGCCCTCGCCCTCCATCGTCTCGAGCAGGACGTCCACCTCGTCGCCGACCTTCAGGTCGGGCATCCCGGCGAACTCCTCCTTGTCGATCAGGCCCTCGCTCTTGAGCCCGACCTCGATGACCACGTCGTCGCCCGCCATCCCGATCACGCGCCCCTTGATCAGCGAGCCCGGCGACATGTCCTGCGCCTGGTCGCCCAGCAGGCTGTCCATGTCCGGCTCGTCGGCGCCCAGCGCCTCGCGGATCAGGGCCTCGGCGTCGGCATCGCCCACGCCCAGCGACGCGATCAGAGTCTCATCGATCATGTGATTCCTTCCGGCGCGCTCCCGCGTTCGCCTGCGCCCGGCCGGTGTTGGGCGCGGCCCGCTGAGCCGCCAGCCCCACGCGACCCGATCGGTCGCCCGAGGCCCGCCCCGTGTCGGGGCTCTGGATGTCCACCTCGCCGCCCCGGGGATACTCGCCCCGGCCGCGGACCGGCCGTCCCCCATGGGGGGTCACCATCCTAGATCGCGCGCCGGGCGAGGGGAAGCGCCGGCTCCGATCTCCGCCGCCCCGCCCGCGAACCAAGGCCTCCCCGAGCCGCGTAGCACCGGCGAGCGAGGTCTATCATCCGCCGATCGAGGGCGGCCGGGCCTCTCCGTCCCGTCCCGCTCGGCCAGGACGAGCCGCCGAGATCCGTTCCGTTCCGAGCTCGCGGGCAAGACGGCCCCCGCACTCGGCCGATATCGTCCCGATACCGCGGCCCCCCGGGCCGCCCCAGAAACCAGACAGGGATCGCATCGATGACCACAGCAACCACGACCGAGTCCGCCAAGGGCGGGACGATTGAAACTGTTTCCCGCGACCCGGTCATCGACGAGCTCAGCTTCCCCGACGACCCCGACAACCTCTACCTGCAGACCGTCTCCACGATGCTCGGCGCCGCCGACGTGCTCGACCTCAAGCACCGCGTCCGCATCATCCTCGCACAGCCCAAGAACGAGGTCATGGTCCACTTCCCCGTCCGCATGGACGACGGGCACCACAAGCTCTTCAAGGGCTACCGCATCCAGCACAACAACGCCCTCGGCCCCTACAAGGGCGGCTTCCGATTCCACGAGGACGTCCACCTCGACGACGTCAAGTCCCTCGCACTCCTGATGACCATGAAGTGCGCCCTCGTCCGCATCCCCTACGGCGGCGGCAAGGGCGGCGTGAAGTGCGACCCCCGCACGCTCTCCATCACCGAACTCGAGCGAGTCACCCGACGCTACTGCTCGGCCATCGCCCACATGATCGGCCCCGAGATCGACATCCCCGCCCCCGACGTCGGCACCAACGCCCAGATCATGGCCTGGTTCGCCGACACCTACATGATGTCCAACGAGGCCGGCGACGCGCACGACGGCATCCGCGTCGTCACCGGCAAGCCCGTCGAGTTCGGCGGCTCGCTCGGACGCGAGAAGGCCACCGGCCAGGGCGTCGCCGACGTCCTCGCCGAGATGCTCCCGGGCATCAACATCCCCGTCCAGGGCATGACCGTCAGCCTCCTCGGCTTCGGCAACGTCAACTCCTGGGGCGGCCGCATCCTCCAGGACATGGGCGCCAAGATCACCGCCGTCATGGACCACACCGGGGCCATCCGGAACGACGCCGGCATCGACTGCCACGCCCTGGCCGAGCACTGCGGGCGCACCGGCGGCGTCAAGGGCTTCGGCGACGGCGCTGCCACCGGCTCCGGCGGCGCCACCAACACCGGCGCCGAGGAGATCTCCGAGGAAGAGTTCTACCGCACCAAGGTGGACGTCTTCATCCCCGGCGCCCTCGAGCAGATGGTCAAGGCCAAGCAGGCCGAGTGGCTCGACTGCAAGGTCGTCGCCGAGGCCGCCAACGCACCCTGCGACCCCTCCGGCGACCGCAAGCTCACCGAGAAGGGCATCGAGGTCATCCCCGCGATCCTCGCCAACTGCGGCGGCGTCACGGTCTCCTACTTCGAGTGGCTCCAGAACAAGACCAGCCAGTTCTGGGACGCCGACCGCGTGGACACCGAGCTCAACCGCCACATGGTCGCCGCCGCACGCCGCACCATGAACACCCGCGCCCGCTACGGCTGCGACATGCGGACCGCCGCCTTCGCCGCCGCCCTCGAGCACCTCGGCGCCGTCTACAAGGTCCGCGGGATCTTCCCCTAACCGCCGCCTGATCCCCACCGGCGCCCGCTCTCAGCCCCCCGGAATCGGAGGGATGGGCGTTCTGCGTGGACTCCGAATCCAATCACAACGACGAGACACGTGCATCCGGCCCCTGGGGCGAATACACTACGCCCGGGGTACTCGTGGTTAGGGGGACGCCGCATGGACGGCGACACTCCGCGCCAGCCCGGGCCGTTCGGTAGCGTCGCGTGGGACGCCCTGGTCTCGGACCCGGCGGTCGGCGTCGCCGTCGTCGAGACCGACGGCACCATCCGCTTCGCCAACTCCAAGACCGCACAGCTCTTCCTCGAGGCCTCGCCCGAGGACGTGATCGGCAAGAAGCTCGGCGACCTGTTCCCCGCCGACTGGACCGCCGAGCGCCTCCGCATCCTCAAGCAGATCGCCGAGACCGGCAAGCCCGTCGTCCTCCGCTCGATCCGCCGCGGCGCCCAGATCCAGTCCACCATGCGCCCCATCGAGTGCGACCAGGGACGATCCTGTGTGCTCGTGATCACCCACGAGGGCGAGCACGACCACGAGGCCGCCGAGGAGTTCGAGGTCATCGAGGCCCAGACCGCCGACCTCGGGCCGCTCGACGTGCTCACGCGGCGCGAGCTGGAGGTCCTCGCCCTCATCAAGCACGGCATGACGCTCGAGCAGATCGCCAAGATCCTCCACCGCTCCCGCAAGACCATCGACAACCACCGCCAGTCGATCGCGCGGAAGCTGGGCGAGTCCAGCCGCGTCCGCCTGGCGCAGATCGCCGTCGAGGCCGGGCTCGAGGTCTCCGACGCCGCGCTCAAGCGGACGACCACGAGGCGCGACTGAACGCGCCCCGGCGTAGGGGGTTCGCCCCATCGCCGCCGGCCTGAGCCGTTCGCCCTATTTTCCCCGTCCTTCTTGCCGTCGCGGCGCCGATCTGCTCCGCGCAGGTCTAAGACCTCCCCATGGATCAGACCCCACCGGATGGAGCCGGCTCGCTGGCCTCGGACACCGTCCTCTGGGCGGCGCTCACGTCCGACCCGGCCATCGGCGTCGCGGTCCTCGACGCGGACGGCGTCTTCCGGTTCGCCAACGCCCGCTTCGCCCACTTCTTCGGGATCGGCGACGCCGAACGCGTCGTCGGATCGCCCTTCGGCGAGCACTTCCCCCGCGAGGTCGTCGAGGAGTGGGCGCCCGTCGCACAGCGCGTCCTGAGCACCCGCCGCCCCCTCCTCGTCCGACGCGTCTACCAGGGCAGGCAGCTCCAGTGCACGCTCTGGCCGGCGCCCGCCCGCGAGCAGGGCGACGACGCCATCCTCGTGGTCACGCACCGCGGCGAGCACGACCCCGTCACCGACGACATGGAGATCCTCGAGGCCTCGGTCGTCGATCTGGGACCGCTCGACGCCCTGAGCAAGCGCGAGCTCGAGGTCCTCGCGTTGCTGGGCGAGGGCCTCACCCTCGACCAGGTCGCCGCCCGCCTGCACCGCTCCCGCAAGACCATCGACAACCACCGCCAGTCGATCGTCCGCAAGCTCGGCGAGTCCAGCCGCGTCCGCCTGGCGCAGATCGCCGGCGAGGCCGGCCTCCGGATCACCGACGCAGCCCTCCCGCGGACGAGGCGCGAAGCCCGAGAGAACTGACCCGCCCCGGGGCTAGCCCGGTCGGCCCGCGCCCAGCGCGTCCAGCACGCCGGCCGGCTCGTCCGCCCACCGGACCGCCGCCGCCGTCTCGCCCGAGACGAACCCGTGCCCCACGCCCTGCTCCAGCAGCAGCCGCAGCGGGCGGTAGTACCCCCCCACGTCCAGCACGCCCAGCGGGCGGTCGTGCACGCCCAGCAGGTTCCAGGTGATCGCCTCGAACAGCTCGTCCAGCGTCCCCACGCCCCCCGGCATCGTCACGATCGCGTCGCACCGGTCCGACATCGTCTGCTTCCGCTCGTGCATCGTGCCGACGACGATCAGCTCCGTGCACCCGGTGTGCGCCCGCTCGGCGGCGACCATGAACTCCGGGATCACGCCGACCACGCGCCCGCCCCCCGCGAGCACCTCGTCGGCGACCACGCCCATGAGCCCCACGCGCCCCCCGCCGTAGACCAGCGTCAGCCCCCGGCGCGCCATCTCCGCGCCCAGCTCCCGCGCCGCGGCCACGTACTCGGGGCGCGACCCCTCCCGCGACCCGCAGTACACGCACACCGACTTGATCGGCCGATCCGCCATCGGTGTCTCCCCCCAGGCTCAGTCCTTGAAGTCGTCGCGGTACGTGATCGCGAAGTCGTGCGCCCCGGCGAGCTGGTCGGCCGTCATCGACCCCAGCCCGCGGAACCGCTCGACGATCGGGCCGTGGTTGTCGCTGGCCAGCGCGCCCAGCAGCCCGAACTTGTGCTCGAGGATCCCCTCCAGGTCCGCCGTCGTGTTCCGCGCGTGCCCCGCCGGGTACATGACCAGCCCGGAGTCGTGCTCCTTGCCGTCGGCGTCCGTGATCACCAGCGACGTCGGGATCCCGTCCGGGTACTTCGCGTCGTACTCGGGCCCGCCGTGCACGAACTCGACCTTCTCCATCAGCCGGCGCGTCAGCGTGTGGAAGACCGCCCGCTCGTCGTAGTCGTAGGGCGAGAGCATCAGCTCCTTCCAGCCGACCTTGCCCGACTCGATCGCCTTGCGCACGAGCGTGGACACGATGTAGCACATCGAGTGGTCCGCGGACTGCCGCGTCCGCGGGTCGCGCTTGGCCGGGTCGCCGATGATGCCGAACGCCGGCTCGTAGGCGGCGATGCTGATCTTCGTGATCCGCTCCCCGCCGTGCTCCATCAATCCGGGGTTCTTGGAGAGCAGGTCGATCACCGCCTGCAGCGCCCCGGCCGACTGGTGCTCGTACAGCCCGAGCTTGAAGTGCATCCCCATCACCGCGAAGTCCGACCCCGCCCGCGACAGCGTCAGCCCGAACGGGCTCGCGTCCGCCTTGGCCGTGTTGGCCGACTCGGCGCTGACCGCCTTGAACATCTGCCCCGGCCCCTCGAACATCCGGAAGATCGCCTCGGGGTTGCGGAAGATGTCCCGAGGCCCGCGGAAGCCGCTCATCGACCGCTTGACGCTGAGGACGGCGGCCTCGGTCGAGATCGCCGCCGACGCGCCCTTCGAGTCCGACAGCTGCTTGCCCGCGCGGATCGCCCGGAACGGGATGTAGTGGGCGACGCACATCCCGATCGCGCTCTCGATCTGCTCCTCGCTCGCGCCCTGCAGCGCCCCGAAGACCGCCGCCGACGCGATCGCCCCGTGCACGACGTGGTCGATCTTGTAGCTCTTGAGGCTGAACACCTCGGCCAGCCGCCCCCGGATCTCGTCCAGGCATACCATCGCCAGCAGCGCGTCCTCGCCCGACCGCCCGGCCATCTGCGCCCCGGCGACGCACACGGGGTAGAAGTCGTTGTGCCCGAACTCGCCGGCCGTCGCGTTCCGCCCGGGGTTGTAGCCGAAGTTCGTCCCGTTCGAGTCCCACTCGCGGACCGCCGACGAGTTGGCCGCGATCGCCTTCTCGGGGTGCACGAGCACGCCCGAGCCGAAGACTGTCGCGCCGTTGCTCGCCGCGCCCTTGGGCTTCCACGCCGCGTCCGTGACCGGGTACGCCAGAGCTTCATCGCGCAGCACCGTCGGCGCCACGGTCTTCAGCGCCAGCGCACTCAGCCCGCAGATCGCCGCGTCCGTCATGAACAGGCTCGTCCGCTCGAGCACCGAGGCGTCGGGCGCGCCCCGCGCGGCCCGATCGTCCGACAGGAACCCGATCGCGTACCTCGCGATCCCGAGGGCCTGGTTCGTATCGCTTGCGAGCGTCACCGTGTCGGGCATCTGGTCTCTCCGTCGGGGGGGCGTCGTCGTGGTGGGCGGGAACCATAGGACCGCCGCCGCCCGCCCCGACCCGCCGCGCTACCCTCCGCCCATGAACGCCCGCCGCCCGACCGTGCTCGCCGCGCTGCTGCTGACCGCCGCCGCCCTCGTCGGGTGCAAGGCCGCGCCCAGGACGCTCGCCGAGTCCTCCGCGCAGCAGCTCGAGGCCTCCGACTTCTGGACCGCCCGCGGCGGCGCGACGCTCCCCCGCGACCCCGCCCCGCGCGTCGTGCTCACCGAGGTCCTCGTCGAGTTCGTCACCTCGAAGAACCAGGCCGGCGAGCGCCGCCAGGCGGCCATCATGCCGCCCCACCCCGTCCTCCTCGCCGCGAGCGCCGCCGGCATGGGACGGCGCAACGTCGCGTTCGGCGACGATGAGTTCCAGGCGATCGCGGACCGTGCCGCCGACGCGCTGCTGGCCGAGCTCCGCGCCCGAGGCATCGAGCCGATCATGCCCGACCGCGCCGCGGGCGCCGCCGCGTTCGCGGACCTCGAGACGCTCGGGCCGGGGGAGCACAACGACGTCCGCGAGATCAACCTCGCCGCCACCGACACCGGCCGAGTCCGCTCCATGCTCCAGGTGCCCGTGCTGGGCGCCCGGGTCATCACGGCCGACGACCCCGCGATCGACGCGGCCACCGCTGCGCTGCTCGACGAACTCGCCGCCGACGCCGCCATCCGCGCCCGCATCCGTGTCGGCGTCTACCTGGAGCGGGCCAGCCTCGAGGAGGGCTCCAGCATCATCCTCTCAACGCCCACCGCCTCCACGACCGCCAACGCCCGCCACTCGCTGCTCTCCGACGACCCCGTCCTCGACGAGACTTCCAACGGCTCCGAGCTGGTCGTCTCCCCCGACGCCTATCTCCGCGCCATCGACGCCACCGCCCCCGCCTTCATCCGCATGGCGCTCGACTCGCTTGGTGAGCCCGGGTAGCGCCCGTCCCGCTTCTCCACCGCAACAGCGGCGCCTCCGGATTCCCCGAGCCGAGGCTCGCCCCCGCTCCGCTATCGTGGTGGCATGAACACGACAACTCTCGCCGCCGCCCTCTCGCTCTCGGCCGCCACCTCCCTCGCGGCCCCCCCGCCCAACACCCCCGCCGACATCGGCGCCGACTACCAATACCTCGAGGCCCTCTACCACCACCTGCACGCAAACCCCGAGCTCTCGTTCCAGGAAGACGACACCGCCGACCGCGTCGCCGACGAGCTCCGCAACGCCGGCTTCGACGTCACCCAGGACGTCGGCGGCCACGGCCTCGTCGGCGTCATGACCAACGGCGACGGCCCCACACTCCTCATCCGCACCGACCTCGACGCCCTCCCCGTCGAGGAACGCACCGGCCTCCCCTACGCCTCCACCGCACGCGCCACAGAACAGACCGGCCAGGACGTCGCCGTCATGCACGCCTGCGGCCACGACGTCCACATGACCGTCTTCTCAGGCGTCGCCCGATGGATGTCCAACAACAAGGACAACTGGGCCGGCACGCTCGTCATGATCGGCCAGCCCGCCGAGGAACGCGGCGCCGGCTCCAAGGCCATGCTCGAGGAGGGCCTCTTCGAGCGCTTCCCGAGGCCCGACTACAACCTCGCCCTCCACGTCTCTTCGAATCACCCGGCCGGCTCCGTCGCCTTCGTCCCCGGGTGGGCCATGGCCAACGTGGACTCGGTGGACATCGCCGTCCACGGCGTCGGGGGCCACGGCTCGGCGCCCCACACCACCAAGGACCCCATCGTCATCGCCGCCGGCATCATCATGGACCTCCAGACGATCGTCGCCCGCGAGATCGACCCCCTCGACCCCGCCGTCGTCACCGTCGGCTCCATCCACGCCGGCACCAAGCACAACATCATCTCCGAGCGCGCCGACCTGCAGATCACCGTCCGCTCGTACTCCGACGACGTCCGCGAGACCCTGCTGGCCGCCATCGAGCGCATCGCGATCAACAACGCAAAGGCCTTCGGCGTCCCCGACGACAAGCTCCCCGACGTCGTCGTCAAGGACGAGTTCACGCCCTCGCACTACAACGACCCGGACCTGACCGAGCGGATCCGAGGCGCCATCGAATCCCAGATCGGCGCCGACCGCATCCTCCCCGCCAGCCCCGTCATGGGCGGCGAGGACTTCAGCCGCTACGGCCGCCAGGACCCGCCCATCCCCAGCCTCATGTTCCGCTTGGGCGCCATCAAGCAGGACCTCTACGACGCATCCCAACGCCGCGGCGTCGTCCTGCCCTCCCTGCACACCCCCTACTTCGCGCCGGACCCCGAGCCCACGATCATGACGGGTGTCACCGCGATGACGACCGCCGCGATGGAGATCCTGGGCGAGGACTGACGGCAGAACAAACCCTGTCGCGCTTGAGGTATTGCGACCGCTATGGACCACCTCCGTCCAATCGTCTACCGCCTCTTGTGGATTCTGGGCTTCATTCCACTGTATTTCCTGTGTTGGTGGCTGTTGCTTCTCGTCCTGGCGTTGATCCAGACGCTGTTGTCATTCGATTGGGTCGGAACGGACCCGAGCGGAAAGCCGACCTTCTTCTTCGGCATCGGCACGGCGTGGTTTTTCTTCGGCGCCTTTCCGTTTGCGTGGGGCGCCGTTGCATACTTGGTAATGACCGGGAGACTCTACGGAACGAGTCGGAACTCGAATGCGCTTCACCTGTGTACGAAATGCGGGTATGACCTACGCGGAAGCGCGAACTCCCAAGATCAACCATGCCCCGAGTGCGGCGCATACGCTCCGTACTATCAACGCAAGAAGCTCTCACGTGACAGGCCCTGAGCACAGCTCCAATACCGAGCGCTCCCACGCCGCCCGACTCGCCCACCTCCTCGACGAGGCCTTCGAGGTCCCGGGCACGAGTTGGACGTTCGGCATCGACCCGATCCTGGGCCTGATCCCGGGCATCGGAGACACCGCCGGCATGCTGCTCTCGCTCGTCGTCCTCGCCGAAGCGCGGACCCGCCGCGTCCGCTGGCCCGTCATCATGAAGATGCTCGGCGTCATCGCCATCGACTGGATCGTCGGCTCCATCCCCATCCTTGGAGACGCCTTCGACTTCTGGTACAAACCGAACACGCGGAATCTCCGCCTGCTCGAACGCGAGCTGGCACGCCGCGAGGGAGAACCACAGCCATGACCGACACCGCCGCATCACCCGCCTCGGGCATCACCCCCGAAGAGATGGCCGCGTCCTGCCAGGCCAAGCCCCAGGCCGAGCACGAATGGCTCACCAGGCTCGTCGGCGAGTGGACGTTCGACGCAGAATGCTCCATGGGCCCCGACCAGCCCCCGATGAAGCACTCGGGGACCGAGACCGTCCGCACTGTCGGCGGTCTCTGGATCATCTGCGAGGGCGAGGGCGACATGCCCGGCGGCGACGGGTCCGCCCACATGCGCCTCACCCTCGGCTACGACCCGGCCAAGAACTGCTTCGTCGGCGCCTGGGTCGGCTCCATGATGACGCACATGTTCACCTACACCGGCGCCCTCGACGCCGACCAGAAGGTGCTCACCCTCGACACCGAGGGGCCGAGCTTCGAAGACCCCGCCAAGACCTCGCGCTACCGGGAGACGATCGAGATCGTCAGCGACGAGCACCGCATCTTCCGCTCGCACCTCCCGAGCCCCGACGGCGGGTGGATCGTCTTCATGACGTGCCACTACCGCCGCAAGAAATAGCCCCCGCGTCCCACGCCGCCAGCGCCTCGTCCATCAGCCCGCGCGCCCGCTCGACCAGCCCCGGGATCGCGTCGGGCGTCGCGGGGTACGCCAGCGCCTCGATCTCCCCGACCAGAGCGGGCGGCAGGTCGTCCCACAAGTACCGCAGCCCGAAGTCGAACCGGTCCGGGCAGTGCACCGCCCGCAGCACGTCCACCAGCGGGCGCAGCACCAGGCTGGCGTAGTACTGCCACGCGTCGATCGGCCGGCCACGCCGCAGCTCCTTCTCGGCCAGGTGCGACAGCAACGCGAACCGCCCCCGCTCCATCGCCACGCGCTCGCCGAGCCGCTTCTCGTGCGCCCCCCGATCGAACGGCGTCGGCTTCACGAGCCCGTCGTGGTCGAAGAGCACCGGCGGCGTCCCGTGCCGCTCGGGCACGAGGAACTCGAACCCGGGCGCCGGCAGCGTCAGCACGACGTCCACGAGACCGAAGCCCGGGCAGCCGGCGAGCTGGAAGAACGTCTGCTCCCCGCCGTGCCACGTGGGCGAGGGCAGGCGCCACTCGCCCTCGATGGGCGCGATCCTTTCCAGCACGCCCCGTACGCGCTCAAACCCCTCGTCCGCCCGACCCTCGCGGATGAAGCAGACCAGGTCCACGTCGCTCAGCTCGTCATCTCGCCCCATCGCGTCCGCCCCGCCCAGCCACGCGGCCCTAAACAGATCCACCCGCGCGAGGCTGTCGCTCAGGGCGTCGATGATGTCCTCCCGAGTCGTCATGCCCCCGATACCCCCGCGTCCGGACCCGGTTGCCGGCGTGCCGCCCGCCCGACGCCCGCGGCGCGGTAGAGTCCGCCGACACCAAGGAGATCCCCATGTCCGACCACGTCTACAAGTCCGTCGAGATCACCGGCTCGTCCACCAGCTCGTGCGAGGACGCGGTCCAGAAGGCCGTCGCCCGCGCCGCCAAGACCGTCCGCAACATGCGCTGGTTCGAGGTCATCGACACCCGCGGCCACATCGAGGACCAGAAGATCGCCCACTGGCAGGTCACCGTCAAGGTCGGCTTCACGCTCGAGGGCTGATCGCGGCCCGGGCGCTTCAGGGCGCCCGACGCGGCTCGTCGGGCCAGTCCCGCTCGCCCCGGTGCGCCGGGTGGTTCGCCGGCACGTGCTTCACGCGATCGACCAGCTGGAGCAGCTCCCAGTAGTGCAGCCGCCCGCCGGCGCGGCGCCGCTCCACGTGCGCCTCCAGGCACGGGCCCCACAGGTCCAGCAGCAGCGTCGAGTAGAACCGGTCCGCCAGCCGCGGCGACACCCACGCCTCCCGGTCGAACAGCCCGAGGATGTCGAACGCGCGGCAGACGTTCTCCGCCGCCAGCTCCTCCTCGTCGGTCAGCGGCCGCCGCCGCCCGCCGGCGCACTCGCGGACGTACTCCTGCAGCAGCGCCCTCGCGTCCTTCTGCTCGTCCATCAGGCGGATGATGTAGCTCGTGGCGGGCGTGAAGCCCGGGTCGCCCGTCGCGCGGGCGCCGCCGCCCGGCGACGATTGCCGGAGAGCCTTCAGCAACAGGATCGCGCACACGACCAGCGCGACCACCGCCACCGCCTGGATCGCCGCGACCAAGACGAGCATCGTGTCCATGCCGATTACCTCCGCACGGGAAGTCCCCGGCAGACCGCCGGGCTCCGGCCCATCCTACCGCGCCGGTGCGCCGCGTCGGGCGGTCCACCCGGGCCCCCGACGCACCCGGGCTACTCGGGCGGGCGGAGCGGCTCGGCGTAGAAGCCGTGCCCCTCGTCCACCAGGCGCCCGGCCCGGGCCAGCGCCTTCCACACGCGGCGGGGGAACTCGCGGGGCGGCTCGATCGAGCTGACCCCGGACTTCTTGCCGCTCGTCATGCCGTGCCCGCCCAGCTTGGACTCCTCGTCCAGGCGGATCATCTTGATCCGCTTGCGGAAGGCGCGCATGGCGTCGTTCATCTCGCGCTCGGTGACCTCGGGCTCGTCGGCGGCGGGGGCCGCGGCGGCCGGGTTCTCGAGCCGGGCGACCAGCGCGTCCAGGCCCTCGGCGTCCTTGTCCTTGAACACGCGCTCGGCCTCGCCCGCGTCCACGGGCATGCGCGCGCACAGGCGCTCGGCCAGGGCCCAGGCGTCCACGATTTCCAGGCCGTTCGTGCTGGACTTGATCTGGTCGGCGAGCTGACGGAGTTTCTGGACGGCGTTCATGGCTGGGAAGGATAGCTGCGGGCGCCGCGGATCAGCAGGTACACCCCGGCGCACGCGAACCAGGCGAGGCCCGTGAACTCGGCGATGGTGATCACGATCTCGGCGGGGCCGCCGATCAGGATCGGGACGATCAGCACGCCCGAGGCGAGGGCGGCGAGGGCGTGGGCGAAGCCGAGGAGGCAGAGCCAGCGGGGCAGGGTGCGCGAGGTCCAGCCGGCGGCGCTGAAGCCGCCCAGGAAGATCGCCCACATGCAGATCTCGGCGGCGAAGAGGACGCGCGTCATCGAGAAGAGGGCCCAGAAGACGGCGTCGTTCTCGCCCATCGCCTCGGCGTCGAGGAAGATGTAGGTCTCGATGCCGTTGACGATCAGGAGGTTTGCGAGCATGAGCGCCGCGCCAAGGACGCCGAGGACGCCCCAGCCGGCGGAGGCGGCCGCGCGGGCGGCGACGGTGCGTGCGAAGAGCGCCGCGGCGAAGAGGGCGATGGTCGCGATGGCGGCGTAGCGCAGGCCGTGGACGAGGGCCCAGTTGTCCAGCTCGGCCTCGATGAATGCGCGGAGCTGCTCGCCGGCGGCGTCGTCGGGGGGGAACTGCTTGACGAACATGTTGACGAGGATGTGGATGAACATCCCGGCGAGGATGGCGGCGCCGCCCGTGCGGATGAGCAGGGCGCGGGCGCGGTCTGGCGTGTGCTCGTCGGGCGTGTCCACGGGTTCTCCCTGCGGCTGGCGTCGCGGCGCTTCGGCGATGCGCCACCGGGGGAAGGTACCAGACGGCGCGCCTCGGGATCTGGCCCCGGCGTCGGCGGCGGGCGCCCGGCGGGGGTTGATCGGGCGCCCCGGGGCGGGTCGGCGAGAGTGATCGACCCTACTGTCCGGGCGAGGGCCGCGGGTCTTGCGGCCGGAACGGAGCCGTGATGGTTGGCATGATCAGGCAGACAATCGGCGTCGGGATCGCGATGGTGATCCTGGGCGTCGTCGCGTACTTCGTGACTGGCATGGTCAGCGTCACGGCGTTGATCCCGTCGTTCTTCGGCGTCGTGATCGGCGCCCTTGGCTTCTTCGCGCTCAAGGCCATGCTCAAGAACAAGAGCAAGCCGTTCCTGATCGGGGCGCTGGTCGTGAGCGTGCTCGGCGTGCTCGGGCCCGCGGGGCGGGTGCTGCCGTCGCTGTTCCGGGGCGAACTGGAGCTGGGCGCCGCGACGGTCGTGCAGATCGTCTTCGCCGTGCTCGCGGCGTACCTGGCGGTGGTGCTGGCGCTGGGGCTTTTCAAGAAGAAGTGAGCCGGGCGCGAGCCTGAGGAGCGTGGTTGCGGCCTTGCGCGCGGTGTCGCGCTCGGCGGCGGTCGTGCACGCCTCGGGGTCGGCGGCGGGGCGGAGGGCGATGTGGGTGAGGGCGGAGATGGCCGCGCAGCGGGCCTGGGCGGCGAGCATGCGCTCGCGGACGCGGGCGGCTCGTTCGAGGGCGTCCAGGCGGCGCTGGCAGTCCTCGGACTCGAGCCAGTCGGCGAGCTGGTCGAGCGTGAGGTCGTGGTGATTGGCGAGGGTGGCCAGGCCCTGCGAGGCGTCCAGGAGGTCGGCGAAGAGGAAGTCTGGGCAGGTCGGCAGATCGGCAGGTCGTGAGGTCGGGGGCGGAGGAGGGGTAGGAGACGGAGCTCCCTCTCCCCAACCCTCTCCCCGGGGGGGAGAGGGAGACGGCGCGGCGTCGGGCGAGTGGGATGCGGTGCGGTCGTTCGTCGCGATCATGCGACGAGGCTACGGCGGCGGCGGGGTCAGGCAAGCGGGGAGGGGTGGAGGGACGGGGAGATTGCGCGCGCGAGTGCGACTTGAGGCAGAGAAACTCGCCGTTGGCAGGACTCGATGTCTGTGTCCCAGTCGCGGGGCATTGCTGCGCGGAGGACGCCGAGCGGCAGCACTCCGATCAATACGTCAGTCTCGGAGCACGTACGACCGCGACTTCTTGCCGTCGGGGATCTTGTACTCGACGACTCTTCCGGCGAGCTGCTCGATTCGGCTTTGCGCCTCTGCGAGCAAGGAGGCTTTCTCCTCTTGGGTGGCGTACTTGACTTCCTGGTACTCAAACATGTTGTGAGTAAAGAGGCGCCGCCAATTCTCACCGTCCCAAACCACAGCAGAGAGCAACCCTGAGTAGCCGCGATTCGCGTGCCCACCGCTGACAGCTGCTCGTCCGGCAGCATCCAACTGGCCTTCCACCACAACGTCGCCAGGCTGGAGAACATCGAACTCCTCAGGCCCAAGTGTCATCGAGTCGATCTGAACCGGCTCGTCCATCGGAGACTCGAGGGCGTCATCTCGACTCTCAAACACCCGACCTGTGATAATCAACTCAGTTGGTGGCATGTCGATGTCCTCCAAGTTCAACCAATCTCCATCATTGCGCGGGACCGGCATGACAACCTGGCCAGTCACCCCGAGATTTCATCCACGGCTGCAGAGCTTCCCAACTCACACTGCGCCAATACCTGCCTGGCGTACTAGTAAGAGCTGCTCGCGTATGCGCAGGCCTTTATGTGCATTGCAGCCTGAATCGTTGCGTGCCGCGAGTCACGCGAGAATCTCCTGATCAGATCAAGCAAGTCCGTTTCATGAATCTCGAGTCCGCGAAGCCGATCGCCCCACGAATAAGACTGAAAGCGAGTCGGATCATCGACGGACCCCCTCATCACTCCCCACTGAGTATTACTCTTGGTGTTTCCGTCAGGTCTTAGAGGATGTCCCGCTACCCGCTGGCGAAACACACGAACCTCCTTCCACGTCGAACTCTGCTTGATCTGCGGACGCGACTTGGCGCAATGCTCAATGGCACGAATCGAGTCCTGATGCAGAATGAACGACTGCAAGAGTCCGTAGACACTCAGGTAGGCGAACCCCGGTGAAGGAAGAGGCACGGGAGACAGATACAACCGCTCAGCAGACTCGATGGCGATTGCAGTGTCGCCGAGTACGTCCATCGCAGCGCAGAAGTGCCGCCACTCATCTCCGATGAAATCCACCACGCACTGAGACGCGCCGCCCTCTCGATTCACGACGGCGCGCAGGGCTTTCTCGGCCGTAGTCATGGACTGTGAGAAGAGGTACAGATTACGAGCCACTCACAGATTCCCTCGCCGCTCCTGTTCGAGTTCGAGTGCTTCGAAGAGGGCCTTGAAGTTGCCCTTGCCGAAGGACTGGGAGCCGTGGCGGGAGATGATCTCGAAGAACAGCGTCGGGCGGTCCTGGAGGGGTTTGGTGAAGAGCTGGAGGAGGTAGCCCTCGTCGTCGGCGTCGACGAGGATGCCCAGGTCCTTGATCCTGGTGTGGTCTTCCTTGACGGGCTCGTGGCCGTGCTGGACGAGGGTCTTGTTGACGCGTTCCCAGACGGCCTCGTAGTAGGTGTCGGGGAGTGAGAGGAAGTCCACGCCCCTCCGACGCAGCTCGGCGACGGAGTGGAGTTCGTCGTCGGTGCGGAGGGCGAGGTGCTGGACGCCGGGGGTCATGTCGTGCCACTCCAGGTACTCCTGGATCTGGGACTTCTTCTTGCCCTCGGCGGGCTCGTTGATGGGCATCTTGATCAGGTGGTTGCCCGAGGCCATGACCTTGGACATGAGGGCGGAGTACTCGGTGGAGATGTCGGCGTCGTCGAAGTGCTTGAACATCTTGAACTCGAGGACGTTCTCGTACCAGTCCACCCAGTGGTTCATCTTCCCTTCTTCGACGTTGCCGACGCAGTGGTCGACGTACTTGAGGCCGCAGGGGTTGGCCTTGTTGTAGTCGTTGACGGGGGACTCGATGGCGCGGAAGGTGGGCATGAAGGGGGCGCCCTTCTTGACCTCGGGGAGTGCGTAGGCGCCGGAGCGTGAGACGAAGGTGTGGACGGCGCGGCCGTAGGTCTTGATGGCGGCGACGGTGACCGTGCCGGACTTGTCCTCGAGCGTGCGGGGCTCGACGGCGGACTCGGCGCCGTTCTTGATGGCGCGGTCGTAGGCGGCCTCGGCGTCGAACACTGTCAGCGCGATGTCCTTGACGCCGTCGCCGAAGCGTTTGATCTCGTCGGCGGCGGGGTGGTCCTTGGTCAGGGGCGTGGTGAGCAGGAGACGGATGTTGCCCTGGGTGAGGAGGTAGTCGGCCTCCTCGCGGGAGCCGGTGGTGAGGTCGGCGACCTGGGAGATGTTGAAGCCGAAGGTGTGGGCGTAGAAGTACGCCGCCTGCTTGGCGTTGGCGACGTAGAAGCGGACGTGATCCACGTCGATCAGGGCCAGGGGGTCCGTGGCGGTCTGACGGCTGGTGGTCGTCGCGGTCGTCATGATGTCGAAGCTCCGGTGTCTTGGGCGGGTGAGTGCGACGCGAGCCGTCGCGGGAGCCCAGGTCCCTCGGGGGCATTCTATGGGGCTGACGGGCGTGGGCGAAGGGCGACCCAGGCCCGCCGGCGGCGGCGGGCGGCGGCGAATCCGAGCGGCAGGAGCGGGGCGAGCGAGGCGGGGGCGGGGATGAGATACGTGATGTCGTACACGTTCTCGAGGCCCGTGCCGAGGCCCGGCGTGACGTCGCCCGTGTCCGTGTCGATCAGGAAGAGACCCGGGCCGAAGCGGCCCGCGCCGAAGAGGCGTCCCTCGTCGTCGGCGGCGATGCCGCCCGAGCCGAGGAGGAACGGCCCGGTCCCGAAGCGGAGCGCGTGCTCGCCGGTGGCGGTGTCCAGCTCGTAGAACCGCCCGTTGGTCCGCTCGCCGAACCAGACCGAGCCCGTCGCGGGGTCGAATGTCCCGGCGAAGCCGGAGGCGCTGGCGCCGGGGGTGACCTGGCCGAGGAGCTCGCGGTCTGAGACGAAGAGGTTGTTCCGGATGATCTGACCGTTGAAGTTGATGGAGTAGAAGTCGCCGCCCTCGGCGATGGCGAACCCGTAGTGGCCGAAGTCCGCGAAGGAGAGGCCGCGGACCAGCTGGACGTCCGCGGTGTCGGGGTCGACCTCGTAGAGGCCCCGGCCGCCGTTGGACTCTTTCGCGATCACGTACAGGCGCTGCGAGTACGGGTCGGCGGCCAGCCCCACGACGCCGGCCAGACCGAGATTGCCGACCTCGACGGTGGCGCCCGTCACGGGATCGATCCGGTACAGCGTGTCGGCGTGGCGCGAATCGGTGGCGTAGAAGCCCTCGACCGGGGCGGCGAGGGCCGGCGTGAGCAAGGCCGCGGACGAGACAACCGTGATGATCATGGCGGCCCGCATCGCCGACCTCCTCCGCAACCGCGTCCGAGGCTATCGTCGCGTAGCGCCCGTCACAAGACGGGGGCACACGGGTTCTGCGGGGGATCGCCATGAACGAGCGCCGAGCCGGATTCTGCCCCGACCTCGGGCGGTACATCGAACGGCGGACCGAGGAGGCGGGGGAGATCCCGGCGGCTCGGCGCGAGGTGTTGGGCGAGCTGGCGTCGTACGTGCGCGGCTCGCGCGACGCGGGCGGGCGGGCGGAGTTGATCTTCGTGTGCACGCACAACTCGCGGCGGAGCCAGATGGCGCAGGTCTGGGCTCACGCCGCGGCGGCGTGGCACGCGGTCGAGGGCGTGCGCTCCTGGTCGGGCGGGACCGAGGTGACGGCGTTCAACCCGCGGGCGATCGACGCGGTCGAGCGGGCGGGGTTCGGCGTCGAACGGGACGCCGGCGAGAACCCGAGGGTGCGCGTGCGGTGGGGCGGGGCGGACGCAGGCGTCGAGTGCTTCAGCAAGTTTGTTGATGGGGAGCCGAACCCGGATGCGGGGTTCGCGGCGGTGATGACGTGCGCGTCGGCGGACGCGGCGTGCCCGATTGTGCCGGGCGCGGATGCCCGGATCGCGCTGCGGTACGAGGACCCGAAGGCGGCGGACGGGACGGAGCGGGAGGCCGAGGCGTACAACGAGCGGTGCGCCCAGATCGCGCGGGAGCTGCTGGCGGCGTTCGCGATGGTCGCGGGGTGAGCCGCGGCGGGGCGTGAAGCTGGGCGGTCCCGGGCTCTGGAACGTCGCCGCCGGGCGCGATTTTCTTTGGCGCCGGGGAACCCGGGGGCCGCGGCGGGCCTTTGAATGGGTGTGACCTCGGCGTCTCTGTCCATCCCGGCGGCGGATCGGCTCGACGAAGCCCCGACGAGCGGGCGGGGCGAGCGGGCGCTGATCGACCAAGCCCGGCACGACCCGGAGGCGTTCGGGGCCCTGTACAGGGCGCACTACCGGGCGGTCGCCGGGATGCTGTATCGGCGGACGGGCGACGAGCACGCGGCCGAGGACCTGGCGGCGCAGACGTTCATCAACGCGTACCACGCGATCGGGCGGTACCGGCACACGGGGGCGCCGTTCCGGGCGTGGCTGATGCGGATCGCGATCCACGAGGCCCACCGGTGGGCGAGGCGGTCGCGGCGGCGGCGTGAGGTCGAGACGGGCGCGACGCCGAATGGCCGGACACCGCGCGACGAGAGCGCCGGCGAGGAAGTCCGGGCGGCGATCCGGGCGCTCTCGCAGGGGCGCCAGGACGTGCTGACGCTCGTGTACTTCGAGTCGATGACGGTCGCGGGCGCCGCCCAGGTGCTGGGCGTGCCCGAGGGAACGGTCAAGTCGCGCCTCGCCCGGGCCAGAGAGGCGCTGAAGGCAGAACTGGGTCGACGGGAGACGACGCGATGACACGCGACGACGGACGACAGACCGAACAGCACACGGGCGGGCAGCTCGGCGACGCGCGGCTGGAGCGGATGCTTCGGGCCGCCAGCCCGGGCGCCTGGCCCGGACCGGACACCAACCCCAGGGTCGAGCATTTCCTGAAGGAGCAATCCATGTCGAACGGAACACGGTCGGGCCTGAGCCGCGGCGCCGTCGCGCTGATCGCGGCGGGCGTCCTGGGCGCCGGCGGGCTGGCGGCGGCGGTGACGCATCAGGTGATGAGCCGTCGTGCGACGATCATCACCGACGACGGGAGCGAGTACCAGGTCGAGCTGCTGGACACGCCCGAGGGCGCGGCGGGCAGCTGGCAGATGGAGGACGGCACCGTCTACGGCATCAACATGATCGAGAACGGCGAGAACAAGGAAGTCACCGTGGACGTCGAGTCTCCCACGGGCGGGACGTCCACCGTGATCCTCGACAACGGCATCGCGCCGACGGTCAAGACCAACCCGGGCCAGAAGGCCGTGGTCCGCGTCCGCGAGGGCGCCGGCGAGGGCAAGGGCGGCGCGTTCATCGACGAGGACGGGAACGTCTTCGAGGTGGACCAGGACGCCGTCGACTCGTGGGTGCAGGACGAGGACGCCTCGGACGACTGAGACGGGCAATCCCCACGGCTCGTCACGCGCGGCGCGGGTGATTCGACCCTCCCGCGGCGACGCGGTCCGGCCCGGAGGGCGCGTGCCCCCCGGGCCGATCGCGTGCGCCCGCCGCTACGCTTGACCCATGGTTGACCCACTCAGGTTTCGTTCGGCGGTCGTGACAGGGGCGAGCGCGGGGATCGGGGAGGCGATCGCGCGTGAGCTGGTGCGGCTCGGCGCGTCGGTCGTGCTGAACGCGCGGCGTGAAGAGAAGCTGCGGGCGCTGGCCGAGGAACTGGACCCGAAGAAGCGGGGCGACGTCGCCGTCGTCGCGGGCGACGCGGCCGACGAGGGCGTGGTCGCGCGGATGCTGGACACGGCCCGCGAGCGGTTCGACGCCGAGGTCGACCTAGTCGTGGTCAACGCGGGGCGTGGGCTGGCCGGGAGCCTGACCGACTCGGACACGGCCCAGTGGGAGCAGATGTACCGAACGAACGTGTTCGGAGCGGCGCGGCTGATGCGTGAGGCCGCGGCGCGGATGGTCGCCGAGGCCGGCAAGGGCGACTGGACGATGCACGCGCGGGACATCGTCGTGCTGGGCTCGAACGTGGGGCGGCACATCTCGCCCTTCAGCTCGATGTACGGCTCGACGAAATTCGCGGTGCACTCGCTGGCCGAGGCGCTGCGGCGGGAGGTCGGGCCCAGGGGCGTGCGCGTCACGCTGGTCGAGCCGGGGATCGTGAGGAGCGAGTTTCAGGGCGTGGCGGGGTACGACCCGGAGAAGTTCGGCGAGTTCATGGACAAGGTCGGCCCGGTGCTCGAGCCGTCGGACGTGGCGCGGGCGGTCGGTTTCGTCGTCACGCAGCCGGCGGCGGTGCACGTGAACGACCTGGTGATCCGACCGACGCGGCAGGACTACCCCTGATGGCGGGCGCGTAGAAAGGCCCCCGCGCCGGCGCGGGGCGCCGGGCGGGGGCCGGGGAGAGAGGCGGTCCTTCAGGAGTTGCGCCGCTGCTCACGCCGCTTGTCGGCACGGATCGCCCGGCGCACGAACCTGGCGTGCTCACGCGGGACCCGGGCCAGTCGCGCACGCCTGGTGTCCAAGATCGAGTGGTCGCCCAGCGCGTCCCGGACCGTGACGAACGGCAGGTAGACGGACACGACCCGGACGATCTGAGGCGTATCCGATGCCGTCAGCTCGACACGGCGCACCGCGACCGGGCCCGAGTCGTCGCAGGGGCCGCGGAAGATCTCGAAGATGTCGGTCATCGCGATGACGTAGTCGCCGGGGACGATGTCCTCGGGCGCGACGATCCGCACGACGGCGTTGTTCAGGATCTCGATCATGGCGTCGCCTCCGGGGCGGGCCGGGCGTGGGCGCGGCGTGGCCTTGGGGGTGATCACGGGCGGACGGACTCGGGATGGACGAGGGAGAACGGACGCGGGGCGTCTAGGACGCCGTAAATCGGTGTTCGGCGTGATTGCCGAATCCGAAGGGCGCTCCGAGCGCACCGGCCGCGCGGCCGATATCTCGGCGGTCGCGTGGCCAGGATGTGTTGCTCAGACGCTGCATCGGGCTATGTCTCCGGGGACGATGATTGCCCCCGCTCGGCGGCGGTCAACCCGGGAGGCGCAGGATTTGTTCCGCCAGGGGGCGGGAGTCCCACGTGGGCACAGGCCAGACCGGGGTGTCAGGGGTAGCCGCGTTCGAAGGCCTCCATGAAGCCGAGGACGTCGGCGTAGTCGTGCTGGCCGAAGGGCGGGACGAGGTCGGCCGACTCACGGCGCTCCTCGAACGCGCCGATGAAGTTCAGCGCGTCGGCAGCATCAAGGCGACCGTAAGGCGCCGACAGGTCCGCCGGAGTGCCGGACACAAACTCAAAGCCGACCGCAGAGCCCAATCCCGCGAAGACGCCGACGACGTCGAGGGACCAATCGGTCGGATTCAGTCGGGACACCGAGAACGGGCCGTAGTGGGACGCGCAGAGATAGAGTGCTCCCTCGTGGTATCCGATGCAGTGACGCCGACCGTTGTCGACAGAAGCGAGCCAGTCGGCAACGCCTGTCGATGGGTCGATGCGGTAAAGGTCGTTCATGTAGCTCACGGAGTAGATCATCCCGTCGTCGGCGACGGTCATGCTCACATGCTGAACAAGCGTGAGCCCGTTGGAGTGCTCGAGTGGGAGGCAATGAAGTAGTTCGCCTGTGCGCTCATCGAATACCGCCACGTACTCACCGAACGCGCCTTCCTCAGAGAACTCGAACGTGAGGTACGACACGTAGAGACGCCCGGCGCCATCGGCGGCGATGCTCTTCGCGTGGAAGTAGTTCGAAATCGGCAGCGCGTCCCGGACCACGAGCAGTCGCGACGAGGTCGTGTTCTCCTTGTTCGTGATCCAGACCTCGCCCTCAATCCCGTTCCCGAGGTACGCGAGGTTTTCGTTGGTGCAGAACGTGACGCCGCGAGCGACCCATCCGGCCTCGACAGTGCCCTGCAGAGCAAGACTGGCGCCTGCCAGATCGCCGCTGTACAGCTTGCCAACGCCATCCATCGCAACGAAGTCCTGGCCGGCAGCCGAAGCAACCGCCAGTGAGAGTGCATGAATCGCAAGGACTGCGGGGCGAACTCGGGCCATGGGATCCTCCTGTTCACGGCGCAATGAACGCCGGAAAGTCTGAACCCTGACCCGAACATATGGAGGCTAACACCGCCTGAGGATCCACGCAAGGTCCATGCCGAGCGCTTCGCAGCCAACGCCTACTCCGCCAGCGGATCCGGTCTGTACAGCTTCGTGTCCAGGGCCCACTGGCGTTCGGTGAAGGCGCCGCCCAGGTCCATGTTCTTGGCCCGGTCGGGGCGGGCGGCGTCGAGGGCGATGGTCGTCTTGGCGTCGACGTTGTCGAGCATGGAGACGAGGATGGCCTCGGGGGTGGCCGGGATCTTGGCGGCGCCGTACTCGGGGATGCCGTGGTGCGAGAGTATGATGTGCTGGAGCACGTTGAGCGCGCCCGCGGGCATGCGTGTGCCCGTCTCGTGCATCATCTGCTGGGCCTTGTCGTGGAGCATGATGGCGCCCTCGACGATGTGCCCGATCAGCTCGCCGCGGTCGGAGTACGCAAAGCCCTTGTCGTAGACCAGCTCGCGGGTCTTGCCGAGATCATGGAGGAACAGGCCCATGAGCACGATGTCGCGGTTGATCTTGGGGTAGAGCGGGCAGACGGCGTCGGCGAGCTTGAGCAGGCTCAGCGTGTGCTCGCACAGGCCGCCCAGGTAGGCGTGGTGCATCGTCTTGGCCGCGGGCGCGGACCGGAACTGGTCCATCAGGAACTCATCGGCCAAATAGGTCTGGGCGAGGGCCTTCATGGCCGGGTGCTCGAGGGTGTCCAGCAGGGCGACGACCTCGGCGAACATCTCCTTGGGATCGCGGGCCGACGCCGGCAGCAGCTCGCGCATCTGGTCGGGCGTGGGCTCGTGGGGCTCGAGGCGGTGGATGATGATCTGCAGCTCGCCCTGGTAGGCCTGGGACTCGCCCTCGACGAAGACGAAGCCGTCTTGCGGGAGCTTGCGGGCCATGGCGTCGTCGACGGACCACTTGCGGCCCGGGCACTGGCCGGTCTTGTCGCCCAGGAGGCAGCGGAGGTAGGGCTCGCCGTTCTTCTTCTTGCCGATCTGGGCGTTGATGATGGCGAAGCAGCCCTCAACGTGCTCGGAGGGGCTCATGTCGGCGATGAAGCGACGGCCGGTGTCGGACATGGTTGGCATCCGGGAGGGTAGGCCCTCCGGGGCCAGACGGGCCGGTAACGACGCGCCCCGGGCGGGCGTGACGGGCGAACCCGGGGTCGGACATTGAACGCGGCGGCCCCGGCCGGTCTACTGGCACGGCAGGGAGGAACGCGTGAACAGGATCGCCCCGATTGTGTGTGTCGTCGTCGCGGCGGCCGCCGCGCCCTGCCTGGGTCAGCAGATCTGGTCGGGGTACGACGTCGCGTTCGAGAAGCCCAACTTCGCGGACTGGACGCTCGAAGAGAACCAGGACCGGATCACGGACAGCGTCTGGATCACGCGGAAGGACACCGCGGGCCTGTTCAACATCGCTCAGGAGTCGGCGTACACGACCGGCTCGCCCGCGGACACGGCGTGGGCGCTGGGCTCGACCGATCAGATCGGGAGCCTTGTCTTCGAGGACTGGGTGGACGCGGTCATGATGTGCCCGCCCTGCGAGGTGGACGTGCCCATGGTCGTGCACCTGATCAGCGAGGACATCTACATCGACGTCCGGGTGACGTCGTGGACGGGGAGCGTGTTCGGCGGGGGATTCGCGTACGAGCGCGGGGCGGCGCCGAAGGGCGGGTGCAACGGGGCGGACCTGGCCGCGCCCCTGGGCACGCTGGACTTTTCTGATGTGCTCGAGTTCCTGACGCTGTTCGCCAAGGGGGGAGAGGACGCGGACCTGGCCGAGCCGGTGGGCGTCTACGACTTCAGCGACGTGCTCGCGTTCCTGACGCTGTTCGGGGGCGGGTGCCCGTAGGACGATCGGTCAGGCGCCGCGGTAGTGGGCGGGGACGTCGCCGTGGTCGGCGCGGATGGTCGAGCGGATCCCGCCGCGGCCCCTCCAGTCGGCGACGACCTGCAGCCAGGCGGGATTCATGCAGGCGACGAGGTCGTCGCGGACCTGATTGGTGACGGCCTCGTAGAAGATGCCCTCGCTGCGGAAGCTCTGGAAGTACAGCTTGAGGCTCTTGAGCTCGACGCACGTGCCACCCTTGCTGGCGGGCGCGGGGCAGAAGCGGACCGTGACCGTGCCGAAGTCCGGGTGCCCGGTCTTGGGGCAGACGCTCGTGAACTCCTCGTTCACGTGCTCGATCACGAAGGGCGTGTCGGAGGGGGTGGGGAAGGTCTCGAGGAGTGATTGGTCGGGCATAGGTTGCGGCGCCGGGGAGGGGTCCTAGTTCCAGCTCATGCCCTTGGGCCAGTCCTCGGGCTTCTGCTGCTCGGCGCGGCGGATCATGTCGCCCACGTGCTCGAGCCCGTCGCGGATCAGCCGGGCACGCGCGTGCGCGTCGCCCTCGGCCAGCAGGCGGTAGCGGATCCTCGGGTCGGTCAGCATCGCGAAGGCGACCAGGTCCAGGACCAGAGGCGTGGGCACGTCCTCGTTGCGGACGTACTCGACGACCTGGGCGGCGACGCTCATCCGGGAGAGCGGGCCCGAGGTGATCTCCTCGTCGAGCCAGTCGCGGAGGTCGTCGAGGTCGGGCCCGCCGTCCTCGGTCTCGCCGACGGGCTGGAGGACGGCCGTGCGGTACTGGTGGTCCTCGTCGGGGGGGTTCTCGTCCACGACCTGGGCGCGGCAGACGCCCTGGAGGAGGATGTTGTACCGCCCGTCGGGCAGGCGCTCGTGCTGGACGATCTGCCCGACGCAGACCGCCGGGCGGATGGGCGGGACGCCGTGGTACTCCTGCTTCCAGCGGCTGCCCGCGAAGACGCCCATCGCGATCTGGCCCGCCCCGTCGATCGCGTGCTCGACCATCTGGACGTAGCGGGGCTCGAAGATGTGCAGGGGCATGACCTGCTGGGGGAGCAGGACCGTCTGGTCGAGCGGGAAGACCGGCATCGCGCGACCGAAGTTCACGCGGATCGGGCTCTCGTCGGACTCGTCCATCACGGGAAGATTGTAGGAAACGGGACGGGCGGCGGCACGCGATCTCTCGGGCGGTTCGGCGTGCTTACCCTCTCGCCCCGATGCCGCTGTTCGGATCACACTTGTCGATCGCCGGGGGGATGGTCAACGCCATCCTCGAGGCCGAACGCCTGAAGATGGACACCGTCCAGGTGTTCACCAAGAACCAGCAGCAATGGAAGGTCCGGCCCCTCGACCCGGCGGCCAAGCGCGACTGGCTGACGGAGCTGCGCCGGCTGGGCTGGCAGGGCCGCACCGTGTCGCACGCGAGCTACCTGATCAACCTGGCCAGCCCGGACGACGAGCTGTGGGCCAAGTCGGTTGATCTGATGACGGTCGAGATCGAGCGGTGCGCAGAGCTGGAGATCCCGTTTCTCGTGCACCACCCCGGTGCGTACACGACCTCCACCGCCAAGCGCGGGCTGGCCCGGATCGCCAGGGCGTACAAGCAGCTTCTCAAGCGGACCAAGGGCCTGGACGTGGTCGTGTGCCTGGAGGACACGGTCGGCTCGGGGTCGAACCTGGGCAGGACGTTCGAGGAGCTGGGCGAGCTGCGGGGGATGATCGTCGAGAAGACGGGCGCCCCGGAGCGGGTCGGGTACTGCCTGGACACGTGCCACGCGCACGCGGGGGGGTACGACATGTCGAGCCGCGAGTCGGCCGACGCGGCGCTCGACGAGTTCGACCGGCTCTGCGGGCTGGCGCACCTGAGGGTCGTGCACCTCAATGACTCGAAGAAGCCGATGGGCTCCCGGCGGGATCGGCACGAGCACATCGGGGCGGGGACGATCTCGCGGCCGCCCGGGCCGACGGGCAAGCCCCGGCGCCAGGCGCTGAAGGACTCGGGTTTCGCGGCGGTCGTGAACCGCCCGGAGCTGGCCCGGACGCCGATGATCCTGGAGACGCCCAAGGGCGAGGACGATCGGGGGCGGGCGTACGATGCGCAGAACCTGCGCCGGCTGCGTGGGCTGCTTGCCTAGCCTGCCGGCCGGGCCCGGCTCGGAGGGGGAGGGGAGGGGATGGGGCGGGGATTCCCGAGGCGATACGAACCGAAAGACCCCCACCATCGTTGAAATGCTCACCGACCCCCCCCGGAGAGCCGAAAGATGAGTTGTTGCGGGCCGGGCGAGCCGGATGGGGCGGCGCCCAGAGACGTTCTCGGAGCGAGACCAGACGAAGGCGGAGCGATGAACCGACCCCTCAGAACGCTGCCCGTGGTGATGGGCGTGGTGATCCTGGCGGCGGGCCTGATGACGGGCGCGTCCGGGTGCCGTGCGATCAAGAGCGCCCGCGCCGAGCGGATGGCCTCGCAGCTGGACAAGCCCAAGGCCAAGTCGCGGGCCGACCGCGTCCGCGAGTCGAACGAGGCCGTCACGAATGCGGAGATGCACCGCAGCCAGGGCGACCTCGAGGCGGCCCGCCGCGAGTTCGAGCGGGCGATCGCGGTCAACCCGTCTATGACGGTCGCGTACATCGGCGCCGGCGAGATCCACCGCCAGCAGGGCAACCTGCCCCAGGCCGAGCAGATGTTCGGGCGGGCGGCGCAGATCGAGCCCCGGAACTTCGACGCCCAGTTCGGGCACGGGCTGGTCCTCCAGCTGATGAACCGGATCGCCGACGCGATCCGCGCCTACCTGCGTGCGCTCGAGATCCGCCCCGGCGATTTCCAGGCGAATCTGAACCTGGCGACGGCGTACCTGCAGGTGGACGACGCGAGGCTCGGGCTCGTGTACGGGCAGCGCGCGGTCGCCGTCCAGCCCGACTCGGGCGAGGCGCGTGTGAACCTGGGCGCGATCTACGCGGCCCTGGACAAGCACGAGCAGGCGGTCATCGAGTACGAGCAGGCGGCCGAGCTCATGGAGCTCTCGCCCAGGCTGCTCTTGAACCTGGCCGACTCGCTGGGGCACACGCGGCGGTACGACCAGATGGTCGCGACGCTGGACCAGCTGATCCGGATCGAGCCGTCGGCGATCGCCTACGAGCGGATGGGCTCCGGCTTCTTCCGCCTCAAGCGGTACGACGCGGCCGAGCAGGCCTTCCGGGACTCGCTGGCGATCGACCCCGACCACTTCCCCGCGCTCAATGGCGTGGCGGTCTGCCAGCTCAACGAGTGGCTGTGGTCGGGCCAGCGGGAGGCGGACGCGCTGCACGGCGCCGTCACCGCCCTCCGCCGATCCCTCCAGCTCGAGCCCAGGCAGCCCCAGATCGTCGAGCTGCTCCGCCGCTACGGGCAGGGCGCGGTCCGGGGCGGGGCCCTGACCCAGGACGGCTGATCCGCCCTCGGGCGTGCAAGGCCTGAAATCCTGGTTGCTCGGCGTCGAATATTAGTGCATACTTACTCGTTGTCCCCGTGGCGGGTGTCAGGAGCCGGCCCGGGGCGGCGGTGTGCCCGCGGACGGCCCTCGGGCCCGGGCGCCCGTCGAGGGCGAAGGAGGCAGGTATGCGACGGGATGGCACGAATCGCAGCGGGCTGATGCTCAGGACGGCCGCGGTCGCGGCGCTGGCCGGCGGGGCCCTCCTCGCGGGCGGGTGCTCCAACGCGGGCGAGGGCGCCTTCTCGGGCGCGACGCTCGGCGCCCTGGCCGGCATGGGCCTGGGCTCGTTGTCGGGCAACATGGGCGAGGGCGCGGCGGCGGGCGCGATCATCGGCGGCGTCGGTGGCGCGATCATCGGCGACCAGAACGCCAGGGCCGACCGTCGATCCAGCTACGGCGGGTACTCGGGCTCGTACCGCTCCTACGACCGCCCGCGCGGCTCGTACGGGTACGGCTACAGCTACCGCTCGTATGACGACCACGACCACGGGTGGCGACGCCCCCACCGCCGCGGCGGGACGTACGAGCGGTACGAGTACCGGCGGTACGACAGCCACGGCAACCCGTACGAGTGGTAGACGGACGCCACAACGACACAAAGCAAATGGACCAGAAACGGAGCGGGCTTCCCGCTCCGTTTTTCATCGCGCCAAAGGCGGCCGCGACTAGAACGAGAACGGGTCGTCGATGACCGGGCGCGAGCGGGGCATGGTGGGCCTCGCGACGCCG
This sequence comes from Phycisphaerales bacterium, assembly GCA_041987545.1. Taxonomy (GTDB): domain Bacteria; phylum Planctomycetota; class Phycisphaerae; order Phycisphaerales; family UBA1924; genus JAJRXR01. The sequence goes on along the minus strand of JBHIWH010000001.1, from coordinate 456,407 downwards.
ACGGCCTCGCGGGCGGTGTCGGCCAGCGCGCGGGCGATGCCGGCGTGGTCGGGCAGCGCCGAGGCGAACTCGAGCAGGTCGTCCACCCTGTGGTGCGGGTGCTCGTCAGGGTCGATGCGTTCGAGGGCGGCGTCGCCCAGCCGTGCGTGGGCGGCCAGGAACCAGCCCAGGGGCGCGGGGCCCGGGTAGTCGTCGCCCGTCATGCGGCCGGCGACGCGCTGCACGCCCCGCGGGGGCTCGACGCGGACGCGGAGGATCACGTCGCCCACGGAGACCACGGGCCACCGGCTGGCCCTGGTCAGGGGCTCGCGGGCCAGGACGACGACGGGCACGCGGGCCTCGCGGGCGAGGGCGCGGAAGCGGGCGGCGTCGGCGCCGACCATCGGCGGCTGCAGGAGGTAGCAGCCCGGGGGAACGGGATCGGGCAGGTCTGTGTCGCGGGCGGCGATGAGCGCGCCCTCGCCAGACGCCTCGACGGCGGCGGCGTGGATCCGCTCGTGCGCCCGGGCCGCCAGCTCGGAGGCGTCGGCGAGCGCGTCGAACCGCTCACTGGTGCGCGCATCCCTGACAGCACGCTGTGCCGCGTCCGCGGCGTCGTGCCAGCGCGCGTCGGACAGGGCGCGCTGGGCCTCGCTCAGCGCGTCCCCCGGGCCCTCGGGCCCGCCCGCGTTGTCTCGGGCGTCGCCCATCGGGGCGGGCCTCCTCTTGGATCTCGCATGGCCCGGCGCCCCGGACACCTCGGGGCGGGCCGGGGGATCATTCCACGCTCGCGGGCGGCTCGGCGGCGGAGCCCGAACCGGGCGGGGACTCGGCCGCGTCGGCCATCGACGCGAGCATCGCCTTCCACCGGTCCGCCTGCTCGTCCAGGTCGTAGGCGAGCAGGTCCGAGAGCGCCGACCAGTCCGAGGCGCGGAGGGCGGCGCGGAGGTCGGCCAGCGTCCGAGTGAGCGCCGCGACGCACTCGGCGCCGGTCGTGGTCGCCCCGCGGGCCCGCACGCTCACGGCGGCCGGGTCGGCTCCCGTCAAGGCCTGGATCTTGTCGACGACCTCTCGCACGAGCGACCAGGCCTCCAGGGCGCTCTGCAGGGGGTCGAGGGCCTCGGCGAGCGAGCCGGACTGGATGAGCTCGGCGGCGTGGGCCTGGTCGGCGCGGGCGCTGTCGAGCGTGTCCCGGGCCTCGAGGAGGATCTCGCGGGCCATGGGCCCGGGGGGCGTCGAGACGAGCCGCAGCTCGGAGAAGGGCGTGGGGGCGGCGTCTGGGTTGTCGAGCAGGTCGGCGGCGACGGGGGCACCGTCGCCCTTGACCTCGATGATGACGCGGCCGTGCTCGAGCGCGGCGCGGCGGGCGTGGTCGATCGCGACCGAGAGGGTGGGGTTCTCGATCTCCAGCCGCACGTCGTCGAGGTACACATCCATGCCGATTAGTCTCCGATGCCCAACCCGGGAACGCAAACGGGGAGGGCGGAAAGGGCCCTAGGCCTCGTCCGGCGGCGCCGGGAATCGGGTCTCGCCCGGTTCGGGGTCCGCGCTGACGAGGTTGTCGCGCTCGGCGCGGCGTTTTTGCTTGTGGATGAGGCGGAGGTTCCGGGCGTAGATCACGACGCCCGAGGACTGCCCGATGACGCCGACGAAGTCGATGCGCCAGACGAAGTAGATGAACATCATCGAGCCGCCGGCGAAGCTGAGCCACCAGAAGATCTCGGGGACCTGGGACTCGCCGCGCTTCTCGGAGACGACCCACTGGATGAACATCCGGAGGAAGAACGCGCACTGGCCCGTCAGGCCCAGGATCACCCAGACGAGGTTCTGCCACTCGGTGATGTTGAAGAAGCCCATGAGCGTGCGCTCGAACGCGGGGCGATTGTTCCAGCGGTCGCGCTGCTCGCTGATGAGGGCGGCGAGGCGGTCGCCGTCGATCCGCCCGAGGGCGGCGGCGTCGGGGGGCGAGACGAGCTCGTACGTGCCGTCCTCGTAGTCGCGGACATTGAGCTGGATGGCGCCGATGCGGACGGTGAAGTCCGAGCCGCGGCGGGCGAGTGTGGGCTGGAGGACGAGCCAGACACCGACGAAGATGAGGCCGACCATGGCCAGGGCTGGGCCGATCTTCACGCGGTGTGCTCCGGCTCGCGGGCGGCGGCGCCGACGACGACCTCGGGGTTCTCGGCGCGCGGCTCGCCCTCGGGGCGGGGCTCGGAGACGCCCGTCGGCGTGCGTCGGCGCGAGCCCATCCAGCGGATGGCGAAGCAGTCGATCAGGCCGGGGATGGCGCGCTTGGTGATGCCCATGCCGTACTTCGGTTCGCCCGCGTGACGGTGGCGGTGGGCGACGTCCATCTCGACGACGGTGTAGCCCATCTGGCGGGCGGTGACGGGGATGAAGCGGTGCGCGCCCTTGAACTCCAGGGGCAGGCCGATGGCGATCTCGCGCTTCATGACACGGAGCGAGCAGCCCGTGTCCCGGATCGTGTCGCCCAGGATCATGCGGCGGAAGACCCGGCCGACGACCGAGCCGGCCTGGCGGATCCAGGCGTCGCCCTCGCGGCGGGCCTTGGAGCGGTCGCCCTGGACCATGTCCGCGCCCTCGCGCTCGAGCAACTCGAGCATCGCGGGCAGGTCCGCGGGGTCGTTCTGGAGGTCGGCGTCGAGGACGGCGACGAGCCGCCCGCGGGCGCGGGCGAAGCCGGCCTTGAAGGCGGCCGACTGGCCGTTGCCCCCGCCCACGGGCGGGCGGGCGAGGCTGACCAGGCGGAGCCAGGGGCGCTGCCGGGCCAGCTCGAGCGTGCGGGACGGGGTGTCGTCGGTCGAAGCGTCGTCGGCGATGATGAACTCGAAGGCGATACCCAGGGGCGAGAGGGCGGCGCCGACAGCCTCGACGAGGGGGGCGATGTTCTCCTCCTCGTTGTGCGCGGGGGCGACGACGGTCAGGTCGATCGCGTCGTCGTGCGCGTGTGGCTGGCTCGGCACGGGCTCCCTCCCGTCTCGGTTGGGTGATCTCGGCGGAGAGACTGTATCGGGCGGCGGGGCGAGGGCCGGTCAACGCCGGGGCCCGCCCCGGGTGGATTCGTCTGGTCCGTGCGGGCAGAAACCCGCCGGGGCGACTTCTAGAATGAGTCTAAGTCACTGCAGGCGAGAGGCGAGTCTATGCACCTCCGACACTCCGACGACCACGACCACGGCCCCCCCACCGTCCCGGTCCGCTTCGTCCTCGAGGACCCCGAGTCGATCAACGACGACGGGTCGGAGACGGCCGAGCACGACCTGATGGCGGCCAAGGGCGAGCATTTGCTCGAGGTGGCGGTGGAGCACGGGATCAACATCGAGCACGCGTGCGGGGCGGTCTGCGCGTGCTCGACGTGCCACGTGTACATCGAGGAGGGGATGGACGACCTGGCCGAGCCGACCGAGGCCGAGGAGGACCGGGTCGAGGAGGCGCCGGGGCTGCAGCTCAACAGCCGGTTGTCGTGCCAGTGCATCATCGAGGGGGACGGGCCGATCGTGGTGCGGGTTCCGGCGTGGAACCGGAACGCGGTCAAGGAAGTGCCGCACTAGGCGGCCCGCGGGCCGCGCCGCATCGCGGACACCGAGGGCGGGTAGAAGCGTCGTGGCCCTTCGGCGGGGCCGGAGGGGATCGTGCGCATTCGTCAGATCCTGCTGTTGCTCGTGCTCGCGGCGTGCGCGCGGCCCGGTTGCGCCGGCGCCGAGACGGGCGTGGCCGACCGCGTCCGGGGTGTCGTCGAGGCGTACGCGGCCCAGGGGCGGATCCGGGGGAGCGTGCTCGTGGCGCTGGGCGGCGAGGTCGTCTACTCGGGCGGGCACGGCGCGGCCGACGCGACGTGGGGGATCGAGAACGAGCCGGGGACGGCGTTCCGCCTCGGGTCGTTGTCCAAGCAGTTCACCGCCGCGGTCGCGTTGCAGCTGGTCGAGGAGGGCGAGCTGGAGCTTCATGCGCCGATCGGTCGTGCGATGCCGGGGCTGGCCCCGGAGATCGGGCGGCGGGTGACGCTGCACCACCTGCTCTCGCACACGTCGGGGCTGCCCCTCGACCTGGTCGCGTTCTCCGACGGGCACGACAAGGCGCCCCTCACGATCCGCGATTCGTACTCCTCGGTCGAGCTGCTGGACCTGGTCAACCAGCAGCGGCCCGGGTTCGAGCCCGGGTCGGCGTGGCGGTACAGCAACACGGGGTACGTGCTGGTCGCGCTGGCGTGCGAGCGGGTCGAGGGCGCGGCGTGGGGCGAGATCGTGCGTCGGCGCCTCTGCGGGCCGCTCGGCCTGAGTCGGACATCGCACGCCGAGTCGGGGCGAGTGACGCCGCGGCTGGCCTCGGGGTACCGCGTGCCGCCGTACGCGCCCCCGGTCCCCGCGCCGTTCATGGACCCGTCGTTCGCGACCGGGTCGGGCTCGATGACCTCGACGACCGAGGATCTGTTCCGGTGGGAGCGGGCGCTGCGGGCCGGGCGTGTCGTCTCGCCCGAGATGACGGCCCTGATGCAGACGCCCGCGGAGCACGCCGAGGGCTTCGGCTACGGCTGGCGGATCGACTCGTACGCCCGCGATGGCGGGGAGGCGGGCACGCTCGTCCAGCACCGGGGCTCGCTGCCCGGGTTCAACAACACGATCGACCGGTACATCGAGGACGACCTGGTCGTGATCATCCTGACGAACCAGATGGTCCTGTGGGACATGCTGGACCTCCGGAACGCGCTGGCCGACGCGGCGCTGGGTCGCGAACCGCGGCTCCCGCCGCCGCCCACGCCCGGGGGCGTCTTCGAGGCGCTGCGCGACCGGGGTCCCCGCGCGGCCGCGGAGGCGTACGAGGGGACGGACCCCGCCCTGCTGGCCGGGCACGAGCGCGAGCTGAACCAGATCGGGTACTTCGAGCTGGGCATGGGACGCGAGCAGACCGCGGTGGGCGTGTTCGACCTGGTGACCCGGATCAGCCCCGGTTCGGCGAACGCGTTCGACAGCCTGGGCGAGGCCTGCCTGGCGGCCGGGCGGCTGGACGACGCGGAGGCGGCGTTCCGCCGCGTGCTCGCGCTGGAGCCGGGGAACCAGCGGGCGACCGAGATGCTGGAACGGATCGCGGCGCGTCGGGCGTCGTCGGCGGCCGGCGACTGAGGCGCGCGGGCGGGCCGGGCCCGGGGTACCGTTGACCCGTGACGCCGAAGGGCAACGAGACTGGTCCGGCGGGGGTCGCCTGCGGGCACGAGGCCTCGGCGGGGGTCGCGATTCAGATCCTGCGCGCCGGGGGCAACGCGTTCGACGCGGTGATCGGGGCGGGGATCGCCTCGTGCGTCGCCGAGCCGATGCTCACGAGCCTGGCGGGCGGGGGGTTCCTGCTCGCGCACGCGGCCTCGGGCGAGAACGTGCTGTTCGACTTCTTCACGGACACGCCGGGGCGCGGGCTGGCCGGGGCGGCGAGCGAGCTCGACTTTCGGCCCGTCACGGTCCCGTTCGGCGCCGCGGAGCAGGTCTTCCACATCGGGATGGGCTCGGCGGCGGTCCCGGGCGTGCTCGCGGGGTACGCGCACGCGCACGCGCGGCTGGGTCGGCTGCCCCTGCCCGAGGTCGTCGCGCCGGCAGCGCGGGTCGTGCGCGAGGGCGTGCCCCTCAACCGCTCGCAGGCGTTCGTGAACAAGATCCTGGGGCCGATCTGCACGGCGACCGGAGAGTCTCGGGCGATGCTCGCGCCCGGGGGCGAACTGCTGGGCGAGGGGGGCGTGGTCCGGTCGGAAGAGCTTGCGTCGTTCGTCGAGGCCTGGTCTGAGGGGCGGGCGACGCTGTACGGGGGGGAGATCGCGGACCGGATCGAGGCGGACATGCGCGCCGGCGGCGGGCTGCTGACGCGCGCTGATCTGGAGGCGTACGAGGTCGTCGAGCGGGAGCCCTTGGCGCTCGATTACCACGGGCGGACGGTGCTGACGAACCCGGCGCCGAGCCTGGGGGGGCCGCTGATCGGGCTCGCGCTGCGGCTGCTGCGGGAGGCGATGTCGCGGGGCGTGGCGTTCGATTCGCCCGCGGCGCTGCTCGAGCTGGTCGGTGTGGCGCGGGAGGTCGAGGCCCGCCGCGGCGAGGCGGAGAACACGAGCGACGAGATGGTCGCCGCGGGTGTCGCGAGCGTGCGCCGCTTCTGCTCGGGCACGACGCACGCGAGCGTGATCGACGCGGAAGGAAACGCGGCCTCGATGACGACGTCCAACGGGCAGGCGTGCGGGTACGTCGTGCCGGGCACGGGCATCATGATGAACAACATGATGGGCGAGGACGACCTGTTCCCGGGCGGGTTCCACTCGGAGCCGGCGGGGGCGCGGATCCGGTCGATGATGTCGCCGACGATCGTGCTCGAGGGCGGAAGGCCGGCGCTGGTGCTGGGCTCGGGGGGGTCCAAGCGGATCCGGACGGCGATCACGCGGGTGCTGGCGGCGGTGCTCGACTCGGGTCTGGACGTCGCCCAGGCGATCGCGGCGCCCCGGGCGCACTGGGACGGGGCGGCGGCGCAGCTCGAGCCCGGCTTCACGCCCGGGGCGATCGCGGCGCTGGGCGCGCGGGTCCGTGTCAACGAGTGGGACGCGCCGAACGTCTACTTCGGCGGGGTCCACGCCGTCGCGCGGGACGCCTCGGGGCGGGTCTCGGGCGCGGGCGATGCCCGGCGCGAGGGGTGGGCCGAGGTCACGGGCTCCTGACACGCGGGTCGATCGGGGGCGCGGGGCGGGGTAGGCTGGCCCTTCCCGCAGGAGGGCCTCGATGGGCCAGGACCGGATGATCTACCTGAACAACGCGGCGACGACGTGGCCCAAGCCCGAGTGTGTGTACGCGGCGGTCGATCAGACCCTGCGGAACTGCGGGAGCCCCCGGCGCGACCCGCGGGGCGGCCCGGACCCGGTCGCCGAGTGCCGGCACGAGCTGGGCGGGCTGCTGGGCGCGCCCGACGAGGCGCGGCTGGTGATCACGCCCGGGTGCACGTACGCGCTCAACCTGGCGATCCTGGGCCAGCCCTGGGAGGCCGGGGACGTCGCGATCATGTCGGGCCTGGAGCACCACGCGGTGTCGCGCCCGATCCGGAAGGCGGCGCGTGAGTTCGGGATCCGGTTCGAGGTGGCGCCGTACTCGCCGGGTGAGCCGATCGATCTCGGCTTCGTCGGGGACACGCTGAAGAAGGGCAATGTCCGGCTTGTCGCGTGCTCGATGGCGAGCAACGTGACCGGGCAGGTCCTGCCCGCCCGGGAGATGGTGCGTCTGGCGCACGAGCACGGCGCCCTGTGCCTGCTGGACGCGGCGCAGCTGGTGGGCGTGCACCCGGTCGACATCGCGGAGCTGGGGGCCGACCTGGTCGCGATCGCGGGGCACAAGGCGTTGATGGGCCCGCCGGGCGTGGGCGGGCTGTGGATCGGGCCGCGGGCGACGCTGCGGACCCTGGCCGAGGGCGGGACGGGGGGCGACTCGGGCACGCACCCGATGTCGGGCGCGCCGCCCAAGGACTACGAGGTCGGGACGCTGAACGGGCCGGCGATCGCGGGGCTGGCCGCGGGCGTGCGGTGGGTCCGCGAGGTCGGGCTCGACGCGATCCGCGAGCGCGAGTCGGCGTTGACCGGGCGCCTGCTGGCGGGTCTCGGGTCGATCGAGGGCGTCACGGTGCACGGGCCGCCGACGGCCGAGGGGCGGACGTCGGCGGTGTCGTTCACGCTCGACGGGGTCGCGCCCGCGGACGCGGCGGCGGCTCTGTGCGCCGAGCACGGCGTCGTCTGCCGGGCGGGTTTCCACTGCGCCCCGCTCGCGCACGAGACGATCGGCACGCACGCGGGCGGGGGCACGGTCCGGATGAGCCCTGGGTACTTCACGACCGAGGCGGAGATCGACCGGGCGCTGGAGGGCGTGGCCGCGGTCGTCGGCGCCGTCGCTCGGCCGGCCTGAGCCGGCGCGGGCGCCCCGGGCGCCTCTGGCCCTACCCTGGGTCGATGGCGCGGCGGGTCCTTCACGACGAGTACTTCCGCAAGGCGAAGGCCGAGGGCTACGCCGCGCGCTCGGCCTTCAAGCTCCTCGAGATCAACGAGAAGAAGCGGCTCATCCGCCCGGGCGACCTCGTGCTGGACCTCGGGTGCGCCCCGGGCTCCTGGCTGCAGGTCGCCTCGGAACTGGCCGGCGCGCGGGGGCGTGTCGTGGGCGTTGACCTGCAGCGGGTCACGCACGCGATGCCCCCGAACGTGACGGCGCTGGTCGGCGACGTGACGGAGATCGACGCGGGCGAGCTGACCTCGCTGGCCGGCGGGGCGTTCGACGTCGTCGTCTCGGACATGGCGCCCGCGACGACCGGGCACGGGGACCATTTCAGGTCGGTCCGGCTGTGCCGAGCGATCCTGGACCTCGCGCCGGACGTCCTGCGGGAGGGCGGAAACCTGGCGATGAAGGTGTTCGAGGGCGAGGAGACGCGGGCGCTGGTGATGGAGACGGACGCCGTCTTCGACCAGGCCCGCGCGTTCAAGCCCAAGGCGTCGCGGGACGTCTCGCGCGAGACGTACGTGGTCGCCAAGGGCTTCCGGGCGGCCCGGGGGTCGTGATGCGGGGCGCGGGACGATGACGCTGCTCGCGCCGACGGCCGCCCTGATCGCGCTGGGGATCACGCTGCCCGCGCTGATCGCGTTCTACATGCTCAAGCTCCGGCGCCGGACGGTCCGCGTGAGCTCGACCATGTTCTGGGAGTCGCGGACGAGCGACCTGCAGGTCAACGTGCCGCTCCGGTGGCTCCGGGTGTCGGCGTTGTTCCTGCTGCACCTGGCGATCCTGCTGCTGCTGGTCGGCGCGCTGGGGCGCCCGGCGATCGAGGGGGACGCCGCGTCGGGCGGCGTCGTGTACCTGGTTGTCGATCGGTCGGCGTCGATGGGAGCGCGCGACGGCGAGGGCGGGCGGACGCGGCTGGAGGAGGCCAGGCGGCGTGCGGAGACGATCGGGCGCCGGGCGCTTGGTTCCGGCGCCCAGGGCGTGGGCGTGATCGCGTTTGCGCGCGAGGCGCGGATCGTGGTGGCGCCGACACGCTCGGCGAACGAGCTTGCGCGGGCGATCGGCTCGATCGGGCCGAGCGAGCAGGCGGGGGACCTGGGCGCGGCGCTCGCGCTCGTCGAGGCGCTGGGCGCCGGGGACGGGGACGAGGCGGGTGAGTCGTCGCCCGCGCTGGCGGTGGTCCTGTCCGACGGGCTGAGCGCCCGGGACGGGCCCCTGGCGCTGGCGGGCGCGCGGGCGCGGTACGAGCGGGTCGGGCCGGCGGCGGGCTCGCCGCGGGACAACGCCGGGATCGTGGCCCTGGGCGCCGCCCGCGACCCGGACGACCCGGCGCTGGTCCGCGTGTTCGTGCGCGCCCAGTCTGTGAGCCCCGAGCCGGTCGCGACGACGATCGACGTCCGGGTGGACGGCGAGGAGGCGGGGCGGACGCCGATCGTGCTGGACGCGGCCGAAACCGGATCACCCTCGAGCGCGGCGCGGACGCTGGAGTTGCGGCTGCCCGAGGGGGGCGTCGTGGGCCTGTCGCTGGCGCGGGAGGACGGGCTTGCGGCGGACAACGGGGCGTGGCTGGTGGCCCGGGCGCCGCGGCGGCCGTCGGTGCTGGTCGTCGCGCCCGACGCCCAGGCGGACCCGTTCCTGATGGACGTGCTGGCGGAGCTGGACCTGCGATCCCTCCGCGTGGTCGGGCCGGGCGACTACGAGAGGTTCGCCGGCGGCGACCTTGGCGGGATCGACCTGCTCGTGTTCGATCGGGCGAGCGTGAGCGAGGCGCCGACACGCGCGTCGTTGAGCTTCGGCGTCGGAATGCCGGGGTACCGGGCGGGCGAGGAGGCGGGGCCGACGCGGGTCGTCTCCTGGTCTCGCGCGCACCCGGTGTTGAGGGATGTGACATTGGACTCGGTGTACGTGGCGCGGTGGCGCCCGCTGGCGCCGGCCGGTGAGGGCGTGGTCGAGCCGATCGCGACAGGGGACGCGGGAGCCCTGATCGTGGCCGGCGAGTCGGGGAGCGTTCGGCGGGTGGGGGTGGGATTCGAGCTGGCGCAGTCGAACTGGAGCGTGCAGGTCGGGTTCGCGATCTTCGTCGCCGGGGCGGTGGACTGGCTGACGGCCAGCGGGCGGGGCGGGGAGGAGTGGTTCGTCACGACGGGCGAGGCGGCGCGCGTGCCCGCGGGCGGGGAGCGGACTCGCGTGCTCGGGCCGGTCGAGCGGGTCGTGCCTTCGGTGGCGGCGGGCGCGGGCGGTCTCGCGGACGTGGGCGTGCTCGATCGGGCGGGCGTCTACCGCGTGGAGGGCGTGGACGGGTTCGCCCTGGCCGTCAACCTGCTCGACGCGCGCGAGAGCACGATCGGGACGCGGGACGAGCTGTTGATCGCGGGGCGGAGCGTGGAGTCGGGCGGCGGCGGGACGCGGGAGCGCCGCGAGATCTGGTGGTGGTTCGTGCTGCTGGCGGGGGCGCTGCTGATCGCGGAGTGGACGCTGGCGGCGTGGCGGATGCGGGTGTGATTGCCCGGGCGCCAGGGCCCGCGTGCTCGTGTCCGGGTGTAAGGGCTTGGTGAAGTGGCGGGCGGGGCTCGGCGGGCGGGGTGCGGTCGCGGGTAGGATCGGCGCGAGGAGCGCCGCCATGCCGAGCCGGACACGGATCGATCGACGGGAGTTTCTGACGCGGGCGGGGGCCCTGGGCGGGGCCGCGGTCGCCGCGGGCGGGTGCGCGTCGGTCTCCACGAGCGGGTCGGCGCCGGCGCCAACGGGTGGGGCGAGCCGCGGACCCAAGAACATCATCTTCATGGTCTCGGACGGGATGAGCACAGGGACGCTGACGCTCGCGGACATGGCGACCCGCGAGCGGACGGGCCGGGCGTCGGCCTGGGCGGACCTGTGGGACACGCCCGGCGTGCGCCGGGCGATGTGCCGCACGCACGCGGCCGACTCGCTCGTGACGGACTCGGCCGCCGCGGGCTCGGCCTGGGGCATCGGGCGGAAGGTCAACAACGGCGCGATCAACTTCACGCCCGACTGGCGGGAGCCCGCGCCGATCCTGGTCCGGGCGAGGGAGCGGGGCCTGTCCACGGGGCTGGTCACGACGACGCGCGTCACGCACGCGACGCCGGCGTCGTTCATCGCCAATATCCCGTCGCGCGATCTGGAAGGTCCGATCGCCGAGCAGATCGTCGGGCGGGGCGTGGACGTCGTGCTTGGGGGCGGGGCGAGGTACTTCCCGGAGTCGCTGCTGGGCGGGGCGTCGGACCTGACGGTGGTGCGGACGGCGGGCGAGTTGGCGGGGGCCGACGACAACGGGGACCGCCTGCTCGGGCTCTTCGCCCGCGAGCACATGGGCTACGAGCTGGACCGGGGAGAGGCCGAGCCGCACCTGAGGCAGATGACGCGGGCGGCGCTGGATCGGCTCGCCGGGCGCGGGACGGGGTTCGTCCTCCAGATCGAGGGCGGGCGGGTGGACCACGCGGCGCACGCGAACGACGCGTGCGCGCTGCTGGCCGACCAGATCGCCTTCGACGAGGCGCTGCGGGTGGCGGCCGAGTTCACGCTCGGGCGCGACGACACGCTGCTGATCGCGACGACGGACCACGGCAACGCGAACCCGGGGCTGACGCTGTACAAGGAGCCTGGCAACCAGGGCTTCGAGCGGCTGATGCGCGGGCGCCAGAGCTTCGACTGGGTCGCCGAGCAGCTCGGGGCGGCCGGGTCGCCCGAGGAGGTGATGGGCGTGCTGCCGATGCTGGTCTACCGCGCGACGGGCGTCGAGCTGCAGGACTCGGACCGGGCGTGGCTGCACCGGCACTTCGTCGAGCGCGAGCGGGCGGACGGGTTCCGGGCGGCCTCCGGGTTCGGGCCCGTGCTGGGCGCGGTGCTCGCCAACTCGCTGGGCGTGGCGTTCGTCAGCCCCAACCACACGGCGGACATGGTCGAGGTCACGGCATTGGGTGTGGGCGCCGAGCGGCTCGAGCCGGTGATCGACAACACCGACCTGCACGCGCTGATGGTCGGGGCGCTCAAGCTCAAGACCGCCGACGTGTAGACGGGCGTCGCGGCGCTGTCAGAGGCCCTTCCAGGCGTCGACGTCGATCGCGATCCGCCCGGGCTCGGTCTGCCAGGGCAGCATGCGGCGCGGCGCGGCGGTGTGCAGGCCGTTCGCATCCAGGCGCTCAACGCCGAGCCGGAGCACGGCCGCGTTGTCGATCGCCTCGGGCGGGACTTCGATCTCGAACGACCACCGGTCGGCGCTCTTTGAGACGTCGACCCATGATCCCGCGTCGTCGGGGCGTCGGGGGTCGGTGGCGCGGCCCTCGGCCGTCACGCGGACGACGGCGTTGGGGCGGCGGTGCGGGCCGATCCAGAGCGTGACCGAGTCGTCGGGCGAGAACTCCGGCGCGAGGCATTCGACGTACACGCGCCAGCCCTCGCGGATCGGCCGCTCGAGGCCGGCGGCGCGGTGGACCAGCGCGCTGGTCAGCGCATCAGACGGCGGCGCGGGGGCCGAGGGGCCGCCCCGCCACTCATCCAGCGTCCAGTCGCGCTGCAGCGGGCCGACGAGCAGGCCGGGCGGGACCGCGGCAACGGGGTAGGCCGCGAGGGGGATCGACGCGGTCTGGCCCGCGACTCGGACCCGTGCCGTGGCGAACGAGGGGGCGGGGCCGGCCGGGCTGGGCACGGTCGGCCGGGCGATTGCCAGCACGCGGGGCTCGGCGCGCTGGATGCCGGCCTCCATCGCGCCGGCGCCGACGGCGGTCAGGATCGCCTCGGGTCCCGGTGTCAGGTTCACGACGCCCAGCGTGGGGCGGGCGGCGGCGGTTGTGGGCGGGCCGACGTCGTCGATGGGCCAGACCAGCGCGTCGGGCTGGTCGGCCAGCCAGGTTCGGGCGAGCTGGGCCCGGCGGTCGCCCGAGAGCGACGGGTCCGCCAGGTCGTCGAGCAGGCGCTGGGCGGACAGGTCGAGCGGGGCGTACGCGGGGACGACAGGCCACGGCGCCAGGTCGGCGCCCCCCGCGAGGCGTGCGCGCACTCGTGCGGCCAGATCCTCGTCCACCCTCCAGAGCTCCGCCAGCGCGACGCGCCAGAGGTTCTCGACCAGCACGGCGTACGCCTCGATCGCGCGGTCTGCCAAAGGAGTCGTCGCCGTCAGGCGGGCCAGGTCCTCGGGCGACTCGATGATCACGGGCCCGTCGGGGTCCGCGGGGGCCACGGGCGCCAGGCGCCCGGTCGCGAGCTTCCAGCGCCATCGACGCCCTGGGTCGGACCGGTCCGCCTCGGCGGCGCGAGCGAACGTCGGGTCCTCGATCCAGCGGCGCGGGTTGGGCGAGGCCCAGGGCGCACCCGGATCGCCCTGGGGCGCGAGCGTCCAGGGGTCGGGTCGCCAGGTCAGCGGGACGCGGCGCCCGGAGAGCCAGAGGCCCTGGCCGGCCGCGTCCGCGGGCGGGGTCACCAGCACGCGCCAGAGACGGGCGGCGCCCGGCGCGGGCGAGGGCGTGGTCTGGTCCGGCGCCGAGGCGGTCCACACCCGCGCGGGCGGGAGCCAGGGGCGCGGGGCGCGGGGGTCGATCTCGGGCGCGCCGGCGTCGAGGGCGACCAGCTCGCCCTCGATCGTGCGGCCGTCGTCCAGGCGGAGCTCGACCGTCGGGGGCGGGTCCTGGACGCGGGGGGAGACCGGGATCATCGCCGGGCCGCCCGGGAAGACATCGACGCGGCCGCCGGTGTAGGCGAGCGCCTGGGCGGCGGCGCGGGGCGTGGGCGCCGCGAGCAGCGCGAGCAGCGCGATCAGCCGGATCCAGGGTGTTGCGGGGGTTCTCACGCGTCGGGTGGCGTCGGGGTCGCGGGGTCCGGTCCGAGTTTAGCGCGGCGGCGGTTGCGGTCCGGGGGCAGGCCGGCGAGACTCCCGGGCCCGGGCCGGGCCCACGGCGGGCGGCGGCGCCGGGCGATCGGCGGGAGGGGGACGCGTGAACTCGATCATCCGGGCGTGCGCGGCGGAGTTCATCGGGACGTTCGCGCTGTGCTTCGTCGGCATCGGCTCGATCGTGCTGACGGTCTCGCCCTACCCGGGCGTGACGCCCGCCGGGTCCCTGGTGACGGTGGCGATGGCGTTCGGGCTGGTGCTCGTCGTGTTCGTGACCGCGTGCCTGCACGTTTCGGGCTCGCAGTTCAACCCGGCGGTGTCGATCGCGTTGATGTGCGGGCGGTACCAAGGCCCGGGTCGGACGGCCGCGTTCGTCGTGACGCAGTGCGCCGCGGCGATCGCGGCGGTGTGGTGGCTGTCGGTCATCCTCGGGCAGAGCGAGACCACGCGCGCGATGCTCGAGCAGGTCGGGCACGGGGCGACGGTCGGGCGTTTCTACGACAGCGAGCCGCGGGCGCTGGCGACGGTCGGGCTCGAGGCGCTGATGACGTTCTCGCTGATGCTGGTGATCATGGCGACGATCGTGGACCACCGGGCGCCGCGGCTGGCGGGGGTCTGGGTCGGGGGGACGGTCGCGGCGAACATCCTGGCGTTCGGCCCGCTGACCGGCGTGAGCCTGAACCCGGCGCGGTCGCTCGGGCCGGCGGTGTTCGGGCACTGGGAGATGCACTGGGCGTATTGGGTTGGGCCGATCGTCGGCGCGGTGCTCGCGGTGGTCGCGTACAAGCTCGTGTGGGAGGAGCCGCTGCACGACGACGCGGAGCCGCCGCCCCTGAGCACCGACGGCGTGTAGCCCGGGGCTACGACGCGGGCGCCTCGCGGGGGAGCGTCTCGACGATGTTCGCGACGATCGAGTCGGTCGTCATCCCCTCGGCCTCGCCCTCGAAGTTCATGATGATCCGGTGCCGCAGGGCGGGCAGGGCGACGGCCTTCAGGTCGTCGATGCTCACGCTCGGGCGCCCGTCCAGCAGCGCCCGGCACTTGCCGGCGAGGACCAATGCCTGCGCGGCGCGGGGACTGGCGCCGACGCGGACGAACTGGTTGACCTGGGGCGTGGCGAACTCGCCGCCGCCGAACGGACCCCTCGGGTGCGTGGCCAGGACCATGCGGACGGCGTAGTCCTGCACGCTGGGGGCGACGGCGACGCGGCGGACCAGCGCCTGGTGGGCGAGGATCTTCTCGGCGTCCAGCACCGGACGGACCTCGGCCTCGGCGCCGCCGGTGGTCCGCGTCAAGATCTCCGCCAGGTCGGCCCGCGACGAGTAGCCGACGTTGAGCTTGAAGAAGAAGCGGTCGAGCTGGGCCTCGGGCAGCGGGTACGTGCCCTCCTGCTCGATCGGGTTCTGGGTCGCCATCACGAAGAACGGCGACGGGAGCGGGTGCGTCGTCCCCCCCACCGTCGTCGAGCGCTCCTGCATGGCCTCCAGCAGCGCCGACTGCGTCTTGGGCGTGGCGCGGTTGATCTCGTCTGCGAGCAAGATCTGGGCGAAGACGGGGCCTCGCTGGAAGCGGAACTCGCGCTTGACGCGGCCGTCGTCGCCCTCGACCTCCAGCACGATCGTGGTGCCGGTGATGTCGGCGGGCATCAGGTCGGGCGTGAACTGGATACGTGAGAAGTCGAGCGAGAGGGCCTGGGCGAGGGTGCGGACGAGGAGTGTCTTGCCGATGCCGGGGACGCCCTCGAGCAGGGCGTGGCCGTTGGTGAAGAGGCAGGTGAGCACGCCGTCGACGATCTCGTCGTGCCCGACGACGGCCGACGCGATCTGGGCGCGGACGGCGGCGTAGTCGTCGCGGAAGGCCTGGGCGGCGGCCTGGACCTGCTCGGGTGTCTCGGGGGCGGGGGTCATCGCGGGCGATGGTATGGCCAAATGAAAACCGGCCCTGGGTCGGGCCGGCCGGCGTGCAAGAGGCCGCGGTGGGATTCGAACCCACGAATGACGGATTTGCAATCCGTTCCCTTAGTCCACTTGGGTACGCGGCCGGTGGACCCGCTCGCGCGGATGGACCGACGCTAAGTCTGGGCCGATGGCGGGTCAACTGGGCGGCGGGCGAATCGGGTAGGATCGGGCGTCCCGCGGCGGGCATCGCGCGGGCGGCACGGAGGCCTCGGGATGGGCGCACGCACGCGGGAACTGCTCTGGAATCCGGCCCTGATCCTCGCGCTGACCGCCGGCCTCGGCGGGGTCGCGGTGGCCCAGGAGGGCGGCGGGTCCGGCGGCCCGGGCGCCCTGGGCGCCGACGACGACGAGCCGCGGCTGCCCAGGCCCGCCAGCGAGACCAGGTCGGTCCGGCCTGTCCTGCGGGGCGGGGTCGAGGGTGTGAGCCCGGGGCTGACCGAGGGCGAGGACTGGCCCGGCGACGCGGGGGACGACGCCGACGGGCCGAGGCGCCTGCTGGCCGAGGGGACGTTCCTGTCAGGCCGCGAGGGCCGGGTGGTGCGCGGGCCGGCGGGGCGAGTGATCTTCGTGCCCGCCAGGCAGGACCGGGCGCCGGGCGAGCGGGCGATGCTCGTGCTGCCCAGCTCGACGCTCGAGCGGCTCGAGCGCGCCATGCGGCTGGATGCGACGCTCGAGCGGGTGACGTTCACGGGCCAGGTGACGGTGTACGGCGGGCGGAACTACCTGCTGCCCACGCGGTACGCGAGGCTCGCGGCGGGCGCCGAGGCCGACGACGCGGCGCCGAGCGAGGACGACGCCGCGGGCGACGAGGCCGACAGCACGCCGCCGGCGCCGGCGCTGCAGGACGACCCGGAGGTGCTCGAGCTGATCGAGGCGCTCGAGGCCAGGCCCCGCGGTGTCTTGGGCGAGGAGCGGGTCGGCGGGGTGGACGAGGACGCGGCGCGCGACCGCCCGGCGCGGGCGACCGCGGAGGGGGCGGCGATGGCCCGCCGTCGCGGTCGCCTGGTCCGCGACGGGGCGGGGGGCTGGACGCTCCGGTTCGACAACGGCCCCGAGACGGGCGCGGGCGACGAGCCGCTGGGCGTGCTGCCCTGCACACTGCTGACCCAGATGGAGCAGCGGGCGATGCGCGAGGGCGACGACCTGGACATGCTGGTCTCTGGCCGCATCTACAGCTACCGCGGACGCGGGTACGTGCTGCCGACGCTGATGCAGCTCGTGCCGCGGGGCGGGATCAACCCGCTGCAGTAGGCGGCGGGGACCACGCGAGAACTCGATTAAACTCGAAGGTCGCGAAGTGCTCGAAGGGGGGGAATCTCGTGGGTGGACCGCGGGACGGCGAGCGCGGCGGCGGGTGTTCGGTTGAGGTCGAAGATCGCTCCCACCGGATCATCGGGTCCGCGATCGAGGTGCACCGCACGCTTGGGCCGGGGCTGCTCGAGTCGATCTACGAGGAGGCGATGTGCGTGGAGCTGGGGCTTGCCGGGGTCGCGGTCGAGCGGCAGGCGGAGATCATCGTTGACTACAAGGGGCATCCGATCCGGGGGCAACGACTCGATCTTCTCATTGGGCGCTCCGTCGTCGTTGAGCTCAAGTCGGTCGCCGCGATCAAGGACGTGCACAAGGCGCAGCTGCTCTCGTATCTCCGGGCGTCTCGCCTCCCGCTCGGCCTTCTCATCAACTTCAACGAGAGTCGTTTGAAGGACGGGATTCGTCGCGTCATCAACGACCGCGCCCTTTGAGCCCTTTGCGGCCTTCGCGGCCTTCGCGTTCAGATCCAGTTGAACCGCTCAGGTCGTGACCGGCGCGGTCCCTTGGACCGGTCGGTCCTCGAGCGCCATGGGGTCGGTGGGCGCGTGGCTGACGGTCGTGCCCGGGACTGGGCTGAACCGCGAGCCGTAGAGGGGGATCTTGCGGTTGCGAGTCGGGCTGGGGATGAGGCCGACGAAGATGTAGAAGACGCCGAAGGTGACGAGGTTGGCCGCGAGCATCGCCCACCAGGTCGTCCAGCCGTTCTGGCGGCAGATGGAGACGACGATGACGAGGGCGAGCGAGAGCGGGATGAGGGCCTGCCAGCCGAGCATCATGACCTGGTCGTAGCGGATGCGGGGGACGGTCCAGCGGATGACCATCATGAAGCAGACGAGGCCGAAGACCTTGCCGAAGAACACGCCCGCCTTGAGCAGGACGATGAGGAACGAGTCGGTGACGGGGTCGAGATGCCAGCCGAGGCCCACGGGGTTGATGCCCCAGCCGCCCAGGAAGAGCAGGGCGAAGAACGCCGAGCCCGTGATCATGTGGGCGTACTCGGCCAGGAAGAAGAGGGCGAAGCGCATCGCCGAGTACTCGGTGTGGTACCCGCCGACCAGCTCCTGCTCGGCCTCGGCGTTGTCAAACGGAGCCCGGTTGGACTCGGCGAGGATGCAGATGAAGAAGAGCACGCCCGCGACGGGCATCGAGAACAAGGCCCAGCCGTTCTCGAGCTGGTGGGCGATGATCTGGTCGGGCATAAACGTGCCGAACAGCAGCACGGCGGCGAGGATCGAGAGGCCCAGGGGGATCTCGTAGGAGATCATCTGGGCCGAGGCGCGGAGGCCGCCGAGGAAGGAGTACTTGTTGTTGGAGGCCCAGCCGCCCAGGGTCACGCCGTAGACGCCGAGCGAGGCGACGGCGGAGATGTAGATGATCCCGATGTTGACGTTGGCGCCGGCGACGTGGACGAGCTGCCCCCCCATGGCGCCGATGATCGGCAGGTCGAGGACGGGCATGTCCCACGCGCCGCCCCAGGGGATGATCATGAAGCCGATGAGGGCGGGCGTGATGATGATGATGGGGGCGAGGGTGAAGAGGACCTTGTCCACGTTGGTGGGTCGGTAGTCCTCCTTGAGGATGAACTTGATGCCGTCGGCCAGGGGCTGGCCCAGGCCGAAGATGCCCTTGAGGAACGAGAGCTGGGGGATGCCGAAGTCGAAGCCGACTCGGTTGGGCCCGACGCGGTCCTGGATGTAGGCGGAGATCTTGCGCTCGAGGTAGATGGAGTAGGCCACGCCGATGAGGATGACGTGGACGACGATCGCCATGACGTGGAGGGAGACGAAGAGCTGCGGGGAGATGATGGGCTCGTCCATGGGGACGGGAGTGTAGGGCGCCGCCCGCGGGCGCTGGCGCGACGTCAGGGGGCCTGATCGGGCGGCTGGACGGGTGATTCGTCGTCGTGCGTGCCGGGCTCGCCGGTGGAGGCGGACGGGGCCTTGGCGATCGCGCGGAGGTACCAGGTCCCGACGCCGATCATGAGGACGCCCAGGCCCAGGAAGCTGGCGACGCGCCACGCGGGGTCCACGCCCGCCAGGTCGAGGACGACGGCCTTGGCCGTCGCGACCGCGAGCAGGGCCAGGCCGGCCCAGCGGGCCGGCGCGAGCCGGGCGAACACGCCCCAGAGCAGCAGCGCGATCGCGAACAGGCCCCACCAGATCGAGACGGCGCCGGCCTGGGTCGCCGCGTCGTCGGTCAGCCGCACCACGTGCCTCGCGACCTCGTAGCTCGTGGAGGCGAGCAGGAGCCCGAGTCCCATGCACGCGAGCAGGGCGGATGATCCCGGGACCGTTGAGCGGCCGACGAGCCAGCGGGCGGCGACGAGCGTCGCCAGAGTCAGCGCCAGCGCGACGAGCAGGCCCGGGTGGACGGTCCAGCCGGCGGCGGAGCTCGACCAGCCGTAGAACAGGTACGCCAGGCCCCAGGCGACGTACGACAGCGCGAGGGCGCCGACGCCGACCGCGTCGAGCGCGAGGCGGCGCTGCAGCGCGTGCGCGCCGAACGCGGCGACCGCCATCGCGGCCCAGGCCAGGGCCAGGGGCGCGTGCTCGGTCAACGGGTGGACGATCGAGGCGAGCACCGCGACCGAGCCGACGAGCGTGCACACGATGGGCCATGCCTGCAGGCGCGCTCCGGCCGAGGGCCGCAGGAGCAGGACACCCGCCGCGATCCAGCACGCGCCGGCGATGAGCATCATCAGCGTCCACTCGGTGAGCACGAGCTCGGCGGAGGTGACGCCCCCCGTGTGCATCGTGCCGGCCCAGGAGTCGAGCAGGACGAGGCGGGCCAGGCCGATCGCGAGCACGACCAGGCCGTAGGCGTCCAGGGCGCGGGAACGGATCCACCGCCCGGCGAAGACCGCGGCGGCGCCGAAGACCAGCCAGGCGGCGACCTGGAGCCAGTCCGTGCTCACGCCCATCGCGATGGCGGCGATGAACAGCGCCCCCGACTGGGCGAGCAGGCAGGCGCCCAGGCGCTCCTCGTCGGTGCGCGGGACGTCGGTGAGCACGCGCAGGTGGCCGGCGGTGATCATCGCGAGGATCGTCGTGAAGACCATCGCCACGCCCGGGGCGAGCCAGAGCTCAGGCGAGTTGAGCTCGTGGAGCGTGAACGCGGTCAGCGGGACGGCCCACGACGTCGAGGCGAGGCTCACCAGCAGCGGGCGGGAGGCGTCCACGAGCGGCGCGCCCGTGCCCATCCTGCCTCGCCGGGACGAGAGCCACAGCTCGCCGTGGAACGCGAGCCAGGCCAGCGTCAGGAACCCGACGGCGACGTACGGCGCGTCGGCGGCCTCGATCAGGACCCAGGGCGTGCCCAGCAGCGCCGTCCCCCACCAGACGAGCGAGCGCAGCACGCGGAACCGCGGGTGCGTCACACTCAGACCGAGGCCCACGCCGACGAGCGCGAGCAGGTACGTGGGAAGCACGAACGCGGGGGCGTCGGCGCTGGTCAGCAGGACGGGCGTGAGGTACGCCGAGACGAGGGACAGGACGGCGACCGACGCGAGCCGGGCGCGCAGGGCGACGGCCATGCCGATCGTGGAGACGACGACGAGCATCGTGAACGCGCCGGCGGGGGAGACGAGCTCGTAGAGGTTGTACGAGGCGTAGGCGGAGGCGTAGAGCGCGCCGACGCCGGTGGCGAACAACGCGGCGGAGGCCGCGGCGCTCCAGCGGCGCAGCGCGAACTCGCCCGCGATGATCAGCATCGCGCCGAAGGCGACGCCGGCGAGGCACTTGCCCGCCGGGCTGATGAGCTGCAGCCAGCCCAGGTCGTAGGCGAGCTTGAGGAACAACGCGATGCCCGTGACGATGACGAGCGCGCCGACGACGGCGAAGACCTTGCCGCCGACGAGCGTCTCCAGGGAGATCGGCTCGCGGGGGAGCTTGGCGGCGCGCGCCGGGGGCGGGGCGGGCCTGGCCGGCGCGACGATGGGCGGGGCCTTGGGCGCGGCGGCGCGCTCGGGATGCGCAACGGTTGGCTGGGTGGGCGGCTCGGTCGGGGGCGCGCTCGGCGGCTCGGCGGGCGTCGGCTTGCTGGGCGCGGCTGGGGTCGAGATGCCGATCGCGGACTCGATGGCGCCGAGCCGGCGCTCGATCGCCTCGAGACGGGTCTCGATCGTCGGGTAGTCCTGATATGCCACGCCGCCCCCTAGCTAGTGATTACCAACTTCCAGAGCTAGCATACACTAACTTTCAGCCCACGTCAAGCGGGCCGCGATCTTGGGGCCGGAATGGCGTCTGGGCCCCTTCAGGGCCGTCTCGGGCCTCAGCCGGGACGGGCGGCGATCTCGAGCAGGCTGTCGATGATCTCGCGGTGGTTGGCGCAGCGGGGGCACTTGTGCTGGCCGCCGAGCTTGCCCCGTGACTCCAGCCAGCGGTGGAAGGAGCCGGGGGGGATCGGCGTGACCGTCGGCGGGCCCATGCCCAGGTCGTCGGTCCGCTTGGTCGTGTAGTCCACATTGACGGCCTTGATGGCTTCGTCGAAGGCGGCGGCGAACCGGGCGAGCGACTCGTCGGCGCCGGGCTTGTGCTCGACCTCGACGGCCAGCTGGAGCCCGGCCCGGGCGCCCGACCCGGGGTAGACGGGGGCGGCGGTGAACTCCCCCACCGTCACGCCGGCGGCGGCGGCGGCGCGGGCGACGGCCTCCTCGATGTGCTCGACGATGATGTTCTCGCCGAACGCGTTGATGAAGTGCCGATGCCGCCCGACGATGCGCAGCCGCGGCGGGCCATCGCCCGCGCGCCCGCTGATCGAGGAGGGCACGCTGTCGAACTCGACGACGTCGCCGATGTTGTACCGCCAGAGCCCGGCGCAGGTCGTGAGGATCACGACGTACCGCTGGCCCTTCTCGCACTCGTCGGCGGTGAACGCCGTCGGCTCCGGGTCGTCGATGTTCTCGAGGGGGACGAACTCGAAGAAGTTGCCGCCGTCGGACAGCAGCCGCATGCCCGGCTCGCCCTCCCGGTCCTGGATGGCGATGAACGCCTCGGACGCGGGGTACAGCTCGAGGCGCTGGGGCAGGTCGGTCTCGGGATCGCCCGAGAAGACGCTGTTCATCCTGGGCTCGAAGGGCGTGTACTTGACCCCGCCGTGGACGAAGACCTCGAGGTTGGGCCAGACATCGCGGGCGCACGACGCGGCGCGCCCCCGCTCGCTGGCCAGCTCGATAACCCGCTTCATGAGCACGAGGGCCCAGCTGGGCATGCCGGAGATGAAGCGGATGTCCTGGCCCAATGTCAGCTCGGCCATGGCCTCGATCTTGGCGGGCCAGTCGCTCATGAGCGCGACGTCGGGCCCGGGCGAGTAAATCTTGTTCAGGGGCCAGCGGATGAGGGGTGTGACGAGTCCGGACAGGTCGCCCGTCTTGATGCCGTGCTCGTTGACGGAGAGGTCGGTCGAGCCGCCGAGGAAGAGGCACTTGCCCGAGGTGAGGCGTGGGATGGAGACGCCGCGGTTCTTGAGGTGCGCGAAGATGTCGAGGCTGGCGCGGTAGTTGGAGCGGAGCATGGCCTTGGAGACGGGGATGTACTTGTCGCCGGCGGTGGTGCCGGAGGTCTGGGCGAAGAGCTCGACGCGGCCGGGCCAGAGGACGTCGGGCTCGCCCCCCTCGCGCATGTCGGCGATGTGGTCCTTCCAGACGTACCAGTCGCGGACGGGGATCGCCGCCCGGTACGCCATGAGCCGCTCGGCCGGGTCGTCGATCCTGGCGATGAGCCCGAAGTCGTGCTCGCGGCCGACGCGGGTGTTGGCGGCCTGGGACAGCAGGCTGCGCAGGGTCGCGTGCTGGGCACGCATCGTGTGGTCGCGCCAGTACCGCTCGTCCCGCAGCAGCCGGGCGCGGCGGGCGACGCGGGCGCCCAGGCCCATCCCGACCAGGGCGGTCCAGGACAGCGGACCACGGGGCGTGGACGCGGGCGTGCTCATGGGTTGGCCGGGCTCACTCGGCGGCTTCGACGTCGGCGGCGAAGGCGAGCATCGCCTCGGCGAAGTCGGCCGGGGACTCGATCATCGGCGCGTGCCCGCACTGGTCGATCCAGGTGATCCTGGCGTTGGGCAGCAGGTCGAGGAACCCCTGGGCGGCGCTCGGGGGCGTGACCACGTCCTGGCGCCCCCAGATCAGCAGCACGGGCTGCCCGATCGCGGAGACCTCGTCGCCCATGTGGTCGCGGCGAGCCGACTTGGACAGGCGGAGCATCGCGCGGGCGCCGGAGCGCTTGGAGAGGGCGGCGTGCGCCCGGTCCACGTCCGCGTCGCGCATGTGGGCGGTGTCGTGGAACAGCTCGCCGATCTTCTCGACCAGCCAATCGCGGCTGGGGCGGACAGGGGCGCCCCGGACGAACGTGCGCTCGATCATGCCCGAGGAGCCGGCGAGGACGAGGCCCCGGACCAGGTCGGGCTGCTTGATGGCGATGCGGCAGGCGACGTGCCCGCCGAAGGAGTTGCCGACGAGGATCGCGGGCTCGCCGACGTACTCCTCGAGGAACTGGATGGTGAGGTCGGCGACGCCGTGGATCGAGCAGGTGGCGCCCTTGAGCTCGAGCAGGGGGATCTCGACGGTGGTGCAGGCCATGTCGGCGCTGACGCGGTTGATGACCTCCTCCCAGTGCTCGTTGAGCCCGACGAGTCCGTGGAGGAAGACGACGCGGGGGCCGGAGCCGGTCTCGAGGACGTCGGCGCGGATGGGCTCGGCGTCGGCGCCGACGAGGGTGATCTCCCGGCGCTCGATCGCGGGGCGTGCGTCGGCGCCCTTGGGGTTGTCGTGCTCGGTGATCGGCATGCCGCGACTGGGCCTCCCCGGCCCGGATCGTATCTCAAGATCGTGATTGGAGCGCCGGGGGCGATTCTTGCGGCGCCGGACCGGCGGCGAGACCCTCCCGACCGCCCCCCTTCCCGCCCCGGGCGACCGCTCAGGGCCCCTGGACCACGCCGTCGTGGAGTCTGACAACGCGGTCGGCCCGCTCGGCGACGGCGGGGTCGTGGGTGACCATGAGCATAGTCAGGCCGAGGTTTTGCCGGAGTTCGTCGATCGAGTCCAGGATCTGGGCGCCGGTCTCGGCGTCGAGGTTGCCGGTGGGCTCGTCGGCCAGGAGCAGCCTGGGCTGGTTGATCAGGGCCCGGGCGATGGCCACGCGCTGCCGCTCGCCGCCCGACAACTCGGCGGGCCTGTGCCGGAGGCGGTGGGCGAGACCGAAGGCGTCGAGGAGTTTCTTGGCGCGCTCGCGGGCGTCGCCGGCGCGGGCCGAGTACCCCAGGCCGTGGCGGATCATGGCGCCGACCGTGACGTTCTGCATCACGGTCAGCTCGGGGAGCAGGTGGTAGAACTGGAAGACGAAGCCGACGTCGCGGGCGCGGTAGCGGTTGAGCTGGGCGGCGGACATGTCGGTCACGTCGCGCTCGTCGAAGACGATGCTGGCCGGCTCGGTCGTCGGGACGGGGTGGGCGCACTCGGGGCAGCGCTGGCCGGGGGTGAGGCCGGCGGTGTCGTACCCGCACCTGGCGCACCTGCGGTAGTTCTTGACCTGCTTGTCGGGCCGGTCGAGCCCGCCGACCAGGTGCAGGAGCGTGGACTTGCCCGAGCCGGAGGCGCCGAGGATCGCGACACACTCGCCCGGGGCAACGTCGAGCGAGACGCCGTGCAGGACCGGGACCTTTACCCGCCCGAGCTTGTACGTCTTGCGCAGGTGCGCGACGCGGACGAGCGTGGCCCGCGAGGTCGCGGCGGCGGGCGCGTCGGGCTGGGTGGTGGCGGCGGTCATCACTCGAGACAGGTCACTCGAAACGGAGGCTCTTGACCGGGTCCATGCGGGCGGAGCGGAACGCGGGGATTGCGGCGCCGAGGATGCACGTGATGATCCCCGCGCACAGCACGACGAGCGCGTTGAGGGGCACGATGTCCGAGGGGATCTCGACGAAGTAGTAGACGCGTGGGTCCCAGACCACGAGGCCGAACGCCCGGCCCAGCCACTCGTGGATGGAGTTGATGTTGTTGACGATGAGCGCGGCGGCGATGACGCCGAGGACGGAGCCGACGAGCCCGAGGGCGGCGCCGTAGCTCAGCCAGATCCCCGCGACGCCCGTCGTCGAGGCGCCGAGCGCCCGGAGGATGCCGATGTCGCGCGTCTTCTCGTTGATCATGGCCCAGAAGATGGCGAGCACGAGGAAGACGGTGGTGAAGCAGACGATGCCGAAGATGAACAGGACGAGGCCCGTTTCCTTCTTGACGGCGGCGACGAGCGTGCGGTTCAGATCCTCCCAGGTCGCGATCTGGATCGCGCCCGGCGACGGGACCTCACCCGGGTGGCGCTGGGCGAAGGCGGCGTAGATCTCGTTGGCCCTGGCCCGGATCTGGTCGGGCGTCGCGTCGTCGCGGGCCAGGGCGATGACGCTGGTGGCGCGGGCGGGGACGAGCGTCCGCGTCGACGCGGGCGAGGGGATCGTCTCGCCGGTCTCGGGGTCGGTGGCGGCGCCGAACATGCCCGGGGTCGAGGCGCGGCGCCCCTCGCCCAGGTTCAGGATGTCCTGGAGCCAGGCGAAGGGGACGAGGACGGTGTTCTTGTCCGCCTCGTAGATTCCCGACTGGAACTCGTTGGCGACGGGGACGGACCGCGTGACGGGCTCGGCGATGATGCCCCCGCCCCGCGCGGGGGGCAGGACGGTGAGGATGATCTCGCCGTTGGTCGGCATGAAGACGGGGATGGACTCCTCGGAGCCGTCGGGCAGCGTGCGCACGGGCATGAGCGGGTCGTAGACGCCGACGTCGTTGCGGTAGTTGAAGCCGGTGACCTCGATGCCGAGGATGGCGGCCGGCCTGGGCGCGCCCTCGCCGATCGGGCGCGTCATCGTGCGCGCGTTCTCGAGGGTCTCGGCGAACATCTCCTGGTTGTCCTCGCGCAGGCGCCAGTCGACGCCGTCCTTGTCGCGGGGCGTCGGCTCGTCCATCGGGCGCCACCAGACGTGGGCCATGTACCCGGTGACGCGGTCGAAGCCGTCCGGGTCCACGCCCTTGAGGTAGACCTCGGTCGGGCGATCGTCGGGCAGCTGGATCTGGGCGAAGTACTCGATGACGGGGGTCGCGGCGACGAACATGTCGTCGTCCTCGAGATCCTCGACCAGCTCGTCGTAGTGGGCGAAGCCGACGGCGGGCCACGTGATGGTCACGTCGCCGACGAGCACGCGGCCCGAGTCGAGCAGCATGCGCAGGAACCCCCCCATCACCGACCAGGTGACGAGCACCGTCGCGACCGAGAGCAGCACCGCGACCATCGCCAGCAGGGGCATGATCTTGCTGGTCAGGTACTTGCGGGTCAGCAGGGTCTGGTACACGGGGCGTGGGTCTCCGCGGGGCGTGCGCCAGAGCGTAGGGGACGGGGCGGGCATGCGCTCTGCGTCCGCCCCCGGGTGATTGGGGAACCCGGGCGTCGCGTGTCCCCGGCGCCCGGATCGCTCGTGTAACCCCGGGGGCGGACCTTGCGGGCGCCGCGGCTCGGCGATCTAGAGTTGCTCGTGCGTGACGCCCCCGCCCATGCCCGCCCGCTGCGGATCGGCCCGGTCGGCCTGGAGACCAACCTCCTGCTCGCCCCGATCGCGGGGTGGTGCGACCTGGCGTGGCGGGAGACCTGCCGATCGCTCGGCGGCGTCGGGCTGGCGTGCACGGACCTGCTCAGCCCCAAGGGCCTCATCTGCGGGTCCGAGCACTCCAAGGACCTGGCCCGGACGAGCGAGTTCGACTCGCCGATCGGGATGCAGCTGTACGGCTCGGACCCGGCGCTGCTGGCCGACGGGGCGCGGTGGTGCGTGGATCACGGCGCCACGATCGTGGACATCAACATGGGCTGCCCGGTGGACAAGGTCTGCAAGAAGGACGGCGGGTCGAAGCTGATGTGCGACGTGGGCCGGGCGGTCGGGATCGCCGAGGCCGTGCGCGTCGCGCTGCCCGAGCGCGTCCCCCTGACGTGCAAGATGCGGCTGGGATGGAGCGAGGAGGACGCGGCCCGCGGCGTCGCGGTCGAGCTGGCGATCGGGCTGGCCCGCGTCGGCGTGGCGGCGATCACCGTCCACGGGCGGACGACCGCCCAGCGGTTCGGCGGCTCGTGCCGTCACGACGGCATCCGGCGCGTCGTCGAGGGCGTGCGCGGGGCGACGGGCGACCCGGCCTCGGGCGGCGTGCCGGTGATCGGCAACGGCGACGTCCGCACACCCGCCGACGCGGTCCGGATGATCCGCGAGACCGGGTGCGCGGGGGTGATGATCGGCCGAGGGGCGTTCGCGGCGCCCTGGGTCTTCAGGCAGGCCTGGGCCATGCAGCAGAGGTGGGCCGAGGGTCGGCACGGGCCCGACTCGGCGCCCTGCGTCGATGACCTCGAGCCGACCGAGGACGAGAAGCTCGACGTCGTGCTCGCGTACTTCGACCGGATGGTCGCGTACCGGGGCGAGCGGCACGCGCTGCACGTGATCCGCCAGAAGATCTCCTGGCTGGGCAAGGGCATCAACGCCAGCCACTGCAAGGACTTGAAGGACGGCGTCCGGGCCGCCCAGTCCCCCGCGGGCGTGCACGCGGCGGTCGAGGCCTGGCGGGGGCGGGCCAGGTCGGCCCCCGCGGCGTAGCGAGAACGGGGCCGGTCGGGGCACAGCGCGAGCGCATTGCCGTGCGCGGGCGCCCCCCCATCTTTACACATCTCCGCGGATTTCCTGGGAGACTCCGGTGCGAGCGGGAGACACAAGGCGCCGGCGCCCGCGTGTGGTGCGCGCCGCCCTTGAAGCAAGAGAGGTGCTTGATGACGAGGAACAGAGTCGCGATGGTCGCCGGTCTGGCCGTGCTCGCGGGCGCCGCGGGCGCCGCCGACGCCCAGCTGATCTCGACGCACACGTACCAGGGAAGGCTGGAGACGATGGGCGAGCCCGCGCTGGGCGTGCACCAGGTCCGGCTCCGGGTGTACGACATGGTGTCCGGCGGGACGCTCCTGGCGACCGAGATCCGCGAGAAGAACTTCGGGACCAACGACAACGGCCTGTTCACCTTCGACGACCTGGCCTTCGGGAACATCTTCGGCGACGGGGGGGACCGCTGGATCGAGGTCAGCGCCCGACAGGGTGCGGGCGGGTCCTGGACCGTGCTCGGGCCCCGCCAGCCGGTGACCGCGGCGCCGACCGCGAGCGTCGCGGGGCGACTGGCGCTGCCCTACTCCGACACCGCGGGCTTCCTGGAGGACGAGGACATGTTCCGCCTGTTCGCCGAGTTCCCGGTCTTCGGCGTGCACACCGCCCACTTCGTGCACGCGGGGACGACGGGGGGCTGGTCGAGCGCGGCGTTGGTCGCCGAGTCGAGCACGCACTTCGGCATCATCGCCAGCGGGGCGCCCGCGGCGGCGGGCGTCGCGGGGTCGGCGTACATCGATGGCTCCACGGGCGTCCGCGCCGAGCGCGGGCCGGAGAACAAGACCGGCCAAGCGATGTTCGTCTGGGACCTGGCGACCGGCAACGACGCCTACTTCGGCACGCCCACGCACTCGGGCCGATTCCTGGGCGACGTTGATTTCTTTGCCGAAGTCCAGATCAACGGCGAGGAGATCGACGCGACCGAGATCCTCGACGAGCCGGGGCTCGCGCACGTCGTGCAGTCGTCGTTCATCCAGGTCCCGACCGAGCTGGGCGCGATGGTGTCCCGCTCGATCACCGTCCCCGGGCCGGGGTACGTGATCGCCATCGGCGACGCGGACGTCGAGCAGGCGCACACGAGCGGGACGTCGTCGCTGGTCCGGGCGGGCGTGTCGGACATGTCCGACGCGTTGCCCTTCGAGGCGACGTTCATCCGCAAGCCCCCGGGCGCCGCGACCGGCTCGTACAACACGCCGTTCTGCGAGTCCGGCGTGTTCCAGGTCCCGTCGGCGGGGACGTACACGTTCTACGTCGTCGCCCAGCTCTCGAGCGGCGCATCGGGCTCGGCGCAGTTCTACGACACGAACCTGACGCTGCTGTACGTGCCCACGGCGTACGGCGCGGCGGACCCCGAGTTCGCCGGGCGGTCCGCGCCGATGCCCCGTCATCTGCAGCCGAAGCGCGGCCCGCTGAGCGCGGCGGAGATCAAGGCCGAGCGCCGGGCCGAGCTGGCCCGCCACGTCGCCGCGCTGGACGCCAAGCAGCGCGAGCTCGAGGTCCTGCTGGTCGAGATCGAGGCGCTGCGCCGGGACCTGACGCCCGCGCAGGCCGATCACGAGGGGGGTGAGTGATGGGCGCGCGTCAACGGACACCAACGCCGGCGAGCGCCCTGCTCGCCGCGTGCCTGCCGCTCGCGCTGTGCGCGTCCGCCGCCTCGGCCCAGACCGGGGGCGGGTTCGACCTGAGCTGGCACTCGATCGACGGCGGCGGGATCACCTTCGCCCAGGGCGGGGTCTACACGATCGGGGCGACACTGGGCCAGTACGACGCGGCCGAGCCGCTGAGCGGCGGGATCTTCACGGTCCGGCCCGGCTACTGGCCCGGGGCGGCGCCGATGCCCTGCAACCTGGCGGACTTCGTCGCCCCCTTCGGCATCCTGAACTTCTCCGACGTGTTCGAGTTCCTGGTCGCGTTCGGGAACATGGACCCGATCGCGGACCTGGACGTGCCCTTCGGCGTCTGGGACTTCACGGACGTGTTCGCGTTCATCGTCGCCTTCGGCGAGGGCTGCCCGTAGCCGAGGGCCGGGCCGGGGAGAGATCGGATCGGCGGCGCCGCGGGGTCGTGCCCGCGGCGCCGCTGTCGATTCGGGCCGGGATCCTGTTGTTTGCGTTATGATCGGGCAAACCGCCGCTCCGCGTGGAAGGCTGGGCGGGGGCTGCGGGTTGTTCGTGGGTCGGGGCGCGGCCGGTCTTTCGGATTGGCGACCCAGGGCGCCCGGGCGCGAATAAGGTAGAACCGCGCGGCGTGGGTCGGGGTACATGAGTATGGCGGCGGCGCCATTTCTGGAATCGCCGCCCACGCGCGTACAGATCGGCGGAGCGGGACACCCCCGGGCCTCGGGCCCGGGCAGGATCGAGGAGTCGGCGATGGCGAGCAGAGGCATGCGGATCGGGATGTTGGCGTTGGGCCTGGCGGCGAGCGCGTCGGTCGCGTTGCCCCCCCCGCTCCCGCCGGCCGGGACCCCGCCACGGGTCGAGCGGGTCAAGCCCAAGGTGATGACCCCGACGCGGGTGGAGTTCAAGGAGACCACCAAGGAGATCGGCACGGTCTTCGACCACGAGACGATCGAGATGGACTTCGAGTTCACCAACGCCGGCGAGGCGGACCTGGAGATCATCAACGTCCGCTCGTCGTGCGGGTGCACCGCGGCCGAGCCCGAGAAGACGCTGTACAAGCCGGGCGAGTCGGGCGCGATCCACGTCGTGTTCAACCCGAAGGGCAAGCACGGCGCCCAGCACCGGATCGTCTACATCGACTGCAACGACCTGAGCGGGAAGGACATCGAGCTGCACGTCAAGGGCGACGTCGTCCGCCTGGTCGACGTCAGCCCCGCGACCATCTCGCTGGGCACGATCGGCAAGGGCGAGACCGCGACCACGACGTTCACGGTGACAGGCCGGACCGAGGACTTCGAGGCGATCCGCGCGACGGTGCTCCGCAACCTGGACCGGTTCAAGGTCAGGTCCCTGGGCACCGAGCCGGTCGAGGTGGACGGCGAGACGCTCCGCAGGACGACCTTCGAGGTCACGCTCGAGCCGACCAACGTCGTCGGGCGGATCGACGACGAGCTGACGATCCGGACCAACGACGCGAGACGGGAGATCGTGACGGCGCCCCTGATGGCGTCGATCCGGGGGGACATCGCGGTCGCGCCGATGCGGATCGCCCTGGGCCGACCCAAGCTGGGCGAGTCGTTCGTCCGCGAGTTCACGGTCGCGCACCGGAAGGGCGAGGACTTCGAGGTCAAGGCGATCGAGTTCGCCGAGGGCGGTCCGGCGAAGATCGAGTTCGAGGCGTACCCGGTCGATCCGAACAAGAAGGACGTGTACCGGGTGCGGATGACGGTGACGGCGGCGCGGGTGCACCCGCGGATCGCCGAGGACATCGTGATCCGGACGAACGTCAAGGGTGAGGAGGAGGTCCGCGTGCCGGTGTCGGGCGCGGTCCGGGTGCGGTAAGAGACTCAGAGACAGGCCCCCGGTCTGTTCCGGACGGGAGGACACGAAGCCATGACACGGATGCTCGCGTTGGTGCTGGGTTTGATCGGGGTTGTCGCGTCGGTCGGCGTGGCGTTGCCCCCGCCGCCCGGGGCGTCCCCCCTGGCGAATGCCGGCCGCGCGATTCTCAAGCTGGAGAAGACCGAGCACGACATCGGCGACATCCTGGACGACGAGGACGTCGACATGACGTTCGGGTTCACGAACGCCGGCGACGCGGACCTGGTCATCGAGCGGGTGGAGGCGGACTGCGGGTGCACCGTCCCCGACCTGGACAAGTGGGTGTACGCCCCGGGCGAGTCTGGGGTGATCAACGTCAAGTACGCGGTCGTGCAGGGCGTGTACGCCGACAAGGCGCGGAAGATCCGGGTGATCAGCAACGACTACCGGGGCCGGCCCCGGGAGATCGCCGTGCTCGGGCGGGTCCGCCCCATCGCGACGCTCACGCCCAAGGTCCTCTCGTTCAAGGCCGTCCGCAAGGGCGAGTCGGCCAGGACGGAGTTCGAGGTCGCCGGGCGGGCGAAGGACTTCGAGGTCACGGGCGTGACCAACAAGAAGTCCGAGTTGTTCGACGTGAAGATCGTCGACAGCCGCCCGACGCGGGGCAAGTTCGGCGACATCCTGCGCGGCACGAACATCGAGGTGACGTTCAAGGGGAGCCCCGACGTCATGGATCTTTCCGACACGATCACGATCACCACCAACGATCCCCGGCGCCCCGAGCTGACGATGGAGGTGGTGGCGACGATCTTGCCCGACCTCACCATCCGCCCGCCGACGGCGCGGATCCGTCCCCAGCCCGCGGGCGGGTCTGGCGAGACCAAGATCATGATCCGCAACCGGCACGCCGAGGCGTTCAAGATCCTGGGCATCGAGACCGAGGACGACTCGCTCCGCCTCGAGGCGAGCGTCGAGCCCCTGGACCCTCAGTACGGCGTGGGCTACGTCGCGACCATCACGGGCTACGCGGGCGAGGGCCTCGAGCCCGGCGATGCGAAGGCCGACGTGATCTTCCTGACCGACGTGCCCGGCGAGGCGCGGGTCCGCGTGCCGGTGCGGATGCGGGTCGTGCTCGACCGGAACGCGTCGGCGGCAGCGCCGGCCGGCGCCGACGGGCGGGGCAAGAGCGATGGGTAAGGCCGGCGGCGCGCTCGTCGGGGCGCTGGCGATCGGTGGTGTCTGCCTTGCGGTCGGCGCGACGCACTCGGTGTTCGTGCCGGTGAGGCTCGCGGGCGGGCAACGCCCCGCGCCGACCGACGCGACTCCCGCGGACACCGACCCGGGCGACCCGGCGGCGACCGAGAACGGGACCGAGGACGCGGCGACCCAGACGGACGAGGCGCCCAGGGCGATCGGCATCGCCGAGGGACCCGGCCCGGAGTCGCCCGCCCAGCCCGAGTCCGGCTACCGATACATCGGCCTCGACGAGGCGAAGGCGATGTGGGACGAGTTCACGGCCGCCTTCGTGGATGCACGCCCGATGCACCTGTACGAGGCCGGCCACATCGACGGCGCGTACTGGATGCCCGCGAGCGAGGTCTCGGCGGCGATGATCTTCGAGCTGGTGGACATGGTCGGCTACGACGGGCAGGTCGTGATCTACTGCACCGGGGGCGACTGCGACGCCTCGGAGAATGTCGCGATCCGGCTCGAGGAGGCGGGGTTCACGAACCTGATCATCATGCGCAGCGGGTACGACGACTGGGCGGCCGCGGGCTACGAGACGCTCGACGGGCCGCCGCCGGAGATCGACGGATGAGCAGGCCTGTCAGCGCCCTCCGCGTCGTCGAGTCGATCGTGCTGCTCCTGCCCCTGCGCCTGGCGCTGGGCGGGCTGTTCCTCTTCGCGGCGTGGGTGAAGCTGTTCTCCAAGCCGCTGACGGACACGATCATCGACAGCCCGGCCCAGTCGTTCGCCGAGTCGATCAAGGCGTTCAAGATCATCCCGGTGGAGAGCGGCGAGCACGTGATCAAGGTGCTCACGTTCGGGATCCCCTGGGCCGAGGCGGTCTGCGGGCTGCTGCTTGTCCTGGGCCTCTGGACCCGGGCGGCGGCGACGCTGATCTCCCTTCAGCTGCTGGCCTTCACCCTGGCGATCGTCTCGGTGATCGCCCGGTCGATGGAGGTCGAGTGCGGGTGCTTTGGGGAGTACGACTGGCCGTGCGAGGGCGCCATGGGCTGGTGCCACGTGGGCCGGGACGTGGTGATGCTGGTCGCGGCCCTGGTGCTGGTCTGGCGGGGCTCGGGCGTCTTGGGCCTGGACCACCCGATCGAGAGCCGGGCGGCGGCCGCGGGGCCGGATCCGGCCCGGGTCGATCCGGAGGCGGACGAGGCCTAAATTCTTGACCGCCTCGGGCGACGGGCCCGGGGGATCAGATCCATCCGTCGCCGGCGGGCGTCCCGAGGGATGTCGGCCGGCCGCGAGACCGAGACGGAGCGCAGCGATATGAGCCGATTCAGCCGATTCGGGCCCGGCGGGCCGACCAAGGCGACCACGACCTCCGGCAAGGGGATCGAGTTCGTCGATTGGAAGGACGTGGAGACCCTCCGCCGCATGATGACGCCCAACGGCAAGATCTACGGCCGCAAGCGGCTGGGGACCAACGCCCGCCAGCAGCGGATGGTCGCCCAGGCCGTCAAGCGGGCGCGGTACATGGGCCTCCTGCCCTTCACCTCCGCGACGCTCTAACTCCGCGTCCGGGACCGGTCGAACCAAGCCCAATGGCGTTCACGCGCTACAAGCGGGACTACGCGGCGATCTCTCGCTCGCTGTCCGGCGTGTCGGGGTCGCGCGCCAATCGCATGGAGATCGTCGCCGACGCGCTCTGGCGGCACCTGTGCGAGAAGGGCGTGTCCTGGGCCGGGTTCTACACGGCCGAGGCGGGCGACGAGCAGATGATCCTCGGGCCCTGCCGCGACAAACCCGCCTGCTCGCCCATCGGGCTCAACGGGCTGTGCGGGCGGTCGTGGCTGGACAGGTGTCCGATCGTCGCGACCGACCTGACCAACCTGGGCGACCGGGTGATCAAGTGCGACCCGCGAGATCTGTCGGAGGTCGTCGTGCCGATGTTCGATTCCGAAGGCGCCTGCTGGGGCGTCTTGGACCTGGACTCGCACGAGCGGGGCAGCTTCACCGACGCCGACGCCCGGGCGCTGGACCGCCTGACCATCGCGGCGGGGCTGAACTGGGACGGGCACGCCGAGCGCCGCGTCAAGCACTTCTGAGCCTGGCGCGCTCTCTCAGAACGGCGGCTCCGAGCGGAACTCGCGTCGCGACCCGTCGTCGGGGTCGCTGAAGGCGAGCGTCGTCGCGTGCAGGAGCAGGCGGGGCGCGGAGGCGGCATCGCCGTAGAGCTCGTCGCCCAGGATGGGAATGCCGATGCCGTCGGCGTGGGCCGCGTGGACGCGGAGCTGGTGCGAGCGTCCGGTGACCGGGACCATCTCGAGGCGGGCGCGGTCCTGCCCGTCGCGGTGCTCGATGGCGATTCGGCGCCACTCGGTCCGCGCGGGCTTGCCCAGCTCGTGGTCCACGATCTGCCTCGGGCGGTTGGGCCAGTCCACGCGCAGGGGAAGCTCGACGACCCCCGACTCGGCGCCGGGGACACCGGCCAGCAATGCCGTGTACGTCTTGCCCACGCGCCGCTTCATGAACTGTGTGGACAGTTCCGCCTGGGCCGCGCGGTCGAGGGCGTAGACCATGAGCCCGCTCGTGGCCATGTCGAGGCGGTGAACGGTCAGTGGCCCGTCGGCCAGCGGGAAGCGGGCCCGGACCCAGGCCTCGACGCAGACGCCCCCGTCGGGCCCGTTGCCCGGGACCGACCGGACGCCCGCGGGCTTGTCCACGACGACGAGGCGGTCGGACGCGTGGAGGATCCGGGTCTGGTCCAGGACGTCGCGGGGCATGGCGGGGGCGTCGGGCGGGGCCGGCGATGTGGGGACCGCCGACGGGCGGGCCGGCGTCTAGGCTTGAGCGTTGGCGCCGACCTCCCGGCGCCCGATCCGGAGGGTAGACGTGCTCGGGACTCTGTTTGCATGCACCGTGATCGGCGTGGCCGGGCCCGGGGACAACGCCCCGGAGGACGCGCCGGTCAGCCACGTCGAGTGGGCCGAGCGGGAGGCGCCGATCCTGTCGGAGCACGTCCGCCTCACCGATCCCGCGATGTTCCTCAAGGCGGGCGAGGCGTACTTCTCGCCCGACGGCGAGCGGATCATCTTCCAGGCGATCTCCCACCCGCCGGAGGGTCAGAAGCCCAGCCCCCACTACGACATGTACGTCGCCGACCTGACCGAGGACGCGCACGGGCAGATCAGCGGCATCGCCAACATCACCCGCGTCTCCGAGCCCGGCTCGGCCAACACCTGCGGTTGGTTCCACCCGACCGACGCCAGGCGGATCCTCTTCGGCTCGACGATCACCGAGCCCAAGATCGAGGACGCGCCGGGCTACCAGCGCGGCACGAGCCGCTACGCATGGCAGTTCCCCCGGGAGATGGAGATCGTGAGCGTCCGCCTGCCGGAGGATCTCGCGCGGACGCCCGTCGAGAAGGCGACCCCGATCTTCGAGCGTGACGGGTACGACGCCGAGGGGTCCTGGTCCGCGGACGGGCGTTGGATTCTGTACACCCACGCCGACCCGCCCGAGTCGGGCGAGGCGCCCGACGGGGACCTGTGGCTCTACGACACGCAGACGGGCGAGCACACCGTGCTGCTCGATGCGCCCGGGTACGACGGCGGGCCCTTCTTCTCGCCCGACGGCGCCCGGATCATCTACCGCTCCGACCGCGAGGGCGACAACCTGCTCCAGCTCTTCGAGTCCGTGCTCGCCTTCGACGAGGACGGCGTGATCGTCGGGGTCGAGCGCGAGGTCCGGCTGACCGACAACGGGCACGTCAACTGGGCGCCCTTCTTCCACCCCCGCGAGGACGTGGCCGTCTACGCGACGAGCCAGATGGGGCACTTCAACTACGAGGTGTTCGCGATCGGGGCGTCTGTCGAGACCGAGCGGGCGCCCGCCGATCGCGTGAGCGTGCGGGTGACGGCGGCGGCCGGGTTCGACGGGCTGCCGGTGTTCAGCGGGAACGGCGAGCTGATGATGTGGACCAGCCAGCGCGCCCCCGAGGGCGCCGACGCCGAGGCGTTCATCCCATCGAGCCAGGTGTGGCTGGCGCGGGTGGACGCGGGGGCGATCCGGCAGGCGATGTTCGACACCGCGATGCGGCGGGCGGCCTCGGGTGGGCCGGGCGGCGGTGACTGACGCAAGCGGGACGGCGACGGGCGCCTCGGACACGCTCGGCCTGGGCGTGCGCCATCTCTCGCGCGTGGGCGACTCGACGCCCGCGCCCGACCACTCCGTGCTCTGGGGATCGTGGTTCCGCGCGCTGGTCAAGGACCGCCCGCGCCTGAGTCCCGGCGGCGCCGACGACGAGCCGGGCGTCACGCACACGTTCACGAGCCTGGGCGGTGTGACGATCGGGTGCCGCCTGATCGAGAGCGGCGCCGGGGACGAGACACGCGGGGGTGTGGTCGTTCTGCACGGGTACGGCGAGC
This sequence comes from Phycisphaerales bacterium, assembly GCA_041987545.1. GTDB lineage: Bacteria > Planctomycetota > Phycisphaerae > Phycisphaerales > UBA1924 > JAJRXR01. The sequence continues at coordinate 419,594 of JBHIWH010000001.1, read as the reverse complement.
CGCGACCCCTGGAGCGGGACGCGGTGCGCTGGCGCTGGGCCGCGGCGCGCGGGCTCGACGTGCTGCTTGTCCGGGTCCGGGGCTACCCGGGCTCGCGGGCGACGACGGGCGACCTGACGACGCCCGGCGGGCACGGGCTCGGCTGGATCACGCGCGGCTTCGACGCGCCGGGCGAGGGGCCCGAGGCGGCGATGGGCTGGGTCGTGCCCCAGGCCGCGGCGGACGCGGCCAACGCCTGCCGCGTGATGCGCAACCGCCTGGCCGACGCCGAGGGCGACGAGCCGGGGCGGCCCCTGGCGAGCAAGCGGCCGCTCTTCCTGGTGGGCGAATCGCTGGGCGGCGCCCTGGCGGTGATCGCGGCGGCGCAGCTCTCGGGCCGCCTGGCCCGCGAGCACGTGGTCGATCGCCTCGTCGTGGGCACGCCCACGCTGGGCGACTGGGCGTGGCGCCTGGAGCACGCGCCGGCGGGCACGGGCCGCGAGATCGCGCGCGTGCTGGAGGCCAACCCGGATCGGCGGTCAGAGCTGCTCGAGCGGCTGCGGCTGGCGGACACGGTCGTGCACGCGGGCCGGGTGCGGGCGCCGACGCTGTGCAAGCTGGCGATGCAGGACGAGGTCGTCCCCGCGCCCGCGGCGGCGGCGGTCTTCAACGCGCTGGCGACGTCCCCGGGCCGCAAGTGGCGGTTCGTCGTCCCCGTCGGGCACGCGCCGGGCGACCTGGGGTGCACACGACGGCACGCGATGTTCGAGCGGTGCGTGCAGGACTTCCTGGACCCCGATCACGAGCCCGACGACGCGATGGAGCCGTGGGAGGAGCTGATGCTCTGCGGCGACCACCCGCCCGAGGCCGGAGCGCGGGGGTCGCAGGGATCGCTGTTCGGCGCCGCGTCGCCCGACGCGGCGGACGCGGCGCTTGTCGCCGCCTACCGGAACGCGGGCGTGACGCTCGACGCGCTGCCCTACACCGACGCGTTCGAGTCGTTGCACAGGCAGCTCGCGTCGGCGCTGGGCGAGGCCGCCCCGACGCGGCGCGACGCGTTCCACAGGCTCCACAACCTGCGGAAGGCCGGGCGCCTGCCCCGGATGGGAAGAACCGAGACCTCGGTCCCCAAGATCTCGGGCGAGGACGAGCAGCTCCTGACGCGCCTGGTCGTCGAGGCGGCGGGATCGCTCGGCGCGCGGGACCGGCTGGTGTACGCGCCCGAGTTCGACGCGCTGGTCGAGCGGTTCAACGCCGAGGCGGGGCATACGCTCTCGAACCACGACGCGTGGCGCCTGATCGCGCGGCTGGCCAAGTGAGACGGGATCCAACCCGGGGACGCGAATGACACAGACCATGCGCACGCTGACGGCGGGCCTGATCGACTACGCCGGCCTCTTCCCGCCCGCCACGCTCGACATGTCCCCATGCGTCGAGAACTACGCGCGGTACCTGCGGACGCCCCACGCGGAGATGCTCGGCAGGCTGATCTGCCCGGTGTCTCGTCTTGGTGAGCTGAGCGAGAAGGCCGCGGCACTGATGCCCGGGACGTACGCGACCAGCGGGTACCGCGAGATGGCCGACGACATCGCGCCCTGGCGGGTGTCGGCGATCATCGACGGCGAGCTGGAGCCCTGCCTGGACGCGATCGACGCATTCAACGAGCGGCACGCCGACGAGGTCCACGGCCAGGCGCAGGTGGACGCGATCGAGATGCGCGTCGCGGCGCCCGGGGACATCGACAACGCGCTCGACGAGATCCCCGAGGACATCTTCCCCGCGTTCGAGGTCCCCCAGGAGGTCGTCATCAAGGGCGACCCCCGCGGCTTCATCGCGGCTCTGGCGGGCAACAGCTGCGCCGGCAAGGTCCGGTGCGGGGGCGTGAAGCCCGAGATGATCCCGCCGGTGGAGGCCGTCTCCGCGTTCATCCACGCCTGCGCCCGCGCCGACGCGCCCTTCAAGGCGACGGCGGGCCTCCATCATCCGGTGCGTGCCGAGTACCCGCTGACGTACGAGGGGCCCGAGCCAAAGGGCGTGATGCACGGGTTCCTGAACGTCTTCCTGGCCGCGGCCCTCGTGAGGACGACCCGGATCGACGAGGAGACGACGCTGCGGGTCCTGAACGAGACCGAGGCGAGTGCGTTCAGCTTCGGCGAGGACTCGTGCGCCTGGCGGGACCTGAAGGTCGATCTGATCGGCCTCTCGCGCGTTCGTGAGACGTTTGCGCTCAGCTACGGCTCCTGCTCGTTCGAGGAGCCTGTGGACGACCTGAAGCGTCTGCAACTCCTGTAGCCACTCGCCGGTTGGTCTACGCTTGGCGATGCGTTCGAGCGAGGGGGCCGGAGCGCCCGGGAAGTTCTTCTACGGCTGGATCATGCTGGGCGTGGCGGTCCTCATGGCCGTCGCGACGATGCCGACGCAGACGGTCGTTGTCTCACTCTTCAACGACTCGCTGCGGACGTCGCTGGAGCTGGACGTCGAGCAGCTGAGCCGGGCGTACACGTTCGGGACGATCCTGGCCGCGTTCCCGCTGCCGTGGATCGGCCGGATGGCGGACCGGCACGGGCTGCGTCTGGTCACGGGCGTCGTCGCGTGCGGGTGCGCCGCGTCGGTCGCGATGCTCACGCAGGTCGGCGGGCTGATCACGCTGGCGGTCTGCTTCTTCTTCATGCGGCTGCTGGGCCAGGGCTCGCTGGGCATGCTGGCGGGCCACACGATCGCGATGTGGTTCGAGCGGCGCCTGGGCACGGTGCACTCGGTCCTCGCGATCGCCGGCTTCGCGGGCGGATCGGCGCTGATGCCCGCGCCGACGGCGTGGCTGATCGAGAACCACGGGTGGCGGGTCGCCGCCCTCGCCCTGGCCGGCTTCGTCCTGCTGCTCACGCTCCCGGCCGTCTTGCTGGTCTTTCGGAACAAGCCCGAGGACATCGGCCAGCACCTGGACGGCGACGCCCGCGAGCACGCGACGCACGACGTGATCCACGGCGGGGCACCCCCGGCCGACGATCCCGCCTTCACCCGCGCCCAGGCGATGCGCACGCGGGCGTACTGGATCCTGCTGCCCGTGATGTGCTCGGGCGGGCTGATCGGGACGGCGCTCCTGTTCCACATGCAGGAGATGCTGCGGAGCGCGGGGCTGGAGGGCGCCGAGGCCCAGGCGGCGGTCGCGATCCAGCCCTGGCCCATCTGCTTCGGGGTCTCGATGCTCGCGCTGGGTTGGCTGGTGGACCGGGTCAGGCCCCGGCGGCTGCTGCCCCTGGCGCCCCTGCTCACGCTGGGCTCGTGCGTGCTCTGCCTCGTCGGCGTGTCGGGTCTGGTCGCGGACGGGTGGGTCGTCGCCTTCATGGCGGCGGGGATGGGTGTGTTCGGCGTGTCGATGGGCGTGGGCGTGGCCGTCGGGAACCCCGCGATCGCGCGGTACTTCGGGCGCACGCACCACGGTGCGATCCGCGGGACGGTCTCTCTTGCGACGGTGGCGGCGACGGGCGTGGGCCCGTGGCTGGCGGGCAAGGCGTACCTGATGGCGGGCCACGACTTCGTACCGATCCTGGCGGCGTTCGCGCTGGCGGGCGTGCCGTTGGCGGCCGCGTCGCTGTTCCTCAGGCCCCCGACGCCGCCGGCCGATCGCGACCTGTCGAGCCCGGACCCCGACGAGCCGGACCCGATCGGTCCGGACGCGTAGGGGCCCTCTAGGATGCTCTCCCGGTTCTTGCAACAGCCTTGAGGAGGCGCCGATGCCCTACGAGATCGACGAGACGCACGATTCGAACCTCGAGTCCTGGGTCGAGTCCGCCAACGACCCAGCGACGGACTTCCCGATCCAGAATCTGCCGCTCGCGACCGCGGCCGTCCCGGTCGAGGGCGAGGACGACGCGTACAGCCCGCAGGTCGGAGTGATCATCGGGGAAGTGGTTCTCATCCCCGCCGCCCTGGCCCAGTCCGGGATCGTCGGCGAGGGCGAGGACTGGGACTACTGGTGCGTCGAGGACCTCGCGGAGAGCGGCGACTGGCGCCGACTGCGCCCCCTCATCCAGCAGCTGCTCCGGAAGGACAACCCCGCGCTCCGGGATCATCCCGACCGGGATCAGATCATCGTCCCGATCGACCAGGTCGAGTTCGGGATCCCGATGCTCTCGTGCGGCGACTACACCGACTTCTACGCCTCCCTCTTCCACGCGACTAACGTCGGCTCCATGTTCCGCCCCGACAACCCGCTGCTGCCCAACTACAAGCACATCCCGATCGCGTACCACGGGCGGGCGTCCACCCTCGTGCCCTCGGGCACGCCGGTGCGCCGGCCGAGGGGACAGCTCCTGCCCGGGGCGACGATCGCCGACGGCGACCCGGTCTTCGGCCCCTGCAAACTGCTCGACTACGAGCTGGAGGTCGGATTCGTCGTCGGGCGGGGCAACGAGATGGGCAAACCGATCCCGATCGGCGAGGCCGAGGACCACATCCTGGGCCTGTGCCTGGTCAACGACTGGTCGGCGCGGGACATCCAGAAGTGGGAGTACCAGCCCCTGGGCCCGTTCCTGGCCAAGAACTTCGCGACCACGGTCTCGCCCTACGTCGTGACGATGGAGGCGCTGGCGCCCTTCCGCTGCCCGGCGGCGACGCGGGACGCGGGCGATCCGAAGCCGCTCGAGTACCTGTCGAGCGATCAGAACTCGAAGCACGGCGGCGTGGACATCACGCTCGAGGTCTACCTGTCCTCGAAGCAGATGCGCGACAAGGGCGTGGAGCCGATCAGGCTCAGCCGCGGCAGCTTCAAGGACATGTACTGGACGATCGGGCAGATGCTGACGCACCATGCCGCGAACGGCTGCGAGATGAACCCGGGCGACCTGCTCGCCTCGGGCACGGTCTCCGGCCCCACGCGCGACGCCCGCGGGTGCCTGCTCGAGCTGACCTGGGACGGCGACCCGTGGGCCAGCCCGCCGAAGGTCGTCCCCGGCACGCAACGCACGCCCATCGCCCTGCCGACGGGCGAGGAGCGCAAGTTCCTGGCCGACGGCGACGAGGTGATCATCAGGGGCTTCTGCGAGCGCGAGGGGTATCGGCGGATCGGCTTCGGCGAGTGCCGGGGGGTCATCGAGCCGGCGGAGGCTTAGATCATCTCGTTCGTTCGCCCGGGACGTGAGCGACGGGCCATGTGCGCTCCTCCTAGCCCGGAACGTGAGTGACGGGCTCTCGATTCCTGAGCGGGTCTCGGATCGGAGCGAATGCGATGAGGGAGGCTCGCAGGTGCCCGTCACTGGCGTTCCGGGCTAGGTGTCGGCGCCCGTGATTGAGTCTGGATCGCGTCGCCGAAACATCGTCAGCACCGCCGCGTGCGTGTGCACGCGGGGCAGGCCGGCGGCCGGCGCGATCTCGGCGGCGCTGAACAGGCCCGCGAGGGGCAGCAGGGGCGAGGCCGGGTCCAGTTCCTCGCCCCCCTTGGCTTTCCGCTCGCCCGGCAGCTCGTCGCGGAAGGCCCGCTGGACAGCCGCCGGGTCGTGGGCGGCGTCGCCGAAGAAGTCCGAGCCCCGCCCGCCCGAGCACAGCAGCAGCGCCCCCAGCGGTCGCTCGTGCAGAGCCTGGGCGTCGAGCAGCAGCGCGAGATCATCGTCGGCGATCTGCGCGTCGCGCAGGTGCAGTTGCACCGTCCGCCCCACGCTCATGAGTTCCTCGACCGCGACGGCGCCGGAGTTCTCGTCCACGGCCCGCAGGCGGCGGATCAGGAAATCGCCCCGCCCGAAGCGGGGCTTGTATTCATCGGCGACGATGCCCAGGTACAGCCCGCCGGGCAGCAGCGCCCGCTGCGCGTGCGAGAGCCCGGTCGCCGCGTCTCGGATCGCCTCGACCGCGGGGCGCCCGCCCAGCTCCAGGATGAGGTTGTTCTTGGCCCGGGTGACGAGCATCGGCTCGCCGAACGGCTGGCACCCGAGGCTCGTCATGACGTCGAGGCGGATGTCGCCGGCGATGCTCAGCCCGACGGCGCCCCGCGCGTACGGCGCGTCGTCGAGCACGATCGCGGTCTCGGACTCGCCGTCGCCGGGCGTCAGCGCGCCGACGATCGGCGGCGCCTCGCCCCACGACGACATCTGGTGGATCCGCCCCAGCCTGGGCAGCATGGACGCGAAGGCGGTCGAGCTCGGGTCGGCGAACAGGAGCGTGCCCCGCCGCGCGCCGGGATCGCCCATCATCGCCGCCAGCGTGTCCTCGGGGGCGTGCGAGAGCGCGTCGGGCGGGAGCGGGTGGGTGCTGACACCCGGCAGGCGGCAGGCGAGCAGGCTCAATGCGGTCCGGTTCTCGAACGCCTCGCGGCCGCCGAGAACGGTCGGCGCCGGGACCACGAGCAGGCGCGCCGGGTCCAGCGTGCGCCGGAGCGTCGCGGCCAGGGGCTCGATCATGGGCGTGTGCGTGCCGGAGGCGAACGCGAGGACCAGGTCGAGCCCGGTCGCGCGGGCGCCCCGGCGCTCGAGGTCGGCGGCGGCGCGCTCGCACACCTCGCCCGCGGCGTGGTCGGCCGAGCCGGCCGCCGAGACCGCCGACGCGATGATGGGTCCGCTCGCTGCTGGCACGGGCCAACGGTACGCGGGCGCCGCCCGCCCCGGGGGCAGACCCCCAGCCGGACCAGGCGCCTCACTCGGTCGTGTACGGCTCCTGCGCGAACGCGGAGTTCAGCTCGTCCACACGCTCGGCGCGGATGATCCGGAGCCTGAGGGCGGCGTCGTCGGCGCCGTCGCCCACGACACCCACGATCTGCCCGAGGTGCGGCGCCAGCTCCTGGCCCGCCTCGGGGCGGACGTAGGCGATCGTCCGCGAGCCCATCAGTGGGTCCACCGACATCACGCGGTACATCAGGGGCAGCCGCTTGCCGTCGTAGACGGCGCTGGGCGCCAGGCGCCCGACGACGACGTACGACCGCTCGGCCTGCCACCGCCGCACGCCCTCGGCGACCTGCTCGTCCCGCTCGCTCGACTCACGCAGTGCCGCCTCGATCGCGCGGCGCTGGTCCCGCGTGTCGATCCGGAGCTCGAGCCAGCTCACACGCTGCTCGAGGGCGTTGATCGTCCGCTCCTCGGCGTTCGGCTTGGCCGCCTCGGCCGCCAGCGTCCGCTGGTACTCGGCCAGCAGCTCGTCCAGCGCCAGGTCCATCGACTCGGTCGGCAGACGACGCGTCGCGTTCAGCGAGGACTCGAGGTCCTCGATCGAGGCCGGCTCGGGCGCCAACTCGGGCTGCCGCGGCTGCTCGGCCTGCGGCCGGGGCGTAGACGACGCGGGGCGGGCGTTCGCGGCGGTTGACGCGGACGCGTCGAAGCCGGGCGCCTGGCCGGTCTGCTCGCCCTGCTCGACCTCGGCGACGATGTCGAACGAGCCGCCGGACTCCTGGTTGGTCGAGGCGTCGGTCGAGGCGTCACTCGGGATGTTGGACGCCGGGCGCCCGGTCGAGACGGGCGCCTGCTCGCGCTGCGGCGTGCGGGGCATGATCTGCTCGGCGTTCTGCCGAGTGTTCTGCTGGTCGGTGCGCTCCTGACCGGGGGGCGTCATGGGCTCGAGCAGGTCCGTCGAGTAATCGGGCGCTGGCTGCTGGGGCTGGGAGCGCGCCGGCGCCTCGGTCACGGGGGTGACGTCGGCGACAAGGGCGTCCGCCTCGCTCTCGGTGGCGTTCTGGACGTTGGCCCGGAGAGAAGCCGTGTGCGACTTGACCTCGGCCTCGGTCGCGTCGCGCAGGGCGTCGAGCTTGACGTACGCGTACGGCTGCTCGGGGGCGGCCGGCGGCGCCGGGGGCGTGACGCGGTAGGCGACGACCTCGCCGTTGGCGCCGAGCTCCTCGCCGACGACCTTCAGCGTCGTCCCGGCGGGCAGGGCCTGGGCGTAGAGCGAGTGCCACGAGCCGGCGATGCCGAGGACGGCGCTGGGCGCCCGCAGCCGCGAGTCAATGGTCAGCTCCACGCGGTCCTGGCCCGCGCCCCGGGCGTCCGAGGCGGGCACGAGGGCGTGCATGGAGGCCGGGTAGACGATCCGGGCCCAGTCGGCCGACTGCCCGTCCACGCGGAGCACCTGCCCCGGCTGGAAGGTGGCGACCTTGTAGAAACGGTCAAAGTCGTCGCACCGGGCCGGGGTGTCCTTCTGGGTCACGACGGCCCAGCGGGCCTCGACGTCCTGGATCTGGGCCAGGGCGGGGGCGGAAACGACGGCGGGGACGAGGACAGGGGCCGCGGCGGTCAGGGCGAGGGCGGCGGCTCGGATTGACGCGAGGGGGGCGCGACGCACGGCTGATCCTCCTTGAGCGGGCATCGTCTCGGGGCTCCATGCCCCGGCTGGCGGGGCGGGGCCCTCGCCGGTTCGAGTGTACCGCCCGGGGCTGGGCGGGGTCGCGGGGCGGGGGGTTGTGCACTTGTCCCGCCCGGCGGCTTTGACCGGCTGCCCGGGCGATTCTAACTTCCCCCGATGATCTCCCCAACCCATTCGTCCGCTGCGGGCGCCGGCTTGAGCCGCCCGACCTGTGTTCTGGCTCTGCTGGGGGTCCTGCTGGCCGCGTCCGGCTGCCGCTCGCCCATCCAGAGGCGGAGCGAGGCGGAGCTGCGCCGCGGCGTGCTCGAGAGCGTGCGGCGGGAGGTCGAGGAGGCCGAGCAGCACCCGGAGCGGCGGACCACCTCCCGCGACGCCGGGCTCGACGAGCTGGAGATCCGCCAGGAGCACCTGGACCTGATCGAGAACGAGTACTCGCCCGCGGCGTACATCGACGCCCTGGGCGAGTCGGCGCCCGAGGGCGGGGACCCCATCCAGGCCCTGCTCAGCGAGGACCTGTACGGGCGCCCGCAGCGCGTCGTCGGCGTGAGCCTGGAGCGGTGCGTCCGCTCGGCCGTCTCGCGGAACCTGGACGTGCAGCTGGCCCGGTTCGGGCCCGCGATCCGGGAGGCGGACGTCGTCTCGGCCCAGGCCGCGTTCGACTGGACGCTGTTCAGCGAGAACTACTGGCGTGACACGGACCGCCCGCAGGCGGCGATCGCGCTGTTCGGCGGGGCCGCCCTGGTCTCCAATCAGACGCTCAGCTCCTCGACGGGCGTCCGCAAGAACCTGATCACGGGCGGGCAGCTCGAGGTCCGGCAGGACCTGCTGTACTCGGACCTGCGCGCCTCGGGCTTCGGCGCGCTGCCGTCGCCCAACCCGGCCCAGAGCGTGGACGTGACCGCGGGGCTGACGCAGCCATTGCTGCGGGGGGCGGGCGCGGGGACGGCGCTGGCCGAGGTGCGTCTGACCCAGAACGCCGAGCGCGCGGACATCGCGACGCTCAAGAGCCAGCTGCTGGCGACGGTGACCAGCGTCGAGACCGCGTACTGGGAGCTGCTGCTGGCCTACAACGAGCTGGCGATCCGCCAGCGCGTGCTGGACCGGGGCGTCGAGGTCCGCGACGACATCAAGGTGCGCCGGATCCAGGACGCGCGGCAGGCGCAGGTCGCGGACGCCGCGGCCCGCGTCGAGCGGCGCCGGGGCCAGATCCTGGTCGCCCAGACCGCGCTGCGGCGCGCCTCCGACCGGCTCAAGGCGCTGATCAACGACCCCGACCTGCCCGTGGGCTCGGAGGTATTGCTCGTGCCCGTGGACCGGGCGGTCGACGAGCCGATCGCCTTCAGCCTCGTGGACGCGGTCACGACCGCGATCGACACCAGGCCCGAGATCGACCACGCGATCTTGTCGATCGACGACGCGTCGATCCGCGAGGTCGTGGCGCGCAACTCGCGTCTGCCCCGCCTCGACCTGGTCGCCGAGGTGACGCTGATCGGCTTCGACTCGCGGATGGACGACGCGTACGGGAACCTGGGCGACGGCGAGTTCATCGACGAGTTCCTGCTGGGCGTGCTCTTCGAGCAGCCGATCGGCAACCGGCTCGGGCACGCGGGCTACCGCCGGGCGCGGCTCGAGCGGCTGAGGTCGATCACCGCGTACCGCAAGGCCGTCCAGGACGTCGTGCTGGACGTCAAGAACGAGCTGGACGCGGTCGTCCGCGACTACAAGCTCATCGAGCAGGCCCGCCTGACGCGGATCGCCCAGGGCGAGGCGCTGCGGACGCTGGGCGTCGAGAAGGAGCTGACCGACCGGGGGTACACGGTCGAGCGGCTCAACGTGGAGCTGAACCAGCAGGAGGCGCTGGCCGAGGCCGAGGTCGCCGAGGTCGCGGCGCTGGTCGCGTACAACTCTTCGATCGCGCGGCTGTACGCGGCGATGGGCACCGCCCTGGAGCGCTCCCGGATCGACTTCGTCGTGCCGGACGCGAACCAGGTGCTCGAGGGCGACCGGGCGCTGGACTACCGCGTCGCCGACGAGCCGCCGGCGGGCGGGGCCGTGCCCGATACAACCCCGGCCGATGAGCCGGACGACGAGCAGGACGCGGGCGGGGACGCCATCGAGGTGGAGTGATGCCGGGCGAGGCGCCGCCCCCGGCCGACCCCGACCGCGTCGAGCGCTGCGCCGCGCGGATCCGGGAGGGCGGGCTGGTCGCGTTCCCGACCGAGACGGTCTACGGCCTGGGCGCCGACGCGTTCAACGAGGACGCGGTGCGGCGCGTGTTCGAGCTCAAGGGCCGCCCGGCGGGCAACCCGCTGATCGTGCACGTGGACGGGCCCGAGATGGCCGCGGGCGTCGTGCGTGAGTGGAACGGCGAGGCGCGGCGGCTGGCCGACGCGTTCTGGCCCGGGCCCCTGACGATCGTGCTCGAGAAGTCTGATCGTGTGCCGGGCATCGTGACCGGCGGCGGGCCGACCGTGGGTGTGCGCTGCCCGGACCACCCGGTGACGCTCGCGCTGATCGGCGCGTGCGGGGCGCCCCTGGTCGGGCCCAGCGCCAACCCGAGCGGGCGGGTCTCGCCCACGACCGCCGACCATGTGCGCGAGTCGTTCGACGCCTCGGACGTGCTGACGCTCGACGGCGGGGCGTGCCGCGCCGGGATCGAGTCAACGGTGCTCGACCTGACGACGGTCCCGGCGCGTGTGCTCCGCCCGGGCGTGATCGGCGCCGAGCGGATCGCCGCGGTGCTCGGGCGGGAGGTGGTCGTCGGCCGCGACCCGGACCGGGCGCCCGATGCCCCGGCCCGCGCCCCTGGGATCCTGGGCCCCCACTACGCGCCCGGGTCGCCCGTGCACCTGGTCTCGACCCGAGCCGACCTGGAACGGCTGGTCGCCGGCCTGGGCCCGGGCGTGATCGCGATCGGGCGGGCGGGGTCCGGCCTGGGCGGGCGGGGCGTGCGGGCGATCGAGCTGCCCAGCGAGGCGGCCGGTTTCGCCGCCGGGCTGTACGCGGCGCTGCGGGAGGCCGACTCCGGCGCCCCCCCGGCGATCGCGGTCCAGCGGCCGCCGACGTCGGCCGAATCCCCTGAAGAGCTGGCGATCTGGGCGGCCGTCCTTGAGCGATTGACCAGAGCGGCCGATGCAGGCTGAGCCGCGATCCGTCCGAGAAGTGCGCGCCAAAGATCGCACCCAGCGCCCCGACCGGCTGCTGACCGCCCGCTGACCGCCCTCTGAGGAGCCGAGACACATGCCCGACCGCGCGACCATCGCCCTCGCCCCCGGCGACGGGATCGGCCCCGAGATCATGGACGCCTGCCTCTCCATCTTCCGCGAGGCCGGCGTCTCCGACCACGTGGACTTCGTCAGCGTCGAGATGGGGCAGTCCGTCTTCGCCGCCGGCGACTCTCGCGGCATGACCGACGAGGCCGTCGAGATCATCGAACGCTGCGGCATCCTCTACAAGGGGCCCATGGGCACGCCCATCGGGGGCGGCGGCAAGTCGATCAACGTCACGCTCCGCAAGACCTTCGGCGCCTTCGCCAACCTCCGCCACTTCCAGAGCCTCCCGGGCGTGGACACCGTCTTCAGCCGCGCCGGCGTCCCCGTGGACATCTACGTCGTCCGCGAGAACATCGAGGACACCTACGGCGGGATCGAGCACCGCCTGACCAACGACGTCGTCGAGTGCAAGCGCCTCATCTCGGCGCCGGGCTGCGACCAGGTCCACGAGTTCGCCTTCCAGACCGCCTCGCGGCTCGGCCTCGGGACCGTCTACTGCGGGCACAAGGCCAACATCATGAAGATGACCGACGGCCTGTTCCTCGACCGGTTCCGGACCATCGGCGACGACTACCCGGGCATCGAGAAGAAGGACGTCATCATCGACGCCCTGTGCATGAACCTCGTGCTCAGGCCCCAGACCTACGAGATGATCGTCCTGCCCAACCTGCAGGGCGACATCGTCTCCGACCTGGCCGCGGGTCTCGTGGGCGGGCTGGGCTTCGCCCCGTCCGCGAACATCGGCGACCAGATCAGCATCTTCGAGGCCGTCCACGGCACCGCGCCCGACATCGCCGGCAAGGGCGTGGCCAACCCCACCAGCCTCCTGCTCTCGGGCCTGATGATGCTGCGGCACGTGGGCCTGCTGCGTACCGCGGCCGTCGTCGAGAACGCGCTGCTCGCGACGCTCGAGAACAAGATCCACACGGGCGACTTCGGCGACAAGGACACGCCCCCCGTCGGGACTCAGGAGTTCGCCAGGGGCGTGATCGACCACCTGGGCAAGAAGCCCAGCGGTCTGGAGGCCAAGCCCGAGCCGAGCCAGGACGAGGTGACGTTCACGCCGCCCGAGCGGCCGAGCGTGAACCGGCTGATGCAGACCTTCACGCAGATGCGGTCGGACGTCGTCGGGTGCGACATCTACGTGGACACGACGCTGACGCCCCTGGAGCTGGCCCAGCGGCTCGAGCGGCTGGCCGTCGGCACGCCGTTCAAGCTGACCATGATCTCCAACCGCGGCACGCAGGTCTGGCCCTCGGGCAGCGTCTACACAGAGGTCGTGGACTACTACCGCGTGCGCTTCGAGCTCGAGGACAAGCACCTGATCGGCCAGATGGGCCAGGGCCCGACGATCCACCTCCTCCGCCGGATCTCCGAGAAGTTCGGCGTGACCGACTTCCAGCCGCTCAAGCAGTTCGACGGGAAGCCGGGGTACTCGCTGGCGCAGGGGCAGTAGTCAGCCGTCACGCTCGAGCTTCGCCAGGTCCGCGTCGGCCGCGATGTGCCCGAACGCGGGCCACATCTCGCCCTCCACGATCTCTGCGAGCAGCTCGCGGCAGCCCGCCTCGTCGCCCTCCAGGGCGCGCGCGCGGGCGACGCCGTAGGCGATCGTCGCGTGTTCCACGCCGCCCGGCTCGAGACCCTCCATCAGGTCCTCCTCCAGCCGCTGGCCGAGAAAGAGCAGCAGCAGGCGGTGGTACCCGTGGTTCTCGACGATGTCCATGTCCTCGTCGATGGGCAGCAGGATCTGCTCGAGCTCGTCCCACTCCCGGCCCTCGCGCAGGCGCGAGAGGAAGAGCCAGTACCTGGCCGAGACGATCATGTCGTCGTTCTTGCTGAACCGGAGGCACCACTCCCAGGCGTGGGCGGCCTCGGCGTACTCGCCCTGGAGGTACCGCGACAGGGCCAGGTGGTACCAGATGTTCGAGTTGGTGGTCGAGCGGGGCTCGTTCCGCTCGTTGGGGATGCCGTCGGGCTCGGGGGCGTCCGGGTGCGGCGCCGCCAGCTGCGCGGCCCGCCACAGGTCCGCCTCCGCCTTCTCGAACTCGCGGATGGTGATGTACCGGTGCCCGCGGTGGCGGAGCAGCTTGTAGCTGTCCGGGAACTTCTCCAGCGCCTCGGTGTAGTGCTCGATCGCCTCCCGGTACTGCCCCAGGTACGCCAGGCGCCGCCCCACCCAGACCCAGGTCATCTCGTCGTCGGACCCGTCCGCGATGGCGCGGCGGAGCGTGGCCAGCTCGGTCCGCTGCTCCTGGCCGAACGCCTCGGCGGGCTCGGGGCGGTGCAAAGGCTCGCCCAGCAGGCTCGTCGCCTCGACGGGCCGCTCCTGCGCCGGCGCCCCCTGTTCGTCCTGGCCCAGGACATGCGGGCCGAGCGTCATGACGAGGGCGGCGATGGCGGCGGGGGCGGCGTGGGCGAGCCTCATGGCGATCTCCTTCGGGCCGGGGCCCGGGGCGGGCGACCCGAGCGTACCGCGGGATCGTCGCAGGGCGGCACGTAGACTCGCCCGAAGGAGGACCCGCCATGACCGGCGACCGCGCCAGCGTCCACTCGTGGGACTCGATCAAGGCCGACCACCCGATGGAGAAGATCGACCGCCAGCGCATCATCGGCGACAAGATGATGATCTCGCGCGTGATCCTGCACCCGGGGTTCGTCGTCGGCGAGCACCACCACGAGAACGAGCAGCTCGTTGTCGTGCTCTCCGGGCGGTGCCGGTTCCGCGTGGGCGAGGTCGGCGGGGCGGCGACCGAGGAGCTGATCGTCGAGGGCGGGCAGGTGCTGGAGCTTCCCGCGAACGTGCCGCACGCGTGCGAGGCGCTCGAGCGGACCGAGATCCTCGACCTGTTCAGCCCGGTGAGCCAGACGACGGGCGTGGACACGACGCCGCGGACGCACTGAGGGGGCGGCGGGCGGTTCGGACCCAGCCCCGCCAATGAAAAGACCGGGCTGGAAGCCCGGTCCTCCGTGAGACTGGGGTTGATGTCGCGGGCTCAGGCGTCGGCGGTCACGCCCGAGCGGAGCAGCCGCTCGACGGCGCCGCGCTCGGACTCGATCAGGATCTCGTCGGCCTCGGAGAGGAAGAGCCCGTGGTCGACGACGCCGGGGATGTCGTTGAGCTCGCCGGCGAGCTCGGGCAGGTTCTCGTCGCCCCGGAGCGAGACGTCGAGGACGAGGTTGCCGTTGTCGGTGACGAACAGGTCGCCGTTCATCTCGCGTCGGCAGACGCCGTTGAGACCCAGGCGGCGGATGGCGGCCCGGGTGGAGGCGAGCCCGAAGGCCATGACGGCGACGGCGAGCGACGTTTCTTTGCCGATCTGTTCGCTGACCTTGTTCTCGCCGACCATGAAGATGGTGTGCCGGCAGGCCCAGGCGAGCATGCGCTCGCGGGCCATGGCGCCGCGGCTGCCCTTCATGACGTGCATCTTGCGGTCCACCTCGTCGGCGCCGTCGATCAGGACGTCCAGCTCCTCGACGAGGCAGAACTCGATGACGTCCAGCCCCATCTGCTTGGCGGCGTCCTCGGTCGCCTCGGACGCGCAGACGCACTTGACGTCGAGCTTGCCCTCCCGGACATGGTCGGCCAGGAGCTTGATCCCGCGTGCGGCGGTCGTCCCGGCGCCGAGCCCGACGGTCATGCCGGGCTGGACCTTCGCGATCGCGGCCTCCGCCAAGGCGTCGGCGACGTTCTGGTCACTCAAAGCGGATCCCCTGTGCCAGAGCAAACTCATCTCCAAAGTTGACGGTGCAGGTCTGCCGTCTCATGTACGCCTTCCAGGCGTCCGATCCGGATTCGCGGCCTCCACCGGTGTCCTTCTCGCCACCGAACGCGCCGCCGATCTCGGCGCCGCTCGTCCCAAGATTCACGTACGCCAACCCGCAATCGGAGCCCGCCCCGGACGGATCCAGGAAGCGTTCGGCGGAGCGGGTCGAGCCGGCGAAGATCGCCGAGCTGAGCCCCTGGTCCACCGAGTTCTGCATCCCGATCGCCTCGTCGAGGGTCTTGTAGGTGAAGACGTAGAGGATCGGGGCGAAGGTCTCCTCCTGCGCGATCGCCAGCTTGTTGCTCGCGGGCGCACGCACAATCGTAGGCTGGACGTACGTCCCCTTCCGCAGACGCTCGGGCAGCGTCCCGGGGTCCACGCGGGCGCCCCCGGCGATCACCTCGCCGCCCTGCTCCTTGGCCGCCGCGATCGCGTCCTCGAACGCCCGGGCGCTCTGCTCGTTGATGATCGGGCCGACGAGCGTCCCCTCGTCCAGAGGGTCGCCGATCCGGATCGTCGAGTACGCCTTGACCAGATTCTCGCAGAACCCGTCGGCGATCGACTCGTGGATGATCGCGCGGCGGCTGGTCGTGCAGCGCTGTCCGCACGTGCCCACCGAGCCGAACACCGTGCTCTTGATCGCCATGTCCAGGTCGGCGTCGGGCTCGATGATCACGGCGTTGTTCCCGCCCAGCTCGAGCAGGCACTTGCCCAGCCGCCCGGCGACGACCGATCCGACGTGACGCCCCATGCGGCACGAGCCGGTCGCGCTGATCAGGGGCAGGCGGCGATCCGAGATCATCCGCTCGCCGACCTCCTCGTCGGTCCCGATGACAAGCTCGAACACGCCCTCGTGCCCCATCTCCGACGCGACGCGCTGCGCGATCGCGTTGGTCGCGATCGCGGTCAGTGGCGTGATCAGGCTCGGCTTCCAGACGCACACGTCGCCGCAGACCGCGCCCAGCATCGCGTTCCAGCCCCACACCGCGTTGGGGAAGTTAAAAGCAGTAATGATCCCGATCGGGCCCAGGGGCAGCCACTGCTCGCGCATCGAGTGCTGCGGGCGCTCGGAGGGCATCGTGATGCCGTGCAGCTGCCGCGACAGGCCCACGGCGAAGTCCGCGATATCGACCGTCTCCTGCACCTCGCCGATGCCCTCGGCCTTGATCTTGCCCATCTCCAGGGCGACCAGGGAGCCCAGGTCCTCGAGGTTCTCGCGGTAGGCCATGCCGATCCGGCGGACGACCTCGCCCCGCTTGGGCGCGGGGACCGCCCGCCACCGCTTGAACGCCTCGCCGGCCCGGGTGATCGTCTTGTCGTAGGAGTCGGCGGTGTCGAGTCTCACGCCGGCGAGGGGCTCGCCCGTCGCGGGGTTCACGCTCACGACGACGCCGTCGCCCTGCTCGGGGGCGGTCACACGGGGGTCGCGGTCGAGACCCAGACGCGAAAGAAGCTCGTGCATGGGCCAACTGTAGGGCCGGCGCGCCGCCCCAGGGCGGCGATTCAGGCGGTCGGCGCCTCGTCGCCCAGGGCCTCCAGGAGCGGGCCCAGCCGCCCCTCGTAGCGCCGCCACCGCTCGACCGACGAGGCGTACACCCCGGAGCCCGCCTGCTCGGGTGTGAGCGTCGGGACGACGGCGCGGCGCTCGTGGAACGCGAGACAGGCCGCGTCCCACTCCAGGCCCAGGAACCCGACCAGGCGTCGGGCCTCGGGCTCGGTGTCGGCGATGAGCGATTCGTAGCGGGTGTCGGTGAGGCCGACCGGCAGTTCGCCGCGCTCGTGCATCGCGCCCCAGTGCCGCATCGCGCGTGCGCACGTCCGCAGGTACCGCCCGATCCAGTCGAGGCGCGTGGAGAAGTCGTGCCCGGCGGCGAAGTGGCGGAAGAACAACGAGACGGCCGTGTCCCGGGGGTCCCGGTGGACCTGGATGACGCGGGCCCCGGGCGTGATCGCCGCGGCGAGCCCCACGTGCAGCCAGTTGGCCGGCTGCTTGTCGATGCGGCGCGCCGCCTTGCCCGCGCGCGAGCGGAGCGCCGCGAGCACGTGCCCCGAAGCGCCGGCGATATCGGCGCGGCGCACGGACTCGGGACGCCACCCGCCCGGGTCGCCGGCGAGGCCGAGCGTCTCGGCCGCGTGCTGGAAGACGGGCAGCTCGCCCGCCGTCGCGCACGACGGGTGGGCCGCGAGCATCTGCTCGACGAGCGTCGTGCCCGACCTGGGCGCCCCCACCACCAGCACCACGTCCTCGCCCCGATCGACCGGCGCCGGGAGGGCGGCCAGCGCCCCGGGCGACATCGCCCCCAGCGTCGCGTCCACCACCCGGTCGAACATGTCCGGGTCGAAACCGGCCGGGCGGAGGGCGTTGGCCTGAGCCGCGGCGTCCCACGCCCCGTCGAAGTCGCCCGATCGCTCCAGGAGCCGGGCCAGCTCGAGCAGCGTCTCGGCCCGGGCCATCGGGGGCGTCCCGGCGTCCCCCAGCAGCCCCCGCAGGCGGTCGATCGCCTCGGGGACCCGTCCCACGCGCGGCGCGACGCCCGCGAAGGCCAGGTCGAGCAGCGGGTCGCGGACGCCCCGGGCGTGGGCCGCGTCCAGCATCTCGGCCGCCCGGTCCGCCTGCCCGGCGTACATCAGCAGGTTGGCGCGGCGGGCGATCGCCTCGGCGTGATCGGGGTCGATCGCGAGCGTCTCGTCGATCGCATTCTCCTGGTCCTCGAACCGGCCGGCGTAGTGGTACGCGAGGACGAGGCTGTCGCGGGCGATCATCGACGACGGGTCGGCGCGGACGAGGCGGCGGAGCTGCGCGATGCCGTCGTCGTAGCGGCCGACGCGGACCAGCACCTGGCCCAGGCGCAGGCGTGCGTGCGCCGCCTCCGGGTGCGACGCGTGCCGCCTGACGAACCGGGACAGGACGTCGGCGGTCCCGGCCAGGTCGTTGCGCTCCGCGCACCGGTTGGCCTCGGCGAGCAGCTCTCGGGCGCTGGGCGTCGCCATCGGACTCAGTCCTCCGGCGCCTCGTCGCCCAGGGCCTCCATCAGCGGGCCCAGGTGCTTCTCGTACCGCCGCCACCGCTGCAGCGAGTCGGTGTACACGCCCCGCCCGACCTGGTCGGCGGTGAGCGTCACCACGACCCGGCGCCGCTCGGAGAACCGGAGACACGCCTCGTCCCACTCCAGACCGATGTGGTCGATGAGGCGGCGTGTCTCCTCCTCCGGGTTGGTGACGACGTGCTCGTACCGCGCGCTGGTGATCTTGAACGAATCGCTGACGCGCGGGAGGACGTCCATCCAGTGGCGCATCACGCGGCGCGAGCCGCGGAGGTAGCGCCCGATCCAGTCCAGGCGGGTCGAGTACTGGTGCCCGGTGACGAAGTTCCGGAAGAAGGTCGAGATCGCGATGTCCCGGGGGTCGCGCTCGCAGAAGATCACGCGCGCCTCCGGGAGCAAGCGCGACGCGATGCCGAGGTGCTCCCAGTTGTGCGGCTGCTTGTCCACGCGACGGGCGGCGCCCTTGACCCGCGAGGCACGCTCCCGGAGGCTCGTCAGGTACAGCCCCGACGCCCTGATCATGTCCGGACGCCGGATCCGCGCGGTGTCGAGCGTCGGGCCCGCGGCCTTGCGGAGCACGCGGACCGCCCGCGGCAGCGAGTCCATCTCGCCGGCCGTATCGGCACGAGAGTGCGCCTCGATGATCTGCTCGATCAGCGTCGTCCCCGAGCGGGGCGAGCCCACGATCAGGACGGCGTCGGCGGCGGGGTCCACGGGATCGGGCAGGGCCCGGAGCAACTCGGGCGTCGCGGTCTCGATGATCCGGTCGACCTCGCGGTCGAACCGCTCGGGGTCGTGCCGGGCGCCGAGCGACATGTTGCCGCGCTCTGCCGCCTCCCACGCCTCGTCGTACCGCTCCTCGCGGTCGAGCAGGTAGGCCATGTTGAACAGGAGGCCGGCGCGGTCCGCGTCGTCCACGCCCGGCTCGTCCACCATCGCGCCCAGGCGCCGGATCGCCTCGTCGGTGCGCCCGAGCTTCGGCGCCAGGCTGGCGAAGGTCAGCACGAGCGACGCGCTCCGGATGCCGCGCCGCTCGATCGCCTCCACCTGGGCGATCGCCTCGTCGGCGCCCTCGGTGAACTGGGTCATCGCGGCCATCCGCGCCAGCGCGTCGGCGTGGTCGGGATCGATCTCCAGCGCCCGCCCGAGGCTCCGGATGGCGTCCTCGCGGCGCTCGCCGTAGATCTGCGCCTGCGCGAGGTGGTAGAACACGTCGGCGACGCCGGGGCGTTCGCGGGTGGCCCTCGTCAGTGTGCTGATCGCCTGGTCCCACTCCCCGAGCTTCGAGTAGACCGTGCCCAGACGGTGGCGGATCCGACCACGGTGCAAGTACTTCGGATGGGCCTTGAGCAGGGCGGTGTACGTCTCGGCGGCGCCCGCGAGGTCGCCCACGCCGATCTGACGCTCCGCCTCATTCACGTACACGGTGGGCAGCTTCGCCGGCATCCTCGCTCCACGCCCCTCAGTCCGAGCCGGGCAGGTCCCGCAGGAACCCGACCAGCCTCGCCAGATCCGGGCTCACCGCGTCGCGCACGTACGCTCCGGATACGGCGCACCCGACCGCGAGCGACTCCTCGATCGCCAGGCCGATCGCGCGCCCGAACGCGAACCCGCCGTTGAAATGGTCGCCCGCGCCGGTCGAGAGTTTCGGGTTCGCGGTAAACGGCCCCTCGAACCACGCCGCGCCCGTGGTGTCGCACGCCGCCGCCCCCTCGCGCGGGTGCACCACGACGCACTCGAGCCCCAGCGTCTGCCTCAGCTGCGACGCGGCCTCCTTGACCAGCGCGCCCAGCGAGTAGTTGTGCGACTCGTCGTAGATCTTCAGGCCTGTGACGCCCGCAACCCGCTGCGACTCGGCCAGGTTCAGCCCCAGCGTCACCGGCACGTGGTCGTTGAGCGACTTCAGGACGCCCATCGCCCTCTGAATCGCCTCGTCGCGGCGCTTGGCCGGGTCCGACAGGTCCACCACGAACCGCCTCGGCCGATCGGACAGCTTCGGGAACACCTCGTCTCGCAGGCCAGCCCAGATCCCCTCGACCCCGCCCAGCATGACCCAGTTGGTCACGCCGATGATGTCCGCGCCCTCGGCCAGGTCGATGATCGTCGGCAGGCCCACGACCTGCTTGATCCGGTCCCACGTGACCTCCTGCACGGTCTGGGCCTTGCCCAGCATCAGCTTGCCGTCGGCGAACTCCAGGGCGTCGGTGTGCCCGGGGCGGGCGATGGGCCGAATGGTGCGGCAGCGCGCGGCGAAGGGCTCGAAGAGGGGATCGAGCTTCGTGTGATCGTCACGTGCGCCGACGGCGCCGATGAAGTCCACCGCGGCGCCGAGCCGCCCCATCGCCCCGCCCATCAGGGGCGCGTTGCCCCCGAATCGGACGTCGCTGACGTACATCTCGATGTTGGCCGACCGGCCCGAGGCGGCCGCGGCCCGGGCGGCGAACTCCGGGATCGTCGCGATCCGCTCGAAGTCGTCGCCCCGCATCGAGCGGCGGCGGCCGACGACGTGGATGATCTCGTCCACGAAACCGTCGAAGCCGATCAGGGCCGCGGGCAGCTCGCCGGCCACGGCCTTCGCCTCGATCGCCTCCGCGGCCCGCAACGCGACCGCCGACCTGTGCTCCTGGGACGCCATGGGCCCAAGGGTAGCGGGCAACAATGCCCCCAGGAGACACACCGTGCCCATCGGCGACGACCCCATCGTGATCGCGACCGGCAACCCGCACAAGGTGGAGGAGATCCGCGCCGTCATGGACGGCATCGGCGTCGGGGTGGTCGGGCTCTCCGACCTGCAGGGCGAGTTCGAGGAGCCGGCCGAGGGGCGTGAGTCGTTCCTGGCCAACGCGACGCTGAAGGCGACGTCGTATGCCGCCCAGACCGGGCGGGTCTGCCTGGCCGACGACTCGGGGCTCGAGGTGGACGCCCTGGGCGGGGCGCCGGGGGTGATCAGCTCGCACTACGCGACCGATGGCGAGGAGACGGGCATCACCCGCGAGCAGCGCGACCGGGCGAACAACAAGAAGCTGCTGGCCGACCTGGAGGGTGTCGCCCCCGAGCAGCGCTCGGCCCGTTTCGTGTGCACGATGGTCCTGGCCAAGCCCGACGGGACCGTCCTCGCAACCGTCCGCGGCGCCTTCGAGGGCCGCGTCGGGATGCCGGGCGATGTGCCCCGGGGCGAGCACGGATTCGGGTACGACCCGCTGATCCTCGTCGCGCCCGACCACGAGCGGACGGGCGCCGAGCTGACTCCGGCGGAGAAGAACGCGAGGTCGCACCGGGGCGAGGCGGCGCGGCTCATGGCGGGGGAAATCGAGAGGCTCCGGTCGGGCTGAGCGCGCAACAAAACAGCGGGCGCCGCGTGTGCAGCGCCCGCCGCGATCTCATCCCTGATGACAAGAGCCGAGTCAGCTCTTGTTGTCGTCGTCCTTGACCTCGAACTCGGCGTCGATGACGTCGTCCCCGCCCGCGTCGCCCGAGGGCGCTTCGCCGGCGTCGCCGCCCGGCGATCCGCCCGGGGCCTGGGTCGCCTCGTAGACCGCCTTGCCCAGCTCCATGCTGGCCTGCTGGAGCTCGTTCATCGCGGCCTCGATCGCGTCCTTGTCGTCCTCCTTGAGCTTGGTTTCCAGGCTCGACAGGGCGGACTCGATCCGGGAACGGACCTCGGGCGTGACCTTCTCGCCGTGCTCCTCGAGCGACTTGCGCGTCTCGGACACGATCGCGTCGCCCCGGTTCTTGAGGTCCACCAGCTCGCGGCGGCGCTGGTCCTCCTCGGCGTGGGCCTCGGCGTCCGTCTTCATCTTGTTGATCTCGTCCTCGGACAGACCGCCCGAGTTCGTGATCTTGATGTCGGCGCTCTTGCCCGTGGACTTGTCGGTCGCGGTGACCGTCAGGATGCCGTTGGCGTCCAGGGCGAACTCGACCTCGATCTGCGGCATGCCGCGGGGGGCCGGGGCGATCCCGCCCAGGTCGAACTGGCCCAGCGGGCGGTTGTCCTTGGCGAACTCGCGCTCGCCCTGCAGGACGTGGATCTGCACGCTGGTCTGGTTGTCCGCGGCGGTCGAGAAGGTCTCCTTCTTGCTCGTCGGGATGGTCGTGTTCCGCTCGATGAGCTTGGTCATCACGCCGCCGA
Source organism: Phycisphaerales bacterium (assembly GCA_041987545.1). Taxonomy (GTDB): domain Bacteria; phylum Planctomycetota; class Phycisphaerae; order Phycisphaerales; family UBA1924; genus JAJRXR01. The sequence continues at coordinate 397,126 of JBHIWH010000001.1, read as the reverse complement.
GGGTCTCGACGCCCAGCGAGAGCGGCGTCACGTCGAGCAGGAGTACGTCCTTGACGTCGCCGGTGAGCACGCCGCCCTGGATGGCGGCGCCGACGGCGACCACCTCGTCCGGGTTGACGCTCTTGTTGGGCTCCTTGCCGAAGATCTCCTTGACCATCGACTGGACCTTGGGCATGCGGGTCGAGCCGCCGACCAGCACGATCTCGTCGATCTTGCCCGCGTCGAGCTTGGCGTCCTTGAGCGCGCTGAGGCACGGGTCGCGGAGGCGGTCGAACAGATCGGCGCACAGCGACTCGAACTTCGAGCGCGTCAGCGTGATCTGCATGTGCTTCGGGCCCTCGTTGGTCGCGGTGATGAACGGCAGGTTCACCGTCGTCTCCTGCGACTGGCTGAGCTCGATCTTCGCCTTCTCGGCGGCCTCCTTGAGCCGCTGCATCGCCATCGCGTCGGCCGAGAGATCGATCCCCTCGGCGCCCTTGAACTCCTTGACGAGATGGTCAATCAGGCGCTGGTCCCAGTCGTCGCCGCCCAGGTGGGTGTCGCCGTTGGTGGAGAGCACCTCGAACACACCGTCGCCCACGTCGAGGATCGACACGTCGAACGTGCCGCCACCCAGGTCGAAGACCGCGATCTTCTCGTTGGACTTCTTCTCGAGCCCGTACGCGAGGGCCGCGGCCGTCGGCTCGTTGATGATCCGCTCGACCTTCAGGCCCGCGATCTCGCCCGCGTCCTTGGTCGCCTGGCGCTGCGAGTCGTTGAAGTACGCCGGGACGGTGATGACGGCCCGGTCGACGCTCTCGCCCAGGTAGTCCTCGGCGACCTTCTTGAGCTCCTGCAGGATGAACGCCGAGACCTGCTGGGGCGTGAACTCCTTGTCGCGGACCTTGACCTTGACAAAGTCGTCGGCGCCGCCCGTCACCTCGTAGGGGACCAGCTTCTCCTCGGAGCCGACCTCCTTGTGCCGCCGCCCCATGAACCGCTTGATCGAGAAGATCGTGTTCTTGGGGTTGGTGACCTGCTGGTGCTTGGCGGGCTGGCCGACCAGGCGCTCGCCCTTGTCGGTGAAGCTGACCACGGACGGCGTGGTCCGGTTGCCCGAGCTGTTGATGAGGACCTTGGGCGTGTCGCCCTCCATGAGGGCGACCACGGAGTTGGTCGTGCCCAGGTCGATCCCGATGATCTTCGACATTCCTGCCTCCCGAGTCTGCGAGCCCCGGGCGGGCCTGGCCGGCCCGGGGAGTCTGCGTGAGTGTCCGCCGGAGGGGTTGCAAGGACGATGCCAACCGCCGAGGTCGGGGGCGAGGGCTCCCCGGGGCCTTTCCCGGCCGGGGGCCGCCTGGGCGGGCTGGGCCCGACACGCCGGGCCCCGCCCCTCTGCCAGATCGGCAGGGCGGGCGGCGAGGCGTGATACGACCGCCGAATCGGAGCCCGGGCGGAACGGCAGCCCGCTAGGCCCCGGGCGGCCGCAGATGCTTGCGGCTGGCGCACCGGAACGCCGTCACCACCGCCAGCACGAGCAGGAACGTGTGGTTCCCGGGCGTGAGCAGGACGGAGTTGCGGACCGCGATCCACGAGTCGTACGCCGGGCGGTTCCACGCGTCGGAGTAGGCCAGGTACGTCGCCGGGTAGACGACGACGGCGTAGACCAGGAGCGTCAGGGCGGCCGCCGCAATCCCGAGTGCCGTCGTCCCGACCCGCGCCGCCCGGATCGTCGCCAGCCCGATCGCCAATCCCGTGGGCCAGACGAGCCCGTCCAGGCGGTTGCCCGTCAGCCACGCGAGCGGGATCCAGAGGCAGACGATCGCCAGCGCCGTCAGCGCAAGCACGCCCCAGCCCCGCCTCCGATGCGCCACCGGAGCGCCCTCCAGCGGGGGCAGCGGTCGCCGCTCGATCGGTTCACGCTCCAGGTCGAGCGCCGCCCGGGCCGCGGCGAGCCTCGGGTCCTCGTCCTCGCCCGGCGCGTGCGAGTGCCTGGCCTTGTACTCGCCGACGGTGTGCAGGTACCGCACGAGCGAGCCGCGAACGCGGGGCGTCCACTCAATCTCCATCTCGCCGTAGACGCGCTCGAGCTCGCCCAGCGGGTCGTTGACCAGGTCGGCGTACCGGACCCGCGCGATGCGGGCGCCCGACGAACGCTCCGATGTCACGAACCGCTCGACCGAGCGCGTGTACTCGTCGATCAGGTACTCGCGCGTCTGTGACGCGGGCGGCGGGTCCTGGATCGCGAAGCCCGACTCGAGCCGCTCGTGCATCGCAACGTTCGATCGGACTACCGCCGCCGGGTCGCGGGCGATGTGCACGAACCGGACCCGGTCGGCGCCGAGCAGGCGGACCAGCTCGTCCACGCGGGCCAGGTGGCTGGGGCTCTTGAGGAGGATCGGGCGGCGGGCCTTGCCGCGGGACAGCTTCCACAGGAACGCCGCGGTTGCGAACCGCCACCGCCGCAGCTCGCCCGGGCTCAGGCCCTCCAGATCATGAAAGCGTCGCCAGTGGTCGCGCGCGCCGGGCGTCACGAACCGCCCGGGCAGCGAAGAGGCCAGCGTCCAGTTGCACGTCGCGAAGTCGTCCTCGCCTGGCCAGTCGGGGCCGAAGGGCACGTCGTCGTGCGGGCGCGAGTTGCCCAGGAACGGGATCAGGAACGTCCGCAGCAGCGTCCATGCCCCCCAGAAGCCCTGCGGCGCCAGGCACTGGCGCCAGCGGGGCGTCACGAACCGACCGTCGCACGACAGAAGGTTGTGCAGGTGCGTCGTCCCCGAGCGGAAGTAGCCCAGCACGATGACGACGCCCGGCTCGTGCTCGAACGTCGGCGCATCGCCGCCGAACTTGGCGCGCAGGATCGGCGCCAGCACCAGCCGCTCGGGCAGCGTGATCACGAACCCCGCGACGCACCCGAGCAGGGCCCACGCGACGCGGAGCCAGTACCGGGGCGGGACGCGCCACCCGGCCGCGGCGAAGAGCCGGAGCCAGACTTCGGGCGGGGCGAAGGCCATGAAGTGCCCCGTCGGCGCCGCGACGGGCCAGCGGCGGGGCTTGGGCTTGTCCTGCTCGCGGGCCAAGGGCCGCGAGGATACGCCCGGGACATCCCCCACCACCCAATGCGCCTCTCCTCGACGCCCCCTCACTGGACGCCGACCCCCGGGCCCGCAATACTTTCAATGATTCTTGAAACTTCCCGGAGGCCGGATGCCTACCCCCGCCGCCATCTCAGACCGGGCCGTGCCCGGGACCGACGCCCGCCTCGAGCCCATCCGCGCCAAGGCCCTGGCCGGCGGGCGGCTCACGCTCGATGAGGGGATGACGCTCTACGAAACGCCCGACGTCTGGGGCGTGTGCGAGATCGCCGACGCCGTCCGACGGCGCCTGCACGGCGGGGTCGCGTACTACAACGTCAACCGCCACCTCAACTACTCGAACGTGTGCGCGCTGAGCTGCAAGTTCTGCGAGTTCTACCGCAAGCAGGACGACGAGGGCGCGTACACGCACGACATGGACTCGATCGCCGCCGAGGCCCGCAAGGCCATCGACTCCGGCGCGACCGAGATGCACATCGTCGGCGGGCTCCAGCCCTACCTGCCCTGGAGCTACTACCCGGAGATGCTCCGCACGATCCGGCGCGTCGCGGACGTCGCCGGCTCGCCCCTGCACATCAAGGCGTTCACGGCCGTCGAGGTCGTCCACCTGGCCAAGATCGCCAAGCAGTACAAGAAGGCCGACCGCCAGGCCGGCATCCGCTGGGTCTTGCAGGAGCTCAAAGAAGCCGGGCTCGGCTCGCTGCCCGGCGGGGGCGCCGAGGTCTTCGACGACCGCGTCCACGACGAGACGCACCGGACCAAAATCCGCTCCGACGAGTGGCTCGACGTCCACCTCGTCGCGCACGAGCTGGGGCTGAACACGAACGCGACGATCCTGTACGGCCACATCGACCAGCGACGCGAGCGGCTCGTGCACATGGAGATCCTCCGCCGCGCCCAGGACGGCGCCCTCGCCCGCCTTGGCTACGAGGGCGACCCCGGCGCGTTCGTCGAGCGGGGCCTGCCCGCGACCGAGGGCATCACCGCGCCCCCCATCACGCTGACCCGCGAGGGCGTCGAGCAGCCGACGCCCGCGATGGCCGACCGAGGCGGCTACTTCCAGACCATCATCCCCCTCCCCTTCTTCCCCGACGGCTCCGAGCTCGAGCACCTCTACGGCCCGAGCGGCCTGGAAAACCTCCGCACCCTCGCCATCGCCCGCCTGATGCTGGACAACTTCCCGCACGTCAAGGCGTTCTGGATCATGCAGACGCTCTCGATGGCCCAGCACATGCTCCAGTGCGGCGCCGACGACATCGACGGCACCGTCGTTTGGTACGACATCACCAAGGTCGGCGGCGCCTCCACCCACCAGGAGACCACCGTCCTCGACCTCCAACGCGCCATCCGCGAGGCGGGCTTCGAGCCGGTGGAGCGGGACACGCTGTATCGGCGGGTGGAGCGGGAAGGGAAGACTTGGAGGGTTGGCGAGTAGTCTGGGGAACGCGTGGGGGATGATCCTGTCACGACTGCCGTACGAGGCGCCCGCCTGCGGTGCATGGCCGCGTTCCTTTCGACTGGTGTGATCGGCGCATTCGTCTGGCTGTGCGACCACTTGACGGGCAATGACGGCAACATCAGCTTTCTCGCCACACTGATTGGCGGAGCGATTATGTTCCTCGCATACGCTCCGGTGGCGGTCGCGCTCGCCGGAGATTCGGACCAGCCAGGCGCCCTCGGCGTGGCGGCGATCGGCGTCTTCTTCCCCGTATGGGGATGGGCGTTCGGCTACCTCATTTGCATCGGCGGACCGTGGGGATTCCCTCAGGGATGGATGACAGCCGCCTTCATGTACATCGTCTGGCGGAGCTGGGGCGTCTCACTTCTCATCGCCGTCATCGCGCCAGCTATCGCGGGGCTCTGGAACGCGCTCTACTCCACCGGCATTGCACCGACGGAGTACCAGTTACCAGAGGGCGCCATTGCTTGGAATGTCCTGACGGCTGCAACATTGCTGCCCTACGCGTTACGGCGCCGCAAGAGACTGGAACTCTGGCTGCATCGACGCCGGTGCATCGCCTGCGGGTATGACATCTCCGATCTCTCTGAACGCAACTGCCCTGAATGTGGCAGATCGCTCTAGCAGAGTGGCTGGTTCGCCCCGTCGACCGGCAGCTCGTCTCGACCTGTGCCACTGACCGGTCCGCCGGTCAATGCTGAGCCGGAGCACTGACCCGAGGACGGGTCAGTGGCACGGGATGCGTCACCGAGTCTGCCCGCTCCCCCGCACCACGTACCGCTCGATCGTGAGGCCCTCGAGGCCCATCGGGCCGTAGGCGTGGATCTTGCTCGTCGAAATACCAATCTCGGCGCCCAGGCCCAGCTGGAAGCCGTCATTGAACCGCGTCGAGGCGTTGACCAGCACGCAGCTGGAGCGCACACGACGGCAGAACTCGGCGGCGGCGGCCCGGTCCTCGGTCAGGATCGCCTCGGTGTGGTCCGACGAGTACCGCCCGATGTGCGCGACCGCCTCGTCCATGGAGGCGACGACCTTGGCCGCGAGGATCAGGTCGAGGTACTCGCGCCCCCAGTTGTCGGCGGCCGCGGGGGTCGCGCCGGGCGCGAGAGTGCAGACACGCTCATCGCCGCGTAGCTCGACGCCGTCGTCCTTGAGCCGCTCGCCAAGCCGCGGCACGAACGCGTCCGCGACGTCTTCGTGGATCAGCACGCACTCGGCCGCGTTGCACGTCGCGGGGGCGCTGGCTTTGGCCGTCGCGACGATGTCCAGCGCCCGGTCCAGGTCCGCGGCCTTGTCCACGTAGATGTGGCAGACGCCGTGAAAATGCTGGATGGTCGGGATGCGCGAGTGCTCGTGGACGAACCGGATCAGGGCCTCGCCCCCACGCGGGATGACGAGGTTGATGTCCTCGGCCAGCGTCAGCATGCGGCGGATCTGGTCGCGGTCCGAGGTCGTGATCCCCGTGATCGCGTCCGCCGGGGCGCCGTGGGCGGCCAGCGACTCCCGGGCGATCGACGCGAGGAGCTGGTTGGACTCGTTCGCCTCGCGGCCGCCCTTGAGCAGGCACGCGTTGCCCGCCTTGAAGCACAGGGCGAAGGCGTCGATCGTCACGCCGGGCCTGGCCTCGTAGATCATCGCGATCACGCCCAGGGGCGTGCGGACCTTCTGTACGTGCAGGCCAGAGGTCGTGTCGTACTCGCGTGTGACCTGGCCGACGGGGTCGGGCAGCGCCGCGACCTGGCGCACGCCGTCGGCCAGCTGGCCGATCGAGGCCTCGGTCAGCTCCAGGCGGCGGAGCTTGGGTGTCGCCAGGCCCGAGGCCCGGGCCGCGTCCATGTCTTTGTTGTTCGCCTCAAGGACCTCCGCCGCCCGCGACTCGATCCGGTCGGCCAAGTCCAGGAGCACGTCGTTCTTGGTCTGCGTCGACAGCCCCGCGACGAGTACCGACGCCTCGCGCGCGCGCCGTGCCAGCTGCTCGATGGGTGTGTTGGCCTCAGTCACGCCGAGTCTCCCAGGACGTGCATGTCGTCGCGGTGCACCGCCTCGGGCGCGTACGCGTAGCCCAGGACGGCCTCGATCTCGTCGGACCGCTTGCCCCGCAGGCGCTCCAGCTCGTGCGACGCGTACGTGCTCAGGCCCCGGGCGACGAGCGCGCCGCCCTCGGACCGGATCTCGACCGCCGCCCCGACGTCGAAGCGTCCCTCGACGCCGACGATGCCCTTGGGCAGGAGGCTGGCGCCTTGCCCGCGGAGGGCCCGGGCGGCGCCGTCGTCGATGATGATCGCGCCCCGGGTCTGGGTCGAGAACGCGATCCACGACTTGCGGGCGCCGGGCCCGCGCGTGTCGGCGGCGACGGGGAAGCGCGTGCCGACCGGCTCGCCGTCCAGGACGGGTGACAAGGGGTCGGCGCCGGCCTCCGGGCGCCCGGGGGCGATGACGACGGGGACGGCGTGCTCGAGGGCGATGGCGGCCGCGTCCAGCTTGGTCGCCATGCCGCCGGTGCCGGTGTCGCTCGTGGCCGCGTCGATGTGCGCACGGGCGGCATCAGTATCCGCGATCTCCGGGATGACGTTGCGCGTGGTGCGATCGACGACGCCCGGGGCCACGGAAAGCAGCACGAGCAGGTCCGCGCCGATCGCGCTGGCGACCAGGGCCGACAGGCGGTCGTTGTCGCCCAGGCGGATCTCGTCGAATGCGACCGAGTCGTTCTCGTTGATGATCGGGACCAGGCCCCGCTCGAGCAGCGTCTCGATCGTGTGCCGCGCGTTGAGGAAGCGTTGGCGGTGGTCGAAGTCGTCGGCCGTGAGCAAGACCTGGGCCGGGACGAGGTCGTAGCCGCGGAGGGCGTCGGCGTACGCGGCGAGCAGCCTTGGCTGGCCGACGGCGGCGGCGGCCTGCTTCTCGCGGATCGAGCCGGGCATCGCGTCCAGGCCCAGGTCCCGGAAGCCCGCCGCGACGGCGCCGGAGGAGACCAGCACGACCGAGCAGCCGCGGGCACGCGCCGCGGCCAGCTCCCGGGCGATCGTCGCGACCGCGTCCGGATCGAGCCGCCCCCCGGGCGCAACGACGCCCGAGCCGACCTTGACCACGATGCGCCGCGCGTCCGTCACGCTGGATTGTTGGCCCGGCTAGAGCTCGATGACCTCGCCCCACGCCGGGAGCTTGGCCTTGAGCATGAGTTGCTCGTCGATCTTGGCGGCCAGGGCCTCCCGCTGCGGGTCCTCGCCGTGGGTGAGGTAGACTCTGGGGCCAGAGTCACGCATGGCGCCGAGCCACTCGACGAGTTCGGTCTGGCCCGCGTGGGCCGAGAAGCCGTTGACCGTGTGGACGTGGGCCCGGACCTTAATCGGCTCGCCCATGACGCGGACGGAGTCGGCGCCATCGACGAGGCGGCGGCCCAGCGTGCCATCGGCCTGGTAGCCGACGAAGACGACGTGGGTCTGCTCCCGCCAGAGGCCGTGCTTGAGGTGATGGAGGATCCGCCCGCCGGTGCACATGCCGGCCGCCGAGATGACGACGACGCCGTCGCCCATCGGGTTGAGGGCCATCGAGTCCTGGGGTCCCTTGGTGAAGCCGAGGCCCGGGAAGTCGAGGCAGCCGTCGCCCGCGCTGATGATCGCCCAGCAGTCGTCGTCGAACAGGTCGCGGTGGCGTTTGTACAGCTCGGTCGCGCTGGTCGCCATTGGTGAGTCCACGTAGACGCGCGGATGCTCGACCTTGCCCTCGCGGATGAGCTGCGCAATGAAGTAGATCAGCTGCTGCGTTCGGCCGACGGCGAACGAGGGGATGAGCACCTTGCCCTCTGGCGTGCGGGCGTTGTTGATGATGGTCGCCAGCTCGTCGATCGAGGCGTCGATGGGCCTGTGGTCGCGGTCACCGTAGGTCGATTCGAGGAACGCGACGTCGGCGCGGTCGAAGGTCGCCGGGTCGCGGAGCAGCGGCGCGCCCTTGGGGCCGATGTCGCCCGAGAAGACCACGGTCTTGCGCGCGCCCTTGTCCTCGATCGTGAGTTCGACGCTGGCCGAGCCGAGAATATGCCCCGCCTCGATCCACCGGGCCCGCACGCCCGGGGCGACCTCGACGCTCTCGTCGTAGGGCGCCTGCCTGAACATGGGCATGAGGCGTTCGACATCGGAGGCGGTGTACAGCGGGCGGACGGGCTGGCGCCCGCGGCGGAGGCGGCGCTTGCTGGCGCGTCGGGCCTCCATCTCCTGCAGGTAGGCCGCGTCGCGGAGCAGGATGTCGCACAGCTCGATCGTCGCGGGCGTCGCGTGCACGCGGCCGTCGAAGCCCGCGGTCGGGAGCATGGGCAGGCGGCCCGAATGGTCCAGGTGCGCGTGCGTCAGGACGACGGCGTCCAGTTCCCGCGGGCGGATCGGGGGCATGCGCCGGTTCTTGGCCTCGGTGTGCGCCCCGCCCTGGTGCAGCCCGAACTCGACGAGCACGCGGGCCTTGGAGGTCTCGACGAGGTAGCACGAGCCCGTGACCTCGCCCGCGGCGCCGAGCACTCGGATTCGCATGGGCCTGAGACTCCGAAAGGGGGGAATGAATGGGAGGCACGAACAGGATAGCTCTCGGGGATCCCCACGCCCGCGTCGCAACCGGGCCCGCGGCCACGGATATAGTTCCAAAGATTGCTGTTTATTGAACATCAGGACGCCCCCGCGCGGGCGGGCGGCGGCCGGAGGGCACGGACCATGTCGCTCGCATCGCTCGTCGGGATCCTCGCCTCGTCGCTGCTCGTGCTCGGCGGGCCGACACCCACCAACGCCGGCTTCGAGAACGATCAGGTCGGCGATGCGCCGACGGCGTGGGCGGTACCCCCGGCGTTCGAGTCGCAGGGATGGAAGGCCACTGTCGTCAAGGACGGGGACGGGGGCAGGGCGTGCCGGCTGGAGCAGGAGGGCGGCACGCCCTCGACCGGCGTCGTGATGCAGTCGATCGACGCGGCCGAGCTCCGCGGCGTCTGGTTCGAGCTGTCCGCCCGCGTCAGGGTCGAGGGGGGCGACGGGCGGGGGGCGATGCTCTGGTGCCGGATCGACCGGGAGAGCGGCGAGCCGGGGTTCTTCGACAACATGCGCGACCGCCCGGTGGCCTCGGGCGAGTGGGTGGACGTGTCGATCCTGGGCAAGGGCGACGACGATGCTGTCTCGATCAGCTTTGGTCTGATCGCGCTGGCGGGGAGCGTCGCGTACCTCGACGACGTGCGGCTCGTCGAGCGCCCGGGGCTCGAGGGCGCCGACGAGGGCCCCTCGCCGCTGACCGGGCGGGGGCTCGAGAACGTGACCGCCGCGGCGAGGCTGCTGGGCGTCGTCCGCTGGTTCCACCCGTCGGACGGCGTGGTCGGCGCGGACTGGGACCTGGTCGAGACGCACGTGCTGCGCGAGGTCGAGGACGCGCCCGATGCGCCCGCGCTGGCCGCCGAGCTCGAGCGCTTGACCGCGTGGATCGCGCCCTCGGTGCAGGTCTGGGCGGGCGGCGAGGGCGACGCCCCGGCCCGCGAGCCGGTCGAGGCGACGGGGACGCGCGTCGGGATCGTCCACCACGGGCTCGGCTCGGACTACGAGGGCGCGGAGTCGAGCTACGTCTACAGGTCCGAACGCCTGCGAGAGAACTCGGACGACCCGGACGGGCGCCTGTCGGGCGTGCCGATCGAGACCGTGCTCGACCTGGGCGGCGGTGTGTGGGCGCGCGTGCCCCATGTACTCTGGTCGGAGGACGGGCGGACGCTGCCAGAAGCCCGGGGCGAGGAGCCAGACTGGCTCGGCGGGCGCCCCGAGGGCTGGCGACCGGGCGCGGGGGACCGCGCGTCGCGCCTCGCGATGACGGCCCGGGCCTGGAACGTGTTCCGGCACTTCTACCCGTACTGGGACGTGGTCGGCACGCGGGACTGGGCGGGCGAGCTGCCCGGGGCGCTGGCGGCGGCGGCCGAGGCGGCCGACGACGGCGCGCTGCACGCCGCGATCTCCGAGATGCTCGCCCGCGCCGAGGACGGGCACACGTGGCTGGTGGGGACGGACCGCCCCTCGGGCGCGCTCCCGTTCCGGGCGAGGTGGGTCGAGGGGCGGTTCGTGGTCGTCGCGGCGGCGCGGGGCGCGGCCGCTCGGCCCGGCGACGCCGTGCTCTCGATCGGCGGCGAGCCGATCGACCAGATCGCGCAGCGCGCTCTGGCCCGCGTCGGCGCGTCCACCGACGCCTACCGGGGCGACCGGGCGGCGTACACGATCGCGACACAGGGCGTCGAGAGCGTGACATCGCTCGAGATCGAGCGTGGCGGCGAACATGAGACCGTCGATGTCGAGCGGATCGGCGTGGGCGACTGGTTCGCGCTCCGGGAGGACCGCCCGGCCCAGGGCGCGGAGGTCGCGCCGGGGATCGTGTACATCGATCTGACGGGGGGCATCGGGTGGGACGCGGTCGAGCCACACATTGAGCGGCTGGCAAACGCCGAGGGCGTCGTCTTCGACGTCCGCGGGTACCCGGGGGACGCGGCGACGATGCTGATGAGGCACTGCGCCCAGGAGCCCCTGCGGTCGGCGATCTGGCGGATCCCGATCTACCGCGCGCCCGATCAGCGGGGCGTCGAGTACGAGGAGCGCGGCCGCTGGCTGCTCGGTCCGCTCGAGCCCCGGATCACGGGGCGCGTCGCGTGGCTGACCGACGAGCGGGCGCTGTCGTACGCCGAGAGCTGCATGGCGATCGTCGAGGCGTACGGGCTGGGCGAGATCGTCGGCTCGATGACGGCCGGGACAAACGGGAACGTGAACCGGATCGGCCTGCCCGGGGGCTGGAGCCTGAGCTGGACGGGGATGCGCGTCGTGAAGCACGACGGGCAGACCGTGCACCAGGGGGTTGGCGTGGCGCCCACGGTCCCCGTCGAGCCCACGATCGCGGGGATCGCGGCAGGGCGCGACGAGGTGCTGGAGCGCGCGATCGAGGCCTTGCAGACCGGCGGCTGACCCGCGAGGGCGGCCGGGGGGCCGCGCGGGCGACCCGGCCGGGCGGGACGCGAGCTCCGCGGGCCCGGCTCCGGCGCGAGCACGGGCGTGTCGCCGCGGCGCCGACAAAAGGCGTCTCGGGGACTGAAACTTGGCGGACCGGGGGCCCGTACCGGACCCCGCATCGTGTTGCGGGCGGTCGAGTCTGCACCGGGGAGTCAGGGGAGAGCCTCATGAATCTGGGTCTTGTGTCTCGTGTTGCGGGCGCGATCGGAGTCGCCGTGTTGTGTGTGCGTGCGTCGGCCGGGCCGACGGAGATCCTCGCGATCAGCGCCCAGGGGACGATGTACTCGGTCGATCGAGAGACGGGGCTGGCCTCGCTCGCCCCGATCTCGCCCGGCCTGGGGGGCCTGTTCGCCACGTCGCTGACGGCCGACGATCGGCAGAATTTCTGGGTCGCGGCCACCGATTTCCAGGCGAGGCGCCGCCTCGTCCGGTTCGGGCCCGACGGCGCCCAGAGCCTGGCGATCACCGGCCTGCAGGCCGCCAACCCCGGCGTCTTCTCGATCGACTTCACGAGCGACGGGCGGATGATGGCGCTCGTCCGCGAGGGGATCGCGCTCAACTCGCCCTTCGCCCTGTACGAGATCGACACCGCAACGGGCGCCGCCACCAAGACGGTGGACCTGACGATCGAGGGCGGCGCCGCGACGCAGATCGGGGACATGGCCTTCGACGCCGACGGCACGCTCTACGCCTGGCACCGGAGCCTGATCTCCGGCCCCGACTACGGGCTGGCGATCATCGACCCGGAGACCGGCATCGTCACGGACGCCGGGGGCGCGGTCTCCTTCAACGCGAACATCCTGGCGATGGACTTTGCGCCCGGGGGCGAGCTGCTGGGGATCACGTCCAACGCCCAGCCGCCGAGCACGATCCTCCAGGCGTCTTCCCTGTACGGCTTCAACCTCGGCACGGGCGGCCCCGTGCTCGTCGGGAGCCTGGGCGAGGAGCTGGACATCCGGGGAGTCGCGGTCGTGCCGGCGCCGGCGACGGCCGGGCTGGGGCTGTCGCTGCTCGCGCTCGGCCCGCGCCGGCGGCGGCGCTGAGCGTCACGGGTCCACCGATCCTCCGAGCGCCGACGCCTCGTCCTCGCAGAGCGTCGCCGCGGCGACGTGGTCTGGGGGGAACTCGTCGTACTCGTGGTCGCGGGCCGCCCGCCGCAGCGAGTGCTGGATCCAGAGCATCAGCACCGCGCCGGCGATCGCCAGGCCGCCGCTGGCCCACTGGGCGAGGTTCAGGACCTCGCTGAACATGAAGTACGAGAGCACGGAGACGCACACGGGCTGGAGCTGGATGACGCCCGTCGAGACCGCGACGCCCAGACGCTTGATCGAGATGTAGTACAGGACATGGCCCAGCGCGATGCCGATCACGCTCGATAGAAGCAGGACGGCGAACTGGGTCGCGCTCATGTCCAGGGCGCCGGCGCCCATCCGGCTCGCCAGGGGGAGCATCAGCCCGATCATGGCGACGGCGGTGTAGAGGCTGATGGCGGCGAAGGCGACGAGCGTCGGGATGTCGTGCATGTACTTGCGGACCGCCAGCCCGTAGGCGGCGAAGCCGGCGCCCGAGCCGATCGCCAGCCCGACGCCGAGGGCGTAGCTCCCGTCGGCGTCCCCCCCGCCGCCGGCGCCGAAGGCGATCGTGCCAACGGTCCCGATCATCACCAGCGCGACCCCGCCCAGGAAGGCGGGCGAGCGGACGACGAGCCGCTCGGCGGGGAACAGCAGGGCCGCGCCGACCGCGACGAAGACCATCTGCGACCGCAGGCCGAACGTGAGCAGGCCGGGCCCGATCTGGTAGTGGGCAAGCGTGAAGCAGACCTGGCCGCAGGCGTTGACCAGGGCCGGGACCATCGCCGCCCGCCACAGGCCCTTGGGCAGCGAGCCCCGGAGGGCGCCGGCGACGAGCAGCGGGCTCCAGAGCAGGGCGGCGAACCCGTAGCGCCACCCGTTGCTCGTCCACGCGTCGATGTGGTCGGCGAAGTACTTGATGAACAGGGGCGTGACGGACCAGCCGGCGAGCGTGAGCACGACGGTCAGCACGCCGACGCTGGTCTCGCGGAGGGCGCTGCTGTCGTGCGAATCGCTCATCGGCGCCTCCCGGGCGCCGATCCTAGGTCGGGCGGTACACTGGGCCCATGACGAAGCTCGTGCTGCTGTTCGTCGCGGGGGGGATCGGGACGCTGGCGCGCTACGGCGTGAACCACTGGACGCGCGAGCTGGTCTCGGGCAGCTTCGCCGAGACCATCCACGTCTGGACGATCAACGTCAACGTCGTTGGGTGCTTCCTGATCGGGCTGCTCACGCCGATGCTCACGAGGGCGGCGGGCGTGCCCGAGCACTGGCGCCTGGCGATCCTCGTCGGGCTGCTGGGCGGGTTTACTACTTTTTCGACGTTCGGGTTCGAGCTGTTCGGGCTGATCGAGAAGGGGCACGCGTGGCGGGCGATCGCGTACGCCGGCCTCAGCTGCGGGCTCGGGCTGGCGGCGGTCTGGCTGGGGTACACGATCGGGGACCGGGTCGCGCCGGCGCCGCCGGCGGACGTGAGCGTGGAGGGCTGACGTGAGGCTGTACGTCGTCAGGCACGGCAAAGCCGAGCAGGGCTCGCCCACAGGGCGGGACGAGGACCGCCCCTTGCGCGCCCGGGGCGAGCGGCAGGCCGACCATCTGGGGAACCTCTTCGCCCAGGCCGAGCGGCCGCCCGCGCTGGTGATCACGAGCCCGTTCGTGCGTGCGTTCGACACGGCCGAGCGGATCAACCGGGCCCTCGAGGCCGAGTTCCTGACCGACGGGCGGCTGTGCGTGGGCGAGCCGGTCTCGGGCGTGATCGACCTGATCCGTGAGCGCGAGGGGACCGGGTCCCTCTGCCTGGTCGGGCACAACCCGCAGCTCGAGCACCTGTGCGGGACGCTGCTGGCCGGCCCGTCGGCGCCCCCGGTCCGCGTGCGCACGGGCGAGGCGTTCGTCTTCGATGTGGACGCGTCGGACCCCGTGGCGCTCGGGCGCCTCGTCGAGTCGGCCCGGCTGGACGACTAGACGCGGCGGGGCGCCGAGCCGCCGCCTGACGACACGCCCGGCCTCACGGGCAGCCGGCGGCGAAGACGATCATGAACGCGAGCACGTCGGAGTAATCCCAGACGCCGAACTGCGGCGCCAGGTCCGTGCTCGGGTCCATCATCACGAACAACTCGAGGAACCTGAGGATGTCGTCCATGTCCACCTTGGTGTCGCCGTTGTAGTCGATCCCGCACGAGGAGGTCTGGCACGGGTCGAGCTCGGCGAGGAACGTCCCCCGGCCGTGGGTGAATGCGACGATCGTGTCCTCGTCCCGGAAGTCGAGGGTCTCGACGACGGTGTTGGCCATGCCGAGGTTCGCCGGCGCCCAGGTCGATCCGGTGTTGTCGGAGGCGAAGACGCCGACTTCGGTGCCGACGTAGAGCTGGCTCGAGTCGCACGGGCGGATGGCGATCCAGTGGACGGGCACCTCGGGCACGCCGCCGAGGGCGACGTCCCCGTCGATCGGGACCCAGGTCTGCCCGCCGTCGGCGGTGCGGTAGATGTGCGAGGCGCCGAACGTCGAGCTGGTCGCGTACGCGATGTCCGGGTCGTCGTGGTCCACGGCGACCGAGGAGATGAACGCGCCCTCGGCGGGCAGGCCGTTGTTCTCGTCGAAGATCTCCCAGTCCGGGTCCGCGTCCAGGGCGTTGGTGGACCGGGCGACGTACCCGTCCTCGAAGCCGTAGTAGACGGTGTTGGAGTCGGACGGGGCGACGGCGATGGCCGACTGGTTTGCCGGCCCGTTGAGGTTGGGACCGGCGGGGACCCAGGAGACGGCGCCGTTCATCGACCGCCACGGGCGCGAGCCACCGGACCAGACGACGCTCGGCATGTTGCGATCGATGGCGAAGGGGTTGATGAAGAGCCCGTCGCCGTCGGTGATGCCGGCGTTGGCGTCGTCCCAGGAGGCGCCGCCGTTGGTCGAGCGGATCATGGAGGGGAAGAACTGGGTCTCGGCCCACATGTTGTCGGGGTTGGTGGGGTCGATGGCGCAGTACCCGCCGTCGCCGCCGAACACGGGCTCCCACGAGTTGATGGCGCCGGTGGAGGTGGCGCGGGAGGTGCCGTTGTCCTGGGCGCCGCCGATGTAGATGTCCTGGCCGTTGGCGACGGCGCCGTGGTAGAACTGGGTCACGCCGTACCCGTTGTTGAGTGTCTGCCAGACGACGTCGGGCAGGGCCTCGAAGTCGAGCTCGAAGTTCTTGTCGAGCGGGCAGTCCTCGAGGGTGGTGGGCGCGAGGGCGTTGTCGGTGCGGTAGATCCCGCCGTCGGAGCCCGAGAACAGCGTCGTGTTGGTCACGCCGTCGTAGTCGGGGTGGAAGACCAGCTCGTGCTGGTCGGCGTGGACGAAGGACTCGAACGAGTTGTCGAGCCACCAGTACGAGGCGATGCCGAAGGTCTCGCCCCCGTCGTCGGAGCGGAACAGGTCGATGCCGCCGACCCAGACGACCTCGGAGTCGGACGGGTCGACCTTGATGATGTTGTCGTACCAGCCCTGGGCGAACTGGCTGGAGCCGAAGCAGCCGGCGCCGAAGACGATGTTGGACAGCAGGAACTGGGAGATCTCGGCGCCGAAGTCCAGCCTCGGCTCCCAGGAGTCGCCCCCGTCGGTGGATCGGAAGATGTCGATCACCTGGCCGGTCGCGCCCGAGCCGCCGTTGTTGGCCATGCAGACGTACAGGACGTCGTTGTTGGACGGCGCGATGTCGATCGTCATGCGGCCCTGATCGGCGCGGACGAGGTCGGCGTTCGTGCCCAGCCTCTGCCAGCTCGCGCCCGAGTCCTCGGAGCGGTACAGCCCGTCGGGCGAGAAGCTGCCCGAGCAGGCGTAGATCACGTCGTCGTCCTCGGCGCCGATGTCCCACCGCAGCTCGATGTCGGTGAAGCCCGCGAACGTGCCGCCCGCCTCGGGGATGCCCGGGTCCAGGTCCGTCACCTGCGGGTTGTCGAGCAGGGCCTGCCAGGTCGCGCCGGCGTCGGGCGAGACCCAGACGGCCGTCCGCGTCGCGGCGTAGATGCGGTTGCTGTCGTTCGGGCTGACCGCCAGCTTGTTGCACCGGAAGAACGCGCCGAAGGGGACCGCGGGCTCGACCGTGCCCGTCAGCTGGTCCCACGTCGCGCCGCCGTCGGTCGTCTTGAAGATACCCAGCCCGCGGACGCCGTCGCCGTTGAAGAAGCCCTCGCCCGTGCCGGCGTAGATCGTGTCCGGGTCGGACGGGTCCATCAGCATCGAGCAGACGGCGATGTTGATCAGGTCGTCGGAGGTCGGGGCCCAGCTCGCACCCGCGTCGGTGGTCTTGAAGACACCGCCGGCGACGCCCGCGGCGTACATGATGTCCGGGTCGTCGGGGTTGATGAGGATCGCGCGGGTGCGGCCGCCGATGTTGCCCGGGCCGACCTCCTCCCACGAGTCGATCCCGCCCGGGAGCGAGCCGCGCTGCGCCAGGACCTGCTGCTCGCGCTGCCTGGCCCAATGGATCGCGTCCTGGACCTGCTGGATCGGGTAGGCCGTCATGCCCGGGGCGAGGCGCTGGTCCAGGAAGAACTGCATGGCCTCCTGGGGCGCGTCGGCGCGCTTGGGCCCGTGCTCGCGGAGCCGCTTCTGCTTGGCGTCGATCCTGGCCAGCGCCGCGGCCGACCGCTCGTCGGAGGGCGCTTCGACCGGGACCGTGACGAAGCCGGCGTCCCCCGCCCCGGACGTGCACCCGGGCAGCACCCCGGCGGCGAGCCAGAGACAGACAAGACCGAACGAGCAGCGTGCGCGCATGAACTGACCCCTCTCTCGATGTGGCGGCGAGCCCTCGGGCACTATACAGGGGCCCGGGAGGGGCCCATAGGGTGTTTTGGGTCCTTCCGGGCGGGGCGCCCGACCGGTTCCGAGGCCCCGCGCATCGGGAATGGAGCGACGGGGACTCGAACCCCGAACTTCCAGCTTGCAAAGCTGGCACTCTACCAGTTGAGTTACCGCCCCGGCCGCGCCGCCCGGGCGGGCGGGCGCCCACGAGTCTAGCCGTGCGCCGCCACGCCGACGGCGGTACCATCGCCCCCACCCCACGCACGGAGCGCGCGATGCGGCATGCCCGACGAAGGATCGTCCCCCCACTGGCCTCGGCCGCGGCGCTCGCCCTGGGCGCGGGACCCGCGTACTCGCAGGGCGGCGCCGACGCCCAGCCCGACAATGGCGCACCCGGCGACGGCGCGAGCGGCGCCCAGGACGCCATCGCCCCGCCCTCGCGCTGGACCCTCTCGCTCGACGTCACGGGCGGGTACATCTTCGGCGCCGACATGGACTCGGGACCGGGCGAGCTGGCCGTCGCCTTCGCCGGCGCCCGCGCCTCGGCCGCCTACGCCATCGACAAGACCTCAAGGGTCACCCTGTCGATCGGGGGCGAGTACTGGAACTACGACTTCGACGGCGTCACCGGGCTCATCGTCGGCACGTCCTCGCCCTTCGAAGACCTCTACGTCGGCAGCCTCGGGGCGCTGTACACCAAGCGGATCGACGAGCACTGGGGCATCGTGCTCGGCGCCAACATCCAGAGCGCCGGCGAGGGCGGGTCCGACTTCTCCGACACGCTGACCTACGCGGGCATCGCCGGCTTCCGGTACGCGTTCGACGAGTCGTTCTCGCTCGGCCTGTCCCTCTACGTCTCCTCTCGGCTCGAGGACGACGTCATCGTCATCCCCATCCCGATCATCGAATGGCAGATCGACGAGAAGTGGCGCCTGGCCTCCGAGACGCAGATCGACTCGGTGCTCTACGTCCTCTCGTACCAGGCGACCGACCACTGGAACCTGGGCCTGGGCGCCGGCTTCTACTCGCAGCGGTTCCGGCTCGACGAGAACGGCCCGGTCCCCAGCGGCCTGGCCGACGTGCAGCGCGTGCTGGTCGCCGGGCGGGCGGTCTACGAGCCCAACAGCAACATCGAGGTTGCTCTGACCGGCGGCTACGTCGTGTTCCACGACATCGAGCTGCTCACCGCCGGCGGCGGGCACATCTCGTCCGACGAGGTCAAGCCCTCGCCCTACCTCGGCGTCTCGGTCGGGTTCACGTTCTGAGCGTGACCGTCCCTGCCGGCTGATCTCTTACCGGTTGATCGGCTCGGGCGCGGGCCTCGTGACCGGCTCGGCGCGACGCGAGAACGGCGGGGCGTCGATCAGCCTGGCGCCGCGGATGACGGGCGGGTCCACCGGGCGGTCGCCCTCGCCCGTCTCGACGCCCGCGATCGCGAGGATGACGTCGGCGCCCGAGACGGCCTGCGCGAAAGACGTGTACAGCCCGTCCAGCCTCGCCGTCCCCTCGCGGCTCAGGCAGACGAACACCTGCGAGCCGTTGGTGTTCGGGTCGCCCGACCTGGCCATCGAGAGCACGCCGAAGTCGTGGGGCAGGTCGGACTTCTCCAGATCGACGAAGTACCCGGGCCCGCCCAGGCCGCCCCCGGTCGGGTCGCCGCACTGGATGACGAACGGCGCCCCATCCGGGAGTTCGGCGACGACGCGGTGGAACACGACGTCGGTGTAGAAGCCGCCGGAGACCAGGTGCATGAAGTTGAAGACGGTGTTGGGCGCCGCGTCCGGCCGCATCATGAACGTGATCTCGCCCTCGGTCGTGTCGAGGACGGCGAGCTTGTCCGCGTACGCCCGGAACCCCGAGAACGTGACGGGACGCTCGGCGGACTCGGCGAGCCCCGCGTTGGCCGCGAGCACGAGGCGGTCCTCCTCGAAGAGCACCATGCCCTTTCCGAACGTGGGCTGCAGCGGGTTCTGCGGGCTGACGTTGGCCGCGGTGTTGGGCGTGAGCATCGGCGCCAGCACAACCGGCGGGCCGACCTCCTGCCCGTCCAGCTCCAGCTGGGCGCACAGCACCCCGGGCCGCTCGCGGCTCCAGATCGAGGGGAAGAGCGCCGCGACGTCCACGCGGCCGGCGGCGGCGGGCGCCGAGTCGATCGCCGCGCCCCCCGAGGCCTGGTACAGCACGATCCGCGCCTCGCCCGCGAACGACTCGGGCGCGCGGACGACCATCGGCGCCGACCTGTCCCGCCCGTAGTAGAGACGCTCGGGCTCGAGCTGGGCCCCGGCGGTCGCGGCGGGGAGGGCGAGGGCGGCCAGCGCGGCCAGCCACGTCCGGACGCGGGCGCGTCGTGCGTGCTTCATCCGAAACTCTAGGGGTGGGCCGGCGGGGGGCCGGTCAGTCGTCCGAGTCGGGCTTGCCGTCGAACAACTGCCAGATCTCGGGCAGCGGGTCGTCCTCGTCGCCGAAGGTCGAGGCGGCCAGCCTCTGGGCGAGCGTGCCGCCGTTGTCGGCGTACCAGCTCACGGAGTGGTCGACGCGGAGGACGTTGAAGCCGGCGTCGTGGTTGAAGAAGTCCTCGCCGGCGAGGGCGTCGGCGACGAGTGCCGATGAGGACTCGATCTGGAACAGCCTCATGCCGCCGTAGGGGCCCTTGCCGCGGTACTGGTAGTTCATGAAGATCTGGCCGCTCTGCTCGCCGATCTGCCGGGCGTAGCGCTCGAACGTGTGCTCGCCGGTGTGCGAGGGGCAGTAGTAGATGGCGGGCGCGGAGAGGATCTGCTCTTCGAAGAGCTTGCCGAGCCCGTCCCACTGGCCGCCGCTGGACGAGCCGATGGAGTTGAGCGTCCGCATATGGATCAGGACGGTGTACCGCTGGGCGGCGGCCTCGGGGATGCTGCGGCCGTAGTCGCTCGCGCGGTCGAGGAACACGCTCCCGGGCAACTCGCCGTCCTCGCGGTCGGCGAACATGTGGATCCCGATCCCGATCTGGCGGAGGTTCGACGAGCAGACGGCCTGGCGGGCCGACTCGCGGACCTTCGACATGGAGGGCATGAGCAGCGCGATGAGAACGGCGATGACGCCGATGGACACAAGAACATCCACGAGGCTGAAGCCCCGGGCGGACGACCGTGATCCCCCACGACCGACCGAGAATGCACTGAGACCCGTCGATCCCGCCACGTGGATCTCCCGACGGCCGGCTTGGCCGCCTCACTGCTCTTAACAGCCTATTCGCCGGGTCTTCGCGGCACAAGACCGGGCTCGAACGACGGTGGAGAAACCACCTGGACCGCCGAGGTGTTCCAGCCGGCCCCGAGATGCCGTTCAAATACCTATCAAAATGGTGCGTTCACCTCTCAAATTCCGGCGGGACAGGAGCATCCCGCGGGGGGACAATGCGTATGAGAGGGCGGCGGCCGGGGGTCTCCGGCAAGCCTCGGGCGGGATGTCCCGGCCCGATTCCGTGGGTGAAAGCATGAGCGACCGCGACCGAGATCCGGGCCGAGCCGACAGGCGACCCGGGGACGGGAGCGGGGCGGAGCGCGTGGGCGTCTCCAAGGCGGAGGCCGCGTCCCGTCAGAAGGAAGTCGATCTCGACCTGATGCAGAGGATCGCCGCCAACCAGGAGAGCGCCGTCGCGGAGCTGTACGACCGGTTCGGGTCGTTGGTGTACCGCATGGCGTTCCAGGCCATGCCCACGCGGGCCGAGGCCGAGGACGCGGTGCAGGAGATCTTCGTCCGTCTGTGGCGGACGGCCGGTCGTTACGACCCGACGCGGGCGGCGCTGGTGACCTGGGTGATGCTGATCTCCCGCCGGCACCTGGTGGACAAGCTCCGCCGACGCCGCGCCCGGATCCGGGCCGGCAGCCTGGACGAGTTCGACCCGTCGGCCGCCTCTGGCGTGTCGTCGGGCACCGCGCCCGCCGCCCAGGGGACGCACCTGGAGCGGGACGAGAACTTCAAGAGTCTGATGAAGAAGATCGACGCGCTGCCCGAGCTGCAGCGGACGGTCGTGACCCGGGCCTACCTGGGGGGCCAGACGCTCCGCCAGATCGGCGAGGAGCTGAACACGCCCCTGGGCACGATCAAGTCCGCCCTGAGCCGGGCGCTCGTTAGGCTGCGTGAACGCACGAGTGAGGAACTGACGTCATGAGCACGCGTGAACTTCTCGAGCTGACCATCCTCGACTCGCTCGGGCTCCTCGAGCCCGAGGAGAGCCAGGCCTTCGAGCGTGAGTTCGCCAGCGCGCCCGCCTCGATCCGCGAGCAGGTCCGGCGAGAGCAGGACCGCCTGAGCGACCTGACCAGCCTCCTGCCCGACGTCGAGCCGCGGGCCGAGCTCCGCGAGCGCGTCCTCGAGGCGGTCCGCGAGGAGATCGGCTCGCGCCCCGCGCCCGCGCCGGCGGTGCGGCACGCGCCCGGGCGGACCGCGCCAAAGCTCTCCCGCGGCCCCAGGGTCAGCTGGGTCTGGCGCTCGGCGGCGATCGCGATGGCCGTCATCGTCGCCGTCCTGGGTGTCTCGATCACGCAGATCCAGATGGACTTCAACACGCTGGAGAACGAGCAGCAGCTCGCCCAGCTGCACACGCGGATGGGCCCGGAGTACGTGCACGACATCCTGCTCGACCAGAGCACCAGCGTCGTGCACCTGCTGCCCGTGGGCGACACCGACCCGCGGGGCGCCGTCTCCGTCGTGACCAACCCGGACTGGGAGATCGCCCGCGTCTACCACCTGAACGTCGGCGCCCAGGAGCCGGGCGACTACCGCCTCGTCGTCCTCGACGAGAGCGACAACGTGGTCGGGCAGGTCGCGATGTTCCGCGGCGACGGCCGCTTCGGGTCCCTGGAGGCCCCGATCGATCAGCTGGGCGCCGGGCGGCTGGGCGTCGTCCGCGTCTCGCCGAGCGGGTCGGACGAGCTTGTGCTCCGCGCGGTCCGTCAGACCACCTGACCGGGCATCACCGAAAGTGACATCGTTCTCCGCGGGCGGGGCGCCGGGCCTCGCCCGCGTTGTCGTTGTGCGCCAGATGTGAGTTCGGCTAGGCGTCGGACGGGGGCGCCCAGGCCGCCTCGTCCTCGAGCACGCCCACCCGGTGGTCGTTCTCGAACCGCTCCTTGGCGCGGGCCATGCGGCGCCAGGCGCCCACGCCCACGAACAGCGTCATGAACATGCTCCCGCCGAAGATCCCGCCCGCGGTCATCACCCGGGCGTTGTCGAGCGGGTCGGGGAGGGCCTCGGCGGCGACCTCGACGCGGGTCGTCGCGCCGTCGGCCCGCCGCACGCGGTTCTGGTTCGCCACGCTCGACAGCGCGACGACGTAGGTGTCGAGCACGCGCTGCGTGCGGCTCGCGCCCTGGCCCCGGAGCTCGAACTCCAGGCGCCCGGCCCGCGGGGACTGCGTGTCCAGCTGCTGGGTCACGATGGGGCCCAGCGCCGCGATACTGCCCAGGTCGGCGAAGCCGCGACGCTTCAGGCGGTCGGCGACGTTCTCGAGCAGGCGCGGGTCGCGCGTCAGCTCCTCGTGGTAGATCTGCCAGGCGCGGAGCTCCTCGCCGCCCAGGTCGCGGGCGCCGCCGTCGGCGACGATGACCGCGCGGGCCGCGTACGCCCCGGGCGAGACCTGGCCGGAGATGAGCCAGCTCATCCCGGCGAGCATCGCCGTCAGCGTCACCAGGCCCAGCGTCATCCACATCGCGCCCGAGCGGGCCTTGACGTTGGCGAGCTTGGCCTGCTTCTCGGCGATCGCCTGGTGCGCCTCGGCCAGCTGCGCCCGCTTGGCCAGGATCTTCTCGCACTGGGCGTGCCGATCGCGGACCGCCTCGCTGGCGCGCCGGAGCTTCAGCGTCTGCTCGCGGAGCAGCGCCTTCTGGTGCTGCAGCCGGCGTCGACGCGTCACGGTCTCGACCGGGATCCCGGCCAGCTCGGCGTGCTCGGAGTGCGCGTCGCGGAGCTGGGCCCTGAGCGACTCGACCTCGGCCCGGAGCTTCTCGTCGGCCGCCTCGCCGCCCTTGTCCTCCAGCTCGCGCACCCGCGCCTGGAGCGACTCGATCTCCTCGCGTGCCGCCTCGAGCTTCTGGCCCTTGCCCTTCTTGAGGTTCTCGGCCGCCTCGTCGCGGGCCTCGGCCAGCTGCTTCTTCAGGTCCTCGATCTCGGCCTTCCGCTCGTTGAGCGCCTTGCGGGCCGCCTCGAGCGTCTGGGTGACCTTGCCCGTGTCCGCCGCGCCCGACCTGGCCTTGGCCAGCTCCTTGTTCGCGGCCTCCAGGTCGCCCGACCTGGAATCGAACGCCTTCTGCAGCGACTCGATCTCGCCCTCGAGCTTGGCCGCACGCGCCTCGGCCTGCTTGGCGCGCTTGTCCGTCTCGACGATCTGTGCGCGGAGCCGGCGCTGCTCGGCCTTGTCCTTCTCCGCGTCGCCGGTCTCGGACCGGCCCTCTTTGAGCGCGCTCTGCAGCTCTTTGATCCGGGCGTCGCGGGCCTCGACGCCCGCCTCGGCGTCCTTGGCCCGCGTGCTCAGCGCCTCGATCTTCGCCTGCGCCCGCGCGAGCTTCTCCTCGGCGTCCGGCCCGCCCTTCTCCAGCTCCGCCAGTCGCTGCTCGAGCTCCTGCACCCGGTCGCGGCGCTCCAGCGAGAGCTTGCGGACCTCCTCCAGCTCGGCCCGCATCCGCGCGCCCTGCTCGGCCTGCTCCTCAAGCTGCTGGTTCCGCGACGCGAGCGACTTCTCGTACTCGGCGACGTGCCCCGCGGCCTGCTCGATCCGCGACTCGCGCTCGTCGAGCTCCTTGGATCGGGCCTGCAGGTCGTTCTCGATCTTCTTCAGCCGCTCCGAGCCGGTGTCCAGCTCGCCCCGCGCGCTCTCGATCTCCTCGCGGCGCCGCTCGAGGTCGCGCTGGCCCTCCTCGATCTGGTGCCGCTGGGCCGCGAGGGCGGCCAGGGCCTTCTGACGCTCGGCGTGCGCCTTGCGGAGGGCCTCGAGCTGCGACTGCACGCCCGAGATGACGTCGATGATCGGCTCGTCGCCCTGGCCCTCGGCGGGCTGGTTCTGCGGCTGGGGAGGGGGCGCGGGTGTGCTCTCGCGGCTGCTGGCCGCGGGCTGGTTTCCCTCACGCTCCGGGGTGGACATCCGAACAACTCCCGTCCGTCGCGGCGCCTCGGGCTCCCCGGGCGCGGGGGAGGCGTCGGGGTCGGCTATCGACCATGACGGGGCCCGACTGAACGCCTGCCAGCCCGATATCGCGGGGGAATTGGCCTGGGGTGGGCGCCGAGGGCGTCCGGGCGCCCAGAATGCCGAAATAGGCTCTCGGTTCGGGGTGTTTCGGACCTGCGGGGTCGGGTATTGTTGTCCGAACTGGATCGGGGCCGATGTGGCCGCCGACATCCGCCCGCGAGTGGGCACTGAAGGAGTACGTGATGAAGAGCATTGCTGCGGGCGTTGTCGGGATCGCGGTCGCCGGGGCCCTGGGCCTTGGTGTGTTCAACCTTGCCACGACCGGGTGTCCCCTGGGCACCTGCGCGTCGGAGACCGCCGAGGCGGACGCCAATGGCGCCGCGGCCCTGCCGGTCGCCCTCGAGGGCGAGACGGGCGAGGCGAAGGACTCGTGCTGCGCCCTGGGCGGCGAGGCCGAGATCGTGATGGCGGCCGACAAGGCCGAGTCGTGCTCGATGGCCGCCGAGGGCTGCTCGGAGATGGCCGAGGCGTGCTCGGAGATGGCCGCGGGCTGCTCCGAAGACAAGATGGCCGCCTGCGAGGGCGAGAAGACCGCGTGCGAGAGCGGCATCGCCGCCGGGTCCGAGGTCGTGCTGGCCGGCATGGCGGTCCCCGCGGCCTGCCAGGAGAAGGAAGGCTGCTGCTCCGAGGACGGCTGCGCCGAGGGCGGCGAGTGCTGCAAGAGCCTCGCCAGCGACGACTGATCGACCCCGATCAATCCTGAATCACCAGACGCCGCCCCGACCGGGGCGGCGTTTGCTTTTGGTGGGCGGCTAGGCTGTGCCGCAATGCCACGCTTCACGCTCGAGGCCGGCGACCTGCGCGCCACGATCGATCCCGGGATGGGCGCGGCCCTCGCGGATCTGTCTCTCATGGGCCCCGCGGGCGAGCGGTCGGCGCTGCTCAGGCGGGCGCCGGACATCGCGGGCGACGCGACGCAGATGGCGATGTACCTCATGGCGCCCTGGACCAACCGGGTCAAGGACGCCGCGTTCGCGTTCGGCGGCGAGCAACGCCAACTGCGGAGCGACTTCCCCGACGGCTCGGCGATCCACGGCGACGTCCGCGAGCGGCCCTGGCAGATCACCGACCGGACGCCCGTGCACGCCAGGCTCGTGCTCGATTCGCGCGAGCACGAGGGCGTGAACTTCCCGTGGGCCTTCGGGTGCGTCGCGCGGTACGAGCTGTCGCCGACCGGGCTGTCGTTCGCGTTGTCGGTGACGAACCTGGACCCCTCG
Organism: Phycisphaerales bacterium; assembly: GCA_041987545.1. Classification (GTDB taxonomy): domain Bacteria; phylum Planctomycetota; class Phycisphaerae; order Phycisphaerales; family UBA1924; genus JAJRXR01. Next base: position 371,300 of record JBHIWH010000001.1, on the reverse strand, counting down.
CCGATGCCCGCGGGCGCCGGCGTGCACCCGTTCTTCCCGAGGCGGCTCTGGGCCGACGGCGACGAGGTCCGCGTCCGGGCGGGCGTCTCCGGGCGGTACCCGTGCGAGGCGTGCATCCCCACCGGCCCCGCGGCCGACGACGAAGCAAGCACGGCGCTACGCGAGGGCGGGCCACTGGGAAACCCGGGCCTCGACGACGTCTTCGCCGGCTTCGGCGGCGAGGCGGTCATCGAGTGGCCCGCCAGCGGCGTGCGGCTGATCATGCGGTGCGCCGACAGCCTCGGGCATCTGGTCGTGTTCACTCCCCGGGCCCAGGACGGCGGGCCCCTGTCCTGGGTCTGCGTCGAGCCTGTGAGCATGGTCAACGACGGGTTCAACATGCTCGAGCGCGGCGAGCAGGGCACGGGCGTCCGCGTGCTCGAGCCGGGCCAGACGCTCGAGACCTCGGTCCGGTTTGGGGTCGAGCGCGCCTGAGCAAGCCGATCCGCACTCCCCCACTACCATCCCGCCATGGCGACCTTCCTTCTCAAGACCGAGCCGGGCGACTACTCGTACGACGACCTCGCGGCCGACAAGGGCACGGTCTGGGACGGCGTGAGCAACCCGGCCGCCTGCATCCACATCCGAAGCGTGGCCAAGGGCGACGAGGCGTTCATCTACCACACGGGCAATGAGAAGGCGATCGTCGGCCTGGCCCGGATCACCTCCGCGGCGTACGAAGACCCGACCAAGCCCGGGCTCAACGGCAAGGGCGACATCAAGTCCCCGGTGTTCGACATCAAGCCTCTGCGGAAGTCCAAGACGCCCGTCACGCTCGCCGAGATCAAGGCCGACGGACGGTTCGACGAGTTCGACCTGGTGAGGCAGGGCCGCCTGAGCGTGATGCCGGTGCCCGCGAGGCTGGACAAGGCGCTGCGGAAGATGGCCGGTCTCTGAGCCGCGGGGGCTCGACCGCGCGGGCTACTCGCCCTTGATCTCGGCCCGGAGGCGATCGACCTCGTCCACGCCGAAGGCGGGGAGCGGGGCGGCGTCGTTGAAGTGGTTGAGGATGTAGTCCAGCTCGCCCGAGCGGTAGAGATGCGTGAACATCTCGACCGCCTCGGGGTCGTAGTGCGTGCCGGCGCCCTCCTCGAGCTGCGCGATCGCGCGGTCGGCCGCGGCGCGCCCGACGTCGCGCCGGTACGGGCGGACGGACGTCATCGCGTCGAAGCTGTCGATGACGGCGAAGAACCGGGCCGCGGTCGGGATGTCCTCGCCCGCCAGCCCGAAGGGGTAGCCCTTGCCGTCCCACCGCTCGTGGTGGTAGCGGACCAGGTCCAGCACCTGGTCGTCGTCCACGCCCATCTGCAGCAGGCGCGCGTACCCGGAAACGGGGTGGATCTTGATGACCTCGAACTCGTCGTGCGTGAGCTTGGCCGGCTTCTGGAGGATGTGGTCGGGGATGTCGAGCTTGCCCACGTCGTGCAGGGCGGCGCCCTGGGTCAGGGCCGCGACCTGCTGTGCCGGGGCGCCCAGCTCCTCGAACACGGCCCGGGTGTAGAGCACCACCCGCCACGTGTGGGCGGCGGTCGAGTGGTCCTTGACCTCGATCTGCTGGACGAGCTCGACGACGTCGCCTGGGGACATGCAACCTCCGGGGCTTCAGTGTAGTGAAACACCCCCGGGGGGCCGCTGTTCCCCGCCCGTCCCGCGCCCGCTCCCGCATCGGTGACGGGCCGGGCCGCCCGGCGCATCCGGGGGTGGGCGAGGCGGCCCCGCCCCCGGTCCGAGAACCGGGGAGCGACCATCGATCCGGGTCCAGAGGAGCACGAGCATGAACGCGAAGAAGTGGTTGGCCAGGAGCGGGGCGGCGGTGGGTCTGGTGGCGCTGGGGGCGGCCGCGGCGCTGGCCTCGCCCGTGATGCCCAAGCCGGACGTCTCGGCACTGGTGCAGGACCTGGCCCAGGCCGTCCGCGACAACTACGTCTTCCCCGACAAGGGCGAGGAGGCCGCCGCCATGCTCGAGCAGAAGCTCGGCGAGGGCGCGTACGACGGGCTCGACGGCATGCAGCTGGCCCAGCGGCTCTCCATGGACCTCCGCGGGATCACCAACGATCGGCACTTCGGCGTCCGCCCCGCGCCCCCGCCCTCGCCGACCGAGGCCGGGCTCGAGCCTCAGAACGTCCCGACGGCGCCCTTCGGGTTCGTCAACGTGGACCGCCTCGAGGGCAACATCGGGTACGTGGACCTCCGCGGGTTCGCCCCGCGCGAGGCCGCCGAGCCGACGGTGCACGCCGCGATGAAGCTGCTGCAGGGCTCGGACGCGCTGATCTTCGACCTCCGCAAGAACGGCGGCGGGCACCCGGGCACGATCCAGGTCCTCTGCTCGTACCTTTTCGACCCCGCCGAGCCCGTGCACCTCAACAGCCTGTACTTCCGCCCGACCGACGAGACGACCGAGTTCTGGACCGAGCCCGAGATCCTCGAGTCGGACGCGATGCCCGATACTCCGGTCTGGGTGCTCACCAGCAACTACACCTTCTCGGGGGGCGAGGAGTTCGCGTACAACCTCAAGACCCGCAAGCGGGCGACGCTCGTCGGCGAGACGACCGGCGGGGGCGCGCACCCGGTCAACGGGTTCATGATCGGCGACCACGAGCTGGTCGCGATGATCCCGGTCGGTCGCGCGATCAACCCGGTCACGGGCGACAACTGGGAGACCAAGGGCGTCGCCCCGGACGTCGAGGCGCCCGCCGACGAGGCCCTGGACATCGCGATCGGCCAGGCGCTGGAGCGGATGGCCAGCTCCGGCGACGCCGAGAAGGCCGAGACCGCGGCGTGGGCGCTGGCCGCCCGCCGCGCCGCCAACGGTGGCGTCTCGCTCGACGAGGCCGCCATGCGGGAGATCGCGGGCGACTATGGCGAGCGGCATATCGAACTCCGCGACGGCGCGCTCTGGTACTCCCGCTCCAACGCCGGCGGTGGCTGGCGGAAGCTCGTCTGCGTCGGCCAGGACACGTTTGTCATCGACGGCGTCGCCGACTTCAAGCTCGTCTTCGACCGGGGCGACGACGGCAAGATCGTCGGAGTCTCCGGCAACTACAAGATGCGCGGGCCGGACTACAACGAGCGGCAGGGCTGAGCGGCTCCCTTTCCATTCTCTTTGAATAGAATATTCTGAATATACGACCGACGCGGCGGGCGGCGGCATCCCGGTGGTCGCCGGGGGGCGGCCGCGTCCGCGTGGACGACGCGCCTCACCCCCGCCGATGGGGAGGTCGGCACATGCGCGCGGACGCGAGACTGCTGTGGGCGATCGGGGCCCTGATCGTGACCGGGGTCGGCGCAGCGGGGCAGGATCACGCCCCGCTGGTGCGGTCGGTCGCCGAGCTGCTCAGGGAGAAGTACGTCTTCCCCGACACGGGCGAGCGGGCGGCGGCGGCGATCGAGCGGCGTCTGTCCCGGAACGGGTACGACGGGCTCGCCATGGGCGAGATCGGCCCGGCGTTGCAGGGCGACCTGCGGGCGATCACCGGGGACAAACACTTCGCCGTGGCGTACCACCCACAGCTGTACGCGGACGTCAGCGCCAGCCCGCCGGGCGGCGACGGTGCTCCCGCGACCGGGCCGGACCCGCGCGGGCCCGCCCTCAACTTCGGCTTCACGCGTATCGAGCGGCTCGAGGGCAACATCGGGCTGCTCCGGTACGACGAGTTCTTCTCGGCCGCGCACTCGGGCGACAAGGCCCGGGCCGCCATCGAGCTGCTCGCCGACTGCGACGCCGTCATCATCGACCTCCGGGCCAACTGGGGCGGCGACGCGTCGATGGTGACGCTTCTTGCGTCGTACTTCTTCGACACGCCCGAGCCGGTGCGCCTGGCCACCGCCCACGACCGGATGTCCGGTGAGTCAACTCCGATCGAGACCGACCCGTCTGCGCCCGGGCGGCGGATCGGGGCGGCGCCGCTGTTCTGCGTGGTCGGCGAGCACACCCGCTCCGCGGCCGAGGCGCTCTCGTACTACCTGCGGTCCCAGGGACGCGCCACGACCGTCGGGCAGAAGACCAGCGGCGGTGCTCACGCCGGGCACATCTTCCCGCTGACCGAGAACTTCGTCATGTTCTGCCCGACGTCGAGGCTCGAGGACGCCTTCACCGGCGGGGACTGGGAGGGCGCCGGCGTGCCGATCGACGTCGCGAGCGAGGAGGACAAGGCCATCGCCCGTGCGCACCTTCTCGCGGTCGAGCACGCGATGACGCTCGGGCGGACCGACGACCGGGAACAGCTCGACGCGCTGGCCGATCGGCTGCGACAGGGGCTGGACGACTGAGCCTGGAATTCAGCGGATCATCGCCAGCGCGTCCGCCTGCTCGTCGGCCAGGTAGCTCGAGCGGACCAGCGGGCCCGACTTGACGACCTTGATGCCCGCGGCCTGCCCGACACCCACGTAGCGCTCGAACTCGTCGGGGTGGACCCAGCGATCGATGGGCAGGTGGTTGCGGGTCGGCTGCAGGTACTGGCCGATCGTGATGATGTCCACGGGGTCGCCGCGGGTGGGATCAGCCGGGTCGCGCGGGCCGTCGTGGGCGCTGGTCTTGGCGACCAGGTCGGTCAGCAGCTCGCCGACCTCGCGCTCGCGCTCGCCGATGCCGACCATGATGCCGGTCTTGGCGATGGCGCCCTGGGCCTTGACTCGCCTCAGCAACTCGATCGACCGCTCGTAGCGGGCGGCCGGGCGGACGGCGGGGTGGCAGCGCTTCACCGTCTCCATGTTGTGGGCGATGATCGTCGGCGCCGCGTCGATCACCATCTGCAGCGCCGCCTCGTCGCCCTGGAAGTCCCCGATCAGGACCTCGAGGGACATCTCCGGGCAGGCGTCGCGGACGCGGTGGATGGTCTCGGCCCAGAGCGACGCCCCGCCGTCGGGCAGGTCGTCGCGGTCCACCGACGTGATGACGATGTGCTTCAGGCCCGAGCCCCTGAGGGAGTCGGCGACCCGACGGGGCTCGTCGACGTCCGTCACCGGGGGTTTGCCTGTCTTGACGTTGCAGAACCCGCAGTTGCGGGTGCAGACGTCGCCCAGGATCATGATCGTCGCGACGCCCCGGGCCCAGCACTCGCCCATGTTGGGGCAGGCGGCCTCCTCGCAGACGGTGTGCAGCTTGTGGCCGTGGACGTTCCGCCGGGTCTCCAGGAAAGCCTCGCCCCCGGGGACTCGGGCCCGGAGCCACGGCGGCTTCTTCTTGATCGCCAGCTGGTGGGGCTCGCCCGCGTTGCCCAGGATCATGGAGGTCAGGGAGACCGACGCGCGGGAATTGCGCACCGGGTCGCCGCCGAGCGGTCGGGGGTGCCTGGCCAGCGTGCGGCTGAGGGCGGTCGGTGAGGGGTTTGCTGGGGTGGGGGTCATCGGCTCGGCGGATGGTATGCAGGCGGCGTTCGCCCGCGCAGGGTATTGTCGGCCAGAGAGATGCGCCGTGTGCACCGCGGATCGAACGCGCGGGGGCGGCGGGCGTACAAGTGGTCCATCCGAGAAGAACGCGGATCTTTGGGCCGAATGGGGTTGTGTTTCTTCAATCGGGGTCCAAGAACGACCGATGAGCCGACACCGACGGGGCCGAGCAACGGCCCGGAGAGCAAGAGCCGAGTTGGCGAGCCGCCCGAGGGCGGGCGGCGAGCCGGGCAGAGGAGTCACGCCGTGTCGCAGGCCGAGGCAATGACGACAGAGAACGGGCGGGGTCGCAACGCCAGGCGTTGGATCCCGGGCGTCGCGTGCGTGGGCCTCTGCGGGGCGATGCTCGCGGGCGGTTCCGGGTGCACGAACTGGGATTCATTCATGGACCCGAGCGTCGTCGGGCGCTGGGAGCACACGCCGACGCGTGTGCCCATCCTGGAGCACCTGGCGACGATCGAGGAGCCCGAGGCGCAGTTCGTCGAGACCAGCTCGATCACGGCTCGCGACCTGCTGCCCGAGTCGGAGGTCTACCGGGTCGGCCCGGGCGACCAGCTGGAGCTGGTGATCTTCGACCTGATCATCCCGAACCAGGCCGAGAACCTGCCCCGCGTGGTCGACGCCAACGGGTACGTGCAGATCCCCCAGCTGGGCCGGATCTGGGTGAGCGGGCTGACCGAGGCCGAGGTTGCCGAGGCGATCGCCAACGAGATGGCGGTGCAGAACATCAAGGTCGATCCGGACGTGTCGGTGGTGGTGCGTCAGCGTCGCCAGTCCACGTTCAACGTGATGGGCGCCGTCGCCGGCCCCGGGCCGTACTTCATCCCGGCCTCGGACTACAGGCTGCTGGAGGCGATCGCGGCCGCCGGCGGCGTGAACGAGAACATCGAAGAGGTGTACGTCATCCGCCAGGTCCCGCTGACCAGCGAGGCCGCGGGCGTGGCGCCCGAGGCGGGCGGCGCCCGCGAGGCGCCCCGGCCCGGCTCGCCGAGCCAGCCCCCGGAGGGCGAGGACATCCTCGACGTCATCGACGAGCTGAGCCAGCCGGCGCCCGGCGTGATCGGCGGGCCCGACGGCGGGTACGGCATGGTCGTCCTGCCCGGCATGCAGCCCGAGGACGAGCCCGAGCGCGAGCCCCTCGTCGATCTGGTCGATCCGCAGGACGAGACCGTGCGGCCCGCGGACCCGCAGCCGTCGGTCGGCAACGTCGAGGACGGCATCGCGACCCGCTGGATCTTCGTCAATGGGCAGTGGGTGCTCGCGCAGACCGCGGCCGGCAGTCCGGCGCCCGCGCCGACCACAGACGACACCGCCCCCGGCGACGAGGAGTCCGAGTTCCTCCGCGAGGCGGGGACGCTCATGACCCAGCGCGTGATCCGGGTGCCCGTCAAGCCCCTGGTCTCGGGCGACGCCCGGTACAACATCGTGGTCCGCCCGGGCGACATCGTCCGCGTGCCGCCCCCGGCGCAGGGCAACATCTACATCGACGGCGAGGTCGCCCGGCCGGGCGTGTACCAGCTCCCGGCCCTGGGCGGGCTGACGATCAAGCGGGCCATCACCGCCGCCGGCGGGTACAACCCGATCGCGATCCCCGAACGTGTGGACCTGACCCGCATGGTGGGCCCGGACGAGCAGGCGACGATCATGCTGAACATGCGTGCGATCGCCGAGGGCACGCAGCCTGACATCTACCTGAAGCCCAACGACCAGATCAACGTGGGCACCAACTTCTGGGCCACGCCCCTGGCGATCATCCGGGGCGGATTCCGGACGACCTACGGCTTCGGGTTCCTGCTGGACCGGAACTTCGGCAACGACGTCTTCGGCGCCCCGCCCGGCATCAACCGCTAGCCCTGGGGCGCCAGCCCCCCGCCCCGCCTCCGGGCCGGGAAAGGGGGGTCGGGGCCCTCTAGACTCTGGGCGAATCTGGGCGGTCCGGCGGGGCTGGGAGGCCCCGGACGGATGCGCCGGTGGGACGGACCCCCGACATCGATCGAGCATGCCCCGTGCGTGAACACGCGCGGGGTCGGCTCGTAGTAGCCCGTGCCGGGGCGCCCCCGGGCGGCGGCCGGCGTCTGTCGGATCCCGCTGGCCGGCCGGGCCGCGATCCCCGATTGAGTTCTCCGGCGCCCCTGTCGGGCCCGGGAGAGAGGACCGGAGTGTCGGTGTCGAGATGAGCAGCGCGATGACGGCCAGCACGACGGGGACCGACCCGGGCAAGGACCGGGCGTCGCCGCGCGTGCTCGGCCTGCTCACCCCCACCGGCGCCGTCATGGTCGGCGTGCTGGCCGCGGCGTTCCTCGGGCTCTTCTACAGGTGGTTCCTCAAGCAGCACCAGCACTCCTGGCACGCCCTCGAGGACTGGGGGCACGCGTACGTCATCCCGCTCATCTCGGGGTACCTCATCTGGCGCCACCGGGAGGACCTGGCCAAGCTCCGCGCGAGCGTGTTCTGGCCCGGGCTCGCGCCCTTCGCCCTCGGCATCGTGACCTACTTCGCGGGCGTGATCACGATCCGCAACCACATGATCCAGGGCTTCGCGATCGTGCTGGCCCTGTTCGGGCTGACGTTGCTGCTGGCCGGCCCGCGGTTCATGCGGTACCTGTTCATCCCGATCGGGTACCTCGTGTTCTCGGTGACGGTCTCCGAGCAGATCATGCTCGCGATCACGTTCAAGCTCCAGCTCATCGCCTCCAAGGGCGGGTACCTGCTGCTCTCCATCCTGGGCCAGGGCCTGGGGATGTGGGACTGGTTCAGCGTGACGATCGACGGCAACCGGCTGGACATCCTGTACCGGGGCACGCTGATCCCGATGAACGTCGCCGAAGCGTGCTCGGGGATGCGGATGGTCGTGGCGTTCCTGGCCCTGTCGGTCGCGGTCGCGCTGATCGCGTGCCGTCAGTGGTGGCAGCGGGTGCTGCTGATGCTGCTGGCCGCGCCCGTCGCGATCCTGATGAACGTGGTCCGCGTGACCGTGCTCGGGCTGGTCTCGCTGGCCGACCCGAACCTGGCCTCGGGCGACGCGCACACCGTGATCGGGACGATCCTGCTCTTCCCGTCGCTGCTGCTGTACCTCGGGATCGTGTGGGTGCTCAACCGGGTGATCGAGTCGCCCGAGGAGGAGGCGGCGTGAACCGGCCGAGCCCGACGCACCCGGCGTTCATCATTGCGCTGGCGCTCATGCTCGCCGCGGCCCTCGGCTTCGGCGCGGTCATCTCCCGCTACCGCCTGCACCTGACCAAGCTCGAGATCCAGCCGGCCAAGGACCGGCAGCTCTCGAGCCTGCCCTCCGAGACCGAGTTCTGGCGGCAGATCAGCGCCGATCAGGTGGAGGCGGCCGAGGTCCTCGAGGTCCTGGGCACCCGCAACTACGTCTCCCGCACGTACGAGCAGAAGCGCGCCGAGGGCGACGAGTCCAGGCCGATCCGGCTCGAGCTGCACGCGGCGTACTACACCGGGATGATCGACACCGTCCCCCACGTGCCCGAGCGGTGCTTCGTGGGCGGCGGGCTCCAGCAGGCGACCTCGTCGCGGATCATCCCGCTGCCCCTGGACACGTCCAGCTGGGCCGCCGACCCGAGCGTCCCGGAGAACCTGGCGGGCGAGGCGGGCGAGCTGTTCACCGCGCGGACCCAGTACGGCTACTCCGACGCGCCGGGCACGCGGATCCGCCTGCCCCGGGGCGTCACGCCCGAGAGCACGATCCCGATGCGGGTCAGCTCCTTCGGGGCGACGGGCGAGAGCCAGCTGTTCGCGGGCTACTTCTTCGTGGCCAACGGCGGGGTCGTGGCCAACGCCAACGACGTGCGGACGCTCGCCTTCGACCTGACGAGCGACTACGCGTACTACCTGAAGGTGCAGGTGACCAGCGTGAGCGTGGGCTCGCCCGAGGAGCTGGCCGAGGCGTCGGCCTCCCTGCTCGACGGGCTGCTGCCCGAGCTGATGCGCTGCGTGCCCGACTGGATCGAGGTGGAGACCGGGCGGTACCCGGCGGACAATCCGCGCCGAGATGACGGGAACTGAGAACGACGACCGAGCCCCCGCGACAGGCGGGGGGACGAGACACGAGCCGGCGGAGCGCCGGGACGATTGGAAGGACGGGCGATGGCCTCTCGCGTGAATACCAAGTTCGTGGCGATCCTGGCGGGTGTGCTGGTCGTGGTCGGCGGTCTGGCGATGTACGCCGGGTACGTGGCGCTGCGCAAGTCGGGCGACGACTACGCCCGCAAGGGCGACGCCGCCTTCGCCGAGGGCGACTTCAAGAAGGCGAGCACGTTCTACGGCATCGCGTTCGACCACGACCGGACGCGGACGGACTGGCTCGACAAGTGGGTCGAGGCGCTCGAGTCCTGGACGCCGAACACGCGGACGGAGTACTCCGCGCAGTTCCAGCAGACGTACATGCCGGTCATGAAGACCGTGGCGCAGGCCAAGCAGCGGGACGTGGCCGCGCACGATCACTACCTGTCGCTGCTGCTGGATCAGTTCCAGCGGATCCCGTACTCGCGGGCGGGCGCCGAGCGTCTGATCGCCGAGGCGGACGCGAGCCTGACGTTCTTCACCTACACCGCCGAGGACGACACCTCGTGGAACCGCCTGCGCCGGTACCGCGGGCTGGCCAACTCGACGATCCTGGCCCAGGGCGGGACGGTGCTCTCGGGCATCGAGGAGCAGGCGGTCGAGGACCTGGAGGCGGCGCTGGAGGCCGACCCCGGCGACACGCAGGCCGCCCGGGGGCTGCTGCAGCTGCACGACCGGAAGGCGGACGACGCGCGGGTCGCCAAGCGGTTCGACGTGATGAAGCGGGAGCGGGCGGCGGCACGCGAGATCGTCGAGTCGTTCCTGGCCGACAACCCGCAGAGCGCCGACGGGCTGGTCATGATGATCGGCGTCGAGATCGACGAGGCGTACGAGCGTGTGTTCGAGGAGGCGTCGAGGCGGGGCGAGCGGGCGCCGCGGCTCGACTTTACCCCGTTCCTGCCCAGGCTCAACGAGCTCGAGTCCCGCGTCCGCGCGCTCGAGAACCCGTCCAAGCGGCTGCTGGGGCGGCTGCGGACCCTCGAGTCGATCATCGACCCGGAGGCGAACCTGCGCCGGACCGAGAGCCTGATGCTCGAGGCGCTGGCCCGGTCGCCCAAGGACGCCGAGCTGCTCTTCGCGATCGCCGACATCAACAGCGCCCAGCGGGAGCGGACCGAGGCGCTGGGCTACCTCGACCAGCTGCACGCGCTGACGCCGATCCCGATGAGCCTGGACGGCCTGTTCCAGTACTACTACCAGGAGCAGGCGCTGGCGACCGAGAGCCGCACGCACCTGGAGATCATGGGCGGGCTCGAGGACACCCCGGAGAACGCGGCGGCGCGGCAGCGCGAGCTGGCCGCGGCCAAGGATGCCCGGCGGCGGTTCGCCCAGCTCGTGCCCGACACGGACTCGCGGCTGACGATGCTCGACGGGCTGATCGCGGTCGCCGAGAACGACCCGCGGACCGCCCTGACGTTCTTCCAGAAGTACAACACCGAGAAGGCCGGGACGGACATCGAGGGACTGTGGCACGAGGCGCAGGTCGCCGCCCAGCTGGACCGGCTCGGGACGGCCCGCGAGCGGCTCGAGCAGATGCTCGAGTTGCAGCCCGAGAACTTGGCGGCGACGCTGCTGCTGGGCCAAGTCTCGATCAACCTCGCCAACTACCGGCGGGCGCTGGACCTGTTCACCAGCGTGCTCGAGTCCGACCCGGCCAACGAGATCGCGCAGAACGGCCGGATCACGGCGCTGATCGCCCTCGGCGACGAGGAGTCGGGCGACCCCGTCCGCGACGCGCTCATCGAGTCGGCCCGGATCCGGGAGGGCACGGCGCTGGACGCGGGCGATCCGCGGCGGGCGTTGCAGTTCCTGGAGGGCAAGTTCGAGGAGCTCGGGCGCCCGGCACGCCTCGGGCGCGAGCTGACGTCGCTCTACCTCCAGTTCGAGGACATGGCCGCCGCCCGCGCGACGATGGACCGGACGATCGAGGCGAACCCGGACGACCAGAGCCTGGTTGATCTGCGGACCGCCCTGAACGCCCAGGACCCGACGGACGTGGGCATCGAGCTGATCGACCGGAGCGAGGCGAGCCCGACGGACAAGCTGCTGGCCAAGCACGCGTTGTTCAGGCGCGCCGATCGGGTCGAGGAGGCCGACGCCGTGCTCGACGAGCTGGTGGGGCTCTCGCCCGAGCACCCGGGCGTGCTGGACCTGCGCCTGGTGCGGGCGCTGCGTGACGGGGACATCGCCGAGGGCGAGCGGGTCGCCGCGATCGCCCGGCGGACGAACGCCGACCAGGCCAACGGCCTGACGTTCCAGTCGCGCCTGCTGTCGTCGCAGGGCAAGCCGGAGGAGGCGATGGCGGCGCTCAAGCAGGCCGTCGGGAGCGGCGCGCAGGACGTCGTGGTCTACCGCCTGCTGGCGCTGCAGCAGATCCAGGCGGGCGACCTGGACGGGGCGATCGAGACGTACGAGCAGGGCCTGAACGTCCGGCCGGACGACCTGGACTCGATCATCGGGTACCTGCGGACGCTGGTGACCGCGGGCGAGATGCAGGAGGCCGTGCAGCGGGCACGGGCGATGGAGGTCTACGGGCGCCGCAACCCCGAGTTCATGGACCTGTGGCTCCGGCTGGAGGCGGTGAGCGGCGGCCCGCGCGGCGTCGCGTTCGCGATCCAGCGCCGCCAGCGGATGCTCGAGCTGGACCCCGACGACCGGTCCAACCGGATCGAGCTGGCCAGGCTGTACGTCATCGGCAAGGGGTTCGAGGAGGCACGGGGGCTCATCGACGAGCTCCGCGCCGAGAAGGACGAGCTGGCCCTGGTCGAGCTGGACGCCAAGTGGCACGCCGACCAGGTGACCGTCTCCACGCCCGAGGGACCGCGCGACGGCGTGACGATGGCGCGCCAGGTCTACTCGCGGTACCTCGTGACGGTCGACCGGGACGAGATGACCCCGGCCTACGTGTCCATGGCCCAGTTCATGCTCAACCGCGGGCGCCCGCAGGTCGCGATCGAGGCGCTCAAGGAAGCGCGCGAGCTCCAGGACCCGAATAACCCGACGGCGGACATGATGCTCGGCGAGGTGTACGCCGCGGTCCAGGAGTGGGAGCTGGCGCTCGAGACGTACAAGCTGATCGTCGAGGGCGGGCACGACGACGAGGACCGCAGCTTCCAGAAGCGCGTGGTCGAGTCGCTGCTGAGGCTGTACCGGTACGACGAGGCGGCGCGGGAGATGGCCAAGATCGAGAGCCTGGCGCCCAGGGACACGACGGTCCGCCTGCAGCAGGCCGAGATCGCCATGGGCCTGGGCAACCAGGCCGAGGCGCTCCGCCTGCTGGACATGGCGGTCAACGAGGCGCCCTCGACGCCCCTGGTGTACATCCAGCGGGCCAAGGCCAAGGCCGACGACCCGGCGCTGGCCAACGACGTGCTCGCGGACCTGAACCAGGCGTTGCGGCTGAACCCCGACGACTGGCGGACGATGCGGGTCCGGGCCGGGTTCTACTACCAGCTCGGACGCGAGGAGGACGCGATCACCGACCTGAAGACGGCCGTCCGCGTCAACCCGGGCCTCGACGAGGTGATCTTCTCGCTGATCTCGCAGCTGGCGGACAAGGGCCGTGACGGCGAGGCGTCGACGGTCGCGCAGGAGGCGATCGAGGCGCGTCTGGGCGACACGCAACTGACGACGCAGGTCGCGGGGATGTTCGCCGAGAAGGGCCGGTGGGAGCGGGCCGCGGCCTTCTACCGCCAGGCGTACGAGAAGAGCCAGTCCACCCCGGTCGCGATGCGTCTGATCGACGCGCTGCTGCGGACCTCGCCGCCCAACGTCCGCGAGGCCAGGCAGGTGTTCAACACGGTCGCGCTCAACACGCCCAACGCGTCCACCGACCCGGGCATCCAGGCGAGCCGGGCGATCATCGAGTTCACGCAGGGCGAGCGGCAGCAGGCCGAGTCTCGGATGTCCGAGGCGTTCGACAACGCCGTGGACGACCTGAGCGAGGTCAACGTCTGGGCGGCCAACGTGGGCCGCATGTTCGAGGGCCAGCCCCGCGAGCAGCTGCTGACGTTCCTGAGCCGGATGGTCAACTCCAGGCCCGCGGGCACGCCCGGGCGGGACTGGCTCGAGCTGTTCCACGCCCAGGAGATGGTGACCGACGAGTCGACGCGGGCCGACGGCCTGAGCCGGCTGCAGCTTCTCCGGGAGACGACCCGCGTGCCGCAGATCCCGCGTCTGGCCTACCGCCTGGCGGGGCGTGTGTACTACTCGGACGAGAACTTGCAGCAGGCGGCCGACGTATGGCGCGAGGGCCTGGAGAAGTACCCCGGAGACTGGGAGATGCTCAACAACCTCGCGTACATGACCAGCGAGAAGCTGGGCGACCCCGAGGCGGGGCTGGAGATGGTCGAGGAGGCCCTCCGAGTCAGCCCGGACAACCCGCAGGCCCTGGACACGAAGGGGGCGATCCTGGTGACGCTGGGTCGGCACGGGGAGGCCCGGGCGACGCTGGACCGGGCGCTGCGGATCGCGCGGGACTTGGACACGCGGATCTCGCTGTGGGTCCGGTTGACGCGGGTGTACCTCGGGATGGACGCGGTCCCCCAGGCGTCGGCCCTCCTGGAGCAGATCCGGGCAAACGTGAATGTGAGCCCGCGCCGTATGGAACGGTTCGGGTCCGATATCGAAGCGCTGGAGTCGGAGATCGACTCAGCCCGGGGCGGCTAAGGACCGAAGAAACGGTCCGTGCGCGCCGCGCACGCCCTCGGATGAAGACTGAACCGCCGGAGCAACGCAGATGAGCAGCATCCCAGCACCCGCGACCTCGGCGCCCGGCATGCGCCGCCCGGGCCCGTCCTCCACGCCCATGGCGGGGAGCGCCCCGATGGTCACGATCGACCCGATGAAGCTGCTCCGCAAGTACATGTGGCTCGGCGTCGGCGCCGTGTTCGTGGGCGGCGTGCTGGGCTACGGGGCGTTCATCGCGCTCAAGAGGATCGCCCCGGAGTACACCGCCGAGGTGGTCTTCGAGGCATTCCCCCCGAAGGAAGCGGCCGACGACGCCGACACCACGGGCTCCGAGGCCGAGATGGAGCGGTTCATGCAGACGCAGGTGGCGCGCATGATCTCCGAGGGCGTGTTCGAGAGGATCGCCAACGACCCGCGTCTGGCGTCCGACGCGCCCGACTGGACGTCGAGCGTCTCGGAGAAGGGCCAGCTGAACCCCAACGACGCGATCGAGGACCTGTCCGAGCGCATCGGCGCGCGGATGATGCCCGGGACGAACTTCATCCGCCTGACCTCGGTGCACCGCAGGCCGGGCGAGGCAACGGCGCTGGTGAAGGTGGCCAAGGACTCGTACATGTACGAGCTGAGGCGGTCGCACAACCAGACCTCGTCCGAGACCAAGGACGTGCTCAAGGCTCAGATGGACGACATCGAGCAGCAGATCCTCGACCTGAACAACCAGCGCGCACAGATCGTTGCCGACGAGGGCGTGGACACGATCGAGCAGAACCAGACCGAGGCCTCCAGGAACCTGGCGCTGATCGTCGGGCAGCTGGTGGTGCTGGGCCAGGAGCTGCAGTCGCTGAAGGTGACGATCGCCAAGTTCGAGGAGATGCTCAAGAGCGACGCGGGGATCACGTACACCGACCTGCAGCGGGCGCAGGTGGAGACGAACGCGATCGTCGCGAACCAGGCCAACCGCCTGACCGAGCTGCAGAACACCAGGCGGGCGATGCGCCAGGCGGACATCCAGCCCGGGCACCGGTCGATGAAGGCCGTCGAGGCCGAGATCCGGGCCGCCGAGCAGACGCTCCAGCAGCTCCGCGAGCAGGAGCTGCGGAAGCTGTTCGACGCGCAGCTGGACGGCTCGCGGACGCAGATGCAGCAGCTCGAGGCCCAGGAGGCCGACCTGCTCCGCCAGCGCGAGTCGCTCCGCCTGGAGATGACCGAGCTGACGCGGATCCTGTCGGACATCGACGACCTGGACCTGCGCATCGAAAGCCTCATCGAGGCCCGGGGCGCGATGGAGGAGGACCTCCGCAAGGTCATCGCGCGTGACACGCTCTCGACCGCGGCGCGGATCTCCGTCGCCCAGCATGAGCGCGTGCCCACGCGGGTCTCGTTCCCGCGGCTCATGATCACCGTCCCCGCCGGCGTCTTCCTGATGCTCTCGTGCGTGGGCGGGCTGATCGTGGTCCGCGAGATCCTGGACCAGCGGGTCAAGAGCCCGGCGGACGTGGCGATGATCCCCAAGGCCCGCGTGCTGGGCATGGTGCCCTACGCCAGCGAGGACCCGAGCTCGCCCGAGTCGATCGAGACCGTCTTCCGGGACGACCCCAGGTCGATCCTGGCCGAGAGCTTCCGCCAGCTGCGGACGCCGATCCTCAAGAAGATGCAGCGTGCCGGGCACAAGTCGCTGATGGTCGTCTCGGGCCTGCCGGGCTCGGGGGCCAGCTCGATCACGCTGAACATGGCCTTCGCGTGCGCCGCGGCCGAGCATCGGGTGCTGGTCATCGACGCCAACTTCCGCCGCCCGGCGGTGCACCGCGCCTTCGGGCAGGGCGAGGCGCCCGGCCTGTCGGACGTGCTGGCGGGCAAGGCGGCGCTGTCCAAGTCCGCCCGCAAGACCGACGTCGAGGGCGTGGAGATCCTGCCCTCGGGCTCCCGCGAGCACCGGGTGTTCGAGCGGCTCGGCTCGGAGAAGATGAGCGAGCTGCTGGCCGAGGCGGGTCGCGACTACGACCTCGTGCTCATCGACGTCTCGCCGGCGGTGGTCTCGGGCGACGCGCTCTCGATCGCCAACTGCGCCGACGCGACGATCCTGGTCGTGCGTGCGATGGGCGAGAAGCGGGGCATGGTCGCCCGCCTGCGGAACGAGCTGGGCGAGTCCAGGGCGGAGCTGCTGGGCGTCGTCGTCAACGCCGTCCGCTCGGCGACCGGCGGGTACATGCGGAAGAACATCCGCACCTCGCACGCCTACCAGAGCGAGGAGGAGTCGGTGAGCGAGGCCGCCTGACCCACAGGCGCCCGCTCGCCGGGCTTTGATCCCCTAGAGGAGCCCCCCGTGCGGAGCCCGGCGGAGGACAACACGCCCCCCCACGACCGCGCGGGGACCCGCGCCCTCGTGACGGGCGGCGCGGGCTTCGTCGGCTCCCACCTGGTCGAGCGGCTGCTCGGCTCGGGCGCGAGCGTCACCGTCGTGGACGACCTGTCCACGGGCCGTCGCGAGAACCTGGCCGGCGTCGCCCGCAACATCCGCTTCATCGAGGCCGACCTCCGCGACGCGCTCGCGGGCGAGCTGTCGGGCGGGGCGTTCGACGAGGTCTACCACCTGGCCGCCGCCGTCGGCGTGGACCTGGTCATGCGCGAGCCCGTCCGGGCGATCGAGACCAACGTCGAGCTGACCTCCGCGGTCCTCAGGTACGCCGCCGACCTCCGCGAGGGCGGCGTGCCCACGCTCGTCGCCTCCAGCTCGGAGGTCTACGGCAAGCCGGGCAAGGAACTCTTCAGCGAGGAGGACGACGTCCTCTACGGGCCCACCAGCGTCACCCGCTGGAGCTACGCCTGCTCGAAGGCCATCGACGAGTACCTCTGCCTGGCCCACGCACGCGAGGGGCGCTGCCCGGCGGTTGTCGTCCGGCTGTTCAACACCGTCGGGCCGCGCCAACTCGGGGACTACGGCATGGTCGTGCCCCGCTTCGTCCAGGCCGCGATGCGGGGCAAGCCCCTCCGCGTGTTCGGCGACGGGTCGCAGTCGCGGTGCTTCTGCGACGTGCGGGACGTGGTCGGGGCTTTGCCCTCGCTCGTCCGCGAGCCGTCGTGCGCCGGGCGGGTGTTCAACCTGGGCTCGGACGAGCCGATCACGATCATGGAGCTGGCCGAGCGGGTGATCGAGACGCTCGGCTCCCGCTCCGAGATCGTCAAGGTCCCGTACTCGGACGCCTACCCGGCCGGGTTCGAGGACCTGCGGCATCGGCGGCCAGACCTGACCCGCGTCCGCGAGGCGATCGGCTTCGAGGCCGGGGTCGGCCTGCGGACTACGATCGCGGACATCGCCGCCGACCTGGCCCGTGAGGGCGAGCCGGCGGGCGGGGAGAGAGGATGAGCCTCACGACGCCGATCAACCCGGACGCGGCGATGCCGGTGCCAGAGGGCGTCGCGCTGCGCGTCGAGTCGCTGGGCACGGAGGTCGATCGCCTCGCCGGCCGCGTCCAGGAGCTGGCCGACCTGGTCGGCATCGGGGACCGCCCGGAGCTGTCGCGGTTCGAGATTTTCCAGGGCTACATCGCCGTCGGCGTCGTCGCGTTCGTCATCACGCTGCTGGCGACGCCGATCGTCCGCCGCCTCGCGATCGCCAACGGCATCATCGACCACCCCGACGAGCGGAAGGTGCACCGCGTGCCCATCGCCTACCTGGGCGGGGTCGCGGTCTTCCTGGGCCTGGTCGGCGGGATCCTGTTCAGCTACATGACGAACCTGCCCATCTTCGAGGGCTGGATCGACTGGCACCCCACCGAGCACCTGGTGGACTCGCTGTACGTCATGCCCGTCCCGCCGTGGGTCCTGCTGGGCACGACCGTCATCATGCTCGTCGGCCTGTTCGACGACGTGACGGGCATCCCGCCCCGGGTGAAGGTCGGCGGGCAGCTGTTCGCGGCCGCGGCGCTGGCCTACGGCGACGTGGGCGTCAACGTCGCCAGGGGCCTGCTCGCGCCGACCGTCGGGCGACTCGTCGGCAACCAGGAGCTGACCTGGGTGATCGACCTCGGTATGGAGACGCCGCTCCTGGGCTCGTACCTGACGATCGACCTGATCTACTGGTCGGGCACGATCATCATCGGCGTGTTCGTCCTGGGCGCGTGCAACGCGACGAATCTCATTGATGGACTCGACGGCCTGGCGACGGGCGTGACCGCGGTCGCCGCGATGGGCCTGCTCGTCGTCGCCCTGGGCATGGCCATGGCCGACGACGGGCCGATGGACGCGGCCCGGATCATCATGTGCATGGCGCTGCTCGGGGCCTGCCTCGGGTTCCTCCCGCACAACTTCAACCCGGCGACGATCTTCCTGGGCGACTGCGGGTCTCTGCTGCTGGGCTTCTTCACGATCGTGATCGTGCTGACGCTGGGCGGGTCGCAGGGCCAGACGTTCATGGTCCTGGCGGGCCTGATCATCTACGCGATCCCGATCATCGACACGGTCCTGGCGATCGTCCGCCGCAAGCTGGCGGGCAAGCGGCTGTCCGACCCGGACTCGGACCACCTGCACCACATGCTCAAGCGGGCGCTGGGGGTCAAGGGCGCGGTCCTGTCGCTGTACGCGATCGGGGTCGGGTTCGCGATCCTGGGGATCCTGCTGTCCGAGACCAAGGCGAGGTTCATCTACGCCCTGGCGCTGCTGTTCGTCGCGTACATCACGGTCTACGCGATCAAGATCGCCCGCAAGGCGCAGCTGGAGAAGCAGGCGATGGAGCTGGCGGCCAGGCGTGACCAGGAGCCGGGTGGGGAGCCGGGCGGGGAGCCCGGGGACGAGCCGAAGGAGGCCCGCGTCGCCCGCGTGTGAGCGGGGCGAGGCGGATCGGGCCGTGCCGTATACTCCCGGCATGCCAGGGACGGCCCCCAGAGCGGCTCGCGTCATCGCGCTGATGAACCAGAAGGGCGGGGTCGGGAAGACGACCACGAGCGTGAACCTCGCCGCCGCCATCGCCGGCGCCGGGCGACGCACCCTCATCATCGACCTCGACCCCCAGGCGCACGCGACGCTGCACCTGGGCCTGGACGCGACCGGGCCCGGCTCGAGCGTCTACGACGTCCTGACCGACCCGGAGCTGGACCCGAGGCTCGCCCTGGTCGAGGCCCGCGACAACCTGTGGGCGATGCCCAGCGAGACCGACCTGGCCGCGGCCGAGAGCGAGCTGTCGGGCACGCCCGGGCGGTTCGAGCGGCTGCGGCACGCGCTGGTCAAGCTCCAGAACGACGAGCGGGCGCCGGACTTCGAGTTCGTGATCATGGACTGCCCGCCCTCGCTGGGCCTGCTGACGCTCTCGGGCCTGGCCGCGGCCCGCGAGGTCATCATCCCGATGCAGGCCCACTTCCTCGCGCTGCAGGGCGTGGGCAAGCTGCTGGAGACGGTCGGGATGGTCCGCCAGCGGCTGAACCAGAACCTGAGCGTGGGTGGGATCGTGCTGTGCATGCACGACTCGCAGACGACGCACACGAAGGAGGTCGTCGAGGACCTCGAGGGGTTCTTCGACGCGGCCCGCGACCAGGACGTGCCGTGGCGCTTCGCCCGGGTGTACCAGCCGCCGATCCGGCGGAACATCAAGCTGGCCGAGTGCCCGAGCTTCGGGCAGACGATCTTCGACTACGCGCCGTGGGCGCCGGGCGCGCTGGACTACCAGAAGCTGGGCGAGGCGCTGATCCGCGAGTGGGACACGATGCACGAGACGCACCGCGAGTCGCCCCCGCTCTCTGACGCGGAGATCCGCGTGCTGAGCGGGTCGATGGGCGCGCGCCGGGCCGAGCGGACGGCGTGAACGCACGGGTCAGCCGGGCGGCGCTGGGCGTCTTCATCACCTACGCGATCATCTTGGCCATCGCAACGCACTGGCCCCGCTTGCGGATCGAGGGCCCGATCGAGCGGCCCGACCTGTGGATCCACATGGGCGCGTTCGGGCTGTGGGCGGCGCTGCTGGCCCTGACGGCCCTGCTCGGGCCGCGGTGGACGGTGAGCAACATCCTGGCCAGCGTGGGCGTCGCGCTGGCGTACGCAGCGATCGACGAGGGATCGCAGGCCATCCCCGCCCTCGGGCGGACGGCGGCGCTGGACGACTACCTGGCGGACGCGGCGGGCATCCTCGCCGCCGGGGCCGGGCTGTGCCTGATCGCCTGGCGAGTGGGGCGAGCGGGCGGGCCGCGTGCCGATACAACGTCGCAGACGTGACGGGCGAGCCAGCCAACGTGGAGCAGGGAGCGGACTCGGGCGCCGGGATCGGGCGGGCGGTGCGGACCGTCTCGGGCCTGACCCTGGTCAGCCGGGTCATGGGCCTGGTGCGCGACCTGGCGACGGTGCGGATCTTCGGGGACACGGCGGTCGGCTCGGCGTTCGCCGCGGCATTCGCGATCCCCAACATGTTCCGCCGCCTCTTCGGCGAGGGGGCCTTGTCGGCCGCCTTCCTGCCCGAGTACGCGAGGCTCGACGAGCGCGAGCCGGACGCCGCCGGCGCCTTCGCACGCCTCACCCTGCTCATGCTCGCGCTGGTCACGGGCGGGCTGACGGTGCTCATCGAGCTGGGCGTGCTGGCGGCGCTGCTGCTCTCGCCGACCGACGCCGAGCGCGACCTGTCGCTGCGGCTGGTCATGCTCATGCTGCCCTACATGCCCCTGGTCTGCCTGGCGGCGATCATGGGCGGGATGCTGCAGGCGCACGGGCGGTTCGCCGTCTGGGCGGCGGCGCCGATCATCCTGAACCTGTTCGTCATCGGGGCGTGCGCGCCGTACTGGCTGGTCGAGGGCTCGACGCCGGCGGGCTGGGCGTACGTGATCGGGATCGCGGCGGTCGCCGCGGGCGCCGTCCAGACGCTCTGGTCCTGGGCGGCGCTGCGGAGGCGTGTTCGCTGGGGGGCGGCGTCGGCCGAGGCGTGGTCGCGCGTCCGGGCGATGCTCTGGCGGATGGGCCCGGTGCTCATCGGGCTGGGCACGCTCCAGCTGAATGCCCTTGTTGACACGCTCATCGCGATGTGGCCCGTCTGGGTGGGACCCGAGATCGCCGGGCGGGCGTACCCCCTGGACGAGGCCTCCAACGCGGTGCTCTACTACGCGCAGCGGCTGTACCAGTTCCCGCTGGGCGTCTTCGGCGTCGCGGTGGCGACGGCGGTCTTCCCCGCGCTCAGCCGCGCCAGCGACGACGACGGGCGGTTCCTGGGCACGCTGCGCAAGGGCGTGCGGCTCTCGCTGTTCATCGCCCTGCCGGCGTCGCTCGGGCTCGCTCTGGTCCGCGAGGACCTGGTCGCGACGCTCTACTCGGGTCTGGGCGACGGCTTCAGCGACGAGGGCGTCCGCCGCGCCGGCTGGGTCGTGCTGGGCTACAGCGTCGGCGTCTGGGCGTACTCCCTGAACCAGATCTGGACGCGGGCGTTTTACGCCCGGGGCGACACCGCGACGCCCATGCGGATCGCGATCGCCATGGTCGGGCTCAACGTCGTCCTGAACCTGATCCTCATCTGGCGCCTGCGGGAGGCGGGGCTCGCGTGGGGGACGTCGATCGCGGCGATCACCCAGTGCGTGCTGCTGGGCTTGATGGCGCGGCGTCGGTTCGGCGCCGACGCGGACGCCGCGGCGCGGTCGAGCATCGCGCGAACTGTCCTGCTGACGATCGCCATGGGGACGGTGGTCGTCGGCGTGATGCTCGCCTGGCCCGAGCCGATGTCGTGGGGCGGGCACGCCGCCAGGCTGGCGGCGGGCGTGGTCGTGGGCGGCGGCGTGTACGGCCTGCTCTCGCTCGCCCTCCGGGCGCCCGAGCTGTCCTGGCTCCTGCACCCGAGGGGCGGGGCGGGCGCCGAGTCATCCGAGGAGGGCGAGTGATGGCCGTCAGGCTCGAGGGCAGGCCGATCGCGATCACCGGCGCGTCGAGCGGGATCGGCGCCGCGACGGCGATCGAGTGCGCCCGCGCGGGCATGCCCGTCGCGCTGCTGGCCCGTCGGGCCGAGCGGCTGGAGGAGGTCGCCGCGCAGGTCCGCGAGCTGGGCGGTCGGGCGGTCTGCGTCCCCGGGTCGGTCGAGAGCCCGGCCGACTGCGAGCGGCTGATCGAGGCGTGCGTCGGTGAGTTCGGCTCCGTCTACGCCGTCTTCGCCAACGCGGGCATCGGGTGCGAGCGGAGCGTCGAGCGGATGACCGAGCAGGAGCTGCGCCGGGTCTTCGAGGTGAACTTCTTCGGCTCGCTCAACGCCGTCCGCCCCGCGCTGCCCCGGATGATCGGGGCGGGCGAGGGGCACGTGCTGTTCTGCTCGAGCTGCCTGAGCAAGCTGGCCGTGCCGTACCACGCCGCGTACTGCGCGACCAAGTCCTGCCAGGAGATCTTCGCCCGCTCGATGCGGGGCGAGCTCCGCCCGCTCGGCGTGCACGTCTCGAGCGTCCACCCGATCGGGACACGGACCGAGATGTACGACGGCATCGACAGGGACAAGCCGCGGGGCAGCCGGCTCTCGAGCGGCCCCGACATGTTCATCCAGCCCGCGTCGCGCGTCGGGCGGGCGGTGGTCTGGAGCCTGCGGCGCCCGAATCTCTTCGGCGGCGAGGCGTGGACGAGCCTGCTGGGGCGTGTGCTCTTCGCCGGGGCCAACGCGGCGCCGGGCCTGAGCGAGCGCGTCATGGACCGGATCGTGAGCGGCCGGATGCGTCGCAAGGAGGCCCGGCAGGCCCAGATCCAGTCCGAGGGCGACGCGGGCGCGTGATTCAGCCCTCGGCCAGCGGGGCGAGCAGCACGACGCAGTGCGCCTCGATCGCCCGACCCTCGCCAACCGCATCGACGCCCTCGTGGGTCTTGCCCTTGACGTTGACCCGGTCGAGGGGCGTGGCGAGCAGCCGGGCGAGGTTCTCGCGGATCGCCTGCTTGGTCGGGCCGAGCTTGGGGCGCTCCAGGACGACGGTCGCGTCCAGGGAGACCGGGACGTAGCCGGCCTCGCGGGCGCGGGCGACGGCCTCGGCGACGTACCGCGACGAGTCCTCGCCCTCGTGGGCGGGGTCGGTGTCTGGGAAGAGCTGGCCGATGTCTGGCCCGGCGATGGCGCCGAGGACCGCGTCGGTGACCGCGTGCAGGAGCACGTCGCCGTCGGACCGAGCGACGGGCCCCACCTGGGAATCCAGGCGGACACCCCCCACGATCAGGGATCGGCCGTTCCCAGCGGGTGGAGGGGGTTCGAGGCGGTGCAGGTCGTAGCCGTGCCCGACGCGCAGGTCTTGCGCCGGGTTGGGGTTGCGGGCCGGAATCGGGCGTGGCGCGGGGGCGTCCTCTTCAGGCATCGGCGGAGTCTACCGATAACAGCGGCGGAATCCCCGACGCGAACAGTCGCCGGCGGGGGCGCGTAGTGCCAGTCCAGGGCCAATGCCGGAGAGCCGAGTCATGACGAACCGATCGCTGCTGACCCGCCTGCTGACCCTCGGCGCCGTGACCGCGGTGCTGACCGGCTCGGGGTGCTCGCTCATCTCGATGCGCCCGGGCGGCGTGATGCGCTCGGAGGACATGTTCACCTACATTTCGACCCCCTACCAGCCCCTGACGGTCACGCTGATCGACACGCGGGACAACCAGCAGTTCTGGTCGGTGGACGTGCCCATCGGCAAGAAGCTGACGATCCGGTTCTACGACGACAAGGGCGAGGGCTCGGACTACGCCCCGGACGTGATGCGGTGGCAGATCTACGACGAGGACATGGCCGCCACGCGGCTCCGGAACCAGATCCCGGTGCCCGGGCCGGAAGCCCGGCGGATCGACGTCTCGCTCCGCGAGGGCCCCGAGTACCCCGAGAGCATCCAGGCGACCCGGACGACGCCCACCGAGCAGCGGCAGGCGACGCCCTATGTCCCGACCACGCCGAGCCCGCGGGGCGACGCCATGACGCCCGACGTCCGGCCCGCCAGCGAGCCGGGCGACCCGCTGATCGACATCGGGGTCGCGACCGGCGCCCCCGAGGCCGACTCGAACAACGACGACGAGGGCTCGGAGGACTGAACCACATCGTGACGATCGGGGCCCCGCGCCCCGTCGTCCCAGGACCACCTCGGCGAGCCGGCCCACGCGTTGGGCCGGCTCGCTGTGTTTCGGCGCGCTGGTGTGGGCGCTATTCGGCTTCGGAGTCGGGGGCGCCGACGAGGACGACGACGTCGCCGAGGGCGCGCGTCTCGTCGTCGAGGGCGCCGGGCGGGCTGTCCTCGACAACAACGACCAGCAGGCGGGCGCCGGGGGACAGGCGGTCGCGGACCTCCTGGGTCAGCCCCCCGCCCTCGTGCGGGTGGGCGACGTGGAAGCGTCCGACGACGTGGACGACCGGGGCGCCGAGGTCGGTCGCCCGGGCGATGGACTCGCCCATGGTCGCGTCCCAGACGGCCTGGGCGCGGAAGAAGGACTCGGCCATGGCCCGGGCCTCGTCCTCGTCCATCGGCTCGCCGCCGTGCCCGCCCATGCCGGACATGAGCCCGAGGAACCGGTCGCGGTAGGCCGAGTCAGAGATCGAGCCCGGGGGCGTGACGAGGCGCCGCTGCTCGGGCGTGAACGTGTCGTACCGATCGAGCCCCTGGGTGCGGGCGAGCGAGGCGTAGCGCCTGGGCGAGTTGGCGGCGACGACGGGGCGACCCGCGGCCTTGGCCGCCTCGACCATGGCCCGGTGCCCGGGCGGGTAGGACGACTCCTTGGTCTTTCGGGCCGCCTCGCGGAAGGCGGCCTCGTCGGTGACGCCCCCGAGGTAGTCGTCGAGGGCGGCCTGCTGGTCGCGCTCGAAGAACTCCATGGACAGGACCGCGTCGGGTCGGCGCTCGAGCACGCCGTCCCACAGGCGCGAGGCGACGGCGAGCCCGACCGGGTGCGAGTGCAGCTCGCCCAGGAGCACGACGTCGGACGCCGCGGCCCGGTCGGCCAGCTCGTCGAGCGTCAGCCGCTGGCCGACGGTCGTGTCGTAGATCGCGTACTGCCCGGGGCGGATGTCGGCCAGGGTCCGGGCGGCGTCGGGGCCCTCGGTGCGCGGCGTGCGCGACGCGCAGGCGGTCAGGGCGAGGCAGCACCCGGCGAGCGTGAGGGCGAGGGCGGAGGGTCTGATCTTCATGCGCACACGCTAGCGGCGTGCGGGCACGCCCGCCGGCCCCGACGGCTCAGGCCGGCTGCAACTCGCGCGCCGGGCGGGCGGGGCGGCCCTTCTCGGGCGGCGTCGGGGGCGTGCCCGCCCGGACGTCGGTCTCGCCAGACAGGGCGCCCTTGAGGGCACGCTGCATGTCCAGCACGAGGCTGAACATCAGGGGCGCGAGCACGAGCGTGAAGATCGTGGAGACGAGCAGCCCCCCCACCACGACCGAGCCCAGACCGCGGTACATCTCCGAGCCGGCGCCCGGGAAGAGCACGAGCGGGAGCATGCCGCCGACGGACGTGAGCACGCTCATGAAGATCGGGCGGATGCGTGTGCGGACGGACTCGGCGATGGCCTTGTGGGGCTCCATGGGCCCGCCGGAGTGCTCCTCCTCGAAGTTGCCCTGCATGAAGTTGATGGCCTGGTGGACGAGGAGGATGGCGTTGTTGACGACGACGCCGATGAGGATGATGAAGCCGAGCATCGTGAGCACGTCGAGCTGCTGGGGCGCCTTGGTGGGGTCCTGGAGCGACCACCAGTGGACGATGGCCAGGCCGGCGAAGCCGCCGACGATGGCGAGGGGGACGGTGAACATGATGACGAAGGGGTAGAGGAAGCTCTCGAAGAGGGCGGCCATGAGCAGGTAGGTGACGATCAGGGCCCAGATGATGCGGGCGGTCATGAGCGCGGGGTTGGAGGCGAAGAGGAAGAAGACGGCGCCGAGGACGACGGCCGTGAGCAGCGCGCCCGCGATCGCGTAGCCGGTCGAGACACCGTCGCGCTTCCGGGCGCGGAAGGCGGCGGCGCCGGCGACGGCCAGCCCCGCGGCCATGAACAGCCCGGTCACGACGTTGACCCAGTTGAACGCGCCCGCGCCCGCCCGCGGCTCGGGCTTGGGTCCGAGCAGCGCGGTCCGGACCTCGGACAGCTTGGCCGCGGTGCCCTCCAGGCGGACGCGCATCGTCCGGTCGATCAGCCCGGCCTCGCGGGCCGGGGCGATGGCGTTGTCCTCGAGCCAGGTCATGACCTCCTCGATCGCCATGTCGTCGGGCGGGTCGATCTGGACCGAGACGGTCGGCAGCTCCTCGACGCGGCGGATCTCCTGGGCGGCGCGGCTGGGGACGAAGTCCACGACCGTGTCGATCGGGACGACGGGGCCCGCGGGCGTCGCGATCGGGACGTCGGCCAGCTGCTCCTTGTAGTCCAGGCGCCCGCCGGCGGGGAGGACGACCAGGTCGATGGTGTCGGCGCCGAGGCGGTAGTCGCCCACGAACGCGCCGTCGAACAGCGCGCGGATCGCGATGCCCAGGCCCTCGGTCGTCAGGCCCAGCTCGCGGCCGCGGTCGTTGAGGCGGACCTGCAGCTCCTGCTCGAGCAGGTTGAAGTTCGCGGGGCTGGGCCTGGCGTCGGCGTAGCCGAAGTGCGGGCCGGCCTTGGAGAGGACGAATCCGGCGGCGGCGTTGACCCGCTCCAGGTCGGGGCCGGAGATCTCGACGTCGATCCCGCCGCCGGTGCCGATGCCGCGCCCGAACAGCGATGTCTGTCCCGCGCCGCCGAAGCTGTCGGGGATGGAGGACATGGCGTTGGTGAGCAGCTGGCCGACGGGGCGGACGACCTGCTCCTCGCCGCTGGTCCCGCCGACGAACATCGCCGTGCCGAAGGCGCCGATGAAGAAGTTGGCGACGGGGACGGGCTCGAACTCGGCGTCGGGGCCGAGGAAGGGGCGCTTGATGGGGGCGAGCGCGGCCATCGCCTCCTCGTCGTCGGGATCGATGCCCAGGTAGGGCTCGACCTGGGCCTCGATGGTCTCGGCGATGTCGGTGCGCTGATCGATCGAGAGCCCGGGGGGGATGAGCAGACCGCCGAAGACGAGGTTGCGGTTGCCCGCGGGCAGGTAGTCCATGGGGGGCATGAGGAGGACGGCGCCCCAGAGGCTGGCGATGGTCATGACGACGACGATCGCCGGGCGGAGCGTCCAGCCCCGCCACCCGCCCATGATCCAGAGCATCAGCTCGCCGATGCGGCGGTTGAGCCAGGCGAGGGCCGTGGTCAGCCCGAACAGGCTCTTCCACGCGCGGACCGCGGGATTGGCGTCCTTCTTGGGCAGCTTGAGCCAGCGCGAGCACGCCGTCGGGATCACGGTGATCGAGACGATGAGCGAGAGGATGACGGAGGCGACGATCGCCAGCGAGATGTCGCGGAAGAGCTGGCCCGCTTCCTCCTGGATGGTGAGCACGGGGATGAAGACGGCGGCGGTGGTGAGCGTCGAGGCCAGGACGGCGCCCCAGACCTCGCGGCCGCCCCGGTAGGCGGCGGTCTTGGGCGACTCACCGCCCTGCAGGCGTCGGTAGATGTTCTCGAGCACGACGATCGCGTTGTCCACGACCATGCCGACGGCGAACGCGAGGCCCGCCAGCGAGATGACGTTGAGCGTCCGCCCGAGCGCGAGCAGGACGAGGAACGTGCCGATGACGGAGATCGGGATCGCCATCGCGACGACGAGGGTCGAGGTGAACGAGCGGAGGAAGAGGAGGAGGACGACGATGGCGATGACGCCGCCGATGTAGAGGTTCTGGACGACGAGACCGATGGCGCTGTCGATGTAGAGGGTCTCGTCGTAGACCTGGCGGAGGCGGAGGTCGGGTCCGACGGGCCCGCCGGCGCCGACGCCGCCGAGGTTGGGCAGGATCTCGGCGCGGACCTCGTCGAGGCGGACCTTGAGCTCGTCCATGACGTCCATGACGTTGGCGCCGGACTGCCGGATGACGGGCATGGCGATGGAGGGGTGGCCGAAAGAACGGACGAAGCCGCGCTGCTTCTGGTAGCCCTCCTCGACCTCGCCCAGGTCCTTGACGTAGACGGGGCGGCCCTCGCGGTAGGCGACGACGGTCTCGAGGACCTGGTCGGGGGACTCGTACTGGCCGATGAGGCGGACGCGGTAGTCGCGCTTGCCCTCGGCGATGGCGCCGGCGGAGACGTTGGTGTTCTCGCCCTGCAGCGCGCGGACGACGTCCACGTGGTTGATGCCGCGCTGGGCGAGCTTGTAGGGGTCGAGCAGGACGCGGGCCTCGCGCTCGCGGCCGCCGTAGATGTTCACCTGGGCCACGCCCTCGATCCGCTCGAGGTAGGGCTTGACCTCCTTCTCGAGCGCGTCGTACAGGCTGGTGACGTCGAAGTCCGGGTGTCGGTCGCGGGCGGCCGGGTCGAGATCGACGATGAGCCAGGCGATGGCGTTGTCGATCTCGCCCTCGCTGGCCCGGATCACGGGCTCGGTGACGTCGTCGGGGTAGTCGGGGACCTGGCGGAGCGCGTCGGAGACTTCCTGGAGCGCGCGGGAGATGTCGGCGTCGATGGTGAACTCGAGCGTGACGTTGCTCGATCCCTCCGATGACGTCGAGGCCATCTTCTTGAGGCTGGTGACGTTCTTGAGCCGCTCCTCCTGCTCCTTGGTGATCTCGTCGACCATCTCCTGGGGCGAGCGGCCCGGCCAGTAGGTCTCGACCGTGATGATCGGGTAGTCCACGGTCGGGGTGAGCTGGATGGGGATCGCGCCGACGCCGATGAGGCCGAACATCAGCACGAGGATGACGGCGACGGTGACGCCGACGGGCTTGGAGATGGCGAGCTTGACGATGTCCACGGGTCAGCCACCCTCCCCGGTCGCGGGTGCATCGCCCGGGGCTCCGCCGTGTGCCGGGGCGCCGTTGGTTGCCGGCGCGTCGCCCTGGGGCGGGGCGTCGTCGAGGGTGCCGATGATGTTCAGGGGCTGGGTCGGGAAGAGCCGCTCGTTGCCCTCGACGATCAGCCGCATGCCGGGGCGGAGTTGGCCCGGGCGGATCGCGACGCGGTCGCCGACGGCGAAGAGCCGCTCGACCCGCGCGACCATCGCCATCCCGCCGGCGTCGAAGTAGACGTACTCGCCCGCGTCGTCGCGGAGGATCGCGTCCTTGTGGATGGTCGTCGTGGGCGCGCGCACGCTGGTGGGCACCATCGCGATAACGCTCATGCCGGGCTTCAGGGCCTCGTCCTGGTTCTCGACCGAGAGTCGGACGGGGAACATGCGGCTGAGGGGGTCGCCCTCGGGCACGATGCCCACGACCCGCCCGGGCACGCTGGCGCCCAGGGCGTTCACACGGATCTCGACATCGAGCGGTCCGCCCTGGCGGAGCTCACGCAGGCGGCCGACGACGCGCTCGGGCACGTCCACCCAGGCCTCGATGTCTCGGAGCGAGACCAGCTCGACGACCGGGTCGCCCGTCGCCAGCCACTGGCCCAGCTCGGTCTCACGCCGGACGATGCGGCCCGCGAAGGGCGCGCGGATCTGGAGGTCCTCCAGCCGCTGCTCGGCCAGGGCCAGCTCGGCACGCGCGACGGCCGCGTCCGCCTCGGCCTGGGCGAGCAGCGATTCGTCCGAGGCGAGCCTCGTCCGGGCCTCGTCCAGCTCGGAGATCGACGCCGAGCCCTGGGTGTCCAGGCGCTCGATGCGTTCCAGGTCCCGCTGCGAGCGGCTCAGCTCGGCCTGACGCTGGGCGACCTGGGCCGCGTACACGTCCACTCTTGCCTTGGCCCGGTCTACTTCGAGTCGGGCGATGGTGTCGTCCAGCCGCGCGATGAGCTGGCCCTTCTCGACGTCGTCGCCGGCCTCGAGGTCGAGCCCGACGACGAGCCCGGACTCCTCGGCCGCCAGCTGCGATCGTCGGCGCGTGCGCACCTCGCCCGTGACTCCGCGGAGCTGCTCGATGGTCTCCTGGCGCACGCCGTCGGTGACGACGCTGGCGGGGGGTGGACCCTGGGCGTGGGCGTGGGCCGCGACCGAGGCGAGCACGAGCCCGCCGACCAAACACATCAGTCGTGAACGACGCATCCTGTCCTCCCGAGCCTCGCGTCGGCGGGCGTCCCGCCGACAACGTCCCCCAACCACCAGGTATGCCCCACGTTCTACCCGTCACTCGCCGGGATGATGCCGGGCCGGGGCCCAACGGTATGGGGGCTGGCCGGGTGGAGACGGGTCGATCTGGCACGCCAAAGCGGGATTTGGGGTCAAGGCCTCAGTCGGTCGATCCGGGGATGGGTCGCTGGTGCGGGTCGAGGGCGCGGGGCGGCATGTCGGGCTCGATCGCGCCGGTCTCGGAGGCCAGGTGCTCCAGCCGCTCGGCGGTCTCGTGCACGTGGTCGGGCCGGAGGCCCAGCTCGTCCACCAGCCACGTCTCCCACAGGCGGTGTCGGCGGACAACGGCCGCGGCCCGTTCTCGGCCCGCGTCGAGCAGTCGCAGCCCGTCCCCCTCACGGGTGATCAGCCCGTCGCCCACGAGCGACGCGATCGCCCGGCGCGCCGGGCGGGTGTCCGGGATCGTCGGCTCGGCGTCGCGGGGCAGGCCCTCGTCTCGGCGGTAGAGCGTGGCCAAGACGTCCTCGGCCGCGACGGAGACCGCGAGCCGCCGGCGCCGGAGCGCCCGCCACGCGACGCCGTGGGCCGGGGCGAGGAAGATCGCGCCGACGAGCAGGGCCGCGGCGACGACGGTCATCGCGCCCGCGACGTTGAGCGAGCGGATGGGGGCGCCGCCGATCTCGAGCCCCGCCCACGCCGGGGCGAACGCGCCCGCGACGTAGCCCAGCACGCCGGTGGCCAGCGCCGCGGCGAGGCTCGCCAGGATCTGGACCGAGTACCGATCGGTGAATAGGCGGGCGGTCGCGGCGGGGACGATGAGCATCGCGATGACGAGGATGGAGCCGACGGCCTCGAAGGCCGCGACGGTGGCGGCCGCGACCATTGTCATCAGCATCGCCTGGATCAGCGGCGCCCGGAATCCCAGCGCCGAGGCGAGCGCGGGGTCGAAGGTCACCAGCCGCAGCTCCTTGTAGAACACGCCGACGAACGCGAACGAGGCGAGCGCGACGGCGGCGAGCGTCCAGAGCTGTCGGGGGATGCCGGAGAACGTGTCGGCGGTCCAGAACTCGCCCCACTCCTTGGGCGGGTACCAGTTCACGTACTCGAGCTGGCCGTAGAGCACGCACTGGGCGTCGAGGTCCACGTGGCGGGCGCCCTGGGCCTGCTCGATGAGCAGGACGCCCAGGGCGAACAGGATGGAAAAGCCCACGCCCATCGCCGCGCCCGACTCGACGCGGGCGATCCGCCGCAGCGCCCCGATGATCCCGACGGCGGCCAGCGCCGAGCCGGCGGCGCCGAGGAAGATCGGCCACGTCCCGCGGGACTCGGCGACCAGGAACCCGACGACGATCCCGGGCAGGACCGCGTGCGAGATCGCGTCGCCCATCAGCGACTGGCGGCGCAGGACCAGGAAGTTGCCCAGCAGCGCGCACGTCACCGCCGCCAGAACGCCCGCGAGGGCGGCGGGCAGGTCCAGGGCGATGAGGGTGTACGTCGCGTCGCTCACGCGGGCGCCCCCGCCGCCTCGTGGTTCGCCGCGAGCCGGTCGCCCAGCTTCGACTCGAGCCGCTCGACCATCTCGGGGCTGAGTACGTGCTCGACCAGGTCGGCCGACAGGTCCACGTGGCTGGGGGCGATGTCGGCCTGGTCCACCAGGTATCGCTGCCAGAGACGGTGGTTCCGATCGACGCGGCGGCCCAGGCGGCGCCCGCGGTCGGTCAGGGCGAGGGCGCCGTTCTCGCGCGCGACCAGCCCCGCGCGGGACAGCCGCGCCACCAGCCAGCGCCCGGCGAGCGACGAGACCCCGATCTCCTCGGCCAATGCGCGGGGAGAGGCGCCCCCGGTCGCGGGGCCACGCTCGTGCAGGTACAGCTCGCGGAGCGCGTGGTCGCGGGCGATCCGGGCCGAGAGCCTCACGCGTCGCAGCCCCACCGCGACCAGCCCGCGGGCCGGCGCCGCCAGCATGGAGAGCAGGAACAGCACGCCCGAGGTGAGCACGATGACCGCGCCGGCGGGCAGGCGGGGCGCCAGGGCCGAAGCGGATGCGCCCAGGTACGCGCTCAGCCCCCCCACCACGGCCGAGAGGATCACCAGCGTCTTGACCCGCTCGGTCCAGAACCGAGCCGCGGCGGGCGGGATGATGAGCAGGGCGACGATCAGCAGCAGCCCGACGGCCTGGAGGCCCGTGACCGTCACGACAACGACCAGGGCCATCATGAGCAGGTCGATCCGCGAGACGGGCCAGCCCTGGACCGCCGCGAACTCGTCGTTGAAGCAGACGAGCGTGAACTCCTTGACGAGCAGGGCCGCGGCGACGAGCGAGAGCAGGGCGACGGCGCCCGTGAGCGCCGCGTCGCGGGGCAGCATGGCCGCGGTCTGCCCGTAGATGAACGACGAGAGCCCGCCTTGGTCGCCGACGTTCATGGACTGGATCGCCGAGAGCAGCACGACGCCCAGCCCGAAGAAGCAGGAGAGGACGATGCCGATGGCGGCGTCCTCGCGGAGGCGTGTGTGCCGGACGATGAGCTGGACGCAGAGGACGCCGAGCACGCCCGAGACCGCGGCGCCGAGAAGGAGGATCTCGAGCCGCCTTCCCGAGCCGCCGAGCATTGCCGCGGCGATGAAGGCGGCGCCGATGCCGGGGAGGGTCGCGTGCGCCAGCGCGTCGCCCATCAGCGCCCGCCCGCGGAGCAGCGCGAAGGCGCCGACGAGTCCCGCGGCGACGCCGAGGAGGGTCGCGCTGGCGACGACGACCGCGGCGTTGAAGCCGGCGGTGAACGTGAGCGTGCCCGCGATCTCGCCCAGGGTGGGCAGCCCGGCCTCGGCGATCGGGGCGGGCGCGCTCACGGGGCCTCGCCCCGCCCGGCGCGGGCGAGGGCCTCGGCGGCGTCGGCCAGCAGCGTCAGGCGCCCGCCGTACGTCGCGTGCAGGTTCTCCTTCGTGAACACCTCCGAGACCGGGCCGGCGGCGACGACGCGCATGTTCAGCAGCAGCGCGTCGTCGAAGTACTCGGGGACGGACTGGAGGTCGTGGTGGACGCAGATGACGGTCTTGCCCGCCGACCGCAGCCCGCGGAGGATCTCGATGATCGCCCGCTCGGTCGCCGCGTCCACGCCGGCCAGGGGCTCGTCCATGAAGTACAGGTCCGCCTCCTGGGCCAGGGCCCGGGCGAGGAAGACCCGCTGCTGCTGCCCGCCCGAGAGCTGGGCGATCTGCCGCGAGGCGAAGGCCTCCATGCCGACGCGCTCCAGGGCGTGCATCGCGGCCCGCTTGTGCGCGCGGCTCACGGGGCGGCACCAGCCGATCTTGGCGTACCGACCCATGGCCGCCACGTCGAGGGCGCTGACCGGGAAGTCCCAGTCCACGCTCTCGCGCTGCGGGACGTACCCGACGCGCGCCCGCGCCCGGCGGTACGGATTGCCCCAGAACTCGACGCGGCCGGCGGCGGGGCGGATCAGGCCCAGGCACGAGCGGATGAGCGTCGTCTTGCCCGCGCCGTTGGGCCCGACGATCGCGACCAGCCGCCCGGCCGGCGCCTCGTACTCCACGTCCCAGAGCACTGGCTTGCGGCGGTAGGCGACGGTGAGCGCGTGCACCGACAGCGGGCTCTCGGGCGAGTGCTCGGGGCGGGCCGACAGGTCCCGCTCGGCGGGGCGGCGGTGGGTCGGGAGCGCGGTCATGGCGCGGCCGACGCCTCGGCGCCCGCGCCGGCGAGCCGTCCGTTCAGACCGCCCGGGGGCGCCTGCCCGCCCAGGGCGCGGGCGATCGTCGTGACGTTGTGGTCGATCATGCCGACGTACGTGCCCTCGTAGGTCCCCGGGGCGCCCATGGCGTCGGAGAACAGCGAGCCGCCGACGGCGACCTCGTGCCCGCGGGCGCCCGCGCCGGCGACCAGCGCCTGGATGTTCCGCTTGGAGACGGTGGACTCGACGAAGACGGCCGCCACGCCCCGATCGACGATGAGCGAGACGAGACGCTCGATGTCGCGGACGCCGGCCTCGGACTCGGTCGAGATGCCCTGGATGCCGACGACCTCGTAGCCGTAGCGCACGCCGAAGTAGTTGAACGCGTCGTGGGCCGTGACCAGCACGCGCGACCGCTCGGGCACGGTCGTCAAGATTCTCTGGGCGTACTCGTCGAGCTCGTCGAGCCGGCTCGTGTACGCGTCGGCGTTGGCGGCGAACTCGGGAGCGCCCCCGGGGTCCAGCTCGGTCAGCTTGTCGCGGACGACGGCGACGGCGCTGCGCCACGCCGTCGGGTCCATCCAGACGTGCGGGTCGTAGTGCCCCGCGAACGCCTCGGGCTCCAGCAGCGACGACTCGTCGATCAGCTCGGTGACGGCGTGCACGGGCCTGCCGGCGGTGGCGGCCCGGACGAGCACGTCGGTCATCTTGCCCTCGAGCAGGAGGCCGCTGTAGAAGACCGCGTCGGCCCCCATGACCGACGCGATGTCGGCGCGGGTGGGCTTGTACAGGTGCGGGTCCACGCCCGGGCCCATCAGCGCCGTCACCTCGGCCCGGTCGCCCGCGACGGCGCGGACCGCGTCGGCGACCATGCCGGTGGTGGCGACGATGTTCAGAGGGCCTTCTGTCCCATGGTCGGCGCGGGCCGTGGGCGCGGACGAGGCGTCGCACGCGGACTGGAGCAGGGCGACGAGGGCGAGAAGGCAGGCAATCACAAGTGGCTTCACGGCGTGCTCCCGGGGAAATGTAGCTATGGCTACTTTAGCCGAGACGCCCGGTCTGGGCAAGGCCGGGCGCGTCCCCGCCCGGGCCAATGAAAAACGCCCCGTGCGGGGCGTGTGGGGTCGGATCCGGGATCGCCGCGGGCGTTAGCGGCGGCGGCGGGTGCCGGCGAGTCCGGCGAGGCCCAGCAGGGCCAGGCCCGAGGGGGCCGGGATGAGCTCGGCGGTGAAGATCCAGTCCTGCGAGCCGCTGCCGAGGGGCGAGCCGTCGAAGTTGGGGGTCAGCCAGCCGCGGCCGACCCATGACGAATCGTCGCCGTCGATGCGCCACCCGTCAGAGGCGAAGTGGAACGTCTCGCCCGCGGGCCCGTTGGCGCCCGAGGCGTCCTCGAGGCCGTACCACGTGATCATCTCGTTGGTGTCGAGGCGGGTGAACGAGCCGGAGTTGAGGACGCTGAACCCATCGACGATCCAGCCGTCGGCGATCGCCGTGACGTTCACCTGGTAGCTCATCGCGACCTCGACGTCGAAGGGGCTGTCCCAGCCGGCGCCGATGTCCTCGCCGCCGTGGAACGTGCCCGCGATGTCGATGAAGAACTGGCCCGAGCCGGTGTCCTGGGAGACGGTGAGCGTCGCGTCGTTGTGGACGTCGGCGCTGAGCGTCAGGTTCGAGATGCCCCAGGCGCCGTCCATGCGCAGTGCGTACGGCGGCGGGTTGAGGTTGCCGTTCGGGTGGTCGTGGATCGCGTACTCGGCGACGACATCGACTCCGCCCGCGGTGGCGGCGCCAGCGCAGGCAACGATCGCCGCGGCAAACACAGTGCTCTTCATCTGATTTCACTCCCACGCCGGGAGGGTCTGCCCGGCGGTCTCTCTTGGTTTCGCCCCTCCCCCGGGGCGTTTCTCTCCAGGTCCAAAGGTAGCCTTCTCGGACTCTCCGGCAAACACCCTTCCCTGGAATCGGGGATGAAGATCGCGTATACCCGTCTATTCTGCGAACATCGCCTCGATGAAGCTGTCCGGATCGAAGGGCTGCAGATCCTCGGGGGTCTCGCCCACGCCGACCAGCTTGACGGGGATGTCCACGGCCTGGCGGATGGCGACCACGATCCCGCCCCGGGCCGAGCCGTCGAGCTTGGCCAGGACGATCCCGGTGACGCCCGCGGCCTGGGTGAAGGACTCGGCCTGACGCAGCGCGTTCTGCCCGCTCGTCGCGTCCAGCA
Organism: Phycisphaerales bacterium; assembly: GCA_041987545.1. Classification (GTDB taxonomy): domain Bacteria; phylum Planctomycetota; class Phycisphaerae; order Phycisphaerales; family UBA1924; genus JAJRXR01. The sequence continues at coordinate 335,217 of JBHIWH010000001.1, read as the reverse complement.
CGAGCAGCGCCTCGTGCGGCGCGCCCTCGATCTGCTTGGCGGCGACCGAGCGGATCTTCTCGAGCTGCCGCATCAGCGGGTCCTGGGTCTGCAGGCGGCCGGCGGTGTCGAGGATGAGCACGTCCACGCCCCGTGCCTTGGCCGCGGCGCATGCATCGAACGCGACAGCCGCCGGGTCGCCCCCCTGCTGACCCTTGATGACCTCGACGCCCAGGCGCTCGCCCCAGATCTCGAGCTGCCTGACGGCGCCCGCGCGGAACGTATCGCACGCGCCCAGCAGGACAGTCCTGCCGTCGGCCTTGAGCGCGTGCGCGAGCTTGGCGATCGAGGTCGTCTTGCCGACGCCGTTGACCCCGGTGACCAGGACCACGGTCGGCTTGGTTGCGGCGAACTTCAGCTCTCGGTCGGCGGGGGGCCACATCTGCTTGAGGCGCCGCTTGAGGTACTTGAGCACGTCCTCGCCACGGGTGAGCGTGCCGGCCTTGTAGTCGGCACGCACGCCCTCGATCAGCTCGCGCGTCGCGGCGACGCCCACGTCCGACTGGATCAGCCGTGCTTCGAGCTCGTCGATCAGCTCGTCGCTCAGCGCCCGCCCGGCGAGGATCGAGCGGAGCCCGCCGGCGAACGTCTCGCGGGTCTTGCTCAGGCCCTTCTTGAGTGATCCCAGGACGGACTTGAACAGCGCCACGGCCTCAGCCCCCCGCCCCGGGATCCGCCGCCCCCGAGTCCGCGGGCTCGGCGTCGGCGGGCTGCTCGGCCTCGCCCCGCACGCGCTTGAGCACCTTGCCCAGCAGCGCGTTGACGAACGCGGGCGACTTCTCCGTGCTGAACTGCTTGGCCAGCTCGACCGCCTCGTTCACCACCGCCTTGGGCGGGCTGTCGCCCTCGGTCATCTCGTGGTGGGCCAGCCGCAGGATCGCCCGATCCACCGCGGCCTGGCGCCCCGTGGGCCACTCGGGCGCCAGGGACGTCATCTCCGCGTCCGCGTCGGCGCGCCCCTCCCACGCGGCCTGCGCGATTGCGACGGCCCGGTCCTTGTCCTTGGGCGTGACGGCGCCGATGCCGTCGACCAGCTCGAGGCCCTCTTCCTTCAGTCCCTCCAGGTCTTCGATGGAGTCGCGGAGGTCGTCGGGCGTGACGCCGGCGACGGCGTCGAGCTGGTAGAGCGCGAGCAGCGCCAGGCGGCGGATGTCCCGGGGGGTGGCCATCAGCGCCCGCCCGCCTTGTCGGGCGAGGCGCCCGAGATGCTGTGCGTGAATCCGGGCGTCTCGTTGTCTGCCGCGGCCTCGATGGCTCGGCAGGCCTCGATCGCCTCCAGCAGCGCCGCCATCGCCTCGCGGCCCTTGTTCCCCTTGGCGCCCCCGGCGCGGGCCCCGGCCTGCTCGGGCGTGTCGCACGTGAGCACGCCGAACGTCACGGGCAGGCCCGTCGCGACGCCGAGGCTGGCCAAGCCCTGCGAGACCGCCGCGTTGATGTGCTCGTTGTGGTCGGTCTCGCCCCTGATCACGCACCCGAGGCAGCAGACGCCGGCGTACATCCCGGTCTGGAGGGCGGCCGACGCCAGCGCGGGCAGCTCGAACGCGCCGGGCGCCTCGATGACGGCCAGCTCGTCCTCGCCCCCGCCCCGCTCGGCGAACTCGGCCCGGGCGCCCTCGAGGAGGCGCGACGTGATCGATTCGTTGAACCGGCTGACGATGATCGCGACGGGCGTGGGCATGGGCCGCGATCGTAGGACTCGCCCCCGGCGCCGGCGACGCGGCCCGCCGTACGATGCGCCGATGCCCGGCGTCCTGGCCCGACTCGCTCCCGTCCTGCGGCTGACGCGGGTGACCACCGCGTTCGCGGCGGTCGCCAACGTCTGGTTCGTGATCCTCTGGACCCGCGGGCACGACGCGGAACTGATCACCGCCTCGGCCCAGCTCCGCGACAAGCCGCTGTGGGCGCTGCTGGGCGCGGGCGCCGCCAACGCCATCGGCCTGTTCGCCTACGGCGCCTCGCTCAACGACGTCATGGACATGCACCGCGACCGGGCGCTCCGCCTGGACCGCCCGATCGGCGAGGGCCAGCTCGCCCCCGAGGCGGTCGTGCTGGCCGTCGCCGGCTCGCTGATCGTCTCGGTGCTCGGGGCGACCGCGTTCGGGACGCACTGCGTGGTGGTGACGCTGCTGGTCGCCCTGGCGATCCTGGTGTTCAACGTGCTGGGCAAGTTCGTGCCCGCGATCGGGATGGTGCTGCTGGGGCTGATCTACGCCGGGCACATGCTGGCGCCCAACGTGGAGCTCCGGTTCCTGCTGCCGATCTGGGTGGTGATGACGCACGCGTTGGTCCTGGGCGGGCTGACGCACCGGCTGAGCCGCAAGAGCCCGCGGATCTCGCGGCGTGCGATCGTGTTCGCCGCCGCGGGCTGGCTGGGGGTGAGCACGGCGCTGGTCTGGCTCGGGATCCAGCGGGCGGGCAGCGCGTGGCCCGGGTGGGTCGCGCCGATGGCGTGGGTCTGGCCGACGGTCCTGGCGGCGGTCTTCGTCGTGCTCGCGGCGCGGCGGGTGTCGCAGCTGGGCGCCGGGCCGAGGGCAGCCGAGAAGATCTGGCGGTACGGCGCGCTCTGGATCTCGCTGTACGCCTGCGGGTGGCTGTTCGGCGTGGGCGAGATGAAGGCGACGATGATCATGGGCGCCCTGGCCGCCGTCGGCTTCGCCGGGATGACCGTGCTCCGCGAGCTGTACGCCCTGGCCGAGCACCCCGTCGGCTACCGGCGCTGACCGATCGCGGTTTGGGCTCGCGGCTCAGAAGAGCTTGAGCGCGAAGAAGATCGCCGTGAAGATCAGGTCCGCGATCACGATCGCGACGACGCACTCGACGACGGTGTTGGTGGTCGCCTGGCCGACGCCCGCGGCGCCGCCGGTGACCTTGAGCCCGTTGCCGCAGGCGATCACGCCGATCAGCAGCCCGAACACGCCGCCCTTCACCACGCCCGTCAGGAAGTCGACCATCTTGGCCTGGTTGAGCATGTTGTTCCAGTAGGTCTCGAAGGGGATGCCCAGGACGGTGATCGAGACAACGACGGACGCGAAGATCGCGACCGAGGAAGCGATGACGCCCAGGCAGGTCATGCTCGCGGTCGAGGCCATGACGCGGGGGACGACGAGGAAGCGGACAGGGTTGAGCGCGTGCGCCTCGAGCGCCTCGATCTCCTCGGAGACGACCATCGTGCCGATCTCGGCGGCGATCGACGCGCCGGCGAACCCCGTGAGCACGATCGCCCCGATCAGCGGGCCCAGCTCTCGCAGGACGGCGACAGAGATGATGTTCGCCACCAGCGCCTTCTGCCCGAACTCGTCGAGCGGGGGCGAGAGCTGCAGGGCCAGGATGAGGCCCACGGCGAACGAGACGAGCGAGACGATGAAGATCGACTGCACGCCGACGCGGCAGATCTGCGTGACGATCGCGGCGCGGCCGAGCCGCTTGCGGTTGGGCCCGACCGAGCGCAGCACCCAGCCCGTGGCCTCCATGTGCAGGTGCACGAGCGTGCCGATGTGCTCGAGGATGTTGAGCGTGCGGGCGCCGAGGAACCCGAAGGGCGAGAGCAGGACCGACGCCCTGGGCGGCCTGTCGGGGGAGTTGCTCTGCTCAGGCATCCCGTCGGCTCCCGGTCACCGCTGCGTCGGGCGCGTGCTCAGGCGGAGACGGCGGCGTCCACGTCATCAACGATCGTGAAGAACTGGTTGAGCCGCGCGATCTCGAAGATCGAGCGGACCTTGTCGTGCATCCCGCACAGCACCATGGCCGTGTTGTTGGACTTGGAGGTCCGCATCGCCTCGACGAGCGTCGCCAGGCCCGAGCTGTCCATGTACGCGACGTCGGACAGATCGACGACGAGCTTGGGCGGGCGGTTCTCCTGGGCCGAGCGGATCGCGGTCCTCAGGTCGGGCGAGCGGCTCATGTCCACGTCCCCGGAGGGGTGGATGACCACGACGCCGGGCGCGACGTCGGTCTTGACGAGGATGTTCTGATCCTGTTGCGGCATGAGACCTTTGGGGGCGACGGCCCCGGAGGAAGTCTAGCGGGGCGACTTCTGACGCTTCAAGGAGGCGGCCGAGGCCGCGTGCGCGAGCCTGGCGGGCGTTTCGATCGTCTGGCAGCGCTTGACGAGGGTCAGACGCATGCCCCTGGGCTCGCGCCGCTCGTAGACCGCCTCGTCCATGACCTCGCGGATGATGTGCACGCCCAGGCCGCCCGGGCGGACGTCGGCCAGCTCGCGGCCCCGGACCTGGTCCGGGTCCACCTGCCTGGCCTCGTCCTCGATGATGATCCGGATGCCGCAGGGCTTGGTCTCGCCCGGGCCCTCGACGGGCCAGATGCTGATCCAGATCTGGCCGTCGGTCCGGCGCTGGTACCCGTGGCGGATGATGTTGCACAGGGCCTCGTCGACGGCCAGGGCGATCTTGGAGCAGTCCAGGTCGTCGAAGCCGAGCCGCTTGGAGACCGAGGCGACGAGTTCGCGCGCGCCGCACAGGTACACGGGGTTGCTGAGCAGCTCCACACGGATATGCGGGCGATCACTCATAAGGGTGTGCTCTTGGGGGCGTGGGGTTCAGCCGCCGGGCGTGGTTGCCGGGCTGGTCGCGACCCCGCCCTCGGGGTGCTGGTCCTCGGCGCCCTGGCCCGCGTGGGCGGGCCCGGGCTGGGCCGTCTCAGTCGATTCGAGCCATTGCTCCCATCGGTTGACACTTTCGAGTCGTTTCCACTCCGGGTCCTGGTGCCGGTACCCGAACGTCTGGTCCGTCAATCGCTCGAGAGTCCTGATGGCGAGCATTCGCTCGGCCGGGTCGTCGCTCCCGAGCATGTCCACGAGCGGGCGGAACGATGATCGGTCATTCTTGGCCGCCGCATCCACGATGGCATCCAGCCGCTTGGATGGCGCGGGGGAATCGAAGGCGGTCTTTGCGCTCGGGCACCCGGACATTGTTAGGAAACCGCCCGCCAGGGCGATCACTGACAGGCGCGGGCGGGTTCCGGGGCCGTGGGGGCTCACAGGGCGGAGTGTATTCGCCGCCCGGGCTGGCCGACGCGGGCGATCTGGGTCGAGGTCCGAGAACAAGAGTTGGCAAACACTAGCCACAGGGGTCTCCGATCGGCCCGGCTCGTCGGGGCCCGGGCTACGCTTCCCCTTCCCCCACCCGGCGTACAGAAGGGAGTCTTCGGCCGATGCTCCACGACGAGATCGTCCCGGTTCTCGATTTCGGATCACAGACGGCGCAGCTGATCTGCCGCCGCGTCCGCGAGGCGGGGGTTTTCAGCCTCCTGCTCCGCCCCGACGTGAGCGCCGACGAGCTCCGCGCCATGAAGCCGAGGGGCATCATCCTCTCGGGCGGTCCCGCGAGCGTCTACGACGAGGGCGCGCCCGCGATGGATCCGGGCGTGCTGGAGCTGGGCGTGCCGGTGCTGGGGATCTGCTACGGCATGCAGCTGGCCTGCCGCGTCATGGGCGCCGACGTCTCCCGCTCCGACCACCGCGAGTTCGGGCGGGCGTCGCTCGACATCGCGACGCCGAGCGATTTGTTCCAGGCGATCCCGGAGAAGACGACGGTCTGGATGTCGCACGGCGACCAGATCCGGGGTCTGGACGCCGCGGAGCTCGAGACGCTGGCCTCGACGCCCACGTGCCCGTTCGCCGCGGTCCGCTCGAAGCGGGAGTCGGACCGCGCGTTCTTCGGCGTGCAGTTCCACCCGGAGGTGACGCACACGCCCCACGGCGTGGACATCCTGCGGAACTTCCTGTACGAGATCTGCAGGGCCGACGGGTCGTGGCGGATGAGCGACTTCGCCGAGGAGACCGCCGCCCGCGTGCGCGAGCAGGTGGGGTCCAAACGGGTCATCTGCGGGCTCTCGGGCGGCGTGGACTCGTCGGTGACCGCCGTCCTCCTGCACAAGGCGATCGGCGACCAGCTGACCTGTGTCTTCGTGGACAACGGCCTGCTCCGCAAGAACGAGAGGGGCCTGGTCGAGACGACCTTCCGCGACCACTTCCACACGGACCTGCGGGTCGTGGACGCCTCCGAGCAGTTCCTGTCCGACCTGGCCGGCGTCGAGGACCCACAGGAGAAACGCAAGCGGATCGGCGCCCGGTTCATCGACGTGTTCAAGGACGCGGCCCGCGACCTGCCCGACGCGACGTTTCTGGCCCAGGGCACGCTGTACCCGGACGTGATCGAGTCCGGGCACGGGCACGCGGGCAACGCGGCCAACATCAAGCTGCACCACAACGTCGGCGGCCTGCCCGAGGAGCTGGGGTTCGAGCTGGTCGAGCCGATGCGCGAGCTGTTCAAGGATGAGGTCCGGAAGCTGGGCGAGGTCCTGGGCATGCCCGACCAGATCGTCTGGCGCCACCCGTTCCCGGGCCCGGGGCTGGCGGTCCGGGTTCTGGGCGAGGTGACGCGCGACAAGCTGGACGTGCTGCGGGAGTGCGACGAGATCCTGCTCGAGGAGATCGTGGCGGCCGAGCTGTACCGGAAGACCAGCCAGGTGTTCGCCGTCCTGCTGCCGGTGCGCTCGGTCGGGGTGATGGGCGACGGGCGGACGTACGAGAGCGTGGTCGCCCTCCGGGCGGTCGAGACCCAGGACTTCATGACGGCCGACTGGGCGAGGATCCCGTACGAGGTGCTGGCCCGGACGAGCAACCGGATCATCAACGAGGTCCGGGGCGTGAACCGGGTGGTCTACGACATCTCGTCGAAGCCGCCGGCGACGATCGAGTGGGAATAGGCCCGCCGGCCGCGTGAATCTGGGCAAGCGATCCCGGCGAACCAGGGCGTTCCCGGGCCCGCGGCGGGGGTTTTACCGGGCTTTGATGGCCCAGGCGGGCTAGAATCGCTCTCGTCTCGGGGCAATCGCCCCTCAGGGGTAGATCCGAAACTGTGCGGGCGCGTGGTGGGCGGTGGACACCCCCGCGTCGTGTACCACAACTGGTTCAACGAGGAGACTTACAGGATGAAGACCAGGACCTTGTTTGCCGCCCTGGCGGCCATGAGCATGGCGGTCGGCATCGGCTGCCAGACGACGGAGCCGACCGATCCGGGTCGCGAGAAAGAAGTCGGCATGGCGCCGAACGTGGAGAAGCCGTACCGCACGGGCACGTACGACGCGCCGCCGGAGGAGCCCCAGCAGACGGGCCGCTTCCCGACGATGCGGGGCGGCAATCTGATCTGGAGCTGGCTCGCGTACCCGACCGGTGACCCGCGCACCAGCGCGCTGGGCGTCGAGAAGGGCGTGCCCCGCGAGGTCCGCGTGGGCCAGCCCTTCGAGTACCAGATCGTCGTCACCAACCTGACCCGGAACTCGCTGTCCGAGGTCGTGGTCCAGGACGACCTGGGCGACAACTTCGAGTTCGAGAGCTCGACCCCGAGCCCGTCCTCGACCAACGGCGGCTCGCTCCGCTGGGCCCTGGGCGACATGGGCCCGGGTGAGTCCAAGCTCATCAAGGTCAACGCGACCGCCACGGACGTCGGCCAGATCGCCTCGTGCGTGACCGCGACGTACAACTCGGCGCTGTGCGCGACCATCCCGGTGGTCCAGCCCGAGCTGAAGATCGTCAAGTCCGGCCCGGCCGAGGCGCTCAGGTGTGACGAGATCACCTACATGTTCGAGGTGACCAACTCCGGCACCGGCGCGCTCTCCAACGTGTCCGTGAGCGACACGCTGCCCGAGGGCATGACCAGCAACGGCCGCCGCGAGGTGACCTTCAACATCGACGGCGGGCTCGCCCCGGGCGAGACCAAGAAGTACTCGATGCGGGTCAACGCCGAGCGGACCGGGCGGTTCACCAACCGCGCCACCGCGTCGGGCGGCGGCCTCGAGGCCAACTCCAACGAGGTCACCACCGTCGTCCGGGCTCCCAAGCTCGAGATCGACAAGACCGGCCCCGAGCGTCGCTTCGTCTCGGGCGCGGCGACCAACATCACCTACGAGATCAAGGTCACCAACTCTGGCGACGGCGTCGCGCGTGACACGGTCGTCCGCGACTCGGTCGCCGCCGGCTCCCGCTTCGTCAGCGCGTCCGACGGCGGCGCCCTGCAGGGCGGCCAGGTCGTCTGGCGCCTCGGGAACATGGCCGCCGGCGCCTCCAAGACGGTCAGCGTGACCGTCGCCGCCGAGCGTCCGGGCGAGCTGTGCAACACCGCCACCGCCTCGGCCTACTGCGCCGACAACGTGACGGACCAGGCCTGCACGAACGTGCAGGGCGTGCCCGCCATCCTCCTCGAGGTCGTGGACAGCCCCGACCCGATCCAGGTCGGCGAGACCACCACCTACACCATCACCGCGACCAACCAGGGCTTCGCGCTGGACTCCAACGTCCGGATCGTCTGCACCATCCCGGGCGCCCAGGAGTACGTCAGCTCCGCCGGCGCGACCACCGGGACGCTGCGTGGCGACACCCTGACCTTCGCCCCGCTGGCGCGCCTCGAGGCCAAGCAGCGGGCGACGTGGACCGTCACGGTCCGCGCCTCCCAGGTCGCCTCCGTCCGCTTCGGCGTCTCGATGGCGTCGGACAACCTCGAGGGCGAGCCCGTCCGCGAGACCGAGGCCACCAACCAGTACGAGTGATCCGGACCCTTCGGTCACTCTCTGACGCGTAACCACGGCGGGCGGGGTCGGCAGGCCCCGCCCGCTCTTCGTTCCGGGGCGCCCGCGCTGATCGCCGGGAATAAACTCGCCCCCGGCGGGATCGCTCTGAGGGCGCTCCCGCCCCCCCCCCACCGACCCCCCACCCCCAGAGGAGAAACACATGAACCGCACGAAGACCATCGCGGCCGCCCTGATCGCGGCCGCCGGCGCCGCCGGCATGCTCGGCTTCGCCCAGTACTCCAAGGTCAAGGAGATCGGCACGAGGACGACGGAGAAGGTCGAGGACCGGGCCAAGCAGGCCGCGACCGACGCGCCCAGCTACGAGGTGGACGCCTCGCATTCGAGCGTCGTGTTCAAGATCCAGCACGCGGGCGTGAGCAACTTCTACGGCCGCTTCACCGACATCGACGGCGCCTGGACGTTCGACCCGGCCGACCCGTCCACGGCCCGGTTCAACTTCTCCGTCCCCACCCGCTCGGTGGAGACGGACAACAACCGCCGCAACGAGCACCTCAAGAGCGGCGACTTCTTCAACGCCGCCCAGTTCCGCGAGATCACCTTCGAGAGCACGTCGGTCAAGCAGGTCTCGGGCGACATGTACGAGATGACCGGGAACCTGACGCTGATGGGCGAGACCCGCAAGATCACGGCCGAGTTGCAGTGGCTGGGCACGGGCGAGATGCGGGGCGCGACGCTCGGCGGCTTCGAGGCCCGGTTCTCGATCGACCGGACGGACTACGGCATGGACTTCATGGTCGGCCCGCTGGGGCGCGACGTGGACCTGATCGTCGCGCTGGAAGGCCGCCAGCAGTAGGCTCGGGCGGATGGAGCAGACCCCGGCCCAGGTGATGTTGCTCGGCGCCGTGCTTCCCGCGCTGATCGCGGGCGCCGCCGCCCTGCTCGGGTGGGGCCTGCTGTCCGATGACGAAACGCCGGCGGCGCGACGCCCGTGGTGGATCGCGCCGCCGGCGTTGTTTCTTGCCTTCGTGTGCGTGCTGGGCGCGACCGAGGCGATCCCGGGCGAGCTGTGGCCCCGCAGCGCGATCGACCGGAAGCTGGCGATCGGGCTGATGGCCCTGGGCGCTGGGCTCGTCTCGGCGCTGGCGCCCTGGCGCGTCGGTGGCGCGTTGGCGGCGGCGCTGGGCGCGGGCGCCGCGGCCTGGGTCAGCGCCGGGGCGCTTCACCCGCAGACGATCGGGACGGGTGAGCTGGTCGGCATGCTCGCGATCGCGGGCGGCGTGGCCGGGGCGGCGGTCTGGGTCTACGACCGGTGGGACGCCGAGGGCCGGTGGCTGGCGCCGATGGGCCTGGCGATGGTCGCCGGCGGCGGCGTCGGCGTGATTTTCCTGGGCAGCCTCAACGAGACCGCGCTGCACGCCGGGCTGCTCGGGTCATTCCTGGCCGCGTGGGGTCTGGCGCGGCTGGTCGTCCCGCGGGCCTCGCTGGCCCGGGGCGGGGCGGCGACGTTCGCGGTCCTCATGGCGGGGCTGCTGACGATGGGGCGTTCGCTGGGCCTGCCCCCGGCGCCGGGGCTCTCGTACGTGCTCGTGCTCGTCGCGATCGGCGCGGTCGGGGTGGGCGCGCAGCTGGGCCGGGGCCGGGGCTGGTTCGTTCGGATGATCGTTATGGTCGCGGTCACCGGGGCGCCCCTCGGCGCCGCGATCGGGATCGCGCTGGCCGCCGACCAGCGGGCCGCCGACGAGGACGGCTCCGACGACGACACGGACTGGTCGGACTACTACGAGAACTACTCGCCCGACGGGTGAGCACCCGGGTCGGCGCCGCGGGACGCCCCGGTACACTCCCCCGCGTGACGCGAGAGCTGGTCATCCCGACGCCCGGCCAGGGTCTGCACGAGATCACGGGCGAGGTCGCGGGCGTCGCCCGCGACGCGGGCGTGGCCGAGGCCCTGTGCACCGTGTTCGTCCGCCATACTTCGGCGTCGCTCACGATCCAGGAGAACGCGGACCCGTCGGCCCGGCGTGACCTGGAGGCCTGGCTCAACCGCCTCGTCCCCGAGAACGACGCCCTGTACACGCACACGAGCGAGGGACCCGACGACATGCCCAGCCACATCAAGGCGATCCTGACGCAGGTGTCTCTCTCGATCCCGGTGATCGATGGGCGGCTGGCGCTGGGGACGTGGCAGGGGATCTACCTGTGGGAGCACCGGCGGCGCGCGCACGAGCGGCGTGTCGTGGTGCGCGTCGCGTGAGGCGGCGGGGGCGGGCGGCGGCCGTCGAATCGGGGCCCCTTGTCTTTATCCGGCACGTGCGGAAGGACGACGAGCGGGAAGTGCTCGCGCTCAAGCGTGCCAGCCGTGACCTGCACGAGCGTTGGGAGCCGGCGCCCCCCCCGGGCCAGAGCTGGTACGGCCCGCGGGCGTTCAAGCGCCTGCTCGACTCGACGGACACGGCCGCCTGCAAGCGGTACCTGATCTGCCGGGCCGACAACGAGGAGGTCGTCGGGCTCGTGTCCCTGTCGCAGATCTTCCGGGGCCCGTTCGACAACGCGATCATGGGGTACTGGGTCGGGGCGGCGTGCGTGCGGAAGGGGTACGGCGCCGCGGGCGTGCGGCTGGCTCTGGCCCGGGCGTTCGGCGCGCTCAAGCTGCACCGCGTCGAGGCGAACGTGATGCCCACCAACGAGGCCTCGATCGCGCTGGTCAGGCGGGTCGGGTTCCGGGAAGAGGGGTACTCGCCCAGGTACCTGCAGATCGCGGGTCGCTGGGAGGACCACACCCGCTGGGCGTTGACGGCCGAGGACTGGAAGGCGATGAACAACAGCTGGGCCGCCCGGCGCCCGCGGTAGCACGGGGCTCGTCACTCCGCGCTGACGTGCTCGCGGTCCTGCAGGAACCACCCCCCGTGCCGGCTCTCGTACCAGCTCGTCGGGTTGTCCTGCTCGTTGGCGGAGAACTGCAGGATGAACTGGTCGCCCCCGTCCGTGGCGCCGTAGGTCCACTCGTCGACGCCCGCGACGGGCGTGGGCAGCTCGGCCAGGTACTCGGGGGTGAGCGCGTCGAGCCGCTCCGGGTAGGCGCCGTGGGCGGCGTGGTACTCGCCCAGGGCGGCGATGATCCCGGACGCGCGGTCGCGCGACGCCTCGATGTTCGCCTCGGTCCACGCCAGGTTGATGACCCCCTGCCGGACGAGCGTGACGAACAGCCCGATCCCGAGCCCGGCCAAGGCGCCGATGAGCCCGATGACGATCGCGATGACGACGACGAGCGCCTTGGGCATGCGGGTCCGGGCTGGCTGGGGGGCGTCGGTGGTCATCGGCGGTCTTTGGTCAGGCGTACTCGGGCTCGGCGCCGGGCGTCCACTTGATGCCGCACCCGACGCTCGGCTTCTGGGTCTCGAGCGGGGGCTGGCCGGCCAGGGCCCGGTCGATCGCGGCCCGCAGGTCGGCGCCCGTCACGGGGACGTCCTGGCTCGGGCGGGCGTCGTCGAGCTGGCCCCGGTAGACCAGGCGCCGATCCTTGTCGAAGACGTAGAAGTCGGGCGTGCACGCGGCCCGGTACGCCTTGGCGACCTCCTGCGACTCGTCGTACAGGTACGGGAACGTGTACCCGGCGTCGGCGGCCTCGGCGGTCATCTTGTCGGGACCGTCGGCCGGGTGGGTCTGCGCGCTGTTGGAGCTGATCGCGACGAGGCTCGCGCCCTTGGGCGCGTAGTCACGGCCGAGCCGGGCCAGCTGGTCGCGGATCAGCTTCACGAACGGGCAGTGGTTGCAGATGAACATGACGACGAGCGCGTCGCCCGCCAGGTCGTCGAGCGAGACGGTGGGCCCCCCGAACTCGGGGTTGGTGTTGGGCAGCGAGAAGACCGGCGCGTCGGCGCCGAGCGGGAGCATGGTGGAGGTCTTGGGCGGCATGGGGCGTCTCCCTCGTGGTGATTGGGAGACTGTACGCGCGGCTTGCCCGGGGCGGACCGGGGGTCAGCGGCGGGTTCTCTCTTCGAGCCAATCGATGCCGGCGCGGATCATGGCGAAGGCGTCGCCGTGCCAGCCGTGCCCGCCCTCGTAGGTCTCGAGCGTGGTCTTGGCGCCGTTGCGGGCGAGCTGGTCGCGGGCGTCCTCGGGGAAGCGCATGGGGATGAAGTCCTGTGGCGAGTGGAGGATGTAGAAGGCCTTGTTCGCGCCGCCCCCGAGCGCCGGGAGGATGTCGGGCTTGAAGACGCTCATCGCGACGAGGGCGCCCCGGGCGGGCGAGCCGGGGCGGAGGGCGGTCGCGTACGCCGCGGGCCCGCCCGACGACCACGCGAGCAGGTAAACGCGGCCGGGATCGACGGCGTGGCGGGCGCCGACGTCGCCGACGATGTCCTCGACGAACTGCTCTGTGGGGAAGCGCATGTTCTCGTCGGGCAGCGTCTGCGTGGGCCAGACGATGCGCTCGGGCGAGTCGGTCCACACCGGGGCGACGGCCTGGGCGACGATGTACCCGTCCGGGACGCCATTGGCCGCGATGCCCGCGACGAAGGGGGCGAACTCCGCCGAGCCGTCCCCGCCGGGGAGCACGACGAGCAGGCCGCGGCCCTTGGCCGGCGCCTCGCCCTCGGGGACGTGCAGGAAGTAGCGGCGCTGCGTGTCGTTGTCGATCAGCAGGTCCTCGCCGGGCGTGGCGGGCGCGGCGTCATCGCCGGCGTCCGACGGCTGGCTCGCGGGTTCGTCGTCGGCTGGGCCGTCCGCGCCGACGACGGGCGTCGCCGAGACGTTGTCCACCCACGCGGTCCCCGGGCCCCAGATCTCGACGGCGATCGTGATCGTCTCGGCCCATTCGGGGACCTGGACCGTCCCCGAGTATCGGCGCCAGTCGTGGGTGACGGGCGGGTCGCCCTCGTCCTCGGCGCCGATGTACGCGGCCCACTCGTGCGACTTCTGACCGCCGCCCTCGAAGCGGACATCGAGCGTGACCTTGGTCGCGCGCACGGTCCGGACTTCGGCGCCCAGCTCGATCGCGGACCACGAGGGGTCTCGGTCCAGGGTCTGCGTGACGGCGGCGGGCGGGAAGTAGTTCTCGGCGGACTTGGTGAGCTTGAGGCTGCCCCGCCCCTCGTGCTTGATCCGGTTGTCGCGCCGGATGGCGACGCCGCGGGGCGCGTCCCCGATCACCCAGCCCTCGGGCTCGCGTGTCCCGTCCTCGAAGCCCGGGTTGGCCAAGAGGTTGTCGGGCTGGGCCCGAGCGGTCCCTCCGGCCGCGAGGGCGGCCGCCACGATCCAGATCACCCGTCCCGTGTTCATCGTCGGCGTCCCTCCCCGCCCCCGGGCGCCCAGGTGATCGCGTCGGGCGGCGTCACGGATTGATACGCACGCCGGGGACGCGGGGCTCCGGTGGCCGCGGGCCGCGGGCCGGCCCTGTTCCGGCATTTGTTCATGTTTTTTATTGACTCAAGAACATATCCACGCCCCGCCGGTACCACGGACACGGGCGCGGCCTCCCCCATTCGGCGCCCGGGCGGAGACCCCCGATGACCCCGAGCCGGCGGCTGCGAGAACTCGGCATGGAGCTTCCCCCGGTCGCGTCCCCCGAGGGCGGGTACGTGCCCGCGGTCCGCGTGGGCGCCCGGGTGCGGAGCGCCGGGCAGATCCCGACCCGGGGCGGCGAGCTGGCCTGCCGGGGACGGACGCCGAGCCAGGTCTCCCCGGGCGACGCGGCCGACGCCGCCTCGCTCGCGACGCTCAACGCGCTGGCGGCGGTCGCCGACGCGGCCGGGGGCCTCGACTCGGTCCGCCGCGTGGTCGGGCTGCGGGTGTACGTCAACGCCGACCCGGGCTTCACGGAGCACGTGCCGATCGCGGACGCCGCCAGCTCGCTGATCGCGGGCGTCTTCGGCGCGGACGGCGCCCACGCGCGGACGACCATCGGCGTCGCGTCGCTCCCGCTCGACGCGCCCGTCGAGGTCGAGATCGAGGCGGAGGTCTAAAGCGAGGACCATCGCGGACGGAGGGTTGAACGTGCGGACACTCACGCTGGACGACTTTCGGGAGGTGCACGCGCGGATCCGCCCGCACCTGCATGAGACCCCGCTGCGGACCTGCGGCCAGCTGAGCGAGCTGACCGGGTACGACGTGCGGCTCAAGGCCGAGATGCTCCAGCGGGTCGGCTCGTTCAAGATCCGCGGGCCGCTCAACATGATCGACCGGATGAGCGACGCGCAGAAGGCCCGGGGCGTGATCTGCTCCTCGGCCGGCAACCACGCGCAGGGCGTCGCGCTCGCGGCCACGATCCACGGGGCGCCCTCGACGATCGTGATGGCGGAGAACGGGACGCCCTCGAAGATCGCCGCGACCAGGGCGTACGGCGGCAAAGTAGTCCTCGCCGGGCGGATCTGGGACGAGGCGAACGCGCACGCGCTCGCGCTGGCCGAGGAACGCGGCCTCACGTTCGTGCACCCGTTCGACGACGAGCAGATCATCGCCGGGCAGGGCACGCTGGGGCTCGAGATCTGCGACCAGTGGGACCGCGTGGACGCGGTGATCGTGCCGATCGGGGGCGGCGGTCTGATCGCGGGCGTTGCGATGGCGGTCAAGGCGTTCCGCCCGGGCGTCCGCGTGATCGGGGTCGAGTCGTCGGACGGCCCGGCGATGTCGCGGAGCGTGGAGGCCGGGCGTCTGGTGACGCTGGATCAGATCGGGTGCGTGATCGACGGGCTGCGGGTCAAGCGCTGCGGCGAGAACACGTTTGACGTGGTCCGGCGCTGCGTGGACGAGATCGTGACCGTGCCCGATGCGCAGATCTTCGAGGCGATGGTCTGGATCATGTCGCGGTGCAAGCTGGTCGCCGAGGGCGCCGCCGCCGCACCCGTCGCGGCGCTGCTCCAGAACAAGATCAACCTGCCTTCGGGCACGCGGGTGGCGTGCGTGCTCAGCGGCGGGAACGTCGATCTGTCGCAGCTCGCCGGGGTCGCCTGGAACTGACCGGGGACGGTCCGCCCGGGTCTGCGAGGCGGCGCCCGGCGCCCTTTCGTGCGGGCTCCCCGGGCCACGCCGCGGTCATCTGACATCCTCCAGATTCACACTCCAGGGTGGCACGCGGCCACCTGGGCGGAGAGAGCGGTCTCGGGAGGGGGGGGTGGCGCCCGGGGAGTCGGGGCGGGGGCGTTGATCGGTGGTGGGGCGCGCCGTTAAGTTCGATCGGCCCCCGCCGTGCGGCGCCGGGGGTTGCGGGGCAGGGGGAGACTGCTTGAGCGATTGGTTTGTGAGACTGCGTTCCGACGCCGAGCGCACGGCTGTGGAGTTCTCGCGCGCACACCCGGTCGTGACGATCGTGCTCGGTCTGGCGATCGCGCTGCAACTCTCGGCGCTCGTCCTCGCCGGGGTCTCGTGGCTCGGCTCCGGGCGGGACATCGGGGACGGGTGGTACATCGCCTACATCGGGCGGTTCGACAACCCGGACTTCGACGTGCTGCACGAGCGGTCGCTCCGGCTGTTCCTGGGCGAGCCGATCGCGGGGCGTGAGGTCGGGCTGCGGACGATCGACCTCCGTGACTGGAATGGCCCCGACGGGAGCACGGCTGGCGTGTACCGGAAGCTCCAGGGGGACCCCCGCTGCCTCGCGGTCATCGACAACACCTGGGGCAAGCACCTGGCGGGGGCCCGGGACGCGATCCGCGTCGCGGGCCTGCCGGTCGTGAGCATCAACGGCGACTGCAACGACCTCGACTACGACGGGCGGGTCGTGTTCATGGGGCACGACGAGCGGGCCGCGGGGTACATCTCCAGGCTGCTGACCGAGCTGCAGCACGTCCGGGGCGAGGAGTACGACGGGGTCGTGTTCGTGGGGGAGCGGGACTTCCCCTCGACCGCCGCGTTCCTCCGGGAGCTTGATCGCTACGAGATCGATCCGAGGCTGATCCACGTGCGGACGCGCGAGGTCGGCGAGATGGAGCTGGAGCTGGCCCGCCGCGACCTGGA
Source organism: Phycisphaerales bacterium (assembly GCA_041987545.1). Classification (GTDB taxonomy): domain Bacteria; phylum Planctomycetota; class Phycisphaerae; order Phycisphaerales; family UBA1924; genus JAJRXR01. The sequence continues at coordinate 318,681 of JBHIWH010000001.1, read as the reverse complement.
CCAGGCGCTGTCGTCGATCCGGGAGGGTGGGCGGCACGGGCACGTGGTGCTCGTGATGAACGTGCACGCGGACTGGGGGCGCGAGATCATCAGGCACGTGACGGCGCTCGACGGACCCCGTGTGACACTCGTCGGAGGCGAGTACACGTTCTCGAACTCGCAGGCCGCGGACTTCGACGGATCGAGGGGCCACCGGCTTCTGCTGGTCACGAGCCCGTCGGACGCGATCTCGCAGCGGGCCGCGCTCGCGGTGGGCACGCTCTCCCGCCGGCACGGGCGCGGCGCGACGGACAGGCGCAACGCGGGCCTTTTCGTGCAGCGCTGCGGTCGGGCGCTGTCGCTCCTGAGGACCATCCTGCACGAGGCCGACCAGAAGACGGGCTACGCCGGCGCGGGGCGGGGATCGATCGAGGACGCCCGGGCGCACCTGCTGGCCCGGTTCGAGGCGCTGCGCAACCGGTCGGTGCTCGTGGACGGTCGCCTGTTCCAGCTCGACCAACACATGCGCGTCGGGCGGGACACCCGCCTCCAGCTGATCGACCACGGGCTGCCCAGGTCATTCCCCCACCAGCTCGTCCGGCAAACGATCGACGATGAGCTGTCGGGCCCGCCGGAGTCCCCGCTCGTGCCCAACGTCTACATCGGCGTGAACCTCGAGGACGTGAGCGACATCGATCTGAGCGAGGGCACCTTCTTCGCAGACTTCCTGCTGTCGGTCAGCGTCGATCGTCAGTACGCCGACGTGATCCCCACGCCCCAGGAGCTGTTCCTGTTCCGCAACCAGCGGCGCGACGACCGGCTCGAGCGCATCACCGACATCGACAACGAGCGGACGGTCGGGCACATCTACCGGTGCACCGGGGTATTCAGCAACAAGTACGAGACCGCCGCCTATCCGTTCGACACTCAGCTGCTCTCGCTCGACCTAGAGCTCAAGACCCACGGCCCGGAGGTGACGCTCTCGTTCGACGACGACAGCTTCGGGCGGGGGATGTTCCACGTCGATCCCGAGGTCGTCCGAGGGTGGCGGTTCCAGCGGATCTTCGGGGGTGTCGACCAGGCGATCGCGTACGGCGCCCCCGAGTCCGACCAGCGGCTCACCCGCTTCACCTTCAACATCGAGGTCGGGCGGGGCAAGCTCCGACCGATCGGCACGCTCATCCTCCCGCTGACCGGGATCGGACTCTGCAGCGTGCTCGTCCTGTTCCTGCGAAACCTGGCGATCGACCGCATCGGCGAGATCAGCGTGGGCACGTTCATCGGGTTCATCGCCTACGTGATCTTCTACACCGAGATCGCGCCCCGCTCCTCGGTCGTCACGTACGCCGACTGGCTCTTCTACGCGACGTTCGCGGTCACGCTCTTGCAGCTCGTGCTGGTGATCCTGGGCAACGTGCTGTTCTCGCCCGCCGCGATGACGGACGCGCCCCGGATCCACGCGATCCGCGTGGGCCGCTGGATCGTCGCGTTCGGCTACGCCGCCAGCGTCGGCGCCGTGCTCTGGACGGCGCTCTTCGCCTAGCGGGCCGATCACCAAGCGGAACGGGAGGGATTCGAACCCTCGGTACGGGTTTACCCCGTACACCGGATTAGCAATCCGGCCCCTTCAGCCTCTCGGGCACCGTTCCTCGCATGCCGACGGGGCGGGCCCCGGGCAGGCAGGAGGGTAGCGCCGAGCGGCCGGGCCGGCAGGGGGCCACCGGGGCGTGGGCGCCCCGGCGGCGCGGGCCCATGTTGGGGGGCTCAGTCGGCCTCGTCCTCGGGCTCGGCGTCCGCCTCGGCCTCGGCCTCGATCAGCGACCGCAGGTACTTGTTCTCCCGACGCGTCGCCTCCAGGTCGAAGACCAGGTACTTCACGCTCAGGCGGAGGTAGTCCAGCGACTCCTGCAGCTCGGCGATCATCTTCTTCATCCGATCGTGCCGGGCGCGGGTGTCGGCGGCGAGCTTCTCGAGCGCGGGGCGCTCGGCCTCGGGGGCTTCCCCGATCCTCCGGATGAGCTCTCCGAGCTTCTCCTGGAACTCGTGGTCGTTCATGACGCTCTCCCTCGTCTCTCTGGTTGTGGGCGGCGCGGGCCCGCCGATCTCTCTCTCCAAGCCGGGCGGCTCTGACCCAGACAGGTACACGCCGACCGCGGGGCGCCCCAGCGATCCGAGGAAAATCGAGAGGGGCCGAGAATCACCCGCGCCGCGACACCGGCGCCGCGGTTGGGCGCCACGAGACCGCGCGGGGGCGGTCGGGCGCGGGTTCGGTCTGCGCGGGGGTGTTGCGGCGGGTCAACGCGAGCGGCCGAGCCGCTTGAGCGCGGCGCGGCCCGCCTCGGGCGCGCCGGTGATCACGCGCTGCAGCTCCGCCTCGCTCACGCCGACGCCGACGGAGCGCTTGACCTCGACGATGAGCTGGCCCAGGTGCTCGTCCAGGCGCCGCTTGAACCGGTCGTACAGGTCCTCGAGGTCGTGACGGCTGAAGCGGCTGAGCGGGTCGGGCAGGCCGGACTGGGTCGCGGCCCAGTCGAGCAGCGCGCCGCCGTCGCGGCCGTACCGGTACAGGTCGAGCGTCGCGCCGAGCCGGTTCAGGGGGGTCGTGAACGGGTCCCGGGCCCGCTCGGGGATGCGGGTCATGACCTCCTGGGGGTCGGCGTCCACGCTGTGCAGGGCGTGGGCGCCGTCGTCGCTGGCCTCGGCGCCGGCGGCCCGGATCGGGGCGACGCCCGTGGAGATCGTCTTGACCCCGGCCCGCTCGAAGCGGATGGTCAGCCGCTGGCAGGGGCGCCCCTCGTGCGAGTCGGCCGCCGCCCTGGAGACGTGGCCGGCCCCCCACTCCGGTCGCCCCTCGTGGATCACGCGGTCGCCGGCCTCGAAGCGTGTCGGACTGTCGGGCATGCTCAACAAGCCTCCGGGGCGTGCCGGCTCTCCCCGGGCGGGGGTGGCGGGCGGCCTGGGATCGGTGTCGTTCTCGTGCGTTCTTCGGCCGCGGAGCCCGCCCGGGGCCAGCCCGGGGCGTCATCGGCACGGCGCCGGCGCGGAGGGGCGGCGCCGGGTCTACAGTTCTCCCACGATTGATCGACGCCCAGCCGCACGCCCCGGGGACGGGTCCCCGAGCGGGCGAGGGGCGAGGCGTGGTCCAAGGGTAGCCGATGATCGAAGCTCTGAAAAGCGATGAAATCGTCAACAAGGTCGGCGGGCGGTTCAAGCTCTGCGCCCTGATCCAGCGTCGCCTGTGCGAGTTGATGGAGGGGGCCCGGCCGCTGGTCGAGCGGGACGGGCGTTCCGATCTCGAGCTGGTGATCGAGGAGATCATGCAGGAGAAGATCGCCCTGGCCGAGGCGCCCGAGGGCGCCGCCATCGCCTCGGGCGACGAGCCCCTGCTCTAGCCCCACCCCGGGGGCGGCTCGTCCGCGCGGACCACGCCGTGAGCCAAGCGTGAACCAAGACAGTCAGCAGCGCGACCAGGCCCAGGACCTCGCCGGCCGGCGGGTGATCGTGGGCGTGACGGGCGGGATCGCCGCGTACAAGACGGCGACGCTGGTCAGCCGTTTGGCGCAGGCGGGCGCCGACGTGACGGTCGTCATGACGCCCGGCGCGACCGAGTTCGTGACGCCGCTGACGTTCCAGGCGCTCTCCGGGCGGCCGGTCTACACAAGCCCGTGGGAGCACGTCGAGGCGCACGACCCGCAGCACATCGCGCTGGCCTCGTCGGCCGAGGTCGCGATCGTGGCGCCCTGCACGATGGACTGCATGGCCCGGCTGGCCGCGGGCCGCGCCGACGACGTCGTGACGCTGATCCTGAGCGCGATCGATCGGGCCAAGACGCCCGTGCTGCTGGCGCCGTCGATGAACCGGGTGATGTGGTCGCAGCCCTCGACGCAACGCAACGCCCGAACGCTGGCCGACGACGGATTCACGCTGGTCGGCCCGGGCGAGGGGTGGCAGGCGTGCCGGCAGGTGGGCGCGGGGCGGATGGCCGAGCCCGAGGAGCTGCTGGCGGCGGTGCGGGACGCCCTGCACGCGGGCGGGGGCGTTCCGAAGACGACGGGCTGATCGGCCGGGTGAACGGCCGGATGAACAACCGGGAAGGGGGGGCTAAACTCCCGTCCCGCTCGGCCCGCAGGGGCCCCTTCGGAGAGGTGGCAGAGCGGTTGAATGCGCCGGATTCGAAATCCGGTATGGCGGTTTCCGTCATCGGGGGTTCGAATCCCCCCCTCTCCGCTTCATTGAGACCCCGTTGCTCGGAGCACTGTGTTTACAGTGATTTACGAGCAACGGGGTTTCTTCTTTGACCCCGCTGCCCTATTTCTGCCCTAGTTTTGGGAATCGCGCGCCGTCAGCCGGAGCCGTAGGGCGTTGCCGATCACGGACACCGAACTGAAGCTCATCGCCGCGGCGGCGATCATCGGGCTGAGCAGGACGCCGAAGAAGGGGTAGAGCACGCCGGCGGCGATTGGGACGCCGGCGGTGTTGTAGGCGAACGCGAAGAAGAGGTTCTGGCGGATGTTCCGCATGGTTGCTCGGCTCAACTCGCGGGCGCGGACGAGCCCGTTGAGGTCGCCCCCGACGAGGGTGATGGCGGCGCTCTCGATGGCGACGCCCGCGCCTGTCCCCATCGCGACACCGATATCGGCTTGGGCAAGTGCGGGGGCGTCGTTGACGCCGTCACCAGCCATCGCCACCTTATGGCCGTCGCTCTGGAGCTTGCGGATGACCTCGGCCTTCTGCTCGGGCAGGACCTCCGCCTCGACCCGATCTATGCCGAGTTGGTCTGCGATCGCCTGAGCGGTAGTCCGGTTGTCGCCGGTGAGCATGACGATGGTCAGCCCGTTCTCGTGGAGCGCATCGATGGCGGCTTTAGTGGTATTCTTGATTGGGTCCGCTACAGCGAGCAGGGCGGCAAGCTTTCCGTCGATGGATGCAAACATGGCCGTGCCGCCTTTCCGTCGGTGCTCGTCGGCGCGATCGGCCAATGAGGCGACATCGACGCCTTCATCCTGCATGAGGGCAGGCGAGCCGATCGCGATGCGAGCACTATCAACCGTGGCAACGATGCCCTTGCCGGTCACACTGTCGAAGTCGGTCGCGTCGAACCGTTGGTCGGTACGGTCTTCGAGTCCGGTCACGATGGCTTCGGCGAGTGGGTGCTCCGACCCTCGCTCAGCGGCTGCGAGAAGGGCGAGCACGCGGGTTTCGTCGTGCCCCTCCTGTACTTCGGCGGCAACGAGCTTGGGCTTGCCCTCGGTCAGGGTTCCGGTCTTGTCGACGACGACGGTGTCGATCTTCTCGAAGGCTTCCAGCGCGGCGGCGTTCTTGACGAGTACGCCTTGCTTGGCCCCTTGGCCCGCAGCGACCATGATCGACATGGGCGTGGCGAGCCCGAGCGCGCAGGGGCACGCGATGATGAGGACGGAGACCGCAGCAATGAGTGCGTAGCTGAACGCGGGCGACGGCCCGACGAGGAGCCAGACGACGAAAGCGATGATTGCCACGACGACGACGACGGGAACGAACCACGCCGCGACCGCGTCGGCGATGCGCTGGATCGGCGCGCGCGAACGCTGGGCCTCCGCAACCATCTGAACGATCTGGGCGAGTGTCGTTTCTGCCCCGGTCCGGCTCACCTGCATGACGAAGGAGCCGGTCTTGTTCACCGTGCCGCCGGTGACCTCGTCGCCCTCACTCTTCTCCACGGGAACCGGCTCGCCCGTGAGCATGGACTCATCGACCGTGCTTCGTCCCTCGACGACACTGCCGTCGATGGGAACCTTGTCGCCGGGGCGGACGCGCACCCGGTCGTCCGGACGGAGTTCCTCGACGGGCACATCTTCCTCGTTGCCATCGTCAGAGAGGCGGCGGGCGGTGGGTGGGGCGAGTTCGAGGAGCTCGCGGATGGCCCCGCCGGTCTGGCGGCGGGCGCGGAGTTCCATCACTTGCCCGAGCAGCACGAGCGTGACGATGACAGCCGCAGCCTCGAAGTAGACGCCGACGCGGCCGTCATCGCCGCGCAACGCTTCGGGGAACAAGCCCGGCGCGATCGTTGCGATGACGCTGAAGACATACGCGATCGCGACGCCGATGGAGATGAGCGTCCACATGTTCGGTTGCACGGCCCGGATCGAGCGGACTCCCCGGAATAAGAACGGCCACGCGCACCAGAGCACCACGGGGGTCGCCAGCGCGAGTTCGGCCCACTGACCAACGGCCGGACCGATCCACGACTCGAACGGATGCCCGAAGAGCATGTTGCCCATGACATAGATGAGCAGCGGTGCCGTGAAGGCGGTCGCGATCCAGAATCGGCGGGTCATGTCGCGGAGCTCGGTATCGTCCTGCTCGGCGGTCGCGTCGATGGGTTCGAGCGCCATACCGCACTTTGGGCAGTCGCCGGGGCCGACCTGGCGGACCTCGGGATGCATGGGGCAGGTGTAGATGGCGTCCTTCGGACCGTCGGAACGTGCTGCTGAGTCGGTCTTCGCCTCGTGATCGCAGCAGGTATGGTCGCAATGGTGCGCGCCCTCGTCTTGCTTCTCCAGGTAGTGGGCCGCATCGGCGCGAAACTTCTCGGCACAGCTTGTCGAGCAAAAGAGGTACTCGGTGCCGTCGTGCTCGAAGCGGTCTGCCGCGTTGCCGGGCGAGACCTTCATTCCGCAAACAGGGTCGATTCGGGATTCAGTCATTTGCGTCATTGGATGCAGCCTCCTTCCGCAGGAACCACCACTCGGCACCGAAGATCAGGGCCATGCCGCCGACGGAGACGCCGACGACCAGAGGGTCGTTCGCGAGCTTGATGTACAGGAACGCGCCGAGCACGACGGCGTCGAGCACGAGTGCCGTGAGCAGAACCCAACCGCGGGCACCCAGCTCGCGCCGTAGATGCTTGAACACGCCCCAATGGATCGCCATGTCCATTACGATGTAAAAGATTGCGCCGAGCGATGCGATGCGGCTGAGGTCAAAGAAAACCGTCAGCGCAAGGGCAATGGCCGCGGTGTAAACCAGCGTGTGCTTCTGGATACGCCCAGGCATCCCGAAGTGCCGGTGCGGGACGAGGTCCATGTCGGTGAGCATCGCGAGCATACGCGAGACGGCGAACATGCTGGCGATGATGCCGGAGATGGTCGCGATGATCGCGAGCCCGATAGTCAACCACTCGCCCCACTGCCCGACCGCCGGGCGGGCGGCCTCGGCGAGGGACGAATCTCGCGCGGCGATGATCTCGTTCACGCTGAGATTGCCGGCGACGGCAAGCGTCACGAGCAGGTAGAGACCGGTGCAGATGAGCAGGCTGAAGATGATGGATCGACCAACGTTCTTCTTGGGCTCCTCAATCTCATCGCCGCTGTTGGTGATGGTCGTGAAGCCCTTGTAGGCCAGGATCGACAGCGCGACGGCCGCGAGGAAGCCGGTGATGCCGCCCTGAGCGTCGGATGACGCGCCATCGCCCGTCAGCGTGTCGAAGGAGAGCCCCGACACCCAGAGCCCGGTGGCAGCGAAGACGGCGATGCCCACGATCTTGACGATCGCGGTGATCTTGCTCAGCCCGCCGATGACCTGATTGCCCAGCAGGTTGACGATGAAGGCGACCACGATGAGCCCGACGCCAAGCGCGGGCACAAGCCATGAGTCCGAGCCCACGCCAAAGATCCGCATCGTGTAGGTGCCGAAGGTCCGGGCGACAAGGCTCTCGTTGATGACCATCGAGAAGTACATGAGCAGCGAGCAGCCCGCGGTGACAACGCCCGGGCCGTACGCCTCTTTGAGGATCATCGCGATGCCGCCCGCGGACGGGTACGCGTTGCACACCTTGATGTACGAGTACGCGCTGAACGCGACGACCAGAGCCGCGGCGATGAAGGCGACGGGGAAGAGGCCGCCGGCGAGTTCGGCGACTTGGCCGGTGAGGGCGAAGATGCCCGCGCCGATCATGACGCCGGTGCCCATCGCGATCGAACCGCTCAGCGTCAGGCTGCCCTTCTCGTAATCAGATCCGTGGTCGTGTTGGTCGTGATCGGCCATGCTCAATCCTTGGGCAGCTTCGAGAGAAACTCAGACGGGTTCTGCTTGAACTCCGGGAAGCAACCGTCACAGCAGAAACGAACAAGCTCTGTGCCCGCGACCAACTCGACGGGCTCGCCCATTGACCCAAGCGGTGCGCCACTCACAACACAGGTGTCGAGCGCGTACCCGTTACGCTGCTGATTGGCGTACGCGGCGTTGAGCTTTCCCATGTACTTGGCGGGATCGTTGACGAGCTTGCCCTCGCACCCGCCGCAGCAAAAGCGGACGAGGCGGTTCATGTAGATAAAGTTGACCGGCTCACCCATGGAGCCGAGCGGGCCGCCGACGGGGCAGGTGTCCATGGGGTAGTCGGGAAGCTGCACCTCGACGATCTTCTCGTCGAGCGCTTCGAGGTGTTTGGCCGGATCCGCCCTGAACGCGACGGCCGCCTCTGCGTTCGCGAGACGCACAAGCCGGTTGTTGTGGACATGGTTGATCGTGTCGTCGCCGAGCTTGTCACCGGTGACGATGCAGGTCTCGATCGGGTAGTGCATGAGCTGCTGCTCGACGATCTTGGCGTCGATCTCGCCCCAGTACTTTGCTTGATTCGCTTCGAACTCATCGATGCACCCGGCGCAGCAGAAGCGCACCTCGCGGTTGTCGTAGACCTTCACAACCGGATCACCCATCGACCCGAGGGGGCCACCGACGGGGCAGTCGGTCAGTGTGTAGGGGTAGGTCGGGCCGGGCGATGCTTCACCCGCGACAGGGGTTTCGGCATCATGCTCGGTATGGTCGTGACCTGGCTCGCGGTGCGCGAGCGCGAGCGTGACGAACTCGTCCTTTCGAGACTCGTTCCACGCGAGGAACTGCTTACCGCAACCGGGGCAGCACAGGCCGACGGTGTTACCCTTGTACTCCACCGTGCCTGCGGAAGGCACAACGGGCTCTTTGCCTATCGGGCACATCGCGTTGATGGACGCGCCTTCTCCGCCGGACTCTGCTTGGGCGTTCGCGAACGGGTTGAGGGTGCAGAGGCAGAGTGCGGCTGCCGCAATGCTGAATGACTTGAGCATGATCAGGCTCCTTGTGCTTCCGATGAAGCGGTTTGGGTTGAGCCGGCTTCTGCCGACTGGTTGGATTGGCCGTGAGACGCGAGGCGGAACTTCCACTCCGCGACCCAGCAGTACAGGATGGGAACGACGAACCAGGTGATGGAGGCGACGGCCATGCCGCCGAACGATGGGATCGCCATGGGGACCATGATGTCCGAGCCCCGCCCGGTGCTCGTGAGCACGGGCAGCAGTGCGAGGATGGTCGTGGCGCTCGTCATGACCGCGGCGCGGATACGGAGGTGACCACCTTCGACGACGGCGCGCCGGATCGACTCGATCGAGTCAGGCTTCTCGTCGGCCATCGATTGCTCGATGCGGGTCGCCATGATGACGCCGTCATCGGTCGCGATTCCGAAGAGGGCCAGGAATCCGACCCAGACGGCAACGCTCAGGTTGTACTGCTCGATCTGGAAGAGGCCGCGGAGGTTGGTCCCGAGCAGCGTCGTGTCGAGGAACCACGGCTGGGCGTAGAGCCACAGCATGATGAACCCGCCGCCCCATGCGACGAAGACGCCCGTGAAAACCATCAGTGTGACGCCGACCTTGCGAAACTGGAAGTAGAGCAGCAGGAAGATCACCGCGAGCGCGAGCGGCAGCACGATGCTCATCCGTTTCGCGGCACGGACCTGGTTCTTGTATGACCCCGAAAACTCGTAGCTCACGCCCGGCGGGACGACCACCTCCCCGGCGTCGATAGCGTCCTGGATGAATCGCTGGGCGTCCTCGACGACGGTGACCTCGGCGAAGCCGGGCAGCTTGTCGAAGAGCACGTAGGAGACGAGGAACGTGTCCTCGCTCTTGACCATCTGCGGCCCGCGGCGGTACTCGAGTGTGCTCAGCTCGCGAAGAGGAACCTGAGCGCCCGATGGGATCGGCACGAGGATGTCCCCAAGAGTCTCAGGCTGGTCGCGCAGCTCGCGGAGGTAGCGGACCCGGACCGGGTATCGCTCGCGGCCCTCTACGGTCATGGTCAGCGGCTTACCGCCGATGGCGACCTCGATGACCTCCTGCACATCCGCGATCGTGAGGCCGTATCGGGCGATCCGCTCGCGGTCGATATCGATTTCGAGGTACGGCTTGCCGACCACACGGTCCGCGAAGACCGCGGCGGGTTGGACGCTGGGCACCTGCTTGAGCAGGCGTTCGAGTTCGAGGCCGAACGACTCGATCGATTCGAGATCGGGGCCATAGACCTTGATGCCCATCGGGGCGCGGAAGCCCGATTGGAGCATGACGATGCGAGTCTCGATCGGTTGGAGCTTCGGAGCGCTCGTCACGCCCGGCATGTCCGCCGCCTCGACGATCGCGTCCCAGATGTCTTGGTTCGACTCGATCTCGTCGCGCCATTGGCGGAACGGGCGGCCGTCCTCGTCGTCGATCAGGTTGCCCTGATCGTCGCGGACAAATGCGTCAGTCTCTGTGTCGTAGCGGAAGTTGAGGCGTCGGCCCTTTTCGTCGGTCCGGTACTCGCTTTTGTACTCGATGATCGTCTCAATCATTGAGATCGGGGCCGGGTCGAGCGGGCTCTCGACGCGGCCGATCTTGCCGACGGCGAGCTCGACCTCGGGCACGCTCATGATCCGGCGATCGAGTTCCTTGAGGATCTCGGTCGCCTCGCCGATCGATGCGTGGGCCATCGTAGTCGGCATGTAGAGGAACGCGCCCTCGTCGAGCGACGGCATGAACTCGCTGCCCAGGCCCGGGAAGGCGTGAGCGATCTCGACCGCAGTCTCGTTCTGTCGGACCGACTCGGGGAGCCACCCCCAGATCCGATCGAAGCCGAGCCAGACGGTCATGCCGATCAGCACAACGCCGACCGCTGGGGATAGCCCGATGATTTTGTGGCGGAGCGTCCACGCGAGAACATGCGGGAACGCGAGTCGCACGAGCCAGAACGTGAGCAGCAGGCCACCGACGATGGCACCGATGAAAACGCTGTTGCCGATGAGCCCCGGTTCAGGTCCGAGAGGCTCCCATGCGCCGGCGACCACAATGAGCACAACAGCAACCGCGATGAGGTTCGCCGACCACTGCAGACCGCGGGCGACCAACGACGGGAGCCACGGCTTGGCGAGATAGAACGCCCCGAACGCCGCAATAATCAGTCCACCGACCGCGTACAGCCAGATCGCGACCGCGATACCACCGAGCACCAAAGCCGCTGCGCCGATTGTTCGGAGCACTTTGATTCGTGGACGGAAGCCCATCAGCACATGCGCAGCAGCCGGCAGGATCGTCAACGCGATGATGATCGATGCGATCAGTGCGAAAGTCTTGGTGTATGCAAGCGGCTTGAACAGCTTGCCCTCGGCGGCCTCCATCGTGAAGACCGGCAAGAAGCTGACGACGGTCGTGGCGACCGCGGTGAGCACCGCACCGCCGACCTCGCTCGTCGCGCGGTAGATCACGTCTATGGTGGGTTCGTCACTCTCCGCCTTCTCCGACTCTTCGAGGCGGCGCAGAATGTTCTCACTGAGCACGATGCCCATGTCCACGATCGTGCCGATGGCGATCGCGATGCCCGACAGGGCCACGATGTTGGCGTCCACGCCGAACGACTTCATGCCGATGAAGGTCATCAGCACGGTGATCGGGAGCATCGCCCCGATCAGCAGGCTACTCCGCAGGTGCATGACCATGAGCACGACCACGATGATCGTGATAAGCACCTGCTGCGAGATCGCCGCGTTCAGGGTCTGCAGCGTCTCGCGGATCAGCCCTGAGCGGTCGTAGAACGGTACGATGGTGACACGGCTCTCGGTACCGTCGGCGAGGACCTTCGTCGGCAGCCCGGAGGCGATGTCGGCGATTGTGTCCTTGACCCGCTGGATCGTCGCCATCGGGTTCTCGCCGTAGCGGACGACGACCACGCCGCCGACCGCTTCCACACCCGCCTTGGTCAGCACACCGCGACGCAGCGCTGGCCCGAGGGACACCTTGGCGATGTCGCTGATGAGGATCGGCTGGCCGTCGCGTGCCGTGATCGCGGCTTGTTCGAGGTCATCCACACTCTCGATGAACCCGAGGCCGCGGACGATGTACTCGGCTCGGTTGACCTCGATCGTGCGTGCGCCGACATCGAGGTTGCTCTCGCGCACCGCGCCGATGACCTGCTGGAGCGAGATACCGGCGGCCCGCATCGCGTCGGGGTCGACATCGACCTGGTACTCCTGCACGAAGCCCCCGATCGAAGCGACCTCGGAGACCCCTTCCACGCCGGCGAGTTTGTACTTGACGATGAAATCCTGTATGGACCGGAGTTCTTCGGGGCCCCAACCGCCGGTAGGGTTACCGTCCTCGTCCCGGCCTTCGAGCGTGTACCAGAAGACCTGACCGAGGGCGGTCGCGTCGGGGCCGAGCGCGGGTGAAACGCCGGGCGGCAGCGTGCCGGCTGGGAGCGAGTTGAGCTTCTCCAGCACACGCGATCGTGACCAGTAGAAATCGATGCCGTCCTCGAAGACGACGTAGATCGTTGAGAAGCCGAACACGGAGTAGCTTCGGATGTCCTTGACGCCCGGGATGCCGAGCATCGCGACGGTCATCGGATAGCTGATCTGGTCGTCGATGTCCTGCGGGCTGCGGCCGGGCCACTCGGTGAAGACGATCTGCTGGTTCTCGCCGATATCGGGGATCGCGTCCACGGGCACGGGGTCGCGTGGCAGATCGCCAAGATCCCAATCGAACGGCGCGACGAGGACACCCCAGAAGAGCGTGCCGATCAGAACGATCGCGACCACGAGCTTCTGTTCGAGGCAGAAGCGGATCAGGGCGTTGAGCGGACCGCGCGGGGCCTGTGGTTGGAGATCAGTCATCGCCGTGCCCCTCGTGTGCGTCTGCCGACGGGGCCGCGTCGAGCGGTGGGAAGGACTCGCGGACTTCGCCGCAGCGGAGCATCTGATCACCGAAGTACGGGTTGTTGATCTGCGTTCCGCGCTGGAGCCAATCGGCCCCCTTGTTGTCGAACGCCATCGGGCAGTGGGCGAGGTTCCATGTCTCGCTGCCACGATGCCCGAAGCGGCGTTGGAGTGCGATCACGCCTTCGCTCATCCGCTCAAACCGGGCTCGCGCGGTGTCGATGCTGGTGATTGCGTCCTCGACACGCAGCCTGGCCGCAGCCCGACGCCACTCGGCGAGCGGATCGCCGACGAGGCCTGCTTCCTCGACGAAGCCGAGTGCGGTCTTGATGTCGGTGGCCGCCTGCACGAAGCCGCCGAGGTCGTCGGCAGCGAGTGCCTCCTGGGCGTCGAGGTACGCCGCGTACACAGGCTTGAGCGCGAAGACAAAGCTGTCGGGCACGGTCACACGGCTCGACATGTCGGGCATCGCGTCGACCGCCATGCCGCCGTGCCCCGCGTGGGGGTTCCCGCCGCCCCCGCCACCGGGCGTCATCATGCTCGGCTTCGCGGCGATCTGCATCGCGCTGTCGATCCGGAACGCCCCATTGACTACGACCGAGTCGTTCCGGTTGAGCCCGTCGCGCACGATGTAGAACTCCCCCGCACGCGGGCCGAGCACAACGGACCGGCTCTCGTAGGTCGGCTTCCCTGCGTCGGGGACCTCGACGTACACGACTGACCGCGTGCCGGTGAACAGCACAGCTGAGCGTGGGATCACGAGTGGCTCTTCGATACCCGCCGGATCGCCGACCACGCCGAGCGACTCCGCAGGCACCATGTCCATACCGCAGATGTCGCACTGACCCGGTCCGTCTTTCACGACCGTCGGGTGCATCGGGCTGACCCAGCGGCCGGCGAGCTCGTTGCTGATGACCGCGCCGTCGGCGGCAACGCGTGTCCTCACCACGGCCGACGCGAACATACCCGGCTTGAGCCGACGCCCGGGGTTCTCCACGGCGACGCGCACCGCCGCTGTCCGGGTCTGCTCATCGACCATGGGCTCGATGAACGAGATGCGGCCCTCGAATGTCTCTCCGGGGTGCGCCTCGACCGTAAAAGTCACGCGCTGACCCCAGCGGAGCATCGGGAGCTGCGACTCGTACGCCTCCATATCGAGCCAGAGCCTCGATAGGTCGGCGATGGTGGCGATCGGTGCGCCGGTCTGGACGTAGTCGCCCTCGCGCACAGCGAGGTGCGTTACCACGCCGCCGATCGGAGCGAAGATCGTCAAGCGATCGGCATCGAACGAACCGTCCTCGGCCGCGGCAATCTGCTCGGGCGTGATGCCGAACAGGCGGAGCTTCTCTCGTGCTGCGGCGAGGGTGTCGCGCGTCGCGGACCTCACGAGGTCGCTCGTCGCGGTGCTGTTCTCCGATGCGGCCTTGGCCTGGCGAAACTCCTCGAAGGCGGCGATCAGGTCGGGGCTGTACACCTCGGCCATGTGGTCGTTCTGGGCGACCGGAACGCCGAGGTAGTTGACGAACAACCGCTCGATACGGCCCGGGAAGTACGCTGTCAGCCGCGCGACCGAGGTCTCGTCGTACGTGACTTTCCCGTAGAGGCGGACCTCGGCGGTCGGAAAGAACCGCCCGACGGGCGCGGTCTCGATCTTGCTGAGTGCGGCCGCCGATTCGCTCATGGTGACCCGCAACTCGCTGCCCTCGCCACCGTCCTCGGCAACGGGGATCAGGTCCATAAAGCAGATCGGGCACTTCGCGTCAGGATCGGGCAGCCGAACAGATGGGTGCATGGAACATGTGTACATCTGCGGCTCGTCCGGTTCGGCTTCGCCGTGATCGTGACCCGAATCGACAACCTCGCTGGACGGTTCCGGCGCTGGCTTGCCGATCTGATAGCCAATGACGAGCGCAGCCACGATCGCGACAACAGCGATGCCGGCAGCAGTGTGCTTCCAGAGCCATCCGAGCACGGATTGTGAACGCTTCAGAAACTTGCTCATGGCTGCACCTCGTTCGACTCAGGCTCTGTTGTGGGGCTGGTCGCGCGTTCTGTGGGTACGGCTTCGCCGACGAGCGTGTTCAAGCGGGCGAGTGCCTGCCCGCGATCCGCGCGTGCTCGCTCGGCCGACACCGCGAACTCCAGCAGCGTGCGCTCGGTGTCGAGCAGATCGAGGAAGCTTGTGTCGCCTGTGCGGAACCCGGCGAGCGATGCACGCAGCGACTCTTCGGCCTTCGGGATCAGCGTCGTCTCGAAGAGCCGAACGCGACGATCGGCGTCCGTGTGCTCGAACCATGTACGCTGGATCGACGCGGTGATCCGGTTTGCTTCGTCGGCACGCTCGAACGACACCGCGAGCCGGCGGGCGAGCGCCTCCCGCACACCCGCGTCGTACTTGTCGCGCCAGAGGGGGACCGAGATCCCAAAGCTGAGCAGAATCGGATCGTCGCCGCTCTCGGCGATCGAACTATTCATGGCCTCATCGGTGACGATGTAGTCGAGCCCGACGGTGAAGTCTGGCAGGCCTTCCTTTCGGGCGACTTCGCCGCGGATCCGCTGCTCCTCGATCCGCTCGTCGAGCGCGAGCAGCACGGGGTTGGAACGCCGAGCAATCTCGGCAAGGGCGGGGCCGTCAACAGACGCCACGCGTCCCGGGAGCTCGGCAAACTCAGCGACCGGCGCATCGGTTCGGCGGTTCAGTGCCGCGTTCAGGTCCGCCACGTAAGTGGGTCGCATCGCGCGGAGCTGGGCGAGCCGGTCTTCAAGCTGTCCGAGCTCGACCTGTACGCGGATGAGCTCCGGGTGCGAGCCCGAGTCGACCCGATACCGGGCTCGGACGACCTCCTCGAACGAACTGAGTAGTTCAAGGTTCTCGCCCGTGATGCGGATCGCGGCATCGAGGTAGGCGACCTCGTGCAGCGTCTCGACAACCCGCTCGGTGACGCCGAGCCGGGCCGCCTCGAACTGACGCCATGCGGCCCTTGCCGCCATCGCGGCGGCGTCTTCGCGATCGCTCAGAAGCCCCGGCCAAGGGAACGATTGGCTCACGCCGACACGGGCCTGCTGCGCCCCTGTCCGAGTCTCGACCTCGTCGAGGAAGAACCCGAAGTTCACCCGCGGATCGGGCAGCGAACGCACCTGCGGAAGCCGCTCAGCCGCGGCGGCCCATCGCTGGTACGCCGCCTCAACCTTCGGGCTGTGATAGAGGGCGTAGCGCACGAAGTCGTCCGCCGAGGCGCCCGAGGCGAGAGTCGGCGCGGGCGCCTCGGGCTCCGGTTCCGATCGGTAGACGGATCGCGGAAGGGTGCGGGTATCACCCGGCAGGGAACGGGCGTGCGAGGGCGACAGACCGCGGGTGGGATCGAACGGCGAAGAGCAGCCGCTGACGAATCCGACCGCCGCGACGCCCACCGCGCACGCGATGAGACGAACAGCCATGGATGGCTCCTGGGTGTGTGGAGAAACGAGTGTCCGAGTGACAGCAGCAGAGATCGAGTGCGCTCAGCGCGCACCATCCCTGCGAGACTCGGGCTCTACGTTTGCCAAACGCCGAGGAGGGCCTGCACTTCGTTGTGGGTCTTGCCCGCGCGAAGACCGATGACCAGCGATGCCATCGAAGGCGTCGTGTCATCGGGCTCGATCACCGGTGTGATGTTGGGCGGGCCGTTCGGAAGTCCCGTGATCGAATCGCGATCGGTCCTCGGGAGCGGTGCATCGGGGCGGCGTTCAGGAGCGGGTGTCGGAGAGATACCGCATTGGCACGGCCCCTCGCTCATCGGGCAGAACGCGTCGCTGCCGCAGCCGAAGTCCGAATCGGCCGGGGGGATCGGCTCTCCGCAGCAGCTCACCTCGACCGCGGGGACATGACACGCGGTCTCGCCGCAGTGGTCCTGACCGGCGACGAACCCCATCCCAAGGCGGGGGAAGCCGCTGGCAACAAGAACCAGGATAGCGAGGATTCGAATCATGCTCGGATAACCGTAGCCGGGCTTTGGCTCTTTGACAAACGGAACACACAGTACGATTGTTCCCATCTCCACGCACATTTTGCAGACATGATCAATGCGGCGTGATCAATGATTCGTTTTCGAGTCTTCCCGTTGGTAGGACCTCGATGGTGATGTGGGTTATGCTGAACTCGGCTTCCAAGTGACTGCGCAATCGACGACGAAGATCATCGGCTTCGCCGAGCCCGGCATCTTCTCGCATCGCAACTCGGACCTCGATCGCAGTCGTGCGCTCATCGATTGGCCACACGTGAAGGTGTGCGACGGCTTCCACGCCAGCGACACGATTGATGCTCTGACTGATCTCCTCGACCGACAAGTGATCAGGAACACTCTGCATCAGAATCCGGATGCAGCGCTTCATCGGTGACAATGAGATCCACACGATGTACACCGAGATCCCGACAGTCGCGGCGATATCGGTCCAGTACCAATCGAACAGGATTATCAGGGTGCCGGTGATAATGACCGCCACCGAGGCGAGAGCGTCCGCGACGTTGTGAAGGAACGCCGCCTTGATGTTCACGCTCTCCTTCGACATCGTGAAGGTCAGAACGGCCGTCGCGGCATCGACAACCAGTGCAATGCCGGCGATGATGACGACCATCCAGCCGTCGATCTCGGGACGGTCGAAGGTGCGGTTGATAGCCTCAATGAGCAGATAGCCCGCGATGACCATGATGGAGGTGAGGTTGATCAGTCCGCCGACGACTTCGGCTCGCCCGTAGCCAAAGGTACGCTGCTCGTCGGCGGGTCGTTTGGAAATGCGCCTGGCCACCAGCGCGAGCAACAGACCGGCAGCATCGCTGAAGTTGTGCAACGCGTCGGCGACCAGCGAAAGGCTACCAGACAGCACGCCACCGATCACCTGGGCCGCCGTCAACAGGAGGTTGATGGCGACGGCCCACGCGAGCCGGCGGGTTCCAAGATCGGATATGTGATGATGGTCATGGCCGCTCATAGAGGATGCCTATTCGAGGGGTACGGCCGCGGCCTGACGTTCGCCGCTGGCTGTCTCGACCTCAATCCAAAGGCTCGCACCGGCCAAGGTAGCGGGCGCTTCGGTATGGCCGTGAAAGTGGTTGTCGTGAGCGTCCGCTTTCGACTTGAGCGCACCCGTCCCGGACTCGTCTCCGATCCAGAAACGCACGGCGGCGGGGATCGGCCCGGACTCGACTTCGAGATCAAGATGCACTTCGGAAGAAGGCTTGATGTCGCTGGACACCGAGACCGCCAGCTTCGTACCGACGATCGTCACGCTGCCAAGCGACCGCATCTCGCCGTGGTCATGATCGTCGTGCTCGTCGTGTTCACCTTCGGCGTGATCGTGCCCCTCGTGCTCACCGCCCTCGCCGGCGTGGTCGTGACCGTCGTCCGCGGAGTGGGTCTCGGCTGACTCTGAGTGTGAGGACTCCCCGCAGCCGGGCAGCGAGACAAACAGTGCGATGGCCGTACCGGCAACGGCGACACTCTTGATGAGATCGTTCATGTTCAGGACTCCTTTGAGGTGATGGTCTTGGGTCGGCGGAATGTGCCCACGAGACGCGTGAGCCAAGATGGGTGATCAGCGGGACGACGCTTCGGCTTGTGGCCGAAGACGAGCGAGTACCCCGCCGGAACAATGATCAGGTTCAGGAATGTGGAGGTCAGCAGACCCCCGAGGGTGACGATGGCGAGGGGCGCGAGCAGTTCGCTGCCCGGTTCACCCGCCGCCAGCGCGAGTGGGACAAGCCCGAGCGCCGCTGAGATCGCGGTCATCAGGATCGGCACAAGCCGTTCCATCGACCCCTGAACAATGGCTTCTCCGAGCGGCACACCTTCGTGCTGCATCAGATGGTTGTAGTGGTTGATGAGCAGGATGCCGTTACGGACGGCGATCCCGAAGAGCGTGATGAAGCCGACGAGGCTGGCGATGGAGATCACCGGCGGGATGTATGGGCCCCCGATGCCGACGAGAGCGAGCGTGTTCGCGATCGGGCCGCCGCCCTCGGTGATGTAGATCGCGGCGATGCCGCCGATCAACGCGAGGGGCATGTTGAGCATGACGAGCACCGCCGCCCGCATCGAACCAGTGGAGATCTGGAGCAGCATGAGCATGATGAGTGCGACGGCAATGCCCGCAACGAGGATCGTCCGTGACGCTGATTGTTGCGCCTCGAACTGACCGCCGTAGGACACGGTCATGCCCGCCCGCTGGACAATCGGATCGACACGCTCCTGCACCTGGGCGACAAGGTCGCCCAGATTGGACCCCTCGGCCACATTGAGCGACACCACGGCTTTCCGTTGAGCGTTCTCGCGGGTGATGAGGTTGCTCGACCGCTCGGGGCCGATGTCGGCGACATCGCTCAATCGAACGGTGGCCCCGCCCCGGCCACGGAGAAGCAGGTCGCGGACCTGCCGGATGGACTCGCGTTCCTCGGGTGCGAGCCGCA
Organism: Phycisphaerales bacterium; assembly: GCA_041987545.1. GTDB lineage: Bacteria > Planctomycetota > Phycisphaerae > Phycisphaerales > UBA1924 > JAJRXR01. The sequence goes on along the minus strand of JBHIWH010000001.1, from coordinate 299,284 downwards.
CGACGAGGTCGTACTGCCGCACTCCTTGGTTCACCGTATCCACGACCTCGCCGTAGAGCGCTTCGCGGACCTGCTCCGCCGCATCAGCGGGGCTGAGCCCGACAGCCGCAAGCTCGGCATGGCGGTAGCGGATCGGCAGCGAGGTGATCATCACCTCGCGGTTGGCGTTGACATCGCGAGCGCCGGGCAGGCCCTGGAGTTCGGCCTCAATTGCCTTGGCGACATCACGAAGCTCGGTCAGATTTTCGCCGAAGACGTTGATGGCGATCGCCGCGGGGGTGCCGGACAGCACATGGCTGAGCCGGTGCTCGATCGGCTGGCCGACCATCGTCGTGATGCCGGGGACGGCCCCGAGGATGCGGTCGATCTCCTCGCGCACCTCGAACCGGTCGCTCCCCGCATCGACGGTGACCTCGATCTCGGAGTTGCTCACCGGCTCGGCGTGCTCGTCACGCTCGGCGCGGCCGGTACGCCGCACGACAGACCGGACGCCCTCGATCTGGACGAGCTGCTTCTCGACCTCCGTCGCCAGGCGATCGCTTTCTACGATCGAGGTACCGGGCGGGGCGAGCAGGAAGACCGTGAACGTGCCTTCGTTGAACGACGGGAGGAACGAGCTTCCGAACGTGCTCGCGAGCAAGAGTGCGCCGGCGGTCACGGCACCGGCGGTGCCGAGCACCCACGCCCGGTACCGAATGGCCGTCCGGAGTGAAGGCTCGTACGCCCTTTTCAGAAGGCGGACCAGGAATCCGTCCCGGTCCTCGTGCTTACCGCCCAGCTTGCCCTTGAGCAGGAACCGACACATAGCGGGCACGACCGTCAGTGCGACGACCAGTGAAGCGAGGATCGAGATCATATAGGTGAGCGCCAAGGGCTGGAAGAAGCGGCCTTCGAGCCCCTGCAGGAAGAGCAGTGGCACGAACACCATCACGATGATGACCGTGGCGAAGACCATCGCGGGTCGGATCTCGTTGCTGGCATCGAAGATGACCTCGGTGAATGGGCGTCGCTCGGCTTCGGGCAAGGCTCGGTTCTGCTTCAAGCGTCGGAAGACATTCTCAACATCAATAATGGCGTCATCGACGAGCACGCCGATGGCGACCGTAAGGCCGCCGAGCGTCATGACGTTGAGCCCGAGGTTCATCGCGTCCATCATCAGGAGCCCGACGGCCAGTGAGATCGGGATCGCGGTGAGCGTGATGAGCGTCGTCCGCAGATTCATCAGGAACAGGACGAGCACGACGAGCACGATGATGACCGCCTCGCCGAGCACCTTGGTCACGTTGTGGACCGCCCGGTCGATGAAGTGCGACTGGCGGACAACATCGCGGTTGAGCACGACACCCTCGGGCAGTGTCGGCTCGATCTGATCGAACAGCGCATCAAGTTTGTCGGTCAGGGCGAGCGTGTTCGTGCCCGGCGATTTCTGGATGGACAGCACGACAGCAGGCTCGCCCCCCTCAGAAGCAGTACCCCGCTTGATCGCCGGCCCGAGGACGACCTCTGCGACCTGCCCGATCGTGACGGGGACTCCCTCGTGGTACTTGATGACCGTGTTGGCGATGTCCTCCGGTCGGGTCACCCGGCTCTGCTGGCGGACGGGGATCTCGAAGTTGTCGACATTGACGAGGTACCCGCCGCTCGCGGTGCTGTGCGCCCCCCCGGCGGCCTCGACTACATCCGTGATGGTCAGGTCGTAGAGCCGCAAGCGTTCTTGGTCGACATTCACTTGGTACTCGGGCAGCTCGCCGCCGATCGCGACAACCTGGGCGACACCGGGCACCGCAAGGATTTTATTACGCAGCTCGAACTCGCCGTAGGAGCGGAGTTGCATGGGGTTGGCCGAGCCGTCGGGCGACGACAGGGAGATCAGCATGATCTCGCCTGCGATAGACGTAATCGGTGTGATGAATGGCTCGACTTCATCGGGAAGGTTCTCGCGAGCGGTGACGAGCCGCTCAGAGACGAGTTGTCGAGCATCGTAGAGGTCGGTGCCCCATTCAAGGTCCACCCAGACGATACCCAGCCCGATGGCGCTCGCGCTCCGAACACGGCGGACACCCGTCATACCGTTGACGGCAGTCTCAATGGGGAACGTGACGTACTGCTCGACCTCGTCGGCGGCGAGCCCACCGGACTCGGCCATGATCGTGACGGTCGGCGCGTTGAGTTCGGGGAACACATCGACGCTCATCCTCGGCAAGCGATAGCCGGCGTAGCCGACGATCATGATTGCGGCGATGAGCACGAGCGTGGAATAGCGGAGCGAGAAGCGGATAACGGCTTTCAACATGGCTCAATCCTCCCCTTCGTGGAACGTGCCATCGGAGTGGAAGTGGCCACCCTTCTGGATCGAACCGCTCGTTGCGAGCATGAGCTGAAAGGCACCGTCGAGGACGACTTCGTCGCCGTCACGAAGACCACTAAGCGCGGCGACCCAGCGCCCGTCGTCGAGACCAAGGTCGGCCTCCATGCGGATCGCCTCGTTCGGGTTGCTGGGGTTGCGGCGGAAGATGATGGGGGTGAGCCCGTCACGTTGCACCGCGGCGAGCGGGATGGCGAGTTCGGGCGAAGCCGTCGAGTCGGTCACGATCTCAAGTTGCGCCGAGACGCCCGGTCGGGCCCAGGGCTTGAGTTCATCCGGCACGACGAACAGTTCGAGCGTGCGGTCGTTGGGATCACCGGCTAGCCCGAGCGAAATCGTGCCCGCCATGGTCTCAGTCAAAGGGACGGCGCGTCCCGCAGCGGTCGGCGTCGGTGGGACGATCCGGGCCGTGAGCCCGTCCCGCAGCACGCCCAGATCGCTTTGGAGCCCGGACGCCCGGAAACGGAGCCGATCGGGCTGCACGACCGTGACGACGGGTGTCTTCTCGTCCGCCCAAGAGCCGTTGGTCAGGCCCAGCATCTCCACAACACCGGCTTCGGACGCAGTCACTTCGATCGCGGCGATCGTGGCCCACGCGGGCTCGGTCCCATGAGAAGTCTCGACGGTTCGGACAAGCTCGTCCCTCGAACGGGAAACGACCGAGGAGGCTGCATCAAGCAGATAGTCCCGGCGTGACCGGGCCGCACGGAGATCCGCAACGGTCTGCTGCCGGTCCGCTCCGAGTTCCGCCTTCTTTTCCATCACGTTGGCCAGGTCAGCGCGAGTGCTCGCGAGCGACGCACGGGCCTGAGCGAGTTCATCGACGCGCCCCCCGCCAGCCTCGCGGACCGACTGCAACTGCTCGACCCGCTCGCTCCGGACCGCGATACTCTCGTGCAGGCTGTCCTCGTGCTGCTGGTGCGCCGCGAGCAGCGGCTCGAAAGTTTCGAGGCGTGCATCCAGCCGCTCGATCTGGGCCTCGGCGTCAGCCAGTTGCTGCTGCATCTCCCGCCACGCCGGCGAATCGAGCCGGTACAGCGGTTGTCCCGCTTCGACCCGGTCGAACTGTTCGACGAGCAGCTCAACCCGCCCGGGCACTGCGGTCCGGTACTCGCGACGCGCCGTCGGCAGGTACTCGAACCGGCCCGGCACGCGGAGTGTCTGCTCGATCCGCCGACGCTCGACCTTGACGAAGCTGATGCCGAGGTTCGATCGCACCGCGGCCGGGATGGCAACACGGTCAGACGCGGTTCCCGCGGCCTCGGCTTCCGAGGCGTGGTCGTGCCCGTCCCCCTCACTGTGTTCTGCCTCGCTCGATGTCTTCGGAGATCCGCCGTCGCAGGCGGCCAGTGTCAGCGGCAGAAGTGCCGCGATGGCGATCGCGATCGCCCGTTCCATGATGTTCATCGGGATGCCTCCTCGTCGGGCGTGTCGCCTCGCGCCGCGGTGTGTGGTGTGGCTGCTGCTGTGGTGTCTTCGTCGTTCGCGGGGTCGACAGGAGCCGGCGACTCCGGCTCGTCCGGACCGAGCAGGCGCGTGATCTGAATGGCCGCGTCGGTCTCGGCCAGACGAAGATCGAGCAGTCGGCTCTTGGCCTCGAACCGCCGCGTGACGGTTTCGAGCAGGAGCAGCGTGTTGACCTCGCCAAGATCGATCAGTTGCTCGACTTCGGATGCCTGCGCGTCGAGCATCGGCACGAGCTCACGCTCGAACGCGTCTCGCTGCGTTCGCGAGGCGTCGTACGCGGCACGGGCCATCGCGAGCTCGCGGGTCAGACGCTCGAAGGTCGTCTCCGCCGCGGCCCGAGCCACCTCGCGGCGAGCCTTCGCCGCCGCGATGCCCGCCCGGTTGGCGTTGAGGATCGGGATGGGAATCGACACGCCAAGCAGGAGTCGGTCGTCGTTGTCCTCGCTCCCGTAACCCGTGCCGATGGTGATGTCCGGATACTGCTTGCGGACTTCCAGACGGAGCGTCTCCTCGGCGACCTGATACTCGGCCCGCCGCACCGCGAGGTTCGTGTTCGTCTCAATGAGTCGATCGATTGGATCGCCCACATCTGCGATCGGCGCGGCCGGGATCGCCGGAATCAACTCCACCGGGGCCTCAGGCGGAAGCCCCATCAACCCGAGGAGTTCGATCCGGGCGCGCGCCTCTGCGAGCACCGCCGCTGCGACATCCGCGCGGGTCTCGACCAACTCGGCCCGCAGGAGCCGAGCCTCGACCCGCGTGAGTTCTCCGGCCGTCTCCAGCCGGTCAGTAATGGCGGAGATCCGCTCGACCTGACCGATCACCTCGCGCAGCAAGCGGAGCCGCTCGGACGCCGCGGACCAGGACGCCCACGCCGAACGAACCGCGGCGCGAGTACTCCACTCTGCATCGACGATTCGCCGCAGCTCGGTCTCGTATGCCGCTCCGGCCCGGTCCTTCTCGACGCCGAGCCGCCCGGAGATCGGGATCGTCAGGCTCAGCGTGAGCCCGTATTCGAACGGTCCCGCGGGCGAGAGAATCTCCGCTCCATCGAAACCGAACTGTGGATCCTCCCACAGCCCTGCCGTCTCGAAGGTTGCGAGTGCGACACCGGCATCGAGGCGCGCGAGCCGAAGGTCGGGGTTGTAGAACAGCGCGAGCACCTCGCCCTCTGCGGGCGAAAGCCCGTCGCTCGGGTCGAACCGCTCCGGCACTTGGTTGCCGGCCTTGGAGAGCCGCTCAACGAAATCCGAGATAGGTTCAGTGGCACCGAGCCGTGCGTCGAGCGCGACCCGATGGTCGGCCAACTCCAGCGGTACCCGCTCGTAGGACTGGCAACCCGCCAGCACGATCAGGGCGACCGCCGAGCCGAGGCCCGGCAGCATGACCCGCGTTCGACGCGGGCGTTTCAGATTGTCCATTGTGTGTGATTCCTGTTTGGGTCCAAAGCGATGACAGCCGCAACGGACAAAGCCGCCGCGGCACGCGCGAAGGAACAGACAGGAATCAGATGGTCAGACGAACGCTCGCCACGATCGCGAGCCTGTGGACCTCGCCGGGGTCAAACCAAGGAGGCGGCCTCGGCGGGCCGCAGCGACCAAGGCCAGTCTCAGCAAGGATAGTGCCCCACGCGGGAGCCGAGACGATCGAGGGCGGCATGTCACTCCCACCGTCGCTGCGGGGGAGCGTCAGGAGTTCCGCGGTCGTGAACTCGACATCGGTACAGCCGCAATCGTGCTCATGCTCGCCCGCGGGCACCGGGAGCGGCCACGACGCGTCGTGGCTGCACGGGTTCTCGCAGTGATCGGACTCTGCGGGTGCGTGCTGATGGCCGCCGCCGAGGCACAGCATCGCCATACCGCCTGCGCCGCCGGCAAACGCGTGGAAGGCGATGATCGCGGTGAGCAGGATGGCGAGAGGACGTTGCAGCACTTGGCTCATTATATCGGCGAACGGCCATCGAGGCGTGAGGTCTGCTTCTTGGCCCTCGCTTGGTGCGAACGGTGGCCATCCTCTCCGTATTCCGGACCCTGAGGTAATCGTGCCCGACGACATGTTCGCAACCCCGCTGAGAGTCCATGAGGGCCGGTCGGGTGCCCGTTTGGGCTGATTCACGCCGGGACCTGCCCCGCCTCGGTCCGCCGATGGAGGTCGTCCCACGCCTCCTTGGCTATTCGCCGGAAGCTCCGCTTCTGCTCATTGATGAACTTGGCTTTGTAGTGCTTGATCGCGCCGGTGTGGATCAGGAAACGGATGGTCACGCGGACTTGGTAGTCCGGCACGTCTTCACCCGACCGGGTCTTTACCTCCTCGTAGACATCGTTGAACCTGAACGACTCCGGGGCGTCGTTGATGACCTCGGCGATGAGGTCGTAGACCGGCTTGGGGCATCGGAACGGCGCTGCCCCGCTGGAACGATGCTCAGAAAGGGCGATGCCGTAGCGGCCCCGCTCGATGCAGTAGCCGACGACGGCCTTGGCCTGCTTGGGCTTGGAGCGGGGCAGCCCGCCCCGTCGCTCGGCTTGGCGGATCTCGTAGTCGAGCTCCTCGTCGAGGTCCTCGGCGAGGCGGCGGATCATCCGCGCCTCCGCTACGGCCCGTGACGGGTCGTCGGCGATGCGGTCGGCGTGCTCACGGATGAGCTTGGCGGTCTCGTGCAGGCGTCGGGCTGGGCGTGCGGGCATATCCACAGTATACGCAAAAATTCGTGAACCGTGGTTGACAGGCCGATGAATGCAGGCCAGTATATACAGAATCTACAGTGTACTGTGGTTTGTGTATTCAAGGAGTCTGACATGGGTATGGGACGCGTGATGAGCATGAAGGTGTACTTCGAGTTCGAGCCGACGGTCGAGCGGGTCAACGGCCTGTACGAGCTGTTCAGTTGCGTCGGGGGCTTTCTCGGGGCGCTGCAGCAGGAGAAGTTCCGCGTTGCTGGCGGTTACGTGTATCAAGACCTTCATGACGAGTGGGCCAAGGACGGGTGGTGCTGCGATGATCTGGGCGAACTCGCGCTCGGCGGGATGATCTGCATTCGGCTTGGATTCATTGAGCGCATCTACCCCGATGTACCGGGCATCGACCCGGAAGAGATCGGGATCTACGCCGTGACAACCGAAGGGTCGGCGTGGCTGGAGCACTACAACGCCACGTACGCGGAACGCCGAGCCACGTGGTTGGCGGAGCTTGACGCGGCCGCCCACACCGAAGCTGACGCAACCAAGCAGACGGATTCGGAGGCTAAGAGATGAGCCTCGAACAGATGCGTGATCGGTGTATTCGCCTCGATCTCCTCGGCCTGCGGTGGGCTTGGGCGCTCGTCAACCATCTGCGTCGGCTGGGGCGTCAGACGCAGCGGCGATCATGGACGATATCCCCATCCTCACGGACCGCGTCACCCCGCCGCACGATCGGCATGGCGACGGTGACGCCCGAGATGGTCGCCGAGGCGTCGGTCGCGGCCGGGTGGCCGCCTGTGATGAACTTGCAAGAGGCGGCCGAGGCGATGCGGATCAGTCCTCAGACGCTTCGCCGGTACGTCAGCGAAGGCAAGTTCAAGAAATCCGTCAAGCGGGGATGGCCCGTGCTGTTCTGGCGCGACTCGCTGCTGAGCGAGTTCATGAAGGGACCACCGCGGTGAAGCTCGTCGACCGACAACCGGTCGAGGGCACGGAACGCCCCACCATCTACATCGGGCACCGACAGTGGCGGGATGCGCAGGGAAAGCTGCGCACGGCGAGGCGCTGGTCGGCCGAGTGGTTCTTGCACGACAAGCAGCACAACAAGTCGCTGGGCACGAACAACAAGGTCGCTGCGGTGCGCGAGGCGCACAGCCTCCACCGGAAGATCCGGCAGGGTGAGCCGACCGCAGCTCCGCGCGAGGTCAGGATCAGCGATCTCGTTTCCGGCTACATGACACTCCAACGCGGACAACCACGGTCACCGAAGACGCTGGAAAAGTATCAGAAGGTGCTCGATGACTTCGCGGCGCATTGCGAGGCCTGCGGCGTGGTGTACGGATCGCGGCTCACCGAGGACGAGTTCTGGTCGTTTGAAGCGGAACGCAAGCTGGCGGACAAGACCCGATACGACCGGCGGGTGATCATCCTGCAGCTCATGAAGTGGGCCACCGATCGGGCCGAAGTCCTGGCCAAGAATCCCCTGCGGCATGTCAAGATGAAGAAACCGGAATGGGCACCGCAGCCCTGCTTCACGCCGGAACAGGTCGAAGCGATGCTCGACACGGTTGCGTCCGGGATGAAGGACATGCTCATGGTCCTCGCGTTCACCGGGATCCGTTTCGGCGAGCTGCGGGAGCTCCGCTGGGACGACATCGATCTCAACCAGGGCACCCACGGCTTCGTGACCATCCGCCGGGGTGGCGCGGGTGGGCGAACGAAGGGCAAGCGCAGCCGGCGGATCCCGTTGCACCCGGATCTAGCCGCGATGCTCCGGAGGAGACCGCGCGCCGGTGAGCGGGTTTTCGCGGCCCGCGAGCTCGGAGGTCGCGGCGATGGGTTGATCGTGGACACCGTGTTCCTGAGAAAGCTCAAGCGGCTGTGCGCGGCGTGCAAGTTCACGAATCCTGACCAGTACAAGATCCACACATTCCGGCATTTCTTCGCGAGCATGCTCGCTCGCGAGAATGTGAGCTACAAGTACGCGCTGGAGTTCATGGGGCACCGCAGCAGCGACATTCTCGACCTCTACTACAAGATGTACGACAAGGACGCGGAGCGCGCGATCCTGGCAATCCAGCTCCCCAAGGGCCGCAAGCCCGCCGCCTAGCCCGGCTCGATCTCGATCTCTTCGCGATGGGCTCGCGCCCACGCATCACGGGTTGCTCGCATGAACTCGGCCTTGGTCCCGACGCGGGTGAACCGGGCCTGGTCGTGGCGCACGAGCCCTAGGACGGCCCAGAACCGCAGCGGTGTGCGGACGCCGTAGTCGGCGACGGACTCCTTCAATCTCCGCTCGACTGTGACTTTGATGTGCTGGAAGGTTTGTGGACTCGCTGACCCGGCGACGGCCTCCATGACCGCTCGATAGACCTCCTGTGGGCACTTGAAGGGCCGAGCCTTGCTGTCGCGGAGCTCGGTAAGGGCGAGACCGCGGGGTGATTCCTCGACGGTGTAGGTGGCGGCCCGCACGCGGGCACGGGGGCCGACGATACGCCGACGGCGCGCGTCGTCCAGGTTGTCGATCTCACCGGTCATCGCGAGGTCGAGTTCGTCGAGCTTGCGGAGCAGTTTCGTGCGGCCCGTACCCGTGCGCAACGCGAGCTCGCGTACCTCATCAAGCACATCACGCCATGACTGATTTGGTGTACCTGCTCGTGGCATGAGCAACATGGTACGCCGGATCTGTGTCTTGGCATGCATGCTCGCGTACCCGAGAATCAGCGATTCCCGTCAGGATCCATGGCGGTTTGGGTTGGATCCTGACGCGGCTCTGATTTCGTCTCGAAATTGTCGAGTTCGTCGCGGATGGATCCTTGCCTTCGCTCCGACGCACCGCTATGTACGCCGTATTGACTCATTGGCGTACTCATGGAGCATCGGATGACGAACGACAACACCCACACGGCGAATGAGATCACGGCGGCAGCAGACGGGCTGCTCGCATGGGCACAGGAGCATGGAGGCGTGCTCGCGGTGGCGGCCACGCTTGGGGAGGACCGGGATGGTCCGGTTCCGGCGGCACGACCCGAGGCGCTGGTGGCGGGCGCGGTCGGGACGCTCAACGAAGCTGAGATCGCGGTGCTGATCGCGCAGCTCGATATCGCGGTGCTCATGGTGCTGTCACAAATGGCCGCGGGCGCGGAGATGGGCGAAAACGCCTTTCGCAAGCTCGTGAATCAGGCACGGGCCGAGATGCTCGACGCGGCGGGGCTCGACCTGTGCGACGACTGCGGCGGATGAGGGCGGAGGGGAGAGAGGCTCGTCGCGGGGCCAACGCCTCGCGGCGGGTTTGTTGGTTCAGTCCTTTATACAGAGGTACAGCAATGACTACAGCGCACACGTTCAACGGCCCGGATGGGATGGCGAGGAAGATCAGACTGCTTGCGAGCAACTGTGAGGCGGCAACCGTGGGGGTGTCGCGCACGCTGCTCATCGCGGTGAGCGCGCCGGATCCGGTGGGCACCCCGGACTGTGAACACGCGGACCTGCGTGGGATCCGGATCCAGACGCTCGACAAGGGCATGACGAGCACAGATATCGCAACCTTGATGGGTGTCGTCTATGGCATGCTCGATGTGATCGAGGACGGGTACGCGCGAGAGTTCGGAGAAGGCTTCCGCGAAGCGGTGGACGAGGCGCGCGGCACACACGGCCATGGTCAGCGGATGGCCGTGGTGCCGGTTGTTCCCATGGAGACCAAGCCGTGGCAGACACGCGTGAGTGAGCGCGGAAGCTGAGAAAACTGCAAATCGGAAGTGTCGCGCCCGTCACCACCATGAAAACTGGCGCGCGAGGGAGGAGTCAACACATGACTCGTGGAATGGAGAAGGGCGAACCACACTTGCCGCAATCCGGCGGCGACCAGAGCGGCGAGATCGTTTCTCGTCGTCGGCGTCTTCCGCCGCGGCAGGTCCGGGTCGCGGTCGCGTATCGGCCGCAGGATCCGGAGGAGGAACTTGATTGCAATGACGCCCTTCGACTTCTACTCGCCTCCATGGTCCGCAGGCGAATGGGCGGACATGAGGAGGAAGAGACATGAAACGGAAGTCTCGACTCAACGGAAAACGAGCGGTCCCCATGCCGCGATGCAGTACGATGGAGCAGGCCGATACCTCCATCGATGATCAGATGAACTCCATGGAGTACTTCGCGGAGGAGTACGACATGGAGCTCGCCGACGCCTTGCAACTTGTCGGCAAGTCCGGCAGCATCAAGGCCAACCTTGAAGCGGCGATGGACGAGATCATCGCGCGCAAGCGGTCGGGCGAGCGGATCGATGTCGTCCTGTTCTATGACCAAAGCCGGTTCGGGCGTTCGGGGCCGCTCCATTTTGGGGCTCTGGCCGATCGCCTCTTGGACGAGGGCATTGAGATCGCCGAGACCGACGCGTTCATGGAGGATGCCAACAACGCCACCATGGTCCGCATGATGAAAGCGATGATCGCTCAGCAGACCGCCCGCGGCATCGCAGACAACTCGGCCAGGGGGTCGCAACAGGCGCTCCGCGAGGGGCGTCGCAGTCATGCGAGCAAGGGGGCGTACGGCATCGACCGTCTCTATATGACCGAAGACGACGAGCCGATCTGTATCATCCGCTTGCTCCCGGATGGAACGCGGCTCAACCTGGATCCCGAGACCAAGGAGGTCCGGCTCAGGTACGAGCCGGGCAAGATGGGGTTCAAGAAGGAGAAGAAGGACAAAGTCACGCTGATCCCGGGCGACCCGGAGCATCAGGCGGTCGTCATCCGAATCTTTGCGATGCGGCACGAGCAGGGCTTCGCGGGTACACGTATTGCGCGCGTCCTCAATGATGAAGAGATCCCGTCGCCCAACGGCAAAAGATGGACCAAGACCGTCATCGATGCGATGCTGCGCAACGAGACCTACTGCGGCGTTGGCTATGCCAACCGGCATTCCTCTGCTCTCTATTTCAACCAAGCAGAAGGACGCCCGGAGCCGCTGCCCCGCGAGCAAGGTCGTCGCATCCGCGGCATCCGGCCCGAGAGTTCATGGTACTTGATCGCATACCCGAAACTCCGCGACTATCTGCCCGAACATCTGCGGCGCGCGGCGATGGCCGAGCAGGCCGAGCATCGCGCCAAGATCAAGTCGGGCTGGATAAAGGATCCGGCACGCCGCAACGGCCGGACGACCCATCTCCTATCTGACATCCTCGTCGAGCCGACGACCGGCAAGCGGCTCATCGCAAAGCGAAGCCGCGGGCGGATTTACTACGGGCTCAACAAGAGCATCGATATGCCTGCGAAGGGATCGCAGCGTCGGAGATGGCTGGCGTCGGGGCCGCTGCATCGCGCGGTCTTGGAAGAAATCGAGGCGTTGATCTGCTCGCTCCCTGATCTCCGCGAACGGATCATCAAAGAGATCAGCGAGCAAGACAAGCAACGTCGGGGCGAATCGGGCGAGGCCGAGCAACTCTTGGCCAACCTCGACAAGCTGAAGGCGCGCCTGAGATCGCAGGTCCGTCGTCTTGGCGGCGACGACGATGACATCGTCAACGATGCGATCGACGAGACGACCAGGCAGATCCGCGTTATCGAGGACAAGCTCGCTGGCATGAACGGGGGTCCCGCGTTGACCGAGAAGGAGATCGCCTCGATCACCGATGGAGTCATCAAGGACCTTGCCGCCATGCTCCAGGCGTTCGCGGACGAGGGCGAGACCTCGCTCCGCAAGCTCGCGGAGACCCTGATCAGTTCCGCAGTCGCGAGGCTCGATGCAAACGAGGTCGACTTCGAGTTCGCGATCCCGGCAGAGTTGATCGAGCAGCGGAATGTACGCCTAGCGGCTCGTAACGGACCCGCTCCATGCCGCCAGGCGTACAAATGGCGGCCCATCCCCCTTGATGCCGTAACCGTTGACATTCCAAAGCGTTGCAGCGGTGACTGCTGGGAGCCGTTCGAACCCAAGGGCTGCGATGACTGCCGCCGCCAACGCAACGCAGCATGAGGATCCCGGCCAGAGCGGCCGGATCCTGCGATGAACTTGCCACCCTCGGCTCGACAGCCGGGGGTGGCCTTCAGAAAAAAATTCGTCGACGGCGGAGCCGTCGAGCACACGGAGGCACCCATGGACGAGAAACTCACCGACATTGAGAGAGCATGGCTGGCGTCGCTCGATGCCCTGCTTGTGCAGACCTCGATGGACGCACACGGAGCGGTCGCCAGTCGGTTCATCGACCTTTGGGACAGCGGCGGGCCAACCTTCCGGGCCGAGCTGACCAAGCGGGCGTCGCTGTGGCGACAGCGACATGTCAAGGTGCAGCAACTCATCCTGAACAGCCACGGTGCGTGCGAGCGACTCGTCCGGCTCATGGGTGATCCTCGGCCACCGAAGCAGAACTCAGTGAAGACCAAGCCAAAGCCTCGGCGGGATCGAGTGATGCCGAGCCGCCGTAAGCACACGCCGGTCCAGGGGATCAGTGAGGATGAGGCCGCCAAGTTCATGGAGATGCTCGACGCCGAAGGCATCGCCGCTGTGTTTGACCCCGGTGTCAGTATCCTCGACGACAAGCTGTTTCGGCCGCCGCTGATCATCCTCAACAAGGTGAGCGTCTTTCACGAGGACATCGCACCGGCGTACGAGCGTGGTAACATCGATCGGCGGTGGGATGCTGCCGAGCGTGAGCCGGCGATCGCGCTGGCGTTTGACCTCGCCCTGCTCGTCACGCTTCGGGAGAGTCGGTGGACCTGGGTGATCTCCGATCGACACTTCAGCCGTCTTCCTTGGGCGCACCCGTGCAAGGTCACGCCGGAGGGGCGGCCGGGGTGGAAGTTGATCACGGGACTGCTCGATCGAGCCGGGCTTATCGAACGGCGGAGCGGGCAAACTTGGCGGCTTCGTCGCGAGGCACGCCTCGTCGTCGCGGACCATCTGCTTCCGGCCTGGGTTGCTGCCGCGGCATCGGACCGGGACTGACGTACCGTTGGACATCGATGCCGACACGAACCGTCACAAAGCGTGACTTCCTCACCGCACTCGGTTGCAAGACCAGAGCGTGGTATGGCATGAGTGAGTCAGGTGGCGCGCCGACGCCGGCCGATCTGCTCCGCATGCAGGAGGGGCAGGATGTCCACCGGCGTGCTCAGAGCCTGCACCCCAACGGCGTGTTCGCCGGCTCAATCGACAAGACCAAGCAACTGATCCTCGATCGTGCTGTGGAGGTCATCTTCGAAGCCGCGTTTGCGGTCGATGGGTACACCGCCCGGGCGGACTGGATCCGTCGCGTCAAGGGCGGCTGGGTCATCGGTGAGATCAAGTCGAGCCTGTTCAGCGATGACGGCCCAAAGGACGAGCACCTTGAGGACCTCGCGTACACGGTGATGGTCGCTCGGCGTGCCGGCCTGCCCGTCAAGCACTGCGAGTTGATACTGATGAACCGCGACTGGCGGCTCGGCATGCCGGACCCGGATCTGTTCGTCGTCACCGATCACACCGCCGAGGTGATGCCAATCGTCGAACAGTTCAATCGGCTGTGGGATCAGATCGCTCCGCCGCTCCTGCGTCGCAGCAAGCCGAGCCCGCACTGGTGTTGGGAATGCCGGGCCTGCGAGTACTTCGCAGATCGGTGCGTGGGCGTCGGCATCTCCGACCCGATCTTCCAACTCCCCTACCTCCGCGAGAAGAGGTTCACCGAGCTGGCCTCGATGGGCGTGACACGGATCTCGGCGATTCCGGCGGACTACAAGCTCAGCGATTCACAACAGAGAGCCTCAATCGCGATCCGGACCAAGGCCCCACAGATCGATGCCGCCGAGATACGGTCGGCGTTGGACTCGCTCAAATGGCCGATCGGCTATCTCGACTTCGAGACGCTCATGACCGCCGTGCCGCTGTATCCGGATGTCGCGCCGCACGAGCAGCTCGTGACCCAGTACTCGCTCCATGTTGCGGCGTCGCCCGGCAGCGCACTGGCGCACCGCGAGTACTTGGCCGACCACACCCGTGACTGCCGTGAGGAACTCGCGACCAGGTTGATCCGCGACACTACCGAGTGCCAGACCATCGTGGTCTACAGCTCGTTTGAGAAGACGATGATCCGTAGGCTCGCCAACCTTCTGCCCACCTACGCACCCGAGCTCGCCGGCATGGAGGGCAAGCTGTTCGATCTTGAACCCGTCGTGCGGAGGGGCTTGGTGCATCCGGACTTCGGTGGGCGATCGAGCATCAAGGTCGTGCTCCCGGTGCTCGCGCCCGACCTGAGCTACGCCGACCTCGACATCGGCGACGGCGGTGCGGCCGTGGCGGCCTTCGCCAAACTCGCAGCGGGCGGGGCGACCGACGAGAAGATCCAGGCTGTCCGGGGTGCTCTGTTGGAGTACTGCAAACTGGACACGCTGGCGATGGCGAGTGTCTTGCACTCTTTGAAGCAGTGTTTCTGACCAGGCGAACGGAGATAGCCGGCTTCAGCTATCTCCCAATGGCGGATCTGATTTCGCCTTCGGTGTCCTTCTTGCCCACGAGCCTGAACAGGCACTTCCCGTTGCTCCGTTCGGCCCATAGCTCGCCGACCATCCGCTTCTCCTTCGTGTCGTCAGTCGTGATCCGGTCGGCCCCATTGGGGCGGCGACCCCGCCGCGGGCGAGGCGTGGGGTTGGTTGCTGCGCGCGGCTACAATGTTAGCGTCATGGCAGGGTCATCTCCAGCGATCGATGGGAAGCAAGTGAAGGCGGTTGTGCGAGACCACCTGTTCATCAGCTACGCATGGGAGGACCAAGTCTTCGCCAAGTGGCTGGCGCTACGCCTGACCGCCGAGGGTTACAAGGTCTGGATCGATCAGATGAAACTGCTCGGCGGCGAGTCTTGGCCGAGCGACATCGACGAAGCCATCAAGGGGCGCACATTCAGGATGCTCGGGCTGCTGTCTCGGCATTCGATCAACAAAGACAACCCGAGGAAGGAACGAACCCTGGCGCTGGGCATCGCGAAGCAGCCCGGGCGTAAAGGGTTTCTTATTCCGATCAATGTCGATGGGCTGCCGCCAACCGAGCTCGACTGGCTGACTTCTGACCTCACATTCATTCCGTTCTCGCAGTCTTGGGCGCAGGGCCTGCAGCAGCTTCTCAAACTGCTCGACCGGGAAGAATGCCCGCGCGGGAATGTCGACGAGGGCCGTTCCATCGCTGCCCGGATCGCCGCATCGTCGGAGCTGATTCGAGTAGAGCCGGAGTCGCTCGTCTCAAATATGTGCCGGTTCACATCGGTCCCGACGATGATGCATGCGTATCGCGTTCGGCCGAAGCTTGAGTATGGCAGCAATGCGCTGCGTGATGCGCGCCGCGATTGGGGCTTCCATCCGCTCTCGCCGCATCGGGTGCTGGCGTTCCATCCGCCGCAGGCCGATCTCAGGACCTGGCTCAAAGTGGAGCGAGCTCAGTCTTATCGGTGGGCTGAGCTCGACGAGATTGAAGGTGTGATGCCGCATAACGCGGTGTCACGAATTCTCCGAGGGGTGATCGAAGCCGAGCTCGCGCGACGAGGGTTCGCGTGGTCCGGCGCGGCTGAGGGCTATGTTGTCCCCGGTGCCCATGGAAAATTGGTTCGTGTGACGCTTCCGTCAGGGAAGACAACCAATGTGAAGCTGTCCGGCGAGCGAACCTTCTTCCGCGTCGGACAACCCAAGCAGTTGTACCACTATCGAACCGCCGTCAAGGTGTTCATTGAGCAAGCGGACGACGGCTACCGCGCTGTCTTTCGGCTTCAGTATGACTTATCCGAGCCGTCCGGCGAGCACCTGCCTCCGACACAGCGGAACTCCCGTCGGAAGCACCTGACCCGTACTTGGAGCAACTACCACTGGATGGTGCGTCATCTCGCGTTGATCCAGATGATCATCGGAGAGTCGGACGCGGTCTCGGTGGGCACAGCTACTGAGGATACCGTCATTCTCAAGGGCGAACCCGTGTCATTCACCGTGGGCGTGAGTATCGACGAGGAAAAGGTGAAGGCCGCACCGGATATCTCAGAAGATGAAGCAGACGCATCACCGGTGGCCGATGACGATGAACAAGTAGATGAAGATGTTGACGACGAAGGTGAGGCAGACGATGAGTCATGACGCCGTCGTACTGCCAGAACCGCTCTTGGAGTTTGGTCACGGCCAGCGCGTCACGCGACCAACGGACGGGCTGAGTCTCTTCGGGCCGTGTGACCGAGGTGCCGGGTCGCGCCCGGGTGCAGTGACTTATGCAACGGTCGGTACACCGGAGGGGCTGAAATCACTCAACTGTCTCCTTAGAGCGATGCGCGGTCCGGTCGCTCCCCCCGCCGACAAGGACCCGAGCCTCTGGCCGACTTTTCCCGGCTTTGATATCGCGTTCAGTGCAGACCTTCCCGAGTCGCCCGCATGGTCAGAGGAAGTTGATCGTGCGACACTTCTCGAAGGTGCTCGACTTCACGACAAGTATCAGCGGACTCATGCCGTGACTGAATCGTTCCTCGCTCCCATCCGCCAGTCGCAGGAGCGAGACGAAAAGCCGCAAGTCATCATCGCTGTCGTTCCCGACGAAGTTTGGAAGACCTGTCGGCCGAAGCAGAGTGTCACGGATGGGTTGGGCGAGAAGGTTGGAGCGAAGGAGATGCGTCGTCGGATTCGCGGCGATGCGGGCCTTTTCGATGATCACGATCCGACGGTCTACAAGTTGGCTCCCGATTTCCGACGGCAGCTCAAGGCTCGCGTGATGGAATTCAATGTGCCGGTGCAGATCGTTCGTGAATCCACGCTCGCACTCGAAGATGAGCCCGAAGCAGGGCGACGAGGGCTTACCCCGCTCAGCGATCGGATGTGGAATCTCTCGACCGCCCTGTACTACAAGGCCGGGGGCAAGCCGTGGCGATTAGCGACCGCGCGGGAGGGCGTGTGCTACGTCGGTATCGCGTTCCGTTTGGAGAACGCCGAGGCAGGCAGCAGGAACGGGTGCTGCGCGGCGCAGATGTTTCTTGATGATGGCGACGGTGTCGTCTTCCTCGGCAAGTACGGGCCGTGGTACGCGCCGGAGCGCAAGCAGTTTCACCTCACGGCGGATGCCGCTCAGTCGTTGCTCGCTGGTGTGCTCAGCACCTACGAACAACTTCACGGGAAGAAGCTCAAGGAAGTGTTTCTCCACTCCCGATCCGGCATCGATGCCGAGGAGTTTGCCGGCTATCGCGCTGCGGTCGATTCGGCCACCAAGCTCGTGGCTGTCCGCGTACGGACTGCCAACCGTGGGATCCGGCTCTTTCGCGAAGGAAACTGGCCGGTGCTCCGCGGGACCTTTCTCCGCGAAACCTCGAAACGGGGCTACCTCTGGGGCACCGGCTTCAAACCCGAACTGCGGACATACGACGGCTCAGATGTTCCCCGTCCACTGATCCTCGATGTCCAGCACGGTGACGCGGACATCACCCAAGTCGCGGGCGACATCCTCGGGCTCTCAAAGCTGAACTACAACGCGTGCAAGCTCGGCGACCGGGAGCCGGTGACGGTGGCGTTCTCTGATGCGGTTGGCGAGATCCTGATGTCCAATCCCGGCGTCGAGACGCGCCGGCCGCAATTCCGGTTCTACGTCTGATCCGCTCGGTTCCACTGACCTATTACTGCCCTATTCCCGAGGTTCAAAGCCGGAAGAACGCGTGCTTGAGCCGGAAGAGCCACGCGCAGCTAACGCGTTGTTGCTGCTGGCGTTATAGCGAATTTTGGCGATTCGGGCCCGTCCGCGGGACCGCCGCAGATCAGTCCCCCCCTCTCCGCTTGATTCCAGGCAGCGCCTCCCCGGGGTCTCTCTGGGTTGCGCGGGCAGACTCCTACTCGAGCACGTGCAGCAGCGTGCTGTCCTGGTACTCGTTGCCGAACATGTCCACGGTCCGGACGCTGATCCGGTGGAACCCGGGCTCGAGGGCCTCGGGGAGGCTCCCGATCCAGAGGTGGTGCGAGTCGTCGAGGCTCGGGATCGGGCGGCCGTCGGGGGGTGAATCGCCCCGTTCCCGCGCCTTGATCGCTTCCAGGAACGGGTCCGGCCTGATGGACTGCTGCATCGGCGCCCACGCGCCGTCGTTGACGCGGAGCCAGACGCGGCTGCGCTCGCTGGCGCCGAAGACGTTGACGAGGATCTCCGCGCCGCCCGACTCTGCCGAGCTCACTCCGCCCGGGACCCAGATCCGCATCTGGCTGTCCGCCGGCTCGCTCGAGGCCTTGAACTGTGCGTTGTAGTCGGCGCCGTCGAAGGTCACGACGTTGTAGCCGTTGGGCGCGCCGCACCGCATGGTCGAGTGGGGGATGCCGCGGACGTCGGTGGCGCCGCGGTACCAGGAGCCGGACGCCGTCGCGCCGTTGAGGTGGTGGTGCTCGCCGCCGGCGGTGTACCCGTGCGACTGGCCGAAGAACCAGTGCCGCTGGAAGTGGGTGTGCCCGGACAGGCTGAGCGTGCTCGTGTGGCCCGAGAGGATCTCGAAGAGGCGCCGCTGCTCGGGGATCCGGTGGACGTCCTCGCCCTCGATCGGTATGTGGAACATGAGGACGACAAGCTCTTCGGCCGGGACGTGACTCAGGTAGTTCTCGACGAAGCCGAGCTGGTCGTCGCGGAGGCCGCCCCGGTAGTTACCGTTCTTGGGGCGTCCGTCGTCGCGGTCGCCCTCGTAGCCCTGCCAGATGACATCGTCGAGCACGACAAAGTGCACGCCCGCGTACTGGAACGCGTAGTTGGGCGGCCCGTACACGCGCTCGAACGTCTCGTCGGCGTGCTCGTCGTCGGGCGAGCGGAAGTTCATGTCGTGGTTGCCGTAGACGTTGTACCAGGGGACGCCGACCGTCCCCTGCGCCTCGTTGAGCGGCGCGAACAGCTCCAGCCGATCGCCGACGAGGTCGCCCAGCGAGACCGCGAACGCGGCGTCCGTCCCCTCCAGCTCGGCGAGCGTGTCCCGGGCGTACCACTCGACTTCCTCTACCGAGTACGGCTGGGGGTCGCCGATGAACAGGACTTTGAACTGTTCCGGCTCGTCCTGCGGGTACAGCGGGAAGTCGATCGAGCCCGGGAGATCCCCCGTCGGCGCGACGCCCTCGTACACGAAGCCCTCGTCCGGCGAGCCCCCCGGCTTGTGGATGTAGTAGAACCTCGGGATGTTCAGCTCGTCGATCGCGGTCCGGTAGCCCCGCGGCTTGACGACGAAGACGATGTCGTCGTCGTCGTCGATCTCGATCTCGTAGCGGCCCCGCTCGTCGGTGACGACAACATCCGCCGCGTTCGAGACCTTGACGCCCGCGATCCCGCGTTCGCCCTCGTCCCGGACGCCGTTGCCGTTCTTGTCGTGGTAGACGACGCCCGAGGCGATCTCCGCCGGCGCCGCGCCCGCCAGCGCCGAGACCGTCAGAACGGACACCGCGATTCCGAGAGAGCTCCGCATCACTTCGATCCTCCTCATCCGGGCGTGCCCGGGTTGGTCTTCCTGATGCCCAGCTTGCCCATCTTGTGGCGGAGCGTGCTGGGCGCGATCCCCAGGAGCGTGGCGGCGCCGCGCTCGCCCTCGACGACGCCGTTGGTCTTCTCCAGCACGGCGCCAATGTAGTTCCGCTGCACGTCCTGCAGGGACGGCAGCTTGGGCTCGGCGAACCCTGACTGCTCCGGGCGCATCCGCCCGCGGTCCTCCAGCTCCTCCAGCGAACGCAGCGCGCGCCGAGCGAGGACGGCGCCCTCGACCACGCCCGCGGCGTGGGCGAGCGTCGGCAGGTGCGACGACGTGAACGACGACGTCGATCGCGAGAGCAGGAACAGCATCCCCCGCCCGGGCTGGCGGTGGTCGATCGGCAGCACGCAGCAGGACTGCATCCCGTCCCGGATCATCCCGTCGCGCGTCACCGGGAACCGGGCCAGCTCCTCGTAGTCGGCCGCGATGAACGGGAGCCCGTGCTGGGCGACCCACCCGCCGACGCTGCCGGCCATGGGGAACCGGCCCCGCGCCGGGTCCGGCTCACCCGGGCGGGCGACCACCGAGACCGTCTCGAGGGACGCATCGTCGCCGGCGGGCAGCGCCACGCCGATTCGGTCGTGCGACACGACCCCCTCGATCACGCGCATGACGTGACGGAGCAGCGGGTCGAGATCGAAGAGGACTCGGAGCTCCGAGAGGGCGTGCGTCATGACGCTCGTATCTTCCGCATCCCGGACGCCCGTGTGGCCGGAGTCGGGGTGAACGTTGCGCGAAACAGGCCGCGCCGGTTCTCCTCGCCCCGCCACCGCATACCGCGGCCTTCGCGGCGACTTCGCGCACTCCAAACACTCCGCCGCGATAACCCGCGGCCACGGATGCACGGATCGCGGCCGCGCCCGTTCGCTTCACACGACGGCAACAGCGGCGGCCCCGACACGCGTCGGACGCCCGATACCGTGCGACCGGGCGGGGGGAACAGGGCCGGGGCACACCATGACCAGGAGACCGGGCGTGCGTCAGACCACTCGTGCACACGCGTTCACGCTGATCGAGCTGCTGGTGGTCATCGCGATCATCGCGCTGCTGATCGGCATCCTGCTCCCGACGCTCGGCGCGGCCCGCGAGAGCGCCCGCCGCACCATCTGCCTGAACGCGCAGCGGATGGTCTCCCTGGGCTCCATGCTCTACGCCGAGCAGCACCCCACGGGCGCCTTCCTGCCGACCAAGACGCCCGGGAGCGACAACCTCGCCTATCTCAGCGACTTCATCGAGCAGCCCGAGGCGGCGATCTGCCCGTCCACCCGCAACACCGTGGACGCGACGCTCCTGTGGCTCGAGGACGGCTCGGTGAACGGCACGCCCTTCGCCCGAAACCCCCACGGCCGCGACGTCCCGTTCGACCTCTCCCGCAACGCGATCGAGGCCCGGGTCGATGGGGCCTACGACGACCTGGGCCTGGGGACGACGACGAACCTGAACCAGCGGGGGCACAGCTTCGAGTTCTGGGCCTGGTACGGGTACTGGTCCGGGGTCTTCGACCTGCCGGTCAAGTACCCCGACGGGACGTACCAGCGCCGCTTCACCCAGGCGCCGAGCCTCGAGCAGCTCATCACCACGTTCAACCGCGACCGGGGCGTGAGCAACGACGCCCCCGGCGCCATCCGCGACGAGGACCTGACCGGCAACCCGGACGAGTTCAACGTCGAGGGGTTCTCCAACGACCGCTTCCTCAAGCGGGTCTCCAGCATCCCGTTCCCGAACTGGACGCTCCTGACCCTGGACGGCGACGAGGACCACATCGAGTCCATCCGCGAGTCGTACGGCCGCGACTCGGACGGCGACTGGAAGGTTCTGGGCAACTGGCCCGACGAGGAGACCAACAACCACGGCGCCGACGGCCTGAACATCTCGTTCGCCGACGGGCACGCGAGGTTTGTGCAGGCGAACGCGGACCTGCTTGCCGTCTACCTGCGGAGCCGGCACACGGGCATCACCGCGATCGACAACGGGCAGTCCGCGACGCGGCTGTACGACCAGTACGACTCCCAGATCATCCGCGAGCTGACCCGCATCGGCCGCCAGAACGGCTACCGGTTCACCGTCAAGAACGTGCCCGACAGCTGATCCCAACGCGCCGGGCGTTGAGAGAGACGCCAAGCGCATCCGTCCAGGGCGGCTCGGACCGGGCCGCCCGTCTTCCGACCCGCATCCCGGTCCGTGGAGGTAGAGACTCATGAACCGCAAGACGTGTCAGAATCTCGCGATCGTCGCGGCGGCCGGCATGGCCGCCCCGGCGATGGCCCAGCCCGACATCCGGATCTCCGAGGTGTTCTACAACCCCGCCGGCGCCGAGGCCGAGACCGAGTGGGTGGAGATCTACAACGCCGGCACCCAGGCGCTGGACATCTCCCAGTGGGTCCTGGCCGACGAGGACAACAACTCGCCGTCCGACCCCTTCGGCTCGGGCGCGTTCTACGACCCGAACACCGACACCATCAGCCCCGAGGCCGACCCGGGCCTCAACGGCAACCCCTTCGGCACCGTCATCAACTCCGTCGTGATCGAGCCGGGCGAGGCCATCGTCCTCATGGGCTTCTGGGACGCCCGCACAGAGAACCCCGACGACACGGACAACACGATCGAGCGGTTCATCGCCTCCTGGGGCGAGGACACCGACGCCGACGAGGTCGGCGACGTCTTCCACGCCAAGATCGTCTGCCTCGTGAACACCATCACCATCGCCAACACCGCCAGCCTCACCAACGAGGTCCTGGAGATGCAGGACGGGAACGGCAACACCGTCGACTTCCAGAACTACCAGGTCGGGCGCGACGAGAACGACTGGCCATTCAGCGCCAACGGCCGCTCGATCTACGTCCAGCCCAACTTCATCGGCGGGTTCGGCTCGTTCAGCTTCGACGAGGTCAACGAGATCGGGACGGCGTTCGCGGTCGCGGTCGCGGGCGTGGACGCGGCTTACGAGGGTCGGCTCGTCGAGTCGGACGACAACGGGGACACGAACTTCAGCACGCTGTACCAGGAGGGCGACGTCGCCAGCCCCGGCATCGTGGACCTCAACGTCGCCGGCTCCTTCGTGGACGCCGACGGCAACGCCCGCGACGACGCCGTCGACATCTTCCTCGGCGCCGCCGATTGCAACCGCGACCGCGTCAACGACGCCGGCGAGCCCGACTGCGACGGCAACGGCATCCCCGACTCCTGCGACGGCTTCCTCACCGAGAACGACTGTGACCGCGACGGCCAGCCCGACTCCTGCCAGATCGCGATGATGCCCTCCCTCGACTCCAACGACAACGGCATCCTCGACACGTGCGAGGGGATCTACGGCGAGGTCATCATCACCGAGATCATGTTCAACCCCTCCGGCACCGAGCGCGAGTGGATCGAGCTCTACAACGCCGGCTCGACCACGATCGACATGGAGAACTTCTTCTTCCAGGACTTCGACGCCCCGGTCGCCGACGGTCCCGAGAGCCTGTTCCCCGCCTTCAGCCTCGCCCCGGGCGAGATCGCCGTCATCGGCGACCCCACGCTCGAGCAGTGGGAGGCCGGCTGGGGCCCGGTCAGCGGGTACCAGTACATCAGCGTCGGGGGCTCGATCAGCCTGGCGAACAACGCCGACCTGGTCAACGAGAACCGCACGCTGCTGAAGGCGACCGAGGTGATGGAGGGCGGGACGATCGTGACCGCCGTCGTCTCCGACAACGCCAACTACTCGGGCACGACCTCCAACGCCGTCGTCCAGAACGGCTGGCCCGGCGACGACGGGCGGGGCTCGTTCTACCTCCGCGGCGAGGGGAACTTCAACCTCGTCGACAACAACGACGGCGGCAACTGGGCCCTGTCCATCGAGTTCCTGGACGGCGCCCGGCGCGTCAACGACACCGGGTTCTTCGACGGGCGCGACATCGGCTCGCCCGGCGTGATCAACCTCGCCACCCCCGAGCGGCCCGTCGGCGACGTCATCATCTCCGAGATCCACTTCGCCACCAACTCCGACTTCCCGGGCGAGCCCGGCATCGACGGGCCCGGCGGCATCGACGAGTTCGTCGAGATCTACAACACCACCGGCGGCGCCATCGACATCTCCGGCTGGCGCCTGGCCGACGAGGACGGCGAGACCACGCCCTTCCCGCCCGGCACGACGCTCCAGGCCGGCGAGGCCGCGATCGTCTACGGCGGCGGCGACTTCACCGAGCTCGTCTCCCTGCCCATCAACGCCTTCAACGACGCCTGGCAGTGCGGCTACAAGGTCATCAGCGTCAACAACTGGTACCTGGACATCGCCGGCGACGGCCTCGACCGCCTGGGTGACTCGGGCGAGGCCGGCACCGCCTCCGACCCGTCCGCCGCCCGCGAGATCCTCCGCATCATCGACGACGAGATGCAGGTCCAGGACATCGTCAACTACGACGACGACGGGTTCGTCTGGCCCATCGTCGCCAACGGCAACCCCCTCCAGACCGCGTTCTCGATCTACATCTTCAACCCCGCCGATCTCAACGAGGAGGACAACGACAACGGCCTCAACTGGGCGACCAGCCTGGTCGGCTTCGACGATGCCCGCGAGAACTTCGACACGACCATCTTCAACGCCACCAACTTCGCCTCCCCGGGCGCCATCGACGGCATCCAGTCCCCCGACCTTGGCGCCTGCGACCAGCCCTGCTCCAAGGCCGACCTCTCGCAGCCGTTCGGCGCACTGGACTTCTCCGACGTCGTCGGGTTCCTGTCCGCGTTCGGCTCGGGCCTGCCCGCCGGGGATCTGGCCGAGCCGTTCGGGGCGCTCGACTTCTCCGACGTCATCGAGTTCCTGACGCTCTTCGGCGCCGGCTGCCCGTGATCGTTTCGTAGCGAGTTTCGCGTGATCAATGCGGGCCCCGCCCTCAGTTCCCGAGGGTGGGGCCCTTTCTCTTGCGCCCGGCGCGCACGGTGCTGCCTTTCCCTGAGCCGTCCGACGGCCGCCGGCGACTAGCCGTCACGCGGCGCCACGACCACGCGGCGTCCCAGGTCCGGGACCCACGTCCCGCCCGGCTCCTCGATCGTGACCGCGAACAACGCCACCCGACGCACGTCGATCCCGGGCCGGATCGGGACGATGACCTCGCCCTCGGCCGTCGCGTCGAACACACCGCCGCTGACCTTCTGCTCCATCCCCCGCTCGTCGATCACCCACACCTGGTACTGCTCGATGTCCGGGTCGTTGACGTCGAGGCCGACGAACCGCAGGTAGCCGGTCTCCAGCTCGTCGTTCCAGACGACGTCGCCCGTCACGTCGCCCTGCTCGGCGGGCGCGTCGGGCAGGTCGAAGGGCGCCCACGCGATCCGCACGGTGTCCGGCATCTCCAGCAGCTGACGCCGATTGGCCTGGAGCTGAGCCGGGTCCACCGGCGCCTCGTAGCGGGCGATCTCCAGCTGCGCCTGCGCCAGCTCGTCGGTCGCCTCGGCCAGGCGGCGCGCCAGGCCGACCTCGCGCTCGGCGGCGTCGGCCAGCGCCCGCCGCGCCTCGTCGACCTCCTCGCCCCGATCGTCCAGAGACGCCCGGAGCGACGCGACCCGGGACTCGGCCTGGATCAGGAGGTCGCGGTTCTCGCCGATCTGCTGCTCGAGCGCCGCGATGCGGACGCGGGACTCGTCCAGCTGCCGCTGGCGGGAGGCGATGACCACCGCCGACACCGCGACCGCGCCCACCAGCAGGATCGACGCGGCGACCAGCAGGCCCCAGACCGGTCCCCGACCGCCCGAGCCCCGAGACATCGGGATAGGCTCGGCGCCCAGCATCCCGGCCCCGCGTGCCGCGATCCGCTCGCGGACCGACGACGGCATCCCCCCGCCGTCGTCGCTCGCGTCCATCGCGACCAGCAGCTCGCCGATCGCCTCGTCCACGCCGTCCGCGTGCCCGGCCCGCTGGACGAGCGCCTCCAGCTCCGCCCGGTCCTCGGGCGAGAGCGCGCCCAGGCGCTCGTCGGTGAGCAGCTCGAGCAGGCGTTCCCGGTCCTGAGGTGTCATCGCGTTCACCGCTCCACCCCCTCGCGATCCATCGCGTGCGAATCACGGTCCAGCGAGCCGCACAGCCGGATCATCGCCCGGCGGAGCCTCGACTTGACCGTCCCGATCGGCGCGTCCGTCGCCTCGCTGATCTGGTGCTGGGTCAGCCCCTGGTACAGCGACATCCACAGCGCCCGCCGCTCCTCCTCGGGCAGCCCGTCGAACTCTGCGGCGACGCGTCGGACTTCCTCTCTTTCGGCCGTCGCGTCCTTGAGGATCGCGGGCTCCGACTCGGACCGCGCCCGCGCCTCGTACTTCCGCCTCGCCGTCACGCGCCGCTGGTAGTCCGTCAGCCGTCGGTGCGCGAGCGTCGCGACGAACGCCGGCTCCGAGCCCGACGCCGGGTCGAACCGGGGCGCGGCCAGCCAGAGCTCGACGAACACCTCCTGGACGGCGTCCTCGACCTCCCCGTCGGCGCGGTTGAGGTACCGCCTGGCCAGGCGCCAGACCAGATCGCCGTACTCGTCCACGCAGTCATGGACCGCCCGGTCGTCGCCCTGTGCGATTCTGGGGAGGATCGAGTTCACGCGCGGCGGTTCCTGGGCATCGTCGCGGAGCATATCGCCGAGGTGTGCCCGGGAGATTCCGGAAAGATCAAAAACTCGGGACGCCCGATCCCCGAAGGCGTGGCGCACGAGCACAGGACACCGCCGAGCACGCATCCGTGCCGCGGGCGCGGTCCGTGCGCACATCTTTCGAAGAGAGGGATCAACATGCGGAACAGATCAGCCTCGCTCGGCGCCGCGGTGGGTACGCTCGCGGTCGCGTGCTTCGCGACCGCCGGCCAGGCCCAGGACGTCTACGCCGTCACAGACAACCAGACGCTCGTCTCGTGGAACGTGGATGCCCCGGGGACCGTTCTCTCGGGCGCGGCGATCTCGGGCCTGGCCTCCAACGAGCAGATCCGCGGCATCGACTTCCGCCCCGCCACGGGCCAGCTCTACGCCCTGGGCAGCTTCAGCAACCTCTACACGATCGACGTGGGCACGGGCGCCGCCACGCTCGTCGGCGCCGGCAGCTTCAGCCCCGGGCTCAACGGCTCGTCCTTCGGGTTCGACTTCAACCCCGTCATCGACCGCATCCGCGTCGTCTCCGAGGTCAACCAGAACCTCGTGCTCAACCCCAACGACGGGACGTCCACCGGTGTGACCGACCTGTTCTACGGCGCCGGCGACGCCAACGAGGGGACAGACCCCAACGTCACCGCCTCAGCCTACACCAACAGCTTCGACGGCGCAACCACGACCCAGCTCTACGGCATCGACACCGGGCTCGACATCCTCGTCACCCAGGCCAACAGCGCCGGCACGCTCGGCACGGTCGGCTCCCTGGGCGTCGACCTCAACGACACCGCGACGTTCGACATCTCGGGCGTCACGGGCGTCGCCTACGCCACGGTCCAGGACACCAGCCTGGCCCGCTCGACGTTCTGGACGATCAACCTCGCGACCGGCGAGGCGATGATGATCGGCGAGATCGGAGGAGGCTCGCTGATCACGGCGATGGCCGTCGTCCCCGCCCCGGGCAGCGTTCTCGCGCTGCTGGGCGCGGGGGTCGTCGCCGGCGCCCGCCGCCGCCGCAACCCCTCGGGCCGGGCGTAACGGAGAGAGAGTCTCGTGGGCGCTGACGCCCCGGCCCGTGGGCGATGACGGGGTCCCGCCCCGGTCGTTCTTGACCCTGTGTTCACACGCGGGCGACACACGGCCCCGACTCGGCAGCACCCGTTCACGCGGGTGCTGCTTTTCTTTGCGCACCGTGTTGCGCAAAGTCATGCTCACATTCTTTCGCGATGCGCGATTGTGGAATCACGCGCCCGCCGACGACCGAAGGTGGGGTGCACCCCACGCCCGGGGCGCGGCCTCGCACGCCGGGCAGAGAAAGGAACACGCATGACCCGCCCGAAGACACACGCGCTCACCGCCGGCGCCCTGATCGCCGCCGCCGCCGCGACGACGGCGCTCGTCACGACGTCGCCCGACGCCCACGCCTCCAGCCACAGCGACGCCCCGCTCATCAAGCTCGACCCGCAGGCCAACCTCACCGACGTCTACGCCTTCGTCGGGACCAGGTACAACAACCCGTCGCAAGAGGTCCTCAACGTCATCGTCAACGTCCGCCCGTTCTCCGAGCCGGGCGACGGGCCCCACTACGAGCGCTTCAGCTCCGACGCCCGCTACTCCATCCACATCACCCACCCCGCCACGGGCGAGGAGGTCGCCCGGTACGACTTCCACTTCTCCCCCACCACCGAGGGGTACAAGAACACGGGCACGATCCTGTCCTACGGCCTGGGAACCGAGGCCGGCCCGATCGTCACCATCGGCGACGCCCGCCAGAACTTCACACAGACGTACGACGTCGTGCTCGACAACTCCACCATCCTCGACGACGCCCTCGTCGCCCCGCCCAACGCGGGCGCGAACGTCACGCCCAAGTACAACGACGCGGACGGGCGTGCGGTCTCCGGCGCCGGCTCGTTCGCCGAACTGGACTCGTACACCCAGCAGGCGGTCACCGAATCGACCAACGGCGAGGTCTTCTTCGCCGGCCCCCGCGATGACTCCTTCTTCGCCGACGTCCCGGGCGTCTTCGATCTGCTCAACCTTCGCATCCTCGACAACAACGGCTCGCTCGCCGACGGGCTTGGGCAGGACGGCGACGGCGTGGACGGCTTCAAGGGCTTCAACGTCCTCACGTTCGCCGTCCAGATCCCCATCCAGTCGCTGCCCGCGCTGCCCTACAACGACGCCTTCTTCGGCCCCCAGACCGGCGTGGGCGTCTACGCCTCGGTCAGCCGCCGCGAGTTCTCGATGCTCGTGCCCGGCGGCCTGCCCGTCGGCTCGGGCGAGTACGTCCAGGTCAACCGCCTGGGCAACCCGCTCTTCAATGAGGTCCTCGTCGCCCTGGCCGACAAGGACAACTACAACGCCGCCTCTCCCGCCGACGACGCGCAGTTCTCGACGTACGCCAGCAACCCCGAGGTCGCGGCCCTGATCAACTTCGTCTACTCGACCGAGTTCCAGACCGAGGACCGGGCTGATCTGGAGGCCGTCTTCATCCCGGACGTCCTGCGCGTCGCGACCAGTACCGGGCCGGTCCCGCTCCAGGGCGAGGAGGGCTTCAGCCGCTTCGGCTTCGCCGGGGGCGACACGACCGGCGGCGTCTCCAGCGGCTGGCCCAACGGGCGGCGCCTGGGCGACGACGTCGTGGACATCGCGCTGACCGCCGTCGCCAGCGGGCCGACGTACGAGTCGTTGACCGTCGTGGGCGACAACGTCCCGGGCAACGACGTGGCGTACCACCGCGTCTTCCCCTACGCCGCAACGCCCCACTCCGGCACGTTCAACCGCAAGGACGGCCCGCCGACGGACTTCGAGATCGCCGACACCGACCGCAGCGGCGAGCTCGACTTCTCCGACGTGATCCAGTTCCTCGAGTCGTTCTGGGCCGCGACGCAGTAAGACCCCCCTCACCCGGCCCCGCCCGAGAGGGCGGGCCGGGCTTTCCCGAGCCACACGACCCCGCTGGAGCGACCATGCCCCGCACGCGCACGATCGCCGCCGTCCTCGCCGCCCTGCTCGCCGCCTGCCCCGCGCTGGCGCACCAGTTCTGGATCCGCCCCGGGCGGTTCATGACCGAGCCGGACGCCCCGCTCCGCGTCATGCTCTTCCACGGCGAGCGCTTCGAGGGCGGCGTCGTCCACCGCGACGACGCCATGATCGAGCGCTTCGAGTGCGTCGAGCCGGAAGGCGTCTCGCCCGTCAAGGGCCTCTCGGGCCAGTCCACCAGCTACGCGCGGCCCTCGGCGCCCGGGGACCACATCCTCGTCTACCGGGCCGGCCCGTACTCCAACGTGCTCGACGCCGAGGCGTTCCACGCGTACCTCGTCCACGAGGGGCTGGACGAGGTCATCGAGCGCCGGGAGTCGCTGGGCGAGCGGGACGATCCGGGCCGCGAGGTCTACTCCCGGTGCGCCAAGTCGCTCGTGCGCGCGGGCGGCGGCGACGCCCCGCCGCGAGACCGCGAGGTGGGTCTCCCCTTGGAGATCGTCCTGCTCGACGCGGCGCCCGACGGCCCGATCCGGGCGAGGCTGCTGTTCCGGGGCCGTCCTCTCTCCGGGGCGAAGGTCGTCGCCGTGCTCGAGGGCGACCCCGCCTCGCAGCGCTCGGCCCGGGCGGACCAGTCCGGGGTCGTGTCGTTCGAGGCCGGCGTCGAGGGCGTCTGGCTGCTCGCCTCGGTGCACATGGTCCGCCTCGAGGGCCACGGCGACGCCGACTGGGAGAGCTTCTGGGCCTCGCTCACGTTCGAGACCACGCCCGGCTAGCCCTCTCGGCGCCCCCTCCGCACCCGCATATTCCCTGGCATGCCCCCGCGGCGCCCCGCCCGTCGGGGGTCGCGGTCATTCCGTGATGGACGCCGGCCGCGGATCGCGTTGGTGCTGGTGGGCCCCGCTCGGAGGGACCCCTCGAAACCCGGGCGGTCGGCCGCCCGCCACACCAGAAGGAACACGCCATGACACGCAGCACGAGCATCACGCATCTGGCGGCCGGGGCCATCCTCGCCGCCTGCGGCACGACCGCCAGCGCCCAGGTCTTCACCTGGACCGGGGGCGCCGGCAACGACTGGTCCGACGCGGCCTCCTGGACGCCCTTCGGCATCCCGGACGGACCCGCCGCCCAGGTCTTCATCAACAACGGCGTCTCCGCCGCCCACATCACCCTCGACTCGCCCCGCACCGTCGGCACGCTCGAGATCGGGGGCAACGACTCGCTCGCCATGTACAGCGGCGACGGCCTGACCGTCGCGGGCGGGTCCATCATCAACGACGGCCTGGTCCGGCAGGTCTCCAGCACGTTCGTCACGGCGCTGGACCTCGCCGGCCCCATCACGACGCTCTCGGGCGCCGGCGTCTGGACCCTGAACGGCGCCGACCACGCCGTCATCCGCGCCGCCACGCCGGGCAACTCCCTGACCAACGCGTTCGGGCACACGATCAGCGGCGCGGGACGCGTCGGCGACGCCACGCAGCTGGGCATCGTGAACAACGGCACGATCGTGAGCGTGTTCGAGGGCGAGGACCTGGTCATCGCCCCCGGCACGTCGGCGGACGTGCTGGACACGTTCGACCTGGTGAACAACGCCACCGGCGTGCTCTCGCTGAACGCGGACGGCGCCGGCCTCATCATCCGCGACGCGGACGTCCTCAACAGGGGGCAGATCCGCAAGGACGGCGGCGTCGGCTCCGACATCCGCATCGAGCACGCGACCATCACCAACACCAACGGCATCGTCAGCCAGATCATCCTCGGCGACGCCGGGCATCTCATCGGCGGCGTGGCCAACGGGTACTGCCGGTCGCAGCCCGACGCCTCCACGCCCGCGACGATCGAGGACGTGACGATCAACGACCAGTTCGTGCTCCAGGGCGAGACGCGCCTCCGCGGGACGCTCACGCTGCCCGCCGCCGACAACTTCCTGCGGATCGTCAACTGGGCCAGCGTGGACACGCCCGGGGGCGTCTCGATCGAGGGCGCCGGCGGCGTCACGCTCACAGGAAACGTCCGGAACCACTCGGGCGGCGCCAGCTCTGTGCGCATCGGGTTCGGCGTCGAGGTGGTCGCCGACTCGGCCACGCTCGGGGCGGGCGACGACCTGGGCGTGCTCAACGCCGGCACGATCCGGGTCGACGACACCGTCTCGCAGGACACCGACGTCGTCATCGAGACGGGCAGGAACGCCGACGTGCTCTCGGAGTACGACCTGGCCAACCAGGCCACGGGCCGCATCGAGGTCGTCGCCGACCACACGACGCTCGTCATCCGCGACTCGGACGTCCTGAACAGAGGGGCGATCGACGCGTCCGTCGGCATCAACTCCAACATCCGGATCGAGGACGCCACGGTCACCAGCACCGGCGCGGGCTACGTCGACGACGTCACGCTCGGCGACGGCGGCCACCTGATCGGCGGGCGGGCGCTGGGGTACTGCCGCACGCAGGCCTCGGCCAGCCAGCCGGCCGTGCTCCAGGACCTCGCGGTCGAGGGCCAGTTCGTCTTCCAGGGCCCGACCTCGCTCCGCGGGACGATCGACCTGCCCAACTCCGACAGCCGCCTCCTGGTCTCGGGGTTCGTCAACCTCGACACCCCCGAGGGCGCCACGCTCGCGGGCGACGGGTCGGTCCGTCTCACCAACCAGATGCGCAACGTCCTCGGCGCCCGCTCCACGCTCGTCGTCGGGCCCGGCGTGCGCGTGGACGCCGAGGGCGGCCAGATGGGCGCCGACGACGTGTTCGGGATCGTCAACTACGGGGTCATCTCCACCAACGAGCAGACCGGCTCCGGTCTCCCACTCGTGATCGACACCGGCGTCAACGCGAACGCCGACGGCCCCATCGACTTCCACAACGCCGGCACGCTGGGCGCCGACGAGGGCATCGACACCATCCTCCGCAACATGCTCTTCGACAACGACGGCCTCGTCGCGGCCGGCCCGAGCTCCGCGGTCGTGTTCGAGAGCACCGCGACGGTCAACCAGCACCCGGGCTCGACGCTGACCGGAGGCGCCTGGCGCGCCGACGGCCCCGCGCTTCAGGCCAGCCGCGTCGAGCTGCCCGGCAGCCCGATCACGACCATCGGCTCGCAGGCCACGGTCGAGCTGCTCGGCCCGGTCGGCCGCCTCGTCGCGGGCGGCGTCGATCTCGACGACTCGCTCCGGTCCAACCTCGGCACGCTCCGCCTGCTCGAGGGCGCCAACTTCATCGCGGGCGGGTCGATCGAGAACTCGGGCACGCTCGAGCTCGGCCTCGGCGGCGACCTCCTCGGGCTCGGCGCCTCGCTCGGCTTCACCCAGCTCCCCGCGGGCTCGATGATCATCCGCCTGGGCGGCGTCGGCGCCGAGGCGTACGGCCAGATCGATATGGCCGGCCCCGTCTCCCTCGACGGCGAGCTGGCCGTCACCCTCGCCGACGGCTTCGAGCCCCAGGCCGGCGACTCGTTCACGATCATCGTCGGCGACGCCGGCGTCTCCGGCGCCTTCTCGGCCCAGACGCTGCCCGTGCCGGGCGCCGGCCTGGACTGGAGCGTGGTCTACGCCCCCACCGAGGTCCGCCTCGAGGTCGTCGCCGGCGCCTGCCCGGCCGACCTGGCCGAGCCCTTCGGCACGCTCGACTTCTCCGACGTGCTCGCCTTCCTCACCGCCTTCGGCGCGGGCGAGACCGCCGCGGACATGGCCGAGCCCGTCGGCGTCTTCGACTTCTCCGACGTGCTCGCCTTCCTCACGAGTTTCGGCGCCGGCTGCCCGTAGAGAGCGTGCCCCACACAGCTCAAGGGGCGGGCCGCGCGAGAGCGGGCCCGCCCCTTTCCTGCTCAGGCCCCGGAATCCGTGATGGAGGTCGCCCCCGGGTCGCGTTTGCCTTGGCGGAGCCCGTCGGTATCGGGCCCCGCCGAAAGCACAGGGCCCCGCGGCCCAGCACAACGAAGGAACACGCCATGACCTCCGCCGCACGCACACTCGCCCTGACCGCCGGCCTGCTGGCCTCGGGGACGGCCTCGCCCGCGTTCGCCCAGACCCACAGCTGGAACAATCCCGCCGGGGGCCTCTGGCACAGCCTCACCAACTGGACGCCCTTCGGCATCCCCAACAGCGCGAGCGCCAGCGTCAACTTCACCCTCGGGGGCGGCTACACCGTCGATATCACGGGCGCCGACGTCGAGGTCAACGGCTTCGACATCGCCAACCCAGCCGCCCGCGTCCGCGTCCACCCCGGGCACTCGCTCACCACGCACGACGCGTTCATGGGCGTCGAGGGGACCCTGCTCATCGGCGACCCGGGCGTCTCGGACCCCGCGCAAGCCACCTGGCTCGTCGCGGCGGACACCCTCCTGCTCGGGTCCGGCTCGGTCCGCCTGGACGTCAAGACTACCGGCAGCCTGCCGACCCCGACCCACCTGGCGCAGATCAAGCACGCCGACGCGCTCGACCCCTCCACGCTCACCATCGGCCCCGACATGACGATCCTGGGCCGCGGCCGCTTCGAGCTGCCCGTCATCAACAACGGCCGCATCCTCGCCGACGCAGACCGGGAGCACCTCGTGATGCAGACCGGGCAGAGCAGGCCCCTGCACAACACGGGCACGATCATCGCCCGCGATGGAGGCGAGATCACGATCGCCAGCTTCTCGTCCAACGACCTCAGCGCCACCCAGTCCCCAACCGGCCGCCTCCTCGCCGACGGGGGAGTCATCCACCTCGACACCACGCTCACGGGCGGGCTCCTCGATTCAGCCAACGACGGCGCCATCGAGGGCGGGAACTACGGCGGCATCGCCGACTGCACGATCCTCGGCCGCCTCCACGTCGGCTCCGATCACTTCTCCATCGACACCCCCGGCGTCACCAACAACGGCTGGATCGCGCTCGAGGCGGACCTCGATGATCCCCAGCAGGAGGTCCTCTACATCAACGGTGACGTCCGCATCGACGGTGAGGGCGTGGTCTACTGCGAGAGCGGGTTCGGGAACGCGCAGGTCGGCATCCGTCCCGACGAGGGCAGCGAGGCGACGCTCACGCTCGGGGTCGGGCAGATGCTCATCGGCAAGGCCGAGATCGCGGTGGAAACGACCATCGAGGGCGTGTTCTCCCCGGGGTACGACGTAACCGAGCTGACCGACGAGCTGTCGCACTGGCAGATCCGGGACTGCACGCTGACGCTCGCCGACGGGTCAACAACGATGCTGCAGGTCCTGAACGACTTCGAGTCCACCAACGACCGCATCGTGCCCGGGTTCAGCGCCGACTGGAGCGGGATCGTCCTCGGCGGCACGCTGATCGTCGAGGACCTGCGCGGCGGGCTGGAGGCGGGCGAGTCGCTCAAGATCATCGACCTGCACTCGGTCGTCGGACAGTTCGACAACGCCGTCCTGCCCTACGGCTACACGCTCACATACGAGCCCACCAGCGTCACCCTGCACCGCAGCGCCCAGTGCGTCGCCGACCTCGCCATGCCCTTCGGCACGCTCGACTTCGCCGACGTGGTCGCCTTCCTCACCGCCTTCGGCAGCGAGCACGCCTCGGCGGACCTCGCACACCCGAGCTACGTCTTCGACTTC
Organism: Phycisphaerales bacterium; assembly: GCA_041987545.1. Taxonomy (GTDB): domain Bacteria; phylum Planctomycetota; class Phycisphaerae; order Phycisphaerales; family UBA1924; genus JAJRXR01. The sequence continues at coordinate 264,176 of JBHIWH010000001.1, read as the reverse complement.
GCGGACGTGCTCGCCTTCCTCACGAGTTTCGGCGCCGGCTGCCCCTGAGGGGGAAGGCGAGCCGGTGTTCCTTCGGGGCGGGTCCGCGGCGTGCGGGCCCGCCCTTTCTCGTGCGCGCTCAGGGCGACCCAGTCTCCGCCTCGGGCTCGGCGTGCCGGGCCGCGTCGTCCGGGCGCCCCCACGCCGTGTACAGCTCGCGGTACGCGCGACGGATCCCGGCCGGGATCGCGGGCGGCGTCTGCTCGCCCGCCTCGTCGCGCTGCTCGACAAGCGCCGCCGCGTAGCCCAGCCGCGACTCCGCCTCCTCGTACCGCTCGGCCTGGGTCAGCACCTGGGCCATCTCCCGCGAGAAGTGCATCACCCGCGGGTGCGTCTCGCCCCGGGTGCGGATGGTCAGGTCGATCAGCTCGGTGTACGCCTCGGCCGACTCGCCGAACCTGCCCAGACCCCGCAGGGGGCGGGCCCGGTTGTACAGCAGCTCGGCGGTCACCGGGTGCCGCTCGCCCAGGATCTCGAGGCAGGCGGGCAACGCCCGGTCCGCCCATTCCAGCGCCGCCCCGTGGTCGCCCATGTTGAAGCAGACCAGGCTGAAGTTCGCCATGCCCACGATCACGTTGGGGTTGCGGTCGCCCAGGGACTCGATCTGCGTCCGGAGCGTCTTCTCCATCAGGGGGCGGGCCAGGTCGTACCGACGCGTCCGGTTGTACACGACGCCCAGGTTCCCCCGCGTGATCTGCACGCTCGGGTGGTCGGACCCGAGGACGCGCTCCTCCAGGGGCAGCAGCTCGACGTAGATCGCCTCGGCCTCGGCGTACCGCCCGGTCCGCAGATAGAGCGACGCGAGATTCGCCCGCGTCCCGAACGTGTTCGGGTGCTCCTCGCCCATCACGCGGCCCTGGATCTCGATCAGCTCGGTCAGGGCCTGCTCGGCCCGCTCGGGCTGCTCCGAGTAGATGAACGTCGAAGCCAGGCGAGAGCGGACGATCAGCGTGTCCGGGTGCTCGGCGCCGTCCAGCTCGGTCATGATCTCGATCTGTCGCTCCGTCAGCTCGATCGCCTCGGTCAGGCGCCCCTGCTGCAGCTCGATCAGCGCGATCGCGTCCATCGCGTACGCCGCCGCCCTGGACCACTCCCCGTGCGCACGGACGGCGGTGTCGAGGTTCTCCCTCGCCAGCCGCTGCGACTCCTCGGCCTCGCCCAGCTCCATCAGCGTCTTGGCCAGCTCCGATCGCGCGTTGATCAGCGCATCGTCGTGCTCGGGCGCGATCGGCTCGAGCAGCCCGATCGAGAGCGTCAGCTGCTGGCGGGCCTTGTCGAACTCGCCCAGCGACGCGTACGTCTGCCCGGCGCTGTGCCGCACCCGGGACTCGACGACCGGGTCGTCCCGGAATCGAGCCCCGATCGTCAGCACCGCCACGTCCACCGCCTCGCGGACCGTCACCTCCCGCCCCAGCCGCTTGGGCGACGCGGACCGCAGGATGTCCTCGTTCAGGAAGGTATTGACCGCGCCGGCCACGCGGTTGGCCTCGACCGCCCGGTCGCGCTGCCGCGTCGCGTCCACCGCCTTCCAGACCGAGACGCCGGTGCCCAGGGCCATCCCGACGAACGCGACGGCGACCCCCGTCACCAGCGCCTTGTTCCGCCTCGCGAACTTGCGGAGCTGGTAGACCGTGCTCGCCCGCCGCGCCACGATCGGCTCCGAGCGCAGGAACCGCCGCAGGTCGTCGGCCAGCTCGGCGGCCGTCTGGTACCGCCGGTCCGCCTCCCGCTCCAGCGCCTTGGACACGATCGTGTCCACGTCGCCCCGCAGCGACCGGTCCGCCGTCGCCGCCCGGTCCGGCTCGTCCTCCCGGATCCGGCGCACCGCCTCGAACATCGTGCAGTTGCTCAGGTCGTGCGGCTGGCGCCCGGTGAGCAGCTCGAAGAGCACCACGCCCAGCGCGTACACGTCCGACCGGATATCGATCGCCGCCGGGTCCCCCGCGACCTGCTCGGGGCTCATGTACGCGATCGTCCCGATCAGCTGGGCCTCGCCCGTCTGGATCGTGGTCACCTGCGTCTCGAGCCCCGCGGCCCGCGCGACGCCGAAGTCCAGCACCTTGGGCTGGCCCAGCCCCGCGAACCGCGCGTCGGCCCGCGTCGTCGCGTGCCCGGTCGCGACCAGGATGTTCGCCGGCTTCAGGTCGCGGTGGATCACGCCCCGCTGGTGCGCGTGGTGCACAGCGTCGCACACCCGAGCGAGCAGCTCCAGCCGCTCGGCCCGGCCCAGCTTGTGCGCCTCGGCGTACTCGGTCAGCGAGGGCCCGTCGATCAGCTCCATCGCGATGAAGGGCAGCGACGACCCGCCCGCCTCGACCGACCCCGCCTCGTACACCCGCGCGATCCCCGGGTGCTCGAGCTGGCCCAGCAGCTGGGCCTCGAGCTCGAACCGGCGCAGCACTTTGCCCCCCGCGTACGCGCTGTGCAGCACCTTCAGCGCGACGCTGCGGCTCGGGTTCTCCTGGCGGGCCTCGTACACCACGCCCATCCCGCCACGCCCGATCTCGCGGATGACCTCGTACCGCCCGACCCGGTCCGGGCGCCCCTCGCCGAACGCCGCGGCCCCGAACGCCCCGCCCGCGGGCGACTCGTCCAGGCGCTCGGCGATGCTCGCCGCGTCCAGCCCGAGCATCCGCTCGACCTCCGCCCGAAGCCCCGCGTCGCCCCCGCACCGCTCGTCGAGCACGCGCCCCCGCTCGCTCGGCGCCAGGTCGCACACGTCAAGGAAGATCTCTTTGACCCGCTGATGCCGCTCGCTGCTCACACGCCGCCCCCGTCGAGCTTGCCCGCGAGCCAGGCCCGGGCCGCGCGCCACTCGCGCTCGATCGTCGCGGTCGAGAGCCCGGTCACCTCGGCCGTCTGCGCGATCGACAGCCCGCCGAAGAACCGCAGCTCGACGATCCGCGACTGCCTCTCGTCCAGCGCCGCCAGCTCGGTCAGCGCCGAGTCCAGATCGACCAGGTCCAGCTCCCGCTCCTCGCCCGCGACGCCCGAGAGCGTCACCCGGTCCCAGGCGCCGTCGCCCCCGCGCTTGGCCGCCCCTTTGCGCCGGGCGTGGTCGATCAGGATCTGCCGCATCGCCTTGGCCGCGGTCGCGAAGAAGTGGGTCCGGTCGTTGAGCTCGGCCTTCGAGTCGGCCATCCGCAGGAACGCCTCGTTCACCAGCGCCGTCGCCTGCAGGGTGTGCGAGGGCGCCTGGCCCCGCATCTGCCCGCCCGCCAGGCCCCGCAGTTCGTCGTAGACCAGGGCGAAGAGCCGCTCGCCCGCGGCCGAGTCCCCCTCGCGGACCCGGCGCAGCACCATCGTGATCTCCGCGGGCGTGGAATCGGCCATCCGGGTCCCCTGTCGGCCCAGGATACACGAACACCCCCCCACCGCCCCCCCTCGGCGCCCGATCCGGGCCCCTCCCCGGGCCCCAGGCGTGAACTCGGGCCCGCCCCCGAAGTTCATGATGGGGCCGATCGGCGCCCCGCGTTTGCACGGGGGAGGGCGCCCGTCGGCGCCCGCCGGGACCACACCAGAAGGAGCACCACCATGACACGCACCACCCGCACCGCCGCCGTCGGCGCCTGCGTGCTCGCCGCACTCGCCGGCGACGCCGCCGCCCGAGACTGGTACGTCTGCGCCGCCACCGGCAAGGGCAAGACCGGCACCATCGACAAGCCCGCCAAGGACCTGGGCAACATCATCACCAAGCTCGAGGCCGGCGACCGGGTCTTCATCGCCGAGGGCGAGTACCTCGGCCGCGGCTCGTCCGGGCACGACGAGATCAAGGTCCCCGTCGAGATCTACGGCGGCTGGTCCCAGGACTTCACCACACGCGATCCCTGGGGCGCGCACCAGACCGTCCTCTCCGGCGACAACATGTCCAAGAACTGGATGGGCATGTACCGCCTCAAGATCGATGCCCGCAAGTGGTTCGGCGACGAGCCGGCCCGCATCGTCGTCGACGGCGTCATCGTCGACAACGCCCCCCGCAACCGGTACAAGACCGACGACGAGGTCAAGATCGTCCGCACCGCCAACCCCAAGACCGGGCAGAACCCCACCCCGGGCACGGGCGGCATCTACGTCGTCAGCCCCAAGGAGGGCGAGGTCGTCGTCCGCAACTGCGTCGTGACCAACACGGCTCCCACCGAGGGCGCTTTCTCCCTCTGGGGGCACCAGAGCTCGACCATCACCTGCGAGAACAACCTCGCCGTCAACAACACCGGCAACGGCTTCTCCCTCCACTCCATCTGGCACTCCACCGACGGCCTGCCCCGGTTCACCTTCTCCAACAACACGTCGCTGTTCAACGAGAAGCCCGGGCCGGGCGACTCCGACGGCGGCTCGGCGCTCAAGCTCGAGGCCGACTCGGTCGTCGCCGCGATGGGCAACGTCTTCGCCTTCAACGACCGCTTCGGCGTGGACAACGGGCGCCAGGCCAGGGGCGTCGTCCTCAACGACAACATCTTCGCCGCCTGCACCGAAGGCGAGTACCTCGAGTTCGACACCGCGATGAGCCTCGACGTCATCGAGGACGAGCCCGAGCACCTGGACGAGGCCGAGGGCAACCAGATCGTCGGCGTCGCGCCGCCCGTCTCCGAGGACTGGGCCCGCAAGTACTTCTCCCGCGTCGTCGTGGACCGCAACGCCGCCGAGACCGACGTCCGCGTCGAGGACACCGCCGAGAACCAGCTCCGCTCGATGCTCGGCCTGCCCCTGCAGGGGACCTCGCTCGGCGAGTACTCCGAGGTCTGGCTGCCGCGGATCTCCGTCGCCGACGCGATCGCCAGCGGCGCCTCGCACTTCGAGGGCGGCCGCGGCTGCGCCAGGCCCGGCACGACCACCATGGCCGCCTTCCCCAGCGAGGAGTAACCCCGCGCGGCCGGCGTCACGCATCGATCCCAAACGCCCCCGCCCGATGCTCGCCCGGGCGGGGGCGTTCGCGTGGGGTCTTCGCCCCGTCGCACGCGACCGGGCCGGGCCGCTCGTTTGCCGAGCGCGCGCCCTTTCCCGTACGCTCTGCCCGGGTCAAACGGAGGTGACCGATGGGCGTGATCAAGGGACTCGCACGGATGCTCGGCGGCGGCCGCCAGGACCGCGCCGGCGCCCGCCCCGTCGCCATCGACATCTCCCAGTCCGCCGACCAGCCCCCAGGCCAGCCCCCAGACCGGGGCCCGGACCCCTCGACCCTCTCGCCCCGGAAGATGACGGGCGAGACGATCGCCGAGCTGCAGCGCAACTACCAGGAGGTCCTCGCCGTCGTCCGCAAGGTGGACGAGCACCTGGACCGCCAGGAGCGCCGCTCCGAGCGGCTGGTCGAGCTGGCGGACAAGACGTCGGTCTCGCTGGACGCGATGCCCGTGATCCGGAACCAGGGCGCCGAGCTCAACGAGGCCGTCCGCGCCCTGGCCGAGGCGACCCGCCGCCACCAGGCCCACCAGGACGCGACGCTCGCCCGCCAGAACGAGGCGTTCGACGACGTCCGCTCGATCGCCCTCCGCGCCGCACAGAGCGGCGACCGCATGACCGAGTCGCTCGACGGCTTCCGCGACGCGATCTCGAACCTGGGCCACTCCACGACCCAGCTGACCAACACACTCGCCGACCTCCGCAGGTCGGACATGGACCGCGAGCGGGCACTGGCCAGGACGCTCGAGCGGTCGAACCGGGCGACGCTGATCGCGGTGGGCGCGGTCGCCGTCATGATGGTCGTGACGCTGATCGTCGTCGCGCTCGCGTTCTCGGGCTGATCGGGCGCCGATACGGGGAGCGCCCGGTCCGGGGAGGGGTCTCATGAGACGGAACAAGCTGTGCGCCGCGTGGTCGCTCGCCGCCGTCGCCGCGACCGGGTGCGTGACCGCCGAGCCGCCCCCCATCGTGATCGACGGCGACCCGGGCGAGTGGCCCGAGACAACGCAGGCCTGGGCCGATGCGCACTCGGTCTACGTCCGGTTCGCGCCCGACGCCCGCGTCACGCTCCAGGGCGGGGCGCGCTGCACCCGCGTGCTGCTCGACCTCGACGCCGACGCCGGGACGGGCCTGCCCCTGGCCGATCTCGGCGTGGACCTCGAGCTCCAGGTCTCACCGCTCCCCGACGAGCCAGGCGACGAACTCGGCGTCGGGACCCGCGTCCTCGCCCACGCCGGGGGGCGAACTCGCTCGCTCTCACACGCGGACGCCGGCTTCGAGTTCGCCCCGACGTACTCCGCCGACTCGTACGAGATCCGGATCGCCCGCCACCCGGGGCCCGGATCGTGCGTGTTCGACGGCCTCCTCGCGGCAGGGCACGCCCGAGGCGTCGTGATCCAGACGGACGCGGCCGGCGCCGAGCTCTGGCGCGGCCTCCCCTTCGAGCTCGACCTGCCCGCGCCGGCGACCGGACGCGCCGGGACCGCCGACGCCCTCCCACCTCCCACCAATGGCTCGATCCGCGTCGTCAGCCACAACGTCCTCCGCGGCTCGCCCGCCCGCGAGCCCGACGCCTTCGCGCGCGTGTACTCAGCCCTCGACCCCGACGTCATCCTGCTCCAGGAGTGGGACGGCTGGAGCGGCGAGCGGCTCGTCGCGTGGTTCAAGGAGCACGCGCCGGGCGGGCGCGAGTGGCACGCCGTCGCCCACCGCGCCAGCCGCGCGGGCGTAGCCGTCGTCTCGCGCCACCCCGTGATCGAGGCCATCGACGAGTTCGTCTTCGCCGATGGCGGCGAGTGGCCCGTGCGGTTCGTCGGCGCCATCCTCGACGCGCCCGGGGGCCCGCTCCTGGCCGGCTCGATCCACCTCAAGTGCTGCGGCTCCGACGCAAGCCCCGAGGACGTCCGCCGCGTGCACGAGACACGCGCCATCAACGACCTCGTCCGCCGCGTCCTCGACGAGCACGGCGTCACACGCTGCGTCCTCGGCGGGGACCTGAACCTCGTCGGCTCCCGACCGCCCCTCGACGCGCTCCGCGCCGCCCTCGACGCCGACGGCTCGGACATGGCGCCCGCGTACACGCTCGTCTGGGGTGACGCGACGACCCACACCTGGACCGACGCCGACAGCTCGTTCTCGCCCGGGCGTCTCGACTGGCTCGTCTACTCCGACTCCACGCTCACGCCCGCGCTCGCGTGCGTGCTGGAGACCGACGTCCTCTCGCCCGAGGCCCTGGCGTCGATGGGGCTGGAGCCGGCTGATTCCCGCGCGAGCGACCACCTGCCGCTGGTGCTGGACCTGGCGCCCGCGGAGTGACCCCCGGCCGGTTCGGGTCCGTCCGGACTCAGTTCACCCGAACCTTGACGATCCGAAGCTCGCCGCTCTCGGCGGCCTCGATCACGCCCAGCTCCCGCAGCGCGATCAGCGCCGCGGCCTGCTCGGCCTGCTTCTTGGACTGACCCCAGCACGCCTCGAACCGGCGCCCGTCCAGCTCGACGCTGATCCGGAACGCCTTGGCGTGGTCCGGCCCCTTCTCGTCCAGGATCTTGTACGTGGGCGTCTGCCCGACCGCCTGCTGCGCGTGCTGCTGCAGGACCGACTTGAAGTTCTGCTGGTGCCCTGAGCTGGCCGCGTCCCGGATGACGGGATCGAGCAGCGGGCACAGGAAGTTCCGCGCCGCCTGCAGCCCGCCGTCCACGTACACCGCGGCGATCACGGCCTCCAGCGCCGCCGCCCCCAGCGACCGGGGCAGCTCGCCCGAGGCCTGCATCCCCTTGCCGACCTCGATGTGGTCCGCGAGCCCGAGCTTGTCCGCCAGGCGCGCGCACGTCCGGCGCGAGACGACCGTGGACTTGATCTTGGTCATCTCGCCCTCGAGCAGACCCGGGTACAGCTCGTAGATCCGCTGGCAGGCCAGCAGCCCGAGGACCGCGTCGCCCAGGAACTCCAGACGCTCGTTCGACTCCAGCCGCGAGTCGCACACCGACGCGTGCCGCATGGCGCGCTCGATCGTCTCGCGGTTCTGGAACGTGTGCCCGAGGATCGACTCGAGCGCCACCAGGGTGGTCTCGTCCATACAACGACCCGTCCGTACCCCCTCGCGGGGGGGACGCGGTCGCTCGTCACTCGGCCGGGATTCCGGCGGCGTGACGAGCGGTCGCGGCCAAGCCTCCCCGGCTCAACGCCTGTCCGGGGCTCCTTCAACAGTAGCACATCGGCCCGGATCCGCCCCCGATCCAGCCGCGGGCCGCGGGCGATCCACGCCCCGGGCCCCGCCAGACGGTCCCCCGGGGGGGCCCGGGTCCTTCTCGGACTGGCCCGGGGCGGGGTGGGCGGCCTACCCTTGGGGCCCGGCGGGCCAGCCCCGCCGCAGAGCCCGCGGAGACCGAGCATGCACTACCCCAGGCGAACCAGCAACGTGAAGCGCCGCCGCAAGGTCGGCTTCCGCGCCCGGATGAAGACCAAGTCCGGCCGCAAGATCATCAACGGGCGCCGCCGCCGGGGCCGCCGCATCACCGCCAAGGGCCTCTAGCCCGCAAGACCCAACCCACACTCTCGGACCCGCCGCCGCTGATCGATCACCGGGGGCGTGTCGTCGCGCGCCCGCACGACCCTCGCGTCTGGCGTGGGCGGATCGCCGCCCGCGCCCGGGCGGGCGTCGGCGTGCGCGGCCGATCCCGCCGGTGAGGACCGCGCCGGTTATACCGGCGGGGGTCCTCCGAGAAAACCGGTCGGCAAACGCGCGCAACCCCTTCTGCAACTGAAACCTACGCGATTGTCTTGCAATCGGCGCCGGCGCGTGTCCAGTTGCGACGGTCACGCGGCACACGCGGCGTGACGCCCCCCGACCGGGTCCTGCCGCCGGGGGGGTCGAGAGAGATCACCGTTCGGGTCACGAGACGAGACGACCCGCAATGACGTGATGGGTTTTGAGACGCGGCCGAGGGGCCGGCGCGATCGGTTTGTGCAGACCGGGGCGTCATACCCAGAGCCGGGACCGCTGTCGGTCCAGACACACGAGGAGATGAGACAATGACGACTCGCACCATGATTCTCGCTGCCGGCGCCATCACCACCCTGGCGGGCGCTGCCCAGGCCGACGTCGTTTCGTCGTCCGGGCTCGCCGTCAACGGCGCCCAGACCAACGTCGCCGTCGCCGCCGGCGAAGGCGTCAAGACTGTCGGTATCGGCAACTTCATCCACAACGCCACCCAGGGCTCCGGCTTCAACAACGTCGCCAAGCTCGACGTCGGCGCCGGCCCCCTGAGCGTCGGCTCCATCGGCTGGGACCTCGGCTCCTTCGCCTTCGCCCCCGCCTACCTGTCCGACATCCGCATCTCGATCGTCAACTCCGCCGGCGACGGCGTCACCCTCAGCCCCTACGACCTTGACCAGTCCGGCATGGGCTACACCTCCGGCTACATCGACCTGACCGCCATGGGCTGGGACTTCGATGTCTCCGACGGCATGATCCTCGTCGAGTTCCACACCGACCGGAACCTCTTCGCCGGCCAGGAGGCCTCCCACACCCAGGAGTCCATCATCGAGATCGGCGTCGTCCCCGCCCCGGGCTCGATGGCCCTCATGGGCCTCGGCGGCCTCGCGGTCGCCCGCCGCCGCCGGCGCTAACGCCCACGCTCCTGTCAGAACTCAGACTCCACACCCCCAACACCACCCCGCCGCGGACGCGACTCGTCGCTCCGCGGCGGCTCTTTTTGCGCGCCCAGGACCGGGAATCCCCCCAAATCACTGGCGTTCCCGCGGATATGGGGTCTAGTTGACCCGGTCGCGGGCCGTGCGCCCGGCGACCGGCGCCGAGGGCCCGCGCCCCCGTCGCCCCGACACCACGCAGCAAGCCGACACGGCGTGCGCACACGACCGGGCGGGGCCCCACAGACGCCCCACGACCCCCGGCGACGACGACGGTGCGCCACGCCGGTCAGGAGAGACAACCCGATGCGTTCCACACTTGCCGCACTCGCCGCGCTCGCGATCCCGGCGGCCCTCGCCTCCGCGGACGTGGCGGCGATTTCCGGCCTCTCGATCAAGCCCGGCCCCGCCGAGAAGACCCCCGAGGGCTCGCTCGACCAGAGCGCCATCTCCCTGGCCGGGCACGCCCACTTCGACGTCCTGGGCTCGACGGACAACAACCTCCTGCACGCCGACTACGGCCGCTCGGACCTCCGCCTCACAGGCCTCTCGTGGGACCTGGGCGCGACGACGTTCGCCGACGTGCATCTGAGCGAGCTCCGCATCGCGGTCTTCAACGCCGCGGGCGAGGGCGTGACGTTCTCCCCCTTCGCGGGCCTCGACTCGCCCGGCTTCGGCGAGGTCACCTCGTCGTTCTACGACCTGGAGGAGATGGGCCTGGCCTTCGACCTGAACGGCGAGGACGTGTACATCGAGCTGTTCTTTGATCAGGCCTACTCGGCCTCGTCCGAGGGCGTGTACGCCGAGGAGAGCTTCATCACGCTCGAGCTGACGCCGACGCCCGCGCCGGGCACGCTTGGCGCGCTGGCCACCGCTGGCCTGCTCGTGGCCAGACGCCGCCGCCGCTAGTCGCCGAACGAACAACGCGCACACTCAACGACGGGGCGTCCGACGGGCGCCCCGTTGTCGTGCGCGCGCACGGCGCGCGTGTGAACTTGGACGTGTGAGTGAAGATGGAGAAGAAATCGGCGCACATCGCTTGCGAGTCGTCGTGCGTCGTGTTTATTGGACACGTGTCGGCACGAGGCCGACCGCGCCCCACGAGACCCGGGGGCGCGAGGGATCACTGAGTCGAGCCGGGCGCGGATGAGCGAACGAGGGGGACCGCGGCTTACGGGAGCCGCTCGCGACCCCACCGCCCGCTGTCGGTCTGTTCGGACGTCGCACCCTCGATAAGGAGATGAGAACCATGAGAATGACAGCAAGTCACGCGGCCGCCTGCCTCGGGCTCGCGCTGGGCGCGGGCCTGGCCCAGGGCCAGATCGAGCAGGCCTCGGGCATCAGCGTCAACGCGACGCCCACCCTCGCCTCGCCCGCGACCGAGAGCTTCGTGCACCTGTTCGACGTCGCCGGCGCGGTGCACAACAACACCCAGGGCAGCGTCTGGAACCACGTCCTGGGCGCCGACCTGGGCGAGGACCAGCGCCTCGTCGGCCTCGGCTGGGACCTGGACGCGTCCAGCCAGCAGACCATGCCCTTGTCGGGTCTCAAGATCGCGATCGTCAACGCCGACGGCGATGGCGTGATCATCGACCCGTTCTCCGGCCAGAACCAGATCGGCCCGGGCCAGGCCTCCTTCGCCATCCATGACCTGACGCTCGACGGCATGGACGTCGTGCTGACGGGCGGCGAGGTCTTCATCGAGTTCTTCGCCGACGCCAACCTCTTCGCCGGCCCCGAGGGCTGGCACGCCGCCGGCAGCCAGCTCACCCTCCGGACCGCCGCGATCCCCTCGCCGGGCGCGCTGGCGATGCTGGGCGTGGGCGGCCTGGTCGCGACGCGTCGGCGCCGCTGAGTCTCTGCTCACCCTCACGTGCGGGAGCCTCGTGACCCCGTGCTCCGCACAGTGATCACTCCAACCGCCCGGGCGTTGCCGCGCCCGGGCGGTTGTTTTCAGTGCGCGCATAGTGACACCGCAAAACGCGGTGGCCGACGCCTGTCCGTGAGAGCTCTGTCAGTGAGCCGACCTCAGATCGACATGCCCAGGGGCGCCGGCTGCGGGCGCACCGCGTGGTTGGGCTGCAGCGCGATGCCGAGTGGGACGCGCTTGCCGTCGGGGCCCTTGGGCGGGATGCCGTCCTCGTCGATGATGCGCTGGATCGCCATGACGCCCTCGAGCAGCTGCTCGGGCCGCGGCGGGCACCCGGGCACGTACACGTCCACCGGGATGAACTGGTCGCAGCCCTGCACCGTCGCGTACGTGTCGAAGACGCCGCCCGTCGAGGCGCACGCGCCCATCGAGATCACCCACTTGGGCTCGGCCATCTGCTCGTAGATCCGCTGCAGCACCGGCAGCATCTTGACCGAGATCCGACCCGCGACGATCAGCAGATCGGCCTGGCGGGGGCTGAACCGCATCGCCTCGGCGCCGAAGCGGGCGATGTCGTACCGGCTGCACGCCGTCGCCATCAGCTCGATCCCGCAGCACGCCGTCGCGAAGGGCATGGGCCACAGGCTGGATCGGCGGGCCCAGTTGACCACCCGCTTGAGCTGGGTGGTCAGCACCATGTCGGTTGAGAGTGCGGCTTCGACGCCCAAGGGTGACCTCCCGGGGCCCCATCCGGGGCCTTCCGATCCTACGGATCCCCCCCGCCACTGTCCAAATCGACGCCGCGACGCGGCGGATTCACGCCCGCTTCTGCACCGGCCAGTCGATCGACTCGATGACCTCCGCCGCCCGCTCCGGGTCGTCGAAGCGGAAGACGCACAGGCTCGGCTGGCCCGCGATCCCGCTGGCCATGTACGCCCGCCGGATGTTCACACGGGCGTCGGCCATCAAAACAGATATATCCCGGACGGCCCCGGGGCGGTTGTCCACCGCGACGGCCAGCACGGGCGACTCGACCACCGGGCCGATGCCCGACTCGACCAGCGACTCCATCACGTGCCGCAGGGCCTCCTCGGGCGTGCCGATGAGGTGGACCATGCCCCGGTCGTTGTGCTCGCCGGCCGCGACGGCGTGGATGTCCACACCCGCGACGGCGGCGGCCTCCAGCACGCCGGCAAGCTCGCCGGGGCGCTGGGCCAGGTAGATCGTGAACTCGGTCAGGCGGTGCGGGAGCATCGGGACGGGGAGGGTAGGCCCCCCACCCCTTCGGGTCGCCGGGGGCGGGAACGGGCCCGGGACGGGCGTTTCAGGCGCCCGGCTGGGGGTCGGCGGCGGCGCCCGGGGGAGGCGCGGCGTCGGTGGCAGTCTGGACGGCGGGCTCGGCCGCGGGCTGCGGCGGGGACGGGACCGAAGAAGCCCGGCCCTTCGGCGCCGGGGCGACGTCGGCCAGGCTCCGCTCGCCCAGTGTCTCGGCCCGGACGCGGTCCAGCTCGCCGATGACCGGCGACTCCTTGCCCGCCAGACCCAGCCCGACGTTGAACACGTCGCGGGCCTTCACGCTCGCGGGCGGCGCCGCCATCGTGTACCGCTCGCCGGGCGTGTCCGACTCGACGCGGTGCAGGATCTGGGCCTTGTCCAGCGCGCCGCACATCCGCTCGACCACGTCGTCGTCGATGCCAAGCTCGGAACCGACCTCCGCCGGGCTCGCGTCCTTGCCGCCCTCGAAGCGGCGGGCGACCGAGGAGGCGACGAGCAGGATCATCGCCGGGTCCAGGACCGCGGGCTTGTAGTCCGCCGGCGGCTGCGGGTCGCGCAGCTCGCTGAAGTGCTCGAGCGCGTACGTCACCTGCAGACCGAAGAGCGTGATCAGCCACGTGACGTAGACCCACAGCAAGAACAGCGGCAGCAGCGCGAGCGAGCCGTAGAACCTGGCGTACGCCGTCGAGTACGCGATGTACTGGGTGAACCCCCACTTGCCCAGCTCCCAGACGATCGCCGCCAGGAACGCGCCGACCAGCGCGGGCCTGGCCGCGACGCGGACGTTGGGCACGGTCGTGTACAGGATCCACAGCAGCAGGGTCGAGATCAGAACGGTCACGCCGTAGCCGGCCAGGCCCAGTGTCCAGCGGCTGCCCGCGGTCCCGCCGAGGATCGCCTCGACCCACTCGGTGAACCTCTGGCTGACCGAGAACGTCGCCAGGAGCAGGATCGCCCCGAGCGTCATCATGGTCCAGTACAGGAGCAGGCGCGCGACCCAGCCGCGGCCGCGCTGCACGCGGTAGATCTGGTTGAACGAGCGCTCGATCTCGAGGAACAGCGACAACGCGGCGTAGATGAACACGCCCGCCGAGATGAACCCGATCCAGCCCCGGTTGATCGCGCCAAGGCTCGAGCTGACTCGATCGACGAGATTGGTCAGCAGCTCGTCGATGGCGGCGACCGATTCCCCGGCCGGGCCCTCGGCCTCGTCGCCCGCGGCGACACCGCCGGCGGCGTCGGGTTCGTCTTCAGGCCCGGCGGTGTCCGCCTCGGGCGGCGGCGCGGGCGGGCCCACGAACTCCAGCGACGACTCCCCGTCGTCGGTCGTGACGACGATCGTCTGGAAGCCCGCGTAGTCCATGATCTTCGTGAAGCTCTCGCGCACCTGCTCGGGCGAGATCAGCCCGGAGGCGATCACCAGGGCGATCGCGAGCACGGGGATGATGCTGAAGATCGTGCGGTACGCCAGGGCCGCGGCCATCCGGGGCAGGCCCGATTTGTACAGCCCGCGCAGACCGGCGCGGATCACGGACACCGTCCGCGTCAGCTGCTCGGCCTCGTCCAGATGCTGCCTCGTCTCGTCGGCCATCTCAGCCCCGCGTGCGCCCGCCCTTGCCCGTGCCGCCCGACTGCCGCCCGGCCCGGTGGGCCGCGTCCTTGACCGACCGCCGCGAGACCCGGGGCGCCTTGCCCCCTTCGTCGGCGGTCTGGGGGGGCGTCTTTCTGCCGTCCCGTCGCTTCTGGCCCTGCTTTGGGCCCTGCGTAGATCCCTGCTGGGCGCTCTTCTTCTTGCCTGTCTTGCCGGCGCCCTGCTTGCCCCCGCCCGGCGCCGCCGCCGCCCGCCGCAGGGCCTGGACCTCCTGGCTCGTCAGCTCCCGCCAGGCGCCCCGGGCCACGCCCTTGAGCCGCAGGGGCCCGATCGCGACGCGCTCGAGCTTCTTCACCGGGAAGCCGACCGCCGCCAGCATGCGACGGACCTGTCGGTTGCGCCCCTCGCGGAGCGTGATCTCCAGGGAGGTCGTCTCCCGGTCGCGCCTCAGGATCGCCAGCTCGACGTGGGCCGTCCGGGCCGCGCCGACGGTGCGCCCGGCCTTCCGCTCGGCCAGGTAGATCCCGCGCTCGATCTCCTTTGCCGCTTCGTCGTCGAGGTCGCCCTTGACCACGACGCGGTACGTCTTGGGCACGCCGTAGCTCGGGTGCGTGACGCGGTTGGCCAGCGCCCCGTCGTTTGTGAGCAGGACGAGGCCGAGCGACTCGTAGTCGAGGCGCCCGACCGGGAACAGCCTCGCCCGCTCGGGGTGATCGACCAGGTCGAGCACGGTCTTGCGGTCGGCGCCCGGCTCGTCCTCGACGGTCGAGAGCACGCGCGACGGCTTGTTGAGCATCACGTACACGTGGCGTTCGGGCTTGGGCAGGGGTCGCCCGTCCACAACGATCCTGTCGGTTGTCGGATCGACCCAGGCCGGGAGCGTGCTGACGACGCGCCCGTTGACCTCGACGGCGCCGGCCTCGATCAGCTCCTCGCACGCGCGGCGGGAGGCGACGCCCGCGTCGGCCAGGACACGCTGCAGCCGCTCGCCCCTGGAGGCGTCCCGCAGGTCGTCGGGGCGGTTCGGATGTCCTTTGCCGGGGGGCATCTGTGGATGCTAGCGCGGCCGGGACGGCCCCCCGCCCGTGGTGTACCATGCCGCGCGCACGATGACACTCCCTCGCATCGGCATGGAAGGCCTCCAAATGAGCGATCAGGCGACCCAGAACGACTCTCAGACCGCCGACCAGACGCAGTTCCAGACGCCCCCGGACACCGCGTTCCCCGACAGCGCCGTCGAGGCGGGCCCGCGTCTGCCCTTCGCGATGCCGCCGGGCCAGGGCTCGATCGAGGACGTCTTCCTGACGCCCCGGGTGATCGACCAGAACGCGTTCACCCGGTACTCGGAGACGCTCAAGGCGCTCATCCGCGAGGCGTCCGGCTCGGGCGACACGCTCCGGACGAGCGCACAGAGCGCGCACGTGCTGGTCGAGGAGTCGCGGGCGGCGGGGCAGGACCTGCGCACCAAGATCGAGGCGGGCGCCAAGCTCGTCAAGATGTTCGACGAGCGGATCGAGCGGACCAGCGCCGCGATCGAGGAGGCGGCCGCCCGGGCGCGCCGGGTCGAGGAGCTGGACAAGAACATCGACAAGAACGTCGCCGAACGGCTCGAGGCGCTCGAGGCGAGGCTCGCGGGCGTGTTCGACACGTTCGAGTCGCGGGCGAACCAGGCCGAGCAGCGTCTGGTGACGGCCGAGCAGACGGCGCTGCGGCACGCGGAGAAGCTCGAGGAGCTGGCCGCGTCGCTCGAGTCGCGCCTGGGCGAGCTTGAGGAGCGTTCGACGCGGGTGGTCGCGGAGGCCGAGACGGCGTCCGAGCGGATCGCCGAGCGGGCGCAGACGCTGACGCGGGGCCTCGAGGAGCGTGCCGCGGAACTGACGCGGATGGGCGAGCCGGCCGAGCGGCTGTGCCGTCGGACGCTCTCGGCCCTGGCGCTGGACCCGGACAACCCGGCGGAGAACGAGGAGCACGCGGGGGCGGCGATCATCGAGGGCATCGAGATCGCGCGGCAGCGGGCCGAGGAGGTCACGCGGCGCCTGGGCGAGACCGGGCGCGCGGCCGACGAGTCGCGGCAGACGCTGGCCAGCTCGCTCGTCGAGGCGGCCGAGCGGATCGAGGCGCTGACGAGGCGGGCGATGGAGGCCCGCGAGGAGGCGGACCAGGGGCTCGAGACGCTCAAGGGCGCCCGCCCGGAGCTGGACTCGGCGATGGCCGCCGCCCGCGAGCAGATCCAGGCCCTCCGGGCCGAGCACGAGTCGATCGAGCAGGGCGTCCGCGAGTCGGCCCGGATGGCCGAGCAGGGCGGGCAGGTGCTGCGTCAGCAGCGGCAGGAGCTCGAGGCGCTGCTCGACGCGTCGGTCCAGCGGCTGGGCTCGCGGGTCGAGGAGGCGGGCGCGTGGCTCGGCGGGCTCATCACCCGGGCGGCCCAGACGGGCCAGGCCCTGGAGCGGGTCATCCAGCGCTCGGGCATCGACCACGAGACGCCGGCCGGCGGGACGCCGCGGCCGAACGGCGGATCACCAGCCGGCACGCAGCCCAGGCAGCCGGTGACGCCGTCCTGGGCGCCGCCGAGCGGCCAGGCGAGGCCCCCGACCGTCCAGAACCCGCGCCCGTCGGGCGCCGGGGGTCAGTCCTCCTGGGCGCCCGCCCCGGAGCTGCCCCGGGAGCTGCGGGACCCGCCCCAGGGGTCGTGATCGGCGCCGATCTCTGACTCGGATTCACGCGGTGTGCGCAAACGAAGAGCGCCGCGGGCACTCGATGCCCCCGCGGCGCTCCTCCCCCTCGCGCGGACGGTTCCCCGCGTGATTCAGTCGTACCGCTCGAAGGCGGCCAGGAATGCCAGGACGTCGTTGAAGTCGAGCCCGACGCCGGGCACGAAGTTCACCTGCTCGTCGCGCTCGGCGAAGAGCACGAGGAACTGGAGCACGTCCAGGTAGTTGATCATCGTGTCGTGGTTCAGATCCGCGGACACGAAGAACACGTTCTCTTGGACGTACCCGATGTCGGTGTTGCGTCGGATGATGTCGCCCAGGGTCGTGTTGTTGACCTGGAAGACCTCGTTGCTGGTCAGGTGGTACTCGTAGAAGTACCGGTCGCCGTCGCGGAGGCGGCGGAACTGGTCGGCGATGATCGACCCGTGCGTCGGGCCGACGCTCGCGCCGGGCACGTGGTCCTCGCTCAGCCCGCCGATCCAGAGGTCGACGTCGTCGGGCGTCGCGTAGACGCTGGCGAGCCGGGCCTGCACGTCGGGGTCCGACGAGATGTCGGCGAAGGTCGCGGCGCGCGGGAGGCCCATCGCCTCGCGCATGTCGTTGTAGCTGCGGAGCCCGTGGTCGCGGCCGCGCTGCATGTTGATCGCGGCCAGGTCGAGCCCGATCCCGCCCCCGCCGAAGAGCAGGTTGCGGAGGTCGTCGATGATGAAGGGGTCGATCTCCTGGGCCAGCTCGTTGATCTGGCCCCGCATGATCGGGTCGATCCCGCCCGAGTCGATGATGGTCTGCGGGTTGAAGAACGACTCGAACAGGTCCAGCGGCCCCTCCGGGTGGACCGCGCCGCCCTCGACGAAGCGGGGCAGCGTCGGGTTCACCATCGAGTGCCCGAAGCGGTACGCGCCGGCGGAGAACTCGCTGGCGATCGAGGCGTCGACCGCCGGGTCGTAGCCGGTGTACTCGGGCAGGGCCCCGGGGCCCAGCAGGGCGGGCAGGAACTCGTTGTACGTGATCGCCTGGATCTGGGCCCAGTTCCGCTCGCGGGCCTTCTGGAAGAGCTGCTCGTCGGTCCAGGTCGGGTGGACGATGGCGAAGAAGTTGGCCAGGCGGTTGTGCTCGCGGACGAAGAGCGTGTGCAGGGCGGTCAGCCCGGGCTGCTCGTTGGCGCGGATATCGCCGGCGGCGAAGAGCTGTTCTTGTGGGGCGCCGAACGCGTCGTCCATGAAGATGCCGAGCGTGTTCCAGGGCAGCAGGCCGCCCTCCTGGACGAGCAGGCGCCCGCCCACGAACTCGCGGAGGGCCATCGCGCGGGCCTCGGTCGAGCCGTAGACCATCGACCCATCGACGTACGCCGAGACCTCGTTGGTGTGCTCGCGGGGCACGCCGGGTCCGGTGCCGGTCGCCGGGTCGTACAGCGAGCGGGTGAACGGGATCGTCCCGCCCGGGGTCATCCAGGGGTCGTCGAGCGGGATCTCGATCGGCGCGCTCTCCCCGGAGGAGGGCGTCGTCAGGTCGAGGTCGTGGTCGATGAACTGGCCCCAGTGGAAGACCATGCTCGTGAGCACGCGGCGGGACCAGTTGGGCGAGCGTCCCTGGTGGAACGCGTTGGAGACGGCCCGGGGCGAGGGGCGGCCCTGGCCCGCCATCCACGACACGCCGTCGGCGTAGTCGGGGTCCATCATCCGCCCGAGGTTGGACAGCGTCGAGCCCCACTGGGGGTTGGCGACGTTGTTGCCCCAGCCGTCGAACGTGCGGTCGTCGCCGTCGGCCCATGCCAGTCCCGCGGCCAGCGCGAGCACGCCCGCGCCCATCGCCGCACGAGCCGAGAACGTCATCGTCTTTGTCATACCTGCCTCGCTCCACCCGGCGCCGAGACGCCCCCCAAGAACCGAGGGCGGCGCGTCCGGCACTTGAAACCAACCGGGCGGGGCGGACTCCCCGACCGCCCGCCGGCGGCTCCGAGACCAATGTAGCGGGAACCCCCGGCCGTTCAAGAGGTAAGGGGCGCCCGGCGGGTCACGAAATGGCGCCGAGGTCCGGCGATCCGGCCGAGTTTGGAACGGCTCTTGGGAACGACCGGCGCGGCTACAGGATCCGTGAGGATCTGGGGTAGCTGCCGAGCACGACCAGGTCCTTGCAGTGCCCCTCGGCCTCGGCGACGGCCTCGGCCATCCGCGCGTCGTCCCGGTGACCCTGGGCGTCGATGAAGAACGTGTACTGCCAGTTGGACCGCCCGCTGGGCCGCTTGTCGATGTGCGTCAGGTTCACCCCCGCCCGGTCGAAGACCTGGAGGACGCTGACCAGGGCGCCGGGCTTATCGGGCGTGTTGAACATGATCGAGGTCTTGTCGTCCCCGGACCGCTTGGCCTTTTCGCGGGAGATCACGAAGAAGCGGGTGATGTCGTCGGGGTTGTCCTCGATGCGCTCGAAGAGCGTCTCCATGCCGTAGATCTTGCCGGCCAGTTCGGAGGCGATCGCCGCCGACCCGGGCGCGGCCCCGATCGACTCGGCCAGGCGGTTCTCCTCCAGCGCCTGCTGGACGGCGGTCGCGGAGCTGACGGTGGCGATCTGCTCGGCCCTCGGGTACTGCGTCGCCAGCCAGCCGCGGCACTTGTTGAAGATGTCGGGCCGGGCGTGGATCCGCCGAACACCCGCGGGCTCGCAGTTGGCCAGCAGCGCGTGGTGCACCGCCAGCTGGGCCTCGGCGTAGATCGTGACCTTGCCCGCGTTCTCCAGGAACGCGTCGAGCGCCTCGGCCTCGCCCCCGCCCGTCGAGTTCTCGATCGGGACGAGCCCGTAGTTCACGTGCCCGCGGCGGACCTCGGTGAAGACGCCCGCGATCTGGTGCAGGTCGTCGTACTCGACGCTGCTGCCGAACTGACGCGTGGCGGCGACGTGCGAGTACGAGCCGGGCGGGCCCAGGTACCCGATCCGCAAGGGGTGCTCGAGCGCGAACGACCCGCTCATGAGCTCCTTGTAGATCGCCTCGATCGTCTTGGCCGGCAGCGGGCCCGTGCTCGCCCCGACCGCTTTGTCGAGCACCTGCGCCTCGCGGTGCGGCGCGTAGATCGGAGCCCCGCCGCCGCGCTTGACCTTGCCGACCTCCACCACCAGCCCGGCGCGCTCGTTGAGCAGGCGGACCAGCCGAGAGTCGAGCCGGTCGATCTTCTTGCGGAGTTCCTTGAGGGCCTCGGACTGGGCGGGCGTCTCGGACGGGCCGGCGTCGGCGGCCTTGGCCGAGCGCGGGGCGCCACGCCGGGCTGGCTTTCGCGCGGCCTTGCCGGTGGCCTTCTTGGATGCCCTCTTCTTGGCCATGAACCCCGATCCTTGGCGGCGTGGGCCGCCCGGGGCGGCTCGTGGGGGCAATATCGCCCGGATCGGGGGCCCGGATCAGGCCGATGCCCGACGCGGCGTCCGGCCGATATGCAGATGCAGAGGGAGAAAACCCGCCCCACGCCGCCCCAACAAGACTCCGGCCTATGACCCCAGACCTGATCGACACCTTTGCGCTCACGATCGCCCAGGGCGGGACCCAGCTGGGAAGCCAGCTCGGCGACCAGTTGGGCGAGATGGCCTCCGGGCTGTCGGCGCCCCAGGCCCTCGGCGACGAGGCCCGCCTGGTCGCCGGCGTCGGGCTGGTCGCGGGGATGATCCTGTGGCTGTTCGGCTCGCGGGTGCTCCGCTCGATGTTCGCGCTGCTGGGCGCCGCCCTGGGCGCGTTCGTGGGCCTGCTGCTGCTGCCCCTGACCGGGCTGGCGCCCGTCGAGACCGGCTGGGAGGTGCTGCCCAGCGTGTCGTCGGAGCAGATCGGGCTGCTGGGCGGGGCGATCCTGGGCGTGGTGCTGGCGTTCACGCTCTACCGGGCGGTGATGGCGCTTGGCTCCGGGTTCGTGTTCGCGGCCGTCGGGCTGCTCGCGGGGCTGATCTACATCCAGCAGATGCCCGACGCGGGCGCCGATGCCCCGCAGACAGAGAGCCAGGCGGGCGCGTTCGATGTCGGCACGCTCGACTCGATCGACACCTCGGCCCTGCGGGAGGCCAACGAGTGGCTGAGCTCGAAGAGCGAGGGCGCCGACGCGCCCACGTTCGACGAGGAGGGGCGCCTGGACGTGGGCGCGGCCCGGGCGCAGCTGGCCGACGCCGCCCAGCGGTCACGCGTCTTCATGGACAAGGTCGGCGAGTCATCCCGCTCGCGGTGGGAGGCGTTGTCGGCCCGCCAGCGGATCGTGATGCTCGGCGCCGGGCTGATCGGGATGGCCGCGGGGCTGCTGTTCGGGATGACCATGCCCTCGCGGTCGGCGGCGTTGATGACGGCGATGGCGGGGTCGGCGGTCGCCCTCGGGTGCGGGCTGATGCTCGCCGAGAGCTACGACATGCCCCGCGACTGGCTGCTCGACCAGCGGCCCTCGACCTGGGCCATCGGCTGGGGGGTCGCCGCCGCCATCGGGCTGACGTTCCAGATGACCGTCGCCCGCAGGGGCAAGGGCGGCTCGGACGACGACGGCGACGACGACGACTAAGCCCCGACGACCGGGCCCAGACGACCGGGCCGCGTCGCTCATCCAACGAATGTGATTCGGGAATCGGCCGCGACCGCGCTCGTCAGTCCTCGTGACGTGAAGCGATCGGCGTCTCGGGCGCGTCCGAACCGTCGTCAGCGCCCGCGGGCGCTTGGGGCGCCGCGTACCCCGACGCGTCCAGCGACGCGGTCATCAGGGGCTGGGCGAGGACGATGAGCCCGACCGCGCCGGCGGCCGAGAGCATCGCCGCGACGCGCCGGGCCTTGATCGGCGCGAGGCTCAGCTCCTGGTCCGCGTCGGACTTGTCCAGGGCGGCGGTCGCGACAATCCGCAGGTAGTAGAACGCGGCGATCGCCGAGTTGACGCCCAGCACGATGACCAGGGGCAGCTCGCCCGCGCTCACGCCAGACGTGAACAGCGCGAACTTGCCGAGGAAGCCCAGCAAGGGCGGCAGGCCCAGCAGGCTCAGGGCGCTGATGACCATCGACCAGCCGACCAGGGGCGCCCGCGAGCACAGGCCCCGGATGTCGTCGAACGAGTCGGCCTCGCGCCCGCCCTTGCCCTCGAGGCAGGCGAGGGCGGCGAACGCGCCCAGGTTCATCACGCCGTAGGCCATCAGGTAGAACAGCACCGCCGCCACGCCCGAGCGCCAGAAGGGCCCGCCCGCGAGGCCCGGGCCGGCGAGCACGCCGACGAGCATGTACCCCGAGTGCGCGATCGACGAGTACGCGAGGACTCGCTTCACGGAGTTCTGGAGCAGCGCGAGCACATTGCCGAGGGTCATGGTGACGGCGGCGATGACCCAGAGCATCACGTGCAGCGTGCGGGGCAGGTCGTCGCCGTCGGCGCCGAACCGCCAGCCGGCGGCGCCGGCGAGCAGCAGGATCGCCAGGAAGCCGGCGGTCTTGGGGACGAAGGCGAGGAAGGCGGAGACGGGCGAGGCGGCGCCCTGGTACACGTCGGGCGTGTAGAAGTGCATCGGGACCGCCGCGATCTTGAAGCTCACGCCGATCACCGAGAGCAGCAGGCCCGCCATCGCCAGCGTGCTGATCCCGTCGGCGGCGAGGATTGCGGCGATCTCCTGGAGATTCGTCGTCCCCGTGGCGCCGTAGAGCAGAGCAAACCCGTATAGGAACACCGCCGCCCCGAGCGCGCCCAGGAAGAAGTACTTGACCCCCGCCTCCTGGCTCCGGTGCTGACGGGTCGAGATCGTGACCATCATGTACGTCGGCAGGCTGGTCAGCTCGAGGGCCAAGAACAACCAGATCAGGTCGTCGGCCGAGGCGACGAGCATCAGCCCGGTCAGGCTGAAGAGGAAGAAGGCGTAGAACTCGGCACGCGTGGCGTAGAGCGAGCTGTACGCGGCCTTGCCCGCCGCCACGCTCGCCTCCAGCTCGCGGTCCACCGTCCCCACCACGACCATCAGCATCAGCAGGCCCACGCCCGCGATCGTCGCCTTGACGAACGGGATCCACTGCGGGAACAGCGAGTCCGGGTTGGGGCTCGTGTTGATCGCGAACAGCAGCGCGATCGCCAGGCCCAGGGCGCACCACCAGGCGCAGGTCCGGCGGGTGTCCAGGTTGCGGCTCAGGCCCACGATCATCACGACGCAGGTCGTCAGGAAGAGCGAGACCTCGGGCCAGATGTAGGCGAGCTTCTCAATCATGCCCGCCCTCCCCGGCGCCCGCGACGGCGGGGTCGCCCGCGGGCGCCTGGGCGTGGTCCATGACGTGGGCGACGGTCTGGTTGACCGGGGCCTCGATGCCCGCGATCAGCGACTTGGGGTAGAGCCCGAAGTACAGGCACGCCGCCGCCAGCGGGACCAGCGTCACGATCTCGCGGACGTTCAGGTCCGCCGGGAGGGCGTGCGCGTCGTCGTCGTGCTCGCCGTGGGCGCTCTCGTGTCCGGGCGGCTCGCGGAGGGGCCCGAAGCACATCTTCCCGACCATGTACAGGAGGTACATGGCGGCGACGACCATGCCAGTCCCGGCAATGGCCGCGTACCAGGGCCCGAGCGTGACGCCCTGGGCGCCCGGCTCGAGGCCGGCGGTCCAGGCCGCGTCGGACTGGAACGTGCCGATGAGGCAGAGCAGCTCGCTGGGGAACCCGTTGAGCCCGGGCAGGCCGACGGAGGCGAGGGTGAAGAAGACCATGAACGTCGCCCAGACGGGCATCTTGCTCGCCAGCCCGCCGACGCGGCGCATGTCGCGGGTGTGGTACCGCTCGTACATGAAGCCGATCATGAGGAATAGCGCCCCGGTCGAGAAGCCGTGGCTGAGCATGTACAGGACGCTGCCCGACAAGCCGTTGGCGTTGAGCGCGACCATGCCCAGGACGCAGAAGCCCAGGTGGCTGACGGAGCTGTAGGCGACGAGCTTCTTGACGTCGTCCTGCACCCAGCAGATGAGGCCGGCGTAGACGATACCGATGATCGCGAGCGTGGCGATCTCGGGCGCGTACTCGACGACGGCCGCGGGCGCCATGGGCAGGGCGAAGCGGTAGATGCCGTACGTGCCCAGCTTGAGCAGGACGCCGGCCAGGATGACCGAGCCGGCGGTCGGCGCCTCGGTGTGCGCCAGGGGCAGCCAGGTGTGCACCGGGAACAGGGGCACCTTGACGGCGAAGCCGGCCAGCAGCGCGGCGAGCACCAGCGCCTGCGAGTGCGCCGGCATGTGCACCGCGTGCTGGGTCAGCGTCGCGATGTCCAGGCTCCACTCGCCCGCGCGGCCCGAGACCCACCAGACGAGGTAGACCAACCCGGCCAGCGCGATGAGCGAGCCGGTGAACGTGTAGAGGAAGAACTTGACCGAGGCCCGCTCGCGGTTGGTCGAGCCGTAGACCCGGATCAGCAGGAACATGGGCAGGAGCGTGAACTCGAAGCAGATGTAGAAGAGCATGAGGTCGCGGGCGGCGAAGACGCCGAGCATCGCGGCCTGCAGGACCAGCAGCCAGCCGTAGTACAGCTTGACCCGCTCGGTGATCGCCGTCCAACTCGCGAGCACGCAGATGGGCCCGAGGAAGGCGGTCAGCGCCATGAGCAGGACGGCGACGCCGTCGACACCGATGGACAGCCGCAGGCCGAGCGACTCGATCCACGTCGCGCCCGCCTGGCCCTGGATGAGGGCGGCGTTGTCCCAGTCGAACCGCCCGAGGACGGCCGCCATGGCGACGCCCGAGACAAGCGTCCCCCAGAGCGCGACCCACTTGGCCCGGTCGGTCTCCCAGAACATCGCGATGACCGCGAAGACCAGCGGCGCCGCGATCGCGATCAGCATCAGCCAGGCCATCTCGCTCATGCCACGCCCCCCGCGAGCAGCACGATCGCCGCGACAAAGAGCAGCAGGGCGATCCCGCCGACCATGCCGACGGCGTATCCCTGGAGCTGGCCCGACTGGGCCGGGCGGACAAGCGAGGCGACGGCGCCGGGCAGCTTGCCCAGCCCGTCCACGGTGCCGTCGATCACGAACTTGTCGAACAGGTGGAACAGGTGCGAGATGACGCGCAGGGGCGTGACGAAGATCGCGTGGTAGAGCTCATCGACGTACCACTTGTTCTCCGCCCAGCGCGGGATGGGGCCGAAGAGCCTGGCGACCGCGTCCATCTTGCACGTCGCGGCCTCGGTGCGCCCGACGTAGTGCAGCAGGAAGGCGAGGCCGATCCCGACGAGCCCGAAGGCCGCCGAGACGTAGTACATGATCTTGTGCGGGTCTTGGCCGAAGAGCGTGCCGCCGTGGGCGTGCTCGCCGCCGGCGTGGGCCTCATCCCCATGCCCCGCGTAGGGCGAGTGGTAGTACGCGGTGGACTCGTGGACCATCGAGCCGACCCAGCCGTGGTCGGCCTTGTTGACGAAGTACAGGCCGGCCGCTGCGATCGAGCCGATCGCCAGCAGTGCGAGCACGGTGTTGATCGCCCAGCCCGGGGCGTGGGGGTGGAAGCCCTCGGCGTGGTCGTCGCCGTGCTCGCCCGGGTCGTGGGCGTGCTCCTCGCCGTGCGCGTGCTCGTCGTCGTGATCGTGGTGCTCGTCGCCCGGGTGGTACTCGACCGGGCCGAGGAAGACGCGGAAGAAGACGCGGAACGTGTAGTACGCCGTCAGGCCGGCCGTAAAGAGGAGTATCCAGCCGATCGCCGAGTACCCGGGCGTGACGAACGCCTCGGCGAGGATCATGTCCTTGCTGAAGAAGCCGGCGGTGAAGGGGAAACCCGCCAGGTTCAGGCACCCGATCAGCATCCCGACCGAGACGACGCCCCAGCCCTTGACCTTCGCCAGGCCCGAGAGGCGCCGCAGGTCGAGCTGGCCCGCGAACCCGTGCATGACGGCGCCGCAGCACAGGAACAGCAGCGCCTTGAAGAACGCGTGCGTCAAGACATGGAACGCGGCGCCCGTGGTCGTCAGCACGCCCAGCCCAGCGAACATGTAGCCCAGCTGCGAGACCGTCGAGTACGCCATGATCCGCTTGATGTCGAACTGGGCCATCCCGATCGTGGCCGCCAGCAGGGCCGTCAGCGTCCCGATCCAGGCGACGATCGGCAGGGCGTACTCGCTGGCCAGGAAGACCGGGTACATCCGGGCGATCAGGAAGACGCCCGCGGTGACCATCGTCGCCGCGTGGATGAGCGCACTGACCGGCGTCGGGCCCTCCATCGCGTCGGGGAGCCAGACGTACAGCGGGAGCTGCGCCGACTTGCCGAAGGCGCCGATCATCAGCAGCAGCGCGATGCCCTGGGCCTCGAAGGGCATGGCGGCCCATTCGCCCTCGCCCGCCGCGGCCAGGTATCCCTGGAGCTTCTCGCTGGCGAAGAGTTGGGCGTACTCGACCGTCCCGAAGTGGACGAACGTCAGGTAGATGCCCAGGGCCAGGCCCAGGTCGCCGATGCGGTTGACGATGAAGGCCTTCTTGGCCGCCGCCACCGCCGAGGGCTTCTTGTAGAAGTACCCGATCAGCAGGTACGAGCAGAGGCCGACGCCTTCCCAGCCCAGGTAGAGCAGGACGAGGTTGTCGGCCATGACGAGGCAGGCCATGGAGACGACGAACAGGTTGAACGCCGCGAAGAAGCGGCAGTACCCCGTCCCGACGTCGTGGCTCATGTACTCGCTGGCGTACAGGGCGATCAGCGTCGCCAGCCCCGTGACGAACAGCATCCAGAGCACGGTCAGCTTGTCGATGTAGAAGCCGAAGTTTGCGACCAGCGAGGCCGGCTCACCACCGGCGCTCACCCAGTTGATCCCGATCCAGTCGTAGATGTGGACGACGAACCCGTCGTGGCCCGCGGCGATCGAGTCGTAGCCCAGGAACATCGCCAGCGTCACGCCGAACGACGCGCCCAGGCACCCGACCGTGATCCACGCGGGGAGCTTGGTGTTGATCCTGAGGGCCGCGGCCAGGCCCGAGAGCACGAAGCCGATGACGGGGAGCAGGACGATCCAGCCGATCCAGGCCGGGCCGGGGCCGGCGTGGGCCGCGCCGTGCGCAGCGTCGCCCGCCTCGGGCGCCGCCGACATCACCAGACCCAGGATTGACGCCGGCGCACTCAGCACGTCACCCCCACGCGGCTCACCCGCTCATCTCCGTCCACTCCTCGGTGGACAGGCTCTCACGCTTGCGGAACAGCAGGATGACGAGGGCCAGGGCCATCGCCGCCTCGGCCGCCGCCACCGTCAGCACGAAGATCACGAATGTCTGGCCCGAGTGCTCGAGGTGGTAGCGGCTGAAGGCGATCAGCGCCAGCCCCGCGGCCTGGAACATCAGCTCGGTGCACAGGAACATGATGATCATGTTCCGCCTGGTCAGGAACCCGATCAGGCCCAGGGCGAACATCGCGGCCGAGACGAACAGGTAGTGCGCGAGCGTGATCGTCCCCATCGCCTCGGGGTAGTCGGCCTGCGCCAGGACCATGCTCCCGAGCCCGCTCACGAGGCCGCCCCTTCCTTGTCGAGCCCGTGCAGGCGCCGGGCCTCGTGGGCCTTGGCCTGCTCGTCGATCTCGACCTGGCGGCGGCTGAGCACCGTCGCGCCCAGCATCGCCATCAGCAGGATCACGCCCGCGATCTCGATGGTGCCGGGGTGCTCGTCGAGCAGGTTCCAGCCAACCAGCTCGACGTTGCTCGTCTTGAGGTCCTCGGGCCAGTCGCGGGGGTTGGTCGGGCGGGTCCCGCCGTCGGGCAGGTCTACGTGCACGTAGTCCTTGGCGGTCTGGGCCCGCCAGGTCCTGGAGCCGTCGGCGTTGGTGATCTGCATCCGCGCGAGCTGCTCGCCCTCGCCGATCATCATCATGGGGTCGCCGTGCTCGTCGAGCATCGGCTCGCCCGCGTCGTCGAGTCGCGGCTGGCGACGCAGGCGGCGCTCGATCTTGCCGGGCATCTTGGCCAGCGTCGCGTCGTCACGGAACTCGACCTCGGCCCGGGAGGGCGGCTCGCGCAGCGAGTCCAGCCCGCCGAACATCATGGTCGTGAGCACCGCCAGCAGCACGAAGCCCGCCAGCGTGGCGATCGCCGGCTCGCGGGCCCGCGCGTCGTACTCGGGCTGGCTGTCCTCGTCGCCCTCGACGGGCGCCTGCGTCGCCAGCATGATCACGAACAGGTACGTGATCAGGATCGCGCCCGCGTAGATGATGATCAGGGCGAAGGCCATGAACTCGGCCGCCAGGATCACGTACAGCCCCGCCGAGGCGATGATCGTCAGGATGAAGTACAGCGCCGAGTACACCGGCCTGTGGTGCGTGATCACGCGGAGCCCGGCGCCCAGGGCCAGGGCGGCGAAGACGTAGAAGTAGACGTTGGGCATCTGCTCCGCGTCGTAGGCGAGCAGGCCCAGGGCCAGGACGACGATGCCCCCCGCGGCCGCCGCCAGCAGCGCGCCGGGCACGCGCCAGCTCGCCCCCCGCCTGGGCAGGGCCAGCACCACGCCGACCGCCCCCAGGGCGCAGGCGGAGTACAGGACCAACGGGTTGATCAGCGCGTCCAAGGCCGCTCCCGCCAGGGGTTTGCCGGACGCGCCAAGCGGCTCGTTCGGCGGTGGATCCCGCGTGTCGCGGCCGGTCCTCGCCGGGCCCCGCGCGCACGGGTCGGGAGGATAGATCACGCCCCCCACCCCTTCAACACGCCCGCGCCCCGTGGGCGGGCCCGATCCGCCCCCCACTACCATCCGACGATGCCCGCCGACGTCAAGGCCCCCACGCCCCTCCAGGCCAGGATCCCCAACGCCCTGACGATGCTGCGGCTCGTGCTCGCCGCGGCGTTCTTCGCGGTGCTCGGGGTCGGCATGGGCCGCCGCCCGGTCACCTGGCTCTACGTCGAGAACGACCCGAACCCGGACCCCGCGTTGCCGACGGCGCTGCTCCTGAGCGCCGCCGGCCTGTTCATCGTCGCGGCCGTCACGGACGCGCTGGACGGCTACCTGGCGCGCAAGTGGAACGCTGTCAGCAAGTTCGGACGTGTCATGGACCCGTTCGCCGACAAGATCCTGGTCCTGGGCGCGTTCGTCTATCTCGCCTCGCCGGCGTTCACGGTCCTCGACCCCTTCACGGGCGCCCAGGCCCGGCTGGTCCAGCTCTCGGGCGTGGCCCCCTGGATGGCCGTCGTGATCCTCGCCCGCGAGCTGCTCGTGACGTCGGTCCGGGGGTTCTTCGAGTCCCAGGGGATCGACTTCTCGGCCGACGCCGCGGGCAAGGCGAAGATGATCCTGCAGTCCGTCACCGTGCCCCTCGTCCTGGTGCTGCTGGCGACGGCCGACGTCTCCTACTACTCGATGGCGAGTTGGACCATCCGCGGGGCGGTGTGGGCGACGGTCGTGATGACCGTCCTCTCGTGCGCCCCGTACATCGTCAAGGGCGTCCGCTCGGGACGGGGGCTGATCCACGAGCCGGTCGAGACAGACCCGCCCGCCGACGACCCGCCCGAGAGCGACGAGACCCGATAGAGTCCGGACCCATGAGCCAGAGCGAGCACAGCCCGATCCTCGGCGGCGACCAGCGCGACGCGCCCGACCTGTGGTCCGGCTTCCAGCTGGCGACCTGCTTCGGCATCGGGCACGTGCGGCCGGCCTCGGGCACGTGGGGCTCGCTGCCCCCGGTGCTGCTGGCGGGCGCGATGATCGCCGCCGGCGCCGACCCGCGGGGCGTGGTCTACCTGGCGGTGATCGTGAGCGTGATGCTGCTCTTCGCGGGCGCGTGCGTGCTGATGGGCGACCGGGCCGAGGCCCGCTGGGGGCGGGACCCGAGCGAGGTCGTCGCCGACGAGGTCGCGGGGATGTGCATCCCGCTGCTGCTGCTGCCGGTGGGCGTGATGAGCACGCCGACGCGGGCCGTCATCGTCCTGCTGGCGGCGTTCCTGCTGTTCCGCGTCTTCGACGTGTTCAAGGCGATCGCCCCGCCGGCCGAGGCGCTGCAGCGGACGCGGGGCGGGTGGGGCATCCTGCTCGACGACCTGGCCGCCGGCGCGTACGCCCTGGGCGGGCTCTGGGTGATCGCCCTCCTCGCGCCCTAGCCCCGGTGGCCTCTCTCGATCGAACATGGTCGTTCGCCCGGCGCGCCCGGTGCGCGCGCGGCGGCGCCGCAGAAAAAACTACGGGCGCCGCACGCAAAGGGGGGGAATGGAGCGGACGAGCTGCCGGCCGCAAACGAAAAACCGATCTGGCAGCCCGCCCGTCCGCGCCCGGCTCAGGGGGGGAGCCGGGCTGAGGGGGAGTGTCGGCCTCCGTGAGGAGGCCACCCGCGGCCGTTGGGGGGCAACAAGCCGCGGGAACCGACGCCGAACGCTTCCGCGTTCACCGTCCCTGGGGCGCCCGCCCTATCTCCTGCCAACCGGCCCCGCTCTCGCGCGGGCCGGACTCGTGCGTCGCCATTCCGTGCAACAGCGTGGCTCGGAGGTTTATTGCCGGGACCTGCCGGCGGGTGTGCGGGCGAGCAGCACCGCTCCAATCAATCTACGCCGGATCCGGGCGTCCGGATGAGGTCCGGGGCAAATATGAGGTCTTCACCCCGGTCGCGCCGGGCCTTCCGGGCGCCGATCAGCAACGGGCGGTGCTCAGCGGTGGCCAACCGACAGGCGTCCGCGCCTCATGACGCGGCGCCGGCCGACTCTGGCCACAGTTTTCGCATCTTGGGCGCCGACGCGTGAAAACTGGCTACCGCGCGTTATTGGACCGGTCGATGTCGGGCAGCAGCGCGTCCGGGTCGATCTCGACCCGCCGCACGCGGCGCCCGTCCGTGTCCCACCAGGCGCGCCAGCGGTCGGACGCGAAGAACGCCTCGACCGGCACGACGCGGTCCTCGGTCGTGCCGTCGGCGTACGTCACGCGGTAGAGCACGGGCATCATGACCTCGCCCCGGGTGGTGAAGGTCGCGTAGGCGCGGCCGGCGTCGGCCATGCCCACGCCGTCCACCGATTGGTCCAGCGCGCCCGCCCCGAGGATCCAGCCCCGCCAGAACCAGGCCAGGTCCGCGCCGGCGGCGTCCTCCATCGTGCGGAAGAAGTCGGCGGGCTGCGGGCTCTTGAAGGCCCAGCGGCGGGTGTACTCGCGGAACGCCGAGTCGAACCGCTCGGGCCCGAGCACGACCTCGCGGAGCAGGTACAGCGCGTACGCCGGCTTGCGGTAGCCCAGCGTGCCCAGCCAGCGGCCCCAGACCCGGTCGGGCGCGGTCGCCATCGCCTGTGGGTTCTCGGCCCGGGCGAGGTTCAGCGTCTGCCGCTGGGCGCGGGAGAAATCCACCTCCCGCTCGTACCAGGCCGCCTTGGAGTAGAGGTTGATGAACGAGTTGAAGCCCTCGTCCATCCAGACGTGCCGGCGCTCGTCGGTGTTGACGATCATGGGGAACCAGCCGTGCCCGACCTCGTGGTCGGTGACGCCGAAGAGCCCGGCGGGGTTGGTCCGGGCGCCGCAGAAGATGATGCCCGGGTATTCCATCCCGCCCTCGGCGCCGTTGACGTTGATCATCGACGGGTAGGGGTACGGGTAGAGCATCTCCGAGTAGAACTCGACCGAGTGCTGGATGTAGCGGCTCGACCCGCCGTCCTCGTGGTCGGGACCCCAGACCTCGGCCTCGCGGGGGTAGAGCGACTGGCAGAGGACGGTCCGCGTCGAGCCGTCGAGCGCCTCGACCCGCGCGGCGCACGCGTCCCACGCGAACGCCTCGGAGCTGGCCCAGGCGAACGTGCGGACGTCCTCGGCGACGAACCGCCAGGTCAGCGTGTCCGACCCGCGGGGGCGCGACGCGGGCGAGTCGATCTCGTCGAGCGAGCGGATGACGACCGGCTCGCGGCTGCCCATCGCCTGCTGCACCCGGTCGTACTGGCCCGGCGTGAGCACGTCGTGGGGGTTGGTCAGCTCGCCCGTCGCGCCGACCAGGTGCGTCGCGGGGACGGTCAGGTTGACCTCGTAGTCGCCGAAGTCGGTGTAGAACTCGCCCGTGCCCAGGTAGGGCAGGGTGTTCCACCCGCTGACGTCGTCGTACTTGCAGACGTGCGGGAACCACTGGGCGTACTCGAAGATGACGCCGTCCTCGACCTCGTCGGCGCCCATCCGCCGCAGGTGCGGGGGCATCGTGAACGAGAAGTCCATATCAAACCGGAACGTCCCGCCCGCGGCGAGCGGCTCGGGCAGCTCGACGCGCGCGAGCGTGTCGTAGACGGCGATCTCCAGGTCGCGCCCGCCCGAGCGGAGGGCGCCGATGGAGTACCCGCCGTCGAACTCCGCCTCGTCCTGCTTCATCACGCCCCCCGGCGTGCGGGAGAGGGCGCCGACCGAGTCGGGGCGGAAGAGGTTCTGCTCGAGCTGGAGCCAGAGGTAGTTGAGCTCGTCGGGCGAGTTGTTGTGGTAGGTGACGCTCATCGAGGCGTCGAGGCGCCGGGCCTCGGCGTCGAGGGTCGCGTCGATCCGGTAGTCGCAGCGCTGCTGCCAGTACTCGGCGCCCGGGGCGCCCGAGGCCAGGCGACGCCCGCTGGGATCGGGCAGGTCGAGGGGCGCGAAGGCGTCGGCGCCCGACGTCCCGCGGCGGTAGGACTCGTCGAACGCGCCCAGCGCGGGACCGTCGCCCCCGCCCCGGGCGGGGCGGGTCGTGCCGCCCGTGGTCGAGCAGGCGGCCAGGACGAGCGAGGCGGCGAGAGCGGCGCCGGCGGCGAGTGGTCGGAGTCGCATGGGGTTCTCCTGGGTGCGGCGGCGACGGATCGCCCGGTCCGCCGGGGGTGTTGAGCCTAGGGCCCCGCGCCGGCGCCCGTCCCCGGCCCCGTCCGGGCACGCGGGCCTCGCATCGCGCGCCCGTTTCGGCCATACTGGCCCCTTCTGGCCGCCCGGGTCTCTCTCGGGAGGCGTGGTCTCTCGAGTCCGTGATCGGGGTCTCCAATGCGTCAGACAACGCGTCGTGGCTTCACGCTCATCGAGCTGCTGGTCGTCATCGCGATCATCGCCCTTCTCATCGCGATCCTGCTGCCGGCCCTGGGCGCCGCCCGCCAGACCGCCGTCACCATCAAGTGCGCCTCCCAGCTCCGCCAGCAGGGGATCGGGCTCTCGACCTACGTCATCGACGAGGACGGGCACTTCCCCGCGGGCCACTTCCAGATCCTGGGCACCCCCCGCTTCTACTACGTTTGGCCCTCGCTCATCCGTCGCAACTTCTCCGACGAGCGCAACACCGAGGCCTTCAACTGCCCCGCCGCCCTCGACGACTACTACTGGCAGTTCACGATCGACACGACCAGCAGCCAGGTCTGGACCGTGCCCCAGGAGGAGACCCAGACCGAGCGGTTCGGGTACCTGCCCGGCGAGTACCCGCTCCGCGGCCGCCAGTTCTTCACCTACGGGTACAACGAGTTCGGCGTCCAGGAGTACACGCAGGTCGCGGACGGGAACACGGACATCCTCGGGCTCGGCGCCCACGCCGACAACCCGCTGGGATCGGTCCTGTACAACGCCCGCGAGCGGGCTCTGCGTGGCATCAAGGAGACCCGCATCGTCCAGCCCGCGGACATGTTCGCGATCATGGACTCCGAGCCCGACGGCGTCACGGACTTCTCCGTCAGCCCCCGCGAGTCCGCCTTCCCGGGCGAGGCGCTCGACGACCTGCCCAGCCGCAGGCACAACGACGGCTCGGTCGCCCTCTTCACCGACGGGCACGCCAAGCGCTACTCCTACGACGAGCTGACCCAGCGTGACGAGGCGTCGCGGCGGCGGTGGAACAACGACCACGCCCCGCACGAGGAGTTCTGGGAGCCCGACAACGACGGCTGAGCACCCCTCGCCTGCACGGAGCGCGACGTGACACCGAAGAACATCATCCTGGCGGTCATCGCACTCGCGTGCGTCGGCGGCGCCTTGGTCGTCACCATCCTGACCAGGGGCGGCCCCGCCGGCGACGAGGGCCTCGACCGCCCGACCCTCTGGGTCTGCCGCGACGAGGGCTGCGCCCACGAGTTCATGATCACCATGGGCCAGATGAACCGGGCACAGGGCGCCGACCTCTCGGGCCGCGTCGAGTGCCCCGAGTGCGGCAGCCGGGACACCGCCCGGGCCAGGCCCTGCCACTCCTGCGGGCGTCACCTCGAGCTCTGGGGGCACGGCGAGGTCGTCCCCGTCTGCCCCCACTGCGGGCACGAGACCGGCGACCACGCCCACGGCCCGGACACGCACGTGCACGGCCCGATGACGCCGCCCCTCGAAGAGGATTCCTAAACCCCCCGGGCGGGGTCGCCCCGCCCGCGCCCGACCAGCGGGAGCAGCCATGCATCAGCCTCGCCGACGCGCCTTCACGCTCATCGAGCTGCTGGTGGTCATCGCCATCATCGCGCTGCTGATCGCGATCCTGCTGCCGGCCCTGGGCGCCGCCAGGCAGACGGCCAAGACCGTGCAGTGCTCGTCGCAGCTCCGTCAGCAGGGCATCGGGCTGGGGACCTATGTGACCGACTCGGACGGCTACTTCCCCGCGGGCCACTTCCAGATCCCCAACGACTCGGCCGGTCGCTTCTACTACGTCTGGCCCTCGCTCGTCCGCGACGGCATGTCGGGCGAGGCGGGGACCGAGATGTTCAACTGCCCGTCGGCGCTCGAGGACTTCTACTGGGAGCCCACGTACAACCCCAACATCTTCTGGGTCGTCGAGTCGGACCACACGCAGATCTACCGCTTCAAGTACTTCCAGGACGAGGTCCCCGTCCGCCAGGCGACGTACTTCACGTACGGGTACAACGAGTTCGGCGTCCAGCACTTCTTCGACATCGAGTACCGCACCCGGGCCCTCGGGCTCGGCGCGCACGCCGACCACCCGTACCTGGGCGGCCTTCCCGAGGCCGAGCTCGTCCAGCCCTCGGGCATGATCGCCGTCACCGACGTCAGCCCCGACAAGATCGGCGACATGTCCGTCAGCCCACGCCTGCCCGCGGAGGGCGCGACCTGGGACAAGGTCCCCAGCAGGCGCCACGCCGACGGGTCGGTCGTCCTCTACACCGACGGGCACGCCAACCGGCAGGGATTCGACCAGCTGACCGCCCGCAACGACCAGGCCCGCCGCCAGTGGAATAGGGACTTCGAGCCGCACGAGGAGTGGTGGGAGCCCGAGGGCGGCGGCGAGTGATCGCCCGGCCCCGGCACGCCGGAGCGACCATGACCGACCCTCGCCGACGGCAGGCCTTCACGCTCATCGAGCTGCTGGTGGTCATCGCCATCATCGCCCTGCTGATCGCGATCCTGCTGCCGGCGCTGGGCGCCGCCCGCGAGACGAGCAAGACGATCAAGTGCGCCTCCCAGCTCCGCCAGCAGGGCATCGGGCTCTCGACGTACGTGATCGACAACGATGGGTACTACCCCGCCGGGCACTTCATGATCGCCGGCACGCCGCGGTTCTACTACATCTGGCCCTCGCTCATCCGGGCCAACTTCTCCGACGAGCGCGGCACCGAGGCCTTCAACTGCCCGTCCGCCCTCGAGGACTACCACTGGACGTTCCGCCTGGACACCACCGGCAGCCAGGTCTGGACCGTGCCGCAGGAAGAGACGCAGACCGAGCGCTTCGGGTACCTGCCCGGCGAGTTCCCGCTCCGCGCCCGGCAGTTCTTCACCTACGGGTACAACGAGCTGGGCGTGCAGGGCTTCGGCGACGCCTCGGACGTCGCGATCCAGATCCTCGGCCTCGGGCGCCACGCCGACAACCCGTCGTTGTCGGCCGAGGATCGGGCGCGGGACCGCCCGCTCTGGGGCGTGAGCGAGGCGCGGATCGTCCAGCCCGCCAACATGTACGCGATCATGGACTCCGAGCCCGACGGCGTGAGCGACTTTTCGGTCAGCCCCCGCGTGATGACCCTGGGCGACGAGCCGATCGACGACCTGCCCAGCCGTCGGCACGCCGACGGGTCGGTGGTCCTGTTCGCCGACGGGCACGCCGAGCGCGTCGCCTACGACAACCTGGTCAGCCGCGACCCGCAGGACCGGCGCCGGTGGAACAACGACCACGTGCCGCACGAGGAGTTCTGGGAGCCGGATCTCGAGGGCGCCCCCTAGGGCCTTCGCTCACACCCGCCGATCCAGCAGCCGGTACCCCACCGCCTCGGCGACGTGGTCGGGCCCGATCGTCTCGGCGCCCGCCAGGTCCGCGATCGTCCGAGACACACGCCGGATCTTGTCGTACGCCCGGGCGCTCAGGCCGAGGCCCGTGATCGCGTCGCCCAGGAGGGCCCGGGCCGCGTCCTCCATCGGCGCCAGCTCGTCGAGCCTCTTGCCCGGAAGGCGGGCGTTCGGCTCGCCCGGGCCCTGGCGCTCGGCGGCGATCGACCGCGCGCCCGCGACCTGGTCCCGCATCTGGGTGCTGCTGGTCCCGCTGGCGGCGCCGGTCAGCTCCCGCCAGGGCACGGCCGGCGCCTCGATGTGGATGTCGATCCGGTCCAGCAACGGGCCCGACAGGCGTGAGAGGTACCTCGCCATCTCCCGCTTGCCGACCTCGCCGGGCGCAACGTCGCCCCGCGGCGTCGGGTTCATGGCGGCGACGAGCATGAAGCTGGCCGGGAAGCGGACGCTCCCGTGCGCCCGGGCGATTGTGACGACGTGGTCCTCCATGGGCTGGCGGAGGGTCTCGAGCACGTCGCGCGGGAACTCGGGCAGCTCATCCAGGAACAGCACGCCCTTGTGCGCCAGGGAGATCTCGCCGGCGCGGGGCACGATGCCGCCCCCGACGATCGCGGGAGAGCTGGCGGTGTGGTGCGGCGTGCGCACGGGGCGGGAGGTGACCAGGCTCTGGCCGTGGGCCAGCGCGCCGGCGGCCGAGTAAATGCGAGTCACCTCGACCGCCTCGTCGGCGCTCAGGGGGGGCAGCACGCCCGGGAGCGCCTTGGCCATCATCGTCTTGCCCGAGCCGGCCGGGCCGAGCATGAGCAGGTTGTGCCCGCCGGCGGCGGCGACGACGATCGCCCGCTTCACGCCCTCCTGTCCCCGGATCTCGGCGAAGTCCACCGGCGCGGGCGACTCGCGCAGCAGCTTGCCCACGTCCGGGGGCGGGTGTGGCTCGGGGTCCAGGTCGCCGGCGAGCAGGCCGACGACCTCCTCGAGCGAGCGCACGCCGAAGACGCTGACGCCCTCGACGACCGCGGCCTCGCCCGCGTTGTCGGCCGGGACGACGAACGCGCCCATCCCGTCGGCCCGGGCGCCGTCGGCCGCCGCGATCGCCCCCTTGACCGGCCGCACCCGCCCGTCCAGGGCCAGCTCGCCCGCGAAGACCGTCCGCCGCAGGTCGAGCCCGGCCTTCTCCGGGCGGATCACGCCCTGGGCCAGCAGCAGCGCGACCGCGATCGGCAGGTCGTACAGGGGCCCCTCCTTGCGGACGTCGGCCGGGGCGAGGTTGATGACGGTCTTGCCCCGCGGGAACGGGTAGCCCGCGTTGCCCATGGCCGACCGGACCCGCTCGAGGGACTCGCGGACGGCCGTGTCGGGCAGCCCGACGATGGTCTGGCGCTCCAGGGAGGTGTCGTCCAGGTCCACCTCGATCTCGCAGGGGCGGGCTTCGACGCCGACGAGCAGGTAGGAGCGGACGCGGGCGGGCATGGCGAAAGCATACCGAACGAACGGGTCCCGAACACTCCAGATCTGGCCGCCCGGTCGATCGGGGGGAAGCCGGGGCCCGAATCGGCCGATCCTCCCCCGGATCGGCGGAGGATCGCGATGGCGGACCGCGTGGGCCTGGCCAAGGCCATGGAGCTGGTGAGGGGGCGATCGATCGTGTGCGGTCGGTCCGTCGAGTCCCAGCCGGGGGCGGCGATGTTCCGCCCGGTGGATCCATCGACCGGGCGGGAGATCGAGCGGGGGTACCAGGCCGCGAGCCGTGCCGACATCGAGCTGGCGTGCGAGCAGGCGTGGGAGGCGTTCCACGACCTGGGGATGGTGACCAACGAGGAGCGGGCGCGGCTGCTGGACCGCATCGCGTCCAACCTCAACGACCTGGGCCAGTCGCTGATCGAGGTGGGCGTCAAGGAAACGGGCATGAGCCCGGAGCGGCTGCGGGCCGAGCGTGACCGGACGACCTCGACGCTGTCGCTGTTCGCGCGCGTCGCGGCCGAGGGCTCGTGGGTGCGGGCGTCGATCGACCGGGGCGACAGCGCGAGGCGGCCGTACCCGAAGGCGGACATCCGCTCGATGCTGCGCCCGATGGGGCCGATCGCGGTGTTCGGCAGCGCCGCGTTCCCGTACGCCTCGTCCAGCGCGGGGGGCGACGTCGCCAGCGCGCTGGCGGCGGGCGCGCCGGTCGTCGTCAAGGGACACCCCGCGCACCCGGGCTCGGGCGAGCTGGCGGCGCGGGCCGTCGCCGACGCGGTCGAGCAAACGGGCCTGCACCCGGGGACGTACTCGTTCCTGCACGCGGGCGGGGCGCACGAGAACGAGGTCGGGCGGCGGCTGGTCGTCCACCCCTCGATCCGCGCGGTGGGCTTCACCGGAACAACTCGTGGCGGGATGGCGATCTCCGCCCTGGCGCGGGAGGGCCGCGACGACCCGATCCCCGTCTTCGCCCAGATGGGCTCGACGAACCCGGTGTTCCTGCTGCCGGGGGCCCTGGAGCGGGACGCCGAGCGGATCGGCGAGCGGCTGGCCGGCAGCCTGACCAACTCGGGCGGGCAGATGTGCACGTGCCCGGGGCTGATCTTCGTGGTCCGGTCGGACGCGTCGGAGCGGTTCGCCCGGGCGATCTGCGCCAAGCTGCGTGAGCGGACGCCCGAGCCGATGCTGGGCGAGGCGGTCGCCGTGGAGTACGCCAGGCGGCTGGGAACGCTCTCGGGCGCGGCCGGCGTGAGTGTCCGGGGCGGGAGCGTGCCCGACGCGCCCCGGGGCGGGGACGACCGGGCGCGCCCGCTCGTGGCGGCGCCGTGCTTGTTCACGACCAAGCTGCGGACGTTCCTGCACACACCCGCGCTGCACGCCGAGACGTTCGGGGCGTCGGCCGTCATCGTCGAGTGCGACCGGGGCGAGGAGCTGGAGGACGCGGCGTCGGCGGTGATGGGCGCGCTGACCGGGACGATCTGGCACGCGCGGGGGGAGGAGACACGGGTGGCGCGGCTCGTCGAGATCCTGGAACGCCGGGTGGGGCGGATCGTGTTCAACGGGGCGCCGACGGGGGTGGAGGTGTGCCCGTCGATGGTGCACGGCGGGCCGTACCCGTCGGGGTCGATGACGGGGGCGACCGGGGTTGGCGCGATGGCGATCGAGCGGTGGGCGCGTCGGGTGTGCTACCAGGACGCGCCCGAGGGCGTGCTGCCCGCCGAGCTGCTCGACGCGAACCCGCTGATGATCCGGCGGGTGGTGGACGGGCGCGCGGGCGTGGACGCGGCCTGAGGGGGCCGAAGGGCCGCCGCGGGGCCGATTCTGGGATTCTGGCGTCGGCGGGGCCGATAGCCTGATCCGAGATGGCGTCGAAAAAGAAAAAGGCCGGCAAGGGACGCGGGTACAGGGTTTCGGGCGGCTCGGACGCCGAGGGCGGCGAGCGGAGCGTGGCCTGGAGCCTGGTCTGGATCGGGTGCCTGGGCGCGTGGGCGTTCCTGGCGTGCTCGCTCGTGAGCTTCTCGCCCGCGGACTCGCCCAGCCACGTCGTGTTCCCGCACAACGAGTCGGCGGCGAACTGGTGCGGGCCCTTCGGCGCGACCGTCGCCTACCACACGCTCAAGGTCCTGGGCCTCGGCGTGCTGATCCCGATGCTGTTCGGGGCGGCGGGGCTGGCGCTGACCGCGGCCCGGATCCCGACCGGGCACGGGCTGGTGCGGCTGGTGGGAATCCTGATGCTGACCGGGGCCAGCTGCGGGCTGGCGACGCTGGTCTGGCCCGTCTGGGGCCCGATGCCCGAGCTGGCCGGGGGGACGGCGGGGAGGGTCATCGTCGGCGAGCTGCTGCCGCGGTTCGCCATGGGCGGGACGGTCCTCTGGATGCTGCTGCTGGTGGCGGTGGGCCTGATCGTGGCGTGCGACACGCTGCTGTGGCGGGCGCCGATGGCGCTGTACCGCGTGGTGGTCCCCGCGGCCCACGGGACGCGGGCGGCGGCGGAGGTGAGCGGGCGTGCCGCGGGCGGGGTCGCCCGGGCCTCGGGCGGCGCCTTCGGCTGGCTCTCGGGCGCGCTCAAGAAGCCCC
Source organism: Phycisphaerales bacterium (assembly GCA_041987545.1). GTDB lineage: Bacteria > Planctomycetota > Phycisphaerae > Phycisphaerales > UBA1924 > JAJRXR01. The sequence goes on along the minus strand of JBHIWH010000001.1, from coordinate 224,047 downwards.
GCAAGACCCGCGTCCGCCTCAACGACATCGACGAGCCCGTCGAGGTGGACGAGCGGGAGGTCCGGCGGGCGAGCAAGGCGCGGGTCCGCGTCGTGCCGACGCCGGCCGAGGTCGAGGACGACGAGTACGAGGAGGAGGACGGGTACGAGTACGAGGACGAGGACGGGGAGTACGAGGAGGACGACGACGGGTACGAGTACGTGGACGAAGAGGACGAGGACGAGCTGCCGGGGGCGCCCCAGGTCTTCGACCAGGAGGCGCTGCGGGAGAAGATCGCGAAGCTGCCGCTGCGGTTCAGCGGGAGCAACCGGCAGGTCGCGACGGAGGAGGACCTGAGCGAGCTGCAGAACATGGCCGAGCTGGAGGGGTACAAGTTCCCCGGGCTCGACCTGCTGGAGGACCCGGAGGAGGACTTCGACGAGCGGCTCGAGGAGGTCGTCCGCGAGCAGGCCGAGGCGCTGGAGGCGGCGCTGCGTCAGTACAAGATCGACGGCGAGGTCGTGGACATCGAGTCCGGGCCCGTCATCACGCTGTACCACGTCAAGCTCGCGCCGGGGACGAAGGTCGCGGCGATTAACGCGATCAGCAGCGACCTGGCGCGTCAGCTCAAGGCGGTCAACATCCGCGTCGTGTCCAACATGGAGGGGCGGGACACGGTCGGCGTCGAGGTGCCGAACCTGACCAAGGAGAAGGTCCGGCTCAAGGAGCTGATGGGCAACCGGGAGCGGTTCGCGAAGATGAAGCTCCCGATGTTCCTGGGCAAGGACGCGTCGGGCGACCCGCTGATCGGGGACCTGACCAAGATGCCGCACATGCTCATCGCCGGCACGACCGGCTCGGGCAAGAGCGTGTGCATGAACACGATCATCATGGGGTTCCTGTACACGAAGAAGCCCAACGAGCTGAAGCTGGTGCTCGTCGATCCGAAGATGGTCGAGATGAGCCAGTTCCGGGACATCCCGCACCTGATGTGCCCGGTGGTCACGGAGATGTCCAAGGCGGCGGCGATCCTGGAGTGGGCCGTCACGAAGATGGACGAGCGGTACGAGCTGCTGGCCGAGGCGGGCGTGCGGGACATCGCCGCGTTCAACGACCTGGAGTGGGACGAGCTGAAGGAGCGCCTCGGGGTCGAGACCGAGGAGCAGGCGGCGCGGACGCCCCGCAAGCTGCCCTACATGGTCTTCATCATCGACGAGCTGGCCGACCTCATCATGACCAACAAGGAGGTCGAGGGGTCGATCATCCGCATCGCCCAGAAGGCGCGGGCGGTCGGGATCCACCTGATCCTGGCGACGCAGCGGCCGCAGGCCAACGTCGTGACGGGCCTGATCAAGTCGAACATGCCCTGCCGGATCGCCTTCAAGGTCGCGTCGGGCATGGACTCGCGGATCGTGCTGGACCAGAAGGGCGGGGAGCTGCTGCTGGGCCAGGGCGACATGCTGTACCTGTCGCCGTCGAGCCACAAGCTGACGCGGGCGCAAGGAACGCTGGTGGACGACAAGGAGATCCGCCGGGGCGTGAAGTTCCTGAAGGAGATCGCCTCGCCGAGCTTCGAGCGGCAACTGGTGCAGATGCGCGGCGGCAACGCGGACGAGGAGCGGATCTACGAGAGCGAGAACAACTCGTCGGCGTCGCTGGCCGCGGCCCAGGAAGACCCGATGTTCGACCGGGCGGTCGAGATCGTGCTGGAGACCAAGCGCGGCAGCGTGAGCCTGCTGCAGCGTCGCCTGGCGATCGGGTACACGCGGGCCAGCCGCCTGATCGACCTGATGGGCATCGCCGGGATCATCTCCGACCACAAGGGGTCGGTCGCGCGTGACGTGCTCATCACGATCGACGAGTGGGAGGCGATGAAGGAGTTCCACGAGCGGGAGCTGGCGCGGCTCGGAGGCGGCGAGGGCGTGGACCCGGACCAGCAGGCGCTGTTCGAGGACGAGTCGGGCGACGACGGGCCCGGCGGGGGCGGGGCCGCGGCGATCGAAGCCAAGCCCGCGGTCGACGAGGAGCCGCCCTTCGCCGCCGACGAGGACCTGGGCGACGAGGAGGACGAGGAGGAGCGCGCCGAGCTCGTGGACGAAGAGGAAGAGGACGACGCCGAGCCCGAGGGCGAGTACGAAGAGGAAGACGACGAGGCGGAGGCGGAGGACGAGTACGAGGACGGCGAGGAAGAAGAAGAGGACGACGACCCCGAGGCGTCCGACGAGGAGGTCGAGGAGGAGTACGAAGAGGACGACGGCGAGCTCGAGTACGAGTACGTCGACGAGGACGGGAACCCGTGCGACGCGGACGGCAACCCCCTCGACGAGGACGGGAACCCGATCCTCGAGGACGAGTACGAGGAAGACGAGGACGGCGAGTGGGAGGAGGCGGACGAGGAGGACGAGGCCCGTCCGGGCTCGGCCGCCTGAATCGCCGCCTGATCCGCGGCGAGCCGCCCCGGAAGACGCCGGGGTGCGACAGCCGCGAGACAAACAGGCCGCGATGACGCCCCGGGGGCGGCGCCCGCCCCCCTCGGGTGGTGTCTGTGATGTCAGAAACCCCGGGGGGGTGACGGCGTAACAATGGGAGCCCCCGGGCGAGGAGCGCCGTGCGTGCGCGCCGCGGGGTCCGATGGAGGGCGGGCTGGGCCCGCCGAGACGAAAGGAATCCGGATGATCCGCACGATCCTGCCCGCCCGCCCGACGAGCCGAGTCCTGGCCCTGGTGGGCGTCGTGGCGCTGACGCCAACGACGGCGCTGGCCGAGCCACCCGCGTCGCTCTCGCACGCGTTGCCCGACGCCCCGCTGCTGGTCTCGATCCGGGACGTGGGCGCGCTGGCGGACACGATCGCGGCGCTGACGGCGGAGCTGAACCTGCCGGGCGAGGTCGCGATGGGCCCGCAGCTGGCCCAGATGATGCTGATGACGCCCGGGCTGAACCGGGACGGGTCGGCGACGCTCGTGCTCTTCCCGCCCGACGAGGACAACTTCGTGATGCGGGGCGCGATCGTCGCGCCGGTCTCCGACTACGGCCAGCTGATGGAGGTCGTCGGCGGGGACGCGGGCGCGGACGTGGCGTCGTTCGAGATGCAGGGCGAGCAGGCGTTCTCCAGGGACCTGGGGCGCGGGTACGCCCTGATCGGGCCCGAGCAGGAGTTCGTGGGCTCGTACACGCCGGGCGCCGACGTGATGCAGCGGCATATCGACCGGCTGGGCGAGGTCGGCGGGCGCGTGGCGGACACGGCGGACGTCGTCATCATCGCCTCGCCCGAGGTGATGGAGATGATGCTCCGCGAGGGCTCGGGCATGGCCCAGGACGCCGCCCGCGACCAGGCCGGGGCGTTCGGCTTCGGCGACGCGGTGGACCAGCTCGGGGGCGCGGCCGACGAGGGGATCGAGCGGTTCCTGGCCGACTCCCGTGTGGGCGTCATCGGGCTGACGATCGATGACGCTGGAGTGGCGATCGACATCGCGACGCAGTTCGGCGAGGGCACGGAGCTGGCCGGCGTGTTCGCCCACGAGGGGCGGAGCGCGGAGATGGTCTCCCGACTGCCCGCGACCGGGTACTGGCTGGCGTGGTCGGCCGACGCCGACGCGCCCGGTCTCGGGATGGTCACCCGGATGGTCGGCGCGATGGCGGGCCTGGGCGAGGACGCGGGCGACGCGGCGACGGGGCTGGCGGGCGTGATCGGCGCGAGCCCGGCGGTCATGCAGACCGGCGTGATGTCGCGGACCGCGGTCTACGTCCGCTCGGAGCGCGGGCAGGAACTGGCCGGGGCGATCGGCGACGCGATGCGCGCGATGGACGGGCGGAGCGAGGGCGGGATGACGTACCACACCAGCTTCGAGGAGGACGCGAAGCAGATCGAGGGCGTGGGCGTCGCCTCGTACTCGGTCTCGAGCGAGGTCGCGCCGCCCGAGGACGACGGGCAGCAGCCCTTCAACCCGATGATGGCGATGATGGACCCGCAGACGATCAACCAGGCGCTGTTCGGGCCCCGGTCTTCGGGCCCGAGCGGGTACGTCGCGGCGACCGACGGCGGGATGGTGCAGACGTTCACCCGCTCCGAGTCGTTCATGGCCTCGGCGCTGACGGCCGCCAACGGCGGGGCGAGCCTCGCGGGCGACGAGTGGCTGTCGCGCTCCTCGGGGCTGCTGCCCGAGGGCCGGTGCTTCGAGGCGTACCTGGCGCTGGACTCGGTGGCGCAGACGGCGCTGCCGATCATGATGCTCGCCGGCGTGATCCCGGAGGCCCCCCAGATCGGGGCGATGCCCCCCCTGGCCCTCGGCGTGACGACGGACGCGGGCGGGTTCCGGGCCAGGGTTGTCCTCCCGCGGGACGCGATCACGACGGTCGCCGAGATGGTCGGGCCGATGCTCGGCGCCGGCATGGGCGGGGGCGGCTGGGACGACGAGGGCTGGGAGGACGAGTAGCCCCGCACACCCGCGTCCCGTTGACGAATACGCTCACCCCCGGGGCTCGGCCCCCGGGGGTTTTTCGTTGGACGGACAGGGCGGGATCATCACGTGGGACCTGGGGCGCGGGCGGTCGATCCGGCTCGATCGCCCGCGGATCGTCGCGATCCTGAACGTCACGCCCGACAGCTTCGCCGACGGCGGGAAGCTCGGCTCGCCGGAGGACGCGGCGCGGGCGGCGGCCGAGGCGGTCGGCGCGGGCGCGGTCATGCTCGACATCGGCGGCGAGTCCACCAGGCCCGGGGCGGCCCGGGTGGGCGAGGGCGAGCAGATCAGGCGGGTGGTCCCCCCGATCGAGGCGATCCGGTCGGCCGGGCTGGATGTTCCGATCAGCGTGGACACGACACGCTCCGGCGCCGCTCGGGCGGCGCTAGACGCGGGCGCCGACGCGGTCAACGACGTGTCGGCCGGGACCGAGGACGACGCGATGCTGGCTCTGTGCGCCGAGCGCGGGTGCGGCCTCGTGCTGATGCACCGGCTGGCGCCGCCCGCCGAGGACTCGTACTCGGACGAGTACCACCGCGCGCCGGAGTACGCGGACGTCGTCGCGGACGTGCGGGCGTTCCTCGGGGCGCGGCTGCGGGCGGCGACCGACGCGGGCATCGACGCGTCGCGCGTCGTGCTCGACCCGGGGCTGGGTTTCGGAAAGAGCGTCGAGCAGAATCTGGAGCTGATCGAGCGGACGGGCGAGCTGGTCTCGCTCGGGCGCCCGGTGCTGAGCGCGCTGAGCCGCAAGAGCTTCGTGGGGCGGGCGAGCCTGGGTCGTGAGTCGTCGCCGGGCGAGCGGCTCGCGGGGACGCTGGCGCTGAGCGCAGCCCACCTGCGGGCGGGGGCGCGGCTGTTCCGCGTGCACGACGTGGCGGAGCACGCCGAGGCCCTTGCCGCAGCGTGGGCGGCGATACTGGCGGGCGGCGTGGGGGAATCGCCGGGGTCGGCGGCGCGTTGACAGGGGCAGGAGCCGGTCCCCTAGCATTGCCCCTGCACCCGCCCGCACGGGCGTGGGGCGAGACCGATCCCAAGGAGATCCGCAGCATGGCCAGCGAGCACGTCGGCGAGTTCACGGACGACAACTTCCAGACCGAGGTGCTGGGCGCCGACCAGCCGGTGCTGGTGGACTTCTGGGCCGAGTGGTGCCAGCCGTGCCGCATCCTGGCGCCGACCATCGACGAGCTGGCGGGGGAGTTCGCCGGCAAGGTCAAGGTGGGCAAGGTGGACACGGACAGCAACCGCGAGATCTCGATGAAGTACGGGATCAGCGCGATCCCGACGGTGATCCTCTTCAAGAACGGCGAGGTCGCGGGCAAGTTCATCGGGCTGACCAAGAAGCAGGACCTGGCGGCGGCGATGACCGAGGCGGCGGGCTGAGCGGCCGGGCCGAGATGCGTCCCGGGCCCTGAGAGCAGGTCCGAGAACGGGGCGACGCCGGGCCATCCGCGGTTCTATCCTGAGCGTCCATGAGCAACGCACAGTCAAACGGCGCGCCGGGCGGGAAGACGCTGCGGTGCGGGGCGGTGGGCGTCGGGCGGATGGGCCGGCACCACGCGCGTGTGTACGCGGAGATGGAGGGCGTGGAGCTGGTGGGCGTCGTGGACGCCGACGAGAAGACCGCCCGCGACATCGCCGAGAAGCACAACACCAGGGCGTTCGCCAGCGAGCGTGAGCTGCTGGCGGCGGGCGTGGACGCGGTGAGCATCGCCTCGCCGACGACGACGCACCGGGCGTGCGCCGAGCCGTTCCTCGAGTCGGGCGTCGCGTGCCTGATCGAGAAGCCGCTCGCGCAGACGACCGAGGAGTCCGAGGCGCTGCAGGCGATGGCCGAGAAGTCGGGCGCGTGCCTGATGGTCGGCCACATCGAGCGGTTCAACCCGGTGATGCGGGCGATGCGGAAGGCCGCCGCCAGCGACGACGACCCCGAGGGCCGCGAGATCGGGCGCAAGCTCATCCCGCGGTTCATCGAGGTGCACCGCGTGTCGCCGATGACGTTCCGTTCGGTGGACATCGGCGTGGTCATGGACATGATGATCCACGACCTCGATGTCGTCCTGATGCTGATGGGCGGGCGCGAGCCCGACGAGGTGCAGGCCGCGGGCGTAGCGATCGTGACCGAGCACGAGGACCTGTGCAACGCGCGGCTGACGTTCCGCCTGCCCGAGGGCACGTGCGTGGCGAACATCACCGCCAGCCGCCTGGCGATGAAGACCGAGCGCGTCGCGCGGATCACGGGCGAGAACGGGTACATCAAGATCGACTACGCGGCCAAGCAGGGCCTGATCATCAAGCGGACGGCCAACGAGCTGCAGATGCGGGAGGTCCGCGACCAACTGCGGGCGGGCAAGGATCTGACGGACCTGAACTGGCAGGACCTGGTGAACCTCGAGCCCCTGGTGATCGACAACGCCGAGCCGATCGTGATGGAGATCTCCGAGTTCCTGGACGCGGTGCGGGGCGGGCGGAGGCCCGAGATCGACGCGTCGGCGGGGATGGCGAACGTGCGGACGGCCGAGCGGATCGTGGCGGAGATCCGCGGTTTCATGGGGGGCGCCGAGGGGGCGCCGAAGGCGAGTATCCACGTGGGCGCGGGCGTGGGCACGCCGGCGACCAAGCGTTGAGGATCGTTCTGGAACGGTCACGCCGCGGCTGAGCCGGCGTGTATCCGGAGAACCGCTGGCGGCACACGAGCCCACCGGTACACTGACGCGCGGGGCAGGCGGGCGGGCGCCCGCCGATTCCATGCCCCGAGTTGACCGCCGACGCGGAGCGTGTCGGCCCACCCATCACGAGCGTGCGAACAACCGATATGCCCGACGAGAACGACCAGGCGACGAACCAGTCCGCCCAGACCCCTGCCGTGCGCGAAGGCGCGAGCGACGCGAGCAAGCCCGACGGAGGCGACTCCGGCGGGGGCGCGCCCTCGGCGTCCGACGCGCGTCACGCGAAGACGACGCTGACGGCGGAGATGGACGCGGAGATCGAGGCCGCGATGGCGGACCTGGAGAAGGCGGGCGCCGCCGAGGCCGCGCCGTCGCAGGCGCCGGCCCGCAAGCCGGGCATCCGCGGCCCGCGGGTCGTCGAGGGCGGGCGCGAGCACCGGACGGGGACCGTGGTGTCGGTTGGCTCGACGGACGTGTTCGTCGAGTTCGGGCCCAAGGAGCTGGGCGTCGTCGAGCTGACGCAGTGGAAGGACGCCGACGAGAAGCCGACGGTCGGCCAGCAGCTCGAGGTGGTCGTCCAGAAGTACGAGCCCAACGAGTCCATCTTCGTGTGCGTGCTGCCCGGCGCCGTCCAGAAGGCGGACTGGGAGATGCTCGAGCCCGGGCAGGTCGTCGAGGCCCGGTGCACGGGGACGAACAAGGGCGGGCTGGAGATGGAGGTCGCCGGGCACCGGGCGTTCATGCCCGCGAGCCAGGTGGACGTCGATCGCGTGCCCGACCTGAGCGTGTACGTGGGCGAGAAGCTGACGTGCCAGGTGCAGAAGGTCGATCGGCGGGGCAAGGGCGACATCGTCCTGTCGCGCCGGGAGGTCTTGGCCGAGGAGCGGTCCAAGGCCGCCGAGAAGCTCCGCGACGCGCTCAAGGAGGGCGACACGGTCGAGGGCGTGGTCCGCAAGATCATGGACTTCGGCGCGTTCGTGGACCTGGGCGGGGTGGACGGCCTCGTGCACATCTCCGACCTGTCGCACGACCGGATCAACCACGGCGCCAAGAACATCGCCCGGCACGTGTCCGAGGGCCAGAAGGTCAGGGTCCAGATCCTGAAGCTGGACTGGGACTCGAACCGGATCAGCCTGGGCGTGAAGCAGCTGCAGGCGGACCCGTTCGAGGCGGCGGCCAGCGAGGTCGTCGAGGGGGCGGAGCTGACCGGCAAGGTGACCAAGATCCTGGAGTTCGGGGCCTTCGTCGAGGTCGCGCCCGGGATCGAGGGGCTCGTGCACATCTCGGAGCTGGACTGGAAGCGGGTCGCGAAGGTCGACGACGTCGTCCAGGCCAACGAGGTGGTCCAGGTCAAGGTGCTCAAGGTGGACCCGGAGAGCCGCAAGGTCTCGCTGAGCATCAAGGCGCTCAAGGACCGGCCCGAGGCGCCGCGGGGCGGGGGCGGCCGGGGCCGGGGCGGCCGCGGCGAGCGCGACGACCGGTCCCCCGAGGAGATCCTCAAGGAGACGCCCCAGATGCGCCGCATGCGCGAGCAGGCGCAGGCCCGCGAGAAGGAGCAGGGCAAGAAGAAGGGCGGCGGCCTGGGCGAGGCCGGCGGCCTAGGCCTGGGGCTGGGCGACCTGAAGCTCTGAGGCTCGGCGATGCAGCGCGTTAAGCTCTGGGTCATCAGCGATGGTCACAATCACCCCCCAACCGCGGTTGATGTGGAATCGCTCGCTTCAGCGGACTCGGAGCGAATGCTCGAAGACCTACTGGTAGATTCGCCCCAGCTACTAGAGCCGGGGCTCACCCTGCTCGCCCGCCAACTACCAACTGCGAACGGCCCGCTGGACCTGTTAGGGGCGGACCGATCCGGCCGGCTTGTTGTCTTTGAACTCAAGCGCGGAGTCTTGGCAAGAGACGCGGTCGCGCAAGTGATCGACTATGCGTCGGACATCTCGCAGATGAGTCGACCGCTTCTCTCCCAGCACATCTCGGAGCGATCAGGGCGAGACGGCGTCTCCTCTATCCAAGACTTCGATGCGTGGTACTCCGACCGGTTCTCTGACGAAGGCGAGAAGCTGGACGAATCGCCCAGAATGGTTCTCGTTGGCCTTGGGATCGATGCTCGCGCACGCCGAATGGTTCAGTTCCTTGCAGACACCGGTGTCGATATTGACGTGATCACGTTCCAAGCGTTTGAGATCGAAGGCAAGACGGTGTTGGCCCGCCAGGTCGAGGAACTCGCCGAGGCTCGGCAGGCAGTGTCGCGACAGTCTGAAACATGGCGCCGAGAATCACTAGAGCGCGGACTTGGAGACCGGTCCACCCAGCTTGATGTCGGTGAACTTCTTCAAGAGATGCGAGCGTTCGTATCAACGCACATGCAGACCGGCGAAGGTTCGCCCAACAAGGGCGGCGTCACGTTCTACAAGAAAGAGTACGCGGACGACCCGTCTGGACCTGCCCGGGCGTACGCCGCAATTGGCCTTGATGACGAGAACCCAGGGCATCTCAACTTCATCTTGACATACAGAGCGAAGCGTGATGGCGGGCAGCCTGTAGCTGAGTTCTTGGAATCAGTGCATGCTCGGCAGACAAGACACGCGATACAAGGCTACGAGCAGCACGAAGTAAGTGTCACCGCCGAGAACTGGGGGGCGATATCGAAGCGACTGGAGCCGGCCCTCGCAGCGGTTGCACGAGGAGTCGCAAGCGCTGCTCAATCAGCAGGATCGGCCGCAACGATCGTCGATTGACGCCCTCACCGCCTCGCCGACCCAGGCTTGCCCCCGGTACTTGCCGACTCGGTCAACTCCCCCACTTGCATCACCCTAGCCCCCATGACCGGGTGCGACGTTGAGCTGGGCCAGACAGGCGGGCTTGAAACAAGACCGAGCGACTCGATGCTCCGACGTCACGTGGAACACGGGAAAGACCCGTTGCGCGTTTACATCCGCTCTCGGCGCGCGAGACCGAGCCCGCCCATGGCCAGCAGCGTCGCGGTCGCCGGGCTCGGGACGAGCGAGAAGTCGTCCACGAACGCGGACTGCGGGTTGGCGGGGGAGATCACGCCGTCGTACATCGCCGCGCGGGCCTGGACGAACGCGGTCCCGCCCGGGGCGACGCCCATGACGGAGAACTGGCGCCAGACGTTGTCGCCGACCTGGACCGAGTCGATGTCCAGCTCGATGCTGGTCAGCACGCCCATGCCGGCGTCGAGGAAGTCGATGGCGAGGATGGTCTGGGTGCCGACGGCGGGGTCGAGCCCCGAGTAGTTCGTCTCGTACCTGAACCAGGCCGAGAGGGTGTACTCCTGCCCGGCGCTGCCGGCGACGGCCTGGGTGAGGATCGCGTCGACGGTGAACGGCTGGTCGCCGCCGAGCCCGCCCTCGAAGGAGCGGAACCAGAGGCCGCGCTCGCCGCCGACCGTGTGGTTGGCGAAGGACGCGAAGTCCGCGGAGTTGGCCGGGTTGGCCATGTCGTCGAGGCTGGGCTCGGTGAGGATCCAGCCGTCGATGTCGTTCGGGCCGCCGCCGCCGGGCAGCTCGAGGTCGCCGTTGTAGAGCAGGTTCTGCGCCGGGCAGAGCGACGCGGACAGCAGGAGGGCGAGCACGCCGACAAACTTCATGGAGACCCCCGATCAGGCCGCGACGGTGCGGCGGTGGGGGAAACATGGCCCCAGAACCCGGCCGGGCCCAGCGTTCTGATCAGATCGCGGGCGATACGGGCTCGGAGAACGGCCGCGAGGGGCGTGGGACCCCGCCGGCTCACCCGCCAGTATCGGGCTCGGCCAGGTCTCCTGACGGGTCGGGGATGATCTGGTCCCGCTTGAGCCGGTCGGCGAGCTTGTCCGCGATCAGGTCCGCCAGCCCGTCGCACAGGTCGTCGAGCGAGTCGGGCGTATCGGACTCGCCCGCGGCCGCGATCGCCCGCTCGATCAGCTGTCGAGTGTCATCGTCGCGCTCGGCCGCCTCCGACACGAGACGGACCGTGTCGCGGTACGTCCTGGCGTCGAAGTGCTCGTCGGCGGCCTCGAACGCGATCAGGCCCGCGCCGATCACGACGCCCGTGACCAGCGACAGGACCTTGGACTTGAACTCGTCAGAGAACGACCACTCGGGCTCTTGCTTTGGCATGTTCCCCCCCTGCGTCTGGTGTGCGTCCCCGGCCATGATTCGGCGCTAGCGCCCCGTAGACCCGAAGCCCCCGGCGCCCCTGGCGGTCTCGACCAGCTCCCCCACTTCCACGATCTCGGCCCTCGTCACCGGCGCGATGACGAGCTGGGCGATGCGGTCGGCGTGGTGGACCTCGTAGGGCTCCGCGCCGAGGTTGATCAGCGCGACGAACATCTCGCCGCGGTAGTCGGAGTCCACGGTGCCCGGGGAGTTGGGCAATGTCACGCCGTGCCTGGTCGCGAGGCCCGAGCGCGGGCGGACCTGGCCCTCGAAGCCGCGGGGGATCTCGACGGCGAAGCCGAGGGGGATCTTGGCGATCCCGCCCCTGGCGGCGATGACGACCGACGCGCCCGCGTGGTCGCCCCGCGGCAGGCAGGCCGACAGGTCCATGCCGGCGGCCTCGTCGGAGTGGTAACTCGGCGCGATCGCCCGATCGTCCAGACGCTTGAGCTTGATGCTGACGTCGTGTGCCATGCGAGCCAGCCTACGCGGCGGGCTCATGATCCCATCGGAACCGACAGATTGACCAGGGACCGTCTACTGGAGGGGAGGCGCCGGCTCCTCGAGCTCGCCCAGCAGCTCGAGGTCCTCGTCGGACAGGTTCGCCCGCAGGTCCGTGATGACGCGGTTGAACGACTCGATGAGCCGCTGCGTGCTGGCGATGGCGTTGTCCATGGAGCTGCGCCCGGTGACGGACTTCATGAAGTCCGACTGGCGGATGGAGGCGAGGTTGCGCTCGCTGGTCGCCTTGGCGTCGAGGAGGGCGCGGAGGAGGGCCTCGGCCTCGTCCCGGCGGGTCATGGTCTCGACGAGCACGCGTTGCTTGTTGGTGTCTTGCATGTGGACGGAGGACGCGGAGCCGCGCTCGATCGCCGACCGGGGAGGCCGCCCCGCGGCCGGAGGGGCAATTCTCTCGGAATCTGAGCGCGGATCAAGCCGGGAGGCGATTGTGGACCGCCTCGGGGCTCAACCCGGGCCTGGGTCGCGGTATTCGCGGACCCGGGAATCGGCCGCCCTAGGCGGCGATCCGCTCGGCGGCGATGCCCGGGATCAGGGCCGCGATCGCCGACAGCACCCGGTCCCGCGAGCCGTCGGCCCGGGCCCGGTCCAGCTCGGCGAGCATGGCGGCGGCGCCCTCGGGGGTGATCGCCTCGTCGTCCTCGAGCACGCGGATGCCCGGGTGGTCGCTGGGGGCGAGACGCTCGTCGGCGTAGGCGAGGCGCTCCTCGAGCTTCTCGCCGGGCCGGGCGCCGGTGATGACGATCTCGCCTGTGCGCCCGTCGGGGGCGTGCAGCGCGTGGGCGTCGGCGGGGCCGGAGCGGCGGACCAGGGGCGTCATGCCGTGGGCCTCGACGAACCGCCTGGCCAGGTCGATGATGCGGACCGGCTCGCCCATGTCGAGAACAAACACGCGTGCGGGCTCGCCCTGGCGCGTCATCGCGCCGGCCTGGGTGACCAGGGCGGCGGCCTCGGGGATGGTCATGAAGTACCGCGTCATCCGCTCGTCGGTGACGCTGATCGGCTCGCCCTCGTTGAGCTGGGCCGACCAGATGGGCAGCACGCTGCCGGCCGAGCCGAGCACGTTGCCGAAGCGGACGACGGCGAACGCGGCGCCCACGCCATCCCGCTGCGCGACGCCCTGAACGTACCGCTCGCTGATGCGCTTGGTTGCGCCCATGACCGAGCTGGGGTGGACGGCCTTGTCGGTCGAGATGAGGACGAACACGTCGGCGCCCGCGTCGATGGAGGCCTCGGCGATCGAGGCGGCGCCGAAGACGTTGTTCGTCAGCGCGTGCGACGGGTGGTCCTCCATCAGGGGCACGTGCTTGTGGGCGGCGGCGTGGAAGACGGCGCTGGGCGCGTGCTCGCGTACCAACGCCAAGGTCGCTTCGGCCTCGACCACGTCGTGCAGCAGAGCGGCCCGCGGCACGCGCGGGAAGCGGGCGGCCAGCTGGCGGTCGATCTCGAACAGCGCGTTCTCCGAGCGCTCCATCAGGATCAGCCGCTCGGGCCCGAGGCCGGCGGCGATCCGGGCAAGCTCCGAGCCGATCGAGCCGCCGGCGCCCGTGATCAGGACGCGGCGGCCGGTGATCAGGCGCCCGACGCGGTCGGCGTCGATCACGTGGGGCTGGCGCCCGAGCAGGGCGGCGTAGTCGATCCGCCCCCCGACGCCGCCCGAGGGCAGGGGCGAGGGGGCGTGGCTGAGCAGCTCGACCATGGGCGGGACGAAGCGCTCGGCGACGCCGACCCGCCTCAGCTCGCCCCGGACCCAGCGGATCTGCTCGTGCAGGGCGGCGGGGATGCACACGATGGCGAGGCCGACGCGGTGGTCGCGGCAGATCTCGCCTAGGTCATCGAGGGCGCCGAGCACCGGCCCGGCGGCGCCGATCGCCTCGCCGGCGGGCACGTGCTCGCCTACGGGCACGCACCCGATGGGCTCGACCCGGTCGGGCAGGTGCCAGAGCTGGCGCGAGAGGACGCGGAGCGCATCGGGCGCGCCGACGAGGATCGAGCGGGGGGTGGAGGGTTCGCTGGGCATCGCCCGTGGTATCGGCCCGTCCACGCCCCGGGGGCCAGTTGTCAGGGTGGGCCCGGGCTGCTCTGATACGCCCATGATCAGGAGGATCACCGGGCGCCTGGACGGCGCGACCGAGCTGGGCGTGGAGATCACGCCCGAGGGGCTGGGGGTCACCTACGAGGTGCTCGTGCCCCGGTACCTGACCGACCGGCTGGGCGACCGGGTCGGGCAGGTGGTCACCCTGCACACCCGCGAGCACCTGGAGGCCCAGGGGCAGGGGACGAGCTTCGTGCCCCGGGTGCTCGGGTTCGAGTCGCCGAGCGAGCGGGCGTTCTTCGAGCTGCTGACGACGGTCAAGGGCTTGGGGGCGCGGAAGGCGCTGCGGGCGCTGGCCAACGAGCCGGCGTGGGTCGCCGCGGCGATCGCGGGCAAGGACTCCAAGCGGCTGCGGACGCTGCCCGAGATCGGGCCCCGCCTGGCCGAGACGATCATCGCCGAGCTGCACGGGAAGATCGACGGCGTGCTGGGCGCGGACGAGCTGGCGGCGCTGGACGGCGCGTCGGTCGAGCTGCGCCCGGGAGCGTCGCTTCCCGCGGCGGCGCAGGAGGCGGTGTCGGCGCTGATCGCGCTGGGCGAGACGCGCGTGGTCGCCGAGCGTCTGGTGGACCGGGCGATCGCCCAGGTGGGGGATGACGGGGGCGCCGACGCGATCGTGGCGGCCGCCTTCCGCCAGCGGGCGGGCTGACGGCAACCAGATCGGCGCGATCCGTGGCTGGAGCGTTGAACGGGCGAGGCGCCGGCGGGTAGCCTCTGGCGGGGAAACAACTCCCAGAGGAGAGTCCACATGAAGCGCACCGCTCTCACGCCCGCTGTTCTTGCCCTGGCCGCCGGCTCCGCCCTCGCGGGCGGCGCCCCGCCCCTGGTCATCTACTCCGAGATCCCGGGTGATCCGACCGCGCAGGCACCCGGGCTCGGGATCGAGTTCACAGCGATGCTCTCGCTGTACGGCAGCCCGAACGGGCAGCACTGGATCTTCAAGGCCTTCGTCGATGACGCGGAGAACGACGTGATCGTCGTGGGCTTCGGGCTGACCGGGACGGTCGTCGCCAAGGAGGCCGAGCTGACGGGCCTGGGCGACGGCACCAGCCACAACTTCCTGGACTCCGATTGCGGGATCAACGACCTGGGCCAGTACGTCTACGGCTCCCGCCTCGACGGGGCGACGTCGGGGACCGACGAGATCGCGATCGCCGGCGACGGCGGGGGCGAGACCGCCGCCTTCCGCGAGGGCGACCTGGCGCCGGGCCTGTTCGACACGGGCGCCACGGGCGACGAGACCTACGGCAACTCGCTCAACTCCGTCTCCCGCCTCGCGGACGGCACGGTCTGTGTCCGGGCGGACAGCATCAACAACATCGACTCGAACTTCGAGTCGGCGCTGTACATCGGCTCGTCGGTCGCGGCCCAGGAGGGCACGATGGCCACGACCGGCGAGACCCTCGACTCGTTCGTGGCGCTCTCGGGCAACACGTTCTCCGTCTCGCCCGACGGGGCGCACTGGATCGTCGAGGCGGACATCGACCCGTCGTTCACGTCGATGGACGCGGTCCTGGTCGACGGCGCCATCGTGCTCAAGGCCGGGGACATCCTGGCCGAGGGCCCGTCCAACGAGATCGACGGGGTCTTCTCCGTCGAGATGGCGCCGAACAACGACTGGTACGCCCGGGGCGACTACACCGACGACACCGACTGGATCGTCCGCAACGGGAAGCTCATCGCCTTCACGGGCGGCGCGGTCGATGCGGGCGACTTCGAGAACTGGGGCGCCGTGCTCACGGGCGTGACCGGCAACATCAACGGCGACTACATCATCACCGGCGACACCGACAACCCGGACCCGGCGATCAACAACGTCATGTCGCTCAACGGCCAGCAGATCGTGGCCCGCGAGGGTGACGGCGTCGACCTGGACGGCAATGGGATGGCCGACGACAACGCCGAGATCGCCTCGTTCTCCGCCGAGGATCTGATCCTCGCGACCGACGGGACGATCTATGCCTTCGTCACGCTCCGCGAGGCGGGCGGGGGCACGGGCCTGGGCGACGCGTTCATCCGCATCCTGCCCGGCGCCGCGCCCTGCAACGGCGCCGACCTGGCCGAGCCCTTCGGGCAGCTCGACTTCTCCGACGTGTCCGCGTTCCTGGTCGCCTTCGGCGCGATGGAGGCGGCGGCGGACCTGGCCCTGCCGATGGGCCAGTGGGACTTCTCCGACGTCGTCGAGTTCCTGAACCTGTTCGGCGCCGGCTGCCCGTGATCGCACGGGCCGAGGCCCGCTGAGACCGACCCGGACACTCGCGAGGGCGCCGACGGCCAACCGTCGGCGCCCTCTTTCGTTCTCCGGGATGGCCACCAGCGGCCACTCTTCTTGGAGCCGGAAGGTCTGTGAAACATCCGCCCGCGCGGGACGAATAGGGCCGCGGCGGTCTCGCCGGCGTCGGCTCCGACGCCCCCGCCCGCACACGCCGAACCGGACCCCGTCGGAGACGCACCCATGCCGATCATCGCCCCGCTCCTGCTGTCGTCGCTTGCCGCCCCGATCCCCGTGCCGCAGCTGGCGCCGAGCGTCGCGCCCGACCGAGAGTCGCTCGTCGGGGCGACGCTCCCGACCGGCGAGCGGGTCGAGCTCCGCGCGGCGCGGGTGTGGCGGGCGTTCTGCGTCGACGGGCACGACGTCCGGGTGGGCGACCTGGAGGCGATGATCGCGCAGCGCGAGGCGGCGGGCGAGCGGGTGTCGGTCGTGCGGCGGGCCGGGCGGGGCGGGGGGCTGAACGTCGTGTGGAACGTCTTCGGCGACACGTCGCCCGCGGCGGAGGCGGCGCTGCAGGCGGTCAGTGACTTCTACGCCGCCACGCTCGACGACGACGTCACCGTGACGATCAACGTCACGTTCGACCCCGGCGCGTTCGGGGGCACGGGCCCGATGGTCGTGTACGCCGACTACGAGGACGTCCGCCAGGCGCTGCTGGCCGACGCGGACGCCGACGACACGATCCAGTCGCTGCTGCCCGTCGGCTCGTTCCCCGGTCGCCGCGAGTTCGGGGGCGGGGTGAGCAGCGAGACCGAGATGATCATGACCGTGTCCAACGCCCGCGCTCTGGGCATCGACGTCGAGGGCGTGATCGACGCGGAGATGTTCATCAACGACGAGCTCGACTTCGATCCCTCCGACGGGATCGGCGGGCCCGGGACGTTCGGGGACTACAGCGGGGTCGACATCCTCATCCACGAGGTCGGGCACGCGCTCGGGTTCGTCAACTTCATCGAGTTCGACTTCTTCGAGTCCACGCCCCTGGACCTGTACCGCTTCCCGGAGATCGGCGCGGGCGACCCCGAGAGCGACGCGGAGTTCACCGCGTTCCCGCGGGCCCTGTACGTCGGCGGGGACACGGCGGCCGAGCAGCACCAGATGGACCTGATCGCGACCGAGACGCAGATGTCCAACGCGTCGTTCTACCAGGCCAGCCACTTCCGAGAGACGAACTTCGGCGACCCCGACGCGCCGCGCCTGGGCGTCATGGAGCCGGCGACCACGACCTTCGAGACGCGGTACCCGACGTACGTCTCGCAGGCGGACCTTGACGCGTTCGACGCGATCGGGTGGGACCGGACGGCCGGGTGCTCGCCCGCGGACCTCGCCCCGCCCTTCGGCGTGCTCGACTTCTCCGACGTGCTCGCGTACTTGAGCGCCTTCGGCGCGATGGAGGCCGTCGCGGACCTGGCCGAGCCCTTCGGCGTGCTCAACTTCTCCGATGTCCTGGCGTACATCACGCTCTTCGGCGACGGCTGCCCGTAGGGGTCGCGAGGCCGGCCGGGGTGTGAAGTTCTTGCATCGATAGGCGCGCAACTCGCGGGCACAGCACGGATTCACGGCCCGGGCCATCCCAGACCCGGGCCGTTGGCCGCGCGGGCGTTGTGGCGCCCGGGCCCGTCCCCGTATCCTCGCGGAATCGGGAGCGGAGGCCCACCCATGCTCACGCGGATCCTCGTCGCGATCGTGATCCTGTCGGCGCTGTGCGCCCCGGCCCTGGCCGGCCCCAAGCCGCAGCGGCTGACCGACGATCAGAAGAAGAAGCTGCTGCCGATCATCAACACGATCGAGGAGTCGCTCCGCAAGGGCGGGAACCTGGACGACACGGTCGCCCAGGTCTTCGGCACGGGCGCCAACGAGCCCGCGACGTACCTCAACCCGCAGATGAAGATGAAGGACGTCGTGAAGCTGATGCGTCAGCTGATCGAGAAGCGACTCGCCTCGACCGCCTGCCTGCCCAGCGACAAGAACATCGCCCAGGTCCGCTTCGGCAAGGACCCCGACGGCAACGGCCCCCGCCCGGCGCCACGGGGCCTGCTGCTCAACAAGACCTGGCTCGACCGGCTCTGCCTCCAGGGCAATCAGAACGCGGGCAAGCGCCTCCAGGCCAAGATGATGCTCACCCTCGCGCTGACCAACGAGATGGTCCACCTCGTGCAGCGGCAGCCGCCCGCCAACCTGACCGCCGCCCAGAAGCGGGCCTACCGGTGCGACATGGAGCGCGACTCCGACCGCGGGACCAGGCTGTTTCTGTGCGCCTTCGTCGATCAGCTCACCGACGGGCAGGGCAACCCCAACCAGTCGATCTCGCCGACCCAGTGCCCCTGGCTCACCCGCTGCCTGATCAGCATCGGCGTCCTGGGCAACCAGCAGACCGTGCGGGTCCTGGCCAACTTCGCCAAGACCTCCAAGCAGGGCATCACCAAGCGCATCGACGACCTGTTCACCCCTGGCGTCACCACCGCCCCCTTCAACTGGACCAGCTACTACAAGGGCGCCCGCCAGAACTCACGCAAGGGCGAGACCCGCAACGGCGGGACCACCAAGCGGTTCATCGACCCCTCGGGCGAGAACTTCATCGACATCAACTCGGTCGCGGGCTACTTCTGGGTCGCCTCCGAGTCCAACATCCTCGACGACGGACGCGAGGTCTTCCAGCTGCTCATGCAGGACAAGGACGGCCTGTTCTCGATGCTCACCACGTACATCGACGCCGACGGCGACGGGCTGCCCGACCCCGTCCCCGTCGGGCAGGTCCTGGGCCCGATCAAGACCGGCCCCCGGGCCGACGGCGAACTGCATCTGTATCAGTGGTACCCGGACACCGGCGAGTCGGGCGGCGGGGTCATGTTCGTCGATAGCGTCTCGGGCGCGATCTGGGCCGCCCCGGCGAACGCCGACGGCGTCCCGACCGGCGCGTTCGTGCCCAAGCACAGCGACGCGCGGCTGACCGACGCGGGCGGCGGGTACAACATCCCCGCCGTCGTCATCGCCGACGACGTCTCCTCCAGGATCATCTTCACGGCCGACGGCGAGTTCATCGACGTCAACCCCGACAGCGTCGGCGCCGCCATCGACTTCGTCGGCGGGCCCCTGGGCACGATCACCTCGGGCCCGACCGGGACCGTCGGCGAGCTGGGCGCGGGCGCCGCCTTCGAGCTGGTGGACTTCGTCGATGGCGAGTTCGTCGTCCCCCTGGTGACCGATCCCGGCGAGTTCGTCTGGCTCCGCGCCATCGGGCGGGGAGACAACGACCTGCTCGCCAGCCTGAACATCACCGACCCGACCGGCGCCCAGGTCGTTGGCGTGCCGGGCCCCCTGGAGCGCGAGCAGCTGTATTTCTACGAGTCCACGAACGGGCAGGAGATCATCCAGTTCATCCCGAGGCTCGGGATCATCCAGGGCTCGGTGCTGGCCGAGGAATCGGGCGACTCCAACGACGAGCTGGTCGCGGTCTCCGTCGAGCCCGGCCGCCTGCACGTGCTCAGCGGGTTCTCGCCCGTCGGGGGCGTGCCGATCAAGGACATGCGGTACGAGCAGGCGCTCGAGGAGCCGGACGCGATCGTCGGCCTCGGGCCCTGGGACAACATCGAGGGTCGCGAGCTGCACCACCGGGAGCTGGGCCCCCGGCCCCTGGCCGCGTCCGTGATCGACCCGGCGATGGGCGAACGGGTCTACTTCCAGTCCCTGCACGACTTCGACGACGACGCGGCCGACGACGACGGCGTGCTCGTCCTCCGCCCCTTCAACTTCGACCCCGACTCGCAGTTCGAGGTGCGGCTGTTCACCGACGTGCCCGGCGCGATCCAGTGCGAGTTCATCGAGTTTCTCCCGGTCGGCTTCGAGCCGTACGGCATCGAGTACGGCGCCGTTGCACGGGGCTCGGGCACGGGCGTCCGCATTGACGACTTCAACGGGCAGAGCCCGATCTGCTACGCCAACGTCGGGGGCACGCTCGTCCCGGGCGACTGCGTGGGCGACTGCC
Organism: Phycisphaerales bacterium; assembly: GCA_041987545.1. Lineage (GTDB taxonomy): Bacteria > Planctomycetota > Phycisphaerae > Phycisphaerales > UBA1924 > JAJRXR01. The sequence continues at coordinate 203,914 of JBHIWH010000001.1, read as the reverse complement.
CCGCCGACCTGGCCGAGCCGTTCGGCGTGCTGAACTTCGACGACGTGCTGGTGTTCCTGACGGCGTTCAACGCGGGGACGCCCGAGGCGGACCTGGCCGAGCCCTTCGGCGTGTTCGACTTCTCCGACGTGCTCGCGTTCCTGACGTCGTTCCAGCAGGGCTGCCCGTAGGCGTCCCTGACCGGGGACGATCGTTGATCGCCGGGCGGGGGTCCCTGTAGGCTCAGGGTCCATGCGCGCCCCGGTCGGCGGCCGACCCGTCGCCGGCGACGCTGGAGAGGGGGAACGTGATGTCTCGAATCGGCTCGGCGGTTCTCGCTGCGACGCTCGCGCTGTGCTCGGCCGCGTCCGCACAGACCTTCCACCGCGTCACCGACTCGGCGTACGAGGAGCGCCTCTGGGACGTCGAGCGCACGCCCGACGGCGGGTACGTCTCCGCCGGGGAGTGCCGCCTGCCCAACGCCGGCGGCGGGTCCGACCTGCAGGCGTTGATCGTCAAGCACGACGCGCTGGGCGCCGTCGAGTGGTGGGTTCACTACGGCGACGAGCAGGACCAGTGGGCGACCTCGGTCGACAACGCCCCGGGGGGCGGGTACATCGTCGCCTGCGTCACCCTCCACCCGGACAATGACCAGAACATCGGCGTGATCCGCCTCGACGCCGGCGGCGGCGTCGTGTGGGCCCACCGCTACGAGATCTGCGTCGACGCCGACCTCGTCGATCCCGTCAGGGGCGAGCCGTTCGGGCCGGCGGTGAGGACGCGCGCGGGCGGCGGGTACGTCGTCGTCGGAAGTGTCCCGTGCGAGGAGGAGGCGTTCGTGCTCAGGCTCGTAGGGCCGGGCGGGCCGTTCCCGGAGGGGTCGGTCGCCTTCCTTCGTCACCACCGGTTGGACGACCCAAACAACCCGGCCCTCTTCTACACGGACGTCAAGGAGCTCGACAACGGCGACTTCCTCGTCTCGGGCGCCTCGGCCCTGCGCATCGACGCACAGAGCCCCGAGTCACGCAGCGTGCTCGTCCGCATGGACGACCTCGGCAATCAGGTGTGGGCCAACTCGTACATCGACGACCACGACGACCCGATCGAGGTCGGGTGCGGCGTCGATGTCACCCCGGACGGCCTGCTCGGGATGCTCGCCTCGGGCATCCGCGAGGCGGACGTCCCGCTCCTGTACGGCACCGTCCGCACGCGCCTGGCCTGGGTCCGTCTGAACACCGGCGAGATCGTCCGGACCGACACGACGGTGGGCTTCCAGGCGGCGATGGCCGGCGTGCGCGTGTCGCAGAGCGAGCAGTACTACGAGGCCCGGTGCGCCGGTTGGCTGAGGTCCCAGGACGACGCGGGGTGGATCGCGGCGGTCGCGGGCGCGACCGACAACGTCGGGAACCCCGGCGGCGGTTCGCTCCTCGGCGTGTACCCGAGGTGGTTCTATGAGGACGGGCCCCACGGCGGCTCCGAGGCGGTCGCGCCCCCGATCGACGCGGCCTGCAACTGGATCTACGCGGGCTGGGGGCGCAACGACCCGGTCGGCCCGACGTTCCACGACACGCTGCGCCTCGACTTCCTCGGATTCGCGCACTGCGGCGGCTCGAGGTTCGGCACCATCATCTTTGAGAACACCGCGCTGCGGGCCGCCGCCTCGGTCGTGAACCAGCCCGTCTTGCTGTTCGACTTCGAGCCCTGGCCCGACGGCTCCGCGCGGGCGATGTCGCTCGGCGAGGTCTCACTCTGTTCGGGCCAGCTCTGCGAGAACTGCCAGGCGGACCTCGCCGAGCCGTTCGGGGAGCTCAACTTCGACGACGTCGTCGCGTTCCTCCTCGCGTTCGGGAACATGGAGGGCGTCGCGGACCTGGCCATGCCGTTCGGTCAGTGGGACTTCTCCGACGTGATCGCGTTCCTGACCGAGTACGGCTCCTGCATGTAGGGCGTGCGCCGGCCCGGCGCGTCGCGCCCGCGACCGCTATCCTCGGCGCATGCGGTACGCGATGATCATGGCCGGCGGGGCGGGGACGAGGCTGTGGCCCATGAGCCGCGCGGGCACGCCCAAGCAGCTGACTCCCTTCATCTACAGGAAGTCCGGCGAGCGTCCGGTGACGCTGCTGGACGTCGCGGCCGAGCGGCTCGACGGGCTCGTGCCCCCCGAGCGACGCTTCATCTGCACCGGCGAGCGGTTCCGGGCCCAGATCCGCGACCGCCTGCCCGCGTTCACCGACGAGCGGATCCTGGGCGAGCCCGCGGCCCGCGACACGGTCAACGCCGTCGCCTTCGCCGCGGCCGTTTTGGAGAAGGCCGACCCCGACGCCGTCTTCGCCGTCCTGACCGCCGACCACATCATCACGCCCCAGGACGTCTTCGCGACGGCGATGGACGAGGGCTTCAGGCTCGCTGAGTCCGACCCGACGCGCCTGGTCACGTTCGGGATCAAGCCGACGTTTCCCGCGACGGGCTACGGCTACGTCGAGGAGGCGGGGCCCGTGGTCGGCGCGGGCGAGCTGGCGTTCAGGGTCGCCCAGTTCGTCGAGAAGCCCGAGCTGGCGGTCGCGGAGAAGTACCTGGCCGCGGGCAGCTTCCACTGGAACTCTGGCATGTTCGTCTTCCACGCCGGGACGTTCATGACGCTGCTCGAGAAGTTCATGCCCAAGAACGCGGCGGGCCTCCGCGAGATCCAGGCCGCCTGGGGCACGGGCGAGCAACAGTCGGTCGTCGAGCGCGTCTACCCGACGCTGCCCAAGAAGAGCGTGGACTACGGCGTGATGGAGCCGGCCAGCACCGACGACTCGGTCAGCATCTGCGGCGTCCGCATGGACGTGAGCTGGCTGGACGTCGGCTCCTGGCCCAGCTACGGGCAGACCCTGGACGCCGACGCCCGCGGCAACCGCGTCGCGCCCGGGACCAAGGCCGTCATGACCGACTGCTCGGGCACGGTCGCCGTCTCCTCGGCGCCCGGGCACACGCTGGCCCTGCTCGGCTGCGACAACCTCATCGTCGTCCACACGCCCGACGCGACGCTGGTGATGCCCGCCGACCGGGCCCAGGACCTGAAGACGCTGCACGGGGAGCTGCCGGACGGGCTCAAGTAGCCCGCCCAACAATGACGGCGTGCGGTACCTCGCGATCGACCTGGGCGACAAGCGGACCGGCCTGGCGGTGGGCGACTCGGTCACCCGGATCGCCGGGCCCGTGGGCATGCTGGACCTCCCCATCGACCGGGCGGACGGCGCCGCCCTCCTGGACGCGATCGACGCCGCCTGCCGCGAGCACCTGGGCGAGGACCCGGCCCGCGGCGGGCTGGTCGTGGGCCTGCCCCTGAACATGGACGGCACCGAGGGGCCCAGGGCGAAGCTCGTCCGGGCTTTCGCCGCCCGCGTCAGCGAGCGGACCGGGCGGGCGGTCCACCTGCACGACGAGCGCCGGTCGAGCGTGGCGGCAGACGAGCGGATGGCCAGGACCGGGCTCACCCGGGGCCAGAAGAAGGCGAGGCGGGACGCGATCGCGGCAGCCGCCGTCCTGCAGGACTTCCTGGACGCCCTCGAGGGGGCCTGACCCGCCCGCCGCGAATGATCCGGGCGGCGTCCGGGTTCGTACCACGGACGCCGCGGCTCGCAACACGGGACGCGCCGAGCCGATAGACCGTGGGAGCAGCCCGCGGGCCAAGGAGGGAACGATGCGTACAACCGCGATCAGAGCCGCTGCGCTGGCCCGCCTCATGGGCTGCGCCCTGGCCTGCACGTTCGGCGGCACGGCGATCGCCCAGGGCGACGACGCCCCGGCGCCCGCCGACGCGGGCAAGGCCCGCGCCTTCGAGACCGCCGACGAGCTGCTCGACGCGCTCGAGGCCGCCGACGCTTCGATCGACCGCCTCTCGGCCGGCGTGCGGTACACGAAGATCTTCGCGATCGCGGGCGACGCGCAACAGCGCGAGGGCTCGCTCCGGTTCCAGCTCCGCCCCCGCAAGATGTTCGAGATCGAGTTCCGAACACTGCGGATGGGCGGCGAGGTCCGCGACGTGCCCCAGACGTTCGTCTTCGACGGGCAGTGGTTCACCGAGGTCTACCCCGACGAGAAGCTGATGATGCACCGGCGGGTCGTGGGAGACGACGCGACCATCGACCCGTTCGACCTGGAGCAGGGCCCCTTCCCGATGCCGATCGGGCAGCGGAAGGACGTCATCCTGGAGCGGTTCGACGCGCGGGTCGCTCCGCCCCGCGAGGGGCTGGACGAGGCGGAACTCACGGCACTGGGCGACCGGGCGGACCAAGGAAACTGGGCCCAGCTCGTGCTCACGCCGCTCGAGGGCGTGGACCTTGCCGACGACGACGGGCGGACGTTCGAGAAGCTCCGCATGTGGTACGACCCGGCGACGCTGCTGCCCGTCCTGGGCATGAGCGTCGAGCCGATCGAGGGCGAGCTGGCGGACGTGAAGCTGCTCGAGTTCTTCCAGGTGCGGACCAACGACGAGGCGGCCGAGGGGCAGTTCATCCTGGACCAGCCGCCCGAGGGCGAGGGGTGGGACGTGATCTACCGAGACGACACGGGAGGCCAGGGTTGATCCGGTCTGCGGTTGCGATCCTGCTTCTCACGCTCGCCGCGCCGGCCCTGGGCGCGCAGCCGGTGCAGATCCGCCCGCAGGAGCGCGACCCGGGCCCGCCCCTGGCGCCGTCGGTCGAGCGCCTGCTGGAGGCGCCGTACCTGACCGATGATGAGCGTCGCGAGCTGCGCCTGAAGCACGGCCTGTGGACGGACGAGGACCTGGACACGCCGGCCCGCCGAGCACACGCGGCGCTGGTGCTTGGCGCGATCGCGCACCCGGCCCTGGATCACCCGGAGGCCGACGCCGAGGACCGCGCCGAGGCGCTGCTGCTCCGGGGCGAGCCGGCCGAAGCGATCGCGGCGCTCGAGGGCGGGTCCACGGTCCGGGCGATCCGCGTGCGGGCCGAGTCGCTGGCGATGCTCGGGCGGTACGACGAGGCGGACGCGGCGATCGAGCCCGTCGTGGACCGGATGCTGCGGATGCGGATCGACGACGCCGACGACGTGGCCGAGGGGGTCCGGGCGCTGATGCTGCGGGCCAAGATCCGAGGCTCGGAGGGCGCGGGCGGGGGCGACTTCCGCCAGATGGCCCGCATCCTGGCCCGCGTGCGCGACGAGCAGGACCGACTGAGCGCGTCGGCACGCCTCGTCGAGGCCGAGCTGCTCCGCGACAAGCACAACAACGAGGAGGCCCGGGCCGCGGCGATCGAGGCCCTCCGCTTCAACCCGCGCTCGGCCCGCGCGTACCAGATCCTCGGCGAGATCGCGGTGGACGGCTTCGCCTTCGACGGCGCGCAGCAGATCGCGGCAAAGCTCGACCGGCTCGCGAGGCCAGAGGGCGTGCTCGCCTGGGACGACGCGTTCAGCCCCATGGCCGGCCTCGTCCGGGCGCGGGCGAGGCTGCGGCAGCGCGACCCCGAGGGCGCCGAGCGGGCGCTGGACCCGACGCTCGCGGCGCTGCCGGCCCAGCGTGAGGCGCTGGCGCTGCAGGCCGCGTGCGCGGCGGTCGCGTTCCGCTACAACTCCATGGAGCGGGCGATCGAGCGGTACGAGCAGCTGAGCCCCGGCACGCCCGAGGCCCTGGCCGAGGTCGGCGCCGCTCTGGCCGAGGCCCGCCAGTACGACGCGGCGCCCGAGTACCTGCAGCGGGCGATCGAGCGCCTTCCCAACTGGTCGGCGCCGATCATCGAGCTGGGCCTGCTGGAGGTCCAGTCCGGGCGCGACGAGCGGGCCCGACGCTGGCTGGGCCGGGCGATCGAGCTGGACCCGTTCAACGTGCGGGCGTCCAACTCCCTCAAGCTCGTCAACGACCTGGCCGCCTTCGAGACGATCGAGAGCGAGCACTTCGTCGTCCGGTTCCGCCCGGGCGTTGACGGCGTGCTGGCCCGCGAGATGCTGCCCGTGCTCGAGACGGTCCACGAGCGCGTCGCCGGCGACGGCCCGCGCTCGATCAGGCACGAGCCGGACCAGAAGACGCTCATCGAGCTGATGCCCGACCACGCGTGGTTCAGCGTCCGGATCACGGGCATGCCCCAGGTGCACACGATGGCCGCGGCGACGGGCCCGGTGATCGCGATGGAGGCGCCGCGCGACGGGCGGGGCCAGTCCATGGGTCCCTACGACTGGCCCCGCGTCATCCAGCACGAGTACACGCACACGGTCACGCTGTCGCGCACCCGCAACCGGATCCCCCACTGGTTCACCGAGGCCGCGGCGGTGTATCTAGAGAACGCCCCGCGCGACGAGCAGACATGGCGCCTGCTCGCCGCGGTGCACGCGGGCGACCGCCTGTTCGACCTCGAGAAGATCAACATCGCCTTCGTCCGCCCGGAGCTGCCCACCGACCGCCAGCAGGCGTACGCCCAGGGGCACTGGATGTACCAGTTCATCGCCGAGACCTGGGGCGCGGACGCGCCCTTGAAGCTCATGGACCGGTACGCCGTCGGCGAGCCCGAGGCGTCGGCGTTCGAGACGGTGCTCGGGATCACGCCCGTCGAACTGCTCGCGCGGTTCGAGTCGTGGGCGGCCGAGGACCTGATCGAGCACGGCATGCGCCTGCCCGAGGGCGTGCCCACCATCCCCGAGATGCTCGACCAGGAGCGGGCCGACGCCGAGGACCCGGCGCTCGTCCAGCCAGACGAGGCGTTCGTGGACCGTTGGCTGGCCGAGCACCCGGAGCACCCGGAGCTGCTGGGCCTGCGGGCCGAGCGGCTGGTGGACGCGGGCGGGGGCGTGCTGGACGCCGAGTCGGTCGCGGCGCTGGAGGCGTACGCGGCGGCGCGGCCGGTGGCCGAGTCCCCCCACAAGCAGCTGGCGCGGCACTTCCTCGTCGCCGAGTCCGACGCGGTCCGGGCCCGGGCGATCCCGCACCTGGAGTTCCTCGACGCCCGCGAGCAGCGCTCGGGCGCGTACGCGATCGAGCTGTCGCGCCTGTACGTCTGGTCGGGCGACTGGGAGCCGGCGTCGGCCAAGGCGGAGCGGGCGACGCGCATCTCGCCCTACAACGCCGAGTACCGCGAGTTCGCCGCCCGCGTTGCGATCAAGACCGGGCGGCTCGGGGACGCCGAGCGGCACCTCGTCGCGCTGCGCGAGCTCGAGCCCGACCGCCCGATCCACGAGGAGCGGCTCGAGGCGCTCAAGGACCTGATGGCCGCCGCGCCCTGACGCGGGCCCAATGAAGACGTGCTTTACGCGGCGTGCTCGTGCGCGTCGTCGATCGGCTCGGCGGTGATCCCCGCGCTCGCCGGGCGCGTCACGTCACGCTCGCGGGACGACACGTCGTTGGCGGGCCAGCCGGTCCACTCCAGGTACCGCTCGCGCAGATCCTCGGCGATCTCGACGCCGCTCAGGCCCGAACCCGCGTAGTCGATGATCGAGTGGGCCGTCACCCGCGCCCGCCCGCGCCGCCACAGGCTCGCCCACGCCGGGTCGACCTGCGGCGTGCCCTCGATCACCATCGGGAGCACCGGCGCCCTCGACCGGTGGATCAGCAGGCCCACGCCCCGGCGGAAGCGACGGATCTGACGGGGCGGCCGCTCCAGCCCGCCCTCCGGGAAGATGCCCCGCCCCCCCCCCCTCGAGGTGCGCCAGGGCCTCGCGGACCGCGCGCCGGTCCTGGCCCGAGCGCGACACGAAGATCACCCGCTGCCACCGCCACAGCCAGGCCAGCGCCGGCAGGCGCATGTCCTGGGCCATGACCCAGCGGATCTCGAACGGACCCGAGGCGGTCACCAAAATGGGATCTACCCCGGCGGTGTGGTTCGCGACCACGATCAGCGGCCCCGGGGAGGGCGAGGCCGGGATGTGCTCCCGCCCCGAAACCCGCAGGTCGTGGAAGAACCGGGCATAGACCCGCCCGCCGGCCTGCAGGAAGACGTCGTGCGGCGCCCATACCGCCGCACCCAGGGCGATCCGCGCGATGGCGCAAGCGCACAGCGACACCGAGAGGAGACCCAGGATCAGCAGCGCCCAGGACGGCATTGGGGGTATGTTAGCAATTACAAAGGTGCTTGGCACGCCCAAAGCAGGTTCTGATCCCAGATTCTGTGTCCCGGCCATGCCCCGAACGTGCCATAGACTGCGGGCATGTCGGATCTGTGGGCTGGCAGGCGGGCCGAGGCGCGGGAGCGTGTGGAGCCGCTCGCCGTCCGCATGCGTCCCCGGACGCTCGGCGAGGTGGTCGGGCAGGCGCAGATCCTCGGCGAGGGCAAGCTGCTCCGCCGCATGATCGACGCCGACGCCGTGATGAGCCTGATCCTGCACGGCCCCCCCGGCACGGGCAAGACGACGCTGGCCGAGGTCATCGCGAGCCACACGAAGCGCCGGTTCGTGCGCGAGAACGCCGCGAGCGTCGGGGTCAAGCGCATCCGCGAGATCATCGACGACGCCGACCGGCGCCTGGGCGAGACGGGCAAGCGCACGATCCTGTTCCTCGACGAGATCCACCGCTTCACCAAGAGCCAGCAGGACGTGCTGCTGGGCGACGTGGAGCGGGGGCTGATCACGCTCATCGGCGCGACGACGGAGAACCCGCTGTTCGCCGTGAATAGCGCGCTGATCTCGCGCTCGACACTCTTCCGCGTCGAGACCCTGAGCGAGGCGGAGATCGTCGAGGTGGTCCGGCATGCCGTCGCCGACGCGGAGCGCGGGTACGGGAAACTGGCGCTGACGGTTACCCAAGAAGCTCTGGAGACGTGGGCTGTCAAGAGCGAGGGCGATGCGCGCCGGGCGTTGAACGCGCTGGAGGTCGCCGTCCTCAGCTCGATGGGGAGTAGGGACCATGGACTGGATCTCGGACCTGATCGAGTGGGCGATCGTGACGCCGATCAAGTGGCTGATCGATCGCATCCCGGGCAGGAGGGACCGGCGCGACCGGTCGTGATCGATCGGCAGATCGCCGAGGACTCCATCCAGGCCAAGGTCGCGGCGTACGGCGACGACGGGCACTACGACGCCATCAGCGCCATGATCAAGTCCGTCCGGGGCAACGACCCCGATGCGGCGGTGTACTGGATCGCACGCATGCTCGACGCGGGCGAGGACCCGCGCTTCATCGCCCGCCGCCTGGCGATCCTGGCCAGCGAGGACGTGGGCAACGCCGACCCGCGCGCGATCGTGATCGCCAACTCCGGCTGGGAGCTGGTCGAGCGGATCGGGATGCCCGAGGCGCGCATCACGCTGGGCCAGCTCGCGACGTACCTGGCGCTGGCGCCCAAGTCGAACGCGGCGTACCTGGCGATCGACGCCGCGCTCAAGGACGTCGCCGAGGGACGCGTCGTGCCCGTGCCCATGTTCCTGCGCGACAAGAACTCCTCGCCCACGGCCGACGAGGGCGGGCGCGGCGTGCGGATGCGCGACGCGGGCGGCGAGTCGTACGAGTACTCGCACAACGCCGAGGGCGGCGTCTCGGGCCAGGACTACCTGGGCGTGCCCAAGACCTACTACGAGCCCAAGGACGTGGGCGCCGAGCGATCGCTGGGCGAGCGCCTGCGCGAGGTCCGCGCGATGCGGGCCCGCAGGCGCCGGGAGAGCCGGTCGTGACCGGCGCCCGCGATCGGAAGCGCGATATCCGGGAGCGGGTGCGCGGCGCCCTGGCGTCGATGGACCGGGCCGAGGCCGAGCGGGAGCTGGCGGCGGGGCTGGCCGAGCTCGAGTCCTCGCCCCTGTGGGCCAGGTCGCCCGCCGTCCTGGGCTACCTGGCGACCGAGGACGAACCGGGGATCGACGGCCTGCTGATGGACGGCATCCACCGGGGGCACTGGGTCGCCGCCCCCCGGATGGACTGGGACGCCAAGACCATGGCGCCCCGGGTGCTCCACGACATGGAGCACGTCGAGGTCCGGCGGCACGGCGTCCGCGAGCCCCTGGGATCGTGCGAGCCGATGTCCCTGGATCGGGTGGGCCTGGTGCTGGTCCCGGGCGTCGCGTTCGACCGCCGAGGCGGGCGATTGGGGCGTGGGGCGGGGTTCTACGACCGCCTGCTGGCCCGGCTGCCGGCCAAGGCGGTGAAGATCGGGGTGGCGTTCTCCGCCCAGCTCGTCGAGGAGATCCCCATGGAAACCCACGACGTGCGGCTGGACGGGCTCGTCGCGGGCGGGGGGCTTATGCTGATCGAGCGGGGCCACGGCTCGGAGGCCTGAAGGCGCCCCGCGACGCCCGACGCGTTCACGGAGGGACATCATGGGCTTGCCATCACAGGGACGTGCGTCCGGGGCGGGGATGCGTGTGAGCAGCCGGGTGAAGCGGCCGCGGAATCTCCCGCCGGCGGTGATCCCGATCGTGGTCGTGGGCCTGGCGATCGCCGCGGTCTGGGGCGGGTACTCCCTGCTCGAGCCCTCCGGCGCCGACGCCGGCCAGGACCAGGGCGAGACCGCGTCGAATCCGGAGGAGGTCGTGTCGTCCTCACGCCCGCGTGCCGCGTCCCGCGACGAGGCGGCCGACGGGGGCGACGGCGCCCTGAGCACCGGCATCCAGTCGCTGTCGAGCACCAACACCCCGAGCCGTCGGGGCCTGCTCGGCGAGGCGCTCGAGGGCGGGCAGAACGCCAACGCGGGCGCGCCGTCGGCCGGCGCCCAGGACGACCCCGCGGGCCACGACGACATGGGCCCCCTCCCCGAGCCGACAACCGCGCTGGCCGACGCCTCCAGCTCGCGTCCCGCGATCACCGACCCGATGGCCGAGCGGCCCGCGTCCACGCTGGACCGCCCGCGCCTGAGCGCGAGCGCCAACGCGATCGACGACGCCCGGGCGATGATCTCCCGCAACGACCTGGTGGGCGCGAGGGAGCTGATGTCCCGGGCGCTGGCGGACCCGTCGATGGGCGCCGCCGGGCACGAGGCGCTGCGGACCGAGCTGATGGCGGTCAACGAGACGCTGGTCTTCGGCCCCCGCATCTTCCCCGACGACCCGATGAGCGAGGAGTACGAGATCGGGAGCGGGGACACGCTGGGACGGATCGCCCGCCGGCGCGAGCTGGGCGTGCACTGGAAGCTGATCCAGCGCGTCAACCGGATCAGCCGCCCCGAGCGGATCCGCGTGGGCCAGAAGATCAAGCTCGTGCGCGGGCCCTTCCACGCGATCGTGGACAAGAGCGACTACCGGGCGGACATCTACCACGGCCCGCCGAGCGAGCCGGATCGCTGGGTGTACATCACGTCTCGGCCCGTGGGCCTGGGCGAGCTGGGCTCGACGCCGACGGGAAGCTTCGTCGTCCGCGAGGAGTCGAAGCTGGAGAACCCGGCGTGGGTCAACCCCCGCGACGGGCGCGAGCAGTACGACCGCGACGACCCCGAGAACCCGATCGGCGAGTTCTGGATCGGGCTGCGGGGCGTGGGCGACTCGTCGGCGATCGAGGGCATCGGGATCCACGGCACGATCGAGCCCGAGTCGATCGGCAAGCAGATGTCCATGGGCTGCGTCCGCCTGCTCGAGGGCGACGTGGCGCTGATGTACGAGCTGCTCGAAGAGGGCATCAGCGTCGTGAAGATCGTGCCGTGACCGCGGCCTAGCCCAGCAACTCGTCGTCGGGCAGGGGCGTGGGCTCGCCCTCGAAGAGCGCCGCTTGGACGAGGCGACAGAGGATCTCCCTTCGGCCGGGCGTCAGCGCGAGGCTGAGGTAGCTCGGTCGCCGGCCGGACGCGTGGACGCGGTGGTACGGCCAAGTCTTGGCGTTCGTGAGCGGTGGCTCGGTCTCGCCCGCGAACGCCCGCGGCGGTTCGACGGCGGCGGCGAATCGCCCGAAGTGCACGCAGAGTCCGTGCTCCGCGAGACGGTACGACCTGACGCGCGGCCGCCCCCGCGCAAGGAACGGGTACACGAAGACATCCAAGCGCCCGGGGGCGACGCGGACGTACGTCGGCCAGAGCCACTCCGCGACCAGCGAGCCGGCGCCGAAAGCCGCCGCGAACGCCGCGATGTTCAGGAACGTCCCCCCCGGCATCAGCATGAGATTGGGGGCGCCAAGGAACGCCCGCCAACCCAGGACCATCGCGGCGGCGATGAGCAGCGTCGCCACGAGCACGGCATGTTGGTAGGCGCCCGTGCGACGGACGGCGAACCACGCCCGGGCGACGACCGGCTCGAAGCCGCCTCGCACGTATTCGAGATCCGATTCTGTCGGGGGGCCTGGTTCGTGGATCTCGGCGAGGCGGAGCGCCCAGCGTCGCAGACGCTTGCCAGACTGGTGCGGGGGGACGACCACCCGTACGCGGTAACGAGTATCGGTCCCGCTGGCGAACCCGATCTGCGCCGCCCATTCCTTCGCCTTCGATGAGTACGACGGGCGAGTCTGGATCAGCGCGTAGATCGCGAGGGCGACGAACGGCGCGATGACCGCGGCGGCGATCGGCGTGCCCAGCGTTCGCGTGAAGACGAGCCCGACCACGTACACGGCGCCCATGATCCCGATGCCAAGAAAGCCGACGATGGCGCCCCCGCCCCCGCCGGACAGGAACTCGTTGCCAGGGGTGGACGAGATCGACACGCCGCGACGGAAGTCAGTCGGCGCGTCGGCGGGCGCGGCCGGATCGGGGGCTGGAATCGTGGGCTCGGCGCTCACCCGCAGAATGTACGCCGGGGGCCGTTTCCGGGGCCCCCAGGAGGCCGCCCGAGGGGGGCTCAAACCCGGTTTTTGGGGGCCGAGCGACCTATGATCTCGGGTCGTTGCGGGGCCCTGTTTTGGGCCCGCTGACGGGCGCCCTCGGCGGGCCCCGGCGACCCCTCCAGCAGGCGCCCACACCTATGAGCCAGACGAACGGGAACGGGTCCTCCAAGCGCATCGACGGCGACTACTCCTCGGACCAGATCAAGGTCCTCGAGGGGCTCGAGGCCGTCCGCAAGCGGCCCGGGATGTACATCGGCGGCACGGGCCTCAACGCCCTGCACCACCTGGTGTACGAGGTCGTGGACAACTCGATCGACGAGGCGATGGCCGGGCACGCGACCGTGGTCAGCGTCTCGATCGCCGCCGACGGCTCGTGCACGGTGACCGACGACGGCCGCGGCGTGCCCATCGAGCCCATGAAGCACGAGGACCCCGCCCTCAACGGGCGCCCCGCCCTCGAGGTCGTCATGACCCGCCTGCACGCGGGCGGCAAGTTCGGGCAGGAGGGCAGCGCGTACAAGGTCTCGGGCGGGCTGCACGGCGTGGGCGTCTCGTGCGTGAACGCCCTGTCCGAGCACCTGGAGGCCGAGGTGTACCGCAAGGGCGAGGTGCACAAGATGAGCTTCGAGCGCGGCCGCGTCCGCGAGGAGCTGCACGTGGTCGGCCCCGTGCCCGAGCACTCGACCCGCCAGACGGGCACGAGCGTCACCTTCCGCCCGGACACGACGATCTTCGAGGACACGACGTTCAGCTACACGACGCTGGCGACCCGCCTGCGCGAGCTGGCGTACCTGAACCCGGGCGTGACGATCAAGCTGACCGACGAGCGCGTGGGCGCCGACGGCAAGCCCAAGAGCGAGACCTTCAAGGCCGAGAACGGGCTGCTCGAGTACGCCCAGCACCTGATGAAGGGCAAGACGCCCGTGTCGGGGACGGTGTACCTGCGCAAGGAGGACGAGGCCGCGTCGCTCGTCTGCGAGGTCGCGCTGCAGTACCACGACGGGTACAACGAGCTGCTGCTGACCTTCGCCAACAACATCAACAACGTGGACGGGGGCACGCACGGCCAGGGCTTCAAGGTCGCGCTCACGCGGACCCTCAACAGCTACGCGCGCAAGTCGGGCATCATCAAGGAGAAGGACCCGACCCCGTCGGGCGAGGACCTGCGCGAGGGGCTGATCGCGATCGTCTCGGTCAAGCTGCCCGACCCGACGTTCAACAACCAGCCCAAGGAGAAGCTGCTCAACCCGGAGATCGAGGGATTCGTCGCCGGCGTCGTGAGTGAAGCCCTGGGCGACTGGCTGGAGGAGAACCCGGCCGAGGCCAAGCGGCTGTGCCTGAAGGGCATCGTCGCCGCCCAGGCCCGCGAGGCGGCCCGCAAGGCCCGCGAGCTGACGCGGCGCAAGACCGCCCTCGAGTCCGGCTCGATGCCCCACAAGCTCCGCGACTGCAAGACCAAGGATGTGGACAAGGCGGAGCTGTTCCTGGTCGAGGGTGACTCGGCGGGCGGCAGCGCCACACAGGGGCGCCTGGTGGACACGCAGGCGATCCTGCCCCTGCGGGGCAAGCTGCTCAACGTCGAGAAGGCCCGGATCGACAAGGTGCTGGGCTTCGAGGAGATCCGGACGCTGATCGCCGCCCTCCGCTGCGGCATCGGCGCGGACTTCGACGTCTCCAAGCTCCGCTACGGCAAGGTCATCATCATGACCGACGCCGACGTGGACGGCAGCCACATCCGGACGCTGCTGCTGACGTTCTTCTTCCGCCAGATGCCCGAGCTGATCCGGCGCGGGCACGTGTACATCGCCCAGCCGCCCCTCTACCAGATCCTGCGGGGCAAGACGAGCCGGTACGTGATCAACGAGCGGGAGATGTCCTCGGTGCTGACCGACCTGGGGCTCGAGGGATCGGCCCTGGTCGTGCGCGAGATCGAGGAGGACGCCAGCGGCATCCCCCAGGCCCGCGAGGTCTCGCGGATCGAGGGCCAGGACGCACGCCGGGCGGTCAAGCTGCTCGAGCGGCTGGAAGAGCTCGTCACGATCGCCGAGCGCCGGGGCGTCCGGTTCACCGACCTGCTGGGCGCCCGGTCCGATGACCCCGAGTCCAAGGGCCGCCTGCCGAGCCACAAGATCAGCGCGGGCGCGGCCAACGTGTACGCGTGGAACGAGCGGCAGGCGATGGACGTCGTCGAGCAACGCGGCTGGCGCCTGGCCGACCAGGTCGAGGCGGGGGAGGGCGAGGACGCCGAGCTGGACCCCTACGCCCCGCGGAAGGCGGCCGAGGAGGAGGACGCGGGCGCCGCGGCGACGATCCGCGAGCTGCACGAGAACCGCGAGCTGGCGCCGATCTTCGCCCAGCTGGGCGAGCTGGGCCTGGACATCGAGGACTACGCGCTGGTGCGCGAGGAATCGATCACGGGCGAGGTGATGCCGGCCAAGTACGCGTGGGAGACCGAGAAGAAGTCCTCGCCCAGGAAGACCGCCGACGACGATTCGGGCGACGAGGGCGAGGGCATGGCGCCCGCCGACGTCCGAGTGCTGGAGGCGGCCAACCTGCCCGAGATCCTGGAGCGGCTGCACGAGATCGGGCGGCGCGGGATGGAGGTCAAGCGGTTCAAGGGCCTGGGCGAGATGGACGCCGAGCAGCTCTGGGAGACCACGATGGACCCGTCCAGGCGGACGCTCTTCCAGGTCGCCTGGGAGCAGGCGGGCGAGGCGGACTCGCTGTTCAGCGTGCTGATGGGCGAGCAGGTCGAGCCGCGACGCAAGTTCATCGAGGACCACGCGCTCGAGGTCAAGAACCTCGACGTCTGACGTGGGCGCCGCGATCGAGAAGCGGATCGGGGACGCGCTGGGCAGGGCCGTGACGCGGACGTCGCGGCTGGCCGGCGGGTGCGTGGGCGATGTCCGCCTCATCGATCTCGACGACGGATCGCGCGTCGTCGCGAAGGTCGCCTCGGGCCCGGACGCGACGCTGGACGTCGAGGGGTACATGCTCCGCGAGCTGCGGCGGCTGTCCGAGTTGCCCGTGCCCGAGGTCTACCACGACGAGCCGACGCTGCTGGTCATGGAGCACGTCGAGAACGACGGCGGGTCGTCGTCGGCCGGCGAGCGCGGGCTGGCCGACCTGCTGGCCGACCTGCACGGCGTGACCGAAGATCGATTCGGGTTCGAGCGCGACACACTCATCGGGCCCCTGCGGCAGCCCAACGCGTGGACGGACACGTGGCGCGGATTCTTCGCCGAGCACCGGTTGCTGGCGATGGGGCGCGAGGCCCGCGAGCACGGGCGGATCTCGGCGGGGCTGATGTCTCGCCTGGAGACCCTGGCCGGGCGGCTGGACCGGTGGATCGACGGGCCGGGGCGCGCCTCGCTGATCCACGGCGACTGCTGGGCGGGCAACGTGCTGTGGCGCTCGGGCTCGGTCGCGGCCCTGATCGACCCGGCGGTCTGCTTCGCCGACCCGGAGATCGAGCTGGCGTTCATCGACCTGATGGGAGGGGTCGGCCAGGCGTTCTGGGATCGGTACCACGAGCGACGCCCGATCGCCGACGGCTTCTGGGAGGCCAGGCGGGACCTGTACAACCTGTACCCGCTGCTGGTGCACACCCGGCTCTTCGGCGGGGGCTACGCCACGCAGGTCGAGGCCATCGTCGGGCGGCTCGGGGCCTAGGTCGGGCCCCGGGAGCGACGACGCCCGCCCCGGACGGGGCGGGCGGGCGTGCTGTTCAGGGCGTGAAGGGTGGCCAACGGGATTCGAACCCGCGACCTCCTGGACCACAACCAGGTGCTCTAACCAACTGAGCTATGACCACCGTTTTCGCCCGATCCGGGGGGCCCGGGGGGCGATGTGAGACCTACGGTACGGGGGTTGCCGATAGACAGTCAACGGCCGCCCCCCGGGCCATCGCCCCGGGGCAGACCGACGGATCGACCTCCCCGCCGACGCGGGTGTTTTTTTCGACGCAGGAGACCTGGACATGCCCACCGCCAGCGCCGCGAAGCTGGACCTCTCCGCAGGCCGCGCCCGGACCAACCTCTCCACGCCCGAGCTCATCGAGCGGGCGCTGGCCAGGGGCGAGGGACGATTCGCCGAGAACGGCGCCCTGGTCGTCATGACCGGCGATCGCACGGGCCGCTCCCCGACCGACAAGTGGCTCGAGGACACCGACGCGGTCCACGAGCACATCTGGTGGGGCAAGGTCAACCAGGCGATCACGCCCGAGCAGTTCGACACGGCGCTGCGGATCGCGACCGAGTACGTGAACGGGCTGGACGAGGTCTTCGTCTTCGACGGGTTCGCGGGCGCCGACACGCAGCACCGGCTCGGCGTGCGTGTGGTCACCGAGCTGGCCTGGCACGCGCTGTTCGCCGAGACGCTGTTCATCAAGCCCGGCAGCCCCTCGGACGCGGGCGACGGGTCGTGGAAGCAGGACTGGACCGTCATCAACGCCGGCTGCCACAAGCTGACCGAGGCCGAGCAGAAGGAGCTGGGGCTCGACTCGCCCATCCTCATCGCCCAGAGCCTGGAGAAGAAGACGGTCGTCATCCTCGGCACGCAGTACGCCGGCGAGATGAAGAAGGGCATCTTCTACGCGATGAACTACGACATGCCCGACCAGGGCGTGTTCCCCATGCACTGCTCCGCAAACATTGCGAAGGACGACCCGGCCAACGTCGCCCTGTTCTTCGGGCTCTCGGGCACGGGCAAGACGACGCTGTCGGCCGACCCCGGGCGGTCCCTGATCGGCGACGACGAGCACGGCTGGGGCCCCGACGGGGTCTTCAACTTCGAGGGCGGCTGCTACGCCAAGTGCATCGACCTCACCCGCGAGGGCGAGCCCCAGATCTGGGACGCGATGCGGTTCGGCTCCGTCCTCGAGAACGTCATCATGGACGAGCACTCCCGCGTCGTGGACTTCACCGACGCCTCGGTCACCCAGAACACCCGCGTGACCTACCCGGTCGACTACATCCCGGGCGCGACGATCCCCAGCGTCGGGGCGCACCCGAAGAACGTGATCTTCCTGACCGCCGACGCGTTCGGCGTCATCCCGCCCGTCTCCAGGCTCACCCCCGAGCAGGCGATGTACTACTTCGTGAACGGGTACACGTCAAAGCTCGCCGGCACCGAGGCGGGCGTGACCGAGCCCGTGCCCAACTTCAGCCCGTGCTTCGGCGGGCCCTTCATGCCCCGCCGCCCGGGCGAGTACGCCAAGATGCTCGCCGAGCGCATCAACAAGCACGGCGCGCACGTCTGGCTCCTCAACACCGGCTGGACGGGCGGGCCCTACGGCACGGGCCACCGGTTCGGGCTCGCGTACACCCGGGCGATGGTGACGGCGATCCTGAACGGGACGCTCGCCGAGGCGGGCTTCGAGACCGAGCCGTACTTCGGGCTCCAGGTCCCCAAGAGCGTGCCGGGCGTGCCCGACGACGTCCTGCACCCCGAGAACACGTGGGGCGACAAGGAGTCGTACAAGGCCCACGCCAAGAAGCTGGCGCAGATGTTCCGCGAGAACGATCAGAAGTTCCAGCTGTCCGACGAGGTCCGGGCGTCCGGGCCGAGGGCCTGAGCCCGGCCCGCGGGCCCTAGTCCGGGTCGTCGTAGCGGACGGTGCCCTTGGCGTGCTCGAGGGCGGCGTCGGCGTCCTCGGCCGACCGGATCGCGAGCCCCTGGCCCCCGGTCATGTCCATCATCGGGCGCTTCTTGTTGACGCCGGCGGTGACCCACCCCTCGGCGAGCATCGCCTCCAGGCTCTGCATGCACCGGAACGCGTGCGCGTCGCCCGAGACCTGGGCCCCGGGCGTGTTCCGCCCCGCCGCCTCGAGCATCGAATAGAGCTTCGTCAGGTCCGACTCGCGCTGCAGCGCGCGGAACATCGCCCCGGTCGCGCCGGTCACGGGCAGCACGAGCCCGCCCCGCCGATGGCAGGGAACGCGCAGGACGCGCCCGTCGCGGTACTCGGCGACGCTCCCCTCCTCGGCGCCCGCCAGGCTCAGGCGGAACTTGTTGTACTTGAGGATGTTCATGCTCAGCGAGCGGCCCGAGAAACGCCGGATGAGCTGCTTGGTCGTCGCCAGGTCGAACGAGCCGACACCGGCGAACCCGAGCGTGTTGTTGGAGAACCCGCCCTGGGCGAGCCAGCGCCAGGACTGGGCCGGCGAGAGGCGCAGCCCGGCGTCGCGCGCGATCTTCTGACAGTGGTCCTTCAGGTCGGCGAAGCAGCCGTTGGCGGCGTACCAGTACTCGGCGAAGCGGATGTGCTGGCCGATGTTCCGCCGGCCCTTCTCGTCGTAGCAGCGCTTGAGCCAGTCGGCCTCGTGCTCGCCCCGCTCGAGTTCGAGGATCGAGTACGCGACCTCGCGGGCGGTCTCGTGGGCGAGCGTCATGCCGGCCGACAGGATGGGGTCGGCGAAGCCCGCGGCCTCGCCGCAGATCCACCAGTTCTCGCCCGCGATGCGGTCGGCCAGGTGCGACCAGTTCTTGGTGCTCAGCGCCTCGGCGCCCGATGTGCGCACCGCGTCACGCAGCAGCGAGGTCACCAGCGGCTCGTCGGCGATGGCCTTGTCGAGCAGCTGCGTCGGCGAGAGGTCGCTGTCCTTGTAGTGGTCGGCGGGGCAGACGAGGCCGACCGAAGCCCGCGAGGGCCCGAGGGGGATGAACCACATCCAGCCGTAGTCCAGCGAGCGGACCTGGATCCGAGTCGCGCCCACGCCGATCTCGATCGCCCACTTCGCGTTGTCGTAGTAGGCCCAGAACGCGACGTTGCGGAGGCCCTTGGGGGCGACGCTGCCGACGCCCATCGCCCGCCGGAGCACGCCGGCGTGCCCGGAGGCGTCGATGTAGTGCCGGGCCGTGAGCGTCTGGCCCGAGTCGAGCACGAGGCCCGTGACGCGGTCGCCATCGGTCCCGATGGAGCGGACCTGGGTGTTCTCGCGGACGTCCACGCCGCACTCCTCGGCGTGGCGCAGCAGGATCTCGTCGTACCGCGAGCGTTCGACCTGGAAGGCGGTGAACCGGCGCTGGCCCTCGAAGCGGCCCGGCCGCGGCTCGTCGACGAAGTCCTCAGGCGGGTAGAAGTCGAACTCCCACTGGTCTCGGTCGCGCCCCCAGGTGAACGAGGCGCCGATCTTGATCGGGAAGTTCGCGGCCTCCACTTTGTCCCACACGCCCATCTCGTCGAGGATCGGCCCGATCACCGGGAGCTGGGACTCGCCGATGTGCTCGCGCGGGAACCGTGCCTTCTCGACGATGCGGACGGACAGGTCGGCGTTGTGCCTGCGGAGGAGCGTGGCGACGGTCGCGCCGGCGGGGCCGCCGCCGATGACGAGCACGTCGCAGGCCTCGGCGTTGGTCGGGCTGATCACGCGTCTCCTTCGCACGCCGAGCCGCGACGGTCGGCGCTGGCACCTTAGCACCCGCGAAGACAGATCCACAAGACCGGCATGCGCCGTCGGCAGACGAAAAACAAGCCCGGGGCGCGTGGCCCCGGGCTGATGACCCGCGCTCCCCCGGTCTGTGCCGCGCCGCCCCGTGTGGGGGACGGCTCGGGGGCGCTCGGCGTGCGGCTGGCGGCGCCGGCGCCCATCTCGCGCGGGTCGTCGAGGCTGGGCGAGCCCGGCCAGCCTACCGCACCCCCGCCCCAACCCAAAGCCAGAATCACGCTCCTCGGCGCGACGCCCCGTTCTCGGGCCACGAACCCGCGTCTCTATACTCCGCCCCCCCTTTCCCGGAGATCGCCATGCCCGGACGCACGCCATACGTCGGCGGGAACTGGAAGATGAACACCGACCGCGCCGGCGCGGCCGCGCTCGCCCGCGGCGTGTGCGACCAGGCCGCGGCGCTCGACGGCGTCGAGGTCGCGCTGTTTGTGCCCTTTCCCTATCTTCTCGGCGTCCGCGAGGCGCTCGACGCCGCGGGCGCCCGCGTGAAGCTTGGCGCCCAGGACGTCAGCGACCGGGACAACGGCGCGTTCACGGGCGAGGTCTCCGCGTCCATGCTCCTCGACTGCGGCGTGCGAACCGTCCTGACCGGGCACTCGGAGCGGCGCCACGTCATCGGCGAGGGCGACGAGCTCGTCGCGGCCAAGACCGCCAAGGCGCTCGACGCCGGGCTCGAGGTCGTCGTGTGCGTCGGCGAGACGCTCGAGCAGCGCGAGGCGGGGCGGACCGACGAGGTCAACGAGCGGCAGGTCCGGGCGGCGCTGGGCAAGCTGACGGCCGATGCGCTCGCCCGCGTGAGCATCGCCTACGAGCCCGTGTGGGCGATCGGCACCGGCAAGACCGCGACCCCCGACGACGCCCAGGATGCCCAGGCCAAGATCCGCGCCCTCGTCGCATCGATGCACGGCGGCGGGGCGGGCGAGGCGATGCGGATCATGTACGGCGGCTCGATGAAGCCCGGCAACGCGGCCGAGCTGCTCGCCCAGCCGGACGTGGACGGCGGGCTGATCGGGGGCGCCTCGCTCAAGGCCGACGACTTCGGGGCGATCGTGCGGGCCGCGAGCGAATCCTGAGCCGCCAATTCCCCAGAGAGTGCCCCGGGCGGGCGGTTCAGGCTCCGGGGGGCGGGGCCTACGATTCCGACCGCCTCGGACCGAGCCCCGAACCCCGCAGAGGGACCGCATGATCCTGACACTCGGCATCGCGTACTGGGCCGTCTCGGTCCTGACCGCCGTCTTCCTGCTCGTCTGCATCGTGCTGATCCTGACGGTGCTGATCCAGCGCCCCCAGGGCGGCGGGCTGAGCGGGGCGTTCGGGGCCGGCGGGGGCGGCGCGGGCGCGGGCCAGACCGCGTTCGGCGCCAAGACGGGCGACGCGCTCACGATGGCGACCATCATCATGTTCGTCGTCTACCTGGGCGTCGCGGTCGGGCTCAACTTCGCCGCCAGGCCCCAGTCGATCGCCGCGACGACGCCCGGGATCCAGGCGCCCGGCGGGGACGCGGGCCAGTCCGGCGCGGCGAGCACCGGCGCCGGCGAGGCCGACGACGACACAGCCGAGCCCGATGCCGGCGAGGACGCGCAGGTCCCGACGGAGCAGACCCCGTCCGATGACGCCCCGGCCGACGACGCCGAGCCCACGGGTGAGGGCGCCGGCGAGCAGGCTGGCGAGCAGGGCGAGGCCGCACCCCCGGTCGTGACGGATGACCCCTGAGCCGGTCGCGTCGCTAGACTCGCGTTCCCGGGCAGTTTGCCCCGGGCGTGACAGGAGCGGCGCATGATCCGCAGCATGACTGGCTTCGGCGACGCCTCGGGCGACCACGAGGGCGCGCACTACTCGGTCGAGGTCCGCAGCGTCAACAACAAGTACTGCAAGGTGGTCCTCCGCCTGCCCGAGACGCTCCAGGGCCTCGAGCCGGAGCTGGACGCCGCGCTGCGCAAGCGCCTGGGCCGGGGCACGATCACGCTGACGGTCAAGTGCGCCGAGACCGGCGAGAGCGCCGCCCACGAGATCAACCGCGCCGCCCTGGACAAGTACATGGCCCAGCTGGCAGGCGTCGGCGGGGGCGAGGGCGCGGACCTGTCCGTGCTGCTGACGCTGCCGGGCGTGCTCCAGCCCTCGACGAGCGAGGAAGAGCGGCTGGCCGCGGCCAGGACCACGGTCATGCCCCTGCTGGGCAAGGCGATCGACCACCTGCTGGCGATGCGTCGGCGGGAGGGCATGGCCCTGGCCGAGGAGTTGCTGACGCACCGGCGCGAGATCGCGGGCAGGCTGGAGGAGATCGACCGCCTGGCGCCGGGCGTGGTCGCCGACTACGAGAAACGGCTCCAGGAGCGGATCCAGCTGCTGCTGGAGAACGCGGAGGCGGACGCGGAGACGGCGGACCTGGTGCGCGAGATCGCGGTGTACGCCGAGAAGACGGACATCGCCGAGGAGATCGCCCGCCTGCGCGAGCACATGTCGCACTTCGAGGACCTGCTGGACTCGGACGACGACCGCCCGCTGGGGAGGACGCTGGACTTCCTGGCCCAGGAGATGCTCCGGGAGGCGAACACGATCGCCTCCAAGAGCCCGGACGCGCGGATCGCGCGGCTAATCGTCGAGATCAAGGGCTCGATCGACCGCATCAAGGAGCAGGTGCAGAACGTCGAGTGACCGCCCCCGAAGCGCCGGGAGCCCATGAGCCAGACGCCCAGCCAGCCGACGAGCCCGCCGCCTGGGGCCGGGGATCAGGCGCCGCCGGACTCGGGCGCCTTCACCTCGCCCGAACTGTCGGGCGTGCTGGGGCAGTACGAGCTCGGCAAGGTCACGTCGGTCCGCGAGCTGCGGGCCGGGGACGCGTCGAGCCCGAAGGCCGTCATCGAGTGCGCGCGCGGGCGGCTGCTGCTCAAGCGGCGGGGGCGCGGCTTCGCCGACCCGTTCCGCGTCGCGTTCCAGCACGACGTGCAGCTGGCGCTCGAGGACCGGGGGTACCCGGTCGCGCGGCTGGTGGGCACGCGCGAGGCCAACAACTCGATGGTCCAGCTCGACGGGCACATCTACGAGCTGTTCCAGTTCATCGAGGGCACGCCCTACGACGGGTCGGCGGCCCAGGGCGAGCAGGCGGGCGCCGCCCTGGCGGCGATGCACCGTGGGCTCGAGGGCTTCAGCTCGCGGTTCGCGCCCCAGCCCGAGAGGACGCCCCCCATCGACACGATCCGACAGCTGCTGGCGCGGGTCGAGGCGGTTGCGCCGTCGGCGGCCGAGCCCGTCGCGGCGCTGGGCGAGCTGTGCGCCCACGCCGACGAGCGGCTCCGGGAGATCGGCTTCGACCGGCGCCCGACGCGAGTGATCCACGGCGACTGGCACCCCGGTAACACACTGTTCCACGACGGACGCCTCGCGGGCGTGATCGACTTCGACAACGCCCGCCTCGCGCCCTCCCCCACCGACCTGGCCCAGGGCCTGCTCCAGTTTTCGATGGTGCGGGGCGGGGGCGAGGCGCCCGAGCGCTGGACGGACGAGCCGGACCACGCGCGGCTGGGCTCGGTCTTCCGCGGGTACGCCCGCGCCGACGGGCCGGGCTCGGACGAGGGCGGGCTGGCCGCCCTGCCCCACCTGATGATCGAGTCGCTGGTGCGCGAGGCGGCCCAGAGCGTGGCGGCGACGGGTCGGTTCGGGCCCCACCCGGCGGCGGTGTTCCTGGCGGCCATCGCCCGCAAGGCCTCCTGGCTCGGGACGCACGCCGACCAGCTTCGGGCCGACCTGGCCCGCCGGGCGGGCTCGTAGGGCGGGCTCGTCGGTCGGCCCGGCCCCTTGCCGATTTCGCCCTGGAGTCGCGGGCGGGCGAGGGCGATAATCCGGGACCGATGCTCCGCCGCAGGCTGACATACCCCGTCCTGGCGGCCTCCCTGGCCGTTGTCCTGGGCGGCCCCGCGCTGGCCCAGGGCGAGCGGGCACAGCCGCCCCGCGAGTCGCTGCGCGCGATCGCTCCGCTGGACGACCCGATCTACGAGGTCCGCCAGCAGGCCGAGCAGCGGCTCGTCGAGACAGGGTGGGGCACGCTCGGCGAGCTGCACGCGCTGCTCGCCTCGGGGGTGCTGAGCCCCGAGCAGCACGTCCGCGTCCGCCGGATCGCGATGATCCGTTTCGGCTCCAGCCCCCGGGCCGGCATGGGCGTCGCGTTCAACGGGGCGGTCCCCAACCAGGTGCTGATCGAGCGCGTCGAGGACGGCTTCCCGGCCAGCACGGTGATCCGCGCCGGCGATCGGTTCGTCGAGGCGGACGGGGTCGAACTCGAGAACTCCCGACAGCTGGGCGTGCAGATCCTGTCGCACGACCCGGGGGACGTCATGACCGCCCGGGTGGAGCGCGGCGAGGAGATGATCGACCTCGACGTCCCGCTCGGCAGCTACGCGAACCTCCGCCAGCCGTCCCCGAACCCCAGGACGCTCCGGGCGGCGTACCGGGCGCGTGCGGAGCGTGACGAGGCGCCGGCGCGCGGCCGCACCGCGGCGCTCGGCTCAAGCGTCTCACTCGAGGACTGGACCCGCGCGGAGCTGGGCGACGAGCCGCCCGAGTCGATGCCCCCGGGCGCCGGCTCGGTCCGGCGGCGGGACACGGCCCGCGAGTCCGTCGTCGGCGGGGTCGTGAACGCGGCGCCCACGAACACGGACCCCAGACTCGCCTCGGCCGGAGGCGGGTCGGCCAGCGCCTGGCTGACCCAACGGGGCGAGATGATCCGCAGGCGAGAGATCGTCGAGGCCCAGTGGGAGCGGGCAAGGGCCGCCGGGGACACGGGCGAGGCGATGACCCTCAAGCGCCGGCTGGACAAGGTGGAGCAGGCCGTCGACGACCTGAACCGCCGCCTCGGGCAGGCCGAGTAGACCCGCGAACCGAGACCGATCCTCAGTTGCTGACCGTCGTGCTGCGCTCGAGCAGGTCTTGGACGTGCCCGATCGCGCGTTCGATCAGCTCGTTGCCCGGCTCGGTGCGGGCGATGGCGATGGAGCGGTCGCAGCGCTGCCTCATCTTGCGGAGGCTGGGGCCCTCGCGGCCCGCGTCGAGGCGGTCCGAGAGGTTGTCGTAGGTGTCGGCGAGCTTGATGAGCTTGGCCTTCCAGCTCGCCCGCTCGAGCTGCTCGTCGTAGGCCCGCTCGCGCTCCGGCTCGACGAGGCGCATGTCCTTGGTCAGGGCCGCGACCAGCTCGGCCACCTCCCGCCCGAACCGCTTGTCGATGTCGTCGAAGTCGGTCGGCGTGTCCTCGATCGTGTCGTGCAGGAGGGCGGCGGCGAGGGTCGCGTCGTCGTCGCACCCGAAGACGTCGCGGATCGTCATCGCGACGCGGTACACGTGCGCGACGTACGGCGTCTTGCGGTCCTTGCGGAGCTGGTGGCGGTGGGCCCGGGCGGCGAAGCTGGCCGCGGACTGCCACATGTGCGACGCCATCGTCTCTCCCTCCGCTGTCCCGCGTCTACTCGGGGATCGTCGGCGCCGCCCGGACCGGGCGAGCGCCCTCTCGGTACACGACCTTGCACCGCGACGGGTTGCCGCCGTGCTCGTCGAAGATGACCACGTCGTTGCCCGTCTCCTTGAGCAGCGGGCGGGGGATCGGGATCGAGGTGACGGGCCCGACCTTGCTGGCGCCCGGGGCGGAGACGAAGTACCGCCCGAGGATCTCGCCGTTGACCATGGCGATGCCCTTGTTCATCCCGGTCAGGTCCAGCTCGACCGGGACGTCGCCTTCCAGCGACAGGTCCACGCTCGCGCGCCACCAGGTCGGGCCGTCGGCCTTGAGGTCGCGGCCGGCCTTCTTGTACGCGGTCTTGGCGGGCGGCTCCCACTTGCAGAACGCCCACTCGGCCTTGTCGGTCAGCGCCTCGACACCCTCCAGGAACACCGTCGTGCCCGCGGCCTTGGCGAAGGCGGCGGCCTCCTCGTCGGCCCGCGCCTGATCGAAGATCTCGGTCATCGGCGCCAGCTGCAGCGTGTTCACGCCGCGCTTGGTCGCCTCGTCGTCCAGGACCAGCTCGGTCGGCGTGCCGGCCTCGACGAAGCGGTACGGCTCGTCGTTGAGCACGACCACGCACCGCGCGGGCAACGCGGGCAGGCGGACGAACAGGGGCGACTTCTTGCGGTGCGTGAACGACCACGTGACCCGCCTGGGCGCCGTCGTCTCGCCCGGGCGCATGTGCAGCCTCGGCGCGAACAGGGAGAGGGGCTCGATCGGGGGCCCCTCCTCGACCTTGTGCTTGCCCGACTTGAAGGGCTCGACCACCCACAGGTGATCCGGGATGCCCTTCTGCGCGCCGAGATCCACGCCCGAGGCGGCCCGGCCCATGTTGTCGGCCAGGATCGTGAGCGTCCGCTTGCCGGACTTGAGCGACACGGCCAGCGTGGGCGAGGCGCCCGGGCCGGCGCCCATCACGCCGACCAGCTCGCCGTCCACGCGCACGTGCAGGCGGTCGCCCGCGCCGGGGGAGGCGAGGGTGAGCTTGCGGGCGGTCTTGGACGTGAGCGTGATGCGGTACCAGCCGTAGCCGTACGGCGCGCCGAGCACGCCCAGGTCGGCCGGGCCCGGGATGGCGGCGAAGCGTGGGCTCTTGCCCGAGACCTGGTCCTTAGCCGGCGCGACGGTGGCGCCGGCGAGGGCGACCTTGCCGGACTTGGGCAGCTTGGGCTGCGGGACGTCGCGGGCGGCGACGTTGCTCGTCGAGCCGTCCTTGGCGATCCGCGTGTACGACCGCCCGTCGCCCGGGACGGGGTCGCCCGAGGCGGTCAGCCCGTCCACGCCGACGTACACGGCGTCGTCGCCCAGGTACGTCTCGTCGATCATGTCGCCCGAGCAGACGACGACGTGGATGCCCTCGACCTCCTCGACCAGGGGCTTGCGGCCCTTGGGGACGACGACCTCGAGGGGCGTGCCGTTGATCGAGACGGCGCCGTGGCCCCCGGCGGGCCCGAAGCAGACGAACACGTCGCCGACCTGGCCGAAGGCGTTGAGCGAGCAGTAGTCGAGCGAGGCCCGGGCGTTGAGGTTGACGTCAAACAGGCACCAGGACAGGCCCTGGCGCCCGAGATCGACGGGCAGAGTCGTGCCGTCGGGCAGGAGCAGGCTGAAGCGGGTCAGCGCCGGCTTCTTGGACAGGTCCGCGTCCTCGGCGCCGGAGAAGATGAACGCGATGTCGCCCTGCGTACCCCGCGAGTGCGAGACGATGGGCGCGAGGTGCGCGGTGTCGGCGCCGCGGCCGACGCCCGCAGGCGCGGTCGCCGGGTCGAGGATGATCGGCTGGTGCTCCGGGTCCACGTTGGCCAGGACGCGGGCGAAGCGCGACGCGAACGTCGCGAGCCTGCGGACGAGGTTGTGGTGCTCGGAGGGCGCGCCGCCGGCGTCGATGGGCGAGGCGAGGTCCTGCGTGGGCGAGAAGAACGCGCCGTCGCCCTCGGGCCGCTGCCCGGCCCAGAAGCCCTTGGTGAGCCCGCAGGCGAAGGGCGCGTAGTTGAACTGCCCGCCGCCGGCGAGGATCTCGCCGAGGCGTCGCTGCACGATCGCCGGGCTGGGCGGCGTGGGCGCCGGCTCCCCGAAGACCGGGCGTGACTTGACGCCGAAGTCCACGATCATGCGGGGCTGGTCGGGGCGGACGACGGCGAGCTGGCGGAGGGTGGCGAGCATGTTCGTCTCGCCGGTCCAGCCATCGATCTCGCCCTCGACGCCCGAGGCCTGCCAGAGGTTGTTGGTGTTGATCTTGGGGACGGTGAGACCGCTCTCGCGGAGGTATCGCGCGATCTCGCCGAGGTACTTGGCGGCCAGCTCGTCGTCGCCGCACGTCCAGGCCGACTCGTTCTGGATGAGCATGACCGCGCCGCCCTTGCCCGTGGAGGTGAGCTGGCGGGGGCGGACCTGGTCGGCCAGGGCGGAGATGTACCGGCTGCAGGCCTCGAGGAAGGGCTGGTTGGCGGTCCGGAGCTCCATCTCGGGGATGTGCAGGAGCCAGGCGGGCAGGCCGCCCAGGTCCCAGCCGGCGCCCACGAAGGGGCCGGGGCGGAGGATGCAGTGCATCCCGGCGACGCCGACGGCCTCGACGAACTTCTTGATGTCGTTCCCGCCCGAGAAATCGAACTGACCCGGCCTGGGCTCCACCGCCCCCCAGAAAATGGGGGTCTCGATGGTGTTAAACCCGGCGAGGCGGGCGGCGTGGATGCGGTCGGCCCACTCGGCGGGCTCGATCCGCTGGAAGTGGACGGACGCCGAGACAACCCAGAGGCGGCGGCCATCGAGCATGAAACTCCGGCCGTCGTAAGTGATTGTGGGCATAGAGATTTGCGCTCGCGGGCCCCGTCGCGAACCGGGGGGCCGATCGGTCGTGCCGAGCCCCCCGCGGGGGCGTCCCGCGCGCGTGCGCAGGTGGGACCGTGATCGTAGACAGGCGCCCTCAGAACGGCAACGGTTCGAGGGCGGCGGCGGTACAGTCCCGCCCCTGATGCGTGCACCGGCACATCCCGGATTTTGGCCCCGCCGCGGGCTCGGACTCGCCCTCCTGGCCGCCCTGGCGGCGGCAGGAATTGGTGGCGGGTGCGCCAACCCCATGGGCCGGGTGGACGCCAAGACCGACCAGCTCATGCGGGAGCGCTCCCGGGCCCTGGGCGGCGGGGCGGTCGCGCCCACGACCGACGCCCGGTCGATCGCCGACCGGAGGCGGGCGGGCCAGGCGAGCACGGAGCTGGACACGGTCAACCCGGCGGCGTCCGAGCTGGCGTTCACGCCGGCGGCCGCCGACCGGGCCGTCGCCGACCGCCTGGAGCGGTACGCGAGCGAGTCCCTGGGCGCCGAGGGCGCAGCCGAGGGGGCGATGCTCGTCCTGCTCGAGGACGCGTTCCGCCTGGCGCAGAGCACGGGCCGCGAGCATCGGCTCGCCGAGGAGGACTACATCCTCGCGGCGATCAGCCTGCTCATCGAGCGGCACCTGTGGGGCCCGCGCCTGTTCAACGACACGAGCGTGACGCTCTCCGGGGCGGCCGACGAGGGACGCTTCGAGCACGCGCTGGACGTGATCAACACGCTGCGCGTGACCCAGAGGCTGCCCTACGGCGGCGAGGTCGAGGCGGCGTGGATCGTCAGCGCGACCGACCAGCTCCGCGATCAGGCCACGGGCGGGTACATGCAGTCGTCGTCGCTGGTGCTCAGCGGGAACATCCCGCTGCTGCGGGGCGCGGGGCTGGCGGCGCGGGAGAGCAGGATCCAGGCCGAGCGCGACCTGATCTACGCGGCCCGCGCGTACGAGCGGTTCCGGCGCGAACTCCTGGTCGCGATCGCGCGCGACTACTTCGACCTGCTCCAGTCGCGGGCGCGGATCGAGAACCAGCTCCGGCAGATCGACGGCCTGGGGCGGGACAACGAGGCGACACAAGAGAAAGTCACGGCCGGGCGCCTGCGGGCGTTCCAGCAGCAGATCACGGCCAGCCGTCTGAGCCAGGCGCGGCAGACCCTGGCGAGCCTGCGGGAGAGCTACATCCTCGCGCTCGAGCGGTTCAAGCTGCGGCTGGGCCTGCCGATCACGACGCCCATCGAGATCGGCGACGACCTGCCGAACCTGCTGGAGCCGGACACGACGCTGGCCGAGGCGGCGCTGGCGGCGCTGAACTACCGCCTCGATCTCCAGAACCGTCGCGACCGGCTCGACGACTCCCGCCGCGACATCCGCAACGCGCGCAACGACCTGCTGCCCGATCTCAATCTCGACGCGAGCGTGACGATCCCGACCGACGGGGACGACGCGACCGGGGGCGCGGCCATCGACGCCGACGAGACGAGCTACTCGGTCGGCGCGACGTTCTCTCTCCCGCTGGATCGGCGGATCGAGCGGCTGAACCTGCGGAGCGCGATCATCGGGCTCGAGCGGGCGCAGCGGGGCTACGACGAGTTCCGCGACGGCGTGATCATCGACGCGCGGCAGGCGGTGCGGAACATCGACCTGGCCCGGTTCCAGCTGCGGCTGGCCGAGGACCAGGTCCGCATCAACGAGCTGGGCCTGGAAGAGTTGTTGATCCGCGACGACTCGGACCCGCAGGCGATCGTGGACCGGCGCAACGACCTGCTGGACGCCGAGAACGCGCGGGACCAGGCGATCACGGACCTGCGCAACGCGGTGCTCGACTACCTGCTCTCGACGGGCCAGCTGCGGGTGCAGGCGGACGGGACGCTGGCGGCGCCGCCCGGAATGCTGGCCGATGTGGACGGGGCGGGGATCGACGCGGAAGTCCTCGAGCCCGCAGACGAGGGCGAGGGCGGGGCGGCGCCGGCCGACGGTGCGCCCGAGGTCGCGGCGCCGAACGACGAGGCCCCGGCCGCGGACGTCGTGCCCGTGCCCTGAGTGCTCAGGCCGCCCGCTTGATGTAGAACTCGTGGCGTCGCCACTGCTCGCCGACCTGCAGGTGCGAGGTCTGCGCCGGGTCGTGCGCGAAGCCGAGGCTCTGCACGAGGCGGAGGCTCGCCTGGTTCTCCGGGTCGATGCCGGCGTGGACGGCGTGCAGGCCGAGGCCCTCGGGCGGCTGCTGCATGGCGTAGGCGAGCATCGCGCGGACGCCCTCGGTCGCGAGGCCCTTGCGGGTGTGCGCGCGGGCGATCCACCAGGTCGCGTCGGCCCACCAGTCGAGGCCGCGGGAGATCGCGTTGAGGTGGAACGTGCCGACGATCCGCCCGTCCTCGAGCACGCCGACGCGCCGCCAGCTGGCGCCGGTCCGGTCGCCCTCGATCGCGGCGGCGAGTTGTCGGTCGAAGAACGCGTCGTCCGGCTCGCCGGGCCTGTTGAGGGGGACCCAGGGGGTCAGGTGCTCGCGGCTGTCCCGGACTGCGCGCAGGAACTCGCCCCGGTCCCGGGGGGTGAGCGGCCTGAGCGTCATCCGGGCGGTGCGGGCCTCGAGCGGGCTGATGACTTCGATGGGCGTTCGGGGGGCCAGTTCGCCGATGGCGTCGCGGGCCCGGGTGGATCGTCGTGTGCGCAGCGCCCTCAAGAACACGTCCTGCTCCTCGTCGGAGAGGGCGCATCGGGCGGATCGAGGGCGGAACGCCAGAAGTCGCCGGCCGGCGGCGTTCTACTCGACCGTGACGCTCTTGGCCAGGTTCCGGGGCTTGTCCACGTCGTGGCCCCGGAGGACGGCGGCGTGGTAGGCCATGAGCTGCAGGGGGATGACCGTCACCAGCGGGCTCAGGCAATCGGGCACGTCGGGGACGTAGAGCACGTCCTCGGCGACGGACTTGATCTGCTCGTCGCCCTCTGTCGCGACGGCGATCACGTGCCCGCCCCGGGCCCGGACCTCCTCGATGTTGTTGACGACCTTCTCGTACTGCGGGCCCTTGTTGGCGATGAAGACGGCGGGCATGCCGTCGTCGATGAGCGCAATGGGCCCGTGCTTCATCTCCGCCGCGGGCATGCCCTCGGCGTGGATGTAGCTGATCTCCTTGAGCTTCAGCGCCCCCTCCATCGCCGTCGGGTAGTTGTACCCGCGGCCCAGGAACAGCCAGTTCTCGCGCTCGACGTACTTCTCGGTGACCCGCCTGACCAGGTCGTTGGACTCGAGCGCCGTCTCGATCGCCTGCGGGATCTTGTTGAGCTCGTGCAGCAGGTTCGCGGCGCTCTCGGCGGACATGAAGCGGCGGCGGGCGAGGAACAGGGCCATGAGCGTCAGCACCGTCACCTGGCCCGTGAAGGCCTTGGTGGAGGCGACGCCGATCTCCGGACCGACCCGCAGGTAGACCCCCGCGTCGGTGTCGCGGGCGATGGTGGAGCCGACGACGTTGATCACGCCCAGGGAGAGGGCGCCCCGGTCCCTGGCCTCGTGCAGGGCCGAGAGGGTGTCGATGGTCTCGCCCGACTGGCTGACGGCGATGACGGCGGTGCGGTCCTCGATGATGGGGTTGCGGTAGCGGAACTCGCTGGCGTATTCGCACTCTGCGGGGACCTTGGCCAGGTCCTCGAAGAGGTACTCGCCGATCATGGCCGCGTGCAGGGCGGTGCCCTGGGCGAGCATGATGAACCGCTTGATCTTGACGAGCTCCTTGGCGCAGTCCATGAGCCCGCCGAGGACGATCTTGCCCTCGTTCAGGTCGACGCGGCCGCGCATGGTCGTGCGGAGCGACGCGGGCTGCTCGAAGATCTCCTTGAGCATGTAGTGCTCGTAGGTCCCCAGCTCGGCCTGCTCGAGGTCGAGCTCGAGCTGCATCATCTTGGGGGTGACCTTCTTGTTGTCGATCGTCGAGGTGCGGAAGCCCTCGCGGGTGATCTTCGCGACGTTGTAGTCCTCGAGGGCGAACGCCTCGTTGGTGTGCGCGACGATCGCGGAAGGGTCGGACGCGACGACGTACTCGCCCGAGCCGACGCCGACCATCAGGGGGCTGCCCTTGCGCGCGCACACGAGCACGCCCGGCTCCTGCTCGCAGATGACGGCGATGGCGTACGCGCCGGTCACCTCGCGGAGGGCGGCCTGGACGGCGGCCTCGAGGTCGCCCTCGTACAGCTCGCCGATCAGGACGGCCAGCACCTCGGTGTCCGTGTCGGACTGGAAGGCGTGCCCGCGCTCGGTCAGCAGCTTCTTGAGGGCGGCGTAGTTCTCGATGATGCCGTTGTGGACCAGGGCGATGCCGGACTTGTCGTCGCGGTGCGGGTGGGCGTTGAGCTCGGTGACCCCGCCGTGGGTCGCCCAGCGGGTGTGAGCCAGGCCCAGCGAGCCCTCGAAGCCGGGGGCGCCCTCGAGCTTGGCTTCGAGGTTGGCGACGCGGCCGACGGCCTTGGCGATCTGGAGCGTGCCGTTCAGGATGCACAGGCCGGCCGAGTCGTACCCCCGGTACTCGAGCCGCTTGAGGCCCTCGAGCAGGAGGGGCTGGGCCGGCTTGGAGCCGATATACGCGACGATGCCACACATGGGTCGGCTCCAGCTCGGCCCCGGGGGAGTCCCGGGCCGGGTGAACAATGACAAGGCTACGTCGGCCTTGCCGGCCGACGGCCTGAAATCCGAACGCCCGCCCGGCGTTGAACGTCTGGGGAGAGGTACGCCCGACCCGACTTGCCCGTTCGCTCCCCCCGGGCCCGCCAGGAGAACCGGCATGACCCGCACAATCCTCACGCTCATGGCCCTGGGCCTGATGACCGCGGCGGCCGGCGCCCAGCCCGCCGAGGCGCCGCCCGCCGACGAGCCGGTCCTGGGCGGGCCCCAGGTCGAGGAAGAGGCCGAACGGCGGACGCTGGTTCGGCGTGGGTACGACGGGGCGCTCGAGCGCCTGGAAGCCCCCGCCGAGGTCGCGGCGCTCGACCTGTTCGACCTCGACGAAGAAATCTGGAACGAGATCGACGGTGTGCTGACCGCCCGGGCGGCGGTGATCGACGGCGTCGTCGTGCGGAACGTGCGCACGCTCGTGGAGCTGCAGGCCGCCAAGGCGGCCGGGGACATGGCCGCCCAACGGGAGTACCTCGCCTCGCTCGTCGAGCAGATGGCGCCCCTGCGCCGGGGCGGGCGGCTGGTGGACCAGCTCGCCCGGGTGCTGCCCGAGGATGTGCGGGGCGAGTACCGCAAGATCGTGCGCGAGCGTCAAATGGCCCGGTTCGAGGAGATCCGGGCGGAGCTGCGGTCCGCGGGGCTGGAGGACGTGGACGCGGCGGCGTTCAAGCGGCTCGTCGCCGAGGCGATCGGGCTGGAGATCAAGCGGTCGTACGACCGGATCGTGGCGGCCGGGACGGCGCAGCTCGAGGACACGATCGCGGCCTTGGAGCTCGACCCGCAGACCGAGGGCGAGGTGCGGCGGCTGGTGACGGAGTTCGGGCAGGAGACGGCGCTGAACCCGACGGCCGAACAACGCCGCGAGCTGTTCGCCGAGATCTACCGCGTGCTGCCCCCCGACGCGAGGCGGCGGCTGGTGGAGATGTACCGCGGGGACTGAGCCGGGGACGGGACCGGCGCCTGTCGGTTATCCCGATGCTGGCCGGGGGCGTCGGGGGGGCCTATTCTGATCGAGTTTGCGCGGCGCTCGAAGGGCGGGCGGGACGCCTGCCCCACCAGTGCGGCGCGGACGGTCGGAGACCGCCCATGCCCCGCCGCGACGACATCCACACGATCCTGATCATCGGCTCCGGGCCCATCGTCATCGGGCAGGGGTGCGAGTTCGACTACTCGGGCGTGCAGGCCTGCAAGTCGCTCAAGGCCGAGGGGTACCGGGTCGTCCTGGTCAACTCGAACCCCGCGACGATCATGACCGACCCGTCGATGGCGGACCGGACGTACATCGAGCCGATCACGCCCGAGACGGTCCGGAAGATCATCAAGAAGGAGAAGGAGCTGGGCACGCCGATCGACGCGGTGCTGCCGACGCTCGGCGGGCAGACGGGGCTCAACTGCGCCTGCGAGCTGTTCGACCGGGGCGTGTTCGAGGAGTTCGGGGTCGAAATGATCGGCGCCGACCGGGCCGTGATCCACAAGGCCGAGGACAGGCAGGCGTTCGCGGACGTGTGCGCCGAGCTGGGCCTGGCGACGCCCGAGTCCAGGACGGTCACGACGCTCGAGCAGGCCGAGGCGTACGTCGAGACGATCGGCCTGCCCGCGATCATCCGCCCCGCGTTCACGCTCGGCGGCTGGGGCGGGGGGATCGCCTACAACCGCGAGGAGCTGGAGGAGCTCGTCACCCGGGGCATCCGCGCCTCGATGATCGGGCAGGTCCAGGTGGACAAGTCGCTGCTGGGCTGGAAGGAGTTCGAGCTCGAGGTCGTCCGCGACAAGCGCGACAACTGCGTGATCGTCTGCGGCATCGAGAACTTCGACCCCATGGGCGTGCACACGGGCGACTCGATCACGGTCGCCCCGATCCTGACGCTGACCGACAAGGAGTACCAGGTCCTCCGCGACGCGGCGATCCAGATCATGCGTGGCGTGGGCGTCGAGACGGGCGGGTCGAACGTGCAGTTCGCCGTGAATCCCGACCCGGAGCCCGGGCCCGACGGGCGCAAGCCCTTCGAGTTCGTCGTGGTCGAGATGAACCCGCGGGTGAGCCGGTCGTCGGCGCTGGCGTCCAAGGCCACCGGCTTCCCGATCGCCAAGATCGCGGCCAAGCTCGCGGTCGGGTACACGCTCGACGAGCTGCGCAACGACATCACGGGCACGACCAGCGCCTGCTTCGAGCCGAGTATTGATTACATCGTCACCAAGATGCCCCGGTGGACCTTCGAGAAGTTCCCGGAGGCCGACGAGACGCTGACGACGCAGATGAAGAGCGTCGGCGAGGCGATGGCGATCGGGCGGACGTTCAAGGAGAGTCTCCAGAAGGTCATCCGCTCGATGGAGGTCAAGCGGTTCGGGCTGGGCCTGGACCGGAACGACAAGTGGCTGGCGGCGATGCGGGCGGTCGAGGCGGGCGAGATGGTGCTCAATCTCACCCCGCCGCCGGCGGTCGCGGGCGAGGACGCGACGCGCGGCGGGCCGTTCCGGACGGCGGACGGCGGGCCCATCGAGTGGCCGATCGACGAGGCGAAGCTCACACGCAAGCTCAGCGTGCCCAGCCAGGGGCGGCTGTACTACATCCGGTATGCGCTCAAAATGGGCTGGTCGGTCGAGCGGGTGCACGAGCTGTCGCGGATCGACCCGTTCTTCCTCGATCAGATCGCCCAGCTCGTGGAGTTCGAGGACGAGCTGTGCTCGCACAGAACACTGGCCGACGTGCCCCGCGAGACTCTGGCCCGGGCCAAGGCGCTCGGGTACTCCGATGCGCAGCTCGCGCACCTGTACGAGGGCTCGATCACGAGCGGGAGCATCCTGGAGGTCCGGCGCCACCGGGAGGGCGTGGGCATCCGGCCCGTGTACAAGCTGGTCGACACGTGCGCCGCCGAGTTCGAGGCTGTCACCCCCTACTACTACTCGACGTACGAGACGGGGCGGACGCGGGTCGTGGTCGATCCGCAGACCAACGGCACAGCGCCCGAGCCCCGCAGCGAGACCGTCGAGCCCGAGTGCGAGCTGACCAAGCGTCTCGAGGGCGGCGACGGCAAGAAGGTCGTGATCCTCGGCGGCGGGCCAAACCGGATCGGGCAGGGGATCGAGTTCGACTACTGCTGCTGCCACGCGGCGTTCGCGGCCAAGGAGATGGGCTTCGAGTCGGTGATGATCAACTCCAACCCGGAGACGGTCAGCACCGACTACGACACAAGCGACCTGCTGTTCTTCGAGCCGTTGACGCTCGAGGACACGCTCAACGTCGTCGAGCGGCTCAACGGCGAGGGCGCCGTCCACGGCGTGATCGTCCAGTTCGGCGGGCAGACGCCCCTGAACCTGGCCCACGGCCTGGCCCAGGCCGGCGCGCCCCTGATCGGGACGAGCCTGGACTCGATCGACCTGGCCGAGGACCGGGACCGGTTC
Source organism: Phycisphaerales bacterium (assembly GCA_041987545.1). Classification (GTDB taxonomy): domain Bacteria; phylum Planctomycetota; class Phycisphaerae; order Phycisphaerales; family UBA1924; genus JAJRXR01. The sequence goes on along the minus strand of JBHIWH010000001.1, from coordinate 167,467 downwards.
GACGCGATGCTCGAGCGGCTGAAGCTGAAGCGCCCCGACTCTGGGATCGCCCGCTCGCTGGACGACGCCGTCGGGATCGCGGGCACGATCGGGTACCCCGTGCTCGTCCGCCCGAGCTACGTGCTGGGCGGTCGGGGGATGGAGATCTGTCCGGACGAGAAGGCGCTGCGGCACTACATGGCGACGGCCGTCGACGTCTCGGAGCTGGACAACGCGCCCGTTCTGATCGACAAGTTTCTTGACGGGGCGACCGAGGTGGACGTGGACGTCGTCGCGGACTTCGAGACGGATGCAAGCGGCGGCGGGCGATCGATCGTGTGCGGCGTGATGCAGCACATCGAGCACGCGGGGGTGCACTCGGGCGACTCGGCCTGCTGCATCCCGCCGTGGTCCATGACCCAGCGGGTCGAGACGGAGATCCGCGAGATCGCGCGGACGCTGGCTAGGGAGCTCAAGGTCCGGGGCCTGATGAACCTGCAGGTGGCGGTGAAAGATGACATCCCGTACATCCTGGAGGTGAACCCGCGGGCGAGCCGCACGGTGCCCTTCGTCGGCAAGGCCAAGGGCATCGCCTGGGCGTCGATCGCGGCCAAGGTCATGATGGGCTCGTCGCTGGACGAGCTTGGCGCGGGCGAGGTCCGCGACACGGGGGCGTACGCGGTCAAGGAGAGCGTGTTCCCGTTCAAGAAGTTCCCGGGTGTGGACTTCGTGCTCGGGCCGGAGATGCGTTCGACGGGCGAGGTGATGGGGATCGACGTGTCGATGCCTGTGGCGTACCTCAAGGCGGTGACGGCGGCGGGCGTGATCCTGCCCAGCGAGGGCGGGTTGTTCGTCTCGGTCACCGACGCGGACAAGGAAGAGGTGATGGAGGTCGTGCGGTCGCTGATCGCGATGGGCTTCAACGCGTACGCGACCGGGGGGACGGCCGACACGATGCGGAGGCACGGGATGCGGCCCGAGGTCCTGGAGAAGATCCAGGCCGGGCGCCGGCCCAACGTGCTCGACCTGATGCGCGACGGCAAGATCCAGATGATCATCAACACGCCCACGCAGACGGGCTGGAAGACGGACGAGGGGACGATCCGGGCGACCGCCGTCCGCCTCGGTATCCCGATGATCACGACGCTCGGGGCGGCCCAGGCCTGCGCCCGGGCGATCGCCGCCCAGCGGGCGGGGGACTGGGACGTCACGCCCCTGCAGGACTACGCGGCGGCGGCCGCGGGCGTCTGATCGACCGCCCGAAATCCGAACAAAGTTCTGCGTCTGCCCTGAAACTCCGACATGTTTTCTCCCAAAGTCATGCCCGTATGACGATTCGTCGCCATCCAGTAGCATGACCAGCATGATCGACACCACGAACAAACGGATTCTGAGGATCCTCCAGGACGACGCCCGTTCCACGAACGCGGCGATCGGGCGTGAGATCGGGCTGGCGCCGTCGGCGGTGCTCGAGCGGATCCGCCGGCTCCAGGCCGAGGGGGTCGTCCGGGCATTCCGGGCCAGCGTGGACCGGGGGGCGCTGGGGTACCGGGTGACGGCGCTGGTGCAGGTGCGGACGGACGCGCCGCTGCGGTCGGACGAGGTCGCGCGGGAGCTGGGCCGGATCCCCGAGGTGCTGGAGATCCACGACGTGGCCGGGGACGCGTGCTTCGTGCTCAAGGTCGTCGCGCAGGACATCGAGCACCTGCACGAGCTGATCAACGCCCGGATCGGTGGCGTCGCGCACGTGGTCTCGACGTCCACGACGATCGTGCTCAAGACGTACAAGGAAACAACGTCGGCGCCGATCGGCGCCGGCTCGGAGGCGAACTGACATGAACACCCGAATGCTGATCACCGCGAGTCTCGTCGCGACCATGGCCGGGGCGTGCGTCGCGCCGGGCGAGATCGTCCGCCGGCACGACGTCGACGACTCGGTCTACCGCGAGCTGGGCGCCAAGTACGACTGCACGGCCAACGTCGGCGGTGGCACCGGCACGCTCATCGCGCCGCGCTGGATCCTGACCGCCGCCCACGTGGCCGAGGGGATCTCCGCGTTCAACCGCGGGGTGGCCTTCGGCGACGAGACGCGGACGATCGACAAGGTCATCCTGCATCCCGAATGGGGCGAGGGGTTCGACTCTCCCGAGAACACCTCGGATATGGCTCTCTTGAGACTCGACGCGCCCGTCACCGGCGTCAAGCCCGTCGGCATCTACGAGGGCGATGACGAGACCGGCATGCGGGTCGTCTTCGTCGGGCGCGGGGACACGGGGGACGGCGCGCGGGGCGTGACCGGGGGCGACGGCGTGCTGCGGGGCGCCGAGAACATCGTGGACGCCATCGGGTACGGCCGCTGGGTCGTCTTCGACTTCGACGCCCCGCCGGAGGGGCTCGAGCGGGAAGGCATCAGCGGGCCGGGCGACTCGGGTGGGCCGGCCCTGATCGAGATCGATGGGAAGCTGTTCACGATCGGCGTCAGCGCCGCCAACGACAGCCCGAGCGGCGTGCACTGCGCGTACGAGTCGCGGGAGTACTACGCCCGGGTCTCGCACGCGGCGGGCTGGATCAAGAAGACCATGACGGAGCAGGCGGCGACGCCGGGCGACGAGTTCGGCGAGGTGATCGACCTGGCCGACGGCGACTGGCCCGAGGGCCAGGCCTCGGCGTGCGCCCGGGCGCTCTTCGATGCCTTCAACGCGGGGACCGCGGAGGCGCTGGCCGCCTTTGAGCGGGAGTACCGAGGCGAGCGCGACATGCGCGGCCGGTCCATCGACGAGCGGGTCGAGCGCTGGCTGGAGTTGACCGAGCGATGGGGCGAGCAGACTCCAGAGCAGCTCATGATCCCGGAGGGCGGCGGGATCGAGGTGCGGACGCGCGGGGCGGCCGACGGGCGGTCGCGGTCGTGGGCGTTCGATTTCGAGCCCGACGGCAGGGCCGGGCCGCGGTTCGTGGGCGTGCGGATCTCCGGCTAAGGGCTTCGTCGGCGACTGCCTCGGGACACGTCAGTCGAGCAGGGGCAGGTCCTCCTCGACCAGCTCGAACGTGTGGGCGATCAGGTCGGTGATGATCGTGAGGCGGACCTCGCCCAGCTCGCGGCTGCCGAGCCCGACGTTCTGGATGTGGTGCGTGCCCACGATCGCGTCCCGCGTGACGATCTCCTGGGGCGGGTAGTTGGACTGGATGAGCGCGCCCGAGGTGTCGAGCAGCTCGATCGCGTAGAACGCGGGGCGGGGCCCGTCGCCCAGGCCGATGCGGTACTCGAACTTGACCGAGACGCGCCCCTCGCCCGTGACGACGAAGTTGGTCACGCGGCCCTGGAAGTTCGGCGCCAGCTCGAGCATCTCGGGCTGGGCCTCGCGGGGGAGCGGGATCGTCTTGACGTCGGCGGCGAGCTCGACGTCGATTTCGAGGGCGAGGCGCTTGAGGCCCCGCGGCGCCGCCTCGAGCGAGTGGGCGTTGAGGCCGAAGTTCATGCTCGTCTGCGAGCTCGTCGGGCGGACGAAGTTGCGGCTGTAGCTGGGCTGGGGGTGGAGCGTGTATTGGGCGGTCGCGGCCAGGTCGTTGCCTCGCTCGTCGGTCAGTTCGCGGATGCGGGGCGGGCCGGCGAGGCGGTAGATGCGTCCGCCGGAGGGGTCGAAGACGACGCCGTTGATCGAGAGGTTGCGGTTGTGCCGGGCTCCGGGCTGGCCCCAGCCCTGGATGGAATGGGCGGCGCTGGCGGTGATGCTCTGGAGCTGGAGGCCGAGGCCCTCCCAGCTCTGGGGCGCGAACCGGGGCGACGAGCCGGGGCTGGCGGCGAGCGTAATCCGTGGGTCGGCGGTCTGGGGCTCGGGGCAGGCGCCCGTGGGCAGCGCCAGGCCCGCGAGAAGCGCAGCCCCCGCGAGGGCGCCGGCGGTCAGGGTGAGTCGTGCGGTCCGCGTGCTGGGCATGATCGCGCCTCCATTGGTGAGCGGTGTGTGTTCACCAATACCATCGGCGCGGGTCGATGGCCCGCGCGTCGGGGCAAGCCGTGACCGGCGCGTTGCGCCGTCGTGACGTGGCCGTGACAGTACTGTGGACGGCGCGCGGGAATGACCTAGAACTGGGCGGCGGTGAACGTCTTGCCGGTCGTCTCCCGCTCCCAGGAGTGGGCCTGGCCGCGCTTGTCCTCGTAGAACGTCCAGATCTCGAACCAGTACGAGCGGAACTTGTGCTCGGCGAACCGGTCGTAGTGCGTCGCCATCCGCTTCATGATCCGGGCGTCGGCGCCCTTCATGCCCAGCACGGTCTTGGCGTGCCGGACGGACTCGGTGTCCAGGGCCAGGCGGGAGTAGCGGCCGAGCAGCTGCATGATGTTGCCCGCGGCGTACGGCCCGATCCCGGGCAGTGACTTGAGGTACTTGAACACCTCGTCGTCGCTCGCGCCCGGGTCCTCGAGCCAGATCTGATCGATCTCGCCCCTGGCGAACATGCGTCCCAGGTCCTTGATGCGCTGGTCGCGGTAGCCGACGCGGCAGCGCCCGCGGAGCGTGCCGACGCGGGTGCGCGCAATCTTGTCTGCCGAGGGGAAGGCGTGGCCGGTCTCCGCCTTCCGGCCGAGCGCCTCGCACAGGCGCCGGTTCATGCCCACGGTGCTTGGCCAGGTGACGTTGCAGCTGGTGACGGTCTTGATCACGTCCTCGAAGAGCGTCGGCGAGCGGAAGAGCCTGCCCCGGCCCGACCTCTTCCAGCGGGGGTCGAGCGCGTGGAACTCGCGCAGGTGGGCGGCGTCCTCGTCGAGGCGGAGCATGCGGGCGATCTGGGCCCTGGCCTCGCGCTGCTCAGGCCTGGAGAGCGCCCGGTCGAACCGGGCGGCGAGCGGGGCGCCCTTGCTATGGCCGTCGCCGCCCTGTGCGATGGTGACGCCGGCGGCGCCGCCCTCGAGGTCCAGGACACGGTGCAGGGTCTGCGAGGGCACGTCCCAGTGGTTGGGGGCGAGCAGGAAGTAGCCGTAGGAGCAGACGTCCCGCGCGAGCACGTAGTCGGCGGGCGGTCGGATGGTCAGGCGCGTGCCCATGGTCGGGCGAGCCTAGACCGCGAGCAGCTCGGAGAACGGGAACGCGTACGACGCGAGGTTGACGCACAGGCGGTCGTTGATCTGCGCGAACCGGGCGTAGTGCCGCTCGCACTGGGCGTCGATCTGGGCCTCGGTCACGCCGGCGCGTTCGAGCAGCTCGCTCTGGTCGCTCGCCATCGCCTCCACGCCGGGGCGGTCCAGCTCGAGGTGGTACTGGAACGCGAAGGTGCGCATCCCGGCCCTGAAGCACTGGACCTTGCAGGCGTCGGAACTCGCCAGGACCTGGGCGCCCGGAGGAGCCTTGGTGATCTGCCAGGCGTGCGACTGGTACTGGTGGCTGTCCCAGGGCACGCCGGCGAGGATGATGTCTGTCTGGCCCGGGGGCAGGACGCGGACCTTGGTGAAGCCGACCTCGGGCGTGTCCATGGGCTCGACGGCGCCGCCGAGCGCCTTGGCGACCAGGTGCGCGCCGAGGCAGACGCCGACGACGGGCAGGGCGCGGGCGTGGGCCTGGGCGATCAGGTCCATCTCCCGGGCCATCCAGGGGAGGCTCTGGTCGGTGTTCTGGGGTCCACCCAGGGAGATGACGCCGTGGACGCCGTCGAGGTCGGCCGGGAGCGCGTCGCCGCCCTCGTCGGGGGCGAGGTCCACGCGCCGGACGTCGAGCTTGAACCCGTGATCGCGGAGGGTCATGCCGAGGCGGCCCGGGGTCTGCCTGGCGTCGTGCTGGAGGACGAGGATTCGTGCCATGGCGGCGATGATAGCTCGGGCGGCGCCGGGCTCGGCGCGGGTGGGGAGGCGGGTCAACGTGTGGGCGGCTCGCGGGTAGGATCCCCCGGATTCACGCACGAAAGGAGTCCGGATGCGTCCTCGCCAGGCCCTGTCGCTCGTTCTCGCCGCCGCGTCACTCGCGCTGGCGGCGCCCGCCGCCCCCGCCCAGCCAGACGGGGGCGAGGCCGGCGAGGCCACGACCCTCAGCGCCGAGGGGATCAACCCCCGCGACGCGACGGTCAAGATCTTCACGACGATCCGCCGCCCGGACCTGATCCGCCCCTGGACGAAGACGCCCCCCAGCGAGGCGACGGGCAGCGGGTTCGTGATCTCGGGCAACCGGATCCTGACCAACGCGCACGTGGTGACGCACGCGAGCCAGGTGTTCGTGCAGCCGCCGCGGAGCTCGGACAAGCTGCGTGCCGAGGTGGTCGCGATCGCGCCGGGGATCGATCTGGCGATCCTGGAGCTGTCGCGGGAGCGGGACCGGGAGAGCTTCTTCGCCGACCACCCGTCGCTGACGCTGGCCGACGACCTGCCCGACTCGGGCGCGCTCGTGAAGGTCTACGGCTACCCGATGGGTGGCGAGCAGCTGTCGGTGACCGAGGGCGTGGTCTCGCGGGTCGAGTACTCGGGGTACTACCACGAGGCCGCGGGCGTGCGGATCCAGGTGGACGCGGCCCTGAACCCGGGCAACTCGGGCGGGCCGGCGCTGGTGGACGGGAAGGTGATCGGCGTGGTCTTCAGCCGCGTGCCCGAGGGGGACAACATCGGGTTCGTGATCCCGACCGAGGAGGTCGAGCGGTTCCTGGCCGACGTCTCCGACGGGACGTACGAGGGCCCGCCCCGCAACTTCGACTCGTACCAGACGCTCGAGAACCCCGGCCTGCGCGAGTACCTCGGGCTGGACGAGGGCGTGCAGGGTCTGGTCGTCGCCGATACCTACGACGACGACTCGCCGCTGCAGCGGTGGGACGTGCTGACCCAGGTCGGCGGGTACGACGTGGACAACGCGGGGCTGGTCACGATCCGCCAGGACCTGCGCCTCGCGTGGCAGGCGCTGATCCCGAGGCTGGCCGAGGACGGATCATTGCCGGGCGTGGTGATCCGCGACGGGCAGCGCGTGGACGTGCAGATCCCGGTCCGCGGCTCGGAGGACACGGTCATCGAGTTCCTCGCGGGCGGAGAGCCGGAGTACTTCATTTATGGGCCGCTCGTGTTCACGCCCGCGTACATCGAGCACTTCCAGGCGCTCAACTCGGGCTTCCTGGCGATCAAGAAGAGCCCGATCGCGACCCGCATCGGCGGGCCCCGCGCCTTCGAGGGCGAGCAGCTGATCGTCGTCCCGGGCTCGATGCTCCCACACCCGGTGTCCAAGGGGTACGAGCTGAGCTACTTCCCGACGCTCAAGAGCGTCAACGGCGTGGAGATCAAGAACCTGGCCCACCTGGCCCTCACGCTCCGCGACCTGGAAGAGGACTTCGTCGTGTTCGAGTTCCACGACACGACGCAGGAGCTGCTGGTGTTCGACCGGATCGAGATCGAGGAGGCGACCGAGCAGGTGCTGGAGGACAACTCCATCCGCCGTCGGATGTCGCCCTCGATCATGAGCGTGTGGGACGACGAGGAGTAGGGCCGGTCGGCGCGAGCGCGTGGGCCTAGTCGCCCGGGACGCGCATCGCGATCGTCGCGTCGTGCCCGTTCAGGTAGTCGGTGCGGACGCGGACGAGCGGCGTCCGCTCCATCGCCCAGGCGGTCATCTTGGCGGTGCGGAATCGGTGCGCCGGGCCTGTCTCGGCCGTGCTCGGGTGCAGGTCGGACAGGAAGTTGAACACCAGCACGCGCCCGGGCGCCGTCGCCAGCGCATCCCACGCCCGCTCGAGCACGCGCCTGGCCTCCTTCCCCCGCAGCGTGTTCAGCGAGCCGGAGAATACGAGCACGTCGGCGGCGTGCTCGCGGACGAGCGTCTTGAAGGCCGACGCGTCGGCGACGAAGTCGAGCCTGAGGAACTCGCAGCTCGGCAACGCCTCGTCGCGGGCGCGCTCGCGCGAGGCCTCGAGCAGCTCCTCCACCCCCTCCACGCCGACGTACCTGGTGTAGCCCACGCCCCGGCTGTGAATGAACGCGGCCAGGTCCGCCCGCCCGCAGCCCAGGTCCGCGACGACGCGCCCGCCCAGCCCGACCATGTCCGCGATCGCGCCGAAGCGGCGCTGCTGCGTCTGGCGCGCGTTCCAGAGCAGGGCCTCGAACCGCGGGCCCATCTTCTCGACGGCCTCCTGGTACGGGCGGAGGTAGCTCGGCTTGTCGTCCGCCCCGCCCATGAGCCGCGGCCCTACCGGAGGTGCATCATGGCGGCGAACTCGTCGTACCGCGACTGGATGGACTCGGGGCGCAGCTCCGACAACCGCTCGAGGCTGAACGTCTCGATCGTGAAGCTGGCGATGATCGTGCCGTGGGCCAGCGCCCGGCGGATGGTGTCGTACCCGCCCGGGTCATCGATCGACCCGGCCTGAGCCTCGCGGGCGAGGTAGCCCATCATGCCGCCGGCGAAGGTGTCGCCCGCGCCCGTGGGATCGATGACGTCCTCGGCGGGGTAGGCGGGGATGGCGGCGATGCCGTCCCTGTGGACGAGGATGGCGCCGTGCTCGCCCTTCTTGACGACGACGAACCGCGGGCCGTGCTCCAGCAGATGCTTGCCCGCGGCGACGGTGTTCTTCTTGCCCGTGAACAGCTCGGCCTCGTCGTAGTTCAGCACGAGCCCGTCAACGCGGCCCAGCAGCTTCTGCAGGTCGTCGCGGGCCGTATCGATCCAGAGGTCCATCGTGTCGGCGACCTTGAGCCGCGCGTCGGGCAGCTGTGAGAGCATGTCCGCCTGGACCATCGGGTGCGAGTTGGCCAGGAAGACGAACTCGGAGTCGCGGAAGTCGGTCGGGACCTTGGGGGGCGCCTCGGCCAGGACGTTGAGGTCCGTCGAGAGCGTCTCGCGGTGGTCCATGTTGTCCAGGTACTTGCCCGACCAGCGGAAGGTCTTGGAGCCCGAGCGGGTCTCGAGGCCCGCCGCGTCGATGTTCTTGAAGGACGCGAGGGTCTCCCGGTGCTCGTCGGGGAAGTCCTCGCCGACGGCGGCGACGAGGCGGACGGGCCCGTAGTGGCTGGCGGCGGCGGCGAAGTAGGCGCACGACCCGCCCAGCACGCCCTCGCGCTTCTGCCCGTCGGGCGTGTAGACGGTGTCGATTCCGATGGTTCCGGTGACGATCAGGCTCATAGACGGACTCTAGCCACGCCGGCCCGGGACCGCCCCGCAACCGCACTCCGGCCGCCGCGGTACACGCCCCCGCGGTGGGGAGCGTCGAGGGTCGGGAGACGACACATGCGGAATTCTGCGCCGATCGTGGCGGGCCTCGTGCTCGGGGGTGTGCTCGCGGGCGTGACCGGGGGCGCCGTCGCCCAGGAGCAGATCAGCGCCGACGCGGTTGAGCACGCGCTGACCGAGTACGTCCGGAGCAAGTACGCGGGCGACGCCGAGGGCGTGCGCGATCGGGCGCACCACGCGATCTCTCGCTACATGCTCGTGGACACGTACTGGGGCCAGCCCTCGGACCAGTGGCTCCGCCGATACAACTGGGACGTGCTGCGGTTCTACGGCACGGACCGGAACTCGACGAGGCAGGACAACCCGGAGTCGGGGCGGCTGGAGGTCGAGGTCTACGACGTGGCCCGGTGGAGCGCGTCGGCCAAGGTCGTCATGGAGGACGTCGTGGACCTGGTTCACGTCGTCCGCTTCGACGGGCGGTGGATGGTCGCGGACTCGGCGGTGCGGCTGCTCGAGTCGCCCGGCGCGCCGGCGCCGGAGGAGGACCGGGGCGAGGAGGCCGCCGTCCGCAAGGTCGTCGAGGAGTACTGCCTGGGCTTCTACCACGTGGACGGCGACCGCGTGCAGCGGACGTGCCATTCGGGGCTGTCCAAGCGTCGCGTCGAGCACGCGAGGCCCGAGGACGGCGGTTTCGATTTCATGCGCTCGATCACCTTCGAGGAGATCAAGATCCTGGGCGACACGTACAACGCCTCGGGGCACATCGACGCCGAGTCGGCGCCCGTCGAGGTGGACGTGTACTACGTGGACGGCACGATGGCCGCGGCCAAGCTGACCGCCGACGGGTGGTTCGACTACTTCCACCTGTTCAAGGTCAACGGGGAGTGGCTGATCGCGAACATCATGTTCGAGCCCCTGGACGGCTGAGGCCTCCCGATCGGCCCCGACGCCGGGTCGAGGGCCCCTTGAGGAGTGCTCCCGGCGGGCCCGCCGTGGTACGATGCGTCGGCCCGGGCGATCGCCCGGCCAGACCCGAGGTCACGCCATGCCCGGCCCCGCAAGCCGTCACGGACGCGCGTTCACCCTCATCGAGCTGCTGGTGGTCATCGCGATCATCGCGCTGCTGATCGGGATCCTGCTGCCCTCGCTGGGGCGTGCCCGGGCGGCGGCGCGGAACGTGGTCTGCCAGTCGAGCATGCGGCAGCTGGCGCTGGCCGGCTCGACGTACTTCCTCGACAACGACGACTACATCATGGGCTCGCCCGAGACCAGCGGGTGGGACGCGTTCGCGGGCGGGGCCAACGGCGGGCGGACGTTTAACGGCACCACGATCCAGACCTACGACTGGATGGGACCGCTGGCCGACGTCATGGTCGGCTCGGGCCCGGGCTCAGACGTGGAGGTCATGCCGGGCGAGGCGCACGAGACCGAGCGGGCCCGGCGCTTCGACTGGTACCGCAACGACCTCGAGGCCTTCCAGTGCCCCGAGAACATCTTCGAGTCCATCCCCTACGGCTCCAACCCGGGCGAGGTCTGGACGAAGGGGACCATGATCCCCTTCAACATGTCCACCCAGTTCACGTCCTCGACCAAGCCAGCCAACCAGGGCGGCACGGGGCAGCGGTCCAACGACCGCAAGAACTATTTCCCCAGGGCGAACCTCATCGGCCCCTCGTACATGAAGGCGATGATCTTCGAGGGCCACCGCTACGCGGGCGGGTCCACCAGCCCGGACTTCGACACGAGCATCAGCGCGAACTACGGCGGCGGGTTTGGCGGCGTGGGACCGTGGTTCAACGACAGCAAGGAGCTGGACCGCTCGCTCGCGCCCGGCGAGCCCCGCCGCGGGATCATCCCCCTGCTCCGCCTCTTCTCCGACTGGCGCCAGGTCGGCTTCCGCCACTACCGCAAGTACACGAACCTGTCCAAGGGCGATCTGGCCGAGGACGTCTACGGCAACGTCGCGTTCTTCGACGGGCACGTGGACACGATGACCGACCTGGAGGCGACCGACCCGGACATGTGGTTCCCCTCGGGCTCGGTCCTGGGCGGGCCCCTGCAGTTCTGGGAGTCCACGCAGAACGCGTACGCCGACAAGCTCGACGGCGACTACCGCGTCCCCTGAGCCCCCCAACGAGAGCGAGACGCATGGCGGACGGACAAGGCCTGAGCCCGAAGAAGATCGTTCTCGTCTGTGTCGGCGTGCTCGCGCTGGGCGGCGGCGTCTGGCTGATCGCACGCTCGGCCATGGGCGGGGACGCGATGAAGGCGCTGACGGATCGGCGGACCATGATCGACGCCGAGACGGGCGAGGTCTTCGAGGACATGCCCCTGCCGACGGGCGCCCCGATCCCGTACGAGCACCCGCGGACGGGCGCGAGCACGCTGTACCCGGCGGAGAAGTGCTTCTGGACCGCCGACGGGAAGGCGACGCTCGAGCCGACGTACGTCCTGCTCAACGAGTTCCGGGGCCAGAGCGGGCCGACGACGTGCCCCGATTGCGGGCGGCGGGTCGTGGCGCACAACCCGATGCCGCCGGACGAGCTGCTGGTCCAGGCCGCCGAGGCCGAGGGCGGCTGACCCGCGTCAGCACGGCCCGCGGACGAACTTGTCCAGGAACAGCAGCGCGTCGTCGAAGTCGAGCAGGCGGTCGAACGTCTGGTCCACGCTGGGCGAGCCGGCGGCGAATCTGACGAGGAACTCGTAGACGTCGAGGAAGTCCGCGACGCCGTCCTGATTCAGGTCCACCGGCCCGCAGGGCGAGCCCGGCTGGAGAATGATCGCGAGCATCGCGGAGCGTGAGTCCTCGAACTGGACGCCGACGCCGAGCCAGCCGAACTGGTTGAGGGCGCGGCCCCGGGCGCCGTCCCAGAGCAGGAACGTCTGCACGGTCGCGCTGTCGCCCTCGCCGAGCTGGATCTGGTCGCCCTGGGCGAGCACCTGCGCGACGTTGCCGTGCAGGTCGCGGACGAACAGGGCGCGGCGGAACGCCTGGCCCTCGGTGTCCACGGTGTAGTGCCCCAGGAAGGCGGTCCAGCCGTTCTCGTGGGCGATCTCGTTGCCCAGGTGGACGAACTCGGCGCTGTCGTCCTGGCCCGGGACCCACGCGCCGATGGCGGCCACACCCTGGAAGAACCGGTCCGGGTGGTTGGCGTGGACGACGGCGACCCGCTCGTCGGCGCCGGAGCCGAAACGCGAGACGAACGCGTAGTTGCCGCCCTCGTCGATGCCGGCGCCAACGGGCTGGCCGCCCGCGGGGCCACCCACGCCCGGGATCCGCGTGACCGGGCCCAGGCCCTCGACGTCGTCGCCGATGGCGAGGGTGAGTTGCAGGGGCTCGTCGCGGAACGCCCGGTACAGGGCGGCCGTCGGCTGGCCCATGTCGTCGAGCACCTCGCCGGCGAAGATGACCTGGCTCGTGCCCTCCCAGTCCATGGGGATGCCGGCGATCTGGCGGAGCGTGCCGGTCTCGCCCCCGGGCAGCGGGACGGCGTCTCCCTCGCGGGCCGAGGCCCAGTCGTCGCGCTCGCCCGACGAATAGACCCGCCGGAGCCACAACCCCACGTCGTTGTCGTCGGTCACCCCAGCGCCGGCGAGGCGGGCGACGACGGCAACGTCGTAGTCGTCGGTCAGGCGGGACTGGACCGGGTTGACGGTCTCGACGGCCAGGGGCATGGCGTCGTCGCCGAGCCAGGGCGCCTCGTCGCCGTCCCACACGACGGGCGTCGGCGCGACCGACGTCCGGTTCGTGGCCCAGATCCCGCTGGCGAACTCGCCCGGCGCGATCGAGGACTCGGCGACGCTGGCGACCGAGTAGTCACCCCGGCGGTTGGCCTGGGGCCACGCGAAGCCGTCGGCGATCGCCGGCCCGAAGAACGGCACGCTGACCGGGTCGCCCTCGTGCCACGCCTCGTAGGCGCGCGAGCCGTTGTGCACGAGCGTGACGTCGTCCTCGGCATTGGTCGGTCCGGGCATGGCCTCGCCCGGGCCATACCGACCCTGGAAGAGCACGTCGCGGCCGGCGCCGACGATCGGGTTGAACATGTCCCGCAGGACCCAGTCGGAGGGCGCGGGGTACACGGCGTCGCCCTCGAGGACCATCAGTTGAGGCGGGGGGACGCTCATCGCGCCGCCGAAGGGGTAGCCCCGGAAGAGCGCCTCGGCTGTCTCGTCGGTCGCGGTCTCGCGCAGACGTGCGTGGAACCAGACGCCGCTCTCGTCCGTGACCACGGGCCCGGCCTGGAAGAGGTTGGACAGCTCGTCGAACGTCCAGCCCGGCAGACCGAGCACCGGCTCGCCCTCGACGGCGAGCACGCGGATCTCGCCCGTGGGGCCGGCGCTCGCGGGCCCGGCCAACACACACCCGGCGGCGACGGCCGCCCCCATGAGACGCTTGTTCATCGAGGGAACCTCCGCGCCCGAGCATATCGGCGACGACACCCGACTCCGAGGCCCGCTCGGCGCCGAGGCGCCCCTTCGCGCGATCTTCGCGGCCTCAATCCCCCGTCTGGAGGGTGTCGGCCAGGTACGAGGCGGTGTCGGGGGCGCCGGTCAGCATGTGCCGAATGAACGCGTTCCGCTCGTGCCAGATGATCTGCAGGTCCCAGACGCACGGGGCGCCGCGGCCGGCGGCGTCGGTCCACGCGTGCCCGGTCGAGGCGCCGCGGATGAACGTGCGGGTGAACAGCTCGTTCGTGTTGTCCCACCAGCAGAGCACCAGGTAGTGGACGCGATCACCGCCGACGTCGAGGCCCTGGTGTCGGATCAGGAAGCCCAGGCCCGGGCGCGTGCGCGCAGCCACGGGCTCGGGCAGCGCGTCGGCGGCGAGCCGAGTTCCTTCGGCGTACACGCCCTCGTCGAGCGTCTCGCCCGGGAGCGTGACCGTGTAGGGCTTGAGTCGGTGGCCGCGGAGCTCGATCACGGGCTCGGCCCGGATCGGACGCGGCTCGAACGGCGCGGGCTCGAACGGGACCCCGGGCTCGCCGGCGCCCGCGCTCACCCCTTGCCCGCGATCTTCGCCCAGGAGTCCTTGAGCGTGACCGCCCGGTTGAACACGGGCGCGCCCGCCGCCGACTCGGGGTCCACGAAGAAGTACCCGTTGCGTTCGAACTGGAACCGCTCGCCCGGGGCGGCCTCGCCCAGCGACCGCTCCAGCCTGGCGGCCGGGATGACGTGCAGCGAGTCCGGGTTCAGGTCGTCGAGGTGGTTGCCCGTCGCCTTGCCGGGCTGCTCGGCGGTGTACAGCCGGTCGAACAGCCTGACCTCGGCCTGCACGCACGAGTCGGCGCTGACCCAGTGCAGCGTGCCCTTGACCTTCCGCACGTTCCCGTCGGCGTCTGGCGGGGGGGACTCGCCGCCCCGGGTCTGCGGGTCGTACGTGCACAGGATCTCGACGATCTCGCCAGCGTCGTTCTTGACGACGTCGTGGCAGGCGATCCAGTACCCGTAGCGGAGGCGGACCTCCTTGCCGATCGCCAAGCGGAACCACTTCTTGTTGGGCGCCTGCTCAATGAAATCCTCGCGCTCGATGAAGAGCGTCCCGGAGAACGGGACCTTGCGCGTGCCGGCGGTCTCGTCCTCGGGGTTGTTGACCGCGTCCAGTTCTTCTATCCGGCCCGGGTCGCCGTGCTCGCCCCAGTTGGTGATCGTGACCTTGACGGGGTCGAGCACCGCCATGCGCCTGGGGGCGATCTTGTTGAGGTGGTCGCGGAGCGCGTTCTCCAGGCGCCCGATGTCGATCTTGGCGTTGAACTTGGTGACCCCGCCCTCCTCGCAGAAGTCGCGGATCGCCTCGGCGGTGTAGCCCCGCCGGCGGAGGCCCGAGATCGTCGGCATCCGCGGGTCGTCCCACCCGCCGACGTGCCCCTCGTCCACGAGCTGCTTGAGGTTCCGCTTGGACGTGATCGTGTACGTCGGCGCCCAGCGGGCGAACTCGATCTGCTGGGGCCTGTGCACGCCGTCCAGATTCTCGAGCAGCCAGTCGTATAGCGGCCTGTGGATCTCGAACTCGAGCGTGCACAAGGAATGCGTGATCCCCTCGTACGAGTCCTCGAGCCCGTGGGCCCAGTCGTACATGGGGTAGATCTTCCACTCGCTCCCGGTCCGGTGGTGGGGCGCGCGGACGATCCGGTACAGGACCGGGTCGCGGAGGTTGAAGTTGGGCGAGGCCATGTCGATCTTGGCGCGCAAGACCCTGGACCCGTCGGGAAACTCGCCGTCCTTCATCCGCTCGAACAGGTCGAGGTTTTCGGCGGCGGGCCGGTCGCGCCAGGGGCTTGGTGTGCCGGGGGTCGTGGTCGTGCCCCGGGTCTCGCGGATCTGCTCGGCGGTCTGCTCGTCCACGTACGCCAGGCCCTTGGAGATCAGCTCCCGGGCGTGCTCGTACATGCGGCCGAAGTAATCGGAGGCGAACCTGACGCCCGCCATCGGGTCGTCGTCGCGGGCGCCGTCCCATTCGCAGCCGAGCCAGCGGACGTTGTCCACGATGGACTTGACGTAGCGGTCCTCTTCCTTGGCGGGGTTGGTGTCGTCGAATCGGAGGTTGAAGGAGCCGCCGAACTCGCGGGCGATGCCGTGCGAGAGGGTGATGGCCTTGGCGTGCCCGACGTGAAGGAAGCCGTTGGGCTCGGGTGGGAAGCGGGTCTTGACGACCGAGCCGTCGCCGGCGGGCCCCCACTTCCCGGCGGCGATGTCCTTGTCGATGATCTGCTGGATGAAGTGGCGGTCGGACATGGGGATGAGCGTATCCCGGTCCGATCCGCCGGATGCGGGCTTAGCGGACGGCGGGCCATCGGCGCCCGCACTCGGGACAGGCTCGCGGACCCATCGCGAGATCCTCGATCGGCTCGGTTCCGAACCCGGGCGGGAGGCCGCCGAGGGCGTAGCCGCACCCCGAGCAGTGCCCCGTCACGACCTCCCCCAATGGCCCGAAGGACCGGGCGAATGCCACCAAGCCCAGGTAGACGAGGACCACAACGACGAGCCAGAGCACGAGCGCCATCGGCCTCGAGCTGTATGACCCGCCCAGCGCCACTCCCGCGCCCCCGATCGTGAGCGCCAGGAGAGCGAGCGCGACCAATGCCGCACTCGGCCGGACGGTCCGACGCGAAGTCGGTTTGTGCCTCGACCACCAGGGCATCGCGAGCAGATGAATGATCCGGACGTACGAGTCCGTGACCTCGAGCACGAATGTCTGCGCTGGTCGGTCTGCCCTCGCCAGCAAGAGCAGGCGGACAGAGTTGGCTCCGGCTTGCAACGTCTCGCGAGCGTCGGTCGATGACGCCGACAATTGATCGAGCGAATCGCAGAGCTGCTCTCGGTCCAGCACGCCGAGTTCCCCGGTCAGCCAGCGAGGTTGTGTGCGACCGCCTCGGCACATTTGCGCAGCCGCGCGATCGCCCGCTCCCTGCCCAGCACCGCCAGCGTCAGTCCCAGGGGCGGGCTGACCGCCGTCCCGGTGATCGCGACGCGGATCGGCTGGGCGACGCGGCCCATCTTCAGGCCCCGGGCCTCGGCGAAGGACTCGATCGCCGCGTCGATGGCGGACGGCTCGAAGGGGTTGACGTTCTGTAGCTCGGCCGCGATCTCGGGCAGCAGCTCCAGCCCCGTCGGCCCGTCCTCGACCGGCTTGGTCAGGTTCTTGGCGACCGCCTTCTCGTCGTAGGCGATCGCGTCGTCGTCGACGAAGGCGAACCCGAGCACGTCCCGCGCGTCTCGGAACGTCTTGCACCGGGGGCGGACCGCGGCCGCGGCCCAGGCGAAGCGGTCGCCGGGAAGCGCCCGGAGCAACTCCGGGTCGTCCCGCTCGGCCCACTCACGCCAGCGGCGGGCGAACTCGTCGTCGCCCATCGCCTGGATCGTGTCCGCGTTGAAGGCGAGCAGCTTGTTGCGGTCGAACTTGCTGGCCGTCTTGCCCAGGCCGGCCAGGTCGAAGTTCTCGGCCAGGAACGACGCGTCGAACCGCTCCAGGTCCTTGCCGTCCGCGCCCTTCCGCTTCGGGTTCCAGCCCAGCAGGGCCAGGAAGTTGTTGAGCGCCTCGGGCAGATAGCCGGCCCGGCGGAAGTCGTCCACGTCGATCTCGGGCAGGCTGAGCGTGAACAGCCGCTGCAGCTCGGTCAGGTCCTGGGTCTCGAGCTGCGACTTCTTGTCGCCCAGCCACGCCTCGAACCGCTCGCGCTCGACCGCCGGGGCGGCCTGGGCGAAGACCCGATCGCGGTCCCTGTCCAGCTCCGCCTGGAAGTGCGCCCTGGCGGCCTTGTCCTTGTCCCGCTTGGACATCTTCGAGCCGTCGGCGTTGAAGATCAGCGGCAGGTGCGCGTACGCCGGGGCGCGGAAGCCCAGGGCCTTCTGCAGCGCCACGTGCCGGGGCGTGTTGTTCAGGTGCTCCTGGCCCCGCAGGATGTGCGTGACGCCCATCAGCTCGTCGTCCACGACGACGGCCAGGTGGTAGGTCGGGAAGCCGTCTACTTTCCGGATCACGAAGTCGTCCACGTGCTCGGGCTCGAAGCGGACCTCGCCGAGGACTTCATCACGGACCACGATCGGCTCGGCCGGCATCCGGAAGCGGACGACGTGCGGCTCGGCCTTGGCCCGCTCGAGCATCGCGTCCCGGTCGTAGTCGCCCGCGCGGACGTAGCGGAACGTCTCCTTGCGGCCCTGGGCCTCGGCCCGCATGGCGGCCAGCTCGTCGGGCGTGTCGAAGGCGGGGTACGCCTTGTCCTGGTCGATCAGCGTCTGGATCCACTCGTTGTAGAGGTCCAGCCGCTGGGCCTGGTAGAAGGGCCCGACGCCCCGGGGGTCGCCCCCGACCGATCGACCGCCGGCCTCGTGGGCCGGCCCCTCGTCCCAGTCGATGCCCAGCCAGGCCAGGTCCTCGAGGATGCCCCGGGTGGCGGACTCGCTGGAGCGGGCCCGGTCGGTGTCCTCGATGCGGAGGATGAACGAGCCGGCGTGGCGTCGGGCGAAGGCCCAGCAGAACAGGGCGGTCCGGGCCCCGCCGACGTGCAGGTGGCCCGTCGGGGAGGGGGCGAATCGAGTGATGACGGGGGAATCGGGCATCGGGGCGAAGGGTAGCGTGCCCGGGGCGGGGGGCTTCGCGGGGCTGGGGTGGGTGCTCTAAACTGTTTCTTCGCGGCGTGGGCGAGGGCCGAATGGGAGGCGCCCGCCCACACGCAGACATCACCCGCCGACGGGCGCGTTCGCGCGGGGGGGATCTCCCCCTGGCCGCGCAGGCTCGACGGCGCGCCGCAGGGTCCCGAGCACGAAGGAGAGCCCACCTATGGCTGTACGCAACCCCGCCGACATCCGCAACCTCGCCCTGGTGGGCCAGACCGGCTCTGGCAAGACGACCCTGACCGAGCGGCTGCTCTTCGACACCAAGACCACCCAGCGGATGGGCAGCGTGGAGGACGGCACGACCGTCTCCGACTGGTCCGACGAGGAGAAGAAGCATCACCACTCGCTGCGGCCCGAGACGTTGCACTTCGACCACGGCGGCAAGCGCGTCAACGTGATCGACACCCCGGGCCTGGGCGACTTCGCCGGGCACGCGATCGCCTGCCTGCCCGCGGTCGAGACGGTCTGCGTCGTGGTGGACGCGCACGGCGGCGTCGAGCCCATGACGCGTCGGATGATGCGGGTCGCCTCGGAGCGCAACCTGCCCCGGATGATCATCATCAACAAGATCGACGAGGCCGCCGCCGACCCCGAGGGGCTGACGGCCGCCATCCGCGAGGAGTTCGGCTCGGTCTGCCTGCCGATCAACCTGCCCTCGCAGGACCGCTCGGGCGTCGTCGACGTGCTGGGCGACGAGCACTCGGGCGAGTCGCTGTTCTCGTCGCCCGACGAGGCGCACACGCAGATCATCGAGCAGGTCGTCGAGGTCAACGAGGAGCTGATGGCCGAGTACCTCGAGAAGGGGGACGCGGCGGCCCTCGACAAGAAGGCCGTCCACGAGGCGTTCGAGCAGGCCCTCCGCGAGGGCCACCTCGTCCCGGTGTGCTACGTCAGCGCCAAGACCGGGGCGGGGATCCCCCAGCTGCTCAAGGTCATCACCGATCAGCTGCCCAGCCCGCTGGAGGGCAACCCGCGGTCGTTCCTCAAGCGTGACGGCGACGAGGGCGAGGAGGCGCCGGTCGCCCCCGCGCCCGACGCCGACAAGCCCCTGATCGCGCACGTGTTCAAGGTCACGACCGACGCGTTCGTGGGCAAGCTGGGCATCTTCCGGGTCCACCAGGGCACGATGAAGGCCAAGAGCGAGGTCCGCGTGGGCGACGAGAAGAAGCCCATCCGCGTCGGGCACCTGCTGCAGACCCAGGGCAAGGAGCAGGTCGAGGTCGACGCTCTGGGCCCGGGCGACATCGGCGCGATCGCCAAGATCGACGAGATCCACTTCGACGCGGCGCTGCACGACGGCAAGACGGGCGAGGGCCTCCACCTCAAGCCCCTGCCCCTGCCCAAGCCCATGTACGGGCTCGCGATCGAGCTGAAGAACCACGCCGACGAGGGCAAGTTCGGCGGCGTCATCCACAAGCTCCAGGACGAGGACCCGTGCCTCGTCGTCGAGCGCATCGCCGCGACCAAGCAGACGGTCATGCGCGGGCTCGGCGAGCTGCACCTCCGCGTCGTCATGGAGAAGCTGCACGACCAGTACAAGATGGAGCTGCTGACCGAGCCCCCGAAGATCGCCTACAAGGAGACGATCACGTCCAAGGCCGAGGGGCACCACCGGCACAAGAAGCAGACCGGCGGCGCCGGGCAGTTCGGCGAGGTCTACCTCCGCGTCGAGCCCCTGCCCCAGGATCATGAGAACGGGTTCGAGTTCGTCAACGCGACCGTGGGCGGGTCGATCCCCCGCCAGTTCATGCCTGCGATCGAGAAGGGCGTGCGCATGTGCCTGTCCGACGGCGCGGTCGCCGGCTACCCGATGACGGGCGTGAAGGTCGAGGTCTACGACGGCAAGCACCACGCGGTGGACTCGAAGGAGATCGCGTTCATCACCGCCGGCAAGCGGGCGTTCATCGACGCGGTGAGCAAGGCCAAGCCGGCGCTGCTCGAGCCGATCGTGATGCTCGAGGTCACGGTCCCCCAGGCGAACATGGGCGACGTGACGGGCGACCTGTCCACCAAGCGTGGCCGGGTGCAGGACACGCGGATGCTCGCCGGCGACATGTGCACCGTCGTCGCCCAGGTGCCCCTGAGCGAGCTGCAGAACTTCTCGACCGAGCTCAAGAGCATGACGGGCGGGGCGGGCTCCTACTCCATGGAGTACTCGCACGACGAGAACACGCCTCCTCATATCCAGCAGGAGGTCATCGCGTCCTTCGAGGGGCACAAGGACGACGACTGAGCCCCCCGGGGGGCGGCCGGCTTGTGCCCGGGCGGGCGATCTGGTTGAATCAGGGACCGGGGCGCCCACGCCTGGCGCGCCCGGGGGGACACGCAGGCGCCGGAGACCGACATGGCCGAGGGCAGACCCTTCCCGTTCGCCGTCATCGTGATCGTGCTGATCATCGCCGGCGCCGTCCTGTTCGTGTCCGTGCAGCGATTGTCCGCGGACATCGGCTCGCCGGTGACGACCGAGGGCGCGACAGAGCTGCACCTGGCCGCCGAGGCCGGCGACGTCGCGGGCGTCCGGGCCCAGGTCAACGCGGGCGCGGACGTGAACCAGCCCCGGCGCACGCAGAACCGGTTCCGCGACGGGATGACGCCGCTGATGCTGGCGGTCGAGTCCGGCTCGTCGGAGGCGGCGGCGGTCCTGCTCGGCGCAGACGCGGACGTGAACGCGCGGTCGTCGTCGGGCCAGACGCCGTTGATCCTCGCCGCGGGATGGTCGGACGCGGCGATGGTCGGTGCACTCATCGACGCGGGCGCGCGGGTGGACGCGAGGAACACGGACGGGTGGACCGCGACGATGATGGCCGCGGGCCGGGGCGAGCAGGCCAATCTCGAGGCCCTGACCGCCGCGGGCGCCAACGTCGACTCCAGGAACAAGTACGGCCAGACGGCGCTGATGCTCGCGTGCCACACGGCCAGCGCCGAGAAGGCCCGGGTGATCCTCGACGCGGGCGCGTCGGTGAACATCCGAGACGATCAGGGCGTGACCGCGCTCGCGATCGCCGCCGGAGGCGGCTCCGAGCCCGAGCTGCTCGGGCTGCTGATCCAGCACGGCGCGGACGTGGACGCCGCGGACAACGACGGGGTCACACCCCTGATGCGGGCCGCGGAGTACGGCGACATGCCCAAGGTCCGGGCCCTGCTCGACGCGGGCGCCGACGCCGACCGGGCCGACGTGACCGGCAAGACCGCCCGCGACTGGGCCGCCTCCCGCGACGACGACATCGGGCGCCAGATCGCGGAGCTGCTCGGGGGTTGAAGCCAGCGCCGCCGACCGCCCGGGAAACCCCCGCCGCGGGCCCTGATCCGCGCCCGTCAGGAAAAAGGTATTGAAAGCAAAGCCCGGGGGCCGATAGGGTCGAGCACGGGGCGGAGCCCCGCCGAGAAGAACACATCGGCGGACCATCCATGAGCAGCATCCCCCCCACCCTCCCCTTCCATCTCGCCAAGGCTTACGGCGCCCAGGCGCCCGTGAGGCCCCTGACCGTCCGCCCGCTCCGGACCGACCCGGTCGGGAGGATCGACCAGGCCCGGGGCGCCGACCGCGTGGACACCAGCCGCCTGAGCGCGGGCGCCGCCCGTCTGGTGGGCGCCAGGGTGGACGTGCCGGCGTTCGAGGGCGTGTCGGCGCCCGCCGCGTCCCAATCAACCGGCGCGGCGCGGGAGGCCGGGAACGGCGCGCTGCCGTTCTACCACCACCCGGCGGACCGGAACGCGGCCGCGACCGCCGTCGACCTCGGCCGCTCGCTCGACATCTCCGGATGAGCCCCGCCCCGAGCCTGCCCGAGCCGAGCGAGCTGGCGGGCCACTGGACGCTCGACCCGGGCGTCGTCCACCTGAACCACGGCTCGTTCGGCGCGTGCCCGGCGCCCGTGCTCGACGCCCAGACCGCCCTGCGCGCGCGGATGGAGCGCGAGGCGGTCAGCTTCTTCGTCCGCGACCTCTGGACCCTGGCCGACCGCGCCCGCGAGGCGCTCGGGCCGATCTTGGGCGCCCGACCCCAGGACATCGTGTTCGTCCCCAACGCGACCACCGGCGTCGCGACCGCCATCGCCTCGTTCGGGCTGGGCGAGGGCGACGAGGTGCTCTTCCCGAGCCACGAGTACCCCGCGTGCCGGGCCATCGTGCGGGCCGCGTGCGCGAGCGTGGGCGCGACCCCAGTCGAGACGCCCCTGCCCTGGCCCGTGACTGATTCCGAGCAGGTCGTCGAGGCGGTGGTCTCGCGCGTGACGGACCGGACCCGGCTCTGCCTGCTCTCGCACATCACCAGCGCGACGGCGATGGTGCTGCCGATCGAGCGGATCGTGGGCGGGCTGCGCGAGCGGGGCGTCGAGACGCTGCTGGACGCGGCCCACAGCGCGGGCCAGGCCGAGCTGGACCTGACGGCGCTGGCGCCCGCCTTCGCGACGGGCAACTGCCACAAATGGCTGTGCGCCCCCAAGGGCGCCGCGTTCTTCTGGGTCAGGCCCGACCTGCAGGCGGGCGTCCGCCCGCTCGTCGAGTCGGTGTACTCGCGTGAACTCGGCGGCGGGCCCTGGCGGGGCCCGGGCGGGCGGTCCCGGTTCAACCTGGACTTCGACTACGTGGGCACGGATGACTACACCGCGAGACTCGCTCTGCCGGACGCGGTCGCGTTCCTGGAGGGCGTGATCGGGGGCGGGCTGGACGCGGTCCGCGCGCGCAATCATGCCCTGGCCCTGGAGGCCAGGCGGATCGTGGGCGACGCCCTGGGCACGGGGCCCCAGGCGCCCGAGTCGATGGTGGGATCGATGGCGGTTGTCGCCCTGCCGGACCAGCCGCCCGAGGTCGGGCGGCGGCTGGCGGATCGCCCGACGATGTACGCCGACCCGCTACAGGACGAACTGGTGGGCCGCCACCGGATCCAGGTCCCGGTCTGGAGCGTCCCCGGCGCCCCGCTCGGGGCGGGTCGGTTCCTCCGGCTCAGCGCCCAGCTCTACAACACGCCGGCCCAGTACGCGTACCTGGCGGGCGCGCTGGCCGAGGAGCTGGAGCGCGAGCGGCGTTCCTGAGCGCAGGAACGCGGTCGGCGCCCCGCCTGGATGAACGCCCGGGCGTTTGGCCGGCACACGCCCCAGCACACCCATGGTCCACACCAGTTCTCACGTGCACGCGCGGCAGGTCGCCGGTCGATAGAGTGGGGCCGCCGATCCCCAGCCATTGACAAGGATGTCGATGATCCCGCACACCGCCACGTTCGAACGCGCCCCCGCCCCGTCCCGCGCCCGCGCCGCCCGCCCGCCCGCCGGCGCCATTGTCGATCCCGAGACGCTCCGCGAGCGTGCCCAGTGGCCGATCGAGGCCGGGCTGACGATGCTCAACCACGGGTCGTACGGCATCTGCCCGGTCGCGGTCCGCGATGCGCAGCGGGAGCTTCGGGCGCGGATGGACGCGGACCCGGTCCGGTTCTTCAAGGTGGACCTGGAGGCCCTGGCCGACCGGGCCCGGGACCGGATCTCCCGCCTGGTCAACGCCGAGCCCGGGTGCCTGGCGCTGGCGCCGAACGCGACGTTCGCGGTCGCGACGGTGCTGCACGCCGCGGGCCTCGAGTCGGGCGATGAGGTCGTCGTCACCGACCACGAGTACAACGCGACGCTGAATGAACTCACCCGCCTGTGCGCGCGGACGGGCGCCCGGATGGTCTCGGCCCGACTGCCCCTGGAGGGGATCACGCCGGGGCTGGTCGTCGAGCGGGTGCTGGACGCCTTGAGCGAGAAGACGAAGCTGGTCGTCGTGAGCCACGTGACCAGCGCCTCGGCCCTGGTCCTGCCCGTGCACGAGATCGTCCGCGAGGTGCGGGCCCGGGGGATCGACATCCTGGTGGACGGCGCCCACGCGCCGGGGCAGGTCCCGGTCGATCTGGGCGCGATGCGGCCGACCTATTACGCGGCCAGCAGCCACAAGTGGCTCTGCACGCCCAAGGGCACGGGCTTCTTCTACGCCGAGCGCGACAAACACCCGTCCATCAAGCCCCTGGCCCTGTCGTGCCGCGTGCACGAGACCCGCGAGGACCGGGCGCCCTTCCTGTGCGACTTCGACTACGTCGGGACGGCCGACTACACGGGCAACCTCGTCACGCCCGAGGCGATCGAGCACCTGGCGGCGCAGCTGCCCGGCGGGCTCGAGCAGCTGATGCAGAGAAACCACGACCTGGTCGTCGAGGGCTGCCGCCTGATCGCGGGCAAGACCGGCGTCGCGATGGACGCGCCCGAGTCGATGCTCGGCTCGATGGTGGGCCTCCGCCTGCCCGACAACCCCGCGCCCGGGCGCGAGTGCTCGTTCGAGGACCCGATCTGGGACGCGCTGTACGAGCGGCACCGGATCCAGGTCCCGGTCTGGCCCCTGCCGGGCGTGGCGGACCGGATCATGCGCGTCAGCGCGCACCTGTACAACTCGCTCGCGGACTACGAGCGGCTGGCCGACGCGCTGAGCGAGGAGCTGGCGAGGGAGCAGCGGCCAGGGATGGCCGCCCCCGGGCGCAGATCCGCCTGAGATCGCCCGGTCTCGGCCGAGCGGGCATTGGGCTTGACTGAGGTCCCGGGCTACCTCTTATACTGTGCGCGGTCCGTTCCACGCCGAAGAAGAGGGGAACATCATGGCTCGGCGGCGACTCGCGGCGGCGACGGGGCTCATCACTTTGCTCGCGTGCGGCCCGGCCCCCGCTCAGACGCCGGTGGCGGCGTCCGCACCGGATCTCCCCCTCGGGAACGGGCTTCCACGCGACGACTACGGGTACAGCGCGTCGTTGGACGGGGCGTACCTGGTCGTCGGGGCGCCCGGGCGCCAGCTCGCGGGGCATCACGACGCCGGGATCATCCGTCTGTACACGCGTCTGTCCGGGGGCTGGACGGAGCTCACGCCGATCCCGGATCCATTTCAGACGCTCAACATCAACGACCGGTTCGGGCATGCCGTGCTGATGGACCACCCGACGTTCTTCGTCGGCGCCCCCTCGTGGGGATCGGTCAATCGTGGACGTGTGTTTGTGTACAAACTGCAGCCGACTTTCGTGTCCACGCTCGTGCAGACGCTCATCGCCGACGACCCGCCCGAGCCGGGCGACGACCGCGGGTTCGGCGCGACTCTCCTGAAGACCGAGACCGAGCTGTTCGTCGGGGCCCCGGCCGGCGACGGCGCGGTGTATGTCTTCGAGCACGACGGCGAGGAGTGGGTGCAGACTCAGAAGATCACGACCTCGCTGATCTGCTCCGAGCATTGCTCCTCGGGCTCCTCATTCGGCTCGTCGCTTGCGTACCACGCCGGCTACCTGTTCGTCGGCGCGCCCGAGGCCAGGTTGGGCGACCTCTATCACGCGGGCGCCGTCCAGATGTTCACGAAGGTTGGCGGGCAGTGGGAGCTCGATGAGACGATCGTGTCGTCGTCGTTCGCGGAGGACGAGCGGTTCGGCCAGTCCCTCTCGGCCGCGGGCGGGGTGCTCGCCGTCGGCGCGGACGACAGCACCGCTTACACGTACGAGCTGATCGACGGCGAGTGGGTCCAGCTGCGTGACCTCTTCTCGCCCATCGGACCCAACTCACGCTTCGGTGAGCGGGTGGCCACCGATGGATCGCGTCTGGTTGTCGGGGGCCCGGCGATCGCCGTGCTGTACGAGCGGTCCGGGGACGAATGGGAGCAAGTCATGCAGCTCCGCCCGGTTGAGGCCGGGGTGTCCGGGCCGTTCACCGGCCCGGTCCTGCTCGATGGGCCAAACGTCTTCCTCGCCGCGCCGCGGGACGACACGTTCGGGAACGCCAGCGGCGCGGTATATGTGATCGACACGGCCAACCCCGAGTGCTCGATCGCCGACGTCAGCAGCTGGTTCGGCGTGCTCGACTTCGATGACATCTCGGCGTTCCTGACCGCCTTCGCGGGCGAGGACCCGGTCGCCGACCTCGCGTCTCCCTTCGGCGTGTTCGACTTCTCCGACGTCGTCGCGTTCCTGTCGGCCTTCGCGGCTGGCTGCCCCTGAGGCGCGGGCGTGGCCGCCGACCCCGAGCTTGTTCAGCGTGTCCGCGAGTTGATGAAACGCCGGCGGGGCGTGCGCGAGCAGCGGATGTTCGGCGGCGTCGCGTTCATGGTCAACGGGAACATGGCCTGCGGCGTCGCCCGCGACGACCTCTGCGTCCGACTGGGCGAGCAGGGGGCGGCCGAGGCGCTCAGGAAGCGCGGCGTCCGCCCCATGAACTTCACGGGCAAGGTCATCAAGACGATGGTCTTCGTCAGCGCCGACGTGCTGAAGTCGGACGCGACCCTCAAGGCCTGGGTCGAGAAGGGCGTCCGCTTCGCGCGGACGCTGCCGGCCAAGCAATAGGGGCGCCCCGCCACTCCCCGGGCCGGGCCGGGCCGGGCCGCGGCTCTAGCGGTGCATGCTCTTGCGGAAGAGCTCGACGTCCTCGGCCGTCACGGGGACGCAGGGGAAGCTGTGCTCGTCGAACAGGGGGAGCCCGATCTCCTCGTTGCCCGTCACGACCTCGGACAGGATCCTGATCGCGTGGTACCCGTAGCTGTACGGGTCCTGGGCCATGGTGCCGTAGACCAGCCCGGATTCGATGCCGTCGAGCGTCGCCTCGTGGTAGTCGAAGCCGACGACGGCGAGCTCGCCGAGCTTGCCGGCGTCCCCGAGGGCGCCGAGGATCGCGGGCGTGCTGTAGCCGAACATGCCCACGACGCAGTCGATGCCGGCGTCCTGGCCGACCGCGGCGGCGACGAGCTCGCGGGCGCGGCTCTCGTCGTTCCCGTCCAGCAGGGTCGTGACCACGGTGTACCGCGCGCCCGCGAGCTCGGGGCCGACGGGGTCGGCGGGCCGGTCGGGCGCGTAGGGGCGGTCGAGCAGCTCATCGACGAGGCCCTGGCGGCGCTGGCGCCCGTTGACCTTGTCGATGCTGCCGATCGACACGAGCACGCGGCCGCCGTCGGGGATGGCCTGCTTGACGAGCTCGCCGCACCGGCGCCCGGCCGCGTAGTTGTCCGTGCCCACGAAACAGAGCCGCCCGGAGACGGGGATGTCCGAGTCGAGGGTTAGCAGGTTGGTCGCCGCGGCGACGCGGTGGAACTCGGTGGTCTGGCGGCTGACGTCCAGGGGGCTGACGGCGATCCCGTCCACGCCCTCGTCCAGCAGCCCGCTCATCATCCTGGTCTGCTCGTCGGCGTCGGTCGTTTTGTGGATGGTGAGTCGGACGTCGTACTTCTCGGCCGCGTCCTGGGCGCCGCGGATCGTGATCTCCCAGAATGCGTCCTCGCCCGCGGTGACGAGCGCGATGTGCGGCGTCTTGCGGAAGAGGCCGACCTGCCACATCGTGACGACGGCCAGCACGACGACGAGCCCCCACACGAGGATTCGTCCGGCGCCCAGTTTCCGGCTCGGTGTATCCGCCATCGTCCGCTCCTGACTTGTCGGGCCGCCTGGGCCGCGAGCAACCCAGAGTCTACACGAGGCCGTACGCCGGTCGGATCCGCGATTCCAGATGCCTGACGAGGGGCTGGGCCTCGGGCGGGCGGCCCGTGACGCGCTCGATCAGGTCCGCGGCCCGGTAGCGGCGACCGTGCGCGTGCACGTGCTCGTGCAGCCACGCGAGCAGGGGCGCGAACTCGCCCCGGGCGAAGCCGTCCTCCAGGCCCGGGATGTCGCTCTGGATCTGCTCCCAGAGCTGGGCGGCGTAGATGTTGCCCAGGGTGTAGGTCGGGAAGTAGCCCATGAGGCCGGCCGACCAGTGGACGTCCTGCAGGCAGCCGTGCGCGTCGTCGGGAACGTCCAGACCCAGCATGTCCTTCATCCGTTCGTTCCACGCGCCCGGCACGTCGTCGATGGACAGGTCGCCGCGGATCATCGCGCGCTCCAGCTCGAAGCGGAGCATGACGTGCAGGTTGTACGTCCCCTCGTCGGCCTCGACGCGGATGAGGCTGGGCTCGCCCGTGTTGACCGACTTGGCGACCGCGTCCACGCCGAAGCCGGACAACGCCCCGCCGAAGAGCTTGTCGGCGACCGGCAGGCACCATTCCCAGAACGCGTGCGAGCGGCCGACGAAGTTCTCCCACATGCGAGACTGGCTCTCGTGCATGCCCAGGCCGTTGGACTCGGCCAGTGGCGTGCCGAAGAGGTCGGGGGTCTTGGGCAGGCCCTGCTCGTAGAGGCCGTGCCCGCCCTCGTGCATCGTGCCGTAGAGCGCGCCGGTGAAATGACCCTCGTCGTAGCGCGTGGTCAGGCGGGTGTCGCCCGGGGCGACGCCCTCGCAGAACGGGTGCGTCGTGACGTCCAGGCGCCCCGTGTCCAGGTCGAAGCCGATCGCCTTGAGGACGCGCAGGCCGAGCTCGTGCTGGGCGGCGGTGGGCGCGTGGATCTTGGTCGGCGCCTCGTCGGGGGCGGCGCCGTTGGTCTGCAGGTCCTGGATGAACGCGGACAGCCTCTGGCGCAGCGGCGTGAAGACGCCCTCGATCGCCGCGGCGCTGGCGCCCGGCTCGTACTCGTCGAGCAGGACGTCGTACAGCTCGTCGCCGCCGCCGATGCACTCGGCCTTGCGGCGGCTCAGGTCCACGGTCTTGGCCAGCCAGGGCTTGAACGCCGCAAAGTCCGACGCCTTGCGTGCCGCCTTCCACGCCTGCTGGCCCTGCGAGCAAGTCCTGGCGATCTCCTCGATCAGCTCGGCGGGGACCTTCGTCTCCCGGTCGTAGTCGCGGCGCATCTCGCGGACCGAGGCGCCCAGACGCTCGTCGCCCATGAGCGAGGCGTCGGCCTCGCAGGCGGCGATCGCCTCGCCCAGCGCGTCGCTCGTCTGCCGCTCGTGGATCAGGCGGGCCATCAGGCCCAGCTGCTCGGCACGCGCCTCGGCGGCGCCGGGGGGCATGTACGTCTCCTGGTCCCAGGCGGCCAGGGCGGCGACCGAGCCGAGCGTCTCGGCCTCGCGGCGGAGCTGGGCGGCGCGGGTGTAGGCGGTCGGCGTCGAAGTCGCGGTCGTCAACTCGTTCTCCTCGGATCGGGTCGGTCAGCTTAGTCGGCGCCGGTGGCGATCTGCAGGGCGATCAGGGCGTAGGCCGTGATCAGCGTCCGGTCCCCCTCCATCCAGCGCTCGTGGCGGACGGCGAACCCGCCGTCGTCCTCCTGCAGTTCGGCCAGCGCATCGATCAGGTCCTCGCGCCAGTTGATGGCCCTGGTCTCGCCTGTCTCGGGATCGCGCGTCCGGATCTCGTCCTCGCCCCAGGCGTCCAGGGCGCGGGCGAGCGCGAGGTAGTAGTAGTACAGGCCCTGGGGGCCGAGGCCCGGGTTCTCGTCGAGCGTGTAGTTCTCGGCGATCCAGCCGCGGGCCGCGACCACGCGCGGGTCGTCGCGGGCCAGGTCGGCGAAGATGAGGCTCTTGAACCCGGTGTACGTCATCGAGCCGTAGGCGCGGAGGCGCGTCTGGGTCGAGCCGTCGGCGAGCGTCTCCTGCATCGCGCCCGCCTGGGACTGTCCCGGGAAGCCGTCGATGCTCTCGCGGTCGGGGACGGTCGCGTAGATGAACCCGCCCTGGGTGGAGCCGTCGGCGTAGGGCTGGTCGTTGATCTCGCCGTGCATCTGGGTGCGCTGCAGAAAGACGAGCGCGCGTTGGAACGCCGGGTCTTCGGCCGAGACGCCCGTGTCGTGCAGGGCCTGGAGGAAGAAGCCGAGGTTGGACAGGTCCGGGCGCCCGTGGTTGCCGTAGCCGACCCCGCCGTAGTACGGGTGCGACTCGGGGACGGGCTCGGTGAAGTCGGGCGCCTCGATGTCGGCGGTCTCGGCGCCGTGGTACTGCTGGCTCTTGAGCAGGGCGATCCCGCCCTGGATCGCGGCGCCGGCGTCGGCGTCGTGCACGAGCGCGAGGGCCGAGAGGCAGATCGCGGTGTTGTAGTTGGGCAGAATGCCGTCGTAGATCCCGCCGTCGGGCTGGCGGTGCGAGAGGATGTACCGGATGCCTCGGGCGACGCTCTGGTCGCGGGCGTCGATCTTCGGGTCCATGAGCATGCCGGTGAGCACGAGGCCCGAGACGGCCGGGAAGCTCGGGCCGTCCGGGTTGTGCGACCAGCCGCCGGTGGACTCGTCCTGCTGGGCCCGGAGGAACCCGATCGCGTCGGCGGCGAGCTGCCGCCCGAGGGCGTGGTGGTCGGCGTCGGGCGCGGCGGGCGCCGCCGTTGTCGCGATGGCGAGCGCGGTCGTCGTGATCAAACGGATCATGTCTCCACCTCCTGGCTGGTGTACCCGCGGGGTGCGGGCGAGGTCGCGTCGCGCATCAGGATCGCGGCGGCGGCGGCGGCGGCGGCCTCGATCCGCATCGTGTGGGGGCCGAGACGGACGGCGGTTGCGCCCCTCTGTCCGGCGAGTTCCAGCTCCTCGTCGCTCAGCCCGCCCTCGGGGCCGACGATCAGCCGAACGGCCTCGGGTGGGTCGGTTGGCGCTCCGGCCCCGCCCGCGTCGCAGACGAGGACACGCGTGCTCCCGGGAGCGTCCAGCGCCTGCTCGAGCGAGACCGCGTCGCCGATCTCGAGCACCCACGCCCGGCCGCACTGCTTGGCCGACTCGATCGCGACGCGGCGGAGGCGATCGAGCTTGGCCTCGCGCGGGTCGACGACGGACCGGGCCGAGTTGAGTGGCCTCCACGAGGCGGCGCCGAGCTGTGAGAGCTGGTCGATCATGGCGCCGAGCCGATCGCCCTTGGGCGCCGCCGAGCAGACCTCCAGCCGGGGGCGGACCGGCTCGACGCGGGCCGCGGGCCCCGCGGGCTCGATCTCGATCCACCGGCCCCGCCCGTCCGCGGCGGCGACCCGCCCGGGCAGGACCGTCCCCGCCCCGTCGATCAGCTCGACCCGGTCGCCTTCCCGGAGGCGCCGGACCCGGAGGGCGTGGTGGGCCTCGTCGCCCTCCAGGCGGATCGGGCCCGGCTGGTCGAGCGAGCCTGGGTGGGCGTGGAGGCGTCGCATATCGGGCTGGGCTCTCCGTGTGTGCGGGCTGGGGGAGGATATGGGCCGCCCCAGGGGCGATTCGCCCCGCCCCGCCTTGAGTTCTGGGGCGTGCGGTCCGATCATGCCCGCACGGAAGGGCCCACGCACGGATGGCGGACGCCGCGGACAAGCCGACGGACTCGGCGGGCGACCAGCACCCACTGGACGACCTGCGCGCCCGGGTCAGCGACACGTGCGAACAGCTCGAGTCGCGGGACGCCCCTCCGGCCGCCCCGAACGACGAGACCGACGCGACCGTGTCCAGCGCGGGCGCGGACGCGATCGACTCTGTCGAGCAGATCGGCGAGGGGCTCGACGACCTGACCGCGGCGATCGACGAGCTGCTCGGACCGGAGGAACACACGCCGGCCGAGCCGCTGACGGCGCCCGAGCCGGTGCAAGACACCGCGACCGAGAGCGCCGAAGCGGACGCGCCCGAGGATTCCGGTGAGACGGACCCGGTCGCCGAAGCCGCGCCGGCGCCAGAGTTGTCCGTGGAGGGTGCGCAGGACGCGGCGCCCGAGCCCACGCCGGAACCGGCGCCGCCGTCCGACACCGCGACCGCCAACGCGCCCGATGACGAAGTGGACGACCTGGCCGACTGCGTCGAGGCGTTGCTGCAGGACACCGGGACGACCGCCGCGGCGCCCGATGACGCGCAGGCGGACGACGCCCCCTCGGCCGACCCGATCGCCGAGCCCGCGGACGAGGCGCCCAGCGACCAGCTCGACAACGAGCCGGACGACGCGACGGCGGTCGCCGAGGTCGAGGGCGCGGTCGATGAGCTTGCACAGGACGCGCTCGCGGACGACTCCGCGCCGGACGACGCGCCGGGCGCCGATCGGCAGGCCGAGCCCGCCGACGAGGCGCCGGGCGAGAAGCTCGTGTCGGACCAGGACAAACTGGACGCCGAGCTGGCGGCGCTGAGCGACGCGTTGATGGAGAGCGACCGGGTCGAGCCCGCGGGTCTTGACGCGCCGCACCCGCTGGGCGAGGAGCCCCCGCCCCCCGTCGAGGACGAGTCTCCCGACGCGGCCGCCCCCGAGGCCGAGGAGCCGGTCGATTCCGACGACCAGGCCGAGCCCGAGCCGGAGGCGCCCGCCGCCGCCCCGCAGGCCGCGCCGGCCGAGACGGGGACCGACGAGCAGCCGGAGACCAAATCCGCGCCCGGGCGACTCGCGGAGATCGTGCATGCGGTCCGCGCGAGGCTGGAGCCTGTGCTCGAGGTCGTCACGCCGCGGGCCGTGGCGGCCGCGGCCATCGTGTCCAGGCCCCTGGAGTCGCGTCCGGCACGCGTGCGGCACACCTTCGGCTGGCTCGCGCTCTACACCGCGTTCATGTGCGTGTGCGTCTGGATCTACATCGTGTTCGTCCGCCAGGCGCCCGCGCCGATGAACGACGCGTCGGCGCCCGGCGTCGTCGCGCCCAGCGCCGACGCACAGGCCGCGGACATCGCGATCGACTAACTCGTTCTGGCGTTCAGCCGTCTGCGGGCTCGACCTCGACGGGCTCGGCGGGCGCCGTTGTCTCGCCCGCGTCGTCGTCGGCGGCGCCGGGATCGTCCGCGAGGCTCGCGCGCCAGTCGGCGTCCAGATCCTCGAAGCGGACGCCCAGCGCCCGGGCCGTCGCCGTCGCGAGGGGCTCGCCCCGGGCGAGCAGGCGGACCCAGTCGTTGCGGCCCGAGTCGCCGAAGCGCTGCGTCACGTAGGCCAGCATGCTCCAGCCCTGCAGGTAGACCCACTGCGCGTGCGAGGCGGCCTCGCCGCGGAAGTCTGACAGCTGGGCCCACGTCCGCAGGTTGTCGTCGGCGGCCCAGCTGCGGACCATCCGCGCCCGCGTCTGGCTCGTGTGGTCGGCGACCGTGTCGGCCGCCAGCTCCGCGACGCCCTCCAGCGCCCACCAGGGCGCGTCGTCCACCCGCTCGCCCATCGTGAACGTGGCGGCGTGCCCGTACTCGTGCCCGAGCAAACGCCGCAGGTTCCGCGCCCGCAGCGACGGGCCGGCGAGCAGCTTGATCGACTCGCCCGGCTCGTTCCAGCCGCCGAGCGGGTCCTCGTAGCTCAGGTAGATCGAAGCCTGCAGGTGCTCCATCGTCGGGTAGACTTTGACCTGCACCTCGCGGTCGTTGGTGATGCCGAACATCGCGTCCACCCGCTCGCGGACGCCGGGCAGCACCTCGACGATCTGGAGTGCGACGGACTCGAGGCCCTCGGGCGCCATCGCGCGGCAGGGGGCGCCGTGCCGATCGTCGGCGACCACCGTCCAGTGCTCGCCCGCGTAGAACCAGGCGCCGTCGGCGAAGCCCGCCGGCTCAAAGCGGGCGTCGAAGCGGACGTCCCGCCGCGGCTCGAACTCCGCCGTCTGCCACCGCATCCGCACCTCGGCGACCGCCCAGCCGTGCTCGCTCAGTTCCAGGTCGCCCGCGTCGGACAGCGTCATCTCGAACTCGTGCACCGGGTGGCGCCGCAGGTCGGCGGCCCAGTTCCGCTGCTCGGTCAGGAACGTCGTGTCCCGGGGCGAGATGTGCGACAGGTACGCCCCGATGTCCTCGGACTCGACCGCCTCGGACATGTCGGCCAGCAGGGCCCGGATCCCGGCGAGTGCCGCGGCCTCGTCGTCGGCGTACGCGGCGCCCGCGAGCGAGAGCGAGACGGCGGCGGCCAGCGCCCGGGCGAGACTCACCTCAGAACTCCGCCTGCCGCGGCGCCCTGGGGAACGGGATCACGTCGCGGATGTTCTTCATCCCGGTCGCGAACTGGATCAGGCGCTCGAACCCGAGCCCAAAGCCGGCGTGCGGGACCGTGCCGTAGCGGCGCAGGTCGCGGTACCACCAGTAGGCGTCCTTCTCGAGTCCCATCTCGTCGATGCGCCGGTCGAGGACGTCGAGGCGTTCCTCGCGCTGCGAGCCGCCGATGATCTCGCCGATGCCGGGCACGAGCGTGTCCATGGCGGCGACGGTCGGGCCCGGGGCGCCGTCGGTCCCCTCGTCGTTGAGGCGCATGTAGAACGCCTTGATCGCCGCGGGGTAGTTGATGACGGTCACGGGCTGCTTGAAGTGCTCCTCGGTCAGGTACCGCTCGTGCTCGGACTGCATGTCCGTGCCCCACCGCACCGGGAACTCCCACTTCTTCTTGGCCTTCTTCAGAATCTCGATCGCCTCGGTGTAGGGCAGCACACGGAACGGCGAGTCGATGATGTGCCTGAGCCTCTCGATCAGCCCGGGCTCGATCCGCTGATCGAAGAAGGCCATGTCGTCGCCCCGGCGCGTCAGCAGGTCGTCGAAGAGGTATTTCAGCATCTCTTCCGCGAGGGCCGCGTCGTCCGCTAGGTCGGCGAAGGCGATCTCCGGCTCGATCATCCAGAACTCGGCCAGGTGGCGGCTCGTGTTGCTGTTCTCCGCCCGGAACGTGGGGCCGAACGTGTACACGCGGCTCAGGGCCTGGCAGTACGTCTCGACGTTCAGCTGGCCCGACACCGTCAGGTACGAGGGCTTGCCGAAGAAGTCCTGGTCGTAGTCAACGTCGCCTTCCGGTGTGCGGGGGAGGTTGAGCGTGTCCAGGGTCGAGACCCGGAACATCTGCCCGGCGCCCTCGGCGTCGGAGGCGGTGATGATCGGCGTGTGGACGTAGTAGAACTCCCGCTCGTCGAAGAAGCGGTGGATGGCGGCGGCCAGGGTGTGCCGCACGCGGGCGACGGCGCCGAAGGTGTTCGTCCGCACGCGCAGGTGCGCCTGCTCGCGGAGGTACTCCATCGTGTGCCGCTTCTGGGGCACGGGGTACGTGTCCGGGTCGTCCACCCAGCCGACGACCCGGATCTGCCTGGCCTGCACCTCGACGCTCTGGCCCTTGCCCTGGCTGGCGACCAGCTCGCCGTCCACCTCGACGGAGCAGCCGGTGGTGAGCTTGGCGACCTCGGACTCGTAGTTGGCCAGGTCGCCCCGGGCGACGACCTGGATGGGGTCGAAGCAGGTGCCGTCGTGGAGCTGGACGAACGAGAGCCCGCCGCCGGCCTTGGAGTCGCGGCGGGTGCGGACCCAGCCTTTGAGCGTGAGCGTCGTGCCGGGGGCGGCGCCCAGCGCGTCCTTGACCGTCATCCAAGCCATCGGGGTCCCTCGGGTCGTGTGAGGGCGATGGTAGCCGCGGGCGGGCGAATCGGGCCCGGACGGTTGAGGGTGAGGCGGCGGGAGACGTGGAGCGACGGGCCGCTCAGTACCGGATGCCGTTGATCCAGCCGTGCTTCCGCAGGGCGCGGTTCTGGTCCCACCAGTACAGCGAGCGGTAGACCCAGCCGACGCCGCCCATGACCTGGGCGTAGACGTTGACGGCGACGAAGTCGTCGTTGTCCGCCGGCTCCTCACCCCGCCTGCCCGGGTCCACGTCGAAAAGGATCGCCGAGGCGTCGAGCAGCATGATCCAGGCCCGGTCGTTGTGCCGCGTCGTGAGCTGGTCGAGGTTGCCCCAGAGCCCGTCGGGGACCTGGGTGTTGTACCAGTACGAGCTCTCCTCGACGAAGACGGGCGGACGGCGGAACGCCCTGAGCTGCTCGTCGGCCTGGTCCTGGTTGAAGATCACGACCGGGCCCCGGTCGCCGTCGAACCCGCCCCCGGTCCGGTCCAGGTAGTAGACACGTTTCTCGAGGTCGATCCGCGCGCCCTGCATACCCGTGATGAACGTGTAGTCGAAGTCCACGTCCCCGCTGGTGAAGCCGGTCTCGGAGTGGTCGAGCCCGTCGGTGCTGCGGCGTTTGTTCTTTGGGCAGGCGAGGATCTCGTGCGTGTTGGTCACGTAGTCGTAGACCGGCCCCAGCTCCCACCGGCCCAGGTCCGCGTTCCAGTCCCGGGCCCAGTTGGTCACGGGCGTGTTGACGTTCTCGTAGGTCGCCGCCCAGATCTTCTCCTCGTGGTCGTCGGCGTACATCGTGGTCGCGACGCCGAGCTGGCGCATGTTGCTGCCGCAGACCGTCGTCCAGCCCGACTCCCTGGCCGCGCTGAGCGAGGGCAGCAGGATGCCGATCAGCAGCGCGATGATCGCGATGACGACCAGCAGCTCGATCAGCGTGAACGCCCGGCGTGTGCCCATGCCCCGAAGACCTCAGGCGGGTGTGAGAGACCCCGGCCGGCGCGATCGGCCGACCAGAGGCCCAGCATACCATCCGCCTCCCGTCCCCCCAACGCCCCGGCAAGCCGATGACCGAGACCGACCGGCCCATCTCGCCCCTGGCCCTGACGCGCGACGCATTCGCGGACGCCGCCGCCGCGCTCGGTCACTCGCCCCACACGGCCAAGCCCGCCTACACCCGCTTCTACCGCCAGCGCGACGCCTCGGGCCTGCCCGCGTTCGCCGAGCCGATCGTGGCGCCCATTGTCAACCGCCTCGACGAGCCGTGCGCCGAGGGGATCACGACCAAGTTCGTGCAGCGGCTCGACCCGCCCTTGGGCGGCCGCTTCGCCGAGCAGGGCGTGCCGCACCTGGACATCGAGAGCGTCGTCATCCCGATGGTCGGCAAGACAGGGCGCAAGACGCACACGCTGTGCGTCTCCAGCCAGGTCGGGTGCGCGATGGGGTGCGGGTTCTGCGAGACGGCCCAGATGGGGCTGGTCCGGTCGCTGTCCGCGGCCGAGATCGTCGGCCAGTGGTGGGCGGCCCGGGAGCTGCTGATCGCCGAGGGGCGCGACGCGGGCGAGGCCGCGATCAACAACATCGTCTTCATGGGCATGGGCGAGCCCCTGGACAACCTGGACGAGGTGCTCGCCGCCATCGCGGTCCTGACCGACCACAACGGCGCCAGCATGCCGATGAGCGCGATCACGATCTCGACCGTCGGCCGCGTCGACGGACTCCGGCGCCTCGTGGACGTCGTCCAGAAGCCGGGCTGGAAGCGGCTGGGGCTGGCGCTGTCGGTCAACGCGCCCAACGACGCGATCCGCGACCAGATCATGCCCCTGAACAAGCGCTGGGGCATGGGCGAGCTGCGCGACGTGATGCAGGAGCTGGTGAGCGTGCGGGGCAGCCGCAAGATCCTGTTCGAGTACGTCCTGATCCCGGGCGTGAACGACCAGCGGGAGCACGCCGACCAGCTGGCCGAGTGGCTCGGCCCGTTCACTCGGGACGAGTCCCGGGGGCACATCGGGCTCTTGAACGTGATCCCCTACAACCCCCGCCGCGACTCGCCCTGGCCCGCGCCGGAGGAATCCGACGTCAAGCGGTTCGTGGACTGGGTTGCCGAGCGTGGCGTGTTCGTCAAGCGGCGGCGGACCAAGGGCCGCTCGCAGATGGCCGCCTGCGGGCAGCTGGGCGCCCCCGACATCCGCAAGCGAAACTACGTGCCCGTGACGACCAATCAGTCCCTCGGCTGACCCATGCGCCGATTCATCCGCGAGCACAAGCGGGGTCTGATCCGGGGCGGACTCGCCCTGTACCTGCTGCTGCTCGTCGCCTCGCACGTCACACAGATGTTCGTGACGATGCCGGTCGCGCCGCCGGCGGGCGCGCAGGTCCAGGTCCCCGCCATGGGCCGCGAGGGGCCGGTCGGACCGGACGCGATGATGGGCGTTGACTTGTACGACTGGGGCCCCCGGGCCAGGCCAGACGATCGCCTGCCCGTCATCATGCTCCACGGCTCGCCCGGGCACGGCTCGGACTTCGACTTCGCCCGCTCGCCCGGAGATCCCACGCTCGTCTCCCTGTTCACGCTGGGCGGGCGCCACGTCTACGCGCCGAACCTGCCGGGCTTCGGCGACAGCATCGCGCGTCCGAATGACAAGAGCGACCTACTCCGCTTCCGCTACGTCCCCAACTACTCGGCCGAGGCCCACGCCCGATCTGTTCTGGCGATGATGGACGAGCTGGGCGTCGAGCGGGCCCACCTCGTCGGCTGGTCCAACGGCGGGTACACCGCCCTCCGCATGGCCGACATTGACGCCGACCGCGTCGCCTCGATCACCATGCTCGCCTCCGTCGGCGCGCAGGAGACCGAGGGCTCGGGCAGCTGGCTCTTCGAGCACGCCAAGTACGTGCTGGGTCTGGGCGCCATCGGCGCCGGGGGCGAGCTGATCCCCCACTTCGGCGCCTTCGCCAGCCGGTCCGAGCGCCTGGGTTGGCTCTGGAACTTCCAGGACACGGACCAGCGCCCCGCCGCCGACATGATGGCGAGGCTCGACACGCCGACGCTCATCCTGCACGGGCGCCAGGACTTCCTGACCGCGGACTGGAACGCCGAGCGGCACCACGAGCTGATGCCCGCCAGCCGCCTGGTCATGCTCGAGGGCTCGCACTTCATCCCGTTCCTGCAGACCGAGGAAGCGGCCGAGGTGATGCTCGCGCACTTCGCGCGGCACGACAGGCCGGGCGTCGCGCCCCTGACCGGGTACGACAACCGGGCGCCGCGGCCGGAGCGCGAGGGCCTGGCCGCGGCCTGGGAGTGGGTCGTGGTCAACGCGAGGGGCGTGCACTGGCTCGTCTGGGTCCTCGCGATCACGCCCCTGGCCTGGCTGGCGCCGCGGCTCACGACGGTCGTCCTTGCCCTGCTCGTGGCGGCGATGACGCTTGACTTCGGCGTCGCGACCGCGGGACTCTGGGGTGGGGCGCTGCTGGGCGTCGGCATGGACCCGAACCGGCGAAGGCACGCGCTGTGCTGGCTCGGCGCGATCGTCAAGCCGCTCATCGCGCTGACGTTCGTCTGGATGCTCGCGCACTGGAACATCCTCAAAGCGGGCGACGGCCTGCTCGGGCTCGCTTTCGCGCTCGACGGCTGGGGGATCTTCCTCGCCGTCCCGCTCGGCGTGCTCGCTCTCGCGGTCGCGCCCAGGCTCTTTACGCCCGCCGGCTGGCGGTCGCTCCGCAACTCGGCCACGCGCGCCACCAACCACGAGTGGTGGCCGATCTGGGCGATGTACCTTCCGATCCTGCCGCATCTGCTGTGGCTCGCCGCCCGGCATCGCGGGCTGCTGGTGTTCACCTCGACGAACCCCGGCATGTCCCACGGCGGCGGGTTCGTGGGCGAGTCCAAGGCCGAGATCCTCGAGGGCCTGCAGCACGCGGGCGCCGCCGTCATGCCCGCGGTGATCATCGACGCCGGACCGGCGCCCGCCGAGCGCGCCGACCGGACACTCGCCCTGATCGCAGAACGCGACGAGCTGGGCGGTTTCCCGATCATCCTCAAGCCCGACGTCGGGCAGAACGGCGCCGACGTCCGCCTCGCGCGCACGGCGGACGATGTCCGGCGGTACTTCCGGGCCCTGCTCGGCCGCGTCGTCGTCCAGCGGTACCACCCCGGGCCACGGGAGGCGGGGGTGTTCTGGGTGCGCAAGCCAGATTTCGTCGGCGCCGAGCCACCCCCGGGCGAGACGGCCGGGCGGATCTACTCGATCACGCTCAAGAGCCTGCCCGAGGTCGAGGGCGACGGGCGCCGGGCCCTGCGCGAGCTGATCCTCGCCCACCCGCGCTGCCGCCTCCAGGCGGGCGCGCTCATCGACCAGCTCGGCGCGCGCGCCCAGGACGTGCCCGGCCCGGGCGAGACGGTGAGTGTCGGGCAGGTCGGCAACCACTGCCGCGGGGCGATGTTTGCCGA
This sequence comes from Phycisphaerales bacterium, assembly GCA_041987545.1. Taxonomy (GTDB): domain Bacteria; phylum Planctomycetota; class Phycisphaerae; order Phycisphaerales; family UBA1924; genus JAJRXR01. The sequence goes on along the minus strand of JBHIWH010000001.1, from coordinate 127,718 downwards.
CGGGGCTCATTTGATCACGCCCGAGCTCGAGCGCGCGATCGACGACGTCGCCCGCAACTTCGCCGGGATCGACGGCGCCCCCCTGGACATCGGCCGCTTCGACGTCCGCTACGCCAACGACGACGAGCTTGGCCGCGGCGAGAACCTGGGCATCATCGAGCTCAACGGCGCCGGCGCCGAGTCCACCAACTTCTACGACTCGACCAAGTCCGCCGCGTGGGGCTGGGCACAGCTCCGCGGCCAGTGGACGCACGCCTACGAGCTGGGCGCCGCCCGCAGGGCCATGGGCGTCAAGCCCGTGAGCCTCCCGCGCTTCTGCCTCATGGCGCTGGGCTGGATGATCTGGCGCCGACGCGGCGGATGCGAGACCGCCTGAGCCGGTATGCGTCTAGGGCTGCAGCCGCGTCGCGCTCCAGGCGCCCGCGGCGAACCCCTCGCCCTCGGGCGTCAGGTCGCGCGTCCAGCGGGCCCGGTCGTGGATACGGCTGCCCGAGCCCACCCACAGCTCGACCTCCCGCGCCCACAGCCGGTAGCCACCCCAGTGCGCGGGCCGCTCGACGTTCATGTCCCCCTGGCCCGAGAGCGCGTCCAGGTCCAGGCCGACGCCAGCCACCGTCTCGGCGACCTTCTCGAGCATCGCCTCGCGCGACCCGATCGGGCGGGACTGGTCGCTCGCGCGGGCGCCCAGGCGCTTGGCCAGCTCGCGCGAGTTGAAGTACGCGTCCGACTCGGCCGCCGGCGACTTGACCACCGGGCCGACGAGCCTGGCCTGCAGGTCCGCGTGGTCCCAGTGGAAGACCACCGCCGCGTTCGGGTTGGCGGCAAGCTCCTGGCCCTTGCGGCTGTCGTAGTTGGTGTAGAAGACGACGTACCCGGGGTCGGCCTCGATCGACTTGCACAGGACGATCCGGACGGATGGGCGCCCCTGCCCGTCGGCGGTCGCCAGGGCGATGGCGTTGGGGTTGGGCGAGTCCTTGCGGGCCCAGGCGTCCTTGAGCCAGGCGGCGAGGGTGGGCATGGGGTCGGTCGGCAGCGTCTCCGGGAGGCCGTCGGCCGCGTCGAAGAGGTTCTCGAGGTTGGCCGGCTCGCCGGTGGACATGCCTGAGGGTAGTTCGCCGCCCCGCCCGGCGTGGATGAGTTGGGGACTGGGCGTCGGAGGTACCATGCCCGGTCGCAGGGATGCAATGGTGAGCCGGTGACCCAGACCCCCACACGCAAGGACGCGTACGCCGAGGGCAAGCCCGACCGGAGGGTCGGTGGCGCCGACGCCGGCCTCAAGCTCTTCGACCGGGAGCCGCCCGCCTCGGTGCACGCCGAGCGGTCGCTGCTCGGGTCGATGCTCTTGGACCCCCAAGTCATCCCGGACGTGCTGCCGCATGTTCATAAGCCCGAGCAGTTCTTCCTGGAGGGGCACGGCGCCATCTTCGCGGCGCTGGTCCAGATCTACGACCGCCAGCAGTCGGGCGACCTCGTCCAGCTGGCCGAGGCGCTGCGGGCCCGGGACGTGCTCGACCGCGTGGGCGGGACCAGGTACCTCGTGCAGCTGGCCGAGGCGGTGCCCAGCGCGGCCAACGCGCCGCACTATGCCCGGATCGTGGCGGACCGGGCGCGGCTGCGGCGGCTGATCGACGCCGCGGGCGAGATCCTGTACGACGCCTACCACGCCGACGACGCGACGCCCGAGGGGGGCAAGGGCGTGGTGGACGCGGCCGAGCAGCGGATCTTCGACATCGCCGAGGAGGAGCAGACCGCCGAGGCCGAGAGCCTCTTCGAGCTGGTCGAGGAGGAGATCAAGCGTCTGGAGATCGCCGACGGCAAGGCGGTCTCGGGCGTGCCGACCGGGTACGACGACCTGGACGCGATCCTGGGCGGGCTGCAGAAGGGGGAGATGCTGATCCTGGCCGCCCGCCCGTCGATGGGCAAGACGGCGTTGTCCCTGAACATCGCCGAGCAGGTCGCGTTCGGCGGGGCGACGCCCTGGAGCCCGCCGGGCAAGAAGCACATCCCGATCGGGTTCTTCTCTCTAGAAATGTCCCGCCAGTCGCTGGTGCAGCGCCTGATCTCGGCCCGCTCGGGCGTGGACGCGCACAAGATCCGCACGGGCGCGATCTCGCCCGAAGAGCTGGAGCGCGTCACGCACGCGTGCCAGGAGCTGTCCGAGATCCCCTTCTACATCGACGACGCGCCGGCGCTCTCGGTCCTCGCCCTCCGGGCCCGCGCCCGGCGGATGAAGCGGAAGCACAAGATCGAGGCGCTGGTCATCGACTATCTGCAGCTGCTGACGGCGCCCGGCGCCTCGCGCGAGAGCCGCCAGGTCGAGGTCTCGACGATCTCGCGGGGCATCAAGGCCCTGGCCCGCGAGCTGGAGATCCCGGTGATCTGCCTGGCCCAGCTCAACCGCGGCGCCGAGCAGCGCGAGCGCAACCGACCCCGCATGTCCGACCTCCGCGAGTCGGGCTCGATCGAGCAGGACGCGGACGTCGTCATGCTGCTGCACCGCGAGGCGTACTACCACAAGGACGACGAGGAGTGGCTGCACGACCCCGACAACGCGGACAAGCTGAACCTGACCGAGCTGATCGTCGCCAAGCAGCGGAACGGGCCGACGGGGGTCGTGAAGCTGACGTGGGACGACAAGACGACGCGGTTCAAGAACTTTGATTGGCGCCACGCGGGCGACTTCGCGGCGCCCTACGACGCGTCGTCGTCGTCCGGGCCCGCGTCAGGCCCAGCGCCGGGGCCCACGCCCCCGCAGACATTCGCCCCGGGGAACAAGGCCGGGCCCGTGTCCGACTTCCGCGACGGCGGCGGGCCCGACACCGACTTCGACGACGACGAGCTGCCCCCGTTCTAGCCCGAGCGTTCAGTCCCCCGCGGTCGGCGCCATCGTGATGGGCGTCAGCGGCTTGGGCGACCGGTAGTACATGTAGTACCCGATCATCATCTCGTCCCAGGTCTGCTCGCCGAACGAGACGTCCTTGCCCGGGTCGGGGTTGGCCGGGTTGTCCTCGGAGTTGTCGAAGACCGCCGTGCACGTCAGCTTCGACCCCTTCTCGACCAGCAGCGGCTCGGCGAGCTTGTAGAAGTGCTGCCAGTCGAAGTCGTACGCGGGCACGTCGCAGACGGTCGTCGTCTCGCCCTCGGGCGTCGTCAGCTCGTACTTGAACGACGCGCCCCGCAGGTGCATGTGCGGCGCGAAGCCCAGGATCGTCCGCCGCGAGTTGATCCGGTGCTCGGCGGTCACGACATAGTCCGCGGCGCCCGCGGGGATCGTGAACTCCTCGTTGAACACGCCCTCGATGATGATCTTCTCTTCCGGCGTCGAGTCGGCGAACTTGAAACCAATCCGCACCGTGTCCGACCGGCGTGTGCCGTCGGGCGTGTAGTGCAGCTGGAACTTCAGCCATGAACGCCGGGGCAGCTTCATGCCCTGACCCTCGGGGAAGACGGTCGGCCCCTGGCCCGGGACGAGGCCCGCGAAGTACCCGTCCGCGCCGCCCTGCCACCGCCGCCAGAACTGGCGGTCGCTCTCGTTCTCCTTCCGCGGGTCCTCGACGAACGCCAGCGCGTGGTGCATCACGCTCGGCGCCTCGGTCCGCAGCTCCACCGCCTGCACCCACATGTCCCGGCGCAGCCCGGTCTCGACGTACTGGTAGACGTAGTCCACGGTCCCGGAGGCGGCGATGTCCACCGCGTCCAGCTCGAGCACCAGGTCCGGCTCGCCGATCTGCCACTCCGTGTCTTCGAAGCTCAGCGCCGTCGGCGCCTCGCTCGGGTCGCCCTCCGGGCCCCCCGCCTCGATCCAGTCGAGGACGGCCTGCACGTCCGAGTCCGACATCGAGCGGTCGTTGACCCAGGGACCCGTGTCCCTGGACGCGTGCCACGGCGGCATCAGCCGCTCGCCCACCATGTACTTGAGCATCGGCAGCCGCGAGCCCGCCTCGCTGTACGTGTCCAGCGGGAAGGGCCCGATCCCGCCTGACCGGTGGCACTCGACGCAGTTGTTCTGGAAGACGCGACCGATCTCGCGGCTCCACGTGGGCGACTCGCCCTCGGCCCGAGTCGGGGCACGCTCGATCTCCAGCAGGCACCCGGGCGCGGTCGTCGCGGGCGTCTCGACCGCCTCGCCCGCGAGCACGGCGTCGAGGGCCGCGGCCAGGGGGGACGCCGCGTCGCCCGGGCGGACGCTGCCCACGCCGAACCGGTCCGTCACCGCCCCGCGGAACCGGAGCGTCCGCGAGGGATCGAGCACGAACGCCTCGGTCGTCGTCTTCGGGCCCAGCGCCGAGGCAAGCTCACGGTCGGGGTCGTGCACCGCGCGTCCCGCCATGCCGTAGCCCGACTGCGACTCGCGGATCTGCTCGGGCGTGTCCGTCGTCGAGACGTTGAGGTACAGGAACGCGACGCCCTTGTCGGCGTACGCCTTCTCGATCTCGGCGGTCGCCGGGCCGATCTTCTGGGCCAGCGGGCAGGACACGTCCCGCATCGCGATCACCAGCGCCTTGGCGCCCGCGAAGTCCGACAGGCGCCCCTCGTTCCCCTCGACGTCCGTGAACGCGGCGTCGGCGACCCACGTGCCCACGCCCATCGCCGACGCGTCGTGGATGGGCGCGACTCGGGAGACGTCGTAGGCGTCGGTGTCCGCGGCGAGGGCCGGGGCGAGGCCGAGGGCGGCGACGCCCGCGGCGGTGATCAGGGAACGGTGCATGGTTCGGAACTCCTGCGTGCTCGTGCGTGCGTCGAGTCTCGTGCGGGCCCGGGCCGGTGTCAATGCCCGGCCCGGGGAGCGACCGGGCGGCGCCTAGAGGCCCCCCTTGCGGAGTCGCTGATCGACGTTGGCGTGCCGCACCATCCCGGGGATCAGGAAGAGGTCGATGATCTGCCCGATCATGAGAAGGCCGCCGGTGAGCAGCCAGAGCAGGCCTGTGACCCACTTGCCGTTGTAGAAGCGGTGGATCCCGCACAGGCCCAGGAAGCAGAGCAGCCAGAGAAGATACGAGACGCCGACCGAGCGCATGAAAACCTCCCGCGGCGGGGAGAGCCGCCGCGGGAGTGTATTGGTCGAACCAGACGCCCGGTTTCGCCGGGCCGAGCCTCCGCGGGCCTACTCGAGCAGGCCCTCGACGACGATGGTCGCGTCGAGCGAGTCCACGACGCCGTCCACGTTCGCGTCGCCGTCCTCGGGCTCGAGCCCGCCCTGGACGCCGAGGTTCGCGTTGACAACGAGCAGGTCGCCGATCTCGACGACGCCGTTCAGGTTCAGGTCGCCCTTCTTGCCGATGTCCTCGAGGTACAGCAGCCGGACCTCGACGTCGCGGTTCGAGTACGTGAACTGATCAACGACCGGGCCGAACGTCTGGCCCACGAGGCCGCGGACGGCGGTGAGCGTCAGCCGCTGCCACCCGGGCTCGCCCGCGATCGCCTCGGCGTCGCCCAGGTCCGCGTCGGGTCCGTCGACGAAGGCCAGGTCGAGCGCCGGGCTGGGCCCGACGACCTTGAACTCGATCGTAAACCGGGCGCGGTCCAGGTCCTTGCTGTCCGGGTGCAGCACGCCGTGCACGACCTCGACGCCGGCGTTGGCCGCCGGATCGACGCGGGACACGATGCGCCAGTCGATCTCGGCGCCCTCGATGTCGTCCCAGTGCGCGCTGATCAGCGCGAGGTCCGGGCCCTCGGGGTCGTCGAACGAGTCGGCGGCCTCCTCGGTGATGATCGGGAAGGGCTGGCCGAACGGGCCGCCCTGGAGGTATGTGACCTTGAGCCCGGGCGCGCCGCTGGCGCCGCCGCAGCCCGTGCCGCCGGGTCCGCCGGCGCTGGTGCCGTTGCCGCCGGGCCCGCCGTCGCCGCCCTCGCCGCCATCGCCGCCGTTGCCGCCGGCGCCGCCAACGGCGCCGTCGCCGCCCGCGCCGCCGTCGCCGGCCACGCCTTCGTTGACGCCCTGGCCGCCGTCGCCGCCGGCGCCGCCGGAGCCGTCCTCGCCGTCGCCGCCTTCGCCGCCATCGCCGGCGACCTCGCCGTTCCCGCCGTCGCCCCCGTCGCCGCCGTTGACGTCGCCGTCGCCACCTTCGCCGCCTTCACCGCCGGCGAAGCCCTCGCCGCCGTCGCCCCCGTCGCCGCCGTTGTCGCCATCGCCCCCGTCGCCGCCATCGCCGCCGTTGCCGCCGGCGAAGCCATCGCCGCCGTCGCCGCCATCGCCGCCGTCGCCGCCGTTGGTCGCGTCGCCGCCGTCGCCGCCGGAGCCGGCGCCGTCGCGGCCATCGCCGCCCGCGCCGCCGTTGCCGGCGTCGTTGCCGTTGTCGGTGTTCCCGCCGGAGCCGCCGTCGCCGCCGAGGCCGCCGTTGGGCCCGGAGTCGCCGCCCGCGCCGCCCGAGCCGCCGTTAACGCCGTCGCCCCCGCTGCCGCCGTTACCGTCGTTCCACCCGTTGCCGCCGGGCCCGCCGTTGGGCGCGTACGGGTTGTCGGGGTGGTCACCCGGGTAGCCGTCGTACCCGTCGGGGTGCTCGGGGGTGCCGGGGCAGCCGAAGCAGTAGCCCGGGGGGTACTCGTCGGCCCGCACGCCGACGGCCGCGAAGGCCAGGGTGATGACCAGGGCCAACTGGGTAATGTGGGCAAGACGCATTGTCATATCTCCCTATCCCCCAAGCCGTTGCGGCCTCGAAGCTACGGCTTCGGGGGACGGGATACAAGAGCCCGACCGACATTCTGGGGGGCGCTCGCGCCGCGCGCGATCCGGCGCTCACGATTTGCAAGATCTTGCCAACGAACATATTAGAACGAGCGAACATGCTCGCGCGTTCATGGTGGCATGCGCAGATTGGGTGGTTTGCCCGGGGAGGCGCCCGGTCGCGGGGGGCCCGGTCGCCGAAGACCTAGTCGCCGAAGCCCTAGTCGCCAAAGCAGGTGTACACGCTCCGGGCCGCGGCGATGAGCTGGTGATCCAGTGGCACGAGGCGCTGCTTGTTCGCCGCCGCCATGATCTCCACGTCGGCCAGCTCCCCGCCCTGCATCACGACCAGGCGGTTGCGCTTGCCCATGCGGAGCAGGTGCATCGCGTGGTGCCCGAACTGCGTCGCCAGCACCCGGTCGCGGGCCACGGGCGTCCCGCCCCGCTGCACGTGCCCGAGGACGACGTACCGCGACTCGATGCCCGTGTTGTCCTCGATCTTGTCGGACAGCCACTTGCCGATCCCGCCCAGGCGGATCGGGTCCGGGCTGGTGGGGTCCACGCGTTCGACGATCTGCTCGCCCCCCTTGGGCTTGGCGCCCTCGGAGCAGCAGATAATGCTGAACCGCTTGCCCCGCTGTGAACGCCCGATGCAGTAGTTGCAGACCCTGTCCAGGTCGAAGGGGATCTCGGGCAGGAGGATCACGTCCGAGCCGGAGGCGACGCCCGAGTAGAGCGCGATCCAGCCCGCGTTGCGGCCCATGACCTCGACGACCATCACCCGGTGGTGGCTGGCGGCGGTCGTGTGCACCCGGTCCAGCGCCTCGGTCGCCACGTGCACCGCGGTCTGGAACCCGAACGTGATGTCCGTGCCCCACAGGTCGTTGTCGATCGTCTTGGGCACGCCGATGCAGTTGATGCCGCGCTCGGCGAAGGGGGCGGCCGCGGACATCGTCCCGTCGCCCCCGATGCAGACCAGCGCCTCGATCCCGTGGATCTCGAGGTGGGTCATGCAGGTGTCGGTCAGGTCCTTGAAGCGGGGCGAGCCGTCGGGGTTCTCGCCGACGGTGTAGCTCTGGGGGTTGGCCTTGTTGGACGAGCCGAGGATGGTGCCGCCGTCGGTGAGGATGTCGGACACGTCGTCGAGTGTGAGGGATCGGACTCGGTCCTCGATGAGGCCGAGGAACCCGTCCTCGATGCCGAGGACCTCGATGCCGTGGTACAGCGCGTCCTTGGTGACGGCGCGGATGACGGCGTTGAGGCCCGGGCAGTCGCCCCCGCCGGTGAGCACCCCGATGCGCTTGACGCCGCTGGTCGCGACACGGTCAGAACCGCCACTCATGGGCGGAGAATAGCGACCGGAGCCCCGTCGCCGCGGGGGCCCGGGCCGGGCGCTTACGATTGACCCACGCACCGAAGGGCGTGGGCGCCCGCCCCGCCCCGATCCCCCACCAGGAGAGAACCATGTCTCTGACGTTCCGCCAGTCCATCCCCGCGCTCGCCGCGGCCGCCCTCCTCGCCGCCCCCGCGGGCGCGCAGGAGATCGACCTGTCCTACGCCTGGCAGGCGGGCGACAAGCTCACCTACGCCATGACCAGCGAGGCCTCCCAGGACCAGCAGGCCATGGGCCAGAAGTCCGTGACCAACTCGAACTCCGAGCAGGTCATGCTCATCGAGGTGCTCGAGGTCGACGCCGACGGCAACAGCACCATCCGCCAGACCACCGAGTCGATCAAGGTCAACGTCTCCGGGCCCAACGGCATGGAGACCAGCTACGACTCCGAGGCCGAGTCCAACGCCTCGGCCGCCGGCAACCCGATGGTCGCCTCGATGGCGGCCCTCGACGGCGCGACGTACACCATCATCCTCGCCCCCGACGGCTCGGTCATCGACCTGCCCGACTACGACGAGTGGAAGGCCGAGGCGATGAGCTCGGCCACCGCGCAGCAGAAGGCCATGATGGCCGCCGCCCCCGCCAAGGAAGACCTCATGAAGAGCATCGAGGGCGCCTACAAGACCCTCGCCGGCAAGACCGTCGCCAAGGGCGAGGGCTGGACGACCGAGATGCGCAACGAGTTCGCGCCCGGCGCGTCCATGACCTTCACCTTCGAGCACACCGTCGCAGCCATCGAGTCCCGCTCGGGCGAGAAGCAGGCCGACATCGAGACCAGCGGGAACATCGACCTCCAGCCGCCCCCCGGCTCGCCGATGGAACTCAAGATCACCGAGCAGGAGATCACCGGCGTCTCGACGTTCTCCGCCGAGAAGGGCGTCGTCGTCTCCAGCAACGGCTCCATGCGCATGGTCATGACCGGCGGCTTCCCCGGCTCCGACCCCATGATGACCATGGTCATGAATCAGAAGAGCACCATGAAGCTCGTCTCCTTCGAGCGGGGCGGCTGACCCCCCCAGGCCGCACACGCCGACCTTTTTCTACGGGCGGGCTCGCAATGCGGGCCCGCCCGTTTCGTTTGCCATGGGACGGACGCGGGCCAGACCGCCCGCCCCACGCGACCGAAAGGAACACGGCATGACGAGCACCCACGCAATCCTGAGCGCGATCGGCCTGGCGCTGACCGCCGGGACCACCCTCGCCCTCACCCAGCCCGAGCCCCCCCACCGGCCCGACCGCCGGGCCAAGGCCGTCGAGCGGTTCGACGCCGACGGCGACGGCTCCCTCTCCCAGGCCGAGCGCGAGGCCGCCCGGGACGCGATGCGCGACCGGTTCCGCGAGCGGATGACCGACCGATTCGACGCCGACGGCGACGGCGCCCTGTCGGACGACGAGCGCCTGGCCGCCCGCACGTTCGCCCGGGCCCGGATGGACGAGCACCGCGAGCGCGTGCTCCGCATGCTCCAGAGCCGCTCGCTCGCGGCGTTCCCGCCCCACGTCGCCGAGGCCCTGGCCCAGTTCGACATCAACGAGGACGCCATGATCGACGACGATGAGCGCGTCCTGCTCGAGGTCGAGCTCGACGCGAGGCTCGAGGCCCGCAAGGCCGAGGCGATCGCCGAGTTCGACGCCGACGGCGACGGCGAGCTGAGCCCCGAGGAGCGGCGGGACGCGGGCGATGCCCGCCGCGCACAGCACGAGGCCACGCGGGCCCAGATGCGCGAGAAGTACGACGCCGACGGCGACGGCGTGCTCGACCGCGAGGAGATGCAGGCCCTGCGGGCCGCGGAGGGCGCGCCCGAGCGCGACGCGCTGCTCGAGCTGTTCCGCCCCCGCCGGGGCCCGGCCGCCCGTCAGCGGGCGCCCTTCGGCGAACGCCGCCCCGGGGCACGACCCGGGGGCGAGGGCGAGCGCCCGGCACGCCGCGGCCAGCGCGAGCGGTTCATGGACATCTAGCTCTCGGCGGGATTCCCGACAGTCAAGAAGCCACCAGCAGCGGGGCGGGGCCCGAACACATCGGCCCCGCCCCGCATTTGCATGGCGGTGCAGGGAAATGGCGGGGCGCGCCGTACAGAAGCGCCCCGCCCACGGGTCTCTCTCCCCTCGTGACCCGCACACAACAAATGCGAACGGGGCGCCACACTGGCTAGAGGTCGCCAGGCTGACCATGCGCCCCGTTCGCACTGTTCGTGGCCACACCTGGCCACCAGAACCTGGACAGAGCTTTCCGGAAGGCGATCCGGCGCGATCCGGAACGCGGACCGCCTGGCCACTCCCTGTCAGCCCCGCCGACTCAGCGCTTCCGCCGGCCGACCATGGCCATCCCGGCGAGCATGGGCACGAGCGTGCCCGGCGTCGGCAGGTTGTTCTCGACCCACTCGATCGCCTCCTCGTGCACGATCTCGTCTTCGCCGTTGTTGAACACGACGTACAGGTCCCCGGTCGTGCCCAGGGGGGCCCCGGTCGGCGCGGTGGCGCTGAACCGGATGTGCCACAAGAACACGCCCGCCGTCGGGTCGACGAGCAGGTAGTCCGGGTGCTCGTCGAAGTCCCCGCCGCCGTAGGTGAACTCGAAGCCGTCCACGACGATGTCCGTCTCGGGCGTCAGGATGGTGTCCCCGGCGTAGTCCTGCGCCAGGCGCGAGGACGCGACCGTGGAGAAGTCCGTCCCGTTCCACGCCCGCAGCGCCGACATCGTCTGGTACGAGATCGTCGTGCCGACGTCGAACGTGCCGATCGGGTTGGTCGGCCCGTCGGTGGTGAAGAAGCCGGGCCCGTCGCCCCCGATGTTCCCGCCGCCGATGTCCATCAGGTCGGCGCCGAAGACGAACTCGCCAATGTCCTCGAAAGACCCGTCCTCGTCGTCTGCCGCAGCGGTGAAGATGTTGAACCCGTCCCACAGCAGGCCGATGTCGCCCTCGCCGTGCGCGAGCGCCTGGCCCGTCGCGGCGCCCAGGGCGCCGACCCCGATCACGACTGTCCTCAAACGCATCTCGAAGTCCTCCCGAAACAAGTGCATGGTTTCCGAAACAACACAAACCCGATCACGGGCACCCGGCGCCGAATGCGCTCAGGAACTCGATGACATCACTGAAGTCGAACACGCCGAACGGCTCGGCCAGGTCCGCCGAACCCTCGCCCGCGCCGAACGCGCCCAGGAACGCGAGCACGTCGGAGAAGTCGAGCGTGCCGAAGGGCTCGGCCAGGTCCGCGCCGTTGCACCCGGGCCCGCCCAGCAGGTTGGTCTCCACCCACGCGACCGCGTCGTCCTGCTCGGCCAGGCCCGCCCCCTGCGCGAAGACGATGAACAGCGTGTCCGACCGCTCGATCCCGGGCGTCGTCGTCCACAGCTCGAACTGCAGCAGCCAGACGCCGTCCGGCTCGGCGGGCCCGCCCGAGAAGTTCAGCAGGAACTGGACGTGGTGGTGGAACAGCCCGTCCGGGTCGGCCTCGCCGAAGACGATCCCTGGGACGATCTGGTCCGTCGGCGGGGTCTCGAAGTTCTGCAGGAACTTGCGGACCGTGATCGTGTCGTCGCTGATGCCCTCGAAGTCCAGCCCGTCCCACTCGCGGGCGGCGGCGACGATGTCGAAGCCGATCTCGGTCCCGGGCGAGAAGGTCCCGAGCCCGGGCGAGATCCAGCCCGGGTCGCCCGTGAAGTCCGGGATCCCGCCGTCGCCGAACGCGCCGGACTTCACGAGGAACGGGAACTCGACCGTGCTCGGCCCCGTCACCACGCCCACGTCGATCTGGCCGCCGTCAAAGCGGACCGCGAAATCGGCCAGGTGCAGGTCCCCGCCGGCCAGCGCCCCGCCGCAGGCCGCGCACACGAATGCGCCGACGAGGGGGAGTGTCTTGATCTCGAATCGTGACGTCATCGTCGTCCTCCCATGCAACCTCACCCCGGCGGCTGGGCCTCGGGGTGGAACCGGTTCGTCTCGAAGTCCGTCCAGACCTTGCCGAAGGGCAGCGTCCGGGCGCTGCCGTCCAGGAAGCCGTAGTTGGCGCGCCCGTCGGGCCCGACCGAGCCGCCGTGCGCGTCGAAGTTCATCTGCGTGTGGACCTTCTCGTGCAGGCGGTCGGGCAGCGGGAACTCCTGCCACTCCTCCACGTGCACGTGGTCGCTCTTGGCGTACTCCGGCTCCGAGGGCCGGTTCACCAGGCCGTCGTCGGCCATCATCAGGAAGTGCACCGTCTGGTACGGGAACGGGATCTCCTTGAGCTCGTTGTACGAGCCGTAGGTCGTGTCCCGCCCGCTCACGGGGTCGTTGCGCCAGAACACGCCGGGCGCCCGCGTCGTGTAGTTGTTGAGCCCGTAGCTGGTCGCCCGCGAGTAGGCCGGGATCTCCGGGTCGTTGCCCGGGTCGCCGTCGTTGAACTCACGCTCGTGCTCGCGCATGAACGCGATGAGCTCGGCCAGCCGCAGACCCTCGTCGTTCCCGCCGTCCTCGATGTTCCACCAGCGCGAGCGGTCGGCGGGCGAGCGGGTGATCTCCTCGGAGCCGTAGTACTCGCGGAGCGTGACCAGCCAGCTCCTGTGGATCCGGAGGGGCGGCTCGCCGTGGGGCATGGCCGCGTCGATGAACGTCTCGTCGGTGTCGCCCAGGTACATCGCGTGGGCCAGCTCGAGCTGGCGGATGTTGCTCAGGCAGGCGGCGGTCCGGGCCGTGGCGCGGGCGGCGCCCAGCGACGGCAGCAGGATGCCGATCAGCAGCGCGATGATCGCGATGACGACGAGCAGCTCGACGAGCGTGAACGCGCCCGCCCAGCGCGCGTGATGGGAGCGCATGGGACAGACCCCGTGTGCAGGGATTGGCTGGGTTGTGAGAAGAGACGACGGCTCGGATCAGGCCGACGCGGGCGGGCCGCGGGCCACCGCGCTCGGGGCCGATCGGCTTGCGGCGCGGGGCGCGTCCCCCTCGACCACCGCGACGGTCGGCGCCGGCGCCGAGACCGCGGGCGCATCGAGCGTCGCCTGGCCCATCAGATCGACGGCCAGGCAGATCGAGCACTCGTCGGAGTGGTCGTGCGAGGCGTCCTCGTGCTGGTGCCATGCCGCGGAGCCGGCGAGCAGCATCTGCAGCGCCACCGCCGCGACACCCACCAGCACGTGCATGGAGGAGCAGGACCGCCTCACGACCTCAGCGTACGCCCCCGGGGCGGCCTTGTTGCAAACGATTTCGCAATTTCATCAATCGGGCCTCGGGCCCCGCGGAACGCCCGATCCCCCCGCCGGTACGATCAGGCCGGATGTCCACGGAGGGCGCCAGCTCGGCCAGCACGACCCCCGCCCAGGCCCCCGGCCAGGGGGGCGGCGCCGCCGACGCCACCCTCTATCTCCACCCCCAGACCCTCGCCCGCCTGGGCTCGTTCGAGCTGCGGGCCAAGATGATCGTCGAGGGCGTCATGGCCGGCATGCACCGGTCGCCATACCAGGGCGTGTCCGTCGAGTTCGCCCAGCACCGCCAGTACGCCCCGGGCGACGACATCCGCCACCTGGATTGGAAGGTCTACGCCCGCACCGACCGCCTCCAGGTCAAGCAGCACCAGCAGGAGACGAACCTCGACCTGGTCGTCATGGTCGATTCCTCCGGCTCGATGAACTACGGCTCGCGCTCCTTCGCCGAGGCCTCGGGCGCGGGGCGCAAGACGTCGCTCGACGGGCGGAGCAACTGGACCAAGTTCGACCACGCGACGGCGATGGCCGCGGCCCTGGCCTACATCACCCTGCACCAGGGCGACCGCGCCGGGCTGGTGGTCTTCGCCGACGAGGTCCGCAACATCATCGCCCGCTCGGGCCAGCGCTCCAACTGGCGGAAGATCGTCGAGGCGCTGGCGACCCAGCCGGTCGAGGCGCCGACGGAGTTCGGGCGCGTCGTCGAGCAGGTGCTCGCGAAGGTCACGAACAAGTGCCTGATCGCGATCATCTCCGATTTCTTCGCCGACCCCGAGACGCTCAAGGCCGCCCTGGCGCGGATGAAGCACCGCGGGCACGACGTGATCTGCTTCCAGGTGCTCGACAATGCCGAGACCAGCTTCGAGTTCGCCGACCCGAGCCCGTTCGAGGGACTCGAGGGCGAGGGGCGCCTGCGGCTGGACCCGCGCTCGATCCGCAAGGCGTACCTGGAGAGCATCAACGCGCACCTGGAGCGGGTGGAGAAGATCAGCCGCGGGTTCGGGTTTGACTACCAGCGGGTCAGCACGCACGACTGGCTGGGCCCGCCCCTGGCCGCGTTCGTCGCCCGCCGCAACGCCATGATCAAGCGGAGCAAGTCCGGGTGAGGACGCCATGACCATCCTCCACCCCGCGCTGCTCGCCGCCGGCCTCGCCTTGGTCGCGCTGCCGATCATCATCCACCTGCTCATGCGCCGGCGGCGGAAGCCGGTCGAGTGGGCCGCGATGCGGTTCCTGCTCGAGGCCTACCGCAAGCAGCGCCGCCGGATGGCCCTCGAGCAGATCCTGCTGCTCGCGTCACGCTGCCTGCTGGTCGCGCTGCTGGCCTTCGCGATCGCACGACCGCTGCTGGGCGCGGCCCCCCTGTCGGGCGGCGCGCGCACACTCGTCATCCTAATCGACACCTCCATGACCAGCGCGCTCACGGGCGACGACGGCACGACCGACCTGGCCGCCCACAAGCGCCTGGCCGCCGACGCCCTGGCGCAGCTGGACACCGCCCGGGGCGACCGGGCGGCGCTCGTCGCGCTCGGCGCCCCGGCCGACCCTGTCGTGCTGCCCGTCTCGCCCGACATCGCGGGCGTGGCCGAGGCGGTCGAGCGGCTCCGCCCGACCGACAGCGCGATGGACCTCCGCGGCGCCCTGGACGCGCTCGACCTGGCGCTGACCGACTCGGACGGCCCCGCGCCGACGATCGTCCTTCTCTCGGCCTTCCGCGAGGGCGCCGGCCTCGGCGCCGCCCCCCTCGACGCGCCCGAAGGCGAGCCCGCCCGGCTGCTGGTCTCCCCGCCCGCCGACGCGCCCGCGAGCAACACGAGCGTCGTCGCCGTCGAGCCGATGCGCTCGCTCGTGCTCGCCGACGCCTCGGGCGGCCCGCTGGGCGTCGGGCAGGTTCGTGTGCGCCTGCGTCGCTCGGGCCAGGGCGTCGGGCGGCGGGAGGCGACGGGCGTGCGGCTGCTGGCCGAGGGCCCCCAGCCGATCCCGCTGGGCTCGGCCAGCGTCCGGTGGGAGCCGGGCCAGTCCGAGGGCGCCGCCCTGATCACCCTCGACCCCGACGCGCTCCAGCGCGCCTCGGGCGCCGGCGAGGCGATCGTCCTCCGGGCCGAGATCGACCCCGACGCGCTCGCGCGCGACGACTCGAGGCGACGCCCGCTCGAGGTCCGCGATGCGCTCCGTGTCGCGCTCGTCGCCCCCGGGCGGTTCGCGGGCGGCGTCGGCATCGATCAGTTCACGCCGGCCGACTGGGCTCGGCTCGCGCTCAACCCCCACGACTCGCCCGGCGGCGGGATCGACGTGGAGACGCTTGAACCCGGCTCGGTCACGCCCGCCCGGCTGGCCCGCGTGGACGCGGCCGTCATCGCCCGCCCGGACCTCGTCGACGACGCGGCCTGGGGCGAGGTCGCCTCGTTCGCCCGGCGGGGCGGGCTGGTCGTCGTGCTCCCGCCCGCCGACGCGGGGGCGCAGCTGTGGACCGACCGTGCCGTGCGCGCCCTCTCGCCCCCGTGGTCGGTCGCGCGCGAGGCCCGCGAGTACGACCGCCCGATGGGCATCCGCGCGCCCGCCGGCTCGCGCGAGGGTCTGCTCGCGATGCTGTCCGCAGAGCTCGACGAGCTGGCCAGGCCCGTGCGGGTCTCGAGCCTGCTACCGATCGCGGTCGAGCCGGGGCGGGGCGACGACGTCGAGACGCTGCTGGAGGTCGAGGACGGGGCGCCCCTGGTCATCGCCGCCCGCCCGGGCGACGACGCGCGGGGTCTGGTCGTCTTCCTCGCCGCGTCGCTGGACCCGGCGTGGACGGACCTGCCCACCAAGCCGCTGCTCGTCCCGTTGCTCCAGGAGATCGTCCGCCAGGGCGCGGGGCGGGCGAGCGGGAGTTTCGAGAGCGTCGCGGGCGCCGCGGCGCCGACCCCGCCCGGGACCGCGAGCCTCGACCCCCTGTCGCGCGGCGCGCCGGCGCTGCTCGTTGACGACGCGGGCCTGACCCGCGAGCCGCCACGCCTGGCCGGCGCGTGGCTCGCCCGCGGCGCGCGGGCCGAGCGCCGGGGCGTGCTGGTGATCAACCCCGACCCCCGCGCGGGGCTCGTCGGCACGAGCACGCCGCAGGTGATCGAGCGCGCCCTCGCCCCGCTCGCCCCGCCCGGCGGCCTGACCTGGATCGACGCCGGCGGGACGACGAACGCCTCCTCGCTCGGCGACGCGCTGGGCTCTGGCGAGGGGGGCGACGACATCGCCTGGATCATCCTGCTCGCCGCCATCGGGCTGGCGCTGGTCGAGATCGCGCTGGCCCGCCTCGGCTCGCATGCCGACGCGCCGCCCGCCGCGGGAGGCGTGCCCGCGTGAACGATCTGTTCAACCTCATCCTGGGCCTGGACGACATCCGCTTCGGCGGCGCCGACGTCCGCTTCGAGCTTGCCCGCGCGATCCCCGCGTGGGCCTGGGCGGCGATCATCCTCGCCTGCCTCGCCGCCGCGGTCCTCGGGTATCGGCGCCTGATCGGCCCGCGTCTGCCCCGCGGCGCGCTGGCCGCGGTCCGCGCACTGGCGCTCGTCCTGCTCGTGCTGCTCATCCTCGGCCCGCAGCTGGTCCGCGAGCGATCGCGGACCGAGCGCGACTGGGTCGTCGTCCTCGCCGACCGCTCGGCGTCGCTCTCGATCGCCGACGCGCCCGGCGGGCTGACCCGCGACGAGCAGCTCG
Source organism: Phycisphaerales bacterium (assembly GCA_041987545.1). Taxonomy (GTDB): domain Bacteria; phylum Planctomycetota; class Phycisphaerae; order Phycisphaerales; family UBA1924; genus JAJRXR01. Next base: position 110,795 of record JBHIWH010000001.1, on the reverse strand, counting down.
CCCGCGCCCTGGAGCGCGCCCGGCCCGCGTTGTCCGACCTCGCCTCGTCCAAGCGCGTGCTCTGGCTCGGCTTCGACGCCGGCGCGTTCGAGCTGGACACGGGCGACGACGGCGCCCCGGCCCTGGGCGAGCCGGACGGCCCGCGCACCGCCATCGGCCCCGCGATCGATCAGGCCCTCCGCCGCGTCGCGGCTCGCCCCGTGTCGGGAGTCGTCCTGCTCACCGACGGACGCAGCGCGGCGCCGGTCGAGCGGGCCGTCCGCCGGCGCCTGGAGTCGGACCAGATCCCGATCTTCCCCGTCCCGCTCGGCTCGCCCGAGCCCGCCTCCGACCTGGCCGTCCGCGACGTGGACGCGCCCCGCTTCGCCTTCGTCCGCGACGCGACACCCGTCCGCGTCGAGATCGAGCGGTTCGGCTCGGGCGCGGTCGGCCAGGGCGCGCGCATCGAGCTGGTGGACACCGCGACCGGGCTCACCCTCGCCGAGCGCCCGCTCGAGGGCGCCTTCGACGACCCCGACGCGACCCGCGCCGAGCTGACGCTCACCCCCCGCGTCGAGAACGCCGGCGAGCGCCGCTGGACCGTCCGACTCGTGCCGGGCGGCGGCGACCTCGTCCCCGACAACAACGAGCGTCAGATCGCGATCGAGATGGTCGATCGCCCGATCCGCGTGCTCTACCTCGACGGGTACCCGCGATGGGACGCGCGGTACCTGCGGAACATGCTGCTCCGCGAGGAGACGATCCGCTCGTCGGGCCTGCTGCTCGCCCCCGACCGCCAGTACACGCAGGAGGGCGACGTCGCGCTCACACGCCTCCCGGTGAGCCCGGGCGAGTGGGAGGAGTTCGACGTCGTCGTGCTGGGCGACGTCTCGCCCGAGCTGTTCGGCGTGGCGCAGCTCGAGGCGCTCCGCGAGCACGTGGCCAGCCGCGGCGCCGGGCTGCTCTGGATCGCGGGCCCGGCGCACACGCCCTCGAGCTGGTTCGCCTCGCCCCTGGGCGACCTGCTCCCGGTCCGGCGCTCCGGCGGCGCCGGCGTCGAGTCGGCGCGGCTGCCCACGTGGGACGAGCCGGTCACGCTCGCGCGCACGCCCGAGGGCGAACGCCTCGGGGTCCTTGCGATGAGCGACGAGCCGGGCGCCGAGTGGCCGGCGCGCTTGTCTGACCCGGGCGCGGGGTGGTCGAGGCTGCGGTGGCTGCAGCGGATCGAGCCCGAGCGGGTCAAGCCCGCCGCCGAGCCGCTGGCGGCGGCGATCCCGCAGAGCGTCTTCCGCCCGGCGCTTCTCGACGATGGCGCCGCGGGCGCGCTCCGCGAGGGATCGCCGGCGGTCCTGACCATGCGCTACGGCGCCGGCCGCGTCGTGTACGTCGCGACCGACGAGATCTGGCGCTGGCGGTACGGGCGGGGCGAGGACCTGCCCGAGCGATTCTGGCTGCCGATGGTCCGCATGCTCGGGCGCGAGGGCCTGGCCCGAGCCGGACGGGCCGCGGTGCTCAGCGCCTCGCCCGAGCGCGCCCAGACGGGCGCGCCCATCCGCCTCGGGCTCGAGCTGCTCGACCAGTCGCTCGTGGACGCGGCGCCCGCCTCGATCCGCGTCGAGCTCACGCCCGAGGGCGGCGCGCCGATCGAGCTGCGGCTGGCGCCCGACGGGGGCGCGGCCGACGGCGCGGAGCGTTCCTTCGGCGTCGCCTGGGCCACGAGCGAGCCGGGCCTGTACGACCTGCGCGTCACCGAACCACTCCTTGCGCCGTTCTCGCTCTCGACGCGGATCGAGGTCGCCCGCCCGGACGACGAGCGTCGGCGCCCCGAGACCGACCACCCGGCCCTGGCGAGCCTCGCCGCCCAGACCGGCGGCCGGGTCATCCCGCCCGATCTGCTCGGCGAGCTGGTCTCGGCCCTGCCCAACCGCGAGCAGGTCTTCACCGGCCCCCGCGAGATCCGGACCCTGTGGGACCGCCCGGCGGCCCTGATCATCCTCATCACCCTCCTGGGCCTCGAATGGATCGGGCGGCGGCTGATCCGCCTGGCCTAGCCCGTCGTAGGAATCAACGGGGCGTCCGGGGCGTTGGGCCCTTGGGCGCCGATAGACAGCCCGGAGGCGCCGCACGCCGATGACGAGCTTCGACGGCAAGACACTCGCCCAGGCCTCGATCGAGGAGGCCCGCCGCTCGCTCGCGCGCGTCCGCGACCTCGGGCGACGCCTGCTCGTGCTCCGCGCGCTCGCGTGGGTGATCGCCGGGGCTGTCGCCGCGGTGCTCTTCGGCGTGCTGGTGGACTTCGCGCTGCGGCTGCCCACGCCCGGGCGACTGATCGGGCTCCTTCTGGCCGCGGGCCTGCTCGGGTACACCCTGGTGCGCATGCTCGCGCCCGCGTGGCGGTTCACGCCCTCGCTGACCGAGCTGGCGCTCCGGCTGGAACGCCGCGAGCCCAATGCCCGCGGGCGCCTGGCCAGCGGGCTCGAGCTGGCCGACCAGCCGACACCCGACGACCCGGATGCGCGGGCGATGACGGCCCGCGCGCTGGAGGAGGCCGCGGACTCGTTCGACGAGCGCGCCGCACGCTCGCTCATCGACGCCCGCGGCGCGCTGCGCGCCGGGCTCGCGCTGCTGCTGGTGGTGGTCGTGTCGGGCGGGCTGGCCGCGTGGCGCCCCACCCATGCGCGCACGGGTGTGGCCCGCATCCTGACCCCCTGGACCGGCGCGGAGTGGCCCAAGCGGTTCGTGGTCGCCGACGCGACGTCGATCAGCGTCCACCCCAGCGACACCGACGTGCCCCTGCGGGCCCTGGTCACGAGCACGACGCGGGCGCCCGGGCGGACGAAGGTCGAAGCGCGGTACCGCCTCCTGGACGCGGACGGGCGCCCGGTCACGGGCGAGACCGCGCGGGCCGTACTCGCCGGGCAGTACCGCGAGGGCGAGGCGGGCGGGCGGACGGGCGAACTGTACGAGCGGCTCGTCGAGCCCCCGCTGCCGCCACGCGAGGGCGGTGGGGCGCGCGAGTTCGTGCTCGAATACTGGTTCGTGACCGAGGACGACACGACCCGCCCGGCCAGGGTCCGTCTGGTCGATCCGCCGGCGCTGGTCGGGGCGAGCGTCGAGGTCTCGCCCCCCGAGTACGCCGCGGGCTTGTCGGACGCGCTGGCCTCGGGCGAGACACGGCTGGACCCGGACGCGCCGACGCACACCGTCGGCCCGGCGCTGGCCGGCTCGGGCGTGCGCCTGCGGCTGACGTTCAACAAGGGCGTCGAGCCGGTCGCGCAGGAGACATGGTTCGACGCCGGTGACGACGAGGGCGGCGAGGGTCCCGAGCCGGCGCCGGCCGAGGTCGTCGCCTCCGGGCCGCGGGTCGAGGTCGCGCTCACGCTCGACCGGACGCGGCGGGCCACGATCGACGTCGTGGACGAGCACGGCCTGCACACCCGCGAGGAGATCTCCTTCACCCTCGACGCCGTCGAGGACCGGGCCCCGACCGCCAGCGTCACCACGCCCGCCCGGGACGAGGCCGTCCTCGCGACCGCCGCCATCGACCTGGCGGGCGAAGGGCGCGACGACCTGGCGCTGACGTGGGTCGCGCTGGAGCGCGTGATCGCCTCGCCCCCCGACGGCTCGCCGGGCGCGCCGCCCGAGCCCGTCGGCGAGGGCGTCGAGATCGCGCGGCGGGACATGGCCCGGTTCGCGACCGTCCGCGACGCGGGCGTCGCCGCACGCCTGGACCTGGCGCCCCTGGGCCTCACGCCGGGCGACGAGGTGCACGTCTTCGCGCTGGCCAAGGACGCGTACGTCGCGGGCGGGGTTGAACGCGAGGCGACCCGTTCGGCGCCGCGGATCCTCCGCATCATCTCCGAGAGCGAGCTGATCGACCAGATTCGGGGCGAGCTGGGCGGGATCCGGCGCAACGCGATCCGCCTCGACGAGCACCAGGCGGCGCTCGAGGGCGCACTGACAGAGCAGGGTCCTTCCCCAGAGCTGGAGCGCCAGCAGGAGGCCCTGACGCAGCGGCTGACCGAGCAGGCGCGGGTGGTCGAGCGCCTCCGCGCCCGCCAGGCGAGCAACGGGCTCAACGACCAGACGCTCTCGGGCCTGCTCGACGAGGCGGCCGGCACGCTCTCACGGGCCGCGGCGTCATCGTCCGAGGCCGCCCAGCGGTTGGGCGAGTCCATGGAGCAGCCCGACGAGCGGCAAGCGCAGCGCCTGGCCGAGGAGGCGGGCGAGGCGCAGGCCGACACGCGCGACGAGCTGGGCGCGCTCATCGAGCTGCTCGACCGGGGCGAGGACGGCTGGCTCGTGCGGCGCGAGGTCGAGCGGCTGCTCGAGGAGCAGCGGGCGCTGCGCGAGGAGACCGCCCGGGTCGGGGGCCAGACCCTGGGCCAGGAGCTGGCCGAGCTGACGCCCCAGCAGCGGTCGGACCTCGAGCGGATCGCCGAACGGCAACAAGAGATCGCCGAGCGGTCGCGCGAGGCGCTCGATGACCTCGGCGAGCGGTCGCGGCAGATGCAGAACGTGGACCCGGCCCAGTCGCAGGCGATGAGCGAGGCCTCGCAGACCGGGCGCGAGCGGGGCGTCGAGCGACTCCAGGAGCAGGCGTCCGAGCAGATCTCCCAGAACCAGGCCGCGACCGCCAACCAGAGCCAGGACGAGGCGATCGAGGCGCTCGAGGAAATGCTCGACGAGCTGGACAGCGCCGGGCAGAACCGGGACAACGCTCTGCGGCGGATGCTCGCGAGCATCATCGAGTCCCTCGAGTCGCTCATCGCCCAGCAGGAGCGCGAGATCGCGCTGCTCGGCGATCGGCCCGAGGGCGACGGCCTGGCCGGGCTCGACGCGGGCATGGTCCGGCTCGACCAGAACACGCTGGGCGTGCTCGCGCAGGTCGAGGAGGGCCCGGGCGAGCTGAGACCGGTCGCCGACATCCTGTCCGACGCGTCCGAGCACCAGCGGGCGGCGATCGACGAGCTGCGGGGGCAGGCGCCCAGCGCCGAGATCGTCAACACCGAGGAGCAGGAGAGCCTGCGGCTGCTGCGCGAGGCCAAGGACGAGGCCGAGCGGATCCAGGAGGAAGCGGAACAGCGCGACCGCCAGCGCCAGCGTTCCGAGCTTCGCCAGGCGTACCGCGAGGCGCTCGAGGAGCAGGTTGCGCTCGCGGGCGAGGCCGCCCCGCTCGTGGACGCGCAACTCACACGCCGCGAGCGCGCGACCGTCCGCGCCATGAGCGCCCGGCAGCAGTCGCTCCGCGAGCGGCTGGCCGACCTGCTCGTCGAGATGGAGGGGCTGGAGACTTCGGTCACGTTCGGCGCGACGCACGCGGCGCTCGACTCGTACATGTCGTCGGCCGCCGACACGCTGGCGACCGGAGCGGTTGAGCAGTCCGTCCTCCGCGATCACCAGCTGGCGATCCGGACGCTGCGGATGCTCGTCGAGGCGTTGGGCCGCGGCGAGGAGACGCCGCAGGACTTCCAGGACGGCGGGGGTGGCGGCGGCGGCGGCGGCCAGGGCGGGCAGAGCCAGGAGCAGCCGCTGATCCCGCCCCTGGCCGAGCTGATCCTGCTCCGTGGCATGCAAACGCAGGTCGCCGAGCTGACGCGGGGGACCGCGGAGCGCGCCGACGAGGCCGCCGGGATCGACGCCGATCTGCTCTCGCGGATGCAGCAGGACCTCGCCTCGCAGGCCGCGGCCCTCATCGAGCAGATGAACCGGCCCCCGCCCGTTCCGATGCCCAACAATGACGACGGCGAGGGAGGCGACTCATGAGATCGGCGTTGTGGTTGGTCGCGGCACTGTGCCTGCTCCCGGGCATCGCGCGTGCCCAGGACGCGGGCGGCGACCGGCTCGAGAGCCTGGACGAGCTGCTCGGGCTCGCCCCGCCCGGCTCGTCGCGCGACGATTCGGTCCGCCAGCTGCCCGACCCGCTGCGCGCCGAGCTGGACCGCGAGCTGACCGACCAGGAGGCGGCTCAGGCGTTCGAGCAGGCGGCCGCGCTCATGGGCGAGACCGCCGCCCGCCTGGCCGAGGCCGGCGACACGGGCATCTCCACTCAGCGCCTGCAGGAGGACATCCTCCGCAAGCTCGACGCCGTCATCGACGCGGCCAAGCGGAACCAGCAGCAGAACAGCTCGCCCCAGCAGCAACAGCAGCAGCAGCAACAGCAGCAGCCCAACCAGCCCCAGCAGCAGCAGCAGCAGCAGACCCCGCAGGGCGAGAACACCGAGGAGAACACGCCCCCCTCGCGGCAGGACGGCCCGCTGCGCCCGGAGATCGAGTCGGCCCGGGCCGCGTGGGGCGCCCTGCCCGAGCGCGTCCGCGAGTCGCTGATGCAGGGCCTGAGCGACCGGTACAGCTCGCTGTACGAGCGGCTGACCGAGACGTACTACCGCCGCTTGGCGGAGGAGGCGGACCAGTGAAGCCCGCCGCGCCCATCGCCCTGGCCGCCCTCGTCGCGATCGTCGGCGCCGCCCGCGCCCAGGACGCCCCGCCCGCGCCGCCGGCCGGCCCCGGCGAGACCGAGCCCATGCGCGAGATCACGCCCGAGCTGGACGAGGCGGTCACGCGCGGGATGTCGTACCTCGTGGACGCCCAGCAGTCAGACGGGTCGTGGTCGGGCGGGCGGTTCGGCAAGAACGTCGCGATCACGGCCTTGGCCTGCATCGCGCTGATGGCCGACGGCAACACGCCCGACCGGGGCGAGCACGCCGAGGCGGTCCGCAATGGTCTGCAGTTCGTGCTGCTCAACTGCGCCGAGAACGGGCTGATCGCCGCCGAGGCCGCCAACGGGCCGATGTACGGCCACGGGTTCGCCGCCCTCTTCCTGGGCGAGGTCTACGGCATGACGCCCGGGGGCGGGGACACCTCCATCTCCGCACGCGTGCACGAGGCGCTGGTCAAGGCCATCCGCCTGATCGAGGGCACGCAGAACGAGCAGGGCGGCTGGCGGTACAACCCCGTGCCCTACGACGCGGACATCTCCGTCACCATCTGCCAGGTCATGGCGCTCCGCTCGGCGCGCAACGCGGGCATCGAGGTCAAGAAGGAGGTCATCGACGACGCGGTGGAGTACGTCCGCAAGTGCCAGAACCCGGACGGCGGGTTCAAGTACCAGCTCGAGACCGGCTCGAGCGCCTGGCCCCGGTCGGCCGCGGGCATCGCGAGCCTGTTCTACGCCGGCATCTACGAGGACGACGCGATCGACGACGGGCTGGGGTACCTGCACAACGTCGCCGCCCCGGGCGCCAGCCGGGCGTCCCGCGCGCACTACTTCTACGGGCACTACTACGCCGTCCAGGCGATGTACCTCGCGGGCGGGGACGACTGGGAGGCCTGGTGGCCCGCGATCCGCGACGAGCTTATCCAGACCCAGACCGACGACGGAAGCTGGGAGGACCGCACCGTTGGCTCCGCCTACGCGACGGCCATGAGTCTGATCATTCTGCAGATGCCCAAGCGATATCTGCCGATCTTCCAGAAGTGAGTACCCAGGGGTGAGGACCAGGATGCGTGCGAGTGTGCTGGCCGGTCTGTGCGTGGGGGCGTCGCTCGCGGCCTCGCTGCGCGCCGACGACGCTGTCCCCCGCGTCCTGCTCGACCGGGAGCTGAACTCCCGCGAGGTCATGCTGACCGGGATCGACGACGGGTGGGTGACGTGGCTCGACGCGGCCCGCCGCCCCCGCCGCGCCCCGACCACGGACCTGGTCGCCATCATCGCGCCCGACGAGGGCGTCATGCCCGAGCGCGTCCGCGACCAGATCGCCCGCTCGCTCAACTTCCCCGTCATCGAGACGACCGACGGCCAGCGGCTGACCGCCCGCGTCCGCCCGGACTCGGAGCGCTCGCCCGAGCACGTCGAGCTGGTGCTCGTCGGTGGCTCGAGCCTGCGCGTCCGCGTCGAGCAGATCGACAGCCTGTCGATGCCGCGGGCACAGACCGACGCGCCGCCCGAGCCCGATGACGCGCTCGACGACGTCGTCGTGCTCGACAACGGCGACACGCTCCGGGGCTTCGTCTCCGGGCTCGGCTCCTCGGTCACCATCGAGGTCGAGGGCGAAGAAAGGACCGTATCGCTCGAGCAGATCGCCCGGATCGACCTGGCCAACCCGCCGGCGCCCACGCCGGGCACGCGGGCGCTGCTCGACGACGGGTCCGTCCTTGCCTGCGAATCAATCTCGACCGAGGGCGGCATCGTGACGCTCGCGCTGAGCCTGGGCGCGGGCGAGTCGGGCGTGCCGGACTCCGAGTCCGCCGCCCCGACACAGCTGCGACTGCCCCTGTCGCGGATCGCCGGCGTCCGCTTCGATCACGGCGGCGAGGGCGCCGGCGTGCGTGCGCTCTCGGCCGAGGCGCCCGCGTCGTTCGCGCCCTCCGGGTCGCGTCGGCACTCGGCGGCGCCCGAGACGATCGCCGGCGGCGTCGGCGTCCTGGGCGACGCACGCATCGCGCTGCCCGGGCCCATGCGCGTCCGCTGGGCGATCCCCGACGAGGCCAGCCGCGTCGCCGGCGTCCTGACGCTGGGCGACCGCCCCGGGCCCTGGGCCGACTGCGACGTGATCGTCCGGCTGGTCGACGCGGACGGCGCCGCGACCGAGCTGGCCCGGCACCGCCTCCGCGCCGCCGAGCCCGAGGCGCCCTTCAACATCGACCTGGGCTGGGGTGGCGACGGCCGCTCGATCGAGTTCGTCGTCGAGGAGGGCGCGTTCGGCCCCGTGCAGGACAGGGTCTACCTCGACCGCGTGCTGCTGCTGGTCGAGTGAGGTCGTGAGGTCGTGAGGTCGTGAGGTCGGCGGATCGAACACCCGACCTGCCGCCCCTATCTGATCTTCAGCGTCGCCAGCGCCAGCACGCCCAGGATGATCGAGACGATCCAGAGTCGGGCCACGACCTGCTGCTCGGTCCAGCCGCCCAGGTGCAGGTGGTGGTGGTAGGGCGCGCACCGGAAGATGCGCTTGCCGCCGGTGAAGCGGAAATAGCCGACCTGGGCGACGACCGAGGCGATCTCGACGAGGAACACGCCGCACATCAGCAGGACGACCAGCTCCTGCCGGACGACGATCGCGATGTAGGCGATCAGCCCGCCGATGGGCAGCGAGCCCGTGTCGCCCATGAAGACCTGCGCGGGCGAGCAGTTCCACCACAGGAATCCCAGGCACGCGCCCGCCATCGCCCCCGTGAGCACGCTCAGCTCGTCGGCGTAGGGGATGTGCGGGACGTACAGGTACGTCGCCACGCCCGCCGAGCCGGCGATCAGCGTCAGCGCCATCAGCCCGAGCGACACGGAGACGGCGGTCCCCGAGGCCAGCCCGTCCATGCCGTCGGTGATGTTGACCGCGTTGGACATCCCCGTGATCAGCAGCACCGCGACGATCACGTACACCCATCGCGGCAGGTAGATCAGCGACTCGGACAGGTCGCCCGAGACCGACGCGTATGTCTTCTGGAACGGCAGGTTGATCGCGTGGGCGACCGAGTCCGGCTCCCCGCCCGCCCGGTAGGCGAAGATGCCGATCAGCAGCCCCAGCCCGAGCTGGAAGACCAGCTTCTCCCACGCGTACAAGCCCTGGCGCCCGGCGCCCCGGCGGGCCGCGGTCAGCTTCAGCCAGTCGTCCGCCCCGCCCAGGGCCGCGAGCCAGACCAGCACGATCAGCCCGAGCACGACGTACCGGGCCGAGAGGTCGGCCAGCAGGAGCGTGCTGACGAGGATCGCCCCGCAGATCAGCGCCCCGCCCATGGTGGGGACGTTGGCCTTGCTGGCCGCGTGGGCGCGGAGGGCCTCGGCGTCGGTCGCGCCCGCGTCGCCGATCTTCATCGAGACCAGCAGGCGGATCGCCCGGCGCCCGAGCGCGACGACGAGAAGGAACGAGAGGCCGGCGGCGGCCATCGCGCGGAACTGCACCTCGTCCAGGAGCCGGAACAGGAAGTACAGCCCGCTCTCGACGAGCCAGTCGCGCGTCAGATCAAGCAGCAGGTAGAGCATCGCGCCCGGTCAGCCCCCGTCCGTGGGTGAGGGCGAGTGTACCCCCGCCCCGCCGCGGAGCGCCTCGGCCAGCCGCTCGAGCCGCATCCCGCGCGAGCCCTTGAGCAGCACGACGTCGCCCGGACGCAGCGTGTCCAGGATCGCCGAGGTCGCCTGCTCGTCGAGCGTCGCGGCGCCCCGAATCCTCGCGTCGCTCCCGCCCGCCGCGGCGGCGTTCATCGCGGCGCCGACGGCGTGCACGAGACCGACCGAGCCCGGGACCGACGCCAGCAGCGACCTGTGCTCCTGATCCGAGCCCGGACCCAGCTCGAGCATGTCGCCCAGCACCGCGACCCGCCGCCCGCCCGCGCCGGGCGTCATCGAGGCCAGCGTCGCCAGGGCGGCCCGGATCGAGTCGGGGTTGGCGTTGTACGCGTCGTTGACCAGCGTGATCGCCCCGCCCGCGAACCTGACGTGCTCGACGGCCAGCCGCATCTCGGCGCCCTCGGCCCGGGCGAGCCCCGCGCGGATCGCCTCGTCCGAGACACCCAGGCGCCGCGCGACGAGGGCGGCCATCGCCGCGTTCCGCGCGTTGTGCGCCCCCAGCAGCGGGATCCGCAGCGGGCCGAAGCCCTCCAGCCCGAACGCGACGCCCCCCGCGTCGGGCGTGATCCCGGAGACCCGCGCGCCCGCGCTATCGCTCGCGCCCACGCGGATGACGTCGGCGCCGGCCGACGCCAGCAGATCGTCCAGCGCCGGCGCGTCGTCGGGCGCGACGCCCAGCGCGCCGGCGGGCAGCGAGAGGATCAGCGAGCCCTTCTCGCGGACGACGCCCGCGAGCGATCCGAATCCCTCGATGTGCGCCCGCCCGATGGAGGTGATGACACCCACTCTGGGGCGTGCGATCGCCGCCAGCCTCGCGATCTCGCCCGGGCCCGAGGCGCCGATCTCGCAGACGACGTAGTCATCGTCCCCGCCCGCGTTCAGGAGTGTCAGGGGGACGCCCAGGTCGTTGTTGAAGCTCCGGCGCGAGCACGTACCGCGCTTCTCGCCCGAGAGCGCCGCGTGGATCAGGCGGGTCGTGGTCGTCTTGCCGTTGGAGCCGGTGACACCGACGACCGCCAACCCCGGGCGCGACGCCCGGCACGCGGCCGCCAGATCGCGCAGCGCCGCCCGCGCGTCGGCCACCCGCAGCACGCCAACCCCCGCGGGCATGGCGCCGATCGCCTCAACGTCCTCGACCACGACCGCCGAGGCGCCCAGCTCGCCCGCCCGGGCCGCGAACGCGTGCCCGTCCACGTTCTCGCCCCGCAGCGCGAAGAAGGCCTGGCCCGGCTCCAGTTCTCGCGTGTCGATCGAGGCGCCGCGGATCTGGCGTGCCGGCTCGACCAGCCACGAGCCAGACGCGGCCCGCGCGAACGACTCGGGCGTCCACTCGCTCACGACGCCCCGCCCGCCGTCGCGCCACCCGCCCTCGACCTGGTTCTGACCCGCCGCGCCGCCAGCGCCCGCCGCGCGACTTCGCGGTCGTCGAACGCGATGCGGATCACCGTGCCGTCGGGCGCGGGAAGCTCCTGCTCCGTCTCATGCCCCTTGCCGGCGAGCACGATCACATCGCCCCTGGCCGCGTGCTCGATGGCGTGGGCGATCGCGCGGGCCCGGTCGGCCTGCACGACGATGCGCGATCGGGCCGCGGCCGGCACGCCCTCCATCATCGCCGAGATGATCTGCCCCGGCGGCTCGGCCCTCGGGTTGTCCGACGTGAAGACGGCGTTGTCCGCCAGCGCGGCGGCCACCCGCCCCATGCGCGGGCGCTTCGACTGGTCCTTGCCCCCGCCGCACCCGACGACGACCCACACGCCCGCGCCCGCGGGCACGACGGCCCGAACCGCCGACAGCGCCTTCTCGAGCGCGTCGTCCGTGTGCGCGAAGTCCACGAGCACGCCCACGTCGTCCCCCTCGCCCGAGACCCGCTCCAGGCGCCCGCGGGGAGGGTGGGCCCGCCGGAGCATCGCCTCGGCCGCCTCCGCAACGACCGCGTCGGATCGGCCGGCCTTCTTGAGCGCCGCCGCCCCCGCCGCGATCGCCTGCAACGCGTTCATCGCGTTGTGTTCGCCCAACAAGGGTGTACGTGCCTCGACGTCCGCGCCCGGGCCCGAGATGCGCAGCGTCATCCCGTCGGGCGTTGCGCGCTCGACGCGGGCCGACCACACCGCCCCCGCGGCTCCCTTCATCGTGCACAAGACCGGGTTCGGCCCCCGCATCAACTCGTGCGTGGGATCGTCGGCGTTGAGCACGCTCACGCCGTCATCGGGGAGCATCGCGAAGAGCCTGGCCTTGCTCGCCGCGTACGCCTCCATCGTCTCGTGGTAGTCCAAATGGTCGCCCGAGAGGTTCGTGAACACGCCGACGTCGAAGGCGAGCGCCGCGGCCCGTCCTTGGTCGAGGGCGTGGCTCGAGACCTCCATCGCCGCGGCCGACAAGCCGTGCTCGAGCATCGTCGCCAGCGTGCGGCTCAGCTCGACCGCGGGGGGCGTCGTCATCAACGCGGGGGCCACCTCCCGCCCGTCGTCCACGTCCACCGTCCCGATCAGCCCGCACCGGACGCCCCCGGCGCCCAGCATCTGCTGCGTCAGGTGCGCGACCGTCGTCTTGCCGTTGGTCCCGGTCACGCCGACGAGGACGAGCTTGTTCGAGGGCTCGCCGTAGAACCGCTCGGCGATCCGCGCCCCCACCCCCGCGACGTCACCGGTCACCAGCAGCGTCACGGGCGGGTACCGGGGCAGGTCGACCTCGGGGTCGTCGGTCAGCACGGCCGAGGCGCCGCACTCGACCGCGGGGCCGACGAACTTCCGCCCGTCGAACGCCCGCCCCCGCCGGGCGATGAACAGCGACCCCGGGACGGCGGTCCGTGAATCCTCGGTCACGTCGCAGACGCGCACCGACGCCGCGTCGCCCCGTGCGACCCGCACGCCCAGCCCCGCGATGAGTGCTTCGAGCCGCATGCCGTCCCTGCCCGCGTCACGTGAAACCGCCCGGTCCATCGGCGATCCGCCCGCCGGCGCAGCATAATCCGGCGGCGTCCCGGGCGTCCGGCTCAGGGCAGGATCAGCATCGCGTCACCGTACGAGTAGAAGCGGTACCCCTCCCCCACCGCCTCGGCGTAGAGCTCGCGCACGCGCTGCATCCCCTCCGGGAACAGGGCCGCGATCATGGCCAGCAGCGTGGACCGGGGCAGGTGGAAGTTGGTCAGCATCGCGTCCACGCGCCGCCAGCGGTAGCCCGGGGCGATGAGCAGGTCGGTCTCCATCGACGCGGGAGCCGAGCCGCCCTCGGCGATCGCGGCCGCGTAGCTCTCGATCGTGCGCGCCGAGGTCGAGCCGACCGCGATCACCCGCCCGCGACCCTCTCCGCCGACGCCGCCGAACACACGCTCCACCGCCCCCGCCCCCATCGAGCACCACTCGGCGTGCATCGGGTGCGCCTCGAGCGTCTCGGTCTCCACCGGCTTGAACGTGCCGGGGCCCACGTGCAGCGTCACGTCCGCCCGCCCGACCCCCCGGGCGCGAACCGCGTCGAGCAGCGCCGGCGTGAAGTGCAGCCCCGCCGTCGGCGCCGCCACAGACCCCGCCGCGTCCGCGTACACCGTCTGGTACCGGGCCCGGTCCGCCTTGTCGGAGATCTCGACGCCCTCGCTCTTGCGGGCGCTGCGGATGTACGGCGGCAGGGGCGTCCGCCCGGCGCGCTCCAGGATCTCCAAAGTGCCCAGCCCCGCCGGCTCGCTCTGCACGGCCACACGCCACACGCCGGCCTCCTCGCCGGTGCGCTCCAGGAGCGTGAGCGTGACCCCCACCGGGCGGTCCGACTCGTCCAGCAGGGCGAGGCGCCGCCCGGGCCTGAAGCGCCTGGCCTTGACCAGCGCTTCCCAGACGAGCGGGGCGTCGGGCGTCGGCGACGAGTCTCGGAGGTACAGGCCCTCGACCCCGCCGCCGGTGTCCAGGTTGCGACCGATCAGCCGCGCGGGGATCACGCGCGAGGTGTTGAAGACGAGCGTGTCGCCCAAGTCAAGAAACCCCGGCAGGTCATGGACGCGCGCGTGCTCCAGCCGCGCCGGGTCCGACCTCGAGCAGACCAAGAGCCTCGCCGCGTCCCGCGGCTCGCACGGCCGCGTCGCGATTAGCTCGGGGGGCAGCTCGTAGTCCAGCTCGCTCGTGCGCACGGGAGGCGATCGTACGCGGGGCCTGCCGTGTTCTCGGAACCACCAGGTTCTCGGAACCACCCAGAGCCCCCGCCCCGATCGGCGGGCCCGGATCCGGGCGCCACGCCGCGGGTTCTCGGGGCCGAGGGCCCTGGCGCGGGCATGTTGAACGCGTGGCGCCCGGCGTCCCCATCCCGATCTCGCCGCCCGTCGTTGTGCAAGTCCCCACGCCGACGCTCGATGTCGTCGCGCGCCCGGACACGTGCCGCCCGGTCGAGCGTTGCTTCCGCGCGCCGGACTGGTTCGAACGCCGCCCGCCAGATCCCTACGACGCGCCGCCGGGCGCGGTCCCCTACGCGCGGTACCTGCAGGCCAAGAACCGGATCGAGGCGCTGATCCCGAGGCCGCGCCCATCCGCCGAGCCCCCGCGGCACGCGGCGCCGCCCGAGCCGACCGAGTCCGCGTGGCCCGAGCCCGGCGAGCTGCCCCGGGGCGCCCGGGCCTCGCGGCTGGGCGACGTCACGCCCACACGCGCCGAGGCGCCCGAGGCCGGCACGATCCCGAGGCGCGTGGTCACGACGCGCGAGGTCGCGACGGGGCTGATCTTCGACGCCGTGTTCTAACCCGGGCTAGTACGCCCGCTGCACGCTCGAGCCGGGGTAGAAGTGGGCGACGATCTCGCGGTGCGTCCAGCCCTGCCTGGCGAGGGCGGCGGCGCCGAACTGGCACATCCCCACGCCGTGCCCGAACCCGCGACCCGAGATCCGCACGCTGTCGCCCTCGACGACCGCCTCCAGGTCGCTGGACCGGACCGATTCGTCGCGCGTCAGGTCGGGCACACCCGGGACGCGGGTGTTGAAGGCCAGCCGCAACTGCTCGCCCGACATCGAGAACGAGCGGCCCGAGTCGTCCACGAGCCGGAACCTCGCGGGGCGCCCCGCGGCGTTGCGGCGCTCGATCTGGACGTCCGCGATCAGGCCGACGCCCTTGACCGCGTGCCCGTTCTCCTGGCCCCAGCGCCGGGCGCGGAGGCTCAGCCGCTCGACGCCGCGGGTCCGCTCCCACCGGTAGGCGGGCGACTTCTCGCAGTAGTGCTCGCGGGTGTGCGCCTGCAGGGGCGGGGCGAGGTTGAACGCGAACCCGGGCCCGGTGGGCCAGGTGTCGGCGGCCGAGCCGGCACGGCCCCCGCACGTGCTCGAGTAGTACGCCCGCAGCAGGCGCCCGCCCTCGTGGGTGAGGACCTGGCCGTGCGTCCCGAGGACGGCGGAGTTGGCGGTCTCGTGCTCCGTGGCGCCGACGAACGCCTGATCGACGACGGTGCCCTCGACGTCGAACCAGCGGCCCTTCGATCTTGCGCGGGCGCGCTCGTGCATCGCGTAGCTCCGCGCGCACACCGCCTGGGCCTCGAAGCACTCCAGGGGCCACGACGGGTAGAGCTCCTTGACCAGCACGCCGGGCAGGTAGGTCTCCATGCCCATGATCGCGACGACGTCGAGCGCCTCGGCAGAGACGTCCGAGCGTGGCCGGGCCTCGAGCGCGCCCGGGTAGGCGGTCCCGTCCAGGGTGAGCAGCCCGCCGCCCTCGCTGTCGATTCGCACGCTGGCGCCGTCCACGATGTTGGCCGAGCGCCCGCCGGCCCCCTCCAGCCGCAGCGCGCCGGCGATCGACTCGAGTCGGACGGGGGTGGTCAGCTCGTGCCGCGGCCCGCCGTACATCGAGCGGGCCAGGATCCGGGGCGGCCCCCCGATCTCGACGCCATCGACGCCCGAGAGGACGCGGACGCGGATGTCCGGCTCGGCGCCGAGGGACACGGTCGGCTCGAAGGTCTCGCTGCGGCGCGACGCGGTCTGGCAGGAGACGAGCGCCGAGGCGCCCAGCAGCGCCAGGGCGAGCGCGCCCATGGCCAGCGTGGAGCGGGGCAAGGATCGGGCTCGGGCGAGGATCGAGGTGGGTCGGGTCACAGGGGCCTCCGTGCGCCTGCTCGTGCCTGGATGGCGTGCTGTCCGAACGGAGGGGGAACATCGCCCTCCGGAGGCGGTAGGATACACGTGGCGAGGCTCTCGCCGCGATCCGAGGGCGGATTCCCGCCCGCAAGCACGCAGGGGGCGCCGACTGTGGAGAAGCTGTGGGCTCGAATCGGGCTGGCCGTCGCCGCGTGCGCGCTGGGGGTGGCGCTGGCGGGATGCGGGGGGCGAGCGATCCGGACGGACGTGACGATGAGCCGCCCGCCGATGCGGCTGGCCGAGGCCGAGGGTCGCGTGCTTGTTGTCATGGAGGCGCCCCACGCGGGGTGGCGGGTCGAGTTCGTGCGTTCGGAGAAGGCGCCGCGGGGTGTGAAGCACATCCTGCTGAACGTGCGTCGGCCGGACCCGGCGTTCTTCTACCCCCAGGTGGTGGTGCAGGAGCGCGTGATCACGGACGTGGACGCGGGGACGGAGGTCGAGGTCTTCGCGCGGATCATCGACCACGACGCGGCCGACCCGGGCGTGCCCTACGACCGGGTGCTGCTCGCGCCGCCCGAGGAATAGACAACGCGGGGGGGGGCAACTTGGTGGACGCCGACGACAACTCCATCCGTGCGCTGCTGCGCCTGACGCTGACGCCGGGCCTGGGGCCGATCCTGATCGAGCGGCTGCTCGAGCGGTTCGGTGGCGCGGCGCGGGTTCTCGACGCGTCGGCCAAGGAACTCGAGGGTGTCCGCGGCATCGGGCCCGGGCTGTCGGCCAAGCTCGCCAGGGGCATGCGCGAGTCGGCGTCGCTCGTCGATGACGAGATCGGGCGGCTCGAATCGCTGGGCGCCCGCGTGCTGGTCCGGGGCGGGCCCGGGTATCCCCCGCTGCTGGCCGAGATCCCGTCGGCGCCGCCCGTGCTCATGGTCCGGGGATCGATCGAGCCCGACGACGCAGACCGCTACCCGGTCGCGATGGTCGGCTCGCGGCGGTGCACCGCGTACGGGATCGAGCAGAGCGAGCGGTTCGCGGGCGCGCTGGCCTCCTCGGGCCTGACCGTCGTCTCGGGCGGCGCGCGCGGGATCGACACCGCCGCCCACCGGGGCGCGCTGCGGGCGGGCGGGCGGACGATCGTCGTGCTTGGGTGCGGGCTGGGGCGGGCGTACCCGCCGGAGAACGAGGACCTGTTCGAGCGCATCGTGGGCGAGGGGTGCGGGGCGGTGGTCTCCGAGCTGCCCGTGGGCACGCCGCCGGCGGCGGAGAACTTCCCGGCGCGCAACCGGATCATCTCCGGGCTGTCGCTGGGCGTTCTTGTGATCGAGGCCGGGGCGCGGTCCGGGGCGCTGATCACGGCCAGGCAGGCGCTCGAGGATCAGGGGCGCGAGGTGTTCGCGCTGCCCGGTCGGGTGGACTCCGAGGCCAGCCGCGGCTCGCTTGCGCTGCTCCGATCGGGCGAGGCGGCGGTCGCGACCGAGCCGGGCGACGTCATCGGGCCGCTCGAGTCCGCGGCGCGGCATCACTTCCAGGGCACGCACGCGGCCAGGTTCGTCGAGCCATTGGGCGTCCGCGAGTCCTCGATGCTCGACCGGGCGCCGGCGTCCGAGCGCGGGCGGGACGCGGCCGGGCCCGCGGCGTCGCCCGAGCAGCGGCGCCTGCTCGAGTCGCTCGACGGCGAGATGACCACCGACGAGCTGACCCGGGCGAGCGGGATGGAGGCCTCGGCGGTCCGGGCGGAGCTGACCCGGCTGGAACTCGCCGGCCGCGTTCGGCGACGCGGCTCGAAGATCTCCCGAGCCTGACGGGGCGGGCCTGTTCGGGTCGGGCCGATCCCGGCCACTCGGACGATCGCCCTATAGGTCCGAGAAAACGCCCGATCCCCGGGGCCTGTCGCGGGTGATCGCGGCTGGCGGACTATCCTATCTTCACCCGAACATTGCTCATCAAAAGTTGGGGTCCGTTGGGCGTGGGGGACGATCACAGAGACGCCGGGGATCGGCAGGGCAAGTGACTGACGTCAGGCCTCGCGGGGCCGACGGTTTCGGGCGGAGGACCGGGGCCGAACCGCCTGCGAGGGCCGCAGAGAGGCCACCCGCGAACGTTTCCCGCGGAATACCCCAACAAATGCCTTGACTCTGGTCGGGGTCCGTGATAGGACTTTGATTGGTTGATGGGCACGGACGGGTCCAACCGGGAGCGTGGCATGTTCGAGGCGGGCGGCGAGAGGTCGCACGATGGATCGGACGGCACTGGTCAAGCTCGGGCCCGGGGGCTCGTACGTGCTGGGCTACGACGGGGCGGCCCGAGGTCGCTCTCTGCTGACGCTCCGGCCCGAGGAGGATCGGGCGGATCGCGCCAGCGCGGGCCCGGCGGCGGAGCTGGCCAGGCGGGCCGGCGCGCTGGGCGGGGCGGTCGTCGCGCTGGCGGCGCAGGTGGACCGGATGGGGGCGGCCAGGCGCCGACTGGGGCGGCTGGCGGCGCGCCTCGGGGAGCGGCCGACGGCACTGGCCATGACAGGACACGGGGGCGGGATCGGAAAGGACGGACGGCATGAATCTGACACCCAAGCAGCTCCGCATCCTGCAGCTCATCCGGGACTCGCGCATTCGGCGTGGCTATTCCCCGACGATGCAGGAGCTCGCCGACGAGATCGGCGTGAGCAAGGTCACCGTGTTCGAGCACGTCGAGGCGCTCATCAAGAAGGGCGCACTCGTGCGCGAGCCGAACAAGGCTCGCTCTTTGTCGATCGCTGAGGGGATCGCGGTCCCCGACGAGTCGAGGCCGCTGCGGTACCCGATGGTCGGCAAGATCGCCGCGGGCAACCCGATCGAGAAGGTCGCGGACATCGACGAGATCGACATCGCCGACTTCCTGGGCGCGAGCGAGGAGAAGGGCGACTCGATGTTCGCCCTGAAGGTTGACGGCGACTCGATGCGCGACGAGGGTATCCTCGACGGGGACATCATCCTCCTCGAGCGGGCGCAGGTGGCGCACAACGGCGACCGGATCGTCGCCCTGCTCGAGGACGGGCAGACCACGCTCAAGACGTTCTACAAGGAGGCGGACCACATCCGCCTGCAGCCGGCCAACCCGGACTTCGAGCCGATCCGAGTGAAGTTCTGCCAGGTGCAGGGGATCGTCAAGGGCGTGGTGCGGAAGTACACCTGAGGCGGGCCGCCCGCCGAGCGATCGCGAAGCCCCGAGGGGGCCCGGCATCCCGGGCCCCCTTTGTCGTTTGGCGCCGCGGGTCCTAGCCGGGGCAGGCGGCGTTGAAGTACGCGAGGAAGGCGACGATGTCGCTGAAATCGTGGACGCCCAGGGGGGTGGCGACGTCGGCGAGGGGCTCGCCGGCGCCGAAGGCCGAGAGGAACGCGAGCACGTCGGAGAAGTCGATGACGCCCAGGGGCGCCGCCGTGTCGGCGGGGCAGTCGGGGAGGCGGTCGTAGCGGAGGTTGTCGTAGGTGGCGATGCCGCTCTGGTCGCCCGGGACGAACCCGGGCTGCCCGACGCCGCCCTCGCCGTCGAAGAGGACGATGCCGTCGAACTCGCCGACCTCGGTTTCCCAGGGCGTGGGCGTGGTGGAGCGCTGGCCCAGGCGGTTCCCGTCGGCGTCGTCGATCCAGGCGTCGGTGCGCCCGGTGAGGGTGTCGAGCTGGATGCTGACGCGGACCCACTCGCCCTCGACGATGGGGGGCGTGATGATGCGGAGGTTGCGGGAGGGCATGCCGACGCCGCCGAGGAAGAGGTACCACTGGCGGTCGAGCCACGCGTAGACGAGGACCTGGGGGTCGGCGTCGATGTCGGGCTGGCCCGTGTCGTGGGTGAAGCCGATCGCGCTGGGCCAGCCGAAGTGCGGGGCGGGGTTGTTGGTGAACTGGTCGATTCGGACGTCGGTGCTCAGGCGGTGGTACCGGGCCTCGGCGAAGGGGGCGTAGGCGCCCGAGTTGTCGCCGACGGCGTTGATGTTCCGGTACGCCCGGGTGGGGAGCCCGTCCGGTCCCGTGGTGTCCACGACGAGGATGGAGGGCGCGGGGACGGAGGTGCCGTCGACCCGGAAGGCGATGTCGATCCAGGGCGGGGGCGCGGGCTGGTCGGCGGTGTACGCCTCGAAGTCCTCGAGGAACGGGCTGGGGACGGGCTCGGCGGCCGGGCCACCCCGGGCAAAGACGGAGAACGCGGCGAGTGCGAGCGCGGCGATCGCGCACGGTGCTTTGGCGGGCATGCTGTTTCCTCCCGGGCGGGCGGCGTGCTCGCCCCTCCCCACGCGATTGATCATACCGATATAATTCGTGTTGGTTGCACTATGCGAAATTTAAAACCCCCACGGCCCTCGGCGATCGCCTAGGTTGTGGCCCATGCCGCGATCAGATCAGACGAGGCGCCCGGCCCCGGGCGACACGGTGCTCGACGACGCGGTCGCGATCCGGGCGGTCGCCTCGCCGCTGCGGCACGCGATCGTCCAGGTCGTGGTGGCGCGGGGAGAGGCGTCGGTGAGCGAGATCGCGGGCGACCTGCAGAGGCCGGCGCCGACGCTCTATCGGCACATCGACCGGCTGCTGGACGCGGGCGTGCTCCGCGAGGAGGGCACCCGATCGACGGGCAAGCGCGACGCGCGCGTGTTCTCGAGCGGGGAGGTCTGGTTCCGGTACAGCCCGAGGAGCCCGGCGAAGCTCGAGGCGCTGGTGGCCTTCGTCCGGGCGATGAGCCGAAACGCGCTGCGTGAGATCGTGGGCGTCCTGGAGGGCCGGCGAGCCGAGGTCAGCGGCGAGACGCGGGATACGCACTTCTTCACCGAGTTCGGGTGGTTCGATGACGAGGAGCTGGCGGAGCTGAACCGCCGCGTCGACGCAGTCGCGGCCATGTTCAAGAACAAATCGCGCGCTGGCGGCAAGCGCCAGGTGAGCGTCACGCTGATGGAGCACCCGACGCGGGGCGCCGCGGGCGCGGCTACGGGCAGCCCTCGCCGAACGCGGTGAGGAACGCGAGCACGTCGGAGAAGTCGAAGACGCTGAAGTCCGGCGCGAGATTGGCGGTGTGGTCCATCGCCGCGAACCGCACGAGGAACTCGAGCACGTCGGAGAAGTTCAGCACGCCGAAGGGCTCGGCGTAGTCGATGGCGCTGCAGGGGTAGGGCGCCAGGCAGGACCCGTTCGCGTCGATGAAGGCGTTGACCTCGTCGATCGAGCACTGGCTGAACTCGGTCGCAGGGTCGAGCGCGTTGATGGTCGCCGACATGATGTAGTCGTCCGGGTCGCAGCCGTTATCGACGCCGTCGTGCCCGGCGCCGAGCATGTGCCCGATGGTGTGCACGAGCAGGTTGGCGTCGAACTCGGTATCGGCGACGGGGATGGAGATGACGGCGATGGCGGCGTGGGAGCAGAGCGAGTTCGGGAACGAGACGGCGTAGAGCGAGCCGTTGAGGTTGGCGCCCGTGAACAGGACGACCAGGTCGCGGGTCTCGCCCGGGAGATCGAGCTCGGCGTTGACCCAGTTTCGGAAGTTGGAGAGGAGGGTGAAGCCGTCGGAGCTGTGGGTCCAGGGGTTGGGCCCGGCGAACTTGGTGCCGAATGTGTCGATGAGGCGCAGCTCGAGCCCGCCCTCGGCCTGGGGGGCGCTCAGGATCTCGTCGGCGCGGTCGACGGTGTCGATGGCGACGGCGACGGTGTCAGGGCCGTGGGCCTGCTGGAAGGCGGTGTCCACGACGACGTGCAGCTCGATGACGCAGTTGGGGCAGGCGGGGCCCGAGCCGCGTGGGATCGAGGATGGCGGAGGTGCGAGGCCCGCGAGGGGGGCGTGGGCGACGGCGCACGCCGACTCGACGGCCGCCTGGTCATTGCTCGGCGGGGCGGCGTGGGCGTTCGTGGCGAGACCGACGAGGCACGCGGAGATGGAGACGAGGCGGGTGGCGGTCATCGTGTTCCCCTTCGAGCGTGGGGCGGCGGGTCGCCCCGGGTTCCACCCGAGGCTACCACCCAGGACGCGGCGACCCAAGCGCGGCGGGCGAACGCGTGTGAACGGGGCCGCGGACGCTAGTCCGTCGGTGTGCTATCGCCGCGGGTTGCGGGGCGAGCCGCCGCGGACCGAGCGGCCCGGCCTGGGCGGCGGGGCGCTGTGCGTCGCGTCCGGGACTCGGGGCTCGTCGGCGTGCGCGTCGGCCTGCTGAGGGGCCTCGTGCGTCGCGGGCTGGGGCGCGGACTGGGCCTCGTGCCGCTCGCCCTCGGAGGCCAGATCAACGCGGCCGAAGATCAGACGACCGGCCGAGGTCTGCAGCGTGCTCGTCACGCGCAGCTCGACGAGCGAGCCGATGTGCGACTGCCCGTCCTCGGCGACGATCATCGTGCCGTCTTCCAGGTACCCCACGCCCTGCCCGGGCTGCTCGCCCTGCTTGATGATCTTCAGCCGCAGCGTCTCGCCCGGGATGACGCTGGGCTTGAGGGCGTTGGCCAGGTCGTTGATGTTCAGGACGGGCACGCCCTGGATCTCCGCGATCCGGGCCAGCGCCACGTCGTTGGTCACGACCATGCCCGGCAAGCGCCGCGCCAGCTCCACCAGCATCTGATCGACCGCCTTGCCCGGGATCGGGGTCTCGTCGATCGAGACGTCGAGCGTCGCGGTTCTCTGCAGCTTGGAGATGATCTCCAGGCCCCGGCGGCCCTTGGCGCGGGTGAGCTTGTCCCCGCTGTCGGCCAGGAGCTGCAGCTCGCCGACGACGAAGCTGGGGATGACGACGGGGGACTGGACGAGGCCCGTGGCGCCGACCTCGACGATGCGGGCGTCGATGATGGCGGAGGAGTCGAGCACGAGCGGGCGGGCGCCGCGCATTTGTTTCGCGAACTCGACGTACGGGATGACGAGACGGAAGTCGTCCTGTGTCTGCAGGATCGTCGAGATCGCGAGGTAGGCCAGGCCCGCGCCGATGAGGATCTTGGTGATGGCCAGCAGCTGCAGGCCGTCGCCCGTGATGTCCCACGTGCTGGCCAGGAGATCAAACACGAACCCGATGGCGGCGGTCGCGAGCATGGCGGCCAGCAGGCCCAGCACCAGGCTGACGATGGTGGAGATCTTCTTGCTGGGCGTGAGCAGGTCGGCGGCGACGATGATGCCGAAGACGACGATCGAGATCGCCAGCGTGTAGGGCCAGTACAGGGGCGCCCGGTCCTCGGCGAGGCCGGCGCCGATCAGGGAGAGGCCCGTGATGACGGCGAAGAGGATGACGAAGGCGATGCGGACCAGGCGGAGGAGGAGGCGGCGCTGGCGTTCGAGGGCGTCGAGGGGGTTGGCGGCGCGGCTGGCCCCCCGGCGGAAGCCGTGATCGCCCTGGTGCGGGCCTTGGTCTGGCATCGGGGTCCCCATCGACGGGCAACTGTACGCAGGGCGGCTAGGATGGATGCGACCCGCTCTCGGTCGGCGGCGGGGCCCGGTGCGCGGGTGGCCCGTGAACCTGGTCAGGGCTTGACCGCAGCAGCCATAAGCGGCCGTCATCCGGCGCCGCCGGTGTCCTCGCCGTCGACCGGGGCGGGTCGGAGAAGATGGTCAGTGGTGAGGTGGTGAGTGGTCAGATGGTGTTGAAACTCTGATCGTGCCACCTGACCACTGACCATCTGACCACCTGACCCCACTCGCAAAGCGAGGCCCGCATGCGGGGGCTCCGGGTCAAGAGACTCATCGTGTGTGGGGTGGTGGGTGTGGTTGCCGCGTGGGGGAGCGCGTGGGGGATCCAGATTGCCGAGTACCTTCACGGTGCCCCGATCGAGCTGGTGGGAACGGAGGGCGAATCGTGGCCTTTCCGTGTTCCGGCTGAATGGCCGCCTCCACGCTCGTGGTTCTCCACTGAGTACTCCCTTTCGGAGTCGACCAGCGTCGTCGGCGAGATCCGCCTGATTCATGACGAGGACCCCATCTCGGAATCAGAGCCAAATATGCGCGAGTACTGGGCGCACACAGAGTCTCTCGGGTGGCCCTGCCGCGCGCTCGAGACGAGATGGACAGAGATTCAGGATCTGCATGAAGGGGCAAACTGGCATGCGCCGCGCACTGTGCTGAGCACGGACGCTCGGAGCGACTACACCTTGCCCATCAAACTCGGCCCCACTGACACGCTGTACCTCCCCCTCCGCCCCGTCTGGCCCGGCTTCGCGGTCAATGCGGCGTTCTACGCCGGGGTGTGCTGGTCGTTGCTCGCAACGCCCGGCTTCGTTCGGCGTTGGAGCCGCCGGCGGCGCGGGCGCTGCGCCGCGTGCGGGTACGACCTGAGCGGGCTCGAGGCCTGCCCGGAGTGCGGGGGTGGGGCGTGAAGCGGCCGCGGGTCAAGAGGCTGATCGCGTGCGCGATCGTTGGGGTCGTGGCGACCTACTTGACCTCCTGGTTGACGGCGCTCGCCTGGCAGTTTCCGAACGACCGCGTGACCTGGGCGCTGCTGGGCGGGTTTAAGCGCGCGCCACCGGATCCCTCGATTGATGCAACTGCGCTCTTGCGACCGGGGTCGCAATACCGGACGACCGGACGAGGCGTAAACGCGTCAAGGAGCCGTCCCCCGAGCGAAGAAAAGACGGCGACGTACGAGCGGTATGTGTTTGTGTACGGTTACCCGATGCCGTGTCTCCGGTTCCAACGCGAGCACGCCTCGACCTGGAGCTTCGATGACGGCTCGATCAGCGGTTCATCGACTCGCGAGTACCGCGATGCGATCCGGCTCCCCAATCCGAGGAACCACAAGGTCTCACTCGGGCTTCCGCTGCGCCCCGTCTGGCCCGGCTTCGCGGTCAACGCGGCGCTGTACGCCGGGGTGTGCTGGGTGCTGCTCGCAACACCCGGCTTCGTGGTGCGGTGGCGACGGCGGCGGAACGGGCGGTGCCCCGCGTGCGGATACGACCTCGCGGGGCTGGACCGGTGCAGCGAGTGCGGGGGCGTCCCATGATCAGAGCGGCGCGGCTCAGGTGGATCGTGCTCTGCGTCGGGATCGGCGTGGCGGGGTCGTACGTGAGCGGGTGGGTCGGCGCCGTCCGGGCGCAGCGGGACGAGGCCCGCCCGCCGGGGCCGCCGGTGGGGTATCGGCCGCCCGCGTGCGGCATGCCGATGATGGTCCTCGTCCCCGCGTCGTCCGAGCTGGTCGCGGATGCCCCGGGAGCGTGGCCGCGGGACGGGTGGCACAGGCCGAACCGTCTGAACCGCGGGCTGACGATCTGGACCGTCCCGGCGTACGAGTCGGCGGAGTCGTTCGCGAACACGCCGCACGGCGTTCGCGGGCTGGGGATCGACCGCGCGGAGCACGGCTGGCCGTGGATCGGCGTCAAGAGCGTGCGGCTGTACGACTCCTGGCTCGACTGCGCAACACCGATCTCGTCGCCGGAGGCGGCCGACGACCCCGAGGTCCGCCTGGCGCTGCGGGCGCTCGAGCAGCTCGGCCTGTCCAAGAGCCGATGGAGGCCGTACGAGTACGCCCCCGAGTCTGGCCCGTTCGCATATCGGTGCGACGAGGCGAGGCTGCCGCTCAGGCGGCGCGGCCTGGTCGTTCCCAACCCGCTGGACCCGCCGAAGACACACCTGCTCCCGCTCGACCCCGTCTGGCCGGGCTTCGCGTTCAACGCGCTGAGCTTCGGCGGCGGGGCGTGGGCGCTGCTCGCGGCGCCGTCGCTCGTCGGGGTGGCTGTCGGTCGCAGGCGCCGTCGCCGGCGGCGCGGCCTGTGCGTCGCGTGCGGGTACGACATCAGCGGTCTGGACACCTGCCCGGAGTGCGGGGGCGTCGCGTGAGGCGGCCGCGGGTCGGGCGGCTGGTTCTGTGCGGGGTCGTGGGTGTCGCCGCCACCGTGCTCAGCACGTGGGGGTTTGCGGCGGCGTACGCGTTCGCGTGGGGCTCGTACGAGCGTGACGAGGTCCAGGGGGATGTGTGGCGCCCCCCCTCGATCGACGATGACTGGGAGCAGGACTTCGTGTTCGCCATGCGCGGCCTCGGCGTGGAGAAGCGGGTCGTGGGCTGGGCGGAGCCGCGGCCCCCTCCTCCCCCGCTGAGTCCGGAGGAACTCGAGCGGCTCGCGGTGCGGGACATCCACTACAGCCCCCGAGATCTGACCGTCAGCTCCATCGCCCACTACGGCTGGCCCATGCACAGCTCGCAGATCCGACGTCGCCCTCGCGACGCATTGCGAGCCCTGAGAGGTCCCTCTCCCGTATCGAGCTTCGACGCGGGGCTGCCGCTGGGATCGATGAGCGGGCCGAACGGCGCGTTCTCGCTCCCCCTCCGTCCCGCCTGGCCCGGCTTCGCGGTCAACGCGGCGATCTACGCCGGGGTGTGCTGGATGCTGCTCATGGTCATGGGCGTCGCGGCCAGATGGCGCCGACGGCGGCGCGGGCGGTGCGTCGCGTGCGGGTACGATGTGGGCGGGCTTGCGTCGTGCCCCGAGTGCGGGGCGTCGGTCGCGGCCCTTCCCGCGGACCCCCGAGGCGCCGATGCCCTCCAAGCAGACTCTTGACAGGATCCGGGAGGATTTCCGGCTCGCCGAGGTCGCCGAGGGCGAGGCCCGGGCGTTCGCGGACGAGTGGCTGTCGTGGAACGAGCCGCGGATGCTCGCGGCGCTGGAGGCCCCGATCCACTGCCCCATCCGCGGGTGCAACCACGAGTACGCGCCGATCGAGGGGATCCAGTTCGGGCGGTTCCCTGTCTTCGGGCAGGACATCGAGAAGACGAGCGTCAGCGTCCGGTGCCCCAAGTGCAAGAACGGCGGGGAGACGCTGATCGACGGGCTCAACTTCCGCAAGAAGGACCACTGCTGCCACGGGTGCGGGCGCGAGGCCAGGACGGCGCCCCTGTGGCAGCGCCGGCAGATCGGGTTGGTGCTGTTCAGGCTGTACCTGGAGGAGCGGCGCGTGCTGTGCGGGCCGTGTATGGGCCGGTACTACCGGGGCATGACCGGGGTGACGCTGGTGGCGGGCTGGTGGGGGATCATCTCGCTGTTTGTCACGCCGTTCGTGCTGATCAGCAACACGCTGGCCTACCTGGGTCGGGACAAGACCGCGGGCCAGCCATCGGGGCCGTGGATCGACCAGCGTGTGCCGCCAGAGGTCCGCGCGGCCCTCGCGCCGCACACGGAATGGGCGGTCGAGCGGCTCAACGCGCCGGGCCGGACCGAGACGAGCATGCAGATCGGCGAGCAGATGGCCGCGAGAGCCGGCGTGGTCGGGGTCGGGCGGTACCAGACGCCCGTGTCGCGGCTGTACGCGATGCTGTACCTGACCGAGGTGGTCAGCGAACGGATGCGCGTGCTGCTCGAAGCGGAGAAGACACCGGCGTGAGCCGCGTGCCGGGCCGCGCGTCAGGCCGCCCGGCGCTTGGCCTCGAGGCGTTCGGCGCTGGGGACCTTGACGCGTCGGGCCAGGCCGAGCTTCTCCATGCCCCGGATGAGCATGTAGCTGGTGTCGATCTGCCACCAGCGGAGGCCGTGGCGGGCGGAGGTGGGGAAGGCGTGGTGGTTGTTGTGCCAGCCCTCGCCGAAGCCGAGGATGCCGCAGACGACGTTGTTTCGGGAGTGGTCGCCGCACTCATACGCCCTGGTGCCCCAGATGTGGCAGACGGAGTTGATGCTCCAGGTGATGTGGTGGACGAGGAAGATGCGGACCAGGCCGCCCCAGACCAAGCCCAGCAGCGCGCCGGTCCAGGACATGGTGATGAGCCCGCCGAGGGCGGTGGGGATCAGGAGGCTGACGGCGACCCAGAGGGGGAAGGTCTTGCTCAGCCAGACGACGATCTTGTCCCGCTGCAAGTCGGGGGCGTAGCGGGCGACGTCGGTCTTGGCGCCGCGGGAGAGCAGCCAGCCCATGTGCGCGTGCCACGCGCCCCGGATGATGTTCCAGGCGCCCCCGCCGTGGGTGTGCGGCGAGTGCGGGTCGTCCTCCTGGTCGGAGTGCTGGTGGTGGCGGCGGTGGTCGGCGACCCAGCCGATGATGGGCCCCTCGACGGCCATCGAGCCGGCGATGCCGATGATCGTCGTCATGATCGGGCCGGTCTCGAAGGACTTGTGCGTGAAGAGTCGGTGGTAGCCGATGGTGACGCCCAGCCCGGTGAGGACGTACATGCCCAGCAGCAGGCCGAGCGAGGTCCAGCCGAAGCCGAAGGGCCAGAGCATGTAGATCGCCGCCCCGACGCCGAGGAAGGGCAGGAGGATGGCGGCGAGGTTGAGCAGGCGGAGCTTGAGCGGCAGCCGGGGCTCGATGGCGTGGGCGTGGGCGGCGGCCGCGCTGTGGATCGCGTCGGAGATTGGGTTGTGCACGTGCGTCCCGTCCTGGGGGGCACGCCCGTCGGCGGGGCCGCGGGCATGAAAGGATCATTCCGAGTTGTGCCCATCCTACCCCCCCCGTCCACGCCCTGATTTGGGGCCCTGTTCGCCGCCCGCGCCCCGGGCCGATCCGGGCCTCCCGCGGGCTAGACTCGGGCTATGGCCTACACCGTCCTCGCCCGCAAGTACCGGTCCCGGAGCTTCGACGAGCTGGTGGGCCAGGAGCCGATCGCCCGCACGCTCGCCGCCGCGATCGAGCAGGACCGCGTCGCCCACGCGTACCTCTTCTGCGGCACCCGCGGCGTGGGCAAGACGTCGGCCGCCCGCATCTTCGCCGGCGCCCTCAACAACCCCGACGACGACCCCGAGATCGCCAAGGCGATCATGACCGGCCAGGACACCGACGTGATCGAGATCGACGGCGCCTCGAACCGCAAGGTCGAGGAGGCCCGCGAGCTGATCGCCAACTCCATCTACCGCCCGCTGCGGGGCCGCTTCAAGATCTACATCATCGACGAGGTCCACATGCTCACGAAGGAGGCGTTCAACACCCTCCTCAAGACCATGGAGGAGCCACCCGAGCACGTCAAGTTCATCCTCTGCACCACCGACCCGCAGAAGGTCCCCGCGACCATCCAGTCCCGCTGCCAGCGGTTCGACTTCCGCAATATCCCCGGCGCGAAGATCGGCGAGCATCTCAAGGCCGTCGTCGAGTCCGAGGGGCTCAAGGCCGAGCCCGAGCTGATCCACGCCGTCGCCCGCCTGGGCAACGGGTCGATGCGCGACGCGCTCTCGCTGCTCGACCGGCTGATGGCCGTGGGCGAGAAGAAGCTGACGCTCCCGCTGCTGGAGGACCTGCTGGGCCTGCCCGACCGGGAGCTGGTGGGCGCGCTCATCGACGCGTTCGCCGACGGCGACCCCGGGGCGGCCCTCGAGCGCACCGGCGACCTGCTGGGCAAGGGCATCGCCGGCGACCAGGTGCTCGAGGCGCTCCTGGACCGCCTGCGGGACCTGATGGTCCTGGCCGCCTGCGGCGAGAAGACCGAGCTGGTGGACCTGTCCGACGACGCCCGCGCCGGCGAGGTCGAGCGGGCGGGCCGCTTCGACCCGGCCGGGCTCGTGCACATGATCGCCCTGTGCGAGAGCGTGCAGCGCTCGATCCGCAACAGCTCGGCGCCCCGGGCGCTGCTCGACGCGTGCATCGTGCGGCTGGCGCTGACCGAGAAGCTGGCGGACGTGACGGCGGTGGTCGCGGCGACCACGAGCGGGGCCGCCCTGCCCGGGAGCGCCCCCGCAAAAAAACGCTGACGGCGGCGGGCCGCGGGGCCGCAGCGCCGCCCCGGGAACCGTCGCCGAGCGCCCAGACGAGGAAGAAGCCCGCCGCGCCCCGGGCCGAGCCCGCCGCCGAGCCCTCTACCGACCGCGCGCCCGAGCAATCGCCCGAGCAATCGGCCGAGCGCCCCAGCGAGCGTGAAGTCACGCGCTCCGCGACCGCCGACCTCAAGGCCCTCCGCGAGCAGGCGATCGAGCACCCGCTGGTCAAGGACGCGATCGAACTGCTCGGCGGCAAGGTCACCCGCGTCGAGCCCAAGGCCCGCCAGCGCAACACCGACGACGCCGACGGCTGACCACCCGCCGACCGACGCACCATGTACGACGCGCACCAGACACTCGGCGACACGCAGGAGCCCAGGCGCCCCAGGCCGGGCGGCTCGATCGGCCTGCTCGCCGGCCTCGTGCTCGTCGCGATCGTCGTCATGACCGTCAAGCGGGGCGCCGGCTACGAGGACCGCGTCCGCGGGCTCGTCGAGTCGGGCGAGCTGGTCGGCGCGACGCCCGCGCGGGTGGACGAGGCGATCGGCTGTCACATCCGCGACCTGGGCGACGGCGTCCATACGATCGACACCGGCGACGTCCGCCCGTGGTCGGGCCTGCTGATCGAGGTCGAGGTCGTGGACGGCGTCGTGACGCGGATCGAGGCGCGCAAGAAGTAGAAGGCGCCTGCCTGGACGCGGGCGCACACAGGAGATCGGGACGTGTTCGACTCACTCAAGTCCATGGGCGCGGTCGCAAACCTGCTCAAGAACAAGGAGCAGCTCGTCGAGGCCGGCCAGCGCGTGCAGGAGAAGCTCGAGAGCCTCCGCGTCGAGGGCGAGGCGGGGGGCGGCGCCGTCCGCGCGACCGTGACCGGCAAAATGAAAGTCGTCTCGATCGACATGGGCGGGGCGGTCACGTCCGGCCTCGGCGCCGACGAGGCCAGCCGCGTCATGGCCCAGGACCTGATCGTCGCGGCCATCAACGACGCGATGACCAAGGCCCAGCTCGCCGCCCAGGAGGCGATCGCCGACGAGGCCCGAGACCTGGGCGTGCCCGAGCTGGCCGACAAGCTCGGCGGGCTGCTCTCGTGATCGACGCCTTCGACCTGACCCCCGTCACGCCCATCGACGCGTCGGCGGGCCAGGTCAGGGTCGAGATCGTCGGCGGAACGCCCGACATGGACCGCGAGCTGGCCGAGGCGGTCGAGCGCCGCTGGGCCGAGCTGCTGGCCGAGAACCCCAGGCACCACAACGGCGCGATCCTGGCGATCGACGGCTTCGACCCGGCCACCAACACCATCCGCGCCCGCCGCGACGAGTACAAGCGGCTCGCGGTCCAGCCGTCGGTGAACACGCGCGTCCGCATCATGAGCGTGACGGGCGTGGTCGTGGCGGCCGACGCGCAGGGGCGCAACTGCGCGCTGCTCGCCCAGCGGTCGCACCAGACGCGGATCTACGGCGGGCTGTGGGAGCTGGCGCCCTCGGGCGGGATCGACCCGCCGGGCGACGACCGCGATTCACTCACATTGGGCGACGCCCACGCCCAGCTCGCCGACGAGCTGCGCGAGGAACTCGGCCTCGCCCTCGACATCGCGGCCGCCAGGCCCGTCGCCCTGAGCGTGGACGCGCCCGGAAACTCGGTGGACATCGTCCTGCGTCTGGACACGGGCGCTTCGATCGAGTCGCTGGGCTTGGACGAGGCACGCTCGAACTGGGAGTACACGGGCGTGCGTTGGGTCGCGCTGGAGGACGCCCGGGCCTACGCGGCCGAGCACGAGGGCGAGCTGATCCCGCCGACGCGGGACGTGCTTCGGTGGCTCGGCGCGTAAACACCGATCGGCTGGTCGAACACTCCCGATCGCCAGAACGGAGCCGCGAGCGTGAGCTCGCGGTTCTGAAGCGTCCATGCTCGCGAGCTCACGCTCGCGGCTCGGATTCGGGATCTGCGCCCGCCTGCGGTTTCGACCACTCGATGTCCCGGTCCTTGTGCAAGACGCCCGAGGCCTGCTTGACGCAGCGCTTGCAGATCAGCGCCTGCTCGAACGCGGGCGATCGCCAGTGCGCTTCGTCCCGCTGCTCCAGGCACATGACGCACTGCTCGTCCTCGCCCGCGGGGTCGGCGGCCTTGTGGACGACCAGCTCGAGGTACGCGATCGTCAGGCAGTCGCCGCAGACGCACGAGCCGCGGTGCCCCTCGACCATGGGCGTGTCCACGGTCCAGGGCTTGCGGCAGAAGTCGCAGAGGATGTCCTCCATCCGCGCGCTCTCGGGGTCGATCCCCTCGCGCTGCATCAGGACACCTCGGCGGCCGTCTCGGCGTCCTGGTCCGACTTCTTCTTCCGCGTGCCGGTGGGCTTGGCCTCCACGAGCGCCTCGGGCCCGGGGGGCAGCTCGCCCCGCGTGAGCAGGCCGCCCCAGAGCGTGTCGTAGTCCCAGCCTCGCTCGGGCAGGGCGCCCGGCATGACGCCCCGACGCCGCACGTACCACGCGGCCTTGAGCTGCGTGGAGCGCGAGAAGAACGGCCCGCGGACGACGGCGAGCTTGCCGAACTTGAGGTTGTACTGCCGGTGCACGCGCTGGATCTCGCCCATGCCGATCGACTCGAGCTCGCGGTGCGTCTTGGACCAGGAGTGCATGCGGAACGCGCCCAGGAACCGCTTGACGCGCCTCGCCCGGCCGTTGAGCATGAAGCGGGTGAACAGGTCGTAGTCCACGGCGAACCGGTACGACGCGTCGACCTCCCCGGCCCGCTCGTACAGCGATCGACGCCAGAAGCAGGTCTCCTGGGGGATCAGGTCCCAGTGCGTCATCAGGTAGTCCGAGTGCCCGGGGAGGATCCAGTACCCGATGCAGGTGTCGTGCTCGTTGATGATGACGCGGTTGGAGTAGACCATGTCCACGTCGGGGTTGTCGCGGAAGAAGGCGCCGACGAAGTTGAGGGCGTCCGGCGCCAGGACGTCGTCGGAGTTGAGCCAGCCCATGATCTCGCCCGAGGTATGGCGGAATCCGTCGCGGATGGCCTCGGACTGCCCGCCGTCGCGCTGCGACTGGAAGTGGGCGAAATGGCTCTTGTATGGCTCGAGGACCTCGAGGGTGTTGTCGGTCGAGCCGCCGTCCATCAGGACGTATTCGAGATTCGGGTACCGCTGGAGGAGGACCGATCGGACTGTCTTGCCGATGAAGTAGCCCTGGTTGAACGAGGGCGTGACGATCGAGATGGTGGGCAGGTCGGTCGTCATCTCTTGGTGTACACCGCGAACATGTAGTCGCCCATGCCGCGCCAGTTCCAGAGCAGGCGGCTCCAGGCGGCGATGCTGCGGCCCGATCGGATGGTCTTGGCGTCCGGGTGCCACGTGTGTGGCGCCGAGCCGGCCACGCCCAGCTCGTTGACCTTCAGCGAGTACGCCGTCCAGTGCGAGTTCGAGTACGTCTTCAGCCGCCGAGTTCGGAACGCGCACATGCGGCCGAGTTCCTTGAGCGCCCGCCGCGAGAACAGGACCCGGTGATATGGCATGTGCCAGTGCGACCAGGTGGGCCCGAACATGCGGACCTGTGCCGAGTCGAGGTTGGGCGTCGAGAGCACGAGCAGCCCGCCGGGCCTGAGCAGCTGCGACAGCGCCTGGACGGCCTTGACCGGCTCGTTCAGGTGCTCGATCACCTGGCCCAGGAAGATCACGTCGAACCGCTGGCCCTCGGGCACCGCCAGGGGCGCGTCCTCGACGTACGACTCGAAGACCGTGTGCCCCTTCTCGCGGGCCTCCTCGACGGCCTTGGCGTTGGCCTCCAGGCCGAACGTCTGCCAGCTCGTCCGCTCGGCGATCGTGTCCAGCAGCTCGCCCTCGAAGCAGCCGGCGTCCAGGAACCGGAGCGAGTCGTCGCCCGGGCTCACGAGGCGCCCGAGCGCCTTGCGGAGGTCGCGGTAGGTGATGTCCCCCCACGTGCCGCGCTCGGCGTGGTGGTTCAGGGGCTTCTGCACCGCGTAGGGCATCTCGAGCTTGCGGATCAGGCGCCCGAGGATCCACTTCTTGTCGTAGTAGGCCTGGTAGGGGCTGGTCGTGCCGGCCGCGGCGTGCACGGGCTGGGTCTCGCCGGACGAGTACCACCGCTCGTAGAGCTCGTTGAGTTGCTCTCGATCCAGGTGGGGCCAGGCGACGGCGACGCCGCTCGTGTCGTTGTAGTACACGCAGCTGATCTTCGGGCACCGGAACCGCGTGTCCTTGGTCGAGAACAGCAGCCGATCGATCGGCTTGCTCGTCAGCGGGCAGGCGGGCTTGGGCGAGAACGGGTCGGGCGCCTCGCCCGGCGTGGGCGCGCCCGCGAAGGCGACGGGGTAGAACATCTTCCGCCGGACGAACGCCCTCTCCCAGGCGTTCTTGGCCAGCGTGACGGCGTGCCCCGGGACGCGCCGGGCCCAGCCGATCGTCCGCATGCGCTCCCTGAACCGCGCCCGCGACTCGCGCTGCTCGGCCTCGTAGGCGTCCATGTTCTTGGACAGCTGGCCCTCGCGGATGCGGAAGCACGAGACGTGCCCGGGCACGCGGACGAACTTGTACTTCCGCGACATGCGGAGCCAGAGGTCGTAGTCGCCCGCGAGCTTCATGGAGCGGTCGATGCCGTGGATGTCCCGGTAGGCCTTGCCCCGGAAGTAAATCCCGTCCTGGAAGAGGATGTGGCCCTTGAGCAGCGACCACATGTCCACGTGCGGCTGGGCGGCGTTGGGGAAGCGCCACCCGTCGATCATGATCGTGTCCTCGCGGTACGCGACCTGGACCTTCTTGTTGTCGCGGAAGAACTCGCCGATGCGCTGCAGCGCCCCGGGCTCGAGCACGTCGTCTGCGTTGAGGTACCCGCAGACGTCGCCGACCGCGCCCTCGAAGCCCTTGCCGATCGCGTCGTACATCCCATTGTCGG
This sequence comes from Phycisphaerales bacterium, assembly GCA_041987545.1. Classification (GTDB taxonomy): domain Bacteria; phylum Planctomycetota; class Phycisphaerae; order Phycisphaerales; family UBA1924; genus JAJRXR01. Next base: position 76,221 of record JBHIWH010000001.1, on the reverse strand, counting down.
GCTCGGAGACGACCTTGAAGAGCCGGTCCTCGTACTCGCGGACGATGTCCATCGTGCCGTCGGTCGAGCCGCCGTCCACGACGATGTAGTGCAGCCAGTCGTACCCCTGCTCAAGCACGCTCTCGATCGTCTCCCGGATCGTGTCCTCGGCGTTGTAGCACGGGGTCACGATCGAGATCAGGGGCATCCGCTTGATCGCGCGCCGATCGGCGACCATCTCGATCGACCGGTTGATCCCGACCTTGACCGCGTCCTTGACCTGCTGCTGGAAGGTCCGGTTGTTGAGGCGGAGCACCTCGTCGGTGACGCGATCCACCTCCTTCTCGAGCAGTCGGATCTTGCGGCGGCTCTCGTCCAGGTCGGCGTTGAGCTCCTTGATCTTGTCCAGCCGTTCGGCGGCGGCGAACTCCAACTCGCCCGACCGCCGCTGCGCGTCGCCCAGCCGCGCCCGCGTGTACTCCAGCGCGTCCTCCACCGACGCCGGCGGCTCGTCGTCGATGTCCGACCAGTCCTCGAGCCTCCCCCACCGCTCGGCCAGCAGCGCTTCCGCCTCCTCGCGGAGCGCCGCCAGCTCGCCCGGGTCGGGCTCGTCCAGGCCCAGGCCCGTCAGCTCGTCGGCCGCGTCGTCGTAGCCCAGCGCGCGGAACGAGTCGCCCCCGCCCACCGCCGCGTACACCGCGCCCAGTTGCTCGTGCGACAGCTCGCGCATCCCGGCGCCGACGGACCTGGCGTGCACGCCGGCCGTCTCCAGGATCTTCCGGTCGCCCAGGTGCGACTGCTTGTACTCGAAGATCGTCTCGGCGGGGCGCTCGGGGACGGTGGCGGCCTCGAGCCCGAGCTTCTCGAACACCGGCGCGACCACGCCCTGCGGGTCGGCGACCAGGTCCTCGTAGGCGATGCTCACGACCTTGTCGGGGTTGGCCTCGGCGAACGCCGCGATCCGGGGCAGGCCCACCAGGAAGTCCAGCGACGCGGGCGAGCCCGGGTCCTTGCGGAGCGCCTGCGGCACGTCCACGCCCCACGTCCGCATGTACGACGCCGCCACGTCCACCGGGTTGCGCCGGATCCAGACGTAGGTCGCCTCGGGGAAGACGCGGTCGATGTAGTCGAGGATGTGGTAGTACCGGGGGGTCTTGTCGACGAGGACCGAGCCGCCGTCGGCCCGGAGGCGGTCGTTGTAGAGGGAGCGCGCGACGCGTCGGGCGGCCTTCACGCCCCCCGCGCCGTCGTGCTCGGCGAACTCGCGGAACGCCCGGCCCAGCAGCCTCGGGTCCGCCGGGTGGCTCGGGCTCGTCCGCCCCATGGACTCGACGGCGAGCATGACCCAGGGCTCGGGGGGGCAGACGACCCGCTCGTGGCCCGCCAGCAGGGCGCAAAGCAGCGTCGTGCCCGAGCGGGGCAGACCAAGCACGAAGCACAGGTTGCGCCCTCGTTCACTGATCATCGTGATGCTCGACGAGCCCCGGCGGGAGGAACCCATCGTAGACGGAGTCCACGACCCGGGGCCCCTCGACCTCCAGCATCCCCGCCTCCTCGACGGTGAGCAGGGGGGGCCCGGCGACCTCGCCGCGCTCGTCCAGGGGCAGCGCCTCCACGCTCACCCGGTACCGCCCGGGCGCCAGCCCGATGGGCTTGAACTGCCAGCCGGTGACGATCGTCGTCCGGCCCGAGGGGACCGGGGGCGCGCCGTCGCGGACGCGCGTGTCGCTGTGGGCGACCAGCCAGCCCTGCTCGTCGTGCAGACGCATGACGAACGCGCACGCGGGCGCGGGCCGCTCGAACCGGTACGCGGCGTGGATCCGGAACGGGGCGCGCGCGGGCGCGGTCGGCAGGACGGCGCCCTTCGCGTCCACGATCCACATCGCGGCCAGCGACGGCTCGCCGCCCGTGGGCGCGAACCCCCCGACCGAGTGCGCCGGCTCGCGGAAGGGCTCGGGGACGAGCGGCACGCCCGAGGGCCCGATCGCCGGCTCGTGCTGGCCGCGGCTGGGGTGGCGACGCATGTGCTCGAGGTACGCGTCGCAGACCTCCTCGCCGGAGCCCTGGAGGCGGACGCCCCCGTCCTCCAGCCACGCGACGCGTTGGCAGAGGCGACGCATCACGTGCATCGCGTGCGAGACGAACAGCACCGTCCGCCCCTCGGCCGTGATCATCTCCTCGAGCAGGGCGTAGCTCTTCTTCTGGAACGCCTCGTCGCCGACGCTGAACGCCTCGTCCACCATCAGCACGTCCGGCTCCAGGAACGCGAACATGCTGAAGCTCAGCCTCGACCGCATGCCCGAGGAGTACTCGCGGAGCGGGCGGTCGATGTACCGCCCCAGGTCGGCGAAGTCGATGATCTGGTCCTTCTTGGAGCGGACGTAGTTGCGGTCCATGCCCAGCATCTGGGCGGCGAAGTCGATGTTCTGCTCGCCCGTCAGGGTCGAGTTGAATCCCGTGCTCAGCTCGATGAGCGCGAACACACGCCCGCGGATGCTGACGGTCCCCGAGGTGGGCGAGAGCGAGCCGGAGAGGATGCGGAGCAGGGTGCTCTTGCCGCAGCCGTTGCGCCCGATGATCCCGAGGCACTCGCCGGGCGCCGCCTCGAGCGTGATGTCCTTGAGGACCGGGTAGGGCTCGTGGCGCCGGACGCGGCCGAGCGTCAGCCACTCGACCAGGCGCCCGCTGGGGCGCTCGTAGAGCTTGAAGACCTTGGAGAGGTCCCGGGCGAGCACCGCGGGCGCCCCGTCCCTTCGCGCGCCGGCCATCAGAGCACGTCCCTGATCTCTTTGCGGAGCGCGCGGAGGATCGCCGTCCCGCCCGCCAGCGCGCCGACCACCCACGCGCCCTGCGCCCACCAGACCCACGTGTCCGGCATCCCGCCCTCGAGGAACAGCTCGTGAATCGCGATCAGGAAGGGCGTCCCGGGGTGGAACCTGACCACGTGCTCGACGGCGCCCGGCACCGACGCCATCGGGTACAGCACGGGCGCGAGCCACATCGCCATCCGCAGCACCAGCGGCACGATCTGCTGGATGTCCGGGAAGAAGGTCGTGATCGTCCCGAGCCCGAGGCCGATCCCGAAGCCCAGCGTCTGCAGCAGCGCCAGCACGACCGGGATCAGCGCCCAGTGCCAGCTCGGCGTCCGGCCCGCGATCATCGCCAGCACGATCAGCACGGCGAAGCTCAGCGCCAGGTTCACCGACGCCGACAGCACTCGCTCGGCGATGAAGACCTCCTCGGGCACCGCCAGCTTCCGCAGGTAGGGCGCGCTCGACTGGAAGCACGTCGTCCCCGAGGACACGCAATCCGAGAAGGCCATCCAGGGCACGAGCCCCGAGCAGATGAAGACCCAATAGGGCACGCCGTCGGTCGGGTATCGCTGCCCCATCACGAACGAGAAGACGAACGTGTACGTCCCGATCAGGGCCAGAGGGTGCAGGATGTTCCAGAGGACGCCCAGGTCGGTGGTGGCGTAGCGGACGCGCAGGTCGAGCATCGCCCGCTTCCAGATGAAGCCGCGGTACTTGATCAGCGCCGCGCTCACGCGATGCCCGCCGTCGAAGAGGCGTGAGCCCGCGTCTCGACCCGCGGCGCCGCCCCGGGCCGGCCCAGTTTGGGCGGGCGCTGCAGGGCGGTCAGCAGGCGCTCGCCCCGACGGCCGATCGGGCGCGAGGTGTCGAAACGCGCGTGGTACCGCCTCGCGCTGCGCCACGCGGCCCACCAGCCGACGACGGGCGTGACGAACCGTCGCCGATCCAGCGTCCAGCGGTGCACGACCCACTTGGCGCTCCAGCGCCACGTGGCGCGCCCGAAGTGGGCCCGCATGAGGTAGCCGGCCTCGACCAGCGCCCGCAGGCGGCGGCTGGCGGTCTTCGTCGCCCCGTGCTGACGCGTGCACGCGACCTCGCGGGCCAGGAACACCATCCGCCCCGAGGCGAGGATGCGGAGCCACAGCTCGTAGTCGAAGCAGATGTCCAGGGCCGGGTTTGGCAGGCCGACGCGCTCCAGGGCCGCGCGCCGGATCAGCACCGTCGGCTGGCAGATCGAGCACTTGCGCCGCAGGTCCTCGCGGCGGAGGTCGAACGTCGGGTAGGGGCGGATGAGGCGGCCGCCCTCGTCCACCATCCGGGCCCGGGCGTAGACGGCGTCGGCGCCCGGGTCGGCGTCCAGGGCGGCGACCATCGCGTCCAGGGCGCCGTCGAGCAGTTCGTCGTCGGCGTTGAGCCACATGAGCAGGTCGCCCGAGGCGCTCCGGAAGCCGGCGTTGATCGCCCTCACCTGCCCGCCGTCGGGCCCGGAGGTCCAGGCGATCGCGCCGTCCCGGTCGCGGAGGATGTCCACCGAGCCGTCGGTCGAGCCGCCGTCCATCACGATGTGCTCGACGTCGGCGCGTCCCTGGCGGGCGACCGAGTCGAGGCAGAGGGGCAGGAAGCGCGCCTGGTTGAGGCCGGGCGTGACGATCGAGACCCGCGGGCGGCCCTCGCCCGGGTCGGCGGCGTCGCCGAGTTGTGCTGTCTCGCCCGTCATCGCTCGCATCGCGCCCTCTCGCGGGCATGCAGTCTACGCCGGGCCCCGCGAGGTCCGGGCCCGCCCCACCTCTATACTCGCCCCCGGATGGACTCCTTCTGGTCATTCGCCCGGCGCATGCTCCGGTACCGGGCTCTGGTGGTCGCGGGGCTCGTGTTCGCGTTCCTGTCGGCCGGCGGGCTGGGCGTCGGGATCGTCGCGATCAAGCCCGTGCTCGACATCGTCCTGGGCGACGCCGACTCGGAGGTCCAGTCCCGGGGCCTGCCCGAGATCGCCGAGCAGCTCAACACCGACTCGCCCATCGCCGGCTGGATCCCCCAGGGGTTCATCGACGCGCTTCCCCACGGCCCGTTCACCGCCGTCGTCGTCATCCTCGCCGCCCTCGGCCTGCTCTCGATCCTGGGCGCCCTGGCCAACTTTCTGCACCAGTACTACGCGCTGAGCGTCGTGCACCGGACCGTCGCCAACGTGCGGCGTGAAGCCTTCTCGACCGTCGTCCACCTGCCCCTCAAGGAAGTGGTCGCCCAGGGCTCGGGCGACGCAATTTCCAGGATCGTCAACGACACCAACCAGCTCGCCCAGGGCCTCAACGCGATGCTGTCCAAGACGGTCGCGCAGGTCACCAAGGGCGTCGCCGCCTTCGTCGCGGCACTCGTGCTCAACTGGCCCCTGACCCTCGCGGCCCTGATCGTCGCGCCGCTGCTGTACACCGTCATCCGCAAGCTGGGCAAGCGGATCCGGCGGGCCGCGAGACGGGCGCTCGAGTCGCAGGCCGGCCTCTACCACGCCGCCACCGAGGCGCTCCAGGGCCTCCGCGTCGTCAAGGTCCACACCGCCGAGCGCTACGAGCAGGGGCGCTTCCACAAGATCAACAAGGAGTTCCTGCGCCAGCAGCTCCGCGTGCGGACGGCCCGGGCGATCGCCAGCCCGCTGGTCGAGGTGCTGGCGATCTTCGCCGTCGGCTCGCTGACGCTGGCCGCGGTCTGGCTGATATTGGAAGGTCGGCTCGAGAAGAGCGATTTCCTGCTGACGATCAGCGCCCTGGGCCTGGCGGGCGCGTCCCTGAAACCGGTCACGGGGCTGGTCAACGACATCCAGCAGTCGTCGGCCGCCGCCGACCGCCTCGGGCGGCTGCTCGAAGCAGAACGCGAGCCCGGGCACGGCTCCCAGCTGCCCAAGCTGCCCAGGCACGAGCGCTCCATCGCCTTCGAGGAGGTCGTCTTCACCTACCCCGGCGCGTCGGGCCCCGCGCTCGACGGCGTGAGCCTCAGCATCGAGCACGGGCAGACCGTCGCCTTCGTCGGGCCCAACGGCTCGGGCAAGACCACCCTCCTCGCCCTCGTCCCGCGGCTCTTCGACCCCGAGAAGGGACGCGTCCTGATCGACGGCGCCGACGTCGCCGACTACTCCGTCCGCTCGCTCCGGCGACAGATCGGCGTCGTCACCCAGGAGACGGTCGTCTTCCGCGGATCGATCCGCGACAACATCGCCTACGGCTCGTCCAACGTCACCGAGGACCGCATCCGCGACGCCGCCAGGCGCGCCGGCGCCGACGGGTTCATCGAGAAGCTGCCCGAGTCCTACGCGACGGTCTGCGGCGAGCAGGGTCTGACGCTCTCCGGGGGCCAGCGCCAGCGCCTGGCCATCGCCCGGGCCATCCTCCGCGACCCCGCGATCCTGATCCTGGACGAGGCGACAAGCATGATCGACGCCGAGAGCGAGGGGCGGATCGCCGAGGCGGTCGAGGACTTCGCCCGAGGGCGCACGTGCCTGGTCGTCGCCCACCGCCTGAGCACGGTCGTCGGCGCCGACTCGATCGTCGTCATGGACGCGGGACGCATCGTTGATCAGGGCACGCACGACGAGCTGCTGCAGCGGTGCGAGATCTACCGCCAGCTCGCGACGCGGCAGCTCGTGCCGGCGAGCACGTAAGACGGGTCGGGGGCCGGGCTAGTTCTTGATCGCCACGCCGTGGGCGGGCGCCTCGCGCTCGGCCATCGCGGTCACCTCGTCGCGGGACGACACGCGTCCCTCGAGCTGCGCGTCGTACACGGCGTCGAGCAGGCCCTTGAAGCCGGGGCCCGGGGCGTAGCCCAGCGCGACCAGGTCGTCGCCCGTGAGCAGCGGCTCGGGCGCGAGCCCGCCGTGGGTCGCGGCCAGCGACTCGAAGTCCCGCCCGATCGCCGCCGCGGCGGGCCCGTCCATCGATCCGAGCAGCGCGAGGCCCGGGCCGAACCACTCGGCCGCCGCCACCCGCTTGCGTCCCGCGACGCCCAGGCCGCCCCACTGCTCGCGGAGCGTGAGCAGCGTCGCGAGCGTGCCGCGGAGGGCGTCGCGCTCCTCGTTGCTCAGGAGCAGCGCCGACCGCCAGTGCCGCACGAGCGTCTCGACGGCGCCCGTGTTCAGCGCGAGCCCGCGGTCGATCGCCCACGCGGCCAGCGCGGTGGGGACATCGGCGTCGGCGCCGAGGGCCGTCAAGACCTCGTCGCTCGACGAGGGCCAGGGCTCACCGAGGATCGGCGCATCCAGCCCCAGCTCGGTCAGCAGGCGAGCGCCCCGCGCCCGGGAGGGATGCGCCATGATCCGGCGGACTTCGTCGCCGATCCGCTCGCGGCTGACGCCCGACAGCTCGGACGCGTGCGCCCGGATCGCCGCGGCGGTCGCGGGGTCGATCGCAAAGCCCAGCCGCGCCGCCAGCCGCGCCGCCCTCAGCGCCCGCAGGTGGTCCTCGGCGAGCCGCGCATCAGGATCCCCTACCGCCCGGATCAGCTTGGCGTGCAGGTCGTCCATCCCGCCGACGTAGTCGATCACGTGCCCGTGGACCGTGCCCACGCCCCCCGGCGCCGGGTCGCGCTCATCGACGGCGACCGGGTCGAGGAAGAGCGCGTTGACGGTGTAGTCGCGGCGCCTGGCGTCGTGCTCGGGGGTCGAGAAGCGGACCTGATCGGGGCGCCGCTTGTCGGAATAGCCCGTCTCCTCTCGAAAGGTCGCGACCTCGATCGTGGGCCCGTGGTCGCGGACGAGCATGACGCCGAAGGCGGCGCCGACCTCGCTGGTCTTCTTGAACAGGCCGCGGATCCGGTCGGGCGTCGCGTCTGTCGCGACGTCGTAGTCGGTCGGCTCGAGCCCGAGCAGCTCGTCGCGGACGCACCCGCCGGCGAGGTAGGCGATGAACCCCTCGGATTGGAGATGCTGGCAGACCGCCCGCGCCGCCCGCCGCGCCCGCTCGGAGTCCTCGTGCCGACCCATGGAGGGGAGTGTAGAGCGGGGCGGTACACTCCACCCGCGTGCCCGACCGCCCGGGCCGAGGGGGGGGAACGACCGTGCTCGTCCCGTTCAGCGTCGACGTGCCCATGCAGCGGTGGCCGATCGCCAACTGGGTGTTGATCGCGCTGACCTCGATCGTGAGCCTCGTGATCCTCGGCGGCGACGAGTTCGAGCAGTGGATGGTGATCGGCCCGGGCGAGGACTTCACCGCCGCGGGTCTCGTCGGGTCGCTGTTCACCCACCTCGACGTCTTCCACCTCGCGGGTAACATGCTGTTCCTGTTCGTCTTCGGCAACGCGATCAACGCGAAGATCGGCAACTTCTTCTTCCCGCTGTGCTACCTCCTCCTGGGCGTCTTCGAGGGGATCGTCTGGGCCCTGCTCGCCGACGGGCCCGCCGCGGGCGCCTCGGGCGCCATCATGGGCGTCCTGGGCATGTTCATCGTGTTCTATCCGCGGAACGACGTCTCGATCTTCTATTGGTTCTGGGCCCGCGCCGGGTCGTTCAGCCTGTCGGCGTACTTCGTCATCGCCGCGTACTTCGCGTTTGACGTCTGGGGCTACTTCAGCCAGAGCGGCGCCGAGGGCGGCGGTGGCGTCGCCTACCTCGCGCATATCGCCGGTTTCCTCGGCGGCTTCGCGCTCGCCAGTGTCCTCGCGCTGACCCGCCTCGTCGAGTCCGACTCCGATGAGGAGAATCTCTACGAGGCGCTGGGCGTGCTCAAGGACTGACGGTTCCTCTCACGAGTTCGCCCGGCACTGCTCCAGGAACTCGACCGCCCGGCGCAGGTGCGGGATCACGATCGACCCGCCGACGATCAGCGCGATGTCGAACGTCTCGAACAGCTCCTCGTCGCTCGCGCCGGTCCCGACGGCCTTGTCGATGTGGTAGGCGATGCAGTCATCGCACCGGAGGACCATGCTCGCCGACAACCCGAGCAGCTCCTTCGTCTTGGCGTCGAGCGTCCCGGGCTCGTACGTCTTGGTGTCGAGCGTGAAGAAGCGTTTGGTGTTCGTCGTGCCGCGGGCGAGGATCTTCTCGTTCATCGCCGCCCGGAACTTCTGGAACTCGTCGTATCGGCTCATGCCCAACGGTAGGGCCGCCCGCCCCGCCCACCGCCCGGTCAGCTACTCGCCCAGCATCGCGCGGATCCGCGCCTCGACCGCCCCGACGAACCGGGCGTGGGGCTCGCCGGACACCGGGCCGTTGTACCCGGTCAGCACGGACACGGGCTCGCCCGAGGCATCGAGGAAGATCAGCGTCGGGTACGCGTGCACACCGGAGATGATGGGCATGGTCCGCCCGGCCTCGGCCTTGTCCGTCACGCCCCCGATGTACAGGGGCCAGGGCACGGCGTGCATCCGGCGGTACGCCTCCACGCGCGACGGCTCGACGCTCATCCGGTCCGAGGTCTGGTACGCGACGCCCAGGACGCCGAGCCCCCGCTCGCCGTAGCGGCGGAGAAGCTCGACCAGGTCGTCGGTCGCGTCGCCGCTGTTCGGGCACCAGGAGCCGAAGAGGAGGACGATCGTCGCCTCGGCGTCCAGCTCGTTGACGGCGTCCCGGAGCGTCGTCGAGCCGCCGTCGAGCGAGCGCAGCCGCACGTCGTCGATCGACGCGCCCTCGGTGATCGACTCGAGCGAGGCCGCGTCGGGGAGGGAGGCCTCGTCGTCGCGCGTGGCGGACCAGGTCTGCAGCGCCCAGTTGCCCCAGGAGGTGTCGCCCAGCAGCGTGCCGTCGTCCTGCAGGGTCGCGCGGACGAGGATCGCGTGCGAGCCGTCGAACGCCGAGAGCCGCAGCATGCCGGGCCCGGCCCGGCCGGCCATGTGCCGGTAGTCGCCCGTGGAGGTCATCACCGTCCCGGTCGCCTCGCCGTCGGGCGCGACCTCGAACACCCCCACGCCCGGGTCCTGGTCTTCGCCGAAGTCGATCCGCCAGCGGCCCGCGAACGCCTCGGCGTTGACCACGCCGCTCGGGTGCGGCTCGAAGCGGACGTCGGCGTCCCCGGGAGTCGCGCGGGCCAGGAGCGTCGCGAGCTTGCCCTCGGGCCGCGGCTTGACCCACGCGCCGCTCAGCTCGTCGCCCGACCCGCCGGCGGAGAGCGAGAGCGTCGAGCCGACGTGCGGGAAGCGGACCGTGATCAAGAGCGGCCTGCGCAGCACGTCGACGTCGTCGGCGATGATGACCTCCTCGCCGTTGTGGATCGCGGCCTCGTACTCGCCCGAGCCCTCACCACCGACCTCGCGCACGTCCATCCGGAAGGGCAGCTCCCCGCCCTCGGCCTGGAGGACGACGCGGTAGCTCGGCGCCGGGTCGCGCTCCTCGGCGCAGCCGGCCAGCGCGAGCGCCCATGCGAGCGCGGCCGCCGCCAGGGCGCGTCTCAAGGCCCGACCCCCAGCATCCCCTCGACCAATCGGGACCACCGCTCGCGGAGGCGATGGTGCGCCTCGCCCGCCGCGGGGCCGGCGAAGCCCGAGTAGACGGCCACCGGCTCGCGGTCGGCGTTGATAAACACCACCGTCGGGTACGCGCGGAGCCGGTCGAGGACGGGCAGGGCCTCGGACGCCGCCTTCTTGTCCGACAAGCCCGCGACGAGCACGGGCCAGTCCCCGCCGTGCCGCTCGCGGTGCAGGCGGACCTGCCTCGCGTCGGTCTCGATGTCGCCCGTGTACTCGAAGGCGAGGCCCAGCACGCGGAGGCCCTCGCCGCCGTGCTCGCCCGCCAACTCGGCCAGGTAGTCGATCGCGTCGGCGCAGTTCGGGCACCAGGTGCCGAAGACGAGCAGCAGCGTCGCGCGCCCGCCGTCGGCCTCGAACTCGTCGAGCACGTCGCCCACGGAGCGTCGCCGCCCGTCGAGCGTGCGGAAGACAAGCTGGTCGAAGGTCGCCCCGCCGACCCACCGCGTGCGGGCGAAGCCGTCGTTGAGCGTCGCGCCCTCGTCGCGTGTGGCGGTCCAGGTGTCGTGCCACCAGCTGCCCGACCAGAAGTCGCCCCGGAGCGAGCCGTCGGCGCCCAGCCGGGCGTGGAAGAGGTACGAGTCGCGCCCGTCGAAAGTGGACAAGCGGAGCAGGTCGCCGTCCACGCGGCCGCTCAGGAACCGGAAGTCGCTGACGGTCGTGTTGAACGTGCCCACCGCCATGCCGCGGTCGTCCACCTCGAACGTCGCGACCGCCGGGTCGTCCATGCCCTCGAACTCGACGCGCCACGTGCCCGTGAACGCGCCGGGGTCCGGGGCCCGGTCGCTCTCGATCGGCGTGAACCGCCCGGGTGTCGCGGGCGCGGCGCCCTCGGGCGGGGACCAGGCGATGTCGTCGATCCCGCGGACGATGACGGGGAACTCGAAGACCTCGTCGTGGCGCCGCTTGGTCCACACGCCCGAGCCCCGGGCCGGCTCGTCCCAGCCCCGGTCGATCTCGGTCCACTCGAGGACGGAGTGCTCGCCCAGCAGCTCGACGCGGACGCGCCGCACGGTCCAGGGCCCGGGCCGCTCGACCTCGACGCGGATGTCCCCAAACACGTTCGCGTCGGCGCCGTTCTTCAGGTGCGCCGACCAGGCGTCGGCGCCGTCGGTTGATCGCACGCGCTGCAGCTCGCACACGACCGGCAGCGGGCCGCCCGGCGTGACGATCTCGAGCACGCGCGCGTGCTGCTCGGCCGGATCGGACGCCAGCGCCGGGGGCGCGAGCAGGGACACCGCGGCGCACAGCAGCACAATCAGCTTCGTCGTGGGCATCGGCAACTCTAGCGCTTGCGCGCGATCAGCACGCCCTCGCGGATCGGCACGCACGCGGCCTCGAACGCCTCGTCGCCCGCCAGCGCCCGGTTCAGGGCGTCCACCGCGTCGCGCGACGCGTGCGACTCGTCGTCGATCCACCAGTCGCCCCCGCCCAGCGCGTTGTCCGCGACCAGCAGCCCGCCCGAACGCAGCAGCCGCCTCGCGCTGGCCGCGTACCCCGGGTACTCGCTCTTGATCCCGTCCAGGAAGACCAGGTCCACGCTCGACGCGCCCAGCTCCTCGACGAGCGCCGGCAGCACGTCGAGCCCGGCGCCCCTCCGGATCTCGACCCGCCCGCCTACGCCGGCGGCGTCGAACTCGCCCCGGGCGAACTCCGCGTGCAGCGCCTCGGGCTCGATCGTGATCAGGCGCCCGCCGTCGGCCAGCCCGCGCGCCAGCCAGATCCCCGAGTACCCGCCGAGCGTCCCGACCTCGACGATCGTCCGCGCGTCCACAAGCCTGGCCAGCAGCGTGAGCAGGCGCCCGACGCTGGGCGAGACGGCGATGTCGGGCAGGCCCGCCGCCACCGCCCGCTCCATGAGCGTTGCGAGCTGCTTGTCGGGGTCGGCGAACACGCCGTCCAGGTACGCGCACGTCCGTGCCCAGCGCTCGGGCGTCATCTCCATCCGGGCAGCCTATGGGATCGGGCCGCCGCCGACCGCGCGGGTCAGGGCGACCGGCGCCCGTCCGGAGCCTCCGGCCTCGGGGCCGAGGCCGAGTCCACGAACTCGATCGTGCCCGCTTGCCGATCGATCCGCCAGAGGTAGACCCGGCCACCCCCGGCGCTCTGGGAGACGTGGTGCACGTTCGGGGGGTCCAACGCCCACTCCGGCCGGGGCTCGCGCGGCTCGCCCGGCCGCCCGGGCCTCGCCCCGGGCTGGCCCATCCCCATCAGCGTCCCGGCCAGGCCGGCGGCGCCGACGCCCAGCACGATCCCGATCGCCATCGCCCGTCGTTCACGCGTCATGTCGAGTCTCCATTTGTTGTCTGGTTCTGGGGCGTGGCCGACGCCGCGCCCGCGGTGGATACGATCCGTCGTGTTCAGCCCGATCGAGGACATCCTCGCCGACCTCCGCGACGGCAAGATGGTCGTCGTCACCGACGACGAGAACCGGGAGAACGAGGGCGACCTGGTCATCGCCGCCCAGCACATCTCCCCCGAGGCCGTCAACTTCATGGTCCGCCAGGCCGGCGGGTACATGTTCCTCTCGCTGACCAACGACGACTGCGACCGGCTCGATCTGCACGGGCAGACCGCGCGCAACACGTCCGTCCGCGGCACGCCGCTGACCGTCTCCATCGACGGCCATCCGAAGCACGGCTTTACGACCGGCGTGTCAGCGACAGAACGTGCGAACACGATCAAGCTTGCGATCAATCCCGAATCTGGCCCCGACGACTTCGTCCGGCCCGGGCACGTCAACCCGCTCCGCTCCCGCGACGGGGGCGTGCTCGTCCGCACCGGGCACACCGAGGCGATCGTGGACCTGTGCCGCCTCGCCGGCCTCTACCCGGCGACCGTCGGCATCGAGATCTGCAGGCCCGACGGCGAGATGGCCCGCGTACCCGAACTCGAGGAGTTCTGCGACGAGCACGGCCTGCGCATGTGCTCGATCGCCGCGATCATCGAGCACCGCCTGGCCCGCGAGTCGCTCGTCTCGCGTCTCGACCCGGCCGAGGGCACGACCCTCCGCACGCCCGAGGGCGAGTTCACGCTCATCGCCTACGAGAGCGTCGTGGACCCGTTGCCTCACCTGGCCCTGACCGTCGGCGGCGTCGGCGCGCCGGGCACGCGGACCGACGAGCCCACGCTCGTCCGCATGCACCGCCGCAACCTGCTGGGCGACATCTTCTCCGACCTGGACGCCTCGCCGGACGGCCCGACCAGCGCCACGCTCCGGGCGTCGATGCGCGCGATCCAGAAGGAGGGCCGCGGCGCGATCGTCTACCTCCGCCCCGAGGGGATCGACGGCGTCGAGTCCCGCCTGGCCGACCGGCTCAGCGCCATCCGCCGCCCCGAGCTGGACACGGGCGCCGACGTGCCGGACCTGACCCGGGCCGACGGGATCGCGGGCAACGCCCTGCCCCCCGCGATGCGGGACTTCGGCGTCGGGGGCCAGATCCTGCGTGACCTGGGCCTGTCCCGCCTCCGCCTGCTGACCAACCACACAACGGCCCTGCCCGCCCTGGACGCCTTCGGTCTCGAGATCGCCGAGCGCGTGCCCATCCCCCCCGGCTAGGATCGAAACGCACGGGGCCCACCCGGGGGCCCACGCAGGGGGGCCACATGAACGCACCGACCACCGCCGCCGCGCCCGAGCCGTGGATCCCGGAGTGGATCTCGGTCCCGAGTGTCGTCGCCGTGCTCGTCGCCGCCGCGGCGCTCGTCGTCACGATCTGGGCCGTGGCCCGCATGCGGCAGGCGAGCAGGGCCACGAAGAACGCCGCCAGAGCGAAGCGACAGGAGTGGGAGGCCAGGATCCTCGCCAACGCCCACCGCGACGATGCGACTCTCGTCGCGCTCTCGGCCATCAACTCGCACTCACGCCGCGACCTGATGGAGGACTACCACGACCAGGGCATCAGCCAGGCCCGCGTCAGCTTCTGGCTCAGCGTGGCGTTCAGCGTGATCGGATTCGCCATCATCGCCCTCGCCCTGCTGATGGTCCGCGAGGAGCTCAGCCCGCATGTCCGCATCGCGCAGACGCAGCTCGACCGCGAGCTCGAGGAGATCGGAGAGCGCGAGCGGCAGGTCAACTCCGACCAGCGCACCCTCAACGAGAAGCTCGAGGCGGAGCTGGACCGAGACGCGCAGGTTCGCGACGCGATCGTCAGGGCGCGGCTCGAGTCGCGTTCGATCGATGCGCTCAATAGGTACTGGACAGAGCGGTTCCCGGCTGATCCCGACGAGACCGAGCGCCCGCCCCCCCACGCCCGGGACACGCGGGACCTCGTCTGGGAGCTGGGCGCGAGCCTCCGCCTCGCCGACGAGGCCATCACCGCGATCGAGGCGCTGCGGACGCACCCGAGGATCACGGAGAGACCCCCGTTCTTCGAGCCCACCGAGCTCCCGATGTACGACAGCGCCGAGCGGGAGCAGTACCACCAATACAACAAGGCCTACATGCAGCTGGCGGAGTGGGCGCGGCGGATCGACTCGCCCGACGACCCACCCGACCTGAGCGATCAGGACCTCCCCAGCCTGCCCGAGCTCGAGCGAGACGTCCCAGGGTTCGAAGTCCGGATCCGGGACGCGCTCTTCGCCGCCCTGAACGACAGGATGTCCCGGCTCGAGTTCCTGCCCGAGATCCTCGATCCCGACTCGGCAAACCGCGGCGGCCCCGAACCCGTCGAGCGACTCCGCCCCCTCGACATCTACAGCAAACGCATCGAGCGCCTCGAGGAACTCCAGAACAAGCTCAAGCTCCAGCGAGAGAGCGCCCGCAAGCGGTTCAACGAGGTCATCGCGCCCGGCGAGGGCAAGCCCTCGCTCATACACACCTCGGGCGCCACCATCGTCACGCTCGTCTCGGGCACGGTCGTCGAGGCGGTCGGGGGCCTCTTCTTCGTGCTCTCGACACGCTCCCGAAAGCTGATGACCGAGTTCTTCGACCGCCTCCGCGAGGACCAGCGATTCGACGACGCGATGCGCTTGTGCGCCACGATCAAGGACGAACGCGTCAGCGCCGCCGCCAAGGCCGCCGTCGTCCTCCGCTCCAGCCAGGTCCAGCTCGACGACGCCTCGCTCAGGTGGATCCTGGGCAAGTAGGCGGCCCGGGCCTCCCTCCCCCACGCCCCCCTCTCCCGGGCCCTGGGGTGGCTTTTTTCGGTCCTCTGGCGATTCGGCGCGTGCACGCGGCCGCTGATTGTGGGATGCTGTTCGGGTCGCCCGGATCGGTGGACCGGGCGGCGGCGAGGCGGGCTCCCCCGCGGGAGGGGCGCCCGGAAACTCGCAACACTGCGATCCGCGCGCACAGAACGTCCCACCGCACGACCCCCCGAACGCCGCGGCGGCGCGCCCCGCGGCCCCACACGCACACAAGAGGAGGCATCACATGATCCGCACCGCATTGATCGGAACCGCCGCCGTCGGCGCCCTGGTCGGGGTTGGCACGCTCTCGTACCACGCCGGCGCGACCGGCGCCGCCGCCCTGCCCGTCTCCCAGCCCGAGGAGATGGAGATGGACCCGATGATCGCCGCCATGATGAAGGCCGGCGAGCCGGGCGAGCCGCACGCCAGGCTCGCCTCCGCCGCCGGCGAGTGGAAGGCGCAGACCAAGTTCACGATGCAGCCCGGCGAGCCCGTTGAGGGCGAGGGCACGATGTACACCAAGTCGATCATGGACGGCCGCTACACCACCGCTTGGTTCAAGAGCGAGTTCATGGGCGAGCCTTTCGAGGGCATGGCCATCAACGGCTACGACAACGTCACCGAGGAGTACTTCAGCATCTGGATCGACTCCATGAGCACCGGCGTCATGCACATGACCGGCAAGATGGAGGGCGACACGCTCACCCTCCACGGCTCGGCCAGCATGCCCCAGCCCATGGGCACCGTCGAGATGAAGATGATCTCCACCTTCGTGGACGACAACACCATGCACGACGAGTTCTACAAGAAGATCGAGGGCGAGTGGGTCAAGGACGGCGAGATCACCTACACCCGCGTCGCGCACGGCATGGCCGACGACTGATCAGCATCGACAGCACGCACTCACACGCCTCCCGCGGGCCCGACCGCCCGCGGGGGCATTCCCCCAACCAACCGAAAGGACGCACGAGCATGATCCGCACCGCGCTGAGCACGACCGGTCTGGCCGCCGCCGCCACCATCGCCCTCGGGGGCGTGTTCCTGGCGGGCCGCGCCGCCGCCCCGGCCGCGATCACCCACGCCGCCCAGCCCGAGGAGATGGACCAGCCCTCGCCCGAGCAGATGAAGGCGATGATGGAGGCCGGCGCCGCCAAGGCGCCCGAGCACGACCGCCTCGAGCACCTCGTCGGCTCGTGGGACGCCGAGGTGAGCTTCCTGAGCGAGCCCGGGGGCGAGCCCGAGACCTCGAGGATGACCGCCGAGATCCGCACGATCCTCGACGGCCGGTACGTCCAGAGCCACTACGCAGGCACGTTCCGCTACATGGGCATCGACTTCCCGTTCGAGGGCCACGGCATGATCGGCTACGACAAGGCCAAGGGCGCCTACACAAGCGCCTGGGCCGACAACCTCTCCACCAGCATGCTCGTCCAGGTCGGCCCCTTCGCCGACGGCGCCATCGACCTCAAGGGCGAGATGCCCGACGGCATGGGCGGGCAGGTCCCGATGCGCCACCTCCACATCATCAATGACGACGGCTCGTACACGCTCGAGTTCCGCCAGCCCAACCCCGCGACGGGCGAGATGACGAAGATCGGCTGGATCCACCACACCAAGAAGTAGCACCCGCGACCACGACACACCCGCCCGACGGAGCGACCCCATGAGCCCCGAGACCCCCGCGCCGGCCGACCAGATGGCCAAGTGCGCCGAGATGTTCAAGCCCGCGCCCGAGCACGCGGCGTTCAAGCCGTTCGAGGGCACGTTCCGCGCCGAGGTCCGCATGTGGATGCCCGGCGCCTCCGAGCCCCAGGTCTCCACCGGCACGATGGTCAACGAGCTCATCCTGGGCGACCGCTACCTCGAGCAGCGGTACCAGGACGACTCGGGCATGTTCGCCGGCAAGGGCTTCCTCGGGTACAACACCGTCGACAAGCGCTACGAGGGCTTCTGGATCGACTCCATGGCCACGTTCATCCAGGTCGAGCACGGCCAGCTGGACGAGGCCGCCCGCCGCTGGGAGATGCACAGCACCATGACCGACCCCGGCTCGGGCGCCCCCATGCGCAAGCGCTCGGTCATGACCGCCCACGACGACGACCACCTGACCATGGAGATGTACTTTGCGCCCCTGGGCCAGGACGGGAAGCCCGGCGCCGAGTGCAAGTGCATGGAGATCCGCTACGAGCGGAAGACGTAGGTGGACGGGACCGGCGAGCGCCAGCAGTTCGTCTGCTTCCTCGAGCCCGCCCGCGACGGGATGCCCGAGGCGCCGACGCCCGAGGAGGCGGCGGCGGTCCGCGCTCACTTCGAGTACTACACCCGCCTCCGCGACTCGGGTGAGCTGATCCTCGCGGGCCGGACGCTGGAGCGACCCTGGGTGGGCGTGTTCGTCTTCGAGGCCCGCTCGCGCGACGAGGCCGAGCGGATCGTCGCCGACGACCCGGGCGTGCGGGCCGGCGCGTTCAGCGCGCGGCTGCAGGCGTACCGCGTCGCGCTGCTCGCGCAACATCGGCCCGACGCCGACTGACCTGACCCTCTCGATCCCCGGAACTCGGACTGTCCTCTGCTGAGAGATTCCGCGTGCCCGCGCGGAGCCTCAGCACGCCGCGCGGGGAGCGTGGCGGGAGAGACACCCCCTCGTTCACGGGAGACCGAGCCATGAGACCCACGACGCGTCGCGTCCTCGCCATCGCCGCCTGCGCCGGCGCCCTGCTCACGCCTGTCCCCGCCCTGGCCGTCGACCTGGCGCCGGGCGATTTCGAGGCCCTGCTGGGCCAGCCCGGACCCGCCGGGACCGTCGTCCGCGACGCCGCCATCCCCTTCCAGGTCATCATCCCGGGCACGTCGGTGATCCTGTACGAGGGCGTCGTGCAGGACCGCGTGATCCAGAAGGCCGACGGCTCGTACGCCTTCGTCCGCCGCATCCCTTCCTCGACCCCCGGCTTCAACGGCTCGATCGCCTCCATCCGCGTGGACGGCTTCGAGGACCAGACCACCGACGTCAACTGGTCCAGCACCGGCCTGGGCACCATCGCCCCCGACTCGGCCTTCCGCTCGGGCGACGGGGACCAGATCACCTACGACTTCGACCCCCTCTGGATCAGGTCCGGCTCCAACTCCAGGTTCTTCTTCGCCGACACCGAGGCCGAGCACTGGGCCGTCAACGCCAAGATGACCATCACCCTCCGGGAGGGCTACTCGGTCACGCTCGACGTCGCCGGCCCCGTCCTCGACGACACGCCCCCGATCGTGGACATCCTCGACCCGACGAACCTCGAGTGCGTCTGCGGCACGTTCCCGATCCTGGGCATCGCCCACGACCCGGAGACCGCGCTCATCAGCACGCTCCTCGAGTTCAAGCCCGCGATCGGCGGCTCGTGGACACCCATCGCCTCCGGCTTCCCCGAGACCGGGCCCGGCGGGACGAGCATCGCCAACTGGAACACCGCCCCCCTCGCCCAGGGCTACTACCTCCTCCGAATGAGCGCGACCAACGAGGCCGACCTCTCGGCCGACGACGTCGAGGTCGCCTGGGTCGACAAACAGTTCGACGCCTTCAGCTGGGGCGGGCCCGCCGACGGGAACGTCTTCGGCGGCACGGTCTGCTTCACCGGCACCATCAACGATCACTGCGGCGTCGAGTACATCGTCCAGCAGAGCCCCGCCGGCGCCGGCACGTTCGCCCCCGTCGATCCGTCCAACCCCGTCTACTTCGGCGGCAAGATCAACCAGACCTTCGCCACCTGGAACTCCACCGCCGTCCCCGACGGCGCGTACGACGTCCTCGTCTCCGCCACCGACGGCTGCCACGATGTCGAGGCCGAACGCACCATCATCATCGACAACACGGCGCCCACCGCCGAGATCACCGACCCCGTCAACTGCGAGGGCGTCGGCGGCCTGGTCAGGATCACCGGCACCGCCTTCGACGAGAACCTCTCCTCCTGGGTCCTCCAGTACACCGGCGGGCCCGCCAACACCTGGGTCACGATCGCCAGCGGCACGTCAAACCTCATCGACGACGTGCTGGGCGTCTGGGACACGTCCGACCTGCCCCCCTGCTGCTACACCATCCGCCTGCTCGTGGGCGACCAGGCCAGCGTCAACTGCGACAACAACAACCACCAGACGCTGTTCATGACCAGCGTGGACGTGGGCAACTGCCCGGCCGACCTTGCGGCGCCCTTCGGCGTCCTCAACTTCGACGACGTCATCGCCTTCCTCGCCGCCTTCGGCGCCGGCTGCCCGTAACCCCGACCCCTCGACGGCCCGCCCGCGGACGGGGGCGGCGCCGACACGCGACGCCCCGGGAGCGATCCCGGGGTGTCGGCTTTCAGACCTCACCGCTCAGACACGCCGCGCCATGATGATCTCGTCCAGCGACTCGCCCGAGGGCTGGCGCGCCCAGTCCCGCTTCACGCCCTCGCGGACGAACCCGCACGACTCGTAGATCCGCAGCGCCCCCGGGTTCTGGGCGAACACGCCCAGCTCCAGACGCTCGATCCCCGGGTGCGCCTCGGCCCACGCGATCGCGGCGAGCATCATCGCCCGCCCCAGCCCGCGCCCCCGGAACCCCGGCTCGATCATCATGCCCAGCCCGGCGCCGTGACGCAGCTTCCGCTTCTTGTGCCGCAGGATGTCCAGGCACGCGACGATCCGCCCCGGCTCGTCCTCCGGCTCGGCGAAGATCACCACGCCCTCGCCGCCCGCGACGCGCTCCAGCCGCTCGCGGATCTCGTCGGCCGACCAGATCTCGTCGGGCGTGGTCAGGATGAACGGGGACTCGGGCACGCTGCGCGTGACGAAGGCGAGGTTGGCCGCCGCGTCCGACGCGTCCCCGGGCCGCAGCCGCACGCGGGCGCCGTCGCGGAGCGAGATCGTGCGGGCCTCGAAGTCCATGCGCCGAGTGTACTTGCATGCGCGGCCCGCGAACGTCGCGCGGCAACCTTCGAAGCGGAGTGAGAGAATGGGCAAGCCGTGGCAGACTTCATCCCGCGAGGGGGTATCGGTTCCACGAGCCCGGAGGAGAGACCATGCGCCCGAGATCAACCCTGCCCGTCATCGCGCTCGCCGGCCTGACGACGTCGCTGTACGCCGACGTGTTCGCCAGCCGCGCCGCCTTCGAGTCGGCCTACCCGGGCCTGGCGACCCAGGACTTCGAGGCCGCGGGCGACTTCCAGCAGGACTACGTGGACTTCTTCCTCAGCTCGGGCGCGGGCGGGGGCACGGGCGTGGGCACGACCGACTCGAACTTCCCCAGCCGCGTCGCGTTCTCCTTCTTCGCCGACGACATGATCAACATGGACTTCGGCGTCCCGGTGACGGCCGTCGGCTTCGAGGTCGCGTCGATCCACTTCTTCGACCAGACGGGCGAGGAGGTCGAGATCACGGTCTACGACTCGATGGACAACGTGCTGGCGATGGAGATCTTCGGGACCTCCGGCCGCGCGATGACGACGTTCATCGGCTTCTCGAACCTGGGCGCCGAGATCGCCCGCGTCGAGATCGCCGACGGCGCCGGCCCCGAGTTCGTCGCGATCGACAACGTGACCTACGGCATCCCGGCGCCGGGGACTGCGCTGCTCCCGGCACTCGCGGGCGGGCTCGCGCTCCGGCGCCGACGTCGCTGACCTCGGCGCCTACAGCCGCTCGTACGCCGGCAGCTCCCCGACCAGCGGGCGGCAGTAGTCGATGAACGCCTGACTCACGTCGTTGCGCCCCTGCAGGAACTCCTCGGGCATGTGACGCGTCTTGGCCGCCACGTCGCCAAGGTTGATCCGCTCGAACCTGGCCGCGTACGGCTGGTCGCCCCCGATCGGGCTGGTGCGCACGATCGCGACCGAGCCGTCGATGTCCCCGCTGGCCGCCAGGGCCGCGGCGTATCGCCCGGCGCCCCGCGCCTCGCGCAGGTCGATCGGCGACTGGTCCGGGAAGCACCGCTGCACGTAGCCGAACGTGTCCGCCCGGACCCGCGGCGCCTTGCCGCCCTGGGGGGTCAGCCGCTCCTTGAGCACGTTGGCCAGCTGGTCGCCCAGGGCGCCCGAGCCCGAGAGCTGTACGTTGCCGTGCGCGTCGGTCTCGCCCTTGATCAGCAGCGCGCCGATCGACTCGCCGTGCTTGTCCTGGATGCCCTCGGAGACGGCGATGTGGCACCGCCCCTGCTGCTCGTAGATCCTGGCCACGTCCTGCGTGAACTCGTCCAGGTCGAAGGCGACCTCGGGGACATAGATCAACTGCGGCCCGTCGCCCGTCGCGCCCAGCCCGCCGAAGCGCGACTCCCGCCGCGCCAGCGCGCTGGCCGCGGTCAGGAACCCCGCGTGCCGCCCCATGACAACGTTGATCTTGATCCCGGGCAGGGAGATGTTGTCCATGAAGTCGGCCATGCAGGCCTTGGCGACGAACCTCGCCGCCGACGGGAAGCCGGGCGTGTGATCCGATCCCACCAGGTCGTTGTCCACCGTCTTGGGCACGTGGAAGCAGCGCAGCTCGTAGCCGGCCTCGTTGGAGAGCTCGTTCACGATGCGGCACGTGTCCGAGCTGTCGTTGCCGCCGATGTAGAAGAAGTACCGGATGTCGTGCTTCTGGCAGGACTCGAGGATCCGCTCGCAGTAAGCCCGGTCGGGCTTGTCGCGCGTCGAGCCGAGGCCGGCCGAGGGCGTGTGCGCGAGGCGGTCGAGCCGGGACGGGCTGAAGTCGGTCAGGTCGTGGAAGTCGCCCCGGGTGAGCCCGCTCACGCCGTGACGCATGCCCAGGATCCGCGAGATCGGCGAGTCGCCCGCCCCAGCGCCGGCCCGGCGGAGCCCCTCGACCACGCCCACGAGCGAGGCGTTGATGACGGCGGTGGGCCCGCCCGACTGCCCCACAACCGCGGCGCCCTTGATCAGCTCCGGCACGTCGCGCCTCCCTCCAGCTTCACACGTCGGCGCCCGCGCGGGCGCGTCCCGGCCTGAGGGTAGCCGTCCACGCCCGCGCCCCGCACCCCGGGCCGACCCCCGCCGGTACCAATGGCCCGCGCCCGATCGTGGCCGCAAGTCTCCGGATGCCGGGCGTTTCCCCCTCTTTGCCCGGGCCTTTCCAGCCGATACGCTCCGAGTCCCTCCAGAGAGGTACCGACCCGATGACCCGATCCGTCACCCTCGTCGCCGGCGCCGCCTGGGCGCTGGCCGCCACCCTCGCCGCCTCGCTGGCCCCCGCCCAGCCGACGAGCAGCTCGCCCCTCGCCCCGCCCACCAACGGCCCCAAGCACGCCGACCCGGGCTGGCACGCGATCGTCGGCGCCACCGTCCACGTCTCGCCCGACCAGACCATCGAGGACGCGACCATCGTCGTCCGCGGCGGCCGGATCCTCTCCGTCGGCGCGGGCGCCGACGCGCCCGAGGGCGCCCGCGTCTTCGACGCGCAGGGCCTGCACGTCTACCCGGGTCTCATCGACGCGTGCGTCGAGATCGACGCGCCCAAGCCGGACTCCGGCTCGCCCGGCATGCACTGGAACGAACTCGTCACGCCCCACCGCTCCGCGCTCGACGGCGACGGCATGGGCGAGTCCGACAAGGAGTCCCTGCGAGACATGGGCTTCGTCGCCGCGGGCATCGCGCCCAAGGGCGGGGTGTTCAGAGGCATGGGCGCGGCCGTCTCCCTCGCCGCCGCCCCGTCGGACAAGTCCCTGGGCGAGCCGCCCGTCTACAACGCCCGGGCCTTCCACACGCTCGGCTTCGAGACCTCCGGCTGGTCCAGCGGCGCGTACCCCACGAGCCATATGGGCGTCATGGCCCTCTTCCGCCAGACGCTCATCGACGCGGCCTGGGAGGAGTCCGTCGCCGGCACGCCCCTCGACACCGCGCCCAGCGCGCTCACGCCCCTGCACGCGGTCGACGCCCCGCTCCTCTTCGACGCCGACGACCCGCTCGAGGCGCTCCTGGCCCGCCGCATCCAGCGCGAGCACGAGACCGGCCGCGTCCTGATCCTCGGCGGCGGCCGCGAGTACCAGCGCCTCGCGCCCATCGCCGAGATGGACGCCACCCTCGTCGTCCCCCTCCGCTACCCCAAGGCGCCGGACGTCTCGTCCATCGGCGCCATCGACTCGGTCGACCTCGATCGCCTGATGGCCTGGGAGCAGGCGCCGACCAACGTCCGCCGCCTCGTGGACGCCGGCGCCACGGTCTGCCTGACGACCAGCAAGCTGCCACAGGGCCAGAACTTCATGGCCAACCTCCGCAAGGCGATCGAGCACGGCCTGTCCGAGCGCGACGCCCTGGCCGCCCTGACCACCAACCCCGCCGACGCCCTGGGCCTGTCCGACCGCCTCGGCACGATCGAGCAGGGCAAGCTCGCCTCGTTCGTCGTCGCCGACGGGCCGCTGTTCGACGAGGACACCGAGATCCGGGACGTCTGGATCGACGGGCGGCGCCACGTCGTCAACGCCGCGGGCGCCGCCTCGCTCGCCGGCGAGTGGGACCTGGTGATCGACGGCGGCATCACGGCCACGCTCGTGGTCTCCGACCCCAAGGCCGAGGGCAAGAAGGGCAAGGCCAAGGTCACGCTCACCGCCGCCGACGCCGCGGGCGGGACGACCGAGCACAAGGCCGGCGCCGTCTCCATCGACGACGCCTCCATCAGCTTCACGCTCAAGCTCCCCGCGCTCGCCGGCGACTCGCCCGTCATCTTCTCCGGCGTCCGCACGGGCGACGAGCTCTCCGGCGCCATGATGCGCCCCGCCGGCTCGCCCGCGCCCTGGCGCGCCACCCGCGCCGGCGACGCCGAGCCCGAGGCCTCCGCCTTCGAGGGCGGCTGGACGCTCGCCGTCGGCGACTTCTTCTCCATGGACTTTACCGTCAAGGGCGACACCGTCACCACCAACCAGGACGGCACGCGCGGCGAGGGCCGCGAGGTCTCCATCACCGGCGACCGCATCGCCTTCCTCATCGACGACGCCGACGACGAGGCCAAGACCTACTCCGTCACCGGCGTGCTCGTGGACGACGAGATCGTCGGCAAGGGCACCGAGCCCGACGGGACCTCGTTCGCATGGATCGGAACCCGCAAGGCCGACGAGCCCGAGACCGCCGACGTCCCCGACTTCGCCGGCTACCCCTTCGGCGCCTACAGCGTCGAGTCCACCCCCGAGCAGCCCGACTACATCCTCATCACCGGCGCCACCGTCTGGACCAGCGCGGGCGACGGCGTCCTCAACCCCGACGACTACGAGAACGGCACACTCGTCATCGTCAACGCCGGCAAGATCGAGTACGTCGGCCCCAACAAGGACGTCCGATTCCCGGGCGACGCGAACATCGTCCGCGTCGACGGCGCCGGCATGCACCTCACCCCCGGGATCGTGGACGCCCACTCGCACACCGGCCTCTTCCGCTTCGGCGTCAACGAGGCCGGACAGGCCGTCACCGCCGAGTGCTGGATCGGCGACTCACTCGACCCCGGCTACGTCAACTGGTACCGCCAGCTCGCCGGCGGCGTCACCGCCGCCAACCTCCTCCACGGCTCGGCCAACCCCATCGGCGGAAAGTCCCAGGTCGTCAAGAACCGCTGGGGCGCCCCCGACGCCGAGACCATGTTCCTCGAGAGCCCCGCCAAGACCAACATCAAGTTCGCCCTCGGCGAGAACGTCAAGCAGTCCAACTGGGGCGACGACAAGACCACCCGATACCCACAGACCCGCATGGGCGTCGAGACCATCATCCGCGACCGATTCCAGGCCGCCAAGGAGTACATCGACCGCGAGTCCAGGCTCGGCGCCGGCTTCCGCCGCGACCTCGAGCTCGAGGCCCTCGCCCAGGTCCTCAGGGGCGAACGCCTCGTCCACTGCCACTCCTACCGCCAGGACGAGATCCTCATGCTGTGCCGCGTCGCCGAGGACTTCGGCTTCAAGATCGGCGCGTTCCAGCACGGCCTCGAGACCTACAAGGTCGCCGAGGTCGTCAAGGAGCACGCCATCGGCACGTCCATCTTCTCCGACTGGTGGGCCTACAAGGTCGAGGTCCAGGACGCCATCCCCTACGCCGGCCCAATCAACGAGGAGGTCGGCCTGCTCACCAGCTACAACTCCGACTCCGACGAGCTGGCACGCCGCCTGAACCTCGAGGCCGCCAAGGCCGTCAAGTACTCGGACGGGCGGATCACCGAGGAACAGGCCCTCCGCTTCGTCACCATCAACCCCTCGATCCAACTCGGTATCGAGGACCGCGTCGGCTCCATCGAGGTCGGCAAGGACGCGGACCTCGTCCTCTGGAACGCCCCGCCCCTGTCCACCCGGGCCAAGCCGACCAGCGTCTGGATCGACGGGCGGCTCTACTTCTCGCTCCAGCAGGACCGCGCCCACCGCCGCCGCATCGCCGCCGAGCGCGAACGCATCATCGCCAAGATCCTGGCCGACGACCTGCCGGGCGACGACGAGAGCGACGAGACGGACACGCCGGAATCCGACGAGAGCGAGACCGAGATGGTGGACACCCCGCCCCGCGGCTCGCTGCTCGCCAGGTACACCCGCGACGCGCTGCAGCGCGCCGCCAACCCCGAGCCGGGCGACTGCGGCTGCCACATGATCGTCCCCACCATCTACTTCGAGAAGCTGGAGATGAACCGATGAACCAGGTCCTCTCCACGACGAACACGAGAGCAACCACCATGCGCGCCGCCATCACCGCCGCCCTCGCCGCCGCCACCTCCCTCGCCGGCGCCCAGGACCTCACGCCCAAGGCCGCGCCGCAGGACCACCCGGTCGTCATCGTCGGCGCCACCGTCCACACCGTCTCGGGCGAGACGCTCGACAACGCCGTCGTCTCCTTCAACGACGGTCGCATCTCGCTCGTGGGCGACCGATCCGCGATGGACCGGATCAACCTCGCCCCCGACGCGCAGGTCGTCGAGGCCGACGGCATGCACCTCTACCCTGGCCTCACCTGCGCCATCTCGCGCATCGGACTGACGGAGATCTCCGCCGTCCGCGCCATGGACGACTACAACGAGGTCGGCGCCTTCACCCCCGAGGTCCGCGCCGCCGTCTCCGTCAACCCGGACTCCACACTCATCCCCGTCGCCCGCACCAACGGCATCCTCACCGTCGGCTCCTTCCCCACGGGCGGCCGCGTCCCCGGGCGACCCTCTGTCCTCCGCATGGACGGCTGGACCTGGGAGACCATGGCCCTCGACGACGCCTTCGGCCTCTCCATCAACTACCCCCGCGTCCGCCCCGCCGACCGCGCCTTCCCCGGCGGCCGCGGCGGCGACCAAGCCGAGTCCATCGCCGACGACCTCCGCCAGCTCGACGAGTACTTCAACGCCGCCGAGGCCTACGCCGCGGCCAAGGACACCGACCCGGACCTGCCCGCCGACCTCCGCTACGAGGCGATGCGGGCCGTCCTCCCCGCCGCCGGCGTCAACCAGGAGCCCGTCTTCATCAACGCCAACGACGCCGACCAGATCGCCCACGCCGTCGCCTGGGCGACCGGCCGCGACCTCAAGCCCGTCATCGTCGGCGGCCGCGACGCCCACCTCGCCGCCGACCTCCTCAAGGCCAGCAACGTCCCCGTCATCGTCTCCGGCGTCAACCGCTTCCCCAAGCGCGCCGACGCCCCCTACGACGACGCCTTCACGCTCCCTCAGCGGCTCCAGGAGGCCGGCATCCGCTGGTGCCTCTCCTCGGCCGACGAGACCGGGCACATCCGAACCCTTCCTGACGAGGCCGGCCGCTGCACCGCCTTCGGCCTCTCCCCCGAGCACGCCCTCGCGGCCATCACCCTCTGGCCCGCGCAGATCATGGGCCAGGGCGACGACCTCGGCTCCATCGAGCGCGGCAAGCTCGCCACCCTCATCCTCGCCGACGGCGACATCCTCGAGACCACCACCGTCGTCCAGCGAGCCTGGATCGACGGCCGCGAAATCGACCTCTCCAACAAACAGACCAAGCTCCGCGACAAGTACCGCGAGAAGTACAAGCAGCTCGACCTGATCGACGACGACGAATAGCCCGGGCTCACCCGCCCAGCGTGTGCTCGTCCCGCAGGTACCGCGTCGAGCCGTCCGAGCCCGGCGTCGTGAACACCGCAAGCAGACGCACGGGCGTCCCCCGCCCGTCGACCGTCGCCTCCGCCCACGAGGGCAGGTCCCGCAGCTGCACGCGGTACGTCCGCGTCGCCGGGTCGAAGTACAGCGCGTTCGTCTCCGGGTCGCGCATATCCACCGCCCACACCCGCTCGTCGTCGCCCCCGCCCCCAGAGAGTTCCCCGCCCCGCAGCAGCTGGACCTGCAGCCGCCCGACGCCCTTGACCGTGTCCCCCCACCGGTCCCGCATCTCCAGGTGCAGAATCAACCGCGGCTCGCCCTCGCCGTCCCGCTCGAAGTGCGTCAGCGGGTAGATCCGCATCGACTCGGGGGCGAACGGCCCGCCGACGTCGGCGCCGACGCTCCCACCGCCCGCGACCCCGATCGAGCCCGGCCGCGCGCACCCGCCCGCGAGCAACGCCCCGACCGCCATCACCGCCACGACCGCTCTCGCCATGCGCATGGCCCCAGTCTACGCCCCCGCCGTCGGCGTGCGCGCCGGGTCGAGCACCCGCCCCAGCAGCGCCACCAGCCCCCGCTGCCCCGCCTCCAGGGCCGCCATCGCCCGCGTGTTCTCCTTGAGCGCCGTCACCAGCACGTCCAGCTCCGTCCGCTCCCGCAGGATCCGGTCGTGCAGCTCCGTGATCTGCTTCTCCCGCGACGCCGACGCTCGCCGCTCGGTCATCCACATCCACCCGATCAGCCCGGCGATCCCGAACTGAGCCAGCACGCCCGCCACCTCCGCCTCGACCATCTCCCCCGCCCCCGCTCGAGTTCCCGCTCATGTCCCGATGAACCGCCGGAAACGGCACACGTACCCGACCGACCACACCCGCCCACGGTCCGCCGCCCCCGACTCCTCGTACCGGTACATCGACATCGAGTCCCACTCCCGCCCGTGCAGATCGACCAGCGTCCCGGGCACGGGCGTGTTGTCCGAGTCGGCCTCGGCCGCCACCGCGTCGCGCAGAGCCCACAGCGCCGTCTCGCTCGCCGCCACCAGCCGTCCACGGACGTGCACCTCCAGCTCCAGATCCCCGAACCACGCCGACCCCTCCACAGTCGCGTCGTCCGCGATCGCCGCCAGCGACACCGCCCGCATCCCCTGCGGCGCCATCACGAACCGGTGCGGCCCCGACCCGAACAAATCCGCCCCCTTGAACGAGCTCGCCATCACCCACCCCCGCTCCTACGCGCTCAGGCGTCGTCCACGCCCACAGGGTCCGTCGTCCCGTCCTCCGAGACGGCAACCAGCTCGATGAACCGCCGCGACCCGCGGCTCGTGCTCGTCTCGTAGCTCACCGTCCGGATCACCGCCTCCCCGATCGTCACCTCCCGCGTCGCCGCGTCCGACGAGTTGGGCCCCGTCGTGAACACCAACGCCCCCGACTCGCCGGGCCTCGGCGTGTCCATGTCGTCGCCCAGCATCTCCTGGACGACCCGCACCGTCACGAGCTGCTCGGGCACATCGGCCAGCACCACGTGCGGCCCCTCGTCCGACCACTCGGCCAGCAGCTTGTTGCTCGACCGCCCGATCGACACGCTCGCGACGTTCCCCCACGTCGCCCCCCCGAACGTCATCTGCCTCGGATTCAGCACCAGCATCTTGGTCTCCCCCTCACGCCCGCACGAACTGGATCACGTTCATCCGCCTGGTCGCGTCGGCCTCGCCGTCGCCGTCGGTGTCGATCAGCGCCGCCGCCCGCTGCCGCTCGGCCCCGAACCGCTCGCGGTACAGCGCCGCCCGGTGCGCCAGATCACCCGCGCTCCCGCCCGCCGCGGCCGCCGCCGCGTACACAAGGTGCACCGCGCCCAACGCCTCCGCCAGGCCCACGCCAGCCCCGTTCACCACGTCCTCCTCGCTCGGCCCATCGCCCGCCTCGCCCGAGGCCCGCAGCCCGAGCATCCGCAGCACCTGCGAGTGCACGATCGAGATCTGCGGCGAGAACGTCGAGACGGTGACCTCCTTCTCCGAGATCGACCCGGCCCCGATCGCGGCGCCGCCCGGGGCGTCCCGCATCCTTGATACCTCCAGCTCCGTCGCCGACTCACGCGAGACGACCTCCAGCGCCACGCCGTCGACCACGACCACGTGCCCGGCGCCGACCCCCGCGTCGTCGAACCCCTCGTCCTGGCTCGTCATCGTGAGCGTCGTCCCGCTCACCGAGCCCACGCCCCTCACCAGCCGCTGCCCGAGCCAGAGCACGTCCCTGAACATCCTCGGCTCCAGCGCCAGCAATTCCCGATCACTCGCGAACATCGCACCCCCCGCTCACCATCTGACCACCGAGCATCTGACCCATCCTCAAACCCGGGACGCCGATCTCCCGACGCCCCGGGCACGCGAGGTCCCCCCGAACCCAGCGCCAACGACCACGTTCACAACACGCGACGCGTCAGACCGCGAGCCCCGAGAGCACGCCGTGCGCGTTCTCGTTCTTGAACTCCAGCGTGTACTCCCCGATCACCTGGCCGCGGAACGAGTCCCCGTCCGCCGCCAGCGGCTTGAAGTGGAAGCTCCGCCCCTGCATCGGCATCACCTGGATCCGCGACGAGTCGAGCAGCAGCAGCGAGTCGGCCGGCACCCACCGGCTCATCACCACGCGGCACACCCCGAAGTCGCTCTCGTACACCCCGATCAGATCGCGGAACGCCTCGTCCTCGGGCAGGTACGCCCGCGCCCCGGACGCGAACGCGTTGATCCGCCGCTTCTGCGCCCCGCCCACCACGATGGTGTCCACACCCCCCGACGACTGGTCCCAGATCGACCGCAGCGCCGCGTTGAGCACCGCCTCGTTCAGCTCGTCGGCGCCCCCGCCGTCCCCGTCCGGGATCTCGCCCACGCCCGGCTCGAACAGGTTCGTCGTGATCGAGTGGATGATCCCGTTCATCGAACGCCGCACGCTCGACGTGCCCTGCGGGTCCGACGCCGGCGCCACGCCGTTGATCACGCAGTTCTCCAGATCACGCAGCAGCTCACGCATCCGCTCCTGCTTCTGGTAATCGACCTCGTCCTCGATCCCGTACGCGCGGCTGGCCTGCATCGAGCCCGACACGTCCACCGTCGCCGTGAGGATCTGCGTGAAGTTCGACCTCCGCACGCGCGACGTGAACCGCGCCTCCGGCGCCGCGTCGCCCTCCAGCGCCGCGTTGCCCAAGATCGTCAGCGCCATGTCGTCGGCGAGCGTCGCCGCACTCGTCCCGCCGTACCCACGCGCCACGACGATCGTGTCCGTGCCCGTATCGACGGTCGAGACCAGCATCACCTCGCCCGACTCGCCCGGCCGCACCAGGTCCCCCTCGCGGAAGATCGAGATGTCGTCGACCGTGATCGCGACCGCCGCCTGCGGGCTGGGCGTGAACGACGACTGGTCCACCGCCGTCGTGTTCGCGAGCAACGCGTCCTCGATCCACTCGTGCACCGTCGAGAGCGCCGCCCGCTTCGGATCGCCCAGCCGATCCAGCAGCGGCGTCTCGTGCGGGCTCACGATCCCGATCACGTCCGACACGTCCTCGACCAACTCGGGCAGCCCCGCCCCCGCCCCATACGTCGCCTTCCCCGTAAACGCCATCCGTTCTCCTCCCCCTGTGTTGATCCGATCCGCGTCGCGAGACGCGGCGCCCTGTTCTCGTCCCGACCCGTCCTCAGCAGACGCCGCGGCGCTGCCTCAGGTACTGCAGCAGCGCCCGACGATCCCCGCTCGACCTCGCCTCGTCCGCCAGCTCGCGCAGCGCCTCGCCCGAGCCGTTCGTGCCGTGCTCCCGCGCCGGGCTCAGCGCCGACGCCGACCGCGGCCTGGCGCCGCCCGACCGATCACCCGCGAACAGGAACGGCTTGCGTCGCCTCAGGTCCTCGACCGCCAGCGCCACGTCCGGCTCCTCCATCGCCGACACCGCCGCCTCCGTCAGCAGCCGCGCTGTCTCCAGGTCGATCGCCTCGGCCTCGGTCAGCCGCCGCTCGATCTCGCCCCGCCGCTCGCTCGCGTCCAGCGCCTCGCGTGCCCCCGCCAGCTCTGACTCCAGCTCCGCCACCCGCGCCTCCAGCTCCGCGACCAGCGCCGAGCCGTCCTCCTCCTCCGCCCGCTCCAGCAGCTCCTCGCTCACCGGGGGCGCCTCGGCCCGCGGCGTCTCCCCGCCGCCCTGCTGCTGCCCGTCATCGCCGAACTTCATCCCTCGCTCCTTTCGTTGACGCCGACGCCCGGGCGCCGACCAGCCCCGATCACCGGATCGCCGGGTCCGTCGCCTCGTACCCCAGCTCGCCCAGCACACGCTCCTCGGGCACGCCCAGCTCGACCTTCGCCGCCGCCGACGCGACCTCGTCCCGCTCGTCGGCCGGCAGCGGGCTCGTCCAGCCCACGCGCACGCCGCGCTCCGACGCCTTGGTCCGAACCACCCCGGCCGCGTCCAGCGCCTCGAGCACCACGCGGCTGGCCTCGGCGATCCCCCGCCCGTACGTCACACGCTTCCGGTCCGTCTTGGCCAAGAGCCCCAGCAGCGTCACACGCAGCGCGTTCTCGCTCGACAGGTTCCCGATCCGCGCCCGCAGCACGCCGCTGGCCAGGGGCGGCACGCCGCTCGCCTTGTCCATCGCCTCGCGGATCTCCCGGATGTGCGCCTCCTCGCTCGGGCTCGACGCGTCCCCGCCGAACGACTCGATCGACGCCTCCATGTTGTCCGTCTGCCACAACGCGCCCGGACCCACAGGGACCTTGTCGAACCCGTCGATCCCCTTGGCCAGGAACATCCGGAAGCTCTGCATCGTCACGCGGCTCGCCCGGTCGCTCAGCCTCGTGTTCAGCTCGTCCTGCAGCGGGATCAGCGACTCCACCTCGCCCAGCCCCGAGTACCGCAGCGGCTGGCTCACGTTCTGCACGTGCACGATCGGCAGCGTCTCGGGCAGAAGCACGCTCCGCGTCTCCTCCACCAGCGACTCGTCCTCGTACGCCTGCCGGATCCCCCGACCGATCACCTCGACCGCCTCGACCCGCCGACGCTCGCGCTCGCCGCGCTCGCGCCGACCGCCGCGACCGAACAGCCGAGTTCGCCTGCCCGCGCCGCCGTCCTGCCGACTGGGCCCTTCGCGCTCCTCCCCCTCCACGTGCACGACGAACGCGTCCAGCTCCCGGTAGTCGGTCTTGGAGACCACGCCGATCCCGCGTGTCGCGTCGATCGGCTCGATCCGCACCGCCCGTGCGGCCGCCTCCTCCGGGTCCCGCGAGCCGGCGCCCAGAAGCGCGTCCTCGTCGATACGCACGTGCAGGTCCACGTGCCCGTACACGTGCCCCAGCGTCGCCACGTCCTGCAAGAGCGCGATCCCGCCCGACGCCTCCCACACCGCCTCGAGCGCTCCTTCCACCCGCTCGCGCGTCTCTTGATCCTCGGCCGTGCTCAGCACACGGATCGGCTTGCCGAACAGGAAGTCCACCATCGTCTGCACGCGCCAGGCGATGTCGTTCTCGATCACGACCTCGCGCCGCCCCGCCGCCCGGTCGTCCAGCGCCGAGTCGCGCCTCCCCGTCACCCGAGTCGGCAGCCCGGCCTCCTGCGCCAGGCGGTACCACCCACGCCGATTCGCGTCGCCCAGCCCCACCGGCTCGAGCGGGTTCCGGAAGTACGCCCACAGCTTCTCCAGCGTGGGCCGCACCCGATCACGGTGCTCGCCGATCGCCCGCCGCAGCGACGCCTCGTCGAGCCCGATCCCGGAAAACGCGTCGAGCCGGTAGGACATGGGCTCCCCCTCCACTCACCCGCGCCGGTCCCTGGTGGCCCCGGCGCCTCCAACTGCTCTCGTCCCGCCGCGAACACCCGCGGCCCTCACCCCTCACCCCGACGGTCACCCTCGCGCGCACAACGGCGCCACCAACGCCGCACACACCGCGCGCAAGACCCCCCGGCCACACCCAATAAAAAAATCTCGGCCTACGCCGAGATCACCCACGCCCGCCTGTCATGCCGCGCGCACGAAGCGCGCCCCCGCTACGCCGCCCCGGCGTCCTCCAGCACGTCCACCCGCGAGTACTGGTCCAGGTTCACGTACGCCAGCTCCCCGTCGTCCTTCCGCAGCTCGACCCGGTCGATCCACAGCTTCTTGTCCTTGCTGTGCGCGAACCACGACCCGGTCTTCTGCTGCCCCACCCGCAGCACGACCCCCTCGACCTCGGTCGCCATCGACCCGCTCTGCCGGGGCACCTGCTGGGTGATCCTGACCCGCTGCCCCGCCCGGATATCTAGAAGTCTGTCCATCGAAGCACTTTATCCCCCCGCCACGCACCCGGCCCGTCCCCGCAGCCGACATCGCACGACACCGGCCATTTTCGAAGCGGGGCAGGCCACGCCGCCAGGTATGCTGGACGGGTCGACGCCGCCCCCGGGGAGTGGGCCCGGCGCCGTGCCCGGAGACAATCGAAATGGCGCCGCTCGCTCTCGTCGTGCCGTCCGCCCTCGTCGTCGTCTCGCTCCAGCCCGCGGCGGGTCCCGCGGCGGCGCCCGCCGCCCGGACCGCCCTCCCGGTCTTTACGGATGTCAGCATCGCGGCGGGCCTGGGCGTCTGGCATGCGGCGCCCGACCCCCCTCCGATCGCCTGGCCCTTCCTCGGCGGCGGCGCTGTCGGAGACTTTGACAACGACGGCTGGCAGGACTTCCTCTTCCTCGCCGGCGGCGGCGCGCCGGACCGCCTGTTCATCAACAACGCGGACGGCACGTTCTCCGATCAGGCCCCGGCCTGGGACATCGCCGACGCGCACATCGGCGTCGGAGCCGTCGCCGCCGACTTCAACAACGATGGATTCCTCGACGTCTACGTCACCAGCCTCGGCGCCCCCGGCTCCCCCGGGCAGGTCGGCGCCCATCGCCTCTACATCAACAACGGGCCGGACCACACGGGCCAGTACTCGTTCTCCAACGTCGCCGCCGCCGCCGGCGTCAACCTCACGGGCCGATCTCTCCCCGACGGCTTCAGCGCCGCCGCCGGCGACTACGACCTCGACGGCGACCTCGACCTCGCGGTCGCCGGCTGGTACCGCCCCGTCGCCGGCAACGCCCTTTTCCGCAACGACGGGAACGGCCCCGACGGCATCCCCGTCTTCACCGACGTCACCGCCATGCTCCCCGCCGACATGCTCAACACCCGCGGCTTCTCCCCCTCGTTCGTCGATACCGACGGCGACTGGCGCCCCGAACTCCTCTGGGTCTCCGATTACTCCACCTCCAAGTACTTCGTGAACAACGCCGACGGCACGTTCTCCGAGCAGACCGCCGCCGCCGGCGTCGGGCTCGACCAGTGGGGCATGGGCAACACGCAGGGCGATTTCGACAACGACGGGCGCCTCGACTGGTACGTGACATCCATCTACGACACCGCCAACCTCGTGCTCTCCAGCGGCAACAAGCTCTACATGAACCTCGGCGCCCACACGTTCCTCGAGCGAGCCGCCGCGGCCGGGGCCGACGACGGTGGCTGGGGCTGGGGCGTCGTCGCCGTCGATCTCGACCACGACGCCGACCTCGACATCGCCCAGACCAACGGCTGGCCCGACCCCGGGTTCGTCGCCGATCCCTCCAAGGTCTTCCTCAACGACGGCGCCGCCAACTTTACCGAGGCCGCCGCCGCCATGGGCCTCCACCACACCGCAGAAGGCCGGGGTCTCGCCCGCCTCGACTACGACAACGACGGCGATCAGGACATCATCATCATCTCACGCGGCTCCAGGCTCACGCTCTTCCGAAACGACCTGCGCCGCGCCGGATCCAACTGGCTCCGTGTCTTCATCGACACCTCGGCCCGCCCGGACCTTGCGCCCCATGGCATCGGCGCGCGTGTCCGCGCCGTCACCCCTTCGCTGACTCAGCACCGCTACGTCGATGTCGCCGGGCATTTTCTCTGCAACTCCGAGCACTCGGTCCACTTCGGGCTCGCCACCGCCCAGACCGTCACGCTCGAGGTCGAGTGGCACGACGGCTCGCTCACACGTCTGGTGGACGTCCCCACGAATCAGACGCTGACCGTGCTTCCCCCGCTCGAGCCCGCCGACGAGTAATCAGCCCGCGATCACGCCCTCGATGGCGCTCAGGATCCGCTCGGCCTCCTCGGCCGTCGGCGCCTCGGCGATCAGCCGCATGATCGGCTCCGTGTTGCTCGCCCGCACGTGCACCCACGCCCGCCGACCCGCCCAGTCCACCCGCACCCCGTCCTGCGTGTCCACCGCCGCGTCCGCCGCCCCCGAGTAGGCCGCGACGACCTTCTCCACCGCCGGCCTCGCCGCGTCCTTGCTCGGGATGTCCACCTTCTTCTTGACGATCGCGTACCCGCCCCCACCCGTCCCTTCCCCGGCCATCGAGTCCACCCACTCGACCAGCTCCGAGACCGTCTTGCCCGTCCGCGCCATCAGCGCCAGCGTCAGCGCCATCGCGCTCAGCGAGTCCCGGACGTACACCACCTCGGGCCAGATCACCCCGCCGTTGCCCTCGCCCCCGAGCACCACGTCCTCCCCCGCGGCCCTGAGCGCCATCATCCGCTCAACCACGTTCGCCTCACCCACCGCCGTCCGCTCCACCCGCGCCCCGTACCTGGCCGAGACGTCGTCGATCATCCGCGACGTGGACAGATTCGTCACGATCACGGGCTCCCCCCCGCCCTCGCCCTCGCTGCGAGCCTCCAGCAGCGCCAGCGCCGCCAGCACCAGCGTGTACTCCTCGCCGATGTACCCGCCATTCTCGTCCACGATCGCCAGCCGGTCCGCGTCCGGGTCCTGCGCGAACCCCACGTCCGCCTTCAAGCCGGGC
Source organism: Phycisphaerales bacterium (assembly GCA_041987545.1). Taxonomy (GTDB): domain Bacteria; phylum Planctomycetota; class Phycisphaerae; order Phycisphaerales; family UBA1924; genus JAJRXR01. Next base: position 40,021 of record JBHIWH010000001.1, on the reverse strand, counting down.
ACGGCGTCGCACAGCCCGCCCTCGCCGGACAGGTTTTCCTTCGTGGGCTCCGGCGTGTGCGGGAACACGCCGGTCCCGACGCAGTTGATCTGAATCACATTGCCTAGGTAGTCCAAGAATGGAACGGAGATCGTGGAACCTGATGAGTTCACCGCATCGACAACGCACCTGTACCCGAGCTTCTCCTGCTGTTGGCTTGCCTCGTCGAGCACGTGCCACTGCAACAGGTAGACATGCAACCAGTGCTCGCCCGCAGCATCTCGCTTGTTCTTGATCGGCTTGTACGCGGGATTCGAACGACACTCTGGTCCCCGGTGGAACAGTCCGATGATCTCCGCCGCCTCAACCGCCGTTGGAGCCCGCGCGACATCAATCGCCGAGTCGCCATCGTCGTCGACCAAATGCATCGGTAGCAAGCCATCATCCCGCACGAGGCACTTGAGCCCGTTCCACTCCTGCGGATTGTGACTCGCTGTGACGATCATCCCGCCATCTGCGCTCTCCGACTCGACCATGTATCCGACTGTCGGCGTCGTCACCACATCCAACTCAACCACCTCACACCCGGCGCCGAGCAGCCCTCCGATCGCCGCGTGATAGATCGTCTGCCCACCCAAACGACCGTCCCGCCCGATGAACACGCTCGCGGAGGATCCCCTGCGCTCGATCAGCCACGCCCCGAACGCCCCCGCATACCGCGCCGCCACCTCCGGCGTCAGCGACTCGCCCACGATCCCCCGCAGCCCGCTCACCCCCAAGATCAACGGCGCCTCGCCCATCCGAACCTCCTGCCTCCGCCCCCCTCTCCCGCGCCCCGCGGGAGAGGGCCGGGGTGAGGGCTCCGCTCCTCTCCCCGTCCTCCTCGTCTTCACCCACCCTTCATCGGCCGATCCGCCCGCGGGCCCGACCCAACTCTACCCCTCCCTACACTCCACTCCCATGTACGAGATCCGCGTGGAGCACGAGTTCGCCGCCGCCCACGCCCTCTCCATCGCCGGCGCCCGCGAGCCAATCCACGGCCACAACTGGCGCGTCACCCTCACCATCGCCGGCCCCACCCTCGACGACGACGGCCTGCTCGCCGACTTCCACACCGTCGAGCTCGCCCTCCGCGAGACCTGCGACCCCTTCCACAACGCGAACCTCAACGATTCGCCCCCCTTCGACCGCGTCAACCCTACCGCCGAGCTCGTCGCCAAGCACATCGCCGACGCGCTGGCCGAGCGCCTCGACCCGGCCCTGGCGCCCCACGCGCGCGTCGTCTCCGTGACCATTACCGAGGCCCCCCGCTGCCGGGCGACCTACACCCGCCCCGAGAACGGCGGCCCCGCGTGAGCAAGCAGAAGGACAAGCGCAAGTCCAAGCGAGCCGCCGACGACGCCGCCTCCGCCTCGTCCGAGTCCCTGCCCGGCGCCCCGTCGGCCGAGGCCCGCTACTTCAACCGCGACCTCTCCTGGCTCGAGTTCAACCACCGCGTGCTCGCCCAGTGCACCGACGACCGCGTCCCGCTGCTCGAACGCGTCAAGTTCCTCGCCATCTTCGCGAGCAACCTCGACGAGTTCTTCATGAAGCGTGTCGGCCTGCTCAAGCGCCGCATCGCCTCGGGCCGAGGCCCCATGGCGCCGGGCGAGCTGCCCCCCCGCCAGGTCCTCACCGCCGTCCGCCGAGTCATCCTCGACCAGGTCAGGCTGCAGGCCGACGCGTGGCAGACCCGGCTCCGCCCCGAGCTGGCCGACGCGGGCATCCACGTCCTGAACCACGACCAGCTGGACAAGCACGAGCGGGCCCGCGTCGATGACTGGTTCGCCGCCTCCGTCTTCCCGATCCTGACTCCCCTGGCCGTGGACCCCGGGCACCGCTTCCCGTTCATCTCGAACTTGTCTGAGAACCTGGGCGTGCTGCTCGACGCGCCCGGCTCGCGCGAGCTCAAGTTCGCCCGCGTCAAGATCCCGGACGTCCTGCCCCAGTTCGTCCGCGCCGACAACCCGGGCGCCACGCTCGGCGACGACCCCCCCGTCCGCCTCATCGCCCTCGACGACCTCGTCCGCCACAACCTCGCCGCCCTCTTCCCGGGCATGCGCGTCGTGGACGTCATGCCCTTCCGATTGACCCGCAGCGCCTCGCTCGAACTCGAGGAAGAGGAAGAGGACGCCGACGACCTGCTCGAGCAGGTCGAGCTCGAGCTCCGCTCGCGCCGCTTCGCCGCCGCCGTCCGCATCCAGGTCGGCCCCAACCCCTCGCCCGAGATCCTCCGCTTCGTCCTCGAGGAGCTCGAACTCGACGAGTCGGACGTCTACGAGCGCCCGGGCCCGCTCGCGTTCGCCGACCTGTTCGAGGTCGCCGCCCTCCCCCTCGAGCACCTGCAGGACCCGCCCTGGACGCCGGTCGTGCCCGCGCCCCTGGCCGCGCCCCCGTCGGAGCCGCAGCCGGACATCTTCGCCAAGATCCGCGAGCACGACATCCTCCTGCACCACCCCTACGACTCGTTCCGCCACTCGGTCGAGCGCTTCATCGACGAGGCCGCCGAGGACCCACACGTCCTGGCGATCAAGCAGACCATCTACCGCACGAGCCGCGACTCGCCGTTCGTCGAGTCGCTCATCGAGGCCGCCGAGGACGGCAAGCAGGTCGCCTGCCTCGTCGAACTCCGCGCCCGCTTCGACGAAGAGAAGAATGTCCGCTTCGCCCGCGCCCTCGAGAAGGCCGGCGTCCACGTCGCCTACGGCGTCGTCGGACTCAAGACCCACTGCAAATGCTCCCTCGTCGTTCGACGCGAGCAGCAGGACGACGGCTCCTGGGGCGTCCGCACATACGCGCACATCGGCACCGGCAACTACCACTCCCACACCGCCCAGCTCTACACCGACCTGGGCATCCTCACCTGCGACCCGGAGATCACGTCCGACGTCCTCGTCCTCTTCAACACCCTGACCGGGCACGCCGCCCACCAGGACTACACCCGCCTGCTCGTCGCCCCCGAGCGGATGCGCGACCAGTACAACGCGCTGATCGACGCCGAGATCGAGGCCGCCAGGGCCGGGCGCCCGGCCCGCATCGTCGCGAAGATGAACTCGCTGGAGGACCGGAAGATCACCGAGCGCCTCTACGCCGCCAGCCAGGCGGGCGTGAAGATCGACCTGATCGTCCGCGGGTTCTGCTCGCTCCGACCGGGCGTCCCGGGCTTGTCGGACAACATCCGCGTCCGCTCCATCATCGGACGCTTCCTCGAGCACTCCCGCATCTTCTACTTCCAAGCCGGCGCCGACGACCCCGCCGACGGGACGTTCTACATCTCCTCCGGCGACTGGATGTACCGCAACCTGAACAACCGCGTCGAGGCCGCCTGCCCAGTCGACGACCCCGACGCCAAGCGCCGGCTGTGGGACGCGATGGACGTCATGCTCCGCGACCGCCGCTCCGCCTGGTCGCTCGAGCCCGACGGGTCGTACACCCAGCTCCACCCCCGCGACGACGACGCGACCGACTCGCCCGAGGCACTCGGGACCTTCGGCGCGCTCATGCTCTTCGCCGCCCCCCGCGAGGCGCCATAAGCGGCTGTCGGGAGTACACCTTCGCTTCCCCGTACGGACAAAGTCCCACGATCGGAGACGCAGTTTGCTCACACTAGCGAGAATCCCCTGCACTCTTGTACCAAGCAAGAGTGGCTCTGTATGCTGCATAGCAGGAGAATCTAAATGCTCAGACATTCCATCGCCGCAGTGTGCGTCGCGACCAGCTTGGCCCAGTGCCAAGACCTGGATTCCCTCGTGTTTGACTCCCAGGCCTGGCTCACCATCGGACCACAGGATTGGATCCAAGGAGACGGCTGTTGCCAGGGTTCGGGGTGCAACGACTGCAACGACGACGACAACTGCGCATCATTCAGCGCGACAGGGGATCCCGCGGTATGCGAAGGCGCCGCGATGTGCAACAACAATGGACTCGGATACACGTCGTTTGGGACTTCCTTCGGACATGCATCTGGACTCAGAGGCACGGCCTGCATTGATCTGTTCGGAACCGATCAGTTTGGATGCGAAGGAATAGGTGGTTACAATGCCCGCGTTATCGCGCGAGCTGCGTTCACGGTATCTCATGATCATGCCTCATCCCAACTAAACCAGGGCGACACGATTCGAGTTCGTCGTCGGATACACGTCGGTGTGACCAGCCTCATAGAGGGTTCCGGCGACGAACCCACGCAGGGCTGGCAAGGTCTCGTGATCTGGCAGGCCTTCATTTACAACAACGCCACCGGTGACCTCTTGTTCGAGGCCAACAGCCTCCTCGGTGACGGGCCCGGGGAGTTCGTCGCCGAGTTCGATGTGCCCAACGGATTCGCCGTTGTGCTCCGACTCGAACTGAACCTAGACGCGCGCGCACTCGCGTGGGGGGGGTCCACCGTGACCGTGGACGCACGCATGGACCATACTGTCGCGCTCGGCGAGGTTATCAGCGCCGAGGATCTTGATGGAAACCCAATCACAGATCTCACCGTGACCGACCCCGGCGGCAATGACTGGAGCGGCTCCTTCTACTGTCCCGCCGATCTTGCCCAGCCATACGCGGTGCTCAATTTCTCCGACGTCCTCGAGTACCTCACGCTCTTCGCAAAAATGAACGCAGCGGCTGATCTTGCCGAGCCCGAGGGTGTCTTCGATTTTTCCGATGTCTTCGAGTACATCGTTGCGTTCGGCGAGGGCTGCCCGTACGAATGAAGCCGCTCGGCTCACGCGCACGACCCGATCTTCCGACTTGCTACGACTCCTCGAGCCCGATCGGCGTCGGCATCATCTCGATCCGCCGGCCCGTCATCGCCTCCACGATCCGCTCCACGTGCACGTGGCTCGTCTCGATGAAGACCCGCGTCCGCCGCTGGCTCCCCCCGCACGCCGTCCCCGCGACGTACAGCCCCGGCACGTTCGTCTCCATCGTCGCCGTGTCGTGCACCGGGCGCCGCTCCTCGCCCACCAGCTCCACCCCCGCCATCTCGAACAGGCCCGGGTCCTGCACGTAGCCGGTCAGCAGCAGCACGACGTCCGGGCTGACCTCGACCCGCTGGCCCGGCGCCAGCTCCACGCCCCCGGCCGCCTCGAGCGCCGCCCCCCAGCCGTCGTCCTCCTCGACCCGCTCGAGCTGGCGATCGTGCAGGTCCGCCGCGTCGATCCCGCACGCCGCGTCGTCGTCGCCCCCGATCCGCTCGAGCGTGACCGACCGCGCGCCGATCTCGACGACCTCCGTGCAGTGGATGAACCCGATCCGCCCCTTGCGGATCAGCCACTCGATCTCGGGCAGCAGCCAGTATTTCACCCGGTCCTGGTCGAGCCGCGCCCGCCGGTAGCTCATGGTCACCTGGGCGCCCACGCGGTAGAGCCGGATCGCAGCCTCCACCGCCGAGTTCTTCCCGCCGACGATCAGCACGTGCCGCCCCGCGTACTCGTGCGGGTCGCGCAGGTAGTGGCTCACGTGCGCCAGGTCCTCGCCCGGCGTGTTCACCAGCCGCGGCTGGTGCATGTTCCCGATCGCGAGCACGACCTTCCTGGCGCGGACCTCGCGCTCGCCCGGGCGGACGTCCGCCGCGGACAGCCCCGCCCCGCCGCCCTCCGCCCGCTTCGCACGCTCGAACTCCGAGGGCCCGCCCACGCCGTGCAGACTCCGCCGCAGCCGAACCAGGAACCCGTCCCCGTCCCGCTCCAACCCGACCACCCGCGTGTACGTCTCGACCTCCAGCGCCCGCGCCCCGACCACCTGCCGCAGGTACGCCAGGTACTCCTCGCGCGTCGCCTTGTCCTGCGTCGGCGTCACCAGGGGCACGCCCGCGATCTGGATCCGCTCCGGGCTCGAGAAGAACCGCGTCCCCGGCGCCCACCACCCGATCGTCGAGCCGACCGGGCCCGCCTCCACATGCAGCACCGACCGCCCGCACCCCTTGAGCGCCGCGGCCAGCTCCAGACCGATCGGCCCCGCCCCCACGATCAGCACGTCCCAGGTGTCCATCTCCCCACACTAGCCGAGCGACCACCGCCCCGCCCGTCGGGCAAGATCCCCCGATCGCCCGCCGGGCCTCGCCCGATCGCCCCCAAGGGGCCGGAACTAACCCCCCCGGGGCAGACCCGCCGCCGCCCGCTCCAGCGACGCCAGCCGCCCGGTCAACGCGTCCCGCAGGCGCAGCGCATCGCCGACCACGGCCCGCCCCTCGTCCATCAGCGCCCGCTCGACCGGCGCCTGTTCCCCGTCCACCATGAGCCGGACCTCGCCCGAGGCCGCGAGCCGCGCCGCCGGCGGCGCCGCCTGTTCCGCCCCGGGCCCGCCGCCCCCGAGCATCGCCGCCGCCCCCCACACCGACAGCCCGACCACGACCGCGCCCACGACCGCCGCCGCCCGGCCCCTCGCCCTCGAGGGGTACACCGCGTCATCGCCCGGCTCCGTCGCCCCCACGCGCGACATCACCCGCGCCACGACCTCCGCGCCGGGCCCGCCCGCCGACGGCGCCTCCTCGCGCAGCCGCCGCTCCAACATCTCATTGCTCGAATCACGCCTGCTCACAAAGCACCTCCCGCGCCGCCACGCGGACCTCACGAACCTCTTCACTCTCTCGGCCCGCCGAGCGGGCCTCTTCTTCCCCCGCCGAATCCAGCTCCGACCGCAGCGACCGCCTCGCCCGGTGCAGCAGCACGCGCACACCGACACGGCTCCGCCCCATCACTCGCGCGATCTGCCCGGGCTCCATCCCCTCGACATACCTCAGCCACAGCGCCTCGAACGCGTCCGCGCCCAGCACGTTGCGGGCCAACGCCCAGATCCCCATCGCCCCGTCGGGCTGCGCATCCCCCGCGTCGCCCGCGCCGTGCGCACGACGCCCGTGCGGGTCCCGGTCCCGCATCGACCGCTCTCGCCGACGGACCACGTTGATCACCTCGCGCCTCGCGATCGCCATCACCCACGCCCCGAACGGCTCGCCCTCCCGGTACGTCCGGATCGACCGCCACGCACGCATCAACGCCTCCTGCGCCACCTCCTCGGCGTCGTGCCGATCCCGCAGACGCACCCGCGCGAACCGCTCCACGCGCCCCGCGTGCCGCTCGACCAGCACCGCGAACGCCGCCCGGTCGCCCGCGCGCGCCGACGACGCGAGCGTCTCGTCGCTCGCGTCGCCCGCGACGGGTCTCTCCTCACCGGTCTCAGTCGTCGTCGTGGCCGTCGTCATCCCAGTCGTCGTCGGTGTTCACGTGCTCGTCCAGGAACTCACGCACGTCGCCGGCGTCCATCTCGAGGGACCCACGGACCAGCCGGCCCTCCGCCCCGAAACGCAGCCCGCGCGAAAACTCCACCAGCTTCTGCAGTTCCCGATCTTCCTTCTCCCCCGACGCGATCAGGCGGCCCAGCGCCACCAGCCCACGCACCACGTCCGTGATCGACTCGGCGTCCTCCTCATTCTCCGCGCTCACCGCCACGCTCAGGTGCGCCCGCCCGTCACGCTCCGCGAACGACCCGAACACCGCGTCCGCCTGCCGCGCGATCTCGCTCACCGGCTCGAACCCCGACAGCCGCCGCAGATCCGTCGCCACCGCGACCGCGACCGCCCCCTCGGGCGGGGACGTCAGCTCCAGGATCGGCGCCCCGCCGCCCAGGGCGTCACGCCGACCGTCCATCACGCCCGCCGCCCGGGTCAGCCAACGCATCTCCGGCGACGCGATCATCACCCTGTCCCCGCCCTTGCGCAGCGCGATCACGTTCGCCTCGGCGTCGTCGGCGTCCTCCCCGAGCACCATCACCCGGTGCCCCGCCGCCTCGAACTGCTTGTCTTCGCCGTGCAGGAACTTGTGCCCGTGCCAGAGCCGTTCCTCCAGCGCGTCGAGCCGCTCCGAGCCGTACAGCACCGCGACGATCGACTCATCGTCGTCGTCCTCGTCCGCCCAGCCGTACAGCGTGATCCCGCGCAGATCCTCGCCCCACCGCAGGTCGCCCCGCAGCGACGCCGCGATCTCGTCGTCGGCGATCTCCTTGTCCACCTGCGACAGGAACCACTCCCCGATCTGCGAGTGGCTCGCCCGCTCCAGATCGATGTGGAGCACCCACTGGGCCCCCCGATCCACGTGGTCGAACCGCGCCGGGCCGGCCGCCGCCTGCCCGACCACCGCCGCACACACCCCGAGCCCGCACACCACCAGTTCAGCCTTGCCCATCGAACGATCCTCCTCATCGACCCAGCCGCCCCGGCGCCCGCCGGGCACACCCCCTGATACGGCCCCGCCCGGGCCCCGTTACGCCCTCCCGCACGTTCAGCGCGACACCCCGCCGAGCCTATAGTCCGCGAGAACGCCCGCAAACGCCCTCTCCCCGGGGAAATCGCCCATGCCCGCCACCACCATCAACGTCCGCGAAGTCCTCGGCGCCGACGCCGACGCCCTCCTCTCCCACGAGTCCAAGACCGTCTCCAAGTCCGCCCTCCACCTCCCGGGCCCGGACTTCGTCGACCGCGTCATGATGGACACCGACCGCAACCCCACGGTCCTCCGCAACTTCCAGCACATCCTGAACACCGGGCGCCTGGCCAACACCGGCTTCGTCTCCATCCTCCCCGTGGACCAGGGCATCGAGCACTCCGCCGGCGCCTCTTTCGCCCCCAACCCCGACTACTTCGACCCCGAGAACATCGTCAAGCTCGCCATCGAGGGCGGCTGCAACGCCGTCGCCTCGACCTTCGGCGTCCTGGGCGCCGTCGCCCGCAAGTACGCCCACAAAATCCCCTTCCTCGTCAAGTTCAATCACAACGAGCTGATGACCTTCCCCAACACGTTCAACCAGATCCCCTTCGGCAACATCACCCAGTGCTACGAGATGGGCGCCGTCGCCGTCGGCGCGACCATCTACTTCGGCTCCGAGGAGTCAGAGCAGCAGATCCAGTACGTCTCCGAGATGTTCCACCACGCCCACGAGCTGGGCATGGTCACCGTCCTCTGGTGCTACCTCCGCAACCCCCACTTCAAGGTGGGCGGGACCGACTACCACGCCGCCGCCGACCTCACCGGACAGGCCAACCACCTGGGCGTCACCATCCAGGCCGACATCATCAAGCAGAAGCTCCCTACCAACAACGGCGGGTACAAGGCCCTCAACACGGGCGACAGCTCCTACGGCAAGTTCAACAAGAAGATCTACACCGACCTCGCCGGCTCCGACGAGAACGGCGCCGGCGGGCACCCCATCGACCTCTGCCGCTACCAGATCGTCAACCAGTACATGGGCCGGGCCCCCCTCATCAACTCCGGCGGCGAGTCCAAGGGCGCCTCCGACCTGGCCGACGCCGTCCACACCGCCGTCATCAACAAGCGCGCCGGCGGCATGGGCCTCATCTCCGGCCGCAAGGCCTTCCAGCGCCCCATGAAGGAGGGCGCCGCCCTGCTGCACGCGATCCAGGACGTCTACCTCGACGAGTCGATCACGGTGGCCTGAACATGGCGTAGCAACTACTTACACCGTCCCCGAAGCGGCTCAAGATGTTGGTGGCCCAAAGCCGATACCCCCTAGGTTGACGGCCCGGACAACGCCCGATAAGATTTTTCCTCACGGCGAGGCTGTGAGAACTGGCAGGGGGCCAGTACCGTATATCAAGTTGGAATCAGCGACTGATTCCGGACATGGAGGCAAGCGTGATGATGAGCGCTGAAATCGAGATCATCTGAGCAAGTCACGAGAGAGATTGCCAAGGTGAACACGAACGGCAGCACTAACGTGCTGCCGTCTCTCGTTTTGGGCCATCAGGCGGTACCTGTTGCGGCTTCTCGAGACGCTCCCGCCTCTTGTTCCGTGGACTCTGGTTTGCACTGATCATCGCCAGCATGGCCATCGAGCGACCACTTCACGCGATACGTAACACCCATGATCGGCCAGGGGATCTCGAGAGTCGCGATCGTCTTTGCCCCGTTCTTACCTGTTCGCAGTGAATCGAGAACATCAACGGTCTCGCGTGGCATCTGGCGCATAGCAGGTCCAAACACTGCATCGACGCTGATGTCTTCAGGGGCAAACCCATCAAACTCAACCGTCAGCCGGAGAATGTGAACGGGTTCCCGCGGTGAGAATGAGAGAAAGTCAAAGTCTCGGGATACCCGCTTGGACTTCCGTGTCAAGAACGTCCCACCGCGGCAGTCATTCTCAAAGCTCAGCGCGACTTCACCGTGCTCTTTCTGAATCGAGGGCGAGAACCGAAACTCCTCTACAACACGATGCTCTGAGATCATCCGTCGCATGGTAGAGACCTTGAACTCCCCAGACATCGTCGCTTCCGTTGCAGATTCTGCGTGGTCGCCCTTGACGAGCTGACTGCTTACAGTTCTCGTCCAGTCTCTGATCGTCCTCCGAGTTGAATAGAACACGACTCTGTGGGCCGCCTTTGCCCAGCCGTCCTTTGCTCCTTCGCCGCGATAAACCGTGTAGTGATAACCGACTTCGGTGAGCTTGTAGCCGAACACCGTCGACATTGCCTCGACCGCCAATCGTTGAGATTCTCGAAACGGTCGATCGAGGTTCTCCTGCTCCAGCAACTGCAGTCGCCGCTCTCGCTCTTGCAGCAACTCCCCGAGCTCATCGCTTCGGTTCTTCGACCGTCGCGCGAATGCCATCAAGACCATCATGATGACAATGCCAATGACCGCCAATCCGATAAGAATCGCGATCCAAGTATTGCTGAGCGAATCTGAAGAGGGAGCGGGACGGACCTTGTCCACGATGTACTTTGCGATACCGAAGACACCAACGACGCCCACGAGATTGGCGACGAGCGCCACGACTCCGTCGAACGACTTCACCAACTCGCGGAAGAAACTTCTCGCCCGCCGCTTGCGATCCTGTGATGCCATCGCCCCCCCTTTCTAATACCGCCACATTACATCGTAGCAGCCGGGCCTACCCGTGCGTCGTAAGCAAGCTAGTTCACTTGTTCAAGATACTGTTCTGCATGAGTACCGGCTCGGCCTCGAAGACCTCGCCGAACCCGCCCTCGCCGATCCTCGACAGCAACCGGTACGGGCCGATCCGCCCCGGCGGCGTCCCCCCGCCGCCACCCGACCCCAAGGAGACGGTCTCTTCTTCCCCCGGCATCCGCGCAGTCTAGCTCGACACGCCCGAGCGCCGCCGACGCGCCGCGACCAGCCCGCCCAGCGCCAGCAGCGCGACGCCCCCCGGCGCCGGGATGATCCTCAGCGAGTAGTCCACCAGCGCCGTGTCCGTGATCGTGTGCCCGTCCTGCACCCCGTCCGAGTTCGACGCCGAGAAGAACCCAGACCCCAGCTCCAGCTGGTATACGCCGGGCATGATCTCGTCGCCGTTGATCCCCCCGGGCTCGCCGCTCACGACCGACAGCGTCACGTTCCCGAACGCGTCCGATTCTTCGAACCGCAGGGGCGTCCCGAGCCCGTCGTCCAGCACCTCGAAGATGATCGCCTGGGTGATGTCCAGCGACACGTTCGCGCCGCCGTCCACCATCGGCGCGATCAGCCCCGACGTCTGCTTCGAGAGGTCTAGGTCGAGCACCCACGGGTAGCCGATCGCGCCCCGCGCCGAGTTGAGCGTGAAGCTCCACGAGAACGCGGCCGAGAACGGCCCGCTCGACGTCCCGCCCCCGCCCACCGAACCCGACGAGCCCGGCGGGATCGATACCGGCGCGTTCGCCGAGTCGTCCAACTCGTCGCCGCCCATCGACGTGTCCGGATCAAAGAACGACGAGCCGGAGACCGTCCACGCCCCGTCGATCAGCCGCACGCCGTCGGGATCGGGCCCCGCCGCCGCGACACCCGAGGCGACCGCCAGACCCACGACCGACACCACCGACAACCCCGCCCCGCTGCGCTGCATCAGGCGTCCTCCCACGACCAGCGGCCACCGAGCGCCCACGCCGAACGTCCGACGCGCCGGGCGCACCGGGCCTCTGTTCAAAGAATGCGCCCGATCCGTGCGCCCGCCACCAAACACACGTGCTCGGGCGGGAAAGAGCCCGCGGCTCGGCGAGCTCGGCACTCGCTCAGGGCGCGTCCGCGTGCCCCCGCCATCGCGACGCCTCGCGCACAAACCCTTGCGACTCATAGAGATCTGAGAGTCGGACCGCGACCTCCCGCCGCGCCCCGCCCTCGCCGACCAGCACCAGCCGCCCGTCGGCCCAACGCAGCAGGACCTCCGGCTCCTCGAAGACGCCGCCGACCGCGATCACGTCGGCCAGCCCGACCGCCCGCCGCGCCCCGTCGTCTCGGATGGCCTCCTCGGTCTTCCACATCCCCGCGACCTGCACCGCCCCCGGCGCCACCGCCGCCGCCAGCCCGGTGCGCAGCGCGCGTTCTCGCCGATGCGCCCGGTCGGCGTCATCGCCCGCCCCGTCCGCCGCCCAGCGCCGGTGCAGGATCTCCCAGCTGAACGTCATCTCCGCCGTCCGCCAGTGCCCTGGACCGAGCCGATCCAGGAGACCATCCACCACCGCCGCGTACGCCTCGTCCGCCTCCACCCAACGCCCGAGGCGCCCGAGCTGCTTGGCGATCTCGCTCTCGATCTCGAGCGACTGCTCGCTCCGCTCGCCGAGCGCGGCCGCATCATCCCGCAGCGCCTCGAGCATCGCCAACGCCCGTTCGTACGACGCGATGCGCTCCGCGTCGAACTCGTCCCCCGCGACTGTGCTCCGCGACGCGTGCGCCTGACCCCGCGCGATCTCCACCAGCGCCCGGTTGTACTCGGCGACGATCACCTCGGCGCTGCCCGCCCCCAGCAGCCCAGTCCGCCCCGCGACGACCTCGCCGTACAGCCGATCCGCCTCGTCCAGCACCGCGAGGCGCTCGTCGTACCCGAGCGAGTAGGCCGTGTTCTTCAGCGAGCTGGCCAGGTCGTGCCGGATGTCCAGCGCCAGCGCCGCGTCCTCCGCGCCCAGCTCGGCCTCCGCCCGCGCCAGCGCCTCCCGCAGCGAACCGACCGCCGCCGCGTCCCCACGCCGCCACGCGATCACCCCCTCCAGCAGCGACAGCTTCGCCGCCCCCGCCGGGTCGCCGTCCCCCGCGCCCGCGCGCCGCGCCTCGCCCAGCCAGCGTTCCGCCTCGTCGAGCGAGCCGGCCGAGATCAACGCCGACGCCACGGACATCGCCACCTGCGCCCGAGCCCGGGGCTGACTCTCCAGCCGCTCGGCCAGCGTGGGCAGCGCCGAGGCCAGCGCCCGACGCAGGTCCGCCCCCGTGCCCAAGCGATCCGGGTCGAGCGCACCGACCAGGTCCCGCGACAGGAACCCGTCGATCGCCGCCGCGAACTCCCGCGCATCCGCCTCCCGCCGCCCCGCCTCCGTCGCGCGCATCACGCCGCCCGTGATCCCGCCCGCGCCCAGCAGCAACGCCACGAGCACCAACGCCCCGACCGCCACCCCAGCCCGGTGCCGACGCACGAACTTGCTCACGCGGTACGACACGCTCGGCGGGCCCGCCGTCACCGGCTCGCCCCGCAGATACCGCCGCAGCTCCTCCGCCAACGCCTCCGGCGTCTCGTACCGACGCTCCCGGTCCTTCTCCAGGCAGCGCATCACCACCCAGTCCAGGTCGCGACGCAGCACGTTCGTCAGCGACCGCGAGTCCGTCCGCCGCGAGCCCACGATCCCCGATCCCTGCTCGCTCCGCTGATCGTTCTCCAACGCCGTCCCCAGCCGCGTGCTCGGCCTGGCCGGCTGCACCTCGCGGATCATCCGCTGGATCTCGATGAACGCCACCGACCGCAGCGTCTTGGGATCAAACGGCAGCACGCCCGTCAGCAGCTCGTACAGCACCACCCCCAGCGAATACACGTCCGTCCGCGTGTCGATGTCCAGACCCGACATCTCCGCCTGCTCGGGCGACATGTACTCGGGCGTCCCGATCATCTGGCCACGCTCGGTGAACACCGTCTTCTCGGTCAGCCGCTGGTTCAGCGCCTTGGCGATCCCGAAGTCGATCACCTTGGGCGACGCATGCCCCTCCCCGTCGTACGACACCAGGATGTTGCTCGGCTTCAGGTCCCGGTGGATCACGCCCTTGTTGTGCGCGTGCTGCACCGCCCCGCACACACCCGCGAACAGCTCGACCCGGTCCCGAACGCCCAGTCGGTTCCGATCGCAGAACGCGGTGATCGACTCGCCCCGCACCAGCTCCATCACGAAGAACGGCCGCGACCCCATCTCCGCCGGCGTCACGCCCCCGTCGAACACTTTCGCGATGCACGGGTGGTCCATCACCGCCAGCGCCTGCCGCTCGGCCTCGAAACGAGCGACCACCGACGCCGAGTCCATCCCCGGCTTGATGACCTTCAACGCGACCCGGCGGCGCACCGGCTCGGACTGCTCGGCCTCGTACACGACGCCGAACCCACCCTCGCCGATCACCGACAGCAGCCGGTACGGGCCCACCGAGTCGCCGACGTCCACGCCCGGGACCGGCTCCGGCGCCGGCCGCTGCGGCCCCTCGGTCTGGCCCGCCCGGGTTTCGTCCTCGCTCGCCATCGACCCAGTGTACGAGCGGCGCCCGCCGCCCAGACCGACCCCGACCAGCCCCGACCAGCCCCGACCAGCCCCGACCCCTGGGCTAATCGTCGCGCGCCCCCCACGCCGCCAGCACCTCGCGCTCCTTGTCCGGATCCAGCCCGCCGCGCACCCGCGCCGCCCACTGATCGCCGAACTCGTCCCCCCGCTCGGCCCGGATCTCCGCGCCACGCGTCCTGTAGTACTCCAGCGTCACGCGGGCCGTCTCGTCGATCGGCGACGTCTTGAGCCCCGCCTCGATCGCCCTGGCCGTGCTCGCGCGCCCGAACCCGGCGTACCCGGGCGCGCTGTTGGGAACCCACGCCGGCATGTGCTGCCACGCCTGCACGCCGTTGGCGCTCAGGAAGTCCGCGTCCACCCACTCCACCTCGGTCCCCGCGTCCCCCGCGCGCACCGCCGACTCGACCATGTCCCGGCTGCGCCAGTGGTCCTTGGGCGAGATCGCGTTGTACGCCCCCACGTGACCGCCCTCGGCGCACCGCACCGTGAAGTCCCCCAGATCGCGCACGTCGATCAGCTGCACGTAGTCCTCGCCCGTGCCCGGCCCGATCATCGTCCCGCCCTCGCTCCCACGCACGGGCCAGTACGTGTACCGCCCCGTCGTGTCCCGAGGCCCCACGATCAACCCGGGGCGGATGTTCGTCACCCGACCGGGGAACCGATCCTCGGCCGCCCGCTCGACACGCGCCTTCATCGCCCCGTAGTGCACACCCACCTCGCGGTGCGTCGTGATCCCCGCCGCCACCGCGTCGTCGATCTCCAGGAGCGCCCCCGACTCGTCCATGCCCGGGTCGTCGCTCGACGCGTAGACCGAGACCGTCGAGATCACGATGAACTGCCCCATCGCCGGCATCAGCACGTCCATCGCGTCCGTCACCGTCTTGGGCACGTACGTGAACGTGTCGATCACCGCGTCCCAAGTACGCCCGTCCGCGACCGCATCCTTCAGCGACGCCAGATCGCCGTACCGGTCGCCCTCCAGGTGCTCGAGATCGGGGAACAGCTCGGGCGCCGTCTTGCCCCGGTTGAAGAGCGTCAGCTCGTGACCGCGCTCGACCGCGTGCCGGACGATCTGGGGCCCGAGGAACCCGGTCCCGCCGAGGATCAGGATCTTCATCTTCTTCTCCGCGCGCCGCCCCGCGCCCAGGCCCATGCCCAGACCCAGGGACGGGATCGCCGCCGCCCCGAGCGCCGCCCCGCCCGCACGAGCCATGAACTCCCGCCGTGTCGTCGTCATCGCAAGCTCCCTCGCATCACGCCGACGCCGCGCTCGGCGCCGCCTCTGATCCAAACGACTCACCGCCCCCGGCCCGCCGACGCTGCTGCGCCGCCAGCCATACCGAGAGCCCGCCCCACAGCACCGCCAGCGGCGCCGCCGCCGCCAGCATCCCCCCCAGCCCGATCACCACCGCCGCCACCAGCCGCTCCACCGCGACACCGGCGACGTCCCCGCCCCGGTACAGGAACACGTCCACGATCGGCTTGGCCTTGTACTTCTCGCTCTCGCTGACCACGCTGAACAGCGTCTCCCGCGTCGGCCGCGCCACCGCGTACCGCGTCGCCCGGTGCAGCGCGTTGAACGCGGCGAACACGCCGAACACGATCCACGCCTCGCCCGCCTCCACCCACGCCAGCGCCGCGAACCCCGCGACCGTGACCACGGGCAGCACCATCAGCGTCACGCCCACGCCGAGCCGCCCGATCATGTGCCGCGTCACGAACAGCTGCACCAGCAGCGTCGCCAGCTGCGTCCACGTGTCCAGCTGCGCGAACAGCGCGACCCGCCGCTCCAGCTCGTCCGCCGCGTCCGAGACCAGCTTCGCCTGCGTGAAGTAGATCAGCGTCGAGCTGACCGCGATCAGCGCGATGTACGCCCCGATGCCCAGCAGGTAGGGCGACCGCGCGACCGCCGCCGCCCCGTCCGCCCACCGCCCGCCGATCGCCCGCGCCGGGCGGCCCGTCCGCGCCCGCCCGCCCGCGTCGATCCCCCTCGCGATCCACACGCTCGCCTCGAAGCACACGCACGCCCCGACCATCTGCCACGCCGGCCCGATCACGGGCGCCAGCTGCCACGCGAACATCGACCCCAGCAGCGCGCCGAGCGTGCCCCCGACACCGATCACCGGGAACAGCCGCTTGCCCTGCTCCAGGCTCCACACGTCCGCCATGAACGCCCAGAACACGCTCACCAGGAACAGGTTCACCACGCTCAGCCAGACGTAGAACACGTACCCGGTGTACGTCCGCCCGTCCTCGCCCAGCACCAGCCGCAGCGCGACGAACACCAGCAGGCACCCGATCACGACGCGGCTCGCCAGCCCGATGAACCGCGCCCGGTCCAACCGCGACACCGCCGAACCGAACGCCAGCGTCGCCGCCAGCGACACCACGCATGTGACAAGGAACAGCCAGCGCAGGTCTCCCATCGACCGCTGCACGCCCATCGCCTCGCGCAACGGGCGCAGCAGGAAGTACCCGAACAACAGGAGGAAGAAGTACGCCCCGCTCAGCACGAGCGTGCGCCACTCCCCACCCCGGACGCCGACGAGCCTCCCCACCCCGCGCTCGCGCCCGCCCGTGTCCACGATCCTCCTAACGACCCGCCGCCGCCGAGTTGCACCGCCCGCGCCGATTCGGGCGTACGCTTGAGCCCATGCCCCGCCGACGGCCCGCGGTCTTCCTCGACCGCGACGACACCATCAACCGCAACGCCGACCTCCCCGACGCCGCCTGGCGGGGTGTCACCAAGGGCGACCTGCTCGACCCCGGGCACGTCGCGCTCCTGCCCGGCGCCCTCGACGCCTGCCGACGCCTCAAGGCCGCCGGCTACGCCATCGTCGTCATCACCAACCAGGGTGGGATCGCCCGGGGCGGCGGCTCGCTCGCCGACGTGGACGCCTGCAACGACCGACTCCGCGAGCTGCTCGCCACCGACGAGCACTCGGGTCTCCCCGCCGCACTCCGATCAACACTCATCGACGCCTGCTACGCCGCGCCCCACCACCCCAAGGGCGCCGTCGCCCCCTTTGACGCTGACCACCACTGGCGCAAGCCCGCGCCCGGCATGGTCGAGTCGGCCTGCCGCGAGCTCGGCCTCGACCCGGCGCGCTCATGGATGGTCGGCGACAAGCAGCGCGACCTGGACGCCGCCCTCGCCGCCGGTCTCTCGCCCGACCGCTGCATCATGGTGGGCCCGGACGCCGACGCGCCAGATCTGGCCGCCGCCGCCGACCGCATCCTCGCGCCGCCCAAGCCGTCGGCCCCGACGACGACCGTCACGCTCCGCGCCCGCGAGGGCCGACCGCTGGCCGACGACCGCGCCCGGGAGACCGTCCTCGCCACGGCCCGCGCCATCGCCGAGCGCACGGGCGTCGCGCTCACCGCGGTCGCCGCGACCGACACCAGCGTCACGGCCACCATCGCCGCCAGCCGGCTCGCCGCGCTCGGCTTCCTCGCCGAGCTCCGCCGCCTGACCAACGCCTGGTCGCGGTCTCGCTCGGGCAACCCCCTCTGGCCCGACGCCGACTAGCCCGCGCCCGGGCCCCGTCGCCCGCTCGTACCCTACCCCCTCGTGCCGGCGCCGCCCGACAGACCGCTCCGCCTGCTCGTCGTCCTCCCCTCCTGGGTCGGCGACGCCGTCATGGCCACCCCCGCGCTCAGGCGCCTCCGCGACGCCA
Source organism: Phycisphaerales bacterium (assembly GCA_041987545.1). Taxonomy (GTDB): domain Bacteria; phylum Planctomycetota; class Phycisphaerae; order Phycisphaerales; family UBA1924; genus JAJRXR01. The sequence goes on along the minus strand of JBHIWH010000001.1, from coordinate 21,808 downwards.
TGCCCGGCGCGTTCATCGGCGCCCTCGCCCGCCCCGGCATCGACCAGGTCCTCGCCGGCCTCGACCTCATCGACGAGATCCACGTCGAGCGCCGCTCGGGCGTGCTCGGGCCCAAGTTCATCGCCGCCCGACTCCGCCCGCGCCGCTACGACACCGCCCTCCTGCTCACCAACTCCTTCTCCACCGCGCTCACCGCCCGCGTCGCCGGCATCCCGAGGCGCATCGGCTACGACCGCGACGCCCGGCGACTCCTGCTCACCGACCCCCTGCCCGCGCCCCGCGCCGCCCCCCACACCGGTTCGGGCAAGTGGGCCATCACGCCCGCCGTCAACTACTACTGGACGCTCGTCGGCGCCCTCACGCGGGACGAGCCCCCGCCCCCTCCCCCTGATCAGCCGCTTACTAACGCCCGCGTCCCGCTCGTCCTGCCCGAGGGCGTCCGCATGGAGCTGGCCGTCACCGACGCCGAGCGCGCCGAGGCGGGCGACCTGCTCGACCGCGCGGGCATCACACCAGATCAGCAGTTCGCGGTGCTCAACCCGGGCGGCAACAACCCCGCCAAGCGCTGGCCCCCCGAGCGCTTCGCCGCCCTCGCCGACCACCTCGCCCGCGTCCACGGCCTGCGCGTCCTCGTCAACGGCTCGCCGGCCGAGCAAGAGCTCTGCGCCTCCATCGCGGCTCTCGCACAGACCGGCCCCGCCGCCCTCCCTGACCTGGGCGTGACGCTCGCCTCGCTCAAGGGCGTCATCCAGCGCGCGCGCCTCATGGTCACGAACGACACAGGCCCGCGGCACATCGCCGCTGCCCTCGGCGTCCCGCTGGTCTCACTCTTCGGCCCCACCGACCCCCGCTGGACCACCATCCCGGTGCTCCCCACGCAGACCGGCGAGCCGAGCGAGTCAATCCTCGTCGCCGACCCCGACCTGCCCGTTGATCAGTCCGCCAACGACCACCCGGACCGGTGCGCAATCGAGAAGATCAGCCTCGAGTGCGTCGTCGCCGCCGCCGACGCACTGCTGGCTCAGACGACCCCGCGGTCGGCGAACCAGCGCACGCCCGGGTAGCGGGCCGACAGCCCCCGCAGCAGCGTGGCGCCCGACCCGTCCGACGCGTCGCGCAGGCTCGTCACCCGCCCGATGCCGCCGGCCTCATCCACCCAGCCGCCCGCCCACGCCTCACCGGGCTCGCCGCCCTCGCGGATCGAGCCGGAGGCGTCCATGGTCCAACTCGTCCAACGCTGCTCGGCGGTCTCGGGGGTCGTCCTGGTCTGGCTCATCCTGTCCTCCGGGTCGCGCGGGTCCCGCGGCTGGCGCCGGTCGTATCGAGCCCCAGCCACCCCGACCCAACCCACACGCCAGGAACCGCCCGCCCCTCGAGGCTCTCGGACCCGCGCACCCCGGCGACTCGACCCACCCGGCGCCCCCCGCAGAACACCCCCGACCCGCACGCCCCACCCAGCCCGCACAGACCGTCTTGACGACCACCGCCCCCTCCCTACCATTGCGGCGTCCGGGCCCGCCCGGACGACATATCCGGACGCCGATCGGCTCCCGCCGGGCCCCACAGGCCCAGCAGGCGCCGCCGGCTCCCCGTCGGGGGCGTAGCTCAGTCTGGTAGAGCGCTTCCATGGCATGGAAGAGGTCGTCGGTTCGAGCCCGATCGCCTCCACTCGACGAACAGCCCCGGGCAAACGCCCGGGGCTTTCTTTGTGCCCACGCCCCGGTCGGCGCACGAGAAAGGGCCCGCGCCGAGACGCGGGCCCTCCGGGTGATCCCTCTCGAATCGTCTCGGCCGCTCAGCGGCGCCGACGGCTCATCGCCAGGCCGCCCAGGCCCAGCACCGCCAGCCCACCCGGCGAGGGCACCGAACCGGGCGAGCCGATCAGCGTCCACAGGAAGTCCGGGTCGGCGCCCAGGTTGTCGTTGAAGAACGCGTTGGACTCGTACGCGCCGTTCACGCCCAGCTCAGAAAGCGTCGCCGGGCCGGGCGAGTAGTACTCGATCGTCCGCTGGTCGTCGGCCAGGCCGCCGCCGTACGCCAGGGTCTGGACGAGCGTCATGTCCGCGAGGAACAGGTTGACCGCGTCGCCGCCCTGCCCCAGGCCCGCGCCGCCGTCGGCGAAGACCACGTTGATCCCCGCGCCCCAGACCGCGTCGAAGTTGACCTGGTCGGCCGCCGCGCCGATCAGCACCACCGCCGACTCGCCCGGGTTCAGGATCGTGCTCGTCAGCTGCACCGCGTCGCCGAACTCGGCGCTCACGTCGTCGTACCAGTAGTCCGCCGTGTCGATCGCGGCGCCGGTGTTGTTCGTGATCTCGAACCAGTCCGCGGTCCCGTCCTCGCCGCTGATCCCGAGGTAGATCTCGGTGATCTCGACGTCGGCGACCGCGGCGCCACCCATCCCGGCGACCGCGAGCGCGGCCAGAATGCCCGTGTTCATCATGATCTCCTCACTCGTGTGATCTCACCCCCGCACACGCCTCCGGGCCGTGCAAGGGCCTAGAGGCTAGACGCGGCCGCATCCCGCATTGTCAAGAAACCACGAGCGTTGCGCGAAGCTCTCACGAACTTCGATCGGCACAAAACCGCCGCGGGGCGCCGGTTCTCGCGCCCGATGTCTTTGCGCGTTCTTGACAATGCCCGCGCGCGCCTCCAGTTCTTGACAGAACCTTGACACCCACGCCGGTCTGCACCTTTCGCCGCGCTCGTACGCTCACGCCCGTCTTTACACAAGCACACACCCCGGCGAGCCGCGTTCCCATGCCCAACAGGCCCCGCGCGTTCACACTCATCGAGCTGCTCGTCGTCATCGCGATCATCGCGCTGCTGATCGGCATCCTCCTGCCCGCCCTCGGCGCCGCCCGCGAGTCCGCCATGCAGGCCAAGGGCGCCTCCAACCTCCGCCAGCTCGGCGTCGCCGCCTCCACCTACAACACCGACAACAAGGGCTACTACTGCTCCGGCGCCTGGTGGAACAAGTCCGACCGCTCCTTCGGGCCCATGGACGAGGCCGGCTGGGTCGCCGACTTCGTCAACGGCGCCTACGCCATCCCGGGCAACCTCCTCTCCCCCGGCAACCCCGCCCGCTACCACCAGAAGCTCATCATGACCGAGCTCAACGACTCCCCCGCCTGGCGCTCGTTCACCATCGAGGAGCGCGACCAGCTCATCAAAGAGGGATTCAACTCCAACTACTGCCAGTCCTGGTACATGGCCCACACCGGGCTCAAGAACCGCCTCTCCACCGGCGCCGACCTCTTCGACCCCGCCGACACCCTCGGCCCCCTCAACGACCGCTTCATGGCCAACGTCCTCACCTCCCGCATCCCCCTCCTCGCCGACGGGCACACCGACCTCAACGACACGGGCGAGTACATCACCTACCAGGACGAGGGCCTCCCCACCGCCAAGCACATGACCGACGGGCCCAACTACGCCCACTTCGGCCCACCCGCTCGCTTCCGCTGGCAGAACTACGAGGACTTCGGCCCCGCCTACGGCAACCGCGGCCGCGGCTCGCCCAACGCCCGCGGCACGACCAAGTCCTTCGGCCAGTTCGTCTTCGCCGACGCCCACGTCGACTCGTTCACCGATCAGGACGGCTCGGGCGACTTCGACGCCAAACGCACCGCCGCCGGCCAGCTCATCCGACCCGTCGAGTACCCCGAGCTCGAGGGCAAGGTCTTCTTCGGCACGCTCACGGACGGCAAGCCGTAACCGGTTCCACGATCAAGCCCGCCGCCGAGAGATCACACGGCGGGCCCCGCACAACGCTCATCACGCAGCCAACGAGGAGAGATCACCCATGAACCGACCTACCGCCCTCGCGATCGCCGCGATCGCCGCCGCCTCCCCCGCCTGCCTCGCGCAGGTCGTGATCAACGAACTCCAGGAGAACCCCTCGGGCGGGGGCATCGACCCCCTCCACGAGTACATCGAGCTCTACGGCAAGCCCGGCATGTCCCTCGACGGCTACATCGTCGCCCTCCTCAAGGGCGGCTCGACCGACGTCGTCGAGATCGACGAGGCCTTCAGACTCGACGGGCTCTCCCTCGGCTCAAACGGGCTCTTCGTCCTCTTCAACGACACCGACGGCGGGACCTTCCTCCCCCCCTTCGCCCCAGGCGCCAACTCCGCCGGCTTCACCGCCACCCACGTCCCCACCTCCGACACCCCCGGCAACCTCGCCAACGACGACTCCTCCACCTACGTCCTCCTCCGGGGCCGCCCGAGCGAGGGGACCGGCGCCTTCGCCACCGACTGGCGCAAGGACGTGGCCCAGGACGCCAACGCCGACTCGGCGATCGACTTCCCCTTCGTCGTCGGCGCCTTCATCCTCGAGCCCTACCAGATGGTCGACGACATCGCCTGGTCCAACAACATGGGCATGGAGTACACCCGCGAGAGCCAGGACGAACTCGACGAGACCGCCGGCTTCAACCCCGACGCCATCACACGCCTCCGCTACTACTCCGACGCCGGCCCCGGCCCGGGTGTCCGCGCCGAGGAAGAGTGGCTCCGCGGCGAGATGCTCAATACCACCACCTACGACTACAACGACGTCATCGACTTCGGCCTCCCCACCGGCCTGGGCATCACCGGCGCCCGCCTCACCCCGGGCGACTTCAACGACTACGGCTCCGTCACCCAGTTCCGCTTCATCGACGGCGACATCAACTTCGACTCCAACGTCAACAACGCCGACTACATCCTCGCCATCTCGCTCTTGGGCGCCACACGCGACGACCGCCAGGACTGCCTCGACGAGGGCGGCGCACCCGTCATCGACCCCGACACCGACGAGCCCTACCAGTGCTTCACCTACCAGGGCCGCGACTTCAACGCCCTCGAGTCCCTCCGCTGCCTCGACACCACCGACGGGATCGACGGCGCCAACGCCGAGGCCGTCACCCAGCAGGACATCGACGCCCTCCAGGCCTTGCTCACCGACTGCGAGGTCGACTACGCCGAGCCCTTCGGCACGCTCGACTTCTCCGACGTCATCGCATTCCTCACCTTCTTCGGCTCCATGAACCCCGCCGCCGACCTCGCCGCCCCCTTCGGGACCTTCGACTTCTCCGACGTCATCTCCTTCCTGAGCAGCTTCGGCAACTGCTTCCCGTAAACCGCCCGACACCCCCGACCCGCACGCCCCCGCCTGGGGGCGTTTTTCTTGCGCGGCGTGCCGGTCTACCGTTCGGGCTTATGGAACTCGCCTGGTACATCCCCCCGCTCATCTTCGCCGCCCGCATCGGCGACGTCTCCCTCGGCACCATCCGCATGGTGCTCGTCATCGCCAACCACCGCTACCTCGCCGCCCTTCTCGGCTTCTTCGAGGTCTGCATCTGGGCCCTGGCCGTCGGCGGCGTCATCAAGTTCCTCGACAACCCCGTCGCCCTCGTCTCCTACGCGGGAGGTTTCGCCGCCGGCACCCTCGTCGGCATGATCATCGAGGACCGCATCGCCCTCGGCTACCGCGTCGTCCAAGTCATCAGCCCCAACAGCGACGACTGTCTCTCCACCCGACTCCGGGAGAAGGGGTACCGCGTCACGCGCCTCGAGGGCTCCGGCCGCGACGGGCCCGTCGAGATCGCCTACACCGTCATCCGCCGCCGCAAGCTCCGCGAGCTCATCGACCTGGTCAACACGACCGCCCCCGACGCGTTCGTCACCATCGAGCGCGCCGACCGCCCCTCGGGCGGCGCGTTCGCGCCCGCCGCGACCGGCAACAAGTGGCGCCGACGCGCCCCCGTCGCCCCCGCCGCCGTACGCAAGTAGAACTCACCGCACCAGCCGAACGCGGATCGCCCCCCGCGCCCGCGAGTGCTCGACCACGCGCCCGCCCTGCGTCACCTCGACCCGACCGCCCGCGCACAGCCGGTTCACCGCCCACCGCGCCCGGCCCATGAGCGGGCGCCACCCCTCGCCGCCCACCACCCGCGCCGCCTCGCTCGGGCAGATCGTCTTGCCGCGGCCTCGCTCCCGAGACAGCGTCAGGACCGCCGCCTCGAGCGCCCCGTCGATCTCGCCGAGCCGCGCCCGCCGGCACGCCGCGGAGCAACGCCTGACGCGCTCCCAATCGTCCCCCCACCTCGCGCGCGGCTCGATCACCCGCCCGCACACCACGCAGTGCCTCACCTCACCCATCGCCCGCCGCCTTCCGCGTCGACATAGGTCACCATCCCCTTGGTCCGGGGAGCGATTCGCCGCGACGCCCAGCCCCGATGTCCCGCCCGCCGTCACAGCCCGCACAGCTTGGCGGTCGGAGTCGCTTTCGTTCCGTGCGCCGGCGAGCGGCCCGTCGCCCAGACCGATATCCACCGGTCACGCCCCCGACCCACGAGGCCCCCGATGCACGACGAGCAGATCCCCCACGCCGCCGCAGACCTCCCCCCCGTCCCCGCCGAGCGACTCGCCCGGCCCTTCAAGCGCTTCATGGCGCTCTCGTCCGCCGGCGGCCTCGTCCTGCTCGCCTGCACCGTCGTCGCCCTCTTCTGGGCCAACTCCGGCCTCGCCGAGCTCTACCACCACCTCTTCCACGAGGTCCACCTCGGCTTCACCCTCGGCGACGTCCACCTCTCGCACTCGCTCGCCCACTGGATCAACGACGCCCTCATGGCCGTCTTCTTCCTCGTCGTCGGCCTCGAGATCAAGCGCGAACTCGTCGTCGGCGAACTGTCCAGCCCCCGCAAGGCCGCGCTGCCCATCGTCGCCGCCGTCGGCGGCATGATCGTCCCCGCGCTCATCTTCGCCGCCCTCAACTGGGGCCAGCCCTCCGTCCGCGGCTGGGGCGTGCCCATGGCCACCGACATCGCCTTCGCACTCGGCGTCCTCTGCCTCCTCGGCAAGCGCGCCCCGCTCTCGCTCAAGGTCTTCCTCGTCTCGCTCGCCATCGTCGACGACCTCGGCGCCCTCGTCGTCATCGCCGCCTTCTACACCGAGCAACTCAACTTCTACGCCCTCACCGATGCCTCCATGCTCGTCGGCGCCCTCGTCCTCCTCAACATCCTCAAGGTCCGCAACCTCATCCCCTACCTCGTCGGCGGCCTCTTCCTCTGGTTCTTCGTCCTCGAGTCCGGCATCCACGCCACCATCGCCGGCGTCCTCACCGCCTGCTGCATCCCCGCCACCGCCCGCGTGGACTCGATCCGATTCCTCAACTCCTCACGCCAGGCCCTGCACGCCTTCGAACGCGACGCCGAGCCCGGCCGATGCGTCCGAACCTCCAGCGTCCAGCGCGGCGCCGTCATCACCCTCGAACGCAACGCCGAGCAGGTCCTCCCCCCGCTCCACCGCCTCGAGCATGCCCTCCACCCCTGGGCCGCCTTCCTCATCATCCCCGTCTTCGCCCTCGCCAACGCCGGCCTCCACCTCGGCCACGGCGCCGCCGATCACCTCGGCTCCTCCACCACCCTCGGTGTCTTCGCCGGCCTCCTGCTCGGCAAACCCATCGGCGTCTTCCTGGCCTGCTACGTCGCCTGCAGGCTCAACATCGCCGCCCTCCCCTCGGGCGTCACTTGGCGACAGCTCCTGGGTGTCGGCTTCCTCGCCGGCATCGGCTTCACCATGGCGCTGTTCATCGCGAACCTCGCCTACCCCGCCGCCGCCGACCTCGAGGCCGCCAAGATGGGCATCATGCTCGCCTCCTTCGCCAGCGCCGTCGTCGGCTCCGCGCTGCTCGTCACCGCGCCACGCCCCGACGAGGCCGCCACGCCCGAGCCGACCGCCGCCTGACCCGGTCCCCCGCGCGCGCAACCGCCGCCCGCCGACCCTCGTCAGCGGGCGGCGCCGGCCGCAGGCTCACGACCCGGCCGGGGCACGCGACGCCTCGTCCAGCGACCGCGCGTACACGTCCTTCCTCTGAATCCCCACGTGCCGGGCGACGACCTCGCCGCCCGAGAAGACCAGCACCGTCGGGATGCTCTGGATCCCGTACCGCCGCGCGATCTCCTTGGCCTGATCGACGTCCACCTTCGCGATCGTCGCCGAGCCATCGTGCTCGCGGGCCAGCGCATCGATCGTGGGCGCCAGCGCCCGGCAGGGCGGGCACCACGCCGCCCAGAAGTCCACGAGCACGGGCCCGCCCGCGGTGCTGATCACCTCGTCGAACGAGGCGCTGTCCAGATTGATCGGTTCGGTCGTTGACATGACTGCCTCCTGCCTGCGCCCTCGGGGCGCGTCTCGCGTGCCGCGGCGGGCCACTCGCGGCCCGCCCGAATCCCCCGACGCGCCGTCGAGCGCGCCGGGTGTGGTGAGAGGAGCCGTCCGTCTCAGACCGTCGCCAGCTCGCCGACCTCCACCCGCGGGAAGTCGTTCTCCGTCTGCGCGACGTGGTTGAAGTAGTTCGTGAACACGTTCAGCGCCACCACGCCGACGATCTCCGTGATCTCGCCGTCGCCGAAGCCCGCGGCCCGGACCGCCTCCACGTCCCCGTCGGACACAAACCCGCGCTTCACGACGATCGCCCTCGCAAACTTGAGCGCCGCGTCCGTCCGGGGGTCGGCCGAGTCGGCCGCCAGGTTCGAGGCCAGCTCCGACTCCTCGACGCCCTGGCCCTTGCCCAGGGCCGTGTGGGCGCTGGCGCAGTACTCACACGCGTTGGCGCCGGCGACCGCCAGGGCGAGTTGCTCGCGGAGCTTCCCGCCCAGCGTCCCGCCTCCCAGCGCCTGCCCGAACCCCAGGTACGCCTGGAGCGTCGCCGGCGAGTGGGCGATCGTCGCCATCAGGTTCGGGACCGTCCCCAGGGACTTGTTCACGCCGTCCAGCAGGCTCCTGGCCTGGCCCTCGGCGGCCTCGTGATCGATCGGGCTGATGCGTGCCATGGTCTCGACTCCTTGGTCTCGGGGGGCCCGCTCGGCCCCGCCCTCTGTTCCGCCGGGACACCCCCGGCTACGCACAAAAACATACTGACCGATCGGTCTATTTCAACACGGCCATAGAATTCCTGACTCTGGGCCTCGAACCGACACAAATCGCTCTCAATGGCCAAAAAAGGACGATTTCAACCGAACAATGAGACGGAACGTTCAGTATATATAACGTTCGACGATCGGCCCGAAAGGAGGACCGCCATGCCACCCAGCCGCCGCGAGGATCTCGTCGACGCCGCGATGCGAGTCTTCCACCGCGAGGGCTTCAACGCGACGGGGATCGAGAAGGTCCTCCGCGAGGCCGGCGTCAGCCGCATGACCCTCTACAACCACTTCTCGTCCAAGGACGAGCTGATCGTCGCCGCCCTCCGCCGACGCGACGAGATCTACCGCAACGGCATGCACAAGCACGTCGAGGCCCATGCCTCGGACCCGAAGGGGCGGATCCTGGCCGCCTTTGACTACAACGCCGAGTTCTGCGCCTCCGAGGGCTTCACCGGGTGCATGTTCCTCAACGCCTCGTCGGAGTTCACCGACCCCGATTGCGCGATCCGACGCATCGCCTGCGAGCACAACCGCCTGATCGCGGCGTACCTCCTCGAGCAGTGCCGCGAGGCGAACCTCAAAGACGCCGCGTGCGTCGCCCACCAGCTGCACATCCTCTTCGAGGGGATGACGGCCCGCGCCCACGTCCTCGACGAGGTCGAGGGCGGACGCTCCGCCTGCGCCGACACGGGCCGCCTGGCCCGCGAGGCCGCCGAGCTGATCATCAACGCCGCGGCGCCGGTCCCGGCCTGAGCGCGGGCGATAAACGAGGGAACGCTCAGGTCCCCTTCGTCCCGCTCCCCACCTCGACCTCGGCGCCCTCGATCACGTACAGCCCCAGCAGCCACCCGCCCACGATGTACGGATCGACGTCGAGCTTGCCCTTGATCGTGCCGTAGTTCACGAAGCCGCCGCCGCCCACCGACTGGTCCACCGACGTCTTGAGCCGGACCTCCGCCGCGTCGTACGGCGAGGGCGGCACGCCGATGCAGCACCCGTCCCACTGGTTCAGCATCACCAGCAGCTCCTTCGTGTCCACGGCCATCACCGGCAGCAGCAGGTACCCCCGCACGCGAACCCACTTCCCGTCCAGCTCCGCGGCCCACGCCGGCAGCAGCTCCTTGCCCTTCTCCGGCGCGTACGAGCGGCTGGCCGACACGAACAGGTCCCACGGCACCTCGTAGGGCGACGCCTCCGTCCCCGCGCCCTTCACCACCACCGACCCGTTGACCAGCAGGCTCCCGTCCTCGCGCCGCTCCACCGTGCCCTCGGGCCCGGCCGGCGCCTTGACCGCCGCCTGCTTGACCGCGTCCCCGATCTGGCCCAGCGGGCCCCCGCCCCCCGCCACGGGGTCGGCCGTCTCGACCGTCGGCGCCGCGTCCTTGCCCTCGGCGTCCGCGACCTCGCCGGATGACTCGGCCGGGACATCGCCCGGCGAGTCTTCGTTCGTGTCCTCGGCTGACGAGTCGGCGAGCTCGGCCCCCGCGTCCTCGATCACCTCGGCGCCCACGCCGGCATGCGGGCCCGCATCTGTGTCCCCATCCGCGACGGGCGCCTCGGTCTCCGCGCGATCCGCGGCGTCGTCAGACTCGCTCACGAGCCAGCCGCTGTCGATCTCCTCACCGTCCTCCGATCCTGTCTCGGCCCCGCCCGCCGCCTGAGACGCGATCGCATCGAGCACGACCTGCTCGCCGTCGCGCGTGTCCGCGTTCTCCGCCTGTTCCGCCAGTTCGGGCGCGGGGGTCTCGACGGCCGCCGCGCCTTCGCCTTGCGTCGGCGCCTCGACGATCTCGATGCCCATCTCCGCCAGCCCCGCCTCGACCGACTCGGCCTCCCGGATCTCCGGGTCCGCCGTCGAGACGACCACCTGCTCGTCGGCCCCGTCGCCCTCGCCCGGCGCCTCGGCGACTTCGCTCTGTTGGTCATCCGACTCCTCGCCGCCGCGCCGGTCGAGCCGCATCGGCAGCGCCGCCGACCCCGCGCTCGCTCCAGGCTCGGCGACCTCGCCCCCGCCCGAGTCGCCACCCAGCACGAACAGCCCGCCCGTGACCAGCACCAGCACACCGATGATCGCCCAGAACACCCGCATCGAGGCCTCCTTCAGCCGGTCTGTACCGGCGCCACGCCCCAATTGTGCCCACAATCCGCCCGGACATCACCCGATCGGCCGCAGATTCCGCGCCACGCTCGTTCGGTACCCCGCGATCGCGGGCGCGACCCCCGCCAGGGCCGCCAGGGCCACGGCCCCCAGCGCGACGGCCATCGCGATCCGGGGCTCGAGCGACGCCTCGATCACCAGCCCCAGCCGCGCCCACATCACCGCCGCCACCACCTGCCCCCCGACCCACGCCAGCCCGATCCCGACCAGCCCGCCCAGCGCGCCCAAGAGCGCACTCTCGGTCATCACCAGCCCGAAGATCCGCCGCCTGCTCGCCCCCAGCACGCGCAGCACCGCGACCTGCCGCCGCCGCTGCTCCATCGCGTTGTACAGCGTCAGCATGATCGCCGCCGCGCTCGAGATCATCACCACCGCCGCCATCCCCAGCAAGACCTGATCGATGTTCGACACGATCCCGAACAGCCTCTGGATCTCGCCCCGGGGCTGGGCCACCGTCAGCCCCTCCTGCATCCGCAGGCGGTTCATCACCTGGGGCAACGCCGCCGGCGCGCCCTCGCCGCGCGACAGCAGCTTGCCGTAGATCCCCGTGATCTTCCGGTCCGCGTCCGTCAGGTCCGCCTCGGTCGTCAGCGCGACGTCCGAGCCCATCTCGCGCACGCGCCGATCGTGCGCGTGCAGGATCCACGCGCTCGTCAGGTCGGTGAATAGCGCCCGGTCGTGCGGCCCACCCGTCGCCGCGAGCACGCCGACCACCTCGTAGTCGTACTCGTCGTGTACGTGCGACTCAGGGTCCCGGGCGGCGCCGTGGAACACGTTCAGCCTGTCACCCACGCCCAGCCCCGTCCCCCGAGCCGCTTCGGCGCCCAGCACGACCTGGAAGGGCCCATCGAAGAACCCGCCCTCGGCCAGCCGCCACGCCCGACCCGCGTCCGGCTCGAAGGCCGTGAAGAACTCCGGCGTCGTCGCCAGCACCGGGCGCCCGCGGAACGAGTCGCCCAGCTGCGTCGGCACCGCGTACTCGAACGGGTACTGCGCCCGCAGCCGCTCGTACGTCCCCCACGGGATGAAGTTGGACGGCGCGTTGGCGTAGAAGATCCCATTCAGGACAGACACCATCGGGCTCGAGTCGTTGCTGACGAGCATGTGCATGTCGCCGCTGCCGCGCTCGAACGCGCGCCGCCCCGACTCACGCATCGACACCAGCGTCAGCATCAGCCCGACGGCGACGCCCACCATGAGCACCGTCGTCACGCTCGAGAACATCCGCCCCGTCACGCTCCGCCGCACGATCGTCCAGTCGCTGACCGCCACGAATCCTCCCTTACCCCGCCGTCACGGCGTCCAGCTCGACCCGCCGCTCGAACACCCCCGCCACCGCCGGGTCGTGGCTCACACACACCAGCGCCGCCCCCTGCTCGCCGCACGCCTCCCGGATCAGACCGATCGCGATCTCCGAGTTTGCCGGGTCCAGGCTCGCCGTCGGCTCGTCGGCCAGCACCAGCGCGGGCCCGCACGCCAGCGCCCGCGCCACCGCGACCCGCTGCTGCTGACCCACGCTCAGCTCCTCGGGCCGCGCGTCGAGCCGGTCGATGCCGAGGCGCCCGAGCAGCTCCCGCGCCCGCGCCGAGTGCTCGCCCCTGGGCATCGTCGAGAACATCATCGCGACCTCGACGTTCTCCAGGGCCGTGAACCCGTGCAGCAGGTTGAAGCTCTGGAAGATCATCCCGATCTGGCGCCCGCGGAACGCGTCGCGCCGGGCGCCCTTCAGGGCGTGGATGTCCCGGCCCGAGACGAGCACCGTCCCGGCCGTCGGGTCCAGCACGCCCGCGATCAGGTGCAGCAGCGTGCTCTTGCCCGAGCCCGAACTCCCGACGACGACCACCTGCTCACCCCGCGCAACCTCCAGCCCGTCGATCCGCACGACGTCCCCGCCGCCCGCGGAATACCCGAACCGCAATCCCTGTATAGACAGCGCCGGGGCGCCCGCCTCGCGTGGGTGCTCGCTCATCGTGCTATTCTCGCGCCCGTTTCCCGCCCGGGCGACCCGGAGCCAACGACTTGTCGCCGATCGCGCTCATTCTCTCGGTCCTCGGGGCGTATCTCGCGCTGGGCGTCCTGTTCGCGATCCCGTTCCTCGCCCGGGGGCTCTCGCGGATCGACCCCGCCGCCCGGGGCTCGTCGCCGCTCTTCCGAGTCCTCATCGCCCCCGGCGTCGCCGCCCTCTGGCCCGTGCTCGCCCTGAAGTGGCGACGAGCCCGGGACGAGGGGGCCTCCGCATGACCCGCGCCCAACGCAATGGACACTTCCTCGTCTGGCTCGTCCTGGCGCCGACGCTCGTCGTCGCCGCGATCGCGCTGCTCCTCGCCGCCCCCGCGCCCCTCGCCCCGCCCGCCGACCAGAGCCCGGGGAGCGCCACCCCATGAGCGCGAGCTACGTCACCGTCCAGTGGAACGCGCACAAGCGCCGCTACGACCTCGTCCTCTGGAGCGCCATCCTCGCCTACATCGCCGCCTTCGTCGGCGTCTCGATGATCACCCACCAGCCGCCCGCCGAGATCGTCGTCCCCATCCTCCTCTTGCGCGCTCTCGGCACGGCCGCCTTCATCCTCCTCACCATCGCCCTCTGCATCGGCCCGCTCGCCCGCCTCGATCCCCGCGCCGCCCCCCTCCTCTACAACCGCCGCCATCTCGGCGTCTCCCTGTTCATGCTCGGCCTGGCCCACGCCGCCCTCGCCATCCTCTTCTACGGCGGCTTCGGGACCGCCAACCCCATCCTCGCCCTCCTCGATCGCCCCGACGCCCTGACCTCCATCTCCGCCTTCCCGTTCGAACTCCTGGGGCTGGCCGCCCTGCTCGTCCTCTTCTTCATGGCCGCCACCAGCCACGACTTCTGGCTCAAGAACCTCTCGCCCCGCTGGTGGAAGACGCTGCACATGCTCGTCTACGCCGCCTACGCCGCCCTCGTCCTGCACATCGTCCTGGGACCGCTCCAATCAGAGCGCTCGCTCCTCTACCCGGTCCTCCTCGTCGCCAGCGTCGGCGTCGTCGGCACGCTGCACATCGCCGCCGGCGCCAAAGCGCTCGCGCAAGACCGCGACATGGCCCGCGAGGATGGCAAGTGGATCGACGTCTGCGCGACCGCGGACATCCCGATCGACCGCGCCCGCCCGGTCCGCGTCGGCGACGCCCCACCGATCGCCGTCTTCCGATACCGCGACGACGCCGGCGAGTGCGTCAGCGCCATCTCCGGCGTCTGCGCCCACCAAGGCGGCCCGATGCACGAGGGCAAGATCGTCGACGGCTGCGCCACCTGCCCCTGGCACGGCTACCAGTACATCCCCGCCAAGGGCCAGTCCCCACCCCCCTACACCGAGAAGCTCCCCACCTACCAGGTCCGCATCGCCGACGGCCGCGTCCAGGTCAACCCCGAGCCGCTCGCCCCGGGCACGCCCGTCGAGCCCGCCCGCGTGTGCGCCCACTCACCGGAGCAAGCCGATGCCTGAGCGCGACGACTTCTACGTCGGGTACATGGCGATGCCCCGATCGCACCGCCGCTTCCTCCGCCTCGCGCTCCCGCTCACGCTCTTCGTGATGCTCGCCTCGGGCGCGGCCATCGCCCTCACCCAGCGCGACCCGGGCGACGCGACCTGGCAGACGGGCGAGCCCTCGTCCTGGAGCGGCACGATCACGATGGAGCCATACCCAGTCCTCCACGTCGCCGCGGGCGAGGACGCCGGCTCGTACCTGCTCGTCCGCATGGGCAAGCTCGGCGCCGCCGACATCGCTCAGCAGTGGGCCGATGCGCCGCTCCTTACCGTGCGCGGACGACTCCTGGAACGCGACGGCCGCCGCATGATCGAACTCGACGACGCGCCCGGCGCCGACCCTCCCGTCGCCGCGATCGACTCGAATCCACCCAAATCGGCGCCATCGACGACGCCCACCGTCCTCGGCGTCATCGACACCCGCGGCGAGATCCTCGACGCCAAGTGCTACCTCGGCGCCATGAAGCCCGGCGACGGCAAAGCCCACAAGGCCTGCGCCATCCTCTGCCTCGAGGGTGGCATCCCCCCCATGCTCGTCTCCCGCGCCGCCGACGGCTCGCCCCGATACCACCTCCTCCTCGAACGCAACGGCGACCCCCTCGACCCCGCACGCTTCGCCCTCGCCGGCGAGCCCGTCCGCGTCACCGGCATCGCCGAGGCCCGCGGCGACCTGACCTACCTCCGCCTCGCCACCCTCGAGCGAGCCCCGACGCGCGACGACTAGCCCGCCGCCAACACCCCCGCGCGCGGTACGCTCACCCCCATGCGCTGCCGCCAGTGCGACTACCAGCTCTGGAACCTCCCGCCCGGCCCCTGCCCCGAGTGCGGCGAGCCCTTCCTGCCCTCCGACTTCACCCTCAGGCGCGGCGCCGTCCAGTTCCTCTGCCCGCACTGCAAGCAGGCGTACTACGGCTCCGACCCCAAGGGCCACCTCGACCCCCGCGCCTTCGATTGCGTCTCCTGCGGCAAGCACATCGGCATGGACTGGATGACCCTCCGCCCGGCCGAGGGTGTCGACCCCGACTCCGTCGTCCTCGACCGCCAGCCCTGGATCGACCGCAAGCAAATCGGCTTCTGGCGCGGCTGGTGGCGCACGACCTTCATGGGCATGTTCAACCCCGTCAAGCTCGCGCGCTGCACACCGCCCGACGCGGGCCTCGGCGCCGCCTGGAAGTTCGCCGCGTTCAACCACCTGCTCGTCTTCGGCATCGGCGGCGGCCTCTACACGCTCTTCATGCTGCTCATGATGCTCCTCTCCTTCGCCGGCGGGGGTGGCGGCGGCGGCGGGATGAACACCGCCATCATGCTCGGCACGCTCGCGATCATGGTCGCGTTCTTCGGCGTGTTCTACGGCGTCGCGCTCCTCTTCGTCGCGATCTGGATCGGGATCACCCACCTCTTCCTCAAGATCACCGGCGGCGCCCCGCGACCCATGCACGCCACCGCCCTCTCCATCCTCTACACCTCGGGCGCCTACGTCACCAACCTCATCCCCTGCGTCAACAACATCAGCTGGCTCTGGTGGCCCATCGTCGCCGGCATCACCCTCAAGGACCTCCAGGGCGTCGCCGCGTGGCGCGCCGTCACCGCCACGCTCATCACACCCGTCCTCACCGTCGTCGCATTCGTCGCCGCCTACGCCGCCTTCGTCGCCTGGGCCATGTCGCTGGCCGGCGCCGGCATGAACACGAGCTTCTCCGCGATCCAGACCCAGGTCGCGCTCACCCGCGTCCACGCCGCCCTCATGGCCGACGGCCTGGGCGTCGACGATCCCACCGTCCACGCGCTCACCCTCGTCGCCGATGGGCGCATCACCGCCTCCGAGGTCATCCACCCCTCCTCGCTCACGTCCATCTTCGACGTCCCGGTCGCCGACGGCGACCTCTCAGACTTCCAGGCCATGCCACCGGCCGAGCAGCTGGCCATCGCCCAGGCCGCCGCCGACGCACTGCCCGACGACGTCACCGCCCACCGCCTGGGCGACCTCGTCCTCACCTACCACGGCATGGACTTCCGCAGCGACCAACGCCTCTGGGTCGCCATCATCTCGCCCGACCCGGACGCGAACCCGGGCGCCGAGGGCATCGACGGCAACATCTGGGTGCTCGACGCCTCGGGCGCGACCGAGCCCATCCCCGTCGAGGACTTCGACCAGGCCCTCGCCGAGCAAAACGAGCGCCGGGCCAAGAGCAAGCTCGCACCACTCCCCCACCCCTACGACATCCGCCACGCCGAGCCCGCCGTCGCCCCCCCCCCCCCCCAACCCCCGCCCCGCCCCCCCCCCCCAACCCCCCCCCCCCCCGCCCCCCGCCCCCCCCCCCCCCCGCCCCGCCGAGCCCCGGCGCTCGCCCGGCCCCAGGCCCGGCCGCGCTACGCTCCGGCGCATGGTTGAGCACGCCGCCAGCCCCGCGTCCCCGCTCCGTCTCGAGCCCCTGTCCGGGCCCGACGCCGAGCCCATCGCCCTCGACGAGGCCCGCTCGATCACGCTCGGCCGCTCCGCGCGCGCCGACGTCGTCCTCGACGACCCCAGCGTCTCGCGCATGCACGCGCGCCTCTCCCGAGTCTCCGGCTCCTGGGTGATCGTGGACCTCACCTCCAAGCAGGGCACCTACGTCAACTCCGCCCGCCTCGAGCCGGGCGACCCCACGCCCCTCGACGTCGGCGATCTGGTCCGCATCGGGCCCTGGACCTTCCGCGCCCGCACGAGCGAGACCCCCGGCAGCACGATCACCACGATCCAGGACGACCGCGTCGGCGCCTCCTCCCGCGTCCGCGCCGTCCCCGACACCGAGCTCGGCGGCATCGCCCAGCAACGCCTCGACCTGCTCATCGATTGCGCCGCCTCCATCAGCGCCGCTTCCAGCGTCGAGGCCCTCGCCGAGGTCGTCCTCGACGCCTGCCGCGCCGGCGCCGGCTACGCCCGCGCCGCCCTCGTCCGCCCGCTCGGCTCGACGGGCGACGTCGAGATCCTCGCCTCGCGCGTCCCCACGCAGGCCGCGAACGAGCCGCTCCAGCTCAGCCGCTCGCTCATCGAGGGCGCCTCCGAGGGCCGCATCGTCCGCCTCGAGGGCGACCCGGGCACCGCCAGCGACTCGCACTCCATCCTCGCCCTCGGCATCCACTCGGCCACCTGCCTGCCCATCACCCTCGGCTCGGCCGTCGAGGCCTGCCTCTACCTCGACGCCCGCGACGCCGAGCGCCGCGTCTCGGCCGACGCCACCGCCTTCTGCCTCGCCCTCTCACGACTCGCGGGCCTGGCCATCGCCAACATCAAGCGCGTCGAGACCGAGCGCAAGCGCGCCACCATGGAGAGCGACCTCCGCGCCGCCCGCGAGGCCCAGCGCCTCATGCTCCCGCCCACCGCCGGCGTCATCGACGGCGTCCGCTACGCGATGAACACCGTCCCGGGCCGCATCGTCGCCGGCGACCTCTTCGGCGTCACGCCCACCGCCGACGGCCGCGTCGCGATCTTCCTGGGCGACGTCTCGGGCAAGGGCGCCGGCGCCGCCATGCTCATGGCCATGGTGCAGACGCACCTCGACCTCGTCCTCCGCAGAACCAGCGACCCCGCCGAGGCCGTCTCCGACGTCAACGCCGCCATCGCTCCCAGGCTCTCGGGCGGGCAGTTCATCTCGCTCTGGCTCGGCGTCTTCGACCCCCGCGCCCGCGCCGTCCACTTCGTCGACGCCGGGCACGGCCACTGCCTCCACCGCCCGACCGACGCCCAGCCCGCGCCCATCCGATCCGACGGCGGCCTGCCCATCGGCGTCATCGAGGGCGCCGAGTACACCGCCGACACCCTCCAGCTCGCGCCCGGCGCCCGCGTCGTCCTGTTCTCCGACGGCGCCGTCGAGCAGCCCGACCCCGCCGGCGAGTTCTTCGCCCTCGCCCGCGTCCTCGAGACCATCGCCGCCTCGCCCTCGGCCGAGCAGGACGTGGACCGCCTCGTCGACGCCGTCCGCGCCCACGCCAAGACCGACGCCCTCGGCGACGACCTCACCGTCGCCTCCGTCGGCTTCGACGACGAATAACCCGATCACATACCGAATCGAGCGGCGAGAAAGCCCACGAACAGGCGAACCGGACGCCCCCAACGTCCGAATCGCCGGTGTCAACGCGGCACGCGGGCGTTCCGCCCCCTCATCCGCCGCTCAGGGTCGTCTCACGTTCTCGCCAACCCAGCTTCTGTAAAGGACGCGTGCCCATGGCTCGTCGATCGCTCACCTTCATCGCCACGCTCGGCGTGGCGCTCGCCGCTTCCCCCACCACCCTGGCCGCCGGCCCCGAGCTGGCCCCCGCCGCCAACCTCGGCGACCGGCTCGACCACGACGCGCTCCGCGCCGTCGCCGTCGGCGCCAGCGTGGACATCCAGAGCGTCACGCTCCCCTCGGGCGAGTCGATCGACCTGCACCTCGAGCGCACCCACGTGCTCGCCCCCGACGCGCAGATCGTCGTCGGCGACGAGCACGGCGAGCGCCCCCTCGACCTGTCCGAGCTCGTCATCCTCTCCGGCGCCGTCGCCGGCCACGCCGACAGCATCGCCTACGTCGCCCTCTCCCCATGGGCGACCAACGGCTTCGTCCACCACGACGGCGGGGTCTACGTCATCTCCTCGGGCCCCGTCGCCCCGGGCAAGGACGTCGCCGCCGCCACCATGATCGCCAACGCCGCCGACGTCGTCGATCCCGCCGCCGACGTCAACGAGTTCTGCGGCTTCAACCCCGCCGACGCCGACCTCGCCCCCTTCGGCCCCACCATCGAGCCCGCGCCCGGCGCCCGCGGCGGCGCCACCGAGTGCCGCATCGCCGGCATCGCCATCGAGACAGACTGGGAGTACACCCAGCGCCTCTTCGGCGGCAACTCCGCCGCCGCCGCCGCCTACTCCGTCTCCCTCCTCGGCGCCATCTCCGAGCTCTACCAGCGCGACTTCGGTGTCCGGCTCGCCCTCTCGTTCCTCCGCGTCTGGGACTCCAACTCCGACCCCTACGACCCGAGCGCCGGCGACCCACTCATCCTTGTCCGCGACCACTGGCGCTCCGCCATGGGCGCCGTCGACCGCCAGGTCGTCCACTACCTCACCGGACGCACCGACGTCGGCTACGGCGGCGTCGCCTACCTCTCCGTCATCTGCTCCGACCAGTGGGGCTACGGCGTCTCGGCCCACCTCGGCGGCTCGTTCCCCTATCCCCTCGCCGACCACCACAACGGAAACTGGGACCTCGTCGTCGCCAGCCACGAGCTCGGCCACAACTTCGGCACCGGGCACACCCACGACTCCTACACCCCCGTCATCGACGGCTGCGGAAACGGCGACTGCTCCGCGGCCTTCGGCGGCACCATCATGTCCTACTGCCACACCTGCGCCGGCGGGCTGGGCAACATCGTCCTCCAGTTCCACCCACGCGTGCAGGACACCGTCGTCGCCTACCTCGACGCCATCGAGGCCGACGGCTGCGACCTCTACACCTCGGGCGTCAACGCCATTGCCGACTCCGCCATCACCTTCGAGGGCGCCTCCGTTGACATCGACGTCCTCGCCAACGACGCCACCGCCTCCTGCGACCCCGTCGACCTCGCCTCCTTCGACGCCTCGACCGGCGTCGGCGGCGCGATCACCCTCCTCGAGGACGCCGGCCCCGGCGGCCGCGACCTCCTCCGGTACACCGCCCCCTCCGGATTCTCCGGCTTCGACTCTTTCTCCTACCAGCTCACCGCGGGCCCCTCCGCGTTCGTCGGCATCGACATCGCGCCCCTCCGCGCCCCCGACCCCCGCAACAACCCCGCCGCCGGGCTCAAGATCGACTACTACGAGCTCTCCAGCCCCAGCGTCCTGCCCGACTTCGACGCCCTCACCCCCTACGCCTCCGACGTCGTCACGCACGTGAACCACGAGTCCACCGGCGGGGACTTCATCACCTCCGGCCGCGCCGACCAGGTCGGCGCCGTCCTCACCGGGCACGTCCAGGTCGTCAGCCCCGGGCTCTACACCTTCTACACCAACTCCGACGACGGTTCCCGCCTCTACATCGGTGAGCAGGCCGTCGTCAACAACGACGGGCTCCACGGCATGCAGGAACGCTCCGGGCAGATCGCCCTCCAGGCCGGATGGCACCTGGTCCGCATCGAGTTCTTCGAGAACGGCGGCGGCGCGGGCCTCATCGCCTCCTTCTCCGGGCCCAACCTCTCCAAGACGCCCCTCGCCAGCATCTTCATCTCCCACGACCAGGGCGAGCCGCCCTGCTCCGCGGCCGACCTCGCCGAGCCCTTCGGCGCCCTCGACTTCTCAGACGTCACCGCCTTCCTCGCCGCCTTCGCCGCCGCCGAGCCCGAGGCCGACCTCGCCGAGCCGATCGGCGCCCTCGACTTCTCCGACGTCCTGGCGTTCCTCGCCGCCTTCGGCGCCGGGTGCCCGTAACGCGTTTGTCTTGAGCGACCGAGCCACCCACACCACGACCAAGGACACACCGTGATCAAGACCGCCGCCGCCGCCATCGCGCTCGCCGCGACACTCGCGTGCGCCGCCGAGCCCGACCGCTTCCAGGTCGTCGACGACTCGACCATCATCGTGGGCGACACGACGTATCACTCATGGGCCGACCTGGCCGCCTCCGGGTACTTCGAGACCGACGCCGCCCGCTGCGCCGCCTCCGTCTCGGGAGTCCAGATCGACCGCCCGGGTCTCGCTCTACGCGGCGCCAGCCCGGGCGACTGCTCCTTCGCCTCCACCAACCCCGACCCGATCTACAGCCCCGCCGTCGAGCTCTACCGCATCCCCGTCGTCGTCCACGTCATCCAGAACTCGTCCGGGACCGGCTTCCTCTCCGAGGACGCCGTCCGCTCCCAGATCGACATCCTCAACGAGGACTTCAAGGCCATCGCCGGGACCAACGGCGCCAACGGGACCGACTGCCAGATCGAGTTCTTCCTCGCCGACGAGGACCCCGACGGCGACCCCACCAGCGGCATCACGTACTCCACCAACAACACCTGGTTCAACGACTCCGGCTCGTACTGGAACTCCCTCGCCTGGGACACCGACCGCTACCTCAACATCTACACCAACACCGCCTCCGGCGCCCTCGGCTACGTCCCCGACCTGCCCCAGGGCGGCATCGTCGGCTCAAACTCCGACCGCGTCGTCTGCCTCTACTCCGCCTTCGGCCGCAACTCACCCCTCCAGCCCTTCCACCTCGGACGCACCGCCACCCACGAGGTCGGCCAC
Organism: Phycisphaerales bacterium; assembly: GCA_041987545.1. Lineage (GTDB taxonomy): Bacteria > Planctomycetota > Phycisphaerae > Phycisphaerales > UBA1924 > JAJRXR01. Next base: position 8 of record JBHIWH010000001.1, on the reverse strand, counting down.
TACCTCGG